>NZ_PKHX01000009.1 GCF_002848005.1 Varibaculum cambriense | reverse complement strand
TAACCCTCGGCGGAATAACCATAAAACAATACAGAAACCACTACCAACCGGTAATCTAAAACTGTCCAAAAAACAATCCGCACCCCCAATTGTGTGTCTTTTTCCGCCCGTGAGGGTCCAGGGCCGGTCCTCATTGTTTCTACGGCCGAGTAGGAGTTGGTGATGCCACAGTCTCTAGATGCTCCTTTGGCCAAGCAGTTCAAAACGCATGGCGAGCAGATAGCTTTGCTGCGTGAACGCGGCATGCTAATCGAATCTGATTCTGAAGCGTGCCGGCTACTCGAACAGGTGAATTACTATCGTCTTTCGGGATACTGGTATTCATGGCGCAAACTACTAGAACCGGAGAAACGTGCTGATAGTTTTATCGAGGGCACGACCTTGGATGGTGTAGCTGCCGTCTATATGTTCGACTGCAAGCTTCGTGAGATTGTGTTTGCCTGTCTTGCTCCGATAGAGCTTTCGGTGCGCTCCATGCTTGGGCACGAACTCGGCCGCATCGACACTTTCGCGCATCTACACCCAAATGCTCTCGGGCCGCTAGCACAAGCATCTGACGGCGAGGGGTCGTCTGCCGGGTATCTAAAGTGGCTGGGACGTTACGAAAAAGAGTTACGCGCCTCTCGTGAAGATTTCGTGGCTCACCACAATAAAAAGTATGGTGGCAGGCTTCCTATCTGGGCTGCTGTAGAAGTGATCACTAACCGTTTTCTCTTGTGGACGCTACTAGACCCCGTGCAGGCGATCCGAGAGTGACTGCACGTTCTTCGACCCGGCGGCCTGCTGTTTTGCGCGGACGCCAATCACTTCCCGCATGGCATCAACACTCAGATCAAGGTGGACTCCGAGGGCGGGCCGGACGAATTCACCCATGTCTACAACCCAGACCTGCAAGGTCAACTCCCGCTGGCTTTGGAAAAATCGATGGAAGCCTATCTGCGCTGTTTCGAAGAAACCGGAGCGACGGACATCCAGATTAATCCAGTGGATGGCGTCGCCGAAATCGACAGAAACTGTGGCCTACCCGCAGGTCACGAGTTGATCCGCCACTACGTGATCACTGCGCTAAGGCCGCGATGATTTTATCAGTTATGCCTGAAACCGTAGTCTTGCCAGTGAGTATTAATAACCGATTAAATGGCGCCGTCTGGCGTCCCGGACCGGATGATCACTAGGCCGTTTGGTCGCGAGGTTCGTAGCTTATTTGACCCGGTCTCAGCGCATGGCTACACACGTTCGCAGAGTCGGCGCTGACTATACCGAAGGGGGCATGGGCTAGCCCGGAATTATCTCCACCTCGTGTCCTCGAGGTTGTAAAGAAGGTAAGGAAACATCGCTTTGCCAGTAGCACTGGTTAATGATGACGTGCGCATGTTTCCCGACGTAATTTGCGGCATCGTCAGGAAGGCTGAGCAGTGTTCTACCCGACTCAGTACGATCGCCGGGGTCACCGCCGTTGTGACAAGTAATATCTTGCGGCTGATCAAGTTTCAGCACGTAATAAGTCTGCCCATTGCCAGACCCCACGTTGTCTTGCATGTAGAAAGTCTGCTTTTCAGTCTCGCTCAGAACACCTTGCCTAAGCTGCAGATCCACCAGCTCCACGGTATTCATCTGAAGCACCGTGCCGGAGATGACTGTTTTGCCGGCTGCCTTGGCATCCGAAACTCTACTGTCGGTTGGATTTGGGCGCTCTTTTTGCTGCTCTTCCTGCTGCGGTTCGTCTTTAAAGTGTGCCGCGAAGTCATCGATAGCCTCGTTGGTAGGCAGTTTTCCTTCGATATAGGCATCCAGGAAATCAGCAGAAGAAACGTCTAAAAAGAATGGCGCGAATGTTTTCCACTCGGGCTTTGAATCGATGCGTCCTTCCCAGATGGTTTCTTCTTTAAACTCGCTGCCGGACAGGAACAGTCTTTTAAAAATGGACTCGCCGGTGCCACCGGAAATATAGACATGAACTAGGCCATCTTCGTTTAGGAACGCTTCGAGGAAATACCGTGGTCCTGCTCCGACCCCTGTGGACAGCTGCTCTGGGCTTTTGACTTCAAATGCCTTGTCCGCCTCTTCGTCAAAGAGAAACACCTTATTGTCTTCGGAACTAGCATCCATTTGGCCGCTAAGCAGCAGCGCGGGAACGTCCAGCCCGTTGAGATAAACGAGCGAATACTTGAAAGGCTCTTTAACTGTGTCGTTATCAGAGAAATAGTCTGCAGGGTTTTTAATGACCCCAGAATAGGCTTGATGGGCTTTAGCGCGGATTTCTTTCAGCTGGCCATCGTTAAACGCTGCTATCTCGGTGTTCGTAGGAAGTTCGTTTTTGGAGTATTTAACCAATTTTTGGTCATCGGTAAGTTGGCTGAATCCGAGCTGCTGCTCTTCGGTAGCCTTAGGGGTCTCTGAAATCTTACCGCTCCACTCAAGATCCTTCTGCAATTTGCCGTCGCCGAAAGTGATCAATTCTGTTGATGCAGATTCTTCTTTCGGTGACGACGAACGGTAGACCAGGGCCGAGCTGTCATCCTTAACCGATATCGCCCCTAGCTGCCTGCCGTCCTCGTCCCTACCAACTACTAGGCTTTCTCCTGGATCGACGATCGTATTTGAGGTAGCGTCAAAGGAATACACCTTCACCAGTTTGGTTTTAACATTTTGCCGGGTGGGCGCCATCACTAGCAGCTTGGGAGCTTCTTCCGAGCCGAAATAAACCAATTCATAGCTGATTTTGCCCTTGTCTGGATCAATCTCGCCACCGAAATCTATCTGATCGGGCTTTTCCAGAATCTTCTTGTAGCCGTGATAAACCCGAGTCTGCACAGTCTCATTCCCCGAGCAACCAGCCATGCTTATCGATAGCATTATTGCAGTTATAAACGCGATCAGCTTGATTCCACTTCGCATAACTAGAATTCTCGCTCTTTCGTGGGTAAAGGAAAACGCACTTTTATATAGCAACAGAGTATAGTAACGCTCAGGCCCCTCCCCAAAAAATAACCTGATAGTTCAACGACGTCTAGTCTCATCCAAGAGCATTTCAAATGGAAACTATCAATATCTACGACTTGGCCAACCAGGGCGAGACGGCCGAGGAGATGGAGCAGCTTGCCGCCCAGATTCGGTTGGAGCGCCATGTCAAGGGCATTGAAGAGCTGGGTATCCCCGAGGACGGTCAGCCGCCGAAGCCTCTGGTTGGTTTCCAGAAGGTTCAGCTCGAGCCCGGCGAGAGCAAGTCCGCGACCATCGTCATCGACCCGGCCGCCACCAACCACCCGTTCGGTGTCTGGTGCAAGGCTGCGGAAGATTTCGTTATCCGCGATGGCGAATACAAGGTTTACGTGGGCACCTCCAGCGAGGACACCCCGTTCATCAAAACCATCACGCGCTAAGCTCGCGTTAATCGGAGGAGCACCTTTATGGGTGCTCCTCCTTTTATGTTTCCGGGAGATCCGCTTCCCTTTTTAAAAACAACGCAGTTGTCTAGAATGACTGTTATGACTACCTCTCGTGATTCTTCGGTTTTGGTGTTGGTTGATCTACAGAACGATTTTCTTCCCGGTGGATCGCTCGGCACTAAGATGGGCAATGTTGCTGCCGCCGCCGTCGCGGACTATGTGCGCGAGCATGGCAATGACTACGCCTACATCGTGGCTACCAAAGACTGGCACATAGACCCGGGCACGCACTTCTCGGATAACCCGGATTTCGTGGACTCCTGGCCCCCGCACTGCGTGAAGAGCACCACGGGCGCTGACTTTGGCCCCCAGATCGACGCATCTGAGGTTGACGAGGTCTTTTACAAGGGCGAATACGAGGCCGCCTACTCTGGCTTCGAGGGCCACGCATCTTCGGGCGAAACGATGTCAGCATGGCTTAAGGATCGCAACATCACCCACCTGGACGTGGTCGGCATCGCCACGGATCACTGCGTGCGGGCAACCGCCCTGGATGCCCTTGACGACGGCTTCACCGTGACGGTATTCGCGGACAAGACCGCCCCGGTCTCCCAAGAACGAGCGGCAGAATCGCTGAGGGAAATTGAAGCCGCGGGCGGAAGGGTGCGAGGAAAAGTCCCGGCTTAAAGGCCTGTCACGACACCACGCTGCGTACGCTCCAGGAGAGTTATTTTGTTCCATGCGTTTTATTCATAGTGTGTCCACATCCGCAACACGAGAACTGTTTTTTGTTCTGGTAATACTTTGTAGACCAGATGGTGTTGGATATTGATTCTTCGTGAATAGTAGCCGGATAGGTTTCCGACAAGCTTTTCGTAGCGTGGCGGATTAGTGAATGGATCTTGAGCTAAAACGTTTAATGGTTTTTGTGTTTTTGGTTTAAGACCGCTACTGGCAAGTTTTTTGGCGCTTGTTTATCGGAACCTTCCGTCAGCCTAGGAATCTGACAAACTGTGCCGAGCCAGCGACGTTTCCAACAGTTAACCAGCACAGCCACCTAAATCGATAAAACAACCCCGACAAGGCGAAACGCCAGGTTTTAGGGCATAAAAATAGGACGCTCACTTTGTATCAAAATGAGTGTCCTAGTGGTGCAGGTAATCCCTGACGGGATTACGCACTATTTCCTCACTCTCACTAACAAGCAAACTTGCTTGCCGTTCGAGTTCGTCTTAGTGGAGCCGCGGGGAATCGAACCCCGGTCCAACTGGTACTCCTGCATTCTTCTCCGTGCGCAGTTTGCCTGAGCTTTTTCTCAGCCTGAATCCACTTGGCAAACTAGAGATTCTATAGGCTCAGTCACTGTAAAGTGTCGCTGCAATCCCATTGACGAAAACTGCAGCCAGTGGCTCCTGAAAAACGACGCCAGGAACCGAGGTAGAAGCACCCCCGGAGCTGACGGACTTTTAAAGGCTCTGCTTAAGCAGCTAGAGCGAAGTCAGTGCGGTTATGTTTAGCACTTATTGTTTTGTGAAGGACGTTAGCGAGATGACTTCACATTCTCGGCACGCTTCTCTGCAACCAATACCAGCTGTCGAAACCGATCGACCCCTATGAAGTTAAAAAACAACTGGCGCGAACGCCGCCTTTCATTTTCGAATATTTTTCTCCGCTAGTCAATAGCTACCGTAGTACTTCACATTTTTGAGGGTGCACAACTATGCATCCCCCGGGGACTGTCTAGTAATATAACTAGCCCGGCGTCCTCGTCCTCGAAACTCTAATAGCCCCGTGTTCTTACTCAAAGACGTAAGCGGCTGCGTCTTATCCCTTCTTTGCTTGCAATGCTTGCATGTGGGCACGCACTTCCAAGTTATCTTGATAAATAGAGATAGCGCGGAAGAATAGGTGCACGAACTTGGTACGCGGGAACACCAAGAAAGCGGTTGCCACCATGGCTAAATGCAAAATCAGTACGGAGGGGAACACCGCTCCGCCCCGGAAAACAGTCACCAAGAAACCAGTGAGCATCAGTGCCATTAGCCCGCCCAGCAGAGAATGATCAGCTTGCCACATGCGTTCGGTAGTTTCCTTGCGATCAGATTTTGGCTTTAGCGCCATTAGCATGATGGAACCTGCTAGAGCCGCTAGGCCTCCGACGGATCCTAAAATCACCGGAACTGACAATAGAGAATAGGGTGGCATCATTCCCAGCACGTATTGCATGAATGCCGCGCTTACCGTAGCTAGGAAAGTAGCAATGAAACCGTACATGAGCAGCTGGTGTCCTACTTTGCGTTTGCTAGACGGCTCCCCGCCCACATAGGAGCAGCCTTCCTGCCCGCCACTCATATGGCGCAACACCAAAATGTCGCTAATAGTCTTTCCCCAGTTAGAAAAACTAAAGAAGGTGCAACCCTCACTGCGGATCGCGTGCCAGAATTTCGTCGTGCCCGCAATAGTAACTACTAAACCGTAAAGCAAACACGCCGACATGAACAGCACTAAAGCCATGTGTCCGAACACATCGTAGATTTGCCCACTGGAAGTAGTTAGCCAGTTTTCAGTACCAAAGAAATACCCGATACCGCACAGCGCCAGCAAACAGAGAATAAAAATCAACACCAGGCCGCGAATCCCGGAGATACCTCGGGGAAGTTTGAACGGGAAAATATAGCGTTCATAGGTTTCTTGGCGTATTTCCGCAAATAATTTAGGCGGGTTAAGACCGAACTCATGCGGGGGAGTGTACATGCAGGCGGTGTAGCAGTCCCTGCAGTCGTGGCACAGGTTTGCCAGTTGTTCCATTTCTTCGCGCGAGGGCGAAGGGTGGCGTTCCATAGCTGGCCAAACCGGGCAGTAACCCGCGCAGTAGCGACAGGCATTACAAATCGCTAGTTGCCGGCGTCCTTCAGCGAAAACTGCTCCGCCTTTAGCGGTACTAACTTCACTTGTTGCCATTTTGCGCTGCCTCCCTACCTGAGATCCGTCCCCAAACGGTTCCGATTGCCATCCCGAATCCGGCCATATAGCCGCTGGATAATACGTTTCCGGACATGATTTCACCGGCAGCAAACAGGTTGGTGAACTGTCCGCCATCGGTCATTTGAATCCGCCCGTGGGTATTAACCTTCACCCCCATGTAAGTGAAAGTAATTCCCGGTGCCATTTTGATCCCGTAGAAGGGGCCAGTGTCGAGGGCGCGCGCCCAGTTAGTTTTCTCCGGCTCTAGCCCGTTGGTGCCTACACCGTCTTTCTTTGAGGGGTCGAAACGCTCATTAGCATCCGGGGCGATACCGCTGTTAAAGCGCCGAACCGCTTCCTCGGCACGCGAGCCCTCTAGCCCCATCTGCTGAGCTACCCCGGCGATAGTGTCGGATTTGAAAACTCCATACATGGGGGGCATAAATAGCCCTTTGGCTTTGGAATCCCAAAATGCGTAGGCCACTTGATCTGGCTGTTGAGCGATATTGCGTCCCCAAATCGCGTAACGTTTAGGCCAGATCTCTTCGCCTTCATTGTAAAAACGTTTATAGTCGCGGTTTAGTACCATCCCGAAGGGGATGCAGTCCAGGCGGGTAGCGATTCCGCCATCAAACATGGGGCTGCGGGCATCGACTGCTACCGCGTGGAATCCTTTAGGCTGACCAGCCCGGTCAGCTCCCGCATCTAGTAACAACCGCAAGATGGTGCCGTCATTAGTTTTCGGCCCGCGGATATGGTAGTTGTAGGCGGCCGGCCCCCAATATTTGGCTAACCAGTCAACATTGGCTTCAAATCCACCGGCAGCACACACATAAGACTTGGCCTTTACCTGGTAGCTTTGACCCCTATGCATTACGGTCAAACCGGTACAGGTGTTGCCATCAAAGTCCATATGTTCCACGCTGGATTCATACAGAACCGGAATTCCGCGCGATCGCAACGAACGGTAGTAGTTATTTATCAGCGCTTTTCCTCCGCCGAGGAAGAAGGTATTGGTACGTCCTAAGTGCAAAGTACCCGCCAGAGGCGGCTGAAAGAGGGCGCCATGATCCATCATCCATTGCGGCACAGTTCTAGTTTCTTCTACTGTCAGGGCAGCGATTTCTTCATCGGAAGGACCGGTACCTACTGAGCAGAGGTCTTTCCATAGCTCTTCTTTGGTATAGGCGCCGGTATTGTAGGGAAAATCGGCATCGTGGATGCAGCGAATATTTCGGGTGTGCCGGGAGTTACCTCCGCGAAAAGTCTTATTTGCCCTCTCTAGAATCAGTACTTTTGCCCCTTGGTCTTGGGCGGACATGGCGGAAACGACTGCGGCGTTTCCACCTCCGATAACTATCACGTCCCAAGGTTGGGTGAGTAGCTCGGTGGCGTTAGGCTGTTGCATATTTTCTCTCCCACGTGGATAACAAACGGAGATTAACACTTTTTGTGAGCCAGTTCTCGTAATGTTCATCTAAAGTTAGTTTACGTTAATTTTACGTATGCTAAAGATGCTGATCAAGTCCTTCTTTTTGTGACACCGAGTCATTCTTTAGGTGACTCATTTCACATATTGTCTTTTTTCTTTCTTTATAGCGTCTATACTCCCGGTATGGATGGACACACAATTTATCTTCTTGGGGTCCTATTTGGTGCCATAGTTCTCTTAGTAGTCTTGATTAACTGGCGCACCAAAATGCACCCTTTCCTAGCTCTCTACATCGTCGCTTTCCTAACAGCCCTCGCCGCAGGAGAGCCCATATCAGAGATCCCCGACACCCTCATGGCCGGATCAGGAAAGATTTTGGGAAATACCGGGGTGTTGGTCTTCTTGGGAGCAATGCTAGGTAAATTACTAGCGGATTCGGGTGCGGTTTCTAATATCGCCGACTTCGTCCTCGATCATGCCTCCCCGAAAGCTGCTCCCTGGGTAATAACTGGAGTGGCCTTCATCCTGGGGATCCCGATGTTCTTTGAGGTAGGGCTAGTAGTGCTAATGCCGGTTATCTATGCGGTAGCGCTGCGTCTGGAGGTACGAGCCGGCAGGCCGCAGCAATGGTATCTACGAACTTTGATCCCGGCGATTGCCGCCCTGTGTTGTCTACACGGCATGGTGCCCCCGCACCCAGGTCCCATTATTGGGGTGCAGGCCCTGAACGCCGATATGGGGCTGACGATTCTGTTGGGTCTGCTGTGTGCGATTCCTACGGTGATTTTGGCAGGCCCGATATACGGCAATTTCATTGCTCCTAGAATCAAGCTAGAGCCACCTGCTTCGCTAGTCACCCAATACGCGGGCACCACCTATGAGGAAGCAGAAAAGATTTATAAAGAAACCGGTTCTTTCGCAGAACTAGCTCAAGACCGCACCCAAACTCCCGATGCTTTTGGCGCACCCAAAGAGGCGCCCACTCAGCGTCCCGGGGCTTGGTCGCAAACTACGGCTACCGCCAAAACTGGTTTGACCAGCCCGCCTCGTCGCTCCGGAATTTCCACGCCGATGGCTTTTTGCTGCGTTTTACTGCCCGTGGTGTTGATGCTCATCCAGGCAGTGGTAAAAATTGTGGCTCCCAAGAGCCATTTTGAAACTATCGCGGGAGTAGTGGGGCAACCAAATATCGCGATGCTAATCGGAGTGCTTTTTACTGGTGCGGTAATTATGATCCAGGAGAAATGGGACGGCGATCGCTTACGCGAATCGGTAACCAAATCTCTGGCTGCAGTCGCCACCGTGGTGATGATTATTGCGGGAGGGGGCGCGTTCAATGCGGCCTTGAAAGACTCTGATCTGGGGGATGCAATCGCCAGTGCTGCCGGTTCTATCCATATGAACTTGATAATCCTCGGTTGGTTTATCGGACTATTGCTGTCGTTTTGTACCGGGTCAGCTACCGTAGGCATCGTGTCCGCTACCGGCATCTTGGCGCCGTTAGTAATCGGATACTCTGCACCCTATGTGTCTTTGATAGTAATTGCCGTCGGATCGGGATCTATCGGACTGAACTGGGTTAATCACTCCGGCTTCTGGTTTGTGAAAGAGTGTTTCGGGATGACCTTGGGGCAAGCAACTAAAACCCACATGATCGTGCAAACTATCGTGTCGGTGTTGGGATTGATATTTACCTTTTTGCTGTCACTGTTATTTGCTTAAACCTTGAAAGAATGTTTCGCGGTCAGCAAATATTCCCTCAGCTGTCACCCTTAAATCCAAAGCTACCGACAAATTTATGCCGCGAGTAGTTAAGATTGAGGGTATGGAAATGCGCAACGGCTTATCGGATCCAGATAGCGGACAGACCGAGGGTGGGGTAGGAGTACTTCAGCGCCCCGAAACTTCCAGGCAAGAGCCCGGAGATAAAGACCGTTACGCACATTATGTGTCTGCTCATCGCCTGGCTACCTCCCGACTTACCGGGCAGCCGGTGGTTGCTCTTTGCGGTAAGGTCTGGGTTCCCACCCGGGAGGTGCGAAACCATCCGATCTGTCCGCGCTGCGTAGAGATCAAAAAAGAGATGGACGCCTCCGGTGGACCCGACTGGCCATTTCGCGGTCCCGGCTCTCGCTAGCCTCGCGGATCTGCACTGGTGGGAGCCTCTACTTCGTCCTCACGCTCGGTTAAATCAATAATCTCGGTGGGAATAGCTGCTTCTCCGGCAGAAAGTCTCCAGCCCTGATAGGGCAGTTCGTTACGTGCCTTTATATGATGATCCTGAGCATCCTGTAGCGCCTGTTTACCCATATAACTCCGGTTAGGCTCCCCGGCAGTAACCAGGTCTACCAGTAGCGGGCGGGCATTGCGGCGAGCAAATTCGGCATCAGCCTGCGCGGCGTTATCGGCCACTACTACCAATTCGGCGCTGGCGTATCCGTCTTCACCGCGGGCGCGCCCCGCAAACTTGCGTCCTCCCAAAGTGGATTTTGAGGTCGAACGCTTGGCAACATCGTGAATGGAGCCGTCTTCATTGACCCGCTGTACCAGTTTGTAAACCAAAGCGGCTGTGGGGATACCAGAGCCAGTTACCATCTTGGTACCCACCCCATAAGAATCAACCGGCGCCGCCCCAAGAGCGGCAATCGCATATTCATCCAGATCATTGGTAACCGTGATCTGGGTGCTTTGCGCATCCAAAGAGTCCAGTAACGCCCTCACCTTGAATGCTTCCGCCACCAGGTCTCCAGAGTCCAAACGGACACATCCCAGTTCTCCGCCAGCTTCCCGCGCCAGTTTTACCCCGCGTTCGACTGCTCGCGGAACATCATAGGTGTCCACCAAGAGAGTGGTGCCGGGCCCCAGATTGGCCAGCTGTGCGCGGAAGGCGTCCTCTTCGCTGTCGTGGATCAAAGTAAAAGAGTGTGCCGCGGTTCCAATAGTAGGAATCCCGTAGCGTTTACCGGCCTCTAGACAGGAAGTTCCTCTAAAACCCGCAATATAGGAGGCGCGGGCGGCTGACACTGCACTGCGTTCATGGGTGCGTCGCGCGCCCATATCTACACAGGGCCTCCCATGAGCGGCGATAGTCATCCGGGAGGCCGCGCTGGCCACCGCACAGTCATGATTTAGGATCGACAGTAGCAGTGTTTCTAATAAAACACACTCCGCGAAAGTGCCTTCCACCTGTATTAGGGGAGAGGATTCAAAATAGCATTCTCCTTCGGTGTAGCCACGAATGTTTCCCTGGAACCGGTAGGATTTCAAGTAATCCAGGCAGTCATCGGAAACTATTTTTTCCCGCGACAAATAGTCAATCTCTTCACTTGAAAACTCAAAACGTTCCAGCGCCTCAATAATGCGGGCATTGCCCGCCATCACTCCAAAACGACGCGCCGCTGGAAGGCGCCGGCCAAATAGCTCGAAGATAGCTCCCCGATTCCAGGTTCCTGACTGCAGGGCGGCATCCACCATGGTCAGTTCGTACATGTCAGTTAACAAAGAGGTATTCACTGAAGAACTCATGGTTTCAGCATACTCACAAACGACTGATAATCCAGTTTTCGCCTCGCGGGCGAAAACAAGATTCATAGTCACCAAGTAGCCGTAGAAATAAAATCATTTTTCAAAACCCTCCATTCCCTGCGCCTTCCTAATAGTCTGGACGTATGGTTAATGATCTGGTATCTGACCCGGGTACCCCGGAGTGCACGGGCGGTACTCGCCTGCAGCAGTGGCGGGTTACTATTTCGCGGGATCCAGTTAACCAGCCACGATACGTAGAAAGGGTGTTAGCACACCAGTTTTCAATGTCGCGGGAAAAAGCTAAGCGCACCCGACTAGAGATTTTCAACCAGGGGCAAACGGAAGTAGCCGCCGGCACTCGCGAAAGAATGGAAGCCCTAGTACAGGCGTTACACGGTTATGGTTTGCGCGCTACCCTGGGCGGACCGGATCAGCAATGAATACCTTTCGCCCCGTTCCCGGGGGATGGGAATGCCAGATGGGGACTGTTGAACGGGATCTGTTCCTGAAAGCCATCTGTGAAGTGCGCACCCTCCTAGATCCACCGGTATTGCCTTTTGAAATCACCACCATGTTAGGGGAAGGTGAAGAGGAAAGCCCCGGCGGGGATGTACATCTCGAGAACGCGTCATTGGATCGTTTACTCCCGCCGGGAGCCGCGGATGAGGCAACCGCGCAAACTATGCGCGACTTGACCGATTCGCAGTTACGTACCCAGAAAGCTGAGCGCCTGGATCGCCTCTACCAGTTACTTTCTTCGCAAAGCGGACCGGTAATCATGATTGAAAACGGGCAAGAGTGGGATTGGCTCAGCGGAACCAATGATGTGCGTCTGGCCATATCTGGCAAGCTTAACCTGGGGGATAACGATGAAGGCGAACAGCCGCAGTCTATTGAATATCCGCAGGTAGCCACCAAGTCGCGGGATGAAAAATTTGAAGAAGTCCTAGTATCATCCTTTTATGAATGGCTCTCTGGGTGGCAAGATTCACTACTGCAGGCGATAGATTGCTGGCCGCGGCCTAGCTAGGCTGTTTTTTGTGACTAATGAAGCCGCTATTGGTATTTTTGACTCCGGAGTTGGGGGATTAACGGTTGCGCGCGCAGTTCTCAATGTGCTGCCGCGGGAAGAAATTCGTTACGTAGGGGATACTGCCCACACTCCTTACGGGGAAAAAGACTTGCAAACCGTGCGGGGCTATTCCCTGTCGATCATGGATTCCCTGGTGGAATCCGGGGTTAAAATGCTGGTTATCGCCTGCAATACTGCCTCCTGCGCAGTATTGGATGAGGCGCGGATTCGTTATCAAGAACAGCAAGGGATTCCAGTAGTAGAAGTGGTGCAACCGGCAGTCGAACATGCGGTGACCCGTTCACGTAACGGCAAGATTGGGGTAATCGGCACCCGCGCCACGATTGAATCTGGAGTTTATCAGCGGAAACTCTCTCGCATGGGGGCGGAAGTTTTTACCCAAGCCTGCCCTCGTTTCGTAGAGTTCGCCGAAGAAGGCATCACTGCCTCCCAGGAACTATTTGACGTGACGGAGGAATATTTAACCCCTCTGAAAGAAGCGGGAATAGATACCTTAGTGCTGGGCTGTACTCACTATCCGCTACTAGAAGGGCCAATCTCTTATTTCATGGGAGAAAACGTGTCCCTGATTTCTTCTTCATCCGCAGTGGCCAGAAAAGTTTATGGCGAATTGGTAGAAGAAAAAATATTGCGTCCCTTTGGAGCGGAAAAAGCCGATCACCATTTCATCTGCACCGAAGCTAAAGACAGTTTTATCGCCCTCGCCTCCCGAATCATGGGGGCTAACTTTAACGGAATTAAAGAGGAGGAGATCACGAAATGATCCTGACCGTGGTAGGGGTAACCGGTTCCATGTCCGGCCCGGCCTCCCCGGCATCCTGCTATCTCTTACAGGCAGAAGGAACCGACTCGCTGGGTCTTCCCCATACTTATTCAGTAGTTTTTGATCTCGGTCCAGGCTCTTTCGGGCAGCTGTGGAACTATACGGATCCCACGCAATTGGATGCGGTAGTGCTCTCGCACCTGCACGCCGACCACTGTTCAGATATTGTGTCTATGCAGGTGCATAGGCGTTGGCATCCCCGGGGAGCACTAGGCCCGATTCCCGTGTTCGCTCCCAAAGGCGTAAAAGATCGGGTGCGCGGCTTAGATGGGTTTAGTCCTCGCGACGATTTCAGCTCGGAATTCGAGTTTCACCATATAAAGCAAGGACAGGAATTTAATGTTGGCCCCTTGCGAATCAAGCCCTTTGCGGCTTGGCACTCGGTTCCGGCTTTTTCCTTCCAAGTAACCGGTCCGGGTAAGAATGGAGAGGTAATTTTCGCTTACTCGGGAGATTCCGATGAGTGTGACACCTTGGTACAAGCTGCCACCAACTCGGATCTGTTCCTCTCTGAATGCGGTTTTACCAGGGAGGACGAGGTTCGTGGTATCCATATGTCAGGGGATCGTGCCGGCCGGGTAGCCCAGAACTCGGGAACCAAGAAATTAGTGCTAACCCATATTCAGCCCTGGACTGACCCAGAAGTGCCGTTAAAGGAAGCAAAAACTACCTGGCGCGGAGATCTCGAAATTGCTCGCTCCGGGATGCGTTTCGAACTTTAGTTTTTCCTTGGAGGACGCGTTTAGGGGCACGCTTGAGCAGGGGTAATGTTTCCGCCTAGCTCGATAGTGGCCGCGATCGTGGGGGCGAGGGCGCGGAAGGCTTTACCGCGATGTGACAGGGCGTTCTTTTCGCTCGGACTTAGTTCCGCATTGGAGCGTTGTTGCCCTTCGGCTAGAAAAATTGGGTCGTAACCAAACCCCCCTTCGCCGCGGGGGGCACTAAGCAGTTTTCCACTCATTTTCCCGAGGCAGTGTCGCTCTAAACCAGCCGGTGACACTAGCACTGCTGCGCAAACGAAACTGGCACCGCGATTTTCTGCGGGTACGTCTGCCAGTTGGCTCAGCAGTAGGTCTAGGTTCGCTTGGTCGTCGCCGTGATGGCCGCACCAACGGGCTGAAAATATACCGGGCGCACCTCCCATAACGTCTACGCATAGTCCCGAGTCATCGGCAACTGCCGGCAGGCCGGTTCTTTGCGCCACCAAACGCGCTTTAATCAGTGCATTTTCAGTAAAGCTTACCCCGTCCTCGACCGGTTCTTCGATCCCTAATCCGTCGGCTCCCACAATCATTTCCGGGGAAAAACCTGCGATTAGGGGAGAGAGGATCTCGGCAAGTTCGCGTACCTTATGGGGGTTATGGGTGGCGAGGATTAAACGGGCATCGGCCGGTAGCTTCACGAAAGAGCCTCCGCTTGAATAGCAGAGATATCTTGGATTCCCTTAGCGGCTAAATCTAGCAGCTGACCGAATTGGGAGCGATCAAAAGCTTCCCCCTCGGCGGTTCCTTGAATTTCTACGAACTTTCCCGAGCCGGTCGCCACGATATTCATATCCACATCGGCACGCGAATCCTCTTCATAGGGCAGATCCAGTAGGGCATTCCCTTCGATGAAACCAACCGAGACCGCACATAGCGAATCTGATAAGACTTTGCCGGGGCGAATCCATCCTTTTTCTTGTCCTACTTTGATGGCATCCACCAAAGCCACATAGGCGCCGGTAATCGAGGTAGTGCGGGTGCCGCCGTCAGCGCTAAGCACATCGCAATCCAGCACTATCGTGTTTTCCCCCAGGGCGCTCATATCTACGATGGCTCGTAGAGACCGTCCGATTAACCGGGAAATCTCGTGGGTGCGGCCTCCAATTTTTCCCCGTACCGATTCGCGTCCTGACCGGGTAGAAGTAGCGCGCGGCAGCATCGCATACTCGGCAGTTACCCATCCCAGGCCGGAATCTTGCCGCCAGCGCGGCACCCCCTGGGTTAGCGAGGCATTACAGAGGACGCGGGTATTTCCGCAGTCAATCAGGACTGATCCTTCTGCTTGCTGTGCCCAGCCGCGGGTAATTTTTAACGGTCGCATCTGGTCAAAAGCGCGCCCATCAGCGCGCACAAACTTTTCTTCACTCACCTTACCGATTATAGATGACCGGTTTATTCTCCAGCATTTGGGGGCAGGTGGGAGGCTGACTGGCTAGTCTTAAGGCCAGAGTGGTTTTTGGTCAGCGCCGGTAAACAGGTGCGGCGCGACGCTCGCAAATTTCCGGGCTGTAGAACCGGTTACTGATTTACAGCGTCCGGATGCCTCCTGCGTCTAAAACGGATAGGTTAGACATTATGAATAGTCCTGCTCTTTCGCGTTATCGCATCGATCTGGATACGGGATGTCGCCAGTTCGTGCATCTACCTAGCCTGCTGCGAGAGGCAGCGACAGAAGTTTTTGCGGTCTCCGATCGGCGTCGGGTTCTCTTGCCGCTAACCTCCGGAGTTACCGTAGGCCCGGAAATGGCAGCCTCTCGCGCTCACGTATCGGCTCCTTTTGGAACCGGAAACCTTTACCGTCTATCTAGCTCCGAGAGACAGTTCTTAGGACAACTCCAGTCCTGGGAAGAACGCTACCAAGCGGGTAAAGCCTGGTATCTGGGGAGAACCGGTGCCACCAGCCGGGTTGCCCTGTTTATTACCGACGACGAACTGGCGGGGATTGCAGAACACACGGAAACATCTCTGCGCCTAATTCCTCTGCGCCAAGTGGGAGCCTTTTTAAACGGTCAAGATGCCGCGATCGCTACCCACGCTACTTGTCTGGCGCTTTGGCACTTGGAGACCAACTATTGTTCGCGGTGCGCTACCCGGCTTGAAATCGCGGCCGCCGGTTGGGAACTGCACTGTCCCCGCTGTGGAGACATTGTTTATCCCCGGCAAGACCCCTCAGTAATCGTTGCTATAAGCGATGAGGCCGACCGGCTGCTGCTGGCACACAACTCGGCTTGGGAAAATAACTTCTATTCGGTGATTGCCGGCTATGTAGAGGCCGGGGAATCTTTAGAGGGAGCAGTCCACCGTGAAGTCGGGGAAGAAGTGGGACTGGAAGTAGATGAAGTCCGCTACCTTACCTCCCAACCCTGGCCTTACCCGCGTTCGCTAATGTTGGGATTTTCTGCGCGCTGCCGCACGCCCTATTTTATTTTGGATGAAGCCGAGATTGACCGTGCGCTGTGGGTAAGCCGCGCCGAATTCATGGAGTTAGTAGCAAGCAGGCAAATCAGCCCTCCCGGACCGTCCACAATCGCCTCCAACTTGATTGAAAACTGGTTGGGTTGCCCAATTATTCGCCCCGAAGACCACAACCTTTAAGCTGATTGACGTGGAGAAAGCAGAAGAACTTTTAAAACATTTAGACCCTGATCAGGCGAAAGCCGCCCGGACTTTACGGGGACCCGTATGTATTCGGGCAGGTGCGGGTACCGGAAAAACCCGGGCGATTACCTATCGCATCGCCTATGGGGTGCGCACCGGGGTTTACCATCCCTACTCGGTTTTAGCGGTGACTTTTACAGTCCGGGCAGCCGCAGAAATGGCGGCGCGTTTGCGGCTCCTCGGGGTTGAGGGCGTGCAAGCCCGTACTTTTCACTCGGCTGCTCTGCGACAGCTCAGATATTTTTGGCCTACTGCCGTCGGTGGACAGCTCCCCAAACTAATTGAAAACAAGTCTTCTCTGGTAGGGGCGGTAGCTTCCCGGCTCGGGCTCCCCAAAGAGCGGGCGGCGGTGCGTGATTATTGTGCCGCGATTGAAATGGCCGCGGTGAGTATGGTTGCTCCCGAGGACTATGGAAACTGGGTAAAAAGCAGCGGGGTGCAACCCCCGGCCGGGATTTCCACTTACGATATGGCTGATATTTTGCGCGGATATAGCGAGGCTAAAAAGGAACGATCCGTTATAGATTTCGAGGATGTACTCGCTTTGACCTGCGGAATGATCGAGGAGCGTCCTGATATTGCCCAGCAGATCCGCTCCCAATATCGTTTCTTCGTAGTCGATGAATATCAGGATATTTCTCCACTGCAAAAACATCTCTTAGAACTGTGGCTGGGGGAGTCAAACCGTGATCTGTGCGTAGTGGGGGACGCGGCGCAAACCATTTATTCTTTTGCCGGGGCCACTCCGGAGTACTTGGTGAACTTTGCGCAGGAATATCCCGGTGCCCATACGGTTACTCTTGCTCGCGATTATCGCTCCACCCCCCAGATTGTTTCCCTGGCGAATGGCTTAGTCAACCGGGATAAGCAAACCAAAAAACAGGCGGTTAAGCTCTCTTCGATGCGCGAGTCTGGTAGTGCGGTGCACTTCGATCGCTACCCCGATGATGAGGCCGAGGCCAGCGCCATCGCAAAAATGATTCAGGAACGGATCGCAGCGGGCACGCCTGCTAGTGATATTGCGATTCTGTTTCGTACCAATGCCCAATCCAGCCTGTTTGAAGCGGCTTTGGCGCATCGGGAGGTGAAATATTGGGTGCGCGGGACAGAAGGATTCTTTAAACGCCCCGAAGTTTCCGCCCTCCTAAAACAGGCCAGTCTGATCGCTCGTCGCGGGGCGCAAGGCAACCCTGGGGAAATCGTAGCGGAATTAGCTCGTCCTCTGGGATGGTCGCCGCAAGCTCCCGCCACTCAGGGCGCGCTGCTTGACCGTTGGGAGGCGTTAAATACCCTGGTAGCGCAGGCACAGCTCAAAGAGGCGGCGGGATTGTCGCTGGCCTCTTTGGTGCAAGAATGGCAAGAACTTGCCGAGGCGCAGCTCGATCCGTCTGGCGGAGGAGTCACTTTGGCGTCTATCCATTCCGCCAAGGGTCTAGAGTGGAAAACTGTTTTCCTGGCGGGAGTTAGCGAGGGACTGTTGCCGATTACCCAAGCTAAATCGGGAAAAGAGCTGGCAGAAGAACGTCGCTTGGCTTATGTGGCGGTAACTAGGGCGCGCGATGAACTATTCGTTAGCTATGCGCAGAAGCGTTCGCTAGATCGTAAGGCCACCCGCGCCTGTTCCCGGTTTTTTTCTCCCGTGTGGCCGCGGGAAGAATCCGCGGTAAAAACCGTGCGGACTCCCAGCGCGCGTCAAGATACTAAACGATTCTTAAAAGAGGCCAGCCCGGAAGAACAAGAGTATTTTGAGTGTTTGCGGCAGTGGCGACTCTTGGTGGCTCAAGGACAGGGGAAACCGGCTTATACCGTGTTTTCCGATACCACCTTGCGCGATATTGCCACTGCCAATCCGCAAACCCTAAAGCAGCTGTCGCTACTTAGAGGAATCGGCCCGGTCAAGTTAGAACAGTTCGGGGCGGCGGTTTTAAGAATTTTGCGAGGAGCGGATCCCGAGCAGGTTGCTCACGAACACCTGCAAGGTTTGTCTGACTAGTCCCGTACGCAACCGCACTGGGGGTGGGGTTGCCATTGTCGCAGCTGGGGCAGGGGATCGGCGAGATTAAAAACCCAAGATGCTCCGGTTAAAGATAACGGAAGACCCGACAGGTAGTTCAATATTTCGCGCACCGCAAAAGCAGTGGCGTATTCGGCAAGGGAAGTGTCGGCCATTACCGGATCAGCGCACGCCAATTGAGCTGCTATTCGGGGCCATTCCGGATCGGCATCGCGTTTGGCTAAATGCTGACAGTGCAGGCAACAGGTACGACCGGGAATAAATAAGGGGCCAACTTCAATCTCGGTTTCCCGCTTAATGATCGGCAAATGGGGTACTCCACTATTAATACAAGCTTTCGCCCAGGCGGGATTAGTAAGGTAGGAACTGATCGCAACTTCTATAGTCACCGCTTGGTTAGGGAGCTGCTGGTTAACTCCCAATACTAAGGGAGCTACATCTTGCCGAACGGCTCCTAGATACTCATCTTTATAAACACATAGATCACGGGTTTTTACCGTAGCCTGATCCCTGAGAATTAATGAGGTAATCCCGCACGCTACTAGCTTTCTAGTTAAGGTAATTCCCAAAGGCCCCAGTCCGCTGATTCCCACTAGGGCTTGCTTGCGGGTTTTGATCGGAGCATCCGATCCATAGAGGTGAAAAGCGCACGCACAATCCCCATCTGGCACCTGGTGCTTGGTAGCTAGACCCCCGTCCGCCAATATCTGCAGAATCTCCTTGATCTCTTTTTTATTTTCCGGAAACCGGCGTTCTAGATGCGAGTTGTACCAATTTTGTTTCTCAAAAAGCCATTTGAGAATGGCGATATGAACTGGGCTGAGTCCTTTGACTACGAAGCCATTGCGTCCTCCAGTGCCAAATTGTGCTTGACCGCCGGAACGAAGCAGCATTACCGAGCCGTTAATCAATCTCATGCCTCCAGCATTCCAGCAGAAAAAACGCTGACGCTAGAGAGAGCTTAAAACTGTGGATAATTAATTATTAAACTTTATTTATCTGTATCTGCAGATGGGGAATCGTTTTCACCATCAATATCTCCGCGGCTAGCATCCTCCCCATTTTGATCCTTGCTAGCTCCGTCCGGTTCGGTTTCTGCCTCCTGATTTCCGCCTACCAGTTGATCGCCTTGGGAATCTACCTCGGGAGTTAACCCTTGTGCCCAGCCTAAAGTGCCAGAAAGTAGGGAATCTAAATCCTGGTCTACCTGATCTTTTTCTGGTTCTTTCCCGCTTTGGGCAACAAAGTTTTCTGGATCGGTTAAATCTTGCAGGGTAGGAATCATATCGGGATGTGACCAGACCTGATCGCGCTGCTGCATGCCCTGCTCGTTTAGCAACAGTGACCACAGCGAGGCCGCTTGCCGGGAGTATTTAGGCCGAAGTTCCATCCCGATGAGCGGTTTTAAGACTTTCTCTATGGGGGAAGTAGTTGCCCGCCGCCGGCGCAGCAGTTCTCTTAACTGGATGACGTGGCCAAGATTAGGCATACAGGCTCGGGTAGAGACTTCGTCCACCCACCCTTCGATTAGCGCCAAGACGGTCTGCAAATCCTCCATTGCCTGTCGCTGGGTAGCGGTTTCCTCAGAAGCAAAAATATCTACCGGCAGGCCTAACCCTAAATTGGTGGGATCAAAGTTTCCCAAAGGTAGGCCGACTAAGCCTTCTTGCTCTCCGAATTGTTCTTGCAGGCGGTCTTGCAAATCCCGCACTGACCGGTCAATAGCCTCCGGATCAATCCGGATTTCTTGCGCATAGCGGGCAATCAGCCGGGATAGCTTATGGCGCAGCCAGGGAACGGAATGGAAAAGACGCGCATGAGCGGCCTCGCGCACCGCGAGATATTGTCCCACCTCTTCCTCGGTAATCTCTAAATCCTGGGCAAAGTTCGCGATATTTACCGGCACTAATCCCATGATTTTTTCTTTCGCTAAGGGAATACCGATATCGGTAGAGCCGAAAGCGACTTGCGCTATCTGCCCCATAGCTTGCCCGATCTGCACGGCAAATAAGCCAGCTGCCAGGTTCTTTAGCAAGGAATCGGGATCCATGGGGCCGATAATTTGTCCTATCCCCGGAATCGCGGCCGAAGCTTTCATCTCTTCTGGGTCGATTCCTTGTCGCTCAAATTGTTCCGCGATGGCCTCGGTAAAGGCGCGCACTACATTGGCAATTACCGGTTCGGTCAGACGCTGCCAAGCGGGTACTGTCGCCTGGATCCATTCCCGGGGCGTCCAAGCTACCCGCTCGCTGGCGGTCGGACTCAAGGTGGTTACCGTGTCTAACCACAAATCAGCTACTGAAAGTTGCTCGCGAATCTTCTGCGCCTGCGCTGCGCTAGTGGGAGAAAAACTGGGAAGCCGGGAGACCGCGACTTCTACGGCCGCGTCCCAATTCACGGCCTCTTTGCGGGGAGTAAAAAACTGTTTTAGTTGGCTGGCTCCGAAGCCAGATCCGCCGGGGAAAGGAAAAGGCATTGCTCCGCCGGCGAGCTTTTCAGGGTCGATTCCGCTTGCTTGTAGCTGCTGGAAGGCATCCTCAGCGGCCTCTTCTCCCAGCATTTTCTTGAGCATTTGGAACCATTCCGGTCGCTGCTCCTCACCGTTAGCTTCGCTCAAGTGCTGCACACCCCCCTAAAATAGACTACGTTCTTAAGGGTATCGGTATTGGGAGCTGGGTACTAGGTACGCGGGATAGTTTCGCCTTGGGCAAAGCCGATTTTCAAACCTCGGGAAGGAGAAAGCGTGACGGGTAAACGCTCTGAAAAGTCGCGCCGGCAGGGACGAATCGGGAAAGCCATGATGACGCTGTCGGTTATCGGATTCTTGATTCTAGGTTTTGCTGTTCGCGCGCCCTATGTAATTGAATCTCCCGGTCCAACTTTCAACGTTCTTGGCTCCCAGTCTGGCCACGGGGAGATCATTAAAGTTACGGGGGCTAAAACTTATCCCACCACAGGTCAGTTACGGATGGTAACCGTTTCTCTGCGGGGAGGTCCGGGAACCCACGTTACCTACGCGGAAGTCCTGCTGGCGAAAATGCGATCAGATAGTGAAGTATTACCCGAATCTGCGGTCTATCCTGCAGGGGCAACTGCCAAGCAGGTACAGCAGGTTTCCCAGGCACAAATGGAAGATTCTCAACTGAGCGCCAAGGTGGCGGCGCTTAGCGAGTTGGGTTACCAAGTTCCCGCCAAGTTTAAAGTTACCGGAGTGGGGGAGGACTCCGATTTCCGGGGAAAACTCAAAGAGAACGATATTTTGCAGGAGGTCACCTTCCAGGGAAAAACTCAGGAATTGAACCAGGCTAATACGCTTTTTGATATTTTAGAGGGCGCGTCGCCGGGAACTTCCCTCCAGTTTAAGGTGCAGCGTTCAGGGAAAAATCTTTTGATCAGTGGGAAAACCCGCAAACCTACCGATGGGCGCAGTGGCTCCCAACTAGGTATCTATCTAGATCCCCAAGCAAAACTGCCGGTAGATATTAAAATCGCCCTTCAAGAAGTGGGAGGCCCCTCGGCGGGAACCATGTTTGCACTGGGGATAATCGACCGGATGACCGCCAAGTCGCTGACCGGCGGGAAAGAGATCTCCGGTACCGGCGCAATTTCCTATGGGGGACAGGTACTGGCAATTTCGGGGATTCCCCAAAAAATGGCAGGCGCTAAGGAAGACGGTGCCCACTGGTTTTTGCTACCCCGATCTAATTGCGCGCAGGTAAAACCGGTAGAAGGAATCCGCGCAGTACCGGTACAAGATTTACAGCAGGCACGCCAAGTTAGCGCACAAATCGCGGCCAATAATCTTAAGAATCTGCCGCGCTGCCCGGCTCACTAGCTAACTCCGCTAGTTCGGCATCGCTTACCAACATCGCTTTTAATACTTCCAGCAGTTCCGGGACGATATTGTCGCCTTGCGCTACCATGTCGTCGCTATCTTCGCTGCGTGCGCGGCTTGTACACCAGGTGTTGCCATCGCGAGTAGCCCCGGCCACTATCCGCACGTCTTGGCGGGAGGGGTGGGCAAGTAAGAACCTTTCGCGCTCTTTGGGATCGGTAGGGGCTTCGGCATCGGCTTGGGGGGAAACCAAAAAACGTTCCATCGCGACCGCCACTCCCGCCACGTCCTCGCCAAAAACCAGATGCGCCAGAGTCTCCATTAGCTCTGCAGGCGGCAGGTGATCTTGGAGGACGGCGGTGAGGTGCTGCGGATTTTCTGATAATGCTGCGCGCAGTTGCTCTGCCTGGGATGCTTCCATTTCCGCTTCTAATTGTGGGAAAATCGCCTTGGTAGGTACCAGTGCAAATAGGCTCGGGGATTGATCCCATCCCAGCTGTGCCACATCTTTTTCTAGGGAGGAAACCGCGAGGCGCAGTGATAACCCTGCGGCAGATAAATCCGGAGAAGTGTTCATGATGCCATGTTGCCATCTTCGCCAAGGTAACGGCTAGTCCACTTTTCCAGGGTGAGTAAAAAGCGCAAACGTGAAAGAATGCGTTAAGCAGATGTTTAGCAGTACCCGGAGGGGCTTGTGAGTAACGATTTATTTGGAAATCTTGGCTTCGGTGGAGGCAAAGACGGTGGTTTTCCCGGCTTTCCCGGCGGCTTTGGTGCCGGGAAAGGCGGGGGAAACGGTCGCGGCAGCTCTAGGGGAGCTGGCGGCAATGGAAAGTTACCTTTACCGAAAATAAAGTTTAAGAAACCAGGACCCCTAGGTATCGCTATTGGCGTAATCGTAGCGCTGGTGGTGTTACTGCTGGTGGCTTCGCGGGTGTGGACGGAGATCCTCTGGTATCGCCAGACCGGGTATTTGCGGGTGCTGCTTACCCAGTGGATAGCCGCAGGGGGAATGTTTATAGCGGCTTTCCTGATTGCGTGGGCAATTTTGGCGGTCAACTTGCAGATTTCCTACCGAAACCGCCCGGAAATGGGAACCATTGCTTCCTCTATTCGGTCTTATCGTTCCACTATTACCCGGCATCACCGCGGTATTTTCTTAGGAATTCCGGCCTTGATTGCCCTATTCCTGGCAACCGGGATGGCGGCTAGTTGGCGGCAGGTGCTGGTGGCGATTACTGGCGGTTCTTTCGGGAAGAAAGATCCCCAATTCGGTTTCGATATTTCCTTCTTTGTCTTCCGTCTGCCGTTAATCGATATGACGGTTACCTTCTTGTTGACTCTGTTAGGTATTTCCCTAGTTGCCTGTCTGATTTCCTATTACCTATTGGGGGCAATGACAGTAACCCCCAAAGCGAAAGCTACTCGGGGCGCCCGCGTTCATATGGGTATTTTGCTCGCGATCTCTTCGGTAATGGTAGGGATAACTTACGTTATCGACCGGTGGACCATGGTCTATGGGCAAAACTCGCCGACCGATGGGGCGATGTATACCGATGTGCACGCGATTATTCCGGCACGCACTATTTTGGCGGTTATCGCTTTGATTGTGGCGGCATTGTTTGTGTTCGCCGCCTTTAGGGGTGGCTGGTATCTGCCGGCGGCGGGTATCGCGGTGACCGTGGTATCTGCCTTGGTTATTGGGGCGGGCTACCCGTTCATCATTCAACAGTTCCGGGTACGTCCTAACGAGCGAGAGCTGGAGAGTCAATATATTGACCGTAATATTAACGCCACTTTAGATGCCTTTGGAATGAAGGATTTAGATCTGATTTCCTATGATCAGGTAACTAATGAAACCAGTGCTAACCAGCTGCGTCAGGATGCGGACTCTACCCAGCAGATCCGGCTTTTAGATCCGGAAATCATTTCCCCGGCGGTAAGGCAAATGAAACAGTCACGCCCTTACTATTCTTTCCCGGATCAGTTTGCGGTTGACCGCTATAATTTCCCGGCTAAAGACGGGAAAATGGAAAAGCGGGACACCGTGATTGCGGTGCGTGATATTAACCTGGATGGTTTGGCTAGTTCCCAGCGTAACTGGGTAAATGACCACACGGTCTATACCCACGGTTTCGGGGTGGTTGCCGCCTACGGTAACCAGGTAACCTCCGAGGGGTTGCCGTCCTATTGGGAATCTTCTCTCTCTGATAAAGAGTCAGGTGAGATCGGAGATTACGAGAAGCGGATCTACTTCTCGCAAGCCTCTCCCGAATACTCAATCGTTGGCGCCCCCAAAGGCGCGGATCCGAAAGAGCTAGATTATCAGGACGCCAAGAATAACAAGCAGGTATATACCACTTTCGATGGTGACGGCGGACCTCAGGTTGGAAACTTCCTGAATAAGGTACTTTTTGCATTGAAATTCCGTTCCACAGATCTGTTCTTCTCCGACCAGATCAACAGTAAGTCGCAGATTCTATACGACCGGGATCCGGCTACCCGGGTAGCTAAAGTAGCCCCCTATCTCACTTTGGATTCGCGGGCATATCCGGCGATCGTGAATATGGATGGCAAGAAGGGCGAGAAGAAACGGCTGGTGTGGATCGTGGATGCCTACACCACCACTGATTCTTATCCGTATTCTCAGCATATTAACCTCACGGATGCTACCGCCGATACGGCCACCGCTAAAACCGCTCAGTTCGCGGTACAAAATAACGTGAACTATATGCGCAACTCGGTTAAGGCCGTGGTGGATGCCTATGACGGTTCGGTGCAGCTGTACCAGTGGGATAAACAGGATCCGATCCTGAAAGCGTGGCAAAAGATCTACCCTGGTCAGATTAAGCCGCTTTCCGAGATTAGCGGGGATTTGATGAGCCACTTGCGCTACCCCGAGGATTACTTCAAGGCTCAGCGCTCGCTACTGGCTAACTACCACGTCACCAATCCATCAGAGTTCTATACCGGCGGTGACCAGTGGAAACTCTCTGAAGATCCCACGGCAACTTCCCGTGACCTAGAGGGCTCAGGTAAGCTGCAGCCTCCCTATTACCTAACGATGAAGATGCCTACCGGCAAGAACACTGATCAAGGAAGCGCCGAGTTCTCTTTGACTTCCGTGTTTATCCCCGGTGGCGAGGGTCGACGCGCGGCGATGGCCGGCTTCCTAGCGGTGGATTCTGAAACCGGTAATGAGAAAGGAAAAGTCCGGAAGGGCTACGGAAAGATGCGGCTTTTGGCCTTGCCTTCGGATACTACTGTGCCTGGTCCCGGTCAGGTACAAAACACCTTCAACTCGGATCCGGAAGTTAACCGGGAGCTGAACTTGCAAGACCAGCAAGGATCCCGAGTTATCCGCGGTAACCTGCTGACTTTGCCAGTCGGAGGTGGCCTGCTTTATGTGCAGCCGGTGTATGTACAATCCACTGGTACCACCCAGTATCCGCAGCTCAGAAGCGTATTGGTGGGCTTTGGTGATAAAGTCGGGTTCGCACCTACCCTTAAAGAAGCCTTAGATCAGGTATTCGGGGGAGATTCTGGGGCGGTCACTGCCTCGAATGACGGTAATAAGAATGCCCCGGCCGCGAAGGGTAAAACGGGACAACCTGCCGCTAAAGCTCCCGGTGCGCAAGAGAAACTAAACACTGCACTGCAGGATGCCAAGAAAGCGATGGCGGATGCGGATAGTGCTATGAAGGCGGGGGACTGGACAAAGTACGGCGAAGCCCAAAAGTCTCTAAATGACGCGATTTCTCGGGCGGTGGCTGCTCAAGATGAGGGCGCCAAGACCGCGAAGTAATCGCTAACAGCGCAAGCGCCATAACTTAGGGGGCTAGGTCGCCAGGTAAAACTGGTAGCCTAGCCCCCTAAGTATTGGGTTTTTCTAGCTGCGTAGCTATTCCACGCTAACGGTTATCTAACGCCAGCTGGCTTGCCTCTACACCAAAATCTTGAATATCTGGGAGGAGGGATCTATCTCTTGTACCTGCAGGGGAGAGGCCGCCATTCGGCGGCGTAGTCCTTTAATATCGGTGGGATCTGGCAGTTCAATCCCCACCAAGGCTGGTCCGGTGTCCCGGTTATTTTTCTTGGTGTACTGGAAGTAAATGATGTCTTCACCTTCGCTGAGCACATCATTTAGGAATGAGCGTAAAGCTCCCGGTTCCTGGTTGAAAGTCACCAGGAAGTAGTGACGCAAACCTTCATACCGTCCGGAACGCTCGGTTACTTCCGCGTAGCGCGACAGGTCGTTATTGCCGCCCGAAACCAGGCATACCACGGAGCCGTTGGGGATTTGCGGCAAGAAGTTGCGCGCTGCCGCAGATGCTAAGGCACCTGCCGGCTCGGCAATTACGCCCTCGGAATGGTACAGGTCGAGCATCTCGGTACAAACCGCGCCTTCAGGCACTACCACAATGTCATCGACCAGGTTCCGCACCACTTGGTAGGTTAAATCCCCGGCTCTGCCCACGGCGGTACCATCTACGAAGGAATCTACCCGCTCTAGGGAAACCGGATTCCCGGCCTCCATTGCTGCTTTCATTGAGGCCGCGCCGGCAGATTCCACTCCCACGATCCGGATTCCGGGGCGATGGGCTTTGAGCCAAGTGGCCATTCCGGCGATCAAGCCGCCGCCTCCTACTGGAATCAAAATCATGTCGGTATCTTCTGGCAGCTGGGAATCTAGATCTACCGCGATACTGCCTTGACCAGCAATTGTGTAGGGGTCATCATAGGGGTGTACATAGACTTTGCCCCCCTCTTTAGCCGCTGCCGCGGCCACCCGATTGGCTTCATCAAAATCCCCGCCTACGATCACCGGTTCTACCCATTTTCCGCCGATAGTGGCGATCCGTTTGCGTTTTTGCCGGGGAGTGGAGGCCGGCAAGAAAATTGTGCCTTTTATTCCCAGGTGTGCACAGGCATAGGCGACTCCTTGGGCATGGTTACCCGCCGAAGCGCATACCACCCCGGCCGCGCGTTCGTCCACATCCATAGCCGCCATGCGCACATAGGCGCCCCGTACTTTAAAGGAGCGGCAAATCTGCAGATCTTCGCGCTTGAGATAAACCGGACGTCCTACTTCTTCGCTTAAACGCTCGCTTTTTTGCAGCGGAGTTTTCGTAGCTACCTTGGCTAATACCCCGGCAGCAACGTCAATATCTTTCGCGGTAACTGTGGTCATTGCTCCTCCTAAAATCGATAGTTAATAACTTATCGGGATTTTTCTTAAAGGTGCGTCGCCCTTTCGCTATCTGGCATCAAAAGCTCGATGGACTAGGGTAAAGGTATGACGAATAACCTGAAAGATCCGTTAGTGTGGATCGATTGCGAAATGACCGGCCTGGATTTAGAGCAGGATTGCCTGGTAGAGGTGGCAGTGATTGTCACTGATGGGCAAACCAAGATTGTGGACGAGGGGATCGATCTGCTGATTAAACCTAAAGCGGGCGCCCTAGAACACATGGGAGATTTTGTACGCGACATGCACACCAAGTCCGGGCTACTAAAAGAACTGGAGTCTCCGGCGGCGCTCGAACTGGCCGAGGCCGAAAAACAGGTTTTAGACTATATCAAACGGTTTGTGCCGGGGCAGGGGCAGGCGTTGCTGGCCGGGAATTCGGTAGGGACCGATAAACAGTTCCTGGAAAAGGAAATGCCGCAGGTAATCTCGCATTTGCATTACCGTCTAATAGATGTTTCTTCCGTGAAAGAGCTGGCGAAACGTTGGTATCCGCGTGCCTTCTACCATGCGCCGGAAAAGCATGGAGGACACCGTGCCCTGGCCGATATTCGCGAATCTATCCAGGAGTTGCGTTATTACCGCAAAGTGCTCTGGCCTGCCGGGGAAGGGCCGTCTAGTGAGGAATGTGAAGCAGCCGCGAAAGAGATTTTAGCGCAAGGATTGGGTGCCTAGCCGGATTTTGGGTGATGAATCTTAGATGCTGGATGCTTGCAAGGTCTAGCAATCAGGGATTTAACTGGCGCAAGTTGCGCAGGTAAACCATGTTTACCTGCGGCTTGGCGCCCCCGACAGGAATCGAACCTGCAACCTCGGGATTGCAGGCTTGGCATGAGATGGGTTAACACTTTTTTCTAAGCCAGTGGGTAAATTGGCCAATGATTGGATTGGAGCCAGTACCGGCGGGCTGGGAGCCGGAATTAAAACAGTTTGTAAGTTTTCTAGTGTCTGAGGGGCGACCGGCAACTACCCGGGACTTGCGGTTTAGATGGGTTAGACGGTTTGCCCGTTTCGTAGATATGCCGCCGTGGCAGGTCGATCTAGGCGCGGCGGTTGCTTGGTCAGCTGCTCACGACTGGGCGGCCAACACCCGCCGGTCTGCTCACCAGTCGGTAAAATCTTTCTATTCTTGGGCGGTGCTTGCCGGGCGGGTCAAGGTTTCCCCGGTGGCAGATTTGCCAGCAGGAAAAAAATTCAAAGCGATTAAGCGCCCGGCAACCCTGGCAGAGGTGGAGCAAGCGCGCGCGGTAGCCTGTCAGCGAGTAGAGATGATGATCCGGCTTGCGAGCGAGGCAGGGCTAAGACGCGGTGAGGTGGCACGGGTACATACCCGGGATGTCGTGGCCGATCTTTTGGGATCTTCTCTTATTGTGCACGGCAAAGGCGGTAAAGATAGGCAAGTGCCAATTACTGAGAGTCTAGCGGCTGCGATTAAGGCAGGAGCAGCAGGCGGCTATCTTTTCCCGGGTGCAGATGCCGGGCATCTCGCACCGGCTACAGTAGGCGCCCTGGTGTCTAGAGTGCTACCTAGCGGGGTTTCTATGCACGATCTTAGACGCGGCTTTGCTACCCGTGCTTATCAGGCTACCGGCGATCTTTTGAGCGTGCAGGAGTTGCTTGGCCATGCGTCTCCGGAAACTACGCTTGCTTATGTGACGGTTGCGCCCGCGCGCTTGCGGGCGGCGGTTATGGCCGCCGCTTAACGGTGCCTTTGGGTCTGCCTGGCTTGCCGGGGCGGGTTTGTTGCCAGTTATCCACGGTTTCGGGTAGCCACCCGTATTTAATGGCTTTTCCTGCTCCAATGGCAGCATCAGGGGCGGGGAATGTGCCACGCGTGATATGGCTTTTTATGGTGTGAGGGGATAGCCCGAAACGCCGGGCTATCCCGTTCACAGTTAAATAATTAATCATCGCGCTTGTTTTGGCGGTATAAGGCGATAACGCCAGCCAGAGCCGCTAGGGATACTAGCAGCTGCAATATCTGCAAAACCATGATGTAACCCTCCTAGAGTAAGAGAAAGTCCCCCCTCCTTTCGGAGGGGGTAACCTTTCATTTACTTTTTGTGCTTGTCCCACCAGGTGAGCCAGGCTACAATAGCAATTGAAAGGTTAATCAATGTGCTAATGATTTGAACCCATAGCATATTAACTCCTTTCTCTCTCATCCCCCGGCCTGCCCGGGGGATATTCTTTCGGTTTCCCTCAAGAACACTTCTATTATATACACATATCCAGCAATTACGCAAGCTGGAAGCTACATTAATTTAATTGTGTATGTCACATTATCTAAGAAGGTTTATCGTGCTTACGGCATCCCGATTCTCCTTTATTTCCCGGTCATGGCGTTCAAGGGTGGCGTTTATGTGCCGGTGTTCGCGATCCATATCGCGCCGGATCTCTCCAACCTGATGACCTACTGAAGCTACCGACTCCGTGAGAGCGTCCACCTTATCGATTAGGCTTGAGCCGTGATCCGGGTTCATTTCCTGCCGGAACGCCTCCCTAGTTTTAGAGGCGTGATAGGCGGCAATAGTCCCGGGAATAGAGGCAATCGCAGTTATTAGCGCGGCCATACCGGCAAAATCTTGCCACCAGGCAAGATTAGCGGCTGCTGTGAGTGGGTAAATCAAGATCTAATCTTTCTGGTCTAATCGGTGTATGCGCTAGGGCGGTTGAGGTGCCGAGGATCGAGGCAGCGAGCGCTAGCCAGAGCGGCGCGGCCTGCTCATCTAACACGCCGTAAATGATTAGCAGCGGTACTAGCGCGGTTATGATCCCATATAGCCAGCCTCTAACTTGTGGAGTGAGCCAGCTTATACGCTCTTTAGAATGTTTACCCATGACTCACCCCAGCAGCCGCTTATTTACTATCGCCTGCACCGCCGCATAATTGCTACCTAGCCGGCGGCGCCGTTCTTGCCCGTTGCCGTATTTCCCGGCGATTACCGCGCTAGCGAGCGCTTCAAGGTCTACCCGCGGGGCGGGCTTAGATTTCCCGGTTAGCCGCTTGTTTACAATGGCTTGCACCGCTGCATAATTAGCGCCTAGAGCGCGCCGCCGGGCTTCGCCGTTGCCGTACTTCCCGGCGATTACCGCGCTAGCCAGCGCTTCAAGATCCACGGCGGGAGCAGGAGCGGGGCCGGGTTTATGGCCGGTCATTGCGTCGTACCATGCTTGCGCCCTGGCCATGTAGGCGGCGCGCTGAGAGTGTGCTATCTGTCCGGGGCAATCGGTGTTAGCAAAATATTGATGTGGAAAGACGTTTTTTAGCCATTCCGGGCGTCCTAGCCCGTAGTTTTTACAGAGCGCGGCCACCAGATGTGCCCCTGCCTCTAGGGTAGCGGGGCTGATAGTCCAGGCCTTGGTATCGTTATTAGCGTGCTCGATCCCGATTGAGGTCTGATTAGCTCTCCAATTGCTAGCATGCCAGGCCGTGTCCCGATCCCAGACAAGCTGCCCGATCCGTCCGGATTCTTCTACCTGGTAATGTGCGCTGGCTTGTCTGGTTTGCCAGGTATCCCAGCAGCCTCTAGTGGTGAGGCGCCCGGAATTGTGGTGGATTAGGATCTTGTCGATTTTGTGGCCGCCGCGCCCTTTGGTGTAATGCTTGTTCATTAGCAGGTTTATATCTGCCTGCAAGGTTTCAAAATTCATTAGTGTGCTCCTTGTAGCCGGTTGGGATCGGTGGATTCTGGCACTAGTCGCCACCCGATTTTTTTCAAGGCATTGTTAGCGTTTGAGGCTATCTGTATTACTCGTACGGTGTATTCTGATACGCTGGCGGGCTGAGCTGTGGTCACTATTGTGTAGGCTGTGGACTGTCCGCAGAAAAATTCAAACCTCCATCCAGGGGGTGGCGTGTATGGCTCCGCGATTTTGAGCGATGCATAATAAACACCGGAGCCTGCTGAACTGTAGTTTATGTTCCCGATATTTATCATGCCCGATAGCGGGTAGCGTTGCCCGTCCACGATAATGAACGGGTCGTGCAGCCAGTCATCGATGATATTTACTGCGTCCTGGAATGTTTGGGGGGCGTCTCTTACGGGGTCGCCGCCGGTAGGGTAGGGGATAGAGAAGTTTTTAGTTGTTGCGGGCATCTTTGTATCCTTCCTTTATTTTCGCTTTGGTGGTGAGCGCGGCGAACCGCGCCCATGGCAGAGGGGTTTTGTCCCAGATGGCGGGGGCGGGTATTTCTTCCCATTTGAGGGCATAGCCCGCCCCGCCGGGTCTGGTTAGGTTTAGGTCGATGATCCACCCGGATTTGTGCGCGGTCAGGCTCCCGCCCTCAATACAAAAGCGCTCTATGGAGCGGGCGCCGGGTATCCATTGCGGCATTGAGTAAATGACTAGCTGCTGTCCGATCCTGTAGAGGATGTCTATTAGTTGCCCGGCGCTGGTGTCTCCAGATAGGCGGGCGGTGTCGATGCGGATCCCGGTTATTTTCCAGTCGCCGCGCTCTACCCGGCGTAGCCAGCGTTGACCGGTCTCGGTAGCGTCAGATCCATTTTTTAGCCAGGTTTCGATTTTCAGGCCGGCTGGTCCGATTTCGCCGGTTAGGGTTTTGGCGGTGTCGTAGGATATTTGCCCGTTGTCTGGGTCGGTTTTTTCGATTGGGTAGCTAATTTCGCATTGGGTGGCCGCTACCTCTCCGTCTTTGGTAATGGTGACGCCTTCTAGGGGGATCTGTGAGCCGTCTACTATGAGGCAGTTGGTGGTTACTTTTTCGGTGGATACTACGCCGGCGGCGTCTAGGGTGATGTAGGAGATGGCGGGGCGCATGTCTGCGTCTTCTAGGAAGATTCCCCAGTCTCCGCCCTCTGATACTACCGGCCAGGCGGTGAGCGCCGCGCTGGTGGCGGCCTGGTTTATAAGGTCGAGAGCGGGGCGGGCGTCCACGTCTACCGACTGCATGAGGGGGTTTATGTCGGATTGGGTGAGCAGGGCTAACGGGGTGTAGCCCGCGGATATTAGGTAATCTGCGGTTTGGTCTAGTACCCACTGGATACGGTTGGTTAGGGGTTCTGCTTGCCGGCGGGGCGCCGCGATTTTGGCGGCGTTTAGCGGGTGGAGGTGGTCGGAGGCGGTTATAGTGATCTCTGATTTGCTACCGGGTAGTCCTTTGATTTCTAGGGCGGTTATTACCCCGGAAAATACATGCACGGATTGGGAGGCGTTGGAGGTCGGTCCTAGTTTTAGGGTTTTTCCTACCTGCCAGGCGCCCCATATCCTCCAGGCCGGGTTAGCCTCTAGGGTCTCCCAGGTTTCATTCTCTGGGTGGTCTATCCAGGTGACAGGCGGGGCATATAGATATAAGACTGGGTAGCCTTCGCCGGTCATGGGGGCTTGCCCGTTAAACTGCCAGACATTCTCCTCTAGGCGTTCTGGTTTTATTTCCGGATCAGAATCCAAAACGCATACAGAGGAAGAATCAGGGCTGAACGCGTGGGAGAGTTGCACGCTAGGGGCGGCGGGCGCATATTGGGGGGCGGTTAAAGTAAACTCTACTGCTATTGAAGATCCGGGGTTGACTTTATCGGCTAGATATCTCCATTCTTGAGGGTTTCCGGTGTCCCAGGGACCAGTGCCTATCCAGCAGGAGCCAGCGACAAAATAATTGCCAACCCATTCGCTATAGCAGGCCGGGGCGCCGTCTTGGATGTAGGGGGTTATCCACCCGTCCTTGATCGCCTGGGTTTTCGCTATGGTGTGCGAGAGCAGGTAGGAGGAATCTAGTTCAACCGGGCTTCCGGGGCGGATCTTGTGAGCCTGCTTAGCGGCGGTGATATTTTCGCAGCGGATGACGGCTCGCATGGTGCCTATTTCGGGGTTGTCTAGCTGATTTTGCCGCCCGAAAGTGATTTCTACTCCGTCTAGTACGCCCCAGCCTTCCTTACCTAGTGCTTTTGCGCTGTGGGGTATCTCCCAGTCACCAATACTTAACCATGTCATACTGTTACTCCGGGCGTGATAGTGATTTGGCCGCGGCCGCGCTCAAGGCCGGTTAATAGTTGCTTTATTTGCCGGGCTACCGCTAGCGGGTCTAGGGCGCCGTTAACGGTGATATTAATCGGGGCGGGCGGTGTCGTGGTATCCCTGTTGCTCGGGCGGATCCAGCGAGCGAGTTTTATAGGCTTTATAGGTTTGGCGGTAGGGATTTCTACCAGGTCTTTAGAGGCTTTAGCAACTAGCGGGCTCATCTGGTCTAGGCCTTTGATGAAGCCTTGCCCGGTCTGCTTACCGATGACGGTAAAGACTTTGGAGGGTGAGGCGATCCCTAGAAAGTGCTTGATGGAATTGATAGCTTTATTGGCTATGCGTTTGCCGGCGTCCCAGACTGCAGAGCCTAGGGAGCCTACCCCGTTTATGAAGCCGCGGATTAGGTCTTTTCCTGCTCCTACTAGCCGGTGTCCTAGGTTCCCTACCGCGGATACCGCCCGGCCGGGTAGACCTCTAACCACGCCCACCGCGCGGCCTACACCGGAAGAGATTGCGCCGGTGATCCCGTGCCAGATGGAGACCGCTTTAGCGTGTACCCAGTGCCAGCCAGCGCCCCAAAGGTTCTTTATTAGGTTTATTCCGCCGGTAAAGAAACTTTTTACACGGTTCCAGCCGCCAGAGATCGCGCCGGTGATACCGTTCCATACCGCGGTTACTAGTCCTATGATCCCAGCCCATGCGTTATTCCATAGGGTACCGATTAAGGCTAAGGCTCCGGCTATGAAGCCTTGGACGCGCTGGAAAGATCCTATTATTATGCCGCTAATAGCTGTCCATACCCCGGAAACAATGCCCTTTAGTCCGTTCCAGAGGGTGTTCCAGTCACCGGTAAAGATACCGCGAAACACATTAAACACGCCGGTAATTATCTGGAAGGCGCCTTTTATTACCCCGCTGATCATGGTAAATGCCCCGGTTACTACCGGCGCTAGCTTTTGGAAAATCGGAATAAGTTCCTGACCGATCTTTATAAATAATGGTTTTGCTGCCTGGTAGAGGTTTATGACTTCATTGCCGATGTCTTTGAACATTTTGCCCGCTGCTTTTAAGGCGGGGGAGTTAAAGGCTTTACCCATGCCTCCGAGCCCGCCGGGACCGGATAGGTTTTTGATTAGCCCGGCTAGCCACCCTAGCGCTTGACCTACTGCGTTAAATACCCCGGATGCTAACGGCTCTAGCGCTAGTTTCGCGTTGTTTTTGAGCAGCTGCCAGGCTTCGGCGGCGTCCGCGGTTTCCCGGCCTACTCCTAAAATCGTGTCACCGGATCCAGCCGCGGCTTTGGCGATGGCGTCCATGTTGATCGCCCCGGATTTTAAGGCGCCAATAAATTGGGGGGCGCCGCGGGTTCCGAACAGTTTGGAAGCTAGGTTTAGGGCGCCGGCCTCGTCTCCTTTCTTTAGCATGGTTCCCATTTCTCCGGTTACCCGCTTGAAAGCGTCGGCGGGTTTTTCCCCGCTCTTAGATACCTCTAGGAGGGCTTTGCCCATAGATCCCAAAGTCTTGTTAGCGTCCAGCCCGCTCTTGTTTAGCAGGCCGGCCATGGCGGCGGACTCGTTAAAGCTAAACCCTAGGGATTGCAGCGCCGGCGCGTTCTTACCGAGGATCCCGGAAAGGTCATTCATTGATATGCCGGTAGCCTGGGAGACTCTAAAGAGGGTGTCCATGCCGGCTTCTGTTTTCTTGCCGGTAATATTAAAGCCGTTTAGCGCGCCGGTAGCTTTATTGATATCTACGTCTTCTCCGAGGATCCGCCCGGCCTCTAAGAACTGGGAGGAAACAGTTTCTAGGGTCTTACCAGTTAAACCGGTGCGCGTGTTTACGTCTGCTAGGGATTTGCCGATCTTGTCAAAATCCGCCGGGACAGTAGAGGCAACGTTACGCGCGGATCCTTTAAGCGACTCGAACGCTTGCCCGCTTGCTCCGGTGCCTATCCGGATTGTGTCATACATCGAGTCGAACTCTTCCCCGATGTTGTACAGTCCTTTAGCGGCGGCTACTGCTGCCACGGGGATTGCCGCGATTCCGGCGGCTACTAGCGGACCGGCTTTGCCAAACTTGGAGGTGAATTTATTGAGGAAGCCGCCCGCGCCGTTTAGGGCTTTTTGGGCGCCGGTAGCGTCACCAACAATTTTTATTGCCATCACGGCGGGGCCGGCCATTATTCCTTATTCCTCCTGTAGTTCTGCGAGTTGGTTTAGGGCTTCATATAGAATTTGTGGTGGTGCTTCGAGCCACCCTTTAGGACTGGATCCCGTTGCTAGGCAGAGCGCCGCTATTGCTTCCGTTAGGGTTGTGTTCTCGAAAGGTCACGCCTTGGCCGTCTTCTGATTCTTCTGCTGCCAGCAGGGATTCCAGCCAGTCGTTAAACTCTGGGACGTTAGGTTCTTTGCGGCGCGCCATGGTCCAAGCGGCATATAGGGTGCCTTCCACGGCCATTTCACTCATGTTCATTTCCCGGGAGGCGGCGTAGCCTTCCGCGGCTACGATAGCGGCCGGGATGATCGGGTAGGTTGCTTGCCTGCCGTCCTGGTAAACGACCTGTAACGTTTTGATTTTGACGCTCATAATATTGATGCTCCTTTGAGTTTCGCGGTTTTTTCTTTGATGATCTTTGCGTACATGGCTTGAATTTCCGGATCCATTTCCCGGGCGGCTTCCATGATGAACGGCCTTTTTTCTACGGGGGCGGCAAAGGGTTTACGCCCCGATGATGGCGGCTCGGCCGTCAGGCTCGGCCACATCTTCCGGCCCCAATGGATCACCCACGCGTATTTGACGCGGGCGTTACCGGCTCTAACGGTGGCTTTGCGTTTCGCCCCGCCGCCCCTGATGGTGCCTTGTAGGGTGCCTTCTAGGGTAGGGGCTTTGGAGCGGGCGCGGCCGGCTACTTTTTGCGCTATCTCGGAGTTTAGGGCTTTGAAGTCTTCGAGGTCATCCCCGATCTTTCGTAGAGAATATCTAAGCTCGTCTAGCCCGGCGATTTCGACCGCGCCGCGCTCTTTCTTTCCCATCTATCCAGCAGGGTTAACGGTGGGATCGGCTGCTTCTTCTAGGGTGGGTTTACCCACGGTCGGGAAGCTAAAGGAAGTCGAGTTGGACTTTTTGACGTCCCCGCCGATCTCGACCGGCGCCACCTGGCAACGCCCCTTAATCGTGAGCGCCCGGGAATTATTCGGTTTAAAGACAAACTGGACTTCTTCGCCCATATGGTCAAAGCACCATTTAGGCAAGCTGTCTGTGCCGTAGTCTTGCATGATCTCACCCTCTAGAGAGCCGGTTAGTTCCCCGGGCTCGAGGTACTCAGAGCCGTCTAACATAGGGGTCGGGTCTTCCGTTTTATATTCCGGTTTGTAGGTTAGTTTGGTGCATTGCCCGGCGAACTCGCGGGCGGCGCCGCCTTGATCCGGGGTGAACGTTAGTTTTCCAGGTCCTAGTTTGTCTGCTTTTACTGCCATGATTGTTTCTCCTTATATTTGGTAGCTGTTTGAATAGTTGATTTTGTAGGCCGCAAAATACCGGGTGGTACCGGGCGGGGTTACCCCTAGCGCATACGCAGAATCAAACCCGAGCCTTATTAGTGCCTCTATGCCGCTAGAGAGGGCGGCGCGGGCTTGGGTCTGGTCTTGAGAGGTGGCGATTAGCCAGACCTCAAAATCAGCGACAAGCTGATTGAACGATTCGGGTTTTAGGTTCGGCTCGGTGATGATCGCGGCGTTCTTGCCTGCTGCCAGGGCTGCATAGCCCGCGGTTGGCTCGCTCGTGACTAGGTAAGAGTCTGGGAGCGCCCCGGCTAGTGCTTCCTGCTCTGCGTCGATGATCTCGGCTAGTAGGCTCATGCGATACCAACTCCTAGCCAGGGAGCTAGCAGGGCTCGGGCGGGGGTAAGCGGATCCAGAGCCGGGCGGGCAGGAGACGCTAGCAGGGTTCCGTCTCCGAAAGCCGCTAGATCCTGTTTGCCTACCCGCCTTTGCCACAGATTTCCGGCAACTTCTAGGATGGCCTGGTTTAGTACGGGTCCGGGTACCTGGCAGCGCCCGATATGTCGGTTAACCCGCTCGGTGGCAGCCTCTAGACAGGCGGATAAATATTCGCTGTCAGAGGACGCCGCGCCGGTAAACGCCCTTAGCTGGTTTACGTCGGCCATGTCTAGGCGCCGATCTTTACCGGCTTAATAAGATCCGGATGTTGGCTAAAGATCGCGGCGTAGCCGTAGACGGCAAACTCTTTAGTTAGGGTGGTGATGTTTTCATCCTCTAGCCGGAGCGGTGCGCCGGGTAGTTCCGCGGTGGTTAGCGCGTCCTTGGAGTAGGCCACCATGTGATCGCCTTCCCACTTGGGAACGCGGCTAATAGTGATCTGTCCGATCTGAGCGCTAGGCAGATTAAAGGTAATAGTTCCCTGGTGTTCTAGCGGGGCGCCTTGGAGCTGTAGGGCGCGCGGATCGCGTGGCAGGTTCTTTAGCCACTTAAACACGGCCGGAGACACTAAGAGCCCGTCCATGGTGTAGGGGATGTCCTCATAAGCATCTGTTAGGTCTAGTAGGAGGTCTTCCAGGTCCGCCACAGTAGCGGTAGTTCCCTTGGTAAGGGTTAGCACCGGGGTGTTATCGGCGGCGAGCGCTTGGAACTTTTCCCGCACGTCCGCTTCAATGGTCGCGGCGTATTGGTAGGCCAAGTCTTTGAAGATTTCATCCAAAATAACGGGGCTGGTGGTGCGCTCGATGGTTTGCCGGGTGATGTTTTCCACGGCGCCGCCGTAGGTAGAAACGGTAGCGGATTGCACGGTCCAGGTAGCGGGTAGCCCGGTAACTAGTTTTGCGCCTTCTTTTGCCTGCTTTGCGGTCTTGATAGTGGAAGGCTCTGCCTTTAGCCCGTATTCCATGGTCATGCCAGTGGAGGGTAGCGCGATAGTGGTAAATAAATTTTTGATTGGCTGCTTAGCCTCCATGCGCTTTTCAATATCTCCTAGCCAGACTGGCAGGTTCACATAATCGGCGGTAGTACCGGTAGCGGCCGCGCGGGCTAGCTGCTTTGCGTCGTCTTCGCCCTTTTTGTAGCCGGCTACAAACTCACCGTAGGAGCGGTAGTTAATCCCGGGGGTGGTAGGGGCGGGCTTGTCTGCTAGGGCTGCTAGGGAGCGCTCAAGGGCTTCCATCCGCTCCAAAGTCTCAGCGGTTTCGGTTGTGGTTTCGTTTTCCATATCTTCTTCCTTTTGTGGTTTGGTTTGTTTTTCTCGGACTTTTTCGATCTTCGCGGCTTCATAGGCGGGGAATTCCACGATGGAGAATTCGCGGGCGCGGACTTTCTTCCAGGTGATATGCGCTCCGTCGTCTCGGTCGTCTTGGTCGTATTCGATACCTTCAAACCCGATGCTGCAGGAGGTGAGAACGCCGTCTTTTAGGAGTTGGTAGACTTCATTGCCCCGGCTGGTAGAGGAGATGATCCCGTCAAATTCCACGCCGTTTTCTGTTTCGCGGGTTGCGGTGATCCGTCCGATTGGCTCAGAGTGTGCGTAACGCAGGATTGCGCCTTCTGCGTTTACGGAGCCGGGCGCGAACTGCTCATAAAGGCCTTCCCATATTTGGGTTTCATCGTTATATGGCACGCCTAGCGCGGTTACCCCGCGTTCTTCTTTGTTGCTATCTGCTCGGATTGTGAGGGAGCGGGTTTGAAGCCCGTCTAGGTCACTCATTAACATCCTCCTGGGTCTCGGTTTGTTGTTCTTGTTCGTCTAGGGGTTCTCTACCTTCGAGGGCGCGGGCTTCGTTTTTGGTGAGTAGCCCGCAATTGATAGCGATTTGGTAGGACTCGTAGCGGGTCTTGGTGTCGGCGCGTAGTAGCCCTTCGTAGTTGAATTTGGCTTGCATTCCCGCCGGTAACATGCGGGTGAGTTCGCCTTCTATCTTGCGGGTGTAGCCGGTGAGGGTGAAGCGGCTGAACTCGATCCATGCCTGTTCAATATTGCTGTAGGTTTGAGAGTTGCCGTCTACGGCCGCTAGTAGTAGCCCGGCGGGTACCCCGAACAGGCGCGCTATCTCGGTGGTGGTGAAGGCTCTGGCTTCGAGCCATTGCGCGTCTTTAGGGCTGATAAGGATCGGGGTGTATTTAATGCCTTTGGGTAGCACTCTTGCCCGGGAGGGGTTCGCGGCCATGTCTAGGGGTTGCCTGTTTTCGTCTAGGTAGTTCCAGGCCTGCAGGATGTCGTTGGCTTCTTGCTTGTTTAGGGGTTGCTCGGTGGAGAGGATTCCGGCGGGCTGTCCAGAGGAGGCAAAATAGTCGGTTGCGTAATCGCGGATCGCGGCCGCGCCCTCTAGGTCACGCCTTGCGGCGGTGATAGGTCCGATACCGGTTAACATTCCGGGCATACGCGATAGGGCGGCGTGCCCCATCTTCCCCGGCTCCACCTGCTTGCCATTTATGGAGTAGATACGGCGGGTTTTGGTTTTATCCCATGTCACCGTAACAAGATCAGGGTGGATGGCGCGGAGTTCTGCCGGGGCGCCCCGGTATTCCCCGATGGCCAGCCAATAAGCATTACCCCTAAGTGCTAGGGATAATACTAGCTGCTCTATAAATTCATCTCGTGAGATGTTGAGGTCTGGGGTTTTGAGGATTCCGGGGGTTTGCGCCGGGGTGAGGCGCCGCCCGTTCTTTTCCGCATAAAGCGGTAGCTGCGAGATGCCGTTAGCGATTACCTGCACCGCGCGATAAACCGCGGGTAGTGATAGCGGTTCATCTAGCCGGGGGCTACGCGGGGGCGGGGTTACCCCTTTTCCACTCGGAACGCTAAACGTTTTGGAGCGTTTGAAAAAGTTGAGGAGTCCCATAGCCGCAAAGCTAAGCCAGGCACCCGCAATTGTCCTAGGGATTGTTAACAGGAGGGCTATGGAGGGATATGGAGGGACACTGAGGGATAGTAAAGGGGTTAGGTGTAGATAGCTAGTTTTTCATCTCTACTGGCGCCCCATGCGGCCACAGATGCCGCGATCATGGCGGCCGGGTCATTGGCTGATTTATCGCGGTCGATTCGCTCTAAGCCGTTGGTTATTTTGACCATGATCCCGTTTCTTGCTTCTTCTAGGGCGGGTGAGTGGTCGTGTGCGAGGGTTCCGGTTCTTATCGCGGTGAAGTAATCCCCGTCTGCTAGTAGCCGTTGTTTTAGGTCTACTTCCTGGATTCTTACGCCTTGCTCTGCGAAGTCTTCTAGTAGGCGCCGGTTTGGTCCTGCTGCATCCACGTATACCGGGGCGGCTGGGAACTTGGCTTTGAGGGCTTTGAGGGCGGGAATGATCCACCGCGTGAACGGTGCCTGCTTGATGATCACTACGGACGGCCCCGGGTTGGGGTCGTTTCGTTGCCAGGCGGCCGCGATAGTAGCAGCAGTACCGCGCCCGGATACCTCTACAGAGAAAGTTAATGTTGGGTTAGTTTTCGGGATATCCCCGGCTTCCTCTAGGCCTTCCCACATGCTAGAGGGAACATATTCCCCGGTTAGGGTCTTAGTGGCTCGGTTGCAGTAGCCGCGCTCCCACTCTTGCGGGGTGCGATCCCACAGAGAAAGAAAGTCGCTTTTAAGGGTGTCTAGAGTTTGCGTGTTGCCTAGGGCGGGATGGAATCCCCAAAGATCCGGGTTAGTGGGATCCAGGCCGGGCGCTAGTGACCACTCAAAATAACCCAGATCGCTGCGTTTGCCTTCCCGGCCATCTGCCACCATGTCATTTAAGAATTCGCTCTTATCAGTCCCCATAGTAGAGAGGTGCCATATTTGCGCTTCATCACCAAAGGTTGATTGCGCCGGCCGGATACCTCCAACCAGATCAGCACCTTCCAGAGAATTTAGGGTCCAGATCTCATCGTTAATGACTAGCCGGGGGCTTTTGGAGTGCATGGCCTCCGGCCCCCTAGTGAAGCGCTGGAAGATCGAGCCATTCTTAGCTTGGAATCCCTCCGAGCCGTTAGAGCGTAGGAAGTCAAAACACGCCTTTAAGTCTTTATCCCAGTGAGTCTCCCACGCGCTCCCTAGCTTTTTCATAGCAGCAGAGGCATATAGGCCGGATTGCGCGGAAAAATAGATCTCGCACCCCGGGTTAAGCAAAGCCCTATAGATCCCTAGCGCGCATACTAGGGTGGTTTTACCCGATTGCCTGGGAACAGATATCAAGACTTCGCGGAAGCGGTAATGGCGTTTGCCTTTCTTGTCTTGCTTGTATTGGGTAGCAGCCTTGAGTACGCGGCGCTGCCAGGGCTGCAGGTCCCAGCCCATCATTGCCGCTATCACACAGATAGGCGCCGCCTCAGACTTGAATCCTTTAGCGGGGGCGGGGGCGTAGGAGGGCGGCGGATCAGCTACCCATTTAGAGGCCGGCAGTTTCATGAGACGATATGTAGCAGCTCGGCTACTCTCTCTTGCGGGCTGGCATTCCCAGAACTGTTAGCGGCGCGTTCTCTCTCGTCTATCACCTCATAGATTTTAGAAAGGATCCCTAGATAGGTCTTACGGATAGCGGCGCGCCCGGAGGCAGCATCACCGGGGGCTATGGAGTCAATATCAGTAGCAGTAGAGAGCAGGAGCTCGCATAGCGCTGCGTCCATTTCCTGCAGTTTGCCCTGCTGTGTTAGCGCTCGGATGGTTTCGCAAGCGGCTGTGTAGGATTGACCTTTTTTGCGCTGGTTTGCGTCCCACTCAGGGATTAAAGAATCAATGATATTATCCGGCATTTTTGGTTTCTTTCCTGGTCAGGGGATTTTTTTTGAGTTAAAAAGGGAGGGATTATAGCCTGGCGGCGTGGAGTGGACAGGGCGTATTTCTCAGAAAAAACGCCGGCCAAAATATTTTTTCTCACGCTGACAAAACCTCGCGTAACTTGTCATAGATGACTATGGGGCGTTTCATTTTATTTCCGCGCGCGCTGTTACATCCCCAATGAGCAGCCCGCAAGTTATCTATAGTGGAGGCACCGCCCCGCGATTCCGGGATGATGTGATCCGCGGTTAACTGGTCACGCCTCCTTAGTGGGTAACGGCTGATGGGTAGCCCGCATAGCTGGCACACCCACCCGTCCCGCTCTGCTATCTGGGCGGTGAGTTCCCGGCGTACCCGGCCGGGTAGTTCCTTCCATCTAACCATTGCGTACCTGCCTAGCGTAGGCGGTTACATCCCCGGGCGCGTACCGGATAGCCCGCCCCAACCTAATAAAGGCGGGGCCTTTGTTCGTGTAGCGCAACTGCTTAACATAGCCCGGTGTTACTCCCAGAATGTTTGCTACTTCCTCCGTGGTAAGCAGCCTGCCTGCCCGGGTAGTCCTAGTAGGTTTCCTCATCGCTTGCCTTTCTATCGCCATAACACGGCCTCACCCTTGACTTCATATTCCTTAACCAACCGGTCAGCGGTAGTGAGTACGTACGCCATCCAATCCGCCCGATCCTTAAACATCATGGCTTCGGCTTGCTTGGTAGCTATCTGGGTAGCGCGGTCTCTGATTATCTGCTCGTCCGATACCTCGAAAGCCCCGGCTTCTTCCGCTCTCTTATACGCCGGGTCTTGTGCTACCCGGCGCCTCCAGTCCTTCATAGCGTTCTGGTTCCTAGTAGCGTCCACGCATAAGTTGCACTGCGCCGGGTCATATCCACCATGCGGACAAATGTCCGGTAGGCGGTCAAGGTGAGCTTCTGGCATAGCTGGCAACATTTCCAACTCCTCATAATTGCTAACAAAATCTTCTATACTTGCAGGCGACAGCGCCGGTTTATCCTCCACTGGATCAGCTGACGCGTTAAATAGATCAAGCGCTTCGCGCTTGTCCTCATCTAGTGAGCGGAACAATCTCTTTCTTACGCGGGATACCCGGCAAGCCGGGTACCCTCCTAAGGATTTAGAGGGGCTAGCAGTGGCTTCCGCATGGCGCGAGCAGGCAGAACGCGCCTGCAAATCATTAGTCTTTACCCCGCCCGCCCCTCTGGATGGCACCCGGACACTATCGGGGGTACGCGCCGCCCCGTCCTTACCACGACGCCACCGAAGAATATCCGCGAGCCGGGCAATAAACCGGTTACGCTGCTCCTCATCAATCCGCTTAGAGCGCGGCCGCGCAAACTTAATCAACTCGATTAGCTTCCGTTTAACCACTGTGAACAAGGAGGATGTGGGATTACCGGACACGATCATGCCCCGCGTCCAGCGGATGACGCCCATCTCTTCCAGGGTTTGCAGCGCTATCCGTGTCCACCGCTCGCAATAACCAGAGATCCGTTGTAGTTGCGTGGCGGTGGTAAATACCTTGCCCGCGTTATCGAACTGGTTAATCTCTTTCTTAGAGGACGGGGCAAGCGTTAGCGCCTGCAGGATAGAGCGGGCGGCTCGCCATTCCGGGCCATCGAGCACACCCCAATAAGACCTAGCCAAAGATGAGATAAGCACCGAAGTTGGAGCGCCGGCCGTGAGCCTCATAGCAGGAACCGCCTCACTCACCACGCCCACCCCCGGAAGCGATAAACCACACGATCAACGCGGCTAGAGCCGATGAAACACACGCCAAAATGAACAGGCCGGGACTGCTAAACATGATCCACCCCGCGGGCTTTTTCCTCAGCGAGCAGCAGCGAGTTAACCTGCATCATCGCCGCCCCGCAAAGCCGCGTCAGCTCATCACGAACATCACCAACCAGATCAGAATCAAGCTCACTAGCGCGCGCTATAACGTGGGGCATTATCTCGCCAAGAGTTGCCCTAAACTCCTCCGAAAAACTGCAAATCCGATCCAAATCAATCGCAAGCTGCATTAGTCCCGTGTCGATACCTTTAGGCATCATTGCCACCTCGCTTTTCTAGGTTGCGTTGGTACTCATCAAACTCTTCCTTTGAGGCGACAAGGCACAGGCCAGAGGCTTGACACCAGCAATAAGCTTTACGGTTGTAAGAACTATCTAGCGGTTTGGCCTGGACGATAACCCGGGTTATACCCTCGTCACTAACACCGGCCGCGATTAACTCGGCAAGCGTGAACTGGCAAGGAATAGCGCTAGGAGCACTCTTAAATCTCTCAAAATCGCTAGTACCCTCCAACGCGCGGGCAATATCACCGAGACCATAAACACGCCCTAACGACACGTGGTAATCAATCCACGCACTAATAACTAGCCGCCTAGCCTCTTCCGTTCCCCGCTCTTTACGAACCGACTCAACCCACGCGGCAAACCCGTTAACCCGCTTAACCAGCCGGACTTCATCACTAGAAACCACCGCTAGGCCTCCCTCGTGAACAAATCCGAAAAGTCAAAACCCGCGTTAGCCAATAACTGCAGGTCAACAATTTTCCAAAGGCGCTTGCCTTTCAGTTTTGAGCAGACGTTAGAGGGAGTAACTCTGAGTATCTTCGCTAAATCAGACTGAGAGAGTCTGTTTTCATACATATAATCTTCAATAAGTCGTGAGACTTTCGCATTAATGGCATTAGTCATATTGGCAAGAATATAGTTCGAAATGACTAGAAAGCTACAAAACGGCGTAATATCGCTTTTTTGTGACGCACCTCATAGGCAAAGCGGCGCTATTTTTCAGTGAATTGTTTACAAAATGAACATATTGAAATAATCTTAGCAATATGGAAACTTTGACAAGCCCCGAAATTCTAAGAACTAACATCCGTATCCTTCAGGCGCGCTCAAAGATAAACAACACCGAGTTAGCTAAGCGTCTAAACGTTTCTCAGTCCGCTATAGGAAATAAGCTACTAGGCAAGCGGGAATGGAAGATACAGGAGCTTGATAGCGTGGCTTCGGTCTTTGATACTACGCCCTGGGACTTAATGAAGCCCATGTTAGGTGACACCTGGCGCCCCCGACAGGAATCGAACCTGCAACCTCGGGATTAGAAGGCCCTTGCTCTATCCTTTGAGCTACGGGGGCTGGTTGTTCCTCAAGTTTATCGAGAAATCTCCCGGGGGCTAATTTCTTGTCCCCAGGGGTAGATAATCCTCCTTTTTCCTGGTGGCGAAGATTTATTTTTCGAAAATCTAGCTGTGGCTTTGCAACATGGTGAGGTAACCAACACTAGGAGGAATCATGAGCAAAGCAAATATTGAGGTTACCTTTACCGGCTGGGTAGCAACTGCCCCCGCTTTTCACCGTCCTGACCCGACTAAACCCGAGAAGGCGCTCAGTACTTTCCGGGTAATGCACACCCCTTTTTCCCGTGATAGCCAGGGAAATTGGCAAAAAGGGGAGTCGCTTGCGGTTAGGGTAAAAGTTTGGGGGTGGGGCGCGCACTATGTGTCCCGCTCGATTCGGGTGGGGGATCCGATTATTGTTTGCGGACGTTTGATCCGCTCTAAATGGCAGGATAAGGAACAGGTTACCCACTATGGGTTAGAGCTAACTGCCTCCTCTTTGGGGCATGACCTGACTATGGGGGAGTCTAACTTTGTGCGGATGGTAGGCGCGCTTCCTAAACGTGGGAATTTCACTACCCCCAGTAAGGAAGGGGAGGGGTCCCTGGCTGATCCCGAGGGCGAGTTTGAGACCTCCCCGGCAACAGCGCCCGAGGGAACCGCCCCCGCAGGGACAGAAACGGCGGAAGCAGCAGATGATCCGGTAGTTGCTGATCCTAATACCGGGGAAATCCTGGCTGCGGGAACAGAAAGTACCCGCGGAAGTAACCCGCCCGCACCCTCGGAAGCAAGTGCCGGCGAAAACGCCCTCGACCCGGAAGGGGAATATATTTTAGAAACAACTTTCCGCGGAGAGGCCGCCTAGTTGCCGTCCTAGTCGCGCGGGGGTTCGCTTTGCGTTTTTAACTCCACTATTCTGGGTATTAGAAACAATACCGTCTGGCAGAAAGTGGCAGCAGTGGCAGAATTCATTTACCAAATGATCCACACCCGCAAATCTTTAGGTGACAAGGTCATTTTGGACGATGTAACTATGGCGTTCCTTCCGGGAGCCAAAATCGGCATGGTCGGCCCCAACGGCGCCGGTAAATCCTCGATCCTCAAAATTATGGCGGGTCTAGATGAACCTTCCAATGGGGAGGCACGGCTATCTCCGGGATACACCGTTGGGATCTTGATGCAAGAGCCGGAATTGGACGATGACCTCACGGTCAAGGAAAACGTGGAGCAAGGGGTAGGGCCGTTAAAGGCCAAGCTCGACCGCTTCAACGAGATTTCCGCCCAAATGGCGGATCCGGATGCTGACTTTGATGCCCTGATGGAGGAAATGGGTACCCTCCAGGCAGAGATTGACGCTGCCGATGGCTGGGACGTTGATTCTCAACTGGAGCAGGCGATGGATGCCCTGCGCTGCCCGCCCCCGGAAACTCCGGTGTCGGTACTTTCTGGTGGGGAGCGCCGCCGCGTTGCCCTCTGTCAGTTGCTCTTAAAAGCCCCTGACCTGCTGCTACTGGATGAACCCACTAACCATTTGGATGCGGAATCCATCCTCTGGCTAGAAAAGCACCTGCACTCCTATAAGGGAGCAGTCATCGCCATTACCCACGACCGTTATTTCTTGGATCACGTGGCGGAATGGATTGCGGAAGTTGATCGCGGGCGTCTGTACCCTTACGAGGGCAACTATTCGACCTATCTGGAAAAGAAACGCGAACGCCTGGAAATCCAGGGGCGTAAGGATGCGAAACTAGCGAAGCGGCTAAAAGAGGAACTGCAGTGGGTGCGTTCTTCAGCCAAAGGACGGCAAGCGAAATCTAAGGCACGTCTGCAGCGCTATGAGGAAATGCAGGCAGAGGCCAAGCGCACCAAGAAACTGGACTTTGAAGAAATCCAGATTCCGCCCGGACCCCGGCTGGGAACCGTGGTTTTGCGCGCCGAAAACCTGTGTAAAGGCTTTGGCGATCGCGAACTAATCAAGGATTTATCATTTAACCTACCCCCCAACGGAATCGTGGGGATTATCGGCCCGAACGGGGTCGGGAAAACCACTTTATTCAAGACGATTGTGGGGCTAGAGGAACTCGATTCAGGCACCCTCGATATTGGGGAGACCGTCAAAGTTAGCTACGTGGATCAGAACCGCGCCGGGATCGATCCCGATAAGACCTTGTGGGAAGTAGTTTCGGATGGTCTGGACTTCCTGGACGTGGGGGGAGTGACCATTCCATCCCGCGCCTATGTAGCCTCGTTTGGTTTTAAAGGTCCGGATCAGCAAAAACCGGCCGGGGTGCTTTCTGGTGGGGAGCGCAACCGTTTGAACTTGGCGCTGACCTTAAAACAGGGCGGAAACCTGCTGCTGCTCGACGAGCCGACCAACGACCTGGATGTGGAAACCTTGGCCAGCCTGGAAAATGCGCTGCTAGAGTTCCCGGGTTGTGCCGTGGTAATTACTCACGATCGCTGGTTCCTCGACCGAGTAGCGACTCATATCTTAGCCTGGGAGGGGACCGAAGATAATCCCGCGAACTGGTATTGGTTCGAGGGTAACTTCGAGTCCTACGAAAAGAATAAGGTTGACCGCCTGGGGGCGGAGGCTGCCCGGCCGCATCGGGTAACTCACCGCCGTTTGCGCCGCGCCTAACCAGTGGATGACGGTATATTAAAGGCAGATTTACGAATCGGGCTAAGGACGGGGAAAAATGAGCGATAGCCAAGAGGATCTTAAAGAACTGGCGAATGCCTACGGAATTGCGATTGACTACTGGGATTATTCCGGGGTTCACCGCATAGTTTCCGATGAAACTTTGCGCGCCGTGCTTAAGGCGATGGATATTGAAGCCGATACGCCTGCGCAGGTGGCGGCCTCCCAAAAAATGGTTGAGGAGCGGCCCTGGCGCCGCGTCCTCCCCGAATGTGTGGTTACCCGTAACGATGACAACTATTGGGTGCGGGTGCACGTTCCGCACGGTAAATCCGTAACTGTAACTATGCATTTTGAGGAGGGCGGGTCTTGGGATTTGCCCCAACTTGATGTGCTAGTGGCGCCCCGAGAAATCAACGGGGTGCTAACCGGGGAAGCCACATTTAATATTCCCCCGGGGCAGCCTTTGGGCTGGCATCGCTTAACTGCCCAGGTCGAGGGGGATGAACGCCCCTATACCTGCCCGGTAGCGGTAACTCCGGCGCGTCTGGGGATGCCGAATTTGCGTGATGGACGTGCCTGGGGGGCAATGAGTCAGTTCTATGCCAATCCTTCGCATGATTCTTGGGGAATTGGGGATGCGGCAGATTTGGCTACTATCTGTAAGTGGGTGGCCTCTAAAGGGGCGGACTTCTTACTGATTAACCCGGTACATGCCTCCCAAGTAGCTTCACCTTTGGAAAATTCTCCCTATTTGCCGTGTTCGCGGCGTTTTTGGAATCCCATCTATATTCGCCCGGATGCGATTGTTGAAGCTAAAGAACTCCCGAAGAAGAAGCAGGAAAAGCTGGCGGAGCTGCGGCGTAAAGCCCAACGCTCCCTCAGTGAATCGATGCCCGCCGATCATCCCGGGGTTTCCGGATCCGGTGCTCAATTCTTTAGCGGCGATTTAATCAAACGCGATCCCGTGTGGAAACAAAAACTGCGCGCCCTCGAAATCATTTATCAGGTTCCGCGCTCGCAGGCACGAGAAGCCGACTATCAGCAGTTCTTAGAGGAACAAGGACCAGCCTTGGAACAGTTTGCCACCTGGTGTGCCTTAACCGAAAAATACGGTTTAGAGCTGCCTGAAAAGTGGCAAACCCCAGATAGCGCTCAGTTTGAAAAATGCGGGGAAAAGCTACGAAAGCGAGCCGAATTCTTCAAATGGTTGCAGTGGCTTTGCTACCGGCAGCTGCGCCAGGCGCAACAAGTGGCTCTGGATGCGGGGATGAAGATTGGGGTCATGCACGATCTGGCGGTGGGGGTACACCAATTGGGCGCCGACCACTGGAGCGACCCGGAAGTTTATGCGCAGGGGATCTCGGTGGGAGCACCCGCCGATATGTATAACCAGTTGGGACAGAACTGGACACAGCCCCCTTGGCGCCCAGATCGTCTGGAACAGCAAGCCTACGAGCCCCTGCGACGCACGGTGGAGGCCGCCGCTAAAATGGGGGGTGCGCTGCGCATTGACCATATTATGGGGTTGCTGCGCCTATGGTGGATTCCCGACGGAATGCTTCCGAAAGATGGCACCTACGTGCGCTACAACCATCAAGCCATGGTGGGAGTGCTGCTGCTAGAGGCATACCGAAATAACCTAGTGGTAGTGGGCGAAGATTTGGGTACCGTAGAGCCTTGGGTGCGCGACTACCTGCGTTACCGGGGGATTCTGGGTACCGGGGTGTTCTTCTTTGAATTCGATGCCCCCGACCATTTGGTACCGCCGGAAGATTACCGACGCGAACAATTGGCGGCGGTGAATACCCACGATATGCCGCCGGTGGCCGGTTACCTTACCGGCGAGGACCTGCGGATACGAGAATCTTTGGATCTTTTGGATTCGACTCGTGAGGAAGCAGAAGCCAATCAAGAGCGTGTTTTTAGGGCAGTGCGCCGCGCGTTGGTTGAATATGCGGGTCTCGCCGAAGATGAACGCGATATGGGCGAGATTATTCGCGCCCTGTACCGCTATGTAGCGGCCACCCCCGCTCAGTTGGTGGTGTTGACCCTGGCAGATGCGGTGCAAGAACAGCTAACCGAGAATCAACCCGGCACCAAGTTTGAATACCCCAATTGGTGTGTTCCTCTGCGTGATCAAGAGGGCAACACCCGGTTCTTAGAGGACGTTACCGCTGACCAGTTCGCTAATCAGCTCTTGGAGATGCTAGAGAAAGCAGTTCACCCCGGCTAGGGTATCCCGGCCGCGTTCGCCGAGCACTTAACAGGCGGTTTCGCCTTTGAGATAGGGCAAGAGTGCTTGCAAACTGTCGGTTACTAGGTCGGCTCCTGCTTCTGCTAGGGCTGTTCGAGTGTGGCTGGTAGCCACCCCATAGATTCTGCCGGCTCCGGCCGCGCGCGCCGAGATAACTCCGCTGGTGGTATCTTCGATGACGATGCAGGAGGACGCGGGCAGCCCCAGGGTTTTTGCTCCCACTAGGTAGGGTTCTGGGTCGGGTTTGCCGGCACGAATATCTTCTTGGCTAATCACTTTGAGGTTAGCGGGGGCATCTAGTAGCCGCGCGGCTAACTGCGCCCATTGTATCCAGGCGGAGGTAACTAAACATTTTGGCAGCTTTAGCTGCATGATTTCGCGAGCCCCAGCAAAGATGCGCGGGGGATCGCGGCGAATATCCACATAAGAGCGGGCTTCTAACCCCAGTTCTTCGGGGTCAAGACCGCGCCAAGGACCGGGTTCGCTTTGGAACACTTCCGGGCCGGGGCGTCCTTTAAATATCTCCATTTCGGATGCTGCTATCTGCCATCCTTTGGCGGTAAACATCCTGCGATAGGCAGCTAGATGCGTATGTTCGGAGTCGATTAGGGTGCCGTCTAGGTCAAGCAGTAGCCCCTTGAAAGATTTGTTTTTGCAGGAGTTAGGGCTTGGCGCGTCCTCAACGGGGGAGGATGAGGTTAAGGCTTTAGAGGAGTTGGGGGCGCAAGCGTTTTCGAGAGGATACATACTACCGGCTTTTTAACGCAGTTTTCGCATGTCGGCGGCTAGTTCATCGGCTACCGGTCCCACGACTACCTGAACAGTATGACCGATTTTTACGATCCCAAAGGCTCCGCAAGTAGTTAACACTTCCTCGTCTACCTTTAGTGGGTCTTTTACCGCTACCCGCAGGCAAGTGGTGCAGGGTTCAACCTCGGTGATATTTTCGGCTCCCCCCAGCCCTGCTAGCAGTTGCTCTGCCTGCTCCACGGTTTCCTCCCCGCTGTAAAAATAAAAACCCGACTGTATTAATAGTGAGATTACCATCAATCTGTAAGTACCTTAGAGGGAATCTGGGTGAGCATTGCTCTGACCTGTGCTAACGATAAATATGTGTCTAATGGATTCTCAGTAACAATGATAAGATCATTAGGTAATAGTCATGTGTAAAAGTAAGTTACGGGAAGGCCTTATGCTCATGTTTAATAATGAACCTGGCACTTTTTTGACGGAGGGATCTGGCGGCGCGGTGCGCAAGTCCGCTAATTTCCTTAAGAGAGTGGTGCTTATCACCCTATTTTGTGCCTTGGGCTTTATGCTATCGGCTCCTTCATTGGTACAGGCAGAGGATCTGCAGCAGGGGACGCCGGCGGAGCAACCAAGTGCTAATGTGCAGCCAGCAAGCGCCGCAGACCCTGCCGAGCTTAAAACCAGTGCAGCACCGGAAAACAAACCGGCTGCCAAAGCAAATACCCGGGCGGACGATGGTCTGGAGATCAGCCCGGAGATTATTGGGCAAGGTGTAGGTGAAGGAAATATAGAGGCACCGACAATTAATACCGTGTTTTACAAAGCCACAACTATTTCTGGCAAAAAATTACACCGAGATAGAGTTGATGGAAAGATTGTAAGAGCAACTGTATATGTGACCCTAAAAGATAAGAATGGCAACGTAAAAGCCACTGTTTCCGCTACCCCTAAAAGTGGGAGCACTTGGTCGGTAAAATTGCCTGCGGGTGTTGAAGTTGCAGAAGGTGACACCGTCACTGCCTATCAAGAATTAAATAATGTAAAATCTCCTGAAGTAACCGCTAATGCGGAGCCATCAAAGGCAGATCAGATCACACTTAATATGCCAGAAGGCGAAATCTGGATTGAACACACGAACTCCAACCAGATAAATAACGATGAGCAAGCAGAAGCTATTGAAATGCTGAAGAAAGCCAATCCGGACATTGCGAATGACTTTGAAAGCGTTGTATTCTCTATCGATGGCACAGATCATGCCTACTATGAAGTGACCTATACCGATGGATCAACCTCCGGAAAAATTGAAGCTCCGGACCTAAAAATCAAAACGGTAACGGAATACTCTGCTGCTCCGACAATAGAAAAAGTCCAGGTAACAGACGGACAGATTATCGTTACACTTGCTAAAGAGGTTGCCCCAGGTACGAAATTTTATTTTGTCAAAAATTTCACGGATGGAGAGGACAAGAAATTTGGCGAAGGTGGAAGAAGCTGTAACGTGGACAAATCTACCTCACAAGAGATGTCTCAAGCAGTATCCATTGACGGCAAAAAAGTTACTTTCCCAATCAATAATGATGATATAAAACTCAAAAAAGAGTTCGGTATCCTTGTCAAAGAGCCACATAAATTCCGTTCTTGCGCGAAGTCTGAGCCGGTACTAACAACCCCCGAAAAGGTCGCCGTGAGAGATCCTCACAAATTAACGGGTGCCGATAAAAAAGCAATCGATAAAGCTATTCGAGATGCCAATACGGTAAATGGCGTATCTAAACTCCCCGATGGAACTGGATTTATAAGCGATCCTGCATTCATCGAATTTGATAAAGATGGAAACGTTACAATAATCAGTCCTAGTGATGTGGAATCTAATGATTGGGATAGTGACGGCAATCCGATATATGAAAAAAATACTGATGGAACCTATAAAGTAAAAGAAGGGGCCAAAGTCACTAAATTCCTTGCCAAAGACCTGGTGAAAAATATCGCACCTAAGTCCCCTGCGATTGCAGTAGATACGGATAAGGGTGAAGTAACTATTACCCCACCGGCTTATGAAAACGCAGGTGATGATACCGACTTGGCGTCCTACACGATTACCTATAAGGACGCATCGGATGCTGAGAAAACTGTTACCTTAACGCGAACCGTGGATGCTACTACAGGTAAGACCGCGTGGACATCAGATGGTGCGACCGTTGATGCAAATTCTGGGAAGGTAACCCTGCAGATTAAGGATTTAGCAGTCGGAGCCACCATCACGTCAAAAGCAAAAGATAAAGGAGGTCTTGAGGGCGACACTGATGAGCTTGAATCATCTCCGGCCAGCGAGACCCTCGAAACGGTTAAGGTTACCTACGATGCGGGCGACGGTAAGGGAACCATGACCGATGAAAATCTCAAAGACGGTAAGACGCTAAATAAGGGCTCAAAGTACACGATTTTGGATAATAAATTCGAAGCCCCGGATGACACTCAAGAGTTCGATACTTGGGAAGTTAATGGTGAGAAGGTTGCGCCTGGAACCAAGATCAAGGCTGACAAGGATACCGTTATCAAAGCTATCTGGAAGAAGAGCAAGGTTAACGTTACTTATGACGGTAATGGCGGTAAGGGCAGCATGGATGGTGCGACTGTTGATAAGGGCAGTGAGTACACGGTGTTGCCTAACGGTTTTACTGCTCCGGATGACACCCAAGAATTCAAGGCTTGGGAAGTCGATGGTCAGGAGGTAACGCCAGGCGCCAAGATTACTGTTAAGGACAACACGGTCGTAAAGGCTGTTTGGAAGAAGATCGAGGTTAACGTTACCTATGACGGTAATGGCGGTAAGGGCAGCATGGATGGTGCGACTGTTGATAAGGGCAGTGAGTACACGGTGTTGCCTAACGCTTTCACTGCTCCGGATGACACTCAGGAATTTAAAGCCTGGGAAGTTGACGGCAAAGAGGTAGCGCCAGGCGCCAAGATTACTGTTAAGGACAACACGGTCGTAAAGGCCGTTTGGAAGAAAATCCAGGTCAAGGTGACCTACGATGCTAACGGTGGCAGCGGAACCATGACTGGTAAAACCTTGGACAAGGGTAGTAACTACACGGTGTTGCCTAACGCTTTCACTGCCCCGGATGAGACTCAAGAGTTTAAGACTTGGGAGATTGATGGGAAAGAGGTAGCCCCAGATACTGAAATCACTGTTAACAAAGACACCGTTGTGAAGGCTGTCTGGAAGAAGATCCAGGTCAAGGTGACTTACGATGCTAACGGTGGCAGCGGAACCATGACTGGTAAAACCTTGGACAAGGGCAGTAAGTATGCGTTGGCAGCTAATGGCTTCACTGCTCCGGAAAATAAAGAATTCCAGGGGTGGAAGATCGGTGATACCGAGTACGCTGCCGACGATGAGATTACGGTTAACGAGGACACCGAGGTAAAAGCGCTCTGGAAAGACATCGAGTATAAGGTTACTTTCGATGGCAATGGTGGAACCGGAGATATGCCCGGGAAGACCGTGAAGAAGGGTGGCATCGTGGAATTGCCGCCAAACGGCTTTACCCCGCCAACCGGCAAGGAATTCAAAGGCTGGGAAATTGACGGTAAAACCCACAAGGTAGGCGAGAACATCACCGTTACCAGTGACGTGACGGTGAAAGCCCTCTGGAAAGACAAGCCGGTTCCTCCCTCGACTACTCCGGGTAAAGACAAGCCTGGTAAACAGGGGAAGTCGCAGCCGCAGAACCCAGCAGCAGCCGGGAACCTGTCGAAGACAGGGGCTAATGGGATATATTCCCTCTATGCATCGTTGCTGCTGCTAGCAACCGGCGGGCTATTCCTGATTAGCCGCCGGCGGCGCGCTCAGCGCTAATCCTAGCGAAACACCATAACTAAATATCTAAAAGCCGCTCATAAGTAAACCGCTTATGAGCGGCTTTTAGTTGCCATAGCCTTATGCGCAAACTCGCCCTTGTCGTACTCTCTTACTATTGCTTTGATCTGCGCCCTAGCCCTCGATCCGCGACTTTCGTACGGCAACAGCTGTACCTCAGGGGTTGGGGATATGCAGAACTGCGGGTTTAGAATCTTTCATTTTTAAGTTCTATCCGCGGTATCGACTCGCTAAAAAAATTATTTATTATTTTATTACCGCTGATCAAACCCTGAAATTGCTGCAAATTTTTGGGAATTTTCAAAAAACACTTGCTTAAAAATTATTCATCCTGTACAGTGATTCTTGAATCCAGATGGATGACCACGCTTTACGCGTAATGTCCTTCGACAGGTCTCCAGGCAACCGGATCAATCGTAAGTCGGTGCCCTCGAAGGAAGATTCGCCCTCTCGGGAATGCCGGGTTGGGAACTACGATTTTTAGGAGGCCATCATGGCTTTTGATACGAATAACACTGTAACTGAGGTTTTCGCGCGCTTTGAGGCATCTCGCGATCCGTTTGCTGCCGAGGCTCCCACTCAGGCGCCTACTCCGCTAGAAGTCCCCGCAGAGGAACCTTCACTTGCCGATCCCTGGGAAATGGAACGCACCGGTATCCAGTGGTGTGACTGCGAGGAAGACCACGAGCTAGAGCGCATCGATGCGGTAATTGACCTGGAAGAACTGGGATTCTTCGAGGGGGATATGGTGCCGCATCTGGCAGTCTGTGCAGAATGCCAGAAGATGTGGAACTACGTGGAGGTTTGCGAATTCTTCTACGATCACGTGGCCTATAGCGCGAAAAAGATAAATGGCGAAGTCGCCGCCGCCTACCCCTATCCGGTGGCGGTCGATATTATCGGCTACTTTTACAAAACCTGGCAGGGGTGTCCCCGCGAGGTTTGCGAAGGTGGCTACGATCCGTTCAGCGATCTTGAAAGTGGCTTAGAATCCTGACTCTCGCCGACTGCCTGCGGCAAGCTAGCAGGTAGAATCGCGCAAAGTCTTTCCAGTAGCGTTTTTGTTGTGTTTCCGCTCTGGAAGCCTGGGTGCTTTGGCTTGGCACCCGCCCTTGCAGCTCTCGCCACCACGCCCTTACACACGGTGGCGGGAGCACCCTTTTCTCTAAAACCCCTTTTACGGCCAGAGATCCGACAGTATCTGCAGCTTATTAAACTTCAATAAACCAGGTGCGTGGTGCCTCGTGTAAATTTGAGCGCGAAAGTTTTTTGGTGGCTCATTTAGTTTGAGGGCGAAGCGCGGGGGGGGGGTAGAATAGGAACAAAGCCCAGATTATCTCAAGAAAATATCATGAAAAGATCAACAAGCCATGACAACACTGACACAATCCTTGGCAGACAGACAGCATAGTTCTGCTTATTTATAAATAGCTTTTCAGAATAGGCAATGCTAAATACCTGATAGGCAGGTATGTGGTGTTGAATAGTTTTAAACATTTTTCAAATCAGCAAAAAAGTTTTAGCCTTCTACAAGAAGAAAAAAGATGAAATCATTAGTAAAAAAGACAACTAATCTATTGATAGCCACATTAGTAACATTTGGTGTAATGACTGGCACTACCCAGGCGTTTGCTGATGATACAGCCGCAACAGGTCAACATGAAGCATTAGCGAAAAACAATAAAACCGCCACGAAACTCGATAGTCAGTTAACAACAAACATGTCCCTGTCATTCCCAGGTAAGGAAGACGTACTGGCCCAGGATGTAGTATTTGTGCTGGATAAGAGTGGCGCAAGTGATGCGACTGGAATAGATGCTCAAGCACAACAGTTTTTAACTGATATCAAGCAGCAGGCTGATGAAAAAGGTTTAAACATCAAAGTAGGTATTGTTAATTTTTATTATGCCGGCAAAGTTCATCAAGAGCTTACTGATGTGGTGAAAAACTATGATGATATACAGAATAAATTAAAATCATCTGTAGTTGGATTTGGCACGAATATGCATGCCGGTCTTTTGGCGGCAAAGAAAATGCTGGATGGGGATACCACAGTCACTGCTAAGAACAAACATATTATCTTAATTAGTGATGGGGCTACCTATCTTTATTCAAAAAATAACGATTTCAAAACAGCTTATACACGTTCCTTTAATCCGAATAAGCAAAAAGATCCAAGTAAATATGGTAACCAGCACGATTGGCAAGGTGGTATTTGGGAATATCAAAGCCGCGAATACAATCTTGCGAACGACTGGAAGAAGTTTAGAGATGGTTCTAATTTTGTCTTCTCAACCGCTTCAGCTTTCAATGGAAGTATTGAAAAACTAGGGGAATATCTTGATTACTATCGTGAGCAAGAGAAGGATCCTGCGGCGAACTGGGCACAATATGACTATGCTTATACTTTCTTTTCTCGTAAAAAAGGTGGAGGAAGCAGGGGCGTTGTAGCTCCAATCGAAAATAACGCTCCAGCGAATATCGATATTGCGTTCATCAAAGCTGATGATGTTTTCCAGGAGATGGTAAACGCTGGATATCAAATGAACGTGTACTACAAGAATAAGGCTGATTTTAATGGCTCTTTGTTCTTGAAGTACCTCGCGCGTAAATCCAATAATGGTGTGCTTAATAGCGATTTTGAGCAACTTAAGAAGGAAGTACTCGAAAAAGTAGCAACTGGCTCAACGGTTGTCGACTATATAGGAAAAGATTTTGATTTCGTCAATAACGATAAAGAATTGAGCCTCAAGATTGCTGATGAAACCTTAAACGCTGAAAAAATTACAGACACAACTCTTGGTAAAGACGATGCTCACTTTGGTTTTGGCAAAAAGACAGGCGGCACCTATCGCTTTGAGCTGATCTACAAGAAGGCAGATGCTCAAGACAGCAATAAGGAAAAGCTCATCCTGAAGATCAACGAGACGGTTTATCCAAAAACTGCGGTAACGCTCAACTACCAGGAAAAGCTGGTAAACGTGCCTGCCCAAGCTGGTACTCACATCCTTAATACCAACGAGAGTGCAACTTTGAAGCCAATGGATGCCAATGGTAAAGAGGGTGATGCAGTATCATTCCCAGTTCCCCAAGTGGAATACGTTGCGAAGGCTACGAACAGCACGGTCACCTTCATGAACAGCGCGGAGAAATATGCATTCGTTAAGGTCGAGACTGGTAAGGCTATTGATACCGATGCCTTGACTGACCAATCCATGCCGCAGGATCCAACGAAGGCTACTTATGCCTTCAAGGAGTGGAATACCAAGGAAGATGGTACGGGTACCGCATTTAGCGGGGATACTATCGTAAATAGTGATATCACTGTATACGCTATTTACACGAAGAACCCTGAACCGGTACCGGGAAAAGAGATTCCAAATACTCCTGTAAAGAAGTCTGCTGCACTTCCTAAGACAGGTGCACCAGCCGCTCTTCCGTTAATGCTAAGTGCGTTAAGCCTCGTGATTACAGGTTTGGGAATCCTCATGAGAAAGAGGGCGAGGGAAGAAAACAATAAGTAGGAAACTGCTTGTTTATTAATGAAGCTTCCCAGGCAACGCGGACGTATTGCCTTGACGACGGTCTTACCGGAGTTTTCTACTATGGTTCTCCGCTAGAGTTATCGAACGGCAGCGAATTTATGCGAAAATAAGGACATACTTTCGCATAATTGTGTCAAAATAAGGACATACTTTCGCATAATTGTGTCAAAATAAGGACATACTTTCGCATAATCGTGCTAAAATCAGGACATAATCTAAAAGGAGGAACATAGTGGAACGCTTCCTCATGGATCAGTTACTCGCCTGGAAAAAATCAGCTCGGCGCAAGCCTTTGATATTAAACGGTGCACGCCAAGTGGGAAAAACTTGGATACTGCGCGAATTTGGCAAATGCTATTTCAAGAACGTTGCCTACATTAACCTTGACCATAACCCTCGGATCAGCGCCCAGTTCGAGGCGGGGTTTGACACTAAGCGTCTGCTGCGCGCTTTCGAAATCGAAACCGATGAAACTATTGAACCCGGGAAAACTCTGATAATCCTAGATGAAATTCAAGAGTGTCCGCTGGCGCTTACCGCCCTCAAATACTTTTGTGAAAACGAACCTCAGCAAGCGATAGCAGTCGCGGGATCACTGCTGGGGATTACTTTTCACTCTGGCAGCGGGTATCCGGTAGGGAAAGTTAATACCCTGAATCTGTATCCGCTAAGTTTTCGAGAATTCCTCAGCGCTACCGGTAACGACAAGCTGCGCGAACTAATCGATGAGGGTGATAAAGAGATGCTTAACAGCTTCGCGCCCAAGCTGATATCACTATTGCGTCAGTATTATTTTGTGGGGGGAATGCCCGAAGCTGTTTCCACCTATATCCACACGGAAAGCATTCCGGAAGTACGCGAAGTGCAACGTGCCATCCTGCAAGGTTATGAGCGAGATATGTCTAAACACCTTGCCGGATTAGATATAGAAAACGCCCTGGAACTGTGGCACTCCATTCCAGTGCATCTGGGAAAAGAAAACAAAAAGTTTATTTTTGGGCAGATTAAGGAAGGGGCGAGGGCGAAGAACTACCGCTCAGTGGTTACTTGGCTAACTCAAGCCGGGCTAACTCACAAAGTGTCACGAATAAAGAAGCCAGGGATTCCTTTGGCTGGGTATCAGGATCCGCTAGCGTTTAAGTTATTTCTGGTAGATGTGGGGTTGCTGGGGGCAATGTCAGATTTGGACGCAGCCAGCATTATTGATGGGAATGCGATTTTTACCGAGTTCAAGGGAGCTCTTACCGAGCAATACGTCTGCCAACAGCTGATAACCGAAGGTGAATCCGCAGCCTATTACTGGTCGGCAGAGAATTCTCGCGGGGAAATTGATTTCCTGGTGCAAAGATCTGGACAAGTGTATGCGCTGGAAGTTAAAGCGGAAGAAAATCTGCGCTCTCGCAGTCTGCGTGCCTTCAGTGAACGCTATCCGCAGGCCACCCGGCTACGGCGTTTTAGCCTCTCTGGTTTTCGCAACCAAGAATGGATGCAAAACGTACCCCTTTATGCGATTGGAAATCCCCAAAACTGGGGGTAGCTCGCAGCGATTTTCGGGTATCCAGTGCGATAAGAAAAGGAGATATTTTGAGGGAAAAAGTAACGGACACCTATATCCAGTTCTATAATTCCCCGCTGGGCGAGCTTGCCATGCGCAGTGATGGTAGCGCGTTGATTGGGCTGGGGCTGGCGTCGCAGCAGGTAGCGGGGGCAGCTATTGCGGGCACCCGCCCTCGGGAAGAATCTTTGCCGATATTCCAGGACACCGCCCGCTGGTTAGAAACTTATTTTCGAGGACGCGCGCCCTCGTTTACCCCAAAGTTAAAGCTCTCGGGTTCGGACTTTCAAAAACGGGTTTGCGAAATCATGCTCACCATTCCGTTCGGGAAAACCGTTACCTATGGGGAGATCGCTGCCCAAATAGCGCGGGAGCGAGGAATCCCGCGAATGTCGGCGCAGGCAGTTGGGGGAGCGGTAGGGGCAAATCCGATTCTGATCATTGTTCCTTGCCACCGAGTGATCGGCGCGGGCGGAAACCTCACCGGCTACGGCGCCGGGATGGAGCGAAAAATCCAGCTGCTGAAACTAGAAAAAGTCGATATGACGAATCTGTTTGTGCCCAAGAAACAGCCGCTAGCAAAGAAACAGCCGCGACCAAAGAATCCGCGCCCTCGCCCCTGAAAAAATAACTGATCCAGAAAAACGCTACTAGTGCTATAAAGCTGCTTGCAGAAAACTCCTCGCACCTTTCAGCTCAACGGAGCTGCAAACTTCTGCTGAGCCGAGAAATCATGGTGATCATTCTTCTCGGATCTGTCCCACCATATTACCGTCAACCCACAAATCTGCGCCGGAATCAAACCAGTGATGTTTAACTTCAGCCTTTTTACCTTCCCATTCAACTTCATTAATAGCTCCGAAGGGGTCTCGGTCGATTCTCCCAATGGGGGATCCCCACTCGTTATCCAGGATCTCACCGTTGAAACTTATTCTGGATGTCGCTAGTTTTCGTCCGGTGAAATCGGTACGAACAACTGTCTGTTTTTCCTTGGAATCCGATGAGTATCCGCCGCCTCCGCCGCCACCGCCACCGCCACCGCCGGAACCGGATCCTGAGTCACCGCCGGAACTAAGCAGCGCGATGACAGCAACTATGGCAAATATTATTGCCAGGATGATGCCCACCGTATCTATCACTGCAGCCCAAGGGTTGGTTCCCAACCAAGCTCCGTAACCTAGTTCTTTCAGCAGGCTGAAAGTTTGAGTCCACGATGAGGTTTCATCCGGATAGGTATAACTCCTTACGATAATTCCCCAGCAGGCAAAAAATATGCTCGCCATCAAGGTTAGGATGCCCAAAGCGTGGAATCGCTTGGGGTAGCTGCTCAACTTGGCACAATTTTCATTCGCGTAGTAAAGGGTCTCCGCAAGTATCAGCAGTACCAGCGCCACTTGTACCTGCCAACGTAGCAAGGGAGCAATAATGCTGGTGACCACGGCGAAGTTGCCGGGAAAATAATCAGTTGAGGTTTCGGAGGAAGCTAGGAAAAATGCGGTCAAAGCCCAAAACCACACCAATAGTCTCAACGGCAAAGATGCAGAAAAAATCATGGCACTGCGTAGACCACTATAGTCAGAGGGGAAGGTCTCCGAATAATATTGTTCGACAGAGACTGCGTACCCAATGGCACCAGCTATAACCACTAAGGGTAAAACCCCGTATTCAGTGAGATTTCGGATACCGTGGAGAATGTTCCACGGCCAAGGCTCCATGAACCCGGAGGCAGCGTAGATCTCGGTTAAACCAATTGCTTGTGACAGGTCGACAAGAGCAATTGTCCAGGACGCAAATGCGATAACTATGCCTACTCGTAAGAGGAGTATCGACAAGAGAAAGTCGGAGACACTAGGGATCGGAAGCGGTTCATGAGGACCGTCAGGTTTGTAAAGGGCGCGGGATCGTCGGGCGGAAATAAAATCGCCGAGTAAAGCCACCAATAAAGTAATGATGGTTGCCCCGAATAATCCAGTGGAATGAAATCGATATAAAACCTGGAAAAAATCAGAAAACCAAGACGGAGTATAACTTCCGCCACCCACGATTACTAGCAAGGTGAAAAGCCAGGGCCAGACAAAGGGCAGAGCCAATACCACCAGGAACGGCCGGAGAGCTCGTCGCGTATGTTTTCCGTAAGTGATAGTAGTTACGGTGGGAAGCTCATCCTCGTAGCTTGCCCACCCCAGCACCCAGAAAAGAGTAAAGGTGATTATTGTCGGGATAGCCCCGGAATGCAGGAAAGAAATATCCAGGAAATAGGAAAGTAGCCCGATAATCACACTGAAAAGTATCAGGCCAAATAGCGCCGACTTAAATAAGTATTTAGATATCCAGGGGTTTTCTGGCGTGGAACTTGAAGATGAATAGTCTGAATCGGGTCTAGCATCCATTAGAGCGTCCTGGGGTATGTCCCGCCTATTAACGGGAGTTTTTAAGAGATGAGAATAATTGGATTTTAGCAGTGATATTTAAGATTGCTGCCTAAACCAAGATCCCCAGGTGCTAACTAAGCTCTATCTTGCGACTTCAGCGGGGCTGCTATAACGCCTACTTTAACGTACTCTAACATTGTTACAGTTAGAGTAAATCGCTTTGAGGGGGATTATTGTTAACAGCCGTTTTGCTGCCATTCAATCTGTAATTGCAGGTAAAGTCCTTGAAATGTTCTTACGGCTGGCATTGAATAAAGAAGCTGTAACGCCTACTGTAACGTACTCTAACAATGTTATAGTTAGAGCAGTTGCTAGCACAGTTAATGTCAGGTGCGGTTAGCACCTATCTTTAAGCTCAGTTTCAAGCCAATCTTCAATGTCGCGAACAATCTCCTCACGGGCATTTGGTTTCCTTGAATCATGGTTGCTTCTGCTCTGAAATGCACTATAACCAGAGGGGTAGGTTTCGTCAGGGCAATCTAGCCAAAAAACAGAGTACCCAAGAGAGGATGTTTCAACCTCAAACGTAAAGCCCCTAAGCTCTACTTGAAAACTATCTGGTTCGGACACGAGCAGACTTCCTTTCCCGCATGGGGACTTAAACGGTAGGCGATAATGCTATTGAAGCTCTGCAATTGCAAGGCGTTATAGCTGATTTAAGCTTTAGCGGGGCTGGAGGACGAGGTCGAAGCCCTGGGCGCGCACCGCATTTAGCATTCCGCGGCGCAGGGGAGCGTCTCGTAGCATGATTCGGGTGAGGCTATCGGTGAAAGTATCCGAGCGCTGGCCGTGTGCCCGAGTGTCATAGTAGGTAGTCATTTCCTGGTCATAATCCGCGAACTCCTCCAGATAGGAGCCCCCGAAACAGTTATAGGAGTCCTCAAACATGCGCAGCTCCATCGGCATTCGCGGCTTGAGCTGCGGCTGTTGCCCCGGGTAGCCAAACATTACCCCGAGGGCAGGGAAAGTCAGTTTCGGCAGTTGCAAAATCTCAATCATCCGTGCGGGATCGTTCAAGATTGACCCTAAGAAACAGGTGCCTAACCCCAGGGATTCGGCGGCATTCACCAAGTTTTGCGCCATCAGTACCGCATCGGTAAAGCCCTGGAAAAAACCGTCCATACCGCGCACACTGGCGGTCTGCTCGCCTTTTTCCTCCACTATCCGGTAGGAACGGTACAGATCGGTAAGAAAAATCCACAGCTGCGGAGCATCGGCAATATAGTCCTGTTTAGAAACCAGAGAAATCTGCCGCTTCTTTTCGGGATCATTCACCTGAATAATCGAAGCCATTTGCACCCCGCAGGAGGTGGCGGTGCGTCGGGTAGCCTCTTTTAGCTGTGCTAATACCTCTGGCGAGATTGGTCGAGAATCAAAACGACGCACCGAGCGGTGTGCCAACTGGTTTTGAATAGTTTCAGACATGAGTTCTCCTAAATCCTCGGCTACCTTCGCCACCGGGGTACCCGGTTTCCTTGCCGCTAAGTTTAACCTACCTGCTGGTTAACTCGCAGAGGTGACTGGGTGGGTAATATAGCCGAGGACGCTAAACGGGGGAAGTCATGATTAGACCGATAAGAAACTTTCAAAGAGCCGCGATTGACCATCCCGATGCGCAAAGCCTGGCCGGTCCCCGGGGGCATTTTTCATTGTCCGATACCTGGTCGCTATCGCAACATTTACTGCTTTACCTGCAAGAACGCGGGGTAGGCAGCGGGGATCGGGTAGCGATTTGCAGTGCCAACAGTGAATACCATCTGTTGCTGTGGATAGCCTGTGACCAGATGGGCGCGGTGTTCGTTCCCCTGGCTAAAGCCGCCGCGCCTGCTGATTTACGAGCGATGGTGGCCGACTGCGCCCCGCGCCTGCTCTTTAGCGATCAAAAGGGGGAATTGCCGTTAGCTAGCTCTGACCCCGTTGCCGCAGAAATAGCGTCCCCCCCGGGGTGCGCCCTAAATAATTCGCAATTCATAAACCTGGATCAGCTGCATGAACAGCTCATGGCTGCCCATCGGGAGCAACCGTTTTCTCCCGGGGAACTAGCCGGCGAGATTGCCCCGGTAGCCGAGGGAGAGCTGGCGGCAATCATCTATACTTCCGGGACTTCTGGGCGTCCCCTGGGGGTGGAACACTCTCGGGAAACCATGTATTGGGCGTGGGCGAACTATCGGGACGCTTTTGACTACCGCAACTCGGATACCGGTTTGGCGCTGGCGCCCTTGTCCCATATCGGCGGGTTTAACGGCACCACTAACGATATTTTTTGTCACGGCGGCAAAGTGGTAGTGATTGCCGGATTTTCTCCGCTTACCGCCGCCCGGATTATTCGCGACGAGCAAGTCACTATCGGGTTCGCGGTTCCCACTATGTTCACCGGGATGCTAGATGCTATCGAAAAAGAAAACGGCAAGCCGCTGAAAGAAAATCCCTTCCCGCATTGGCGCCGTCCTCTGATTGGAGGCGCGCCCCTACCGGCAGCTTTAGCGCGGCGGATGGAAAAACTTGAGCTGCGTCCGATCCAAGTGTGGGGGATGACCGAAACCGGAGGGGCTGGTTGTTACCTGGGGATAAACGAATCTTTGCAGCACCCCGAGGCCGCCGGGCGTCCCTTCACCTATTCCCAAGTGACGGTACGCGACCAGGAAGGGAAAGCACTGCCTGCAGGCGCTCAGGGACAAATCACCATCGGTGGCCCGCACGTATGCAAAACCAACTATCCAGGCATAGCCATGAGTGCTATTGACGGGCAGATCGAAACCGGAGATATTGGTTATATCGGTGAAGACGGTTTGCTGCGCCTGAGCGGGCGGGCAAGTGACGTAATTATTAGCGGCGGGGAACACGTTTTCCCCGCGCAGGTCGAGGACGCGCTCTCAACTTTCCCCGGTATCGGGCAGGTTGCAGTAATCGGCCTGGAGGACGAGTATTGGGGACAGCGAGTCTGTGCAATAATCACCGGAACCGCCACCAGTGAGGACGTGAAACAGTTCCTAAAAGGCAAACTAGCCGCCTATAAAATCCCCAAGCAAATAATCCAAGTAGAAAACCTACCCCTAAACAGCGCCGGAAAACTATCCCGCCAAACCCTCAGAGAATCTTTAAGTAACGGAGGTCGCGGGAAGTAAGTTTTTCCTCCCGCCCAAGAATTCGGAAAAAGACCGCAGGCATTTTCCGAATTCTTATGCCCTAAGCCTTGATAGATTTCTTATTTTGCTGCCGGGTATCCGAAGCTATGAGCTTGCGATGAAAGATCTGTCCACTCGGATAAAACTTACTCCCCGCTAAACAAGCTGCAACGTAAGCGTGCGAAGAAGTTATCGCTGAGGCAAGGTTATAAGAAAGTATCCGCCCAGTAGGATAGCGTCTGACTAAACGAGCTGTAATAGCTGAAAAGTTTGCTGGGAGAATAGGTTTTATCCGAGTAGGTTAGGTGGGCATAAGTTGGGTTAAATCTCTAGGATTTAACCCAACTTGGGCAGGAGGAAAAACCTATTCTCCCAGCCCTACTACTTAGAGTGGGACACTAGCAGGGCGGAGGCTTCTTGGCGCGCCCTGCACATTTCCAAACGTTATTTAAGTTCCAAGAAGGCTGTGGTGGTTCGGTGCGGCCGCTACAAATTTGAAAGCTACTAATGATTGACTAAGGTGCACCTTAGTAATTAGGATTTTGATATGGAAAATGCGTCTTCTTTGCCTCAATCTGATCGTTCAACCAGTACCGCTGCCGGATATTGGGTGCTCGCTCGTGCCGGTAAGCGAGTGCTTCGTCCTGGTGGGTTGAAGCTGACGAAACGGATGTTGAGTGCAGCCAATATGCAGGGAAAGAAAATCATTGAGTTCGCTCCCGGGCTGGGTCGTACTGCGCAATTGATCGTAACCGAAGGCGTAGCCTCTTATGTTGGTGTCGATCAGGATCCGGCGGCAGTCGCCCGGGTGGAAGCCATCGTCAAACCCCACGGCGGAACGGTCATTAATGCTAAAGCGCAAGACACCGGGTTGAGTAGTGAAAGCGCTGAGGTAGTGGTGGGGGAAGCGATGATGACTATGCAAGGTGAAAAAGCCAAAGCCGAAATAGCTGCCGAGGCATTCCGCCTCCTCAAACCCGGGGGTCGTTACGCCATCCACGAGCTAGGGCTCACCCCAAATGATATCGATCCAGAGTTGGCTGATGGGTTACGCAAGCAATTAGCCCGCACGATTCGAGCTAATGCGCGTCCGCTGACCGAGAATGAATGGCGTGCGGTACTCACGAATGCAGGTTTTGAGGTGGAATGGAGAGGTTTTGCACCGATGGCGTCACTATCGCTCAGGCGTAACCTGACTGATGAAGGCCTCTTGGGGGTAGCCCGGATTATCCGTAACCTAATCCGGGATAAAGACCTACGAGCCCGAGTTCTTCAGATGCGATCCACTTTCAACAAATACCGCGACCACCTGACCGGAATCGCGATAGTAGCTAAGAAGCCATCCAAGTAATTTATCTCCTTAATCACCTGAAAGGTAACCGTTATGAGCGTTGAAACTCCAGCATCCCCGGCCCTAGGCTTTATCAGTAATCTAGCTAATGAAATCGAGTATGCGGCAGGCTCAACTGTCTCAAAAACCTTGCTGCGCGCAGAGGGCGTCAACGTCGTGCTATTTTCCTTCGATGCCGGCGAGGAACTTTCCGAGCATACGGCTGCGATGCCGGTGCTTGTCGAAACCCTGGAAGGTGAGCTTGAAATTACCGCCGAGGGTAAAACAGTAACCCTACTACCTGGTGGGTTAGTACATTTCACTACCCGATTGCCGCATGCCGTTAAAGCCATCAAACCATCAAAAATGGTGCTGTACATGCTGGCAAGACCGCAAACTCAAAGAAACGGCTAGTTAAAAGAGCGATCACATATTTTACTTTTATCTTTCAGGTCGGGAAGCTCCCCGCTAAACTTGCTGCAACGCAAGCGTGGGGAAAGTTATTGCGGGGCAAGGGTATAAGGAAGTATCCGCCCAGCAGTATAGAGCTCAGTAAGATAAGTCTTCCGGGAACGTGCGAGGAATTTTTGCAAGGAGCAGGGAGTAAGTTTTATCCGAGTGGGTGCGGTGGGCATAAGAATTCGGAAAATGCCTACGGTCTTTTTCCGAATTCTTGGGCGGGAGGGAAAACTTACTCCCTGCGCTACTCACGCATATTAGGAAGTACGGGACGCTAGCAGCGCGGAGGCTTCTTGGCGCGCGGTACCTTCCTCACCAAGTTGCGCCAGATTAGCGGGGAGCTCGCGGCCTTTCGCCTGCATGGCGCGCGCCCACAGCCGCCCTGCCCGGTAGGAAGAACGCACTAAGGGACCGGCCATTACTGCCGAAAATCCCAGGCTATAGGCGTATTTTGACAGTTCCACGAACTCGGCCGGCTTTACCCAGCGATCAATGGGGTGATGCAGGGGAGAGGGACGCAAGTATTGGGTGATGGTCATAATATCGACTTTGGCATCTCTTAGGGCTCGCAGGGCGGCCTCGATTTCCTCGCGAGTTTCTCCCATCCCTAAAATTAGGTTCGATTTGGTGATCAAACCGGCATCCGAGGCGGCCTCTAATACTTGCAGGGAACGCTCATAACGGAAGGCGGGGCGGATCTGCCGGAAAATCCGGGGTACGGTTTCCAGGTTGTGTCCGAATACTTCGGGACGGGATGAGAACACTTCCTCTAGGGCTCCAATGTGTCCTCGAAAGTCATCTACCAGCAGTTCTACCCCGGTATTGGGGGATTTAGCGTGAATCTGACGCGCGGTTTCCGCATACAGCCAGGAGGCTCCATCGGGTAGGTCATCGCGGGAAACTCCAGTGACCGTCGCGTACCGGAGCCCTAGTTCGGCAACCGAGTCCGCGACTCGGCTCGGTTCCTCCCGATCATATTCGCCGGGGCGTCCGGTGGCAATATCGCAAAAGTCGCAGCGCCGGGTACAGACCGCTCCGCCAATCAGAAAAGTGGCTTCCCGGTCCTGCCAACATTCATAGATATTGGGACAATTGGCTTCCGCGCACACGGTGTTTAACCCGGAGCGGCGTACCAGGTGCCGCATATCCATATAGTTCTTACCCGAAACTACCTTGGTTTTTATCCACTCCGGCTTGTCTTCGATGGGGCTGAGGGAGTTCCTGGCCTCTACCCGCAATAATTTGCGCTCACCCACCTCAGGAAGTGTAGACATCTTCGCCCTCTCGCTCGTTTTCTTCACCTCTAAAGTAAGGGGTGTCTAAGATGCGCTGCAACCCGGCGATTACGGGCTCGCGCATAGAAGCTACAGTTTCGTGGCAGCCTTGTTCACTCATGGAAGTGACCCAAGCATCGGCCAGGCCGCAGGGAATTATCCGGGCAAAATCACTAAAAGTGGGGTTCACGTTGAGGGCGAAACCGTGCATGGAAGCTCCCCGCGCAGTATGGATCCCGATGGCGGCGATCTTCTTATCAATTTCTCCTGGTTTTAGTACCCAGGCACCGGCTCGTCCGTTAATCCGCTGCGCATGAATCCCGTAGGGCTCTAGGGTATCGATAACTACCTGTTCCACGGCGCGAATAAAGCGAATAACATCTAGCGGCTGCGGCAGTTTCACTATCGGGTAGCAAACCAGTTGCCCCGGGCCATGCCAAGTAACCGAACCGCCCCGGTTTACTTCGATTACCGGTACATCTTTATTAGGCACATCTTCCGGTTTAGTATTGCGTCCCACCGTGAAAGTGGGGGAGTACTGCACTAAGAGCGCCGTGTTTTCTCGCGTTCCCGCTGCTACCTCGCCGTGTACCTGTTTATGGAGCTTATCCAGGGTGCGATAGTCCTGCAGCTGCCCGGTTAAATCCATTATTTGCACGCCTTACAGCCTACCTGCTTTATCCGCTATTTAGAGGGCGGGAGCGGTGACTATAAGCCAGCAACGAAATCCGCCAAGATTTTTTCTACCTGCCGGGTTTCCACTAAGAAACCGTCATGACCGGAGGAGGAAGTGACTTGCCGGTACTGGGCGCCGGGAATTTGGCGCGCCAGTTCCGCGCATTCTTCTACCGGGAATAAACGGTCAGAATCTACTCCAATCACTAGGGTGAGTGCGGAGATAGAGCCGGCGGCGCGGCGGGTACCGCCGCGCCCGCGCCCGATATCGTGCGTGATCATCGCACGAGTTAGCGTCCGATAAGAACCAGGATCGAAACGCTGCGTCAGTTTCTTCCCGTGATAATCCAGGTAAGACTCCACCGCATAGCGTCCCCCTGCCAGGGGATTTTCACCGCCTTGAGGGTCATGCCCAAACCGGGTATTTAACTCGCCGGCAGTGCGATAGGTGGCGTGCGCGATTTGCCGAGCTAGCGCCATTCCAGGATTACCCGCTTGTTTATCGCCCGATAAATAATAGTCCCCTGAGGCAAAGCTGGTATCTAACTCTTGGGCACATACCTGCATATGTGCCCAACCGGTCTGGTCAGCGCTGGTCGCTCCGGCGGTAGCGACCAGCGCCAAAGCCCGTACCCGCTGCGGATAGAGGCATGCCCACTCCAGGGCGCGAAAGCCTCCTGCGGAAGGCCCCACCACCAAGGCCCAAGACAATATTCCCAGGTGCCTGCGCAGCTTATTTTCCGCGCGCACCTGGTCACGAGTAGTTATTTCCGGAAAACGCGAACCCCAAGGTAGACCATCAGGTGCTGGCCAGGCAGGGCCGGTAGATCCTTGGCATCCGCCTAGACAATTGGGTGCCACCACAAAGTAATGATCAGTATCAATCGGTTTACCCGGGCCAACTACCCGCTCCCACCAACCGGCGGTGGGGTGTGCGGGGCTTTGCAACCCAATCACATGAGAATCCCCGGTTAAGGCGTGTTCAATCAATATTGCATTAGAGGCATCCGCGTTCAGCTTCCCCCAAGTTTCATACGCCAGGTAGCCGCCTGGCAGGGAGCCGCCATTTTCTAAGGGCAGTTCCCCTAGGGAAACAAACTGGCGGTTACCGGGATCATCGCCCGGTAGCCAAGCGGGATTATTTGCCCAGTTAGTGCCGGGATATTGCTGGCGGGGATTAACGCTAACGCCCTGCGCTTTATCTTTTATTGCCGTTTGCATTTTGGTTCTTCCTTCAAGTTTTATCTACTGCGGGTACGAGGGTTACTTGCTGATCGCCGCAAAACCGGCCTTGAGATCGGCGATAATGTCATCTACGTCCTCTAAACCGACTGATACCCGGATAGTGGATTGGCTGATGCCTGCCGCCGCTAACTCTTGTTCATTAGCTTGCGAATGAGTGGTAGAGGCGGGGTGGATAACCTGGGAACGCAAATCTCCCAGGTTCGCTACGTTAGTTAGCAGCTCCAAAGCATCTACGAAAGCCTCCCCGTCTGTGCGGTCGCCCTTGAGGTCGAAAGCCAAAACCGCGCCCGCACCGCCGGGAGCATATTTTTGCTGCAATTCATGGGTGGGGGACGACTTCAGCCCCGAATAGTTCACCGCTGTTACCTGCGGATGCGCTTCCAAGAACTCCGCCACTTTTTGGGCGTTTTCCACGTGGCGTTGCACCCGCAGCGAGAGGGTTTCAATCCCGATATTTACTAGGAAGGAGTTAAAGGGGCTGGCTGCAAAGCCAAAGTCACGTAGCCCCTGCACCCGGGCTTTCACGATGAATGCGCTTTCCCCTAGGTCCTTATATACCAGGCCGTGATAGGAAGGATCTGGTTGGTTGAATTGGGGGAAACGCTGCGGCTCGGCGCCCCAATCGAAAGTGCCGCCATCAACAATCACTCCTTGGATAGAGTTGCCGTGTCCGCACAGATATTTCGAGGCCGAATGCACCACGATATCGGCTCCCCACTCTAGCGGGCGGGTCAAATAGGGGGTGGCCACGGTGTTATCGACGATAAAAGGTACTCCGACCCGGTGTGCCGCCTGGGCGACGGCCTCGATATCTAGAAAATCATTTTTCGGATTGGGGATGGTTTCCCCAAAGAACGCGATAGTGTGCTCATCGGCGGCTGCCTCCCACTGCGCTGCATCGGTAGGGTCGGCAACAAAAGTAGTGGTGATGCCATAACGCGGCAGATTATTGGCCAGGAACGCGATGGTGCCGCCATATAGGGAAGGCGAAGCCACGATATTGTCTCCGGCCTCGGCAATCGTCAAAATAGTCAGCGCAATCGCGGCGGCTCCCGAAGAAGTCGAAAGCGCCCCCACTCCGCCCTCTAGCGAGTTAACCCGCTCCTCGAAAACCTCGTTAGTGGGGTTATTTAGGCGAGTGTAGATAGGACCGGGTTCTTTTAAGGCGAAACGATCCGCGCCCTGTTTCGCGTCCTTAAAAACGTAACCATTGGTTTGATAAAGGGGAGGCACCGGGGATCCGGTTTCTTTATCGGGACGGTATCCGGCGTGAATCTGGCGAGTGTTGAAGCCCCAGTTTTGCTTAGTCATTTTCTTTTATCCTTTTAAAAAGTAGATTTGGGTTTTATAAACGTTTGCCAATAGTCCACTTCGGATAAAGAAAAAGCCCGGCAAGGCAGTCCAAAGGGACTTTCTTTGCACGGGCAAACGCGTCGCCGCCTAGGGGCGGACTGAGAAGAGCTGACCGTGCGGGTCAGCTGAACATTCGACGTGTCATGCCCCTAAGATAACCCGGTTTTCCCCGCCAATAGCAAGCCAGTCTTAAAAGTTGAGAACTAAGTCACTGTTTCGATGGGGGAAAAATTTGCGATTCTGCGTCCTGTAACGGCTGAAAAAGCTGCCCTCACGGGTTAATCTGGAGGAAAGAGTAACCCGTAAAGGAGAAATCATGAGCGAAGACAGCTTGCCCAGTGTGGATACCAATGCTGACCCGGTAGTTACCTGGACTGTTCAAGAAGGAGCTATGGTGGCTGCCAAGCTCGATCCTCATGCGGTCTGCCAGTTCTTCCGGGAACAAAATATTGTGGCGGAGGCAGACTGGTTTCCGGATACCCCGCACTTGCTGGGGGTAAATGTGCTCCGTAACCAAGCCGACGGTCTCGCCTCTCTAGACGCGGCCGGAGAACCCTTGCGGGTAGGGGCAGCGCTCCCGGAAGTAGTAAACAAACTGGCAGAAGAATTTGAGGCCGATGTCTTAATCGGGGAATATCAAGCCAATAAGATACCTGCCGATAAGCCGATGCCTTCGCGCTCTTCTGATCGCAGCCAACCGGTGCGGGTAGTGGAAATTTCGCGGATGCCGGTTTCTTCAGTGCCATTTTGCGCGGCAGCGGAAGGGAAAACCTTGGGGTGTGTAACCCTTCCGGAAGGCCGGATTGCGCTGTGCTATGAAACCATCCGCGCAGATATCGTTGAAGGTTCTTTGATCTCCCGGATTCCCGCCGTGGGACTCTATGTTTCTGACCATGACCAGCGGATAGTGGCAGTTACCTCCGACGAAGTTGCCGACCCGGAAAAACTGGCGATTCACTCCTGGTTGCTGCAAACCGAGGTGGTACCAGGGGCGGTCGAAAATCCGGATCCGGCATTGGAAGAACAGGTGCGTGAATATCTTGGGCACTCCTCCTCGCCAAATCGGATTGCTGAAACTGTCGGTTGTGACGCTCAGCAATTAGCAGAGACCTTTAAGATTACCGGTCAAGACGGAATGGTGCGGGCAATTGAAGTTATGGGGCTACCGGCCGAGGCTGCCGCTTTCCTCTATGGGCGGCTCGATCTTGAGGATGTGCCTGGTATCGAGATCTTCCACGAGCCCGGTTGGGCAGCCGCCATGGGGCATAGTATAGATATGCGAATTTTGCATTCAGATGAGGACGCGAAAACTCCCTTCGGAATCTTACGGAAGTTAGAAATAGAGCACCCCACTTTGATGAAAGTGGTTAATGCAGCTCAAGTGGCAGTGGGGATTGGTTTAGTAGGGGCTGGTCTAGTCGGTCTGGCGGGTAAGAAACGTTTCTCAAAGCTATCTCTGCTCGGCGGAATAATGCTGGCTATTGATGGGGGATTGCGTTCTTCGGTGGTTCTCCACATGAATAGTCGGATAGTGGGCGACCTGTAGCCTTCTGTCTGCCAGCTAGTTAGCTGCACAACTTATTTCGGGTTCTTACGCCCGGGGGATGATACCCCGCGCGTTAAAAGTTAGCTCCTAGCGGGGATCCCGGCGCCCGTCTTTTAGAGAGCGGAGGAAAGCGATCCGTTTTTCATGCCGCGCGATCATTTGGTCAAGGAGGGCGGCGACCTTGCCTCGCCATGGTTTTCCGCTTTGGGTCACCAGGCGCGAGCGCCATAGCGGTGCTTTCCCCAAAGCAAAACCGTCAGGTAAAGAAGTGTCATCGGAAACATCCAGATCCACGGCGCCACTGAGCCGATGGTGTGCCCAGTCCAAAGTTAGCGGCTCCGACAAGGACACGTAGTTGGGGCGTTCAGTAGCATGTACGTCCTCAGCTTCGTTAACTTTGAGAGCCTTAGGGGGATTGGCGATAAAAGCGCAAGAAATCAGCATCACCCGAGATAGTAAGTTGATCCACAGCAGCAGCGTGGCAATGGCGGCAAAAGAAGCTAGCAGCGGGTTATCAACTGATCCCACAACCGAAGTTCCCAGGGATCTAATCAAGGAAGCTACGATCCCAAATACCGCTAGACCCCACCGCAGATCAGCTTTTGGCGCCCTCACTAGTGCCACGAAACGAATCAATATCCACAAGATCAATCCGTCGATCGCGGCACTAATCAGAAAAGAACCGATCCGAATCATCGCCGAAGCGAAGGCGGATTCCAATCCCAGCGCCGAAAATATTTGATTGCCAATAACCGTATGTACCAAGGTAAGAATCCCGGTCGCACCCACTCCGAAAGAGATAGCCACAAACCCCAGGAGGTCACGGAACTTTTCACTTGCCGCTCCCGACGGAACCTGATCAATTCCGAACATGGCGCGGATGGAAGACTTCATAGCGCGCATTACCGAAGTCGCGGAAAATATTAGTACCACCACCGCCACGATTCCGGTTATCGAAAAAGAGGTAGAAATTACTAGATCTGAAGGGTCCAGGATCCCGGAGGAACCCTTCCATTCCAATACTCCGGGAAGGGAAGCTGCCAGCGAAGAAAATACTGCATCTTGTAGCTGAGGACTGCGTCCTAGTAATCCTAAGAGCACCGTGATCCCGATAGTGAGGGCAGCGGTGAGAGAAAAGATTGCCGAATAAGCGATACCTCCTGCCAACAAGGCGCCACGGCCGTTACTGTAACGCATAAGCGAACGTATAATCCGCAAGCGTTGCAGCCAGGAAACAAATAGTTTGGCTTTATCGACTAATCCCGATGCGGCTTTCACTTCGGTAAAACTGGGTGAAAACTGGTCCGGGTGACGCTCGCGAACGGAAAGCTGCGGGGAGGTACGGATACTTCTCATACTCTTCATACTCTCAATCTAACGGTTTTCGCTGGCATTAGTCGTATTCAGTCAAACGAACAAAACCGCGCGGGAAAAAAGACAAATAGCAACAAAATGAGATAACCTAAAGAAAATGTTTTACGGCGGCTAAATGGAGATACACATGTTAGCGCACCAGCGACACGATGAGATTTTACGGCAAGTTAATGAAAGCGGATCAGTGCGGGTAACTGATCTGGTCAAACAGCTGGGAGTCTCGGAAATGACCGTGCGCCGTGACATTAGAGTACTGTCTGCTCGGGGGTTATTAGAACGAGTTCACGGGGGCGCAGTTAAGCTCGAGGGCGTCGGGGAACCACAACGACCAGCGCTGGAGACCTCTAGTGGAGAACAAAGAGCTTTAGCTCAAGCCGCTCTAGCTACCATCCGCCCGGGATCTTCAGTTTTTATTGGTGCCGGTAGCTGCGGTGAGCATCTGGCAAAATTAATCACCGAAAGTGAGTTTTTTTCTTCCCTTACGGTGATAACTAACTTTATGCCGGTGGCTAAGCTTCTTGATCAGGCGCAACAACACCAGCGAGACCAAGGAATCGCCCCGGCTCAGGTAATCATCTTCGGAGGGCAACCGGAAGGGTATGAGAACCTCGGGCCGCTCACTTTAGGCGATGCCCATAATTTTCATTTGCACTCGGTATTTCTCGAAGCGGAAAGCCTAGCGGCAGAAACTGGCTTAAGCTGCGAGAATATCAACAGAGCTGCTTTACATAGAGTGCTAATCCGCAATTGCGATTTCTCGACCGTGATGGTACCTAATCGCGCCTGGCAACAGGCAACCCTAAACGTGGTGTGTCCCCTCAAGAAGCTTTCGCGAGTAATCGCCGGAGGCAAACCTCCCGCAGAAATAGCCGACGCTATGAAGCAGTCGCAAATAATGGTGGAAGTGTGTGAGCTCTAAACCAGGCCGAACCCGATAGTTTTTAGTGATGAATCTACATGTAATCGTGCCAGCCGGGGGGCCCGGAAGTCGTCTCTGGCCCCTCTCGCGGGCAGGTAAACCCAAGTTTCTACTCGATTTACTGGGGGAGGGGCGCACCCTCTTGCAAGCTACCGTTGACCGACTTGCCCCCTTGACGGCGTCGCTAACGGTAGTAACCGGCACTAGTCATGCTGGGGCTGTGGCCGCGCAAAATCTAGCTGAGCGGCTGGAGGCAGAGACAAAAAGCCAATACCGGATCCTGGAAGAACCCAGTCGGAAAAACTCGCTCGGGGCGATTGCCTGGGCGGCAGCTCGGCTACAGCAAAAATATGGACCAGTGATTACGGGATCTTTTGCCGCAGATCACGCCATAAAAAATGTTCCCGTCTTTCGCAGTGCCGTAGCGGCCGCTATTAAGGCGGCAGCAGATGGGAAAATCGTAACTATCGGGATTGCTCCTACCCACCCTTCCACTGCTTACGGTTATATCTGCGCCTCAGATAAGGTTTTAAGCCCTGGAAACGACCAGCCCCCAGTTTTGGAAGCTCAAAGCTTCAAGGAAAAACCGGGTGAGCAGCAGGCTAGAAGTTACCTGGAAACCGGCGGCTATTTTTGGAATGCCGGGATGTTTGTTTTCAGTACCGAAGTGTTCTTGTCTCACCTTGCCACTTTGCTTCCTAGCTATTATGAAACCGTTCAAAAGATGGTGCGAATTCCCCCCGGAAGTGCAGAGTTTTTAGATCTTTGGGAATCCCTGCCTTCCTATCCCATAGATACCGCGATTGCAGAACCGGTAGCCAGCGATGGTGGGGTAGCGGTAGTAGCCGCCGAGAACTTCGGTTGGTCCGATGTCGGTGATTTTGCTTCCTTGCACCAGGCTATTGCCGGTGATAACCCCCAAAACTCCATTGTGCGTGGCAGCGGCGAAACTCAGTTGCGGGAAAGCCCGGGAGCTTTTGTTGATCACGATGGGCAAGAAAAGCTGGTGGTGTTGGGAATCCCCAACGCGGTAGTGATTCGCCGGGGAGACGTAACCTTGGTGACTACCGCGCAATATGCGCAACAACTAGGTGACCTAGCCGCAGAGCAAGGAGAGCTGCGGTGAAACTTTGGCGGCGGCTAGGGGTGGCGTTGGTGCTAGCTTTCAGCCTATCTGCTTGCGCCGGAACCAATGTGGCACCAGCCGGTTACATAAATGCGGCAGATTTTCGTACCTGCCTCCTAACCTTAGGCAAGGGAGGAGCTGGATCTATTAACGCCAATGCCGTTACCGCTTTAAATGACGGAAAAAAGCGTTTGGGGGTGGCCTCGCGCCGCACCAATGTTGATTCTGCAGCGCAGATAGAAAAAGCTATTGCTCGCGATATTTCTGTCAACTGTTCACTGATTATCGGGGTAGGAGAAGCCTTTGTTGAACCCCTAATGGAGCAGGCGAAATATCATCGGGCGCGCCATTTTGCCCTGCTGCTTCCTCCTGGAACTACCGCCCAGGCTAGTCGCGAAAATCTAGCCATCATTACCTATGATCTGAGCCAACCCGCCTATGTGGCAGGTTTTATTGCGGCCGGTACTTCTGCCAGTGGCAAGGTAGCGGTAGTTGCCGGAGAGAAAAATCAGATTAATACCACCCTGATTTCCGCTTTTTCCCAAGGGGTAGCTCGCTACAACTTAGAACAGGGACAGGAAAACAGGCAATCCCTAAAAGTTAAGGTTATCCCGGGGACAGATGGGTTCTTTCTGGGAGCAAAGGCGAATAAAGCTAGGGTAAAAACCCAGACGAAGGCGGTAATAGAACAGGGTGCGGATGTAATATTTTTCGCTGAGGGCGCGCAAAACTCCGGTGGTTTAGAAGCCATTATTAAGGCGAATACGGATAAAGAAATGGCTGCGCAGGCTGCCGAAGAAGCTAGTCGACATACTGAAAAACCTGCCGAGGTCGAAAGCGCCAGCCCTACCCCCTCGGAAAGTTCTTCCACGCCGACTGCCAGCCTGGGAGAAGTCGATTCCGTGGAAAGCATTACTGCAATTTGGTATCTAACTGACGGACACGAAACCCAGGATAATCTACCAGCAGGGCGGCCGCCGGTCTTGACTTCAATTGTTCCTGACCTGTCTCAAGCAATGATTTCTCTGATTGAAGAGGCACGCAAAGACAGATTTGCGGCGAACTCTACCCAGATTGTCGGAACCTACCAGAATGGATGGGTCGGATTAACTCCGTTTTATGAATATGGTTCTACCGTGCCTAATGAGGTAAAGAAAAACTCGCAGATTATTGAGGAAGAATTCCGCCAAGGAACCCTGAAACTGTAGGGAAAATTCGTGGCAGCGGGGAGCAGCCGGGGCAGGTAGCAGCCACGAACTCACGGTTACTGGTTGCGAGGGCGAGCTAGACTTCGTCAGGGTAGAGCTCGTGAATAGCTACCGCTAAATCGATAACTTCCTGCTTGCTCATCTCGATTACTAGGCGTCCGCCCCCTAAAGCTGGTAAACGTAGCACGACTTCCCGGCCGGCTTCGGTGCGGACTCCGTCCTCGGCGACTTCTAACGGACCATCTCCGGTTCGTGGTTTCATTGCTGCCATGCTAACCCCCAGAGAGCTATATAAAAACGGCTGAAACAGCGATTACCTAGCTAATTATAGCAGATGAAGACCTATACCTGCCTTGCGCGCCGGGGTTCCCGCTGGTGATCCCGATTAGAGACCCCAGGGAGATGGATAGTAGAGGCGAACTTTTAGTTGAAAAGCTACAGATCTCTGGGAGCTTTACCGATAATCTCTAGAGCTTCGGCGGGGGTATCAACCAGTTGCACGGACGCGAATTCTTCCTCCGTAATCATTCCCGATCCGATAGCCTGGTCTTTTATCCAAGAGAGCAGACCGCTCCAGTAGCTGCGTCCTACTAGCACGATGGGGAAGGACTGGATTTTGCCGGTTTCTGCCAAGGTGACGGCTTCAAATAGTTCATCTAAGGTGCCGAAGCCACCCGGTAAAACCATAAAACCTTGCGCATATTTCACAAACATGGTTTTGCGAGCGAAAAAGTACCGGAAATAAATCCCCAGTGAAACCCAATCGTTGAAAACTTGCTCGTGTGGTAGCTCGATTCCTAGTCCTACCGCAATGCCTCCGGCTTCGGTACAGCCTTTGCAGGTGGCCTCCATTTGCCCGGGGCCGCCCCCGGTAATCACCGACCAGCCGGACTGAGCCAAGAGCTTGCCAGTTTCTTCTCCCAAAGCATATTCGGGGGCGTCCGGGGACGTGCGGGCGGAACCGAAAACTGAAATAGCTGGCCCTAGTTCCGCCAAGGCCCCGAATCCCTCGATAAATTCGCTTTGAATTCTCAATACCCGCCAAGTGTCATTATGGAGCCATTCAGTATCTTTTTGGGGACTAAGTAAGCGCTGCTCCGAAGTCTCAGTAGGCATTAGGACTTTACGCATTTGAATGGGACCGCGGCGGTACACGCCATCATTTTTAAAACTTCTCACTCGCGCAGCATACCAGTAGGCAGTTAAAGCCTTAGTTAACACCGCCGAAACATTAGGTAGCCCGCCTCAGCAGAAAAGAAAAAACTGCTAGTAGTGGCCAGGAAACTAGAACGAAAAAATTTACCGCCAAAGCCGAGAAACTTCACCAGCTTACTCAGGCGGACAATAAACCCCAACAGCTAGACCATCACCACAGGTGAGCACATTAGCAATGAAACGTTCATCGTTCAGTAATCCGGTAACCGCTTGCCGCATTTGGGTAGTTTCCATTTCGCGTCGCGCCGGGTCTCCCACCTGATCCATCCAGAGGGCGTGTACGATCGCCACTATACCGCCGGGGCGCAGAATCCGGGTGGCTTGTTCTATATAGCTGGAAATTTCCCTTACGTCGCCATCGATTACCACCAAGTCATAGGCGGCACCTGCCATGCGGGGGAGTACCTCCAGGGCATGGCCATTGATGAGGCGGGTACGATTGGACTTCTGGGTGGCAAGACGGAAAGCGGTGCGGGCTGCTTGTTGGAACTCTGATTCGGAATCAATGGTGGTAAGTACCCCGTTCTCAGACATTCCAGATAGCAGATATAAACCCGAAACTCCCGCTCCTGTACCAATCTCAAAAACAGCTTTCGCACCACAGGCAGCCGATAACATCCGCAAAGCAGCTCCGGTGGCAGGAGAAACTGGGGCAGCCCCCATTTCCACCGCGGCAGTTCGTGCCGCCGTGATGATCTCGTCCTCAAGGACCTGAGACTCAGTCCAATCCCAACTCAAAGCTTTATTGTTATTCATTACGACTTCCTCGCTAGCGGATCTACGCTTGCAACCAGTTTACGAAACCATTCCCTTAACTTACAGGGGTTTAACCCCGAGGTTACGTCCTGCCAGCGAGCGGGTACGTTTCGCCAGTGCCTTGGCCACCTGGTTGATGGCTTGGGAGGCCGGAGAATCAGGATGCATAGCTACCACCGGGGTGCCCTGGTCAGAGCCTTCCCGCAACGCGATATCTAACGGGACATTCGCCAAAACGGGCACTTCGTATCCTAGCTGAGCGCTAAGGCGCCCGGCCACCATATCTCCGCCACCAGTGCCGAATAAGTGCAGTTTACTGCCATCTGCTTGCGGCAGATAAGACATGTTTTCGATTACCCCGATGACTCGCTGTTCGGTTTGCTCGCCGATAACCCCGGCGCGCTCGGCTACTTCTGCCGCTGCCACCTGTGGGGTAGTTACTACCAGAATCTCGGAGCCGGGCAACAGCTGAGAAATCGAAATCGCCACATCTCCAGTCCCGGGAGGAAGATCCAGTAGTAGTACATCCAGGTCGCCCCAGTAAACATCGGCTAAGAACTGTTGGAGGGCGCGGTGCAACATGGGGCCGCGCCAAACTACCGGTTGTCCTTCCGGGACAAACATACCGATGGAAATAACTTTTACGCCCGCGGCTACCGGGGGAACAATCATGCCGTCAATCACGGTGGGCTCTTCCACAACCCCCAGCATCCGAGGAATGGAAAAACCATAAATATCAGCATCTAGCACGCCGACTTTGAGGCCTTGGGCGGCCAAAGCCAGCGCCAAGTTGGCGGTCATTGAAGATTTACCGACCCCACCTTTACCGGAGGTAATCGCGTAGACCCGGGTAAGGGAATCAGGCTGGGCAAAGGGAATCACATTTTGTGGCCCCGAAAGTTTCTCTTTCAGCGCGGCTCGTTGCTCCTCATCCATGACCCCCATTTCTACCGTCACCGCACTTACGCCGGGAACTTTAGAAACCTCTTCTTGCACGTCCTTTTCGATTACTGACTGCAGCGGGCAACCGGCGATAGTCAAATCCACACCGACTTTGACGGCGCCGTCCTCGCTAATAGAAATTTCGCGCACCATATCCAGGTCGGTAATTGCCCGTCCTAGTTCGGGATCAATTACCCGACTTAGTGCCTGCCTAATCGCATCTTCATTTAACTGACTCATGCCCTCCATCCTATATGGAGTGCGTCAATACCTCACTTTTGTTAGCTAAGCTAATGGCGATACTTTGGCAGACCCGGCTTGAACAGGGATTCTTGGGGAAACTTTAAACACTTAAAAGGATTCTGGGTACCCCGTTTTAACCGGTTAAAACTTTGATTATTCCTCAGTTTCGTGGCGTTGCTTCTGGTTGTCCTCGTCCTTCAACTCATCCAAGAGATCGCGAAGTTCGCCCCGCACAAAATCCCGGGTGGCCACTTCGGACATAGAAAGGCGCAGAGAAGCAATCTCGCGGGTGAGGTATTCGATTTCGGCATGATTCTTTTCCGCGCGGCGGCGGTCTTGCTCCGCAGAAACTCGGTCACGGTCATCTTGCCGGTTTTGTGCCAACAAAATCAGCGGGGAAGCATAGGAGGCCTGTAGGGAGAGCATCAAAGTAAGGGCGGTAAATCCCAAGGAAGCGCTGTCAAAACGCCAGGCTTCCGGAGCCCAGGAGTTCCAGCCTAGCCATAAAACTACGAATACTGTCAGGTAGACCAAAAATTGGGGAGTTCCTTGAAAGCGAGCGAAAGACTCGGAAACTTGCCCGACGCCCTCGGACTGTAAATTGATGCGCGGAAGTCGAAAACGACGTTTCCTTTCGCGGGGAGTGTCAAGCCTGTCCGCCATCTTCGATCCTTTCTCTTTCCATCGCTAAATCGGTTTCTTCTTCGTCCGCATCGCGCCAATCCTCAGGTAAGAGGTGATCGAGGACGTCATCAACGCTAACTGCGCCTAACAGGTGCCGATTCTCATCAACGACCGGAACCGCAGTCAGGTTATAGGTAGCAAGTAGTCGGGTAACGGTACCGATACCGGCAGAGGGATTCACTCCTTTAAGATCGTCATCCAGGATCTGTCCCAGTAGGGTTTGGGGAGGCTCGCGCAAGGCTTTTTGGATATGGACTGCCCCCAAAAAACGCCCGGTGGGCGTCTCGGTGGGGGGACGACATACGCATACCATTGCGGCTAGAGCCGGGGGAATATCTTGGCGTCGCACGTGAGCTAGCAGGGTGGCAACATCGGCATCCGGGGGCAAAATCACGGGTGTGGTAGTCATTAGACCGCCGGCAGTCCGTTCCCCATAGGCCATTAAGCGTCGCACGTCGGCAGCCTCTTCAGGTTCCATTTCCGCTAGCAAAATTTGCGCTTGCTTTTCGGGCAGCTCATTTACCAAGTCGGTGGCATCGTCAGGCTGCATCACATCCAAAATATCGGCGGCTCGCGCCACATCCAGAGAGGTCAGGATCGCTACGCGATCTTCTTGACCTAGCTCTTCTAACACGTCCGCTAGACGTTCATCTCCCAGCTGAGCAGCTACTTCGATGCGGCGTTCTTCGGGTAGATCTGCTAGTACGTCTGCCACGTCGGCAGCTTTGGCGTCTTCCAACTGGGCAAGCAGCGTCGTGGCCTCCTGGGGGAGCACTGATTTGCGTAAGTGAGAGACTTCTGAAGGGTCGATTAGCATAGTTTCCCCACGGCTAAGCGCCAGCGCAGAAGTTACCCGCTGCACATAGAGTTTAGTGATATACCAGTCGCGGCGATCATCCTGTTCCATGCACATATCCTGGATTTTTACGTCTCCAGAACCATCTCGCATCGCCAGAACCCGATCCATCAGTTCGCCCATAACCATGGTTTCCGCTACCCGCTGTTGGAACTGACGAATGTTAACCAGTCCCGTGGTAATTACCTGCCCGGGCTGGATAGCCACAATCCGGGTTACCGGTACGAACACCCTCCGATGCCCGGCCACCTCAACCACCAAACCCACCACCGTGGGCAGGCCGGTAAAACGTAAAACAATAATTACGTCGGTTACCCGACCGATTTCATCTCCTACCGGGTCAAATACGCGCGTTCCTGCCAGTTTGCCAATGAAAACGCGCGAACCTACGGGTTTGATTGAGTGCTTGGCGTGCTCCATATCTCTAACTCTACTTGAAGAATCCAGCAGGCAAGACTTTAGCTAAAACGCAGCGATTCCTTTGGCGGAAACTGACCCCTTATTACAGGAAAAGGGAGGGCAGCTAGATTCGCCGGCGGCAAAATCTGGGGGTTTACGGCGCAGTAGTTTTGCAATGCGGAGATCCTGTGTAGACACTTAGGGTATGGCTTTTTCTCTAAATCGCACGGTAACCGCACCTCCCACAGGGCAGGATTTAGCGATCTTTTCCTCTAAAGAGGACGTTGACGAAGCCATCAATTACTTGAACTCCAAAGATTTCCCGCTGCAGCAACTGTTAGTACAAGAGCGCGGTCTTACCCGCTCCAATCAAGTCGTCGGGATTGTCACCTGGCCAAAAGCCCTACTTTCTGGGTTTTCCCGCGGCCTAATGATGGGAATTTTCTTCGCTTTGCTATTTGTGATTTGGAAACCATCCTGGGCGATTTTTGCGCCCCTAGTGATCGTGGCCTTCGCGGCGGTGACAGCAATCGAACGCCTCGTTGCCTGGGCGATTCGTTCTTCGGCTGCGGGGTACCCGGTTGCCTATGCTTCCTCCCTGACCGGACAAGAGCACGTATTAATGACCGCTGCTGATTACTATACTGCTCGGCGTCTCCTCTTAGATGATTCTCGCTTCCAAGCGGCAGTAGTGGAACAAGACGCCCCACCCAGTGTTGATAGTGGGCCAACCGAGTTTGGATCCCGCCTGGATGAGCGTCCTCGTTACGGGGTGCGCCTTAGTCCGCAGGCTCGTAAGCAACTACGGGTTCAACAGGCACAAGCGGCGGAACAAACTCCCGCCGCGGGGGTACCTATTTCTGAGCCTACCGCCCCACAAACCCCAGAAAGCGATGTGCAAAAATTAACTGAGCAGCCTTCAGAGAGCGAAACCGGGCAGACAGATCCCGAAAACAGTGAGCTAAACGACGCTCGTTAGCACTGGTAGCGGCCTCGGGGGTATATTTAAGAAAGTTCCGGCGCTGCGACCCTAATCCCGCCGGTTTTTTTCATGCCCGAGTTAACGCTCGGAACGGTAATAAGGAGGCGCGGATGAAGGTTCGCCAGGATTTGCGAAATGTGGCGATCGTTGCCCACGTAGACCACGGAAAAACTACCTTAGTAGACAAAATGCTTTGGGAATCGGGCGCCTTCGGTGACCATGCCAGCGTAGAAAAAACCGGCGAACGGGTGATGGATTCTGGCGACTTGGAACGGGAAAAAGGGATCACCATCCTGGCAAAAAATACCGCGGTACATTATGCGGGTAAAGCCGCGCAAAATGTGGGAGTCAGCGAAGGAATCACCATTAATGTGATTGATACTCCCGGACACGCTGATTTTGGTGGGGAAGTCGAACGCGCCCTTTCGATGGTGGATGGGGTAGTGCTGCTAGTAGATGCCGCCGAAGGGCCGCTGCCGCAAACCCGCTTTGTATTGCGTAAAGCACTGGCTGCTCGCCTGCCGGTAATCGTGGTGATTAATAAAGTCGATCGCCCAGATTCGCGGATTGAAGAAGTAGAAGCCGAAACTGTTGACCTGCTGCTGGCTCTAGCACAAGATCTAGTGGATGAGGGCGAAGAAGTAGATCTGGATTCGCTGCTTGACGTTCCGGTGCTGTATTGCTCGGCAAAAGCTGGCTGCTGTTCCTGGGAAAAACCGGCTCGCGGGGAACTACCCGGCAGCGACCTCCACGACCTGTTCGATGCGATTATTAACCGGATTCCTGGCCCGGAATATGACCCGGATGCTCCCTTGGCCGCCCACGTTACCAACTTGGATTCTTCGCCCTTCCTAGGGCGCCTGGCCTTGCTACGCATCCACAATGGTACTTTGCGGCAAGGAGAACACGTAGGTTGGGCGCGTCATGACGGCTCAATAACCGATGTGAAATTAACCGAACTGCTAGCCACTTTTGGATTGGAACGTAAAAGTGTCGCGGAAGCCCACGCCGGAGATATCGTGGCGGTGGCCGGAATCCCCGAGATTACTATTGGGGAATCGCTAGTGGATCTAGAAGATCCCCACCCTCTGCCCCTAATTAAAGTGGATGATCCCGCTATCTCCATGACTATCGGGACTAATACTTCTCCGCTGGCAGGCAGGGTTAAAGGCCATAAACTCACGGCGCGACAAGTTAAGGATCGCCTAGATCGCGAACTCATCGGGAATGTGTCTTTGAAAGTGCTGCCCACCGAGCGTCCGGACGCCTGGGAGGTGCAAGGGCGCGGGGAGTTAGCCTTGGCGATTTTGATTGAGCAGATGCGCCGGGAAGGTTTCGAGCTCACCGCCGGTAAACCCCAGGTGGTAACTAAAGAGATTGACGGGAAAACCTATGAGCCGATGGAGCAAATGACCATTGATGTCCCCGAAGATTACCTAGGTAAAGTCACCGAGTTAATGGCGGCACGCAAAGGAAAATTGCAGACCATGTCGAATCATGGCACCGGCTGGGTGCGCCTGATTTTCCGGGTGCCGGCGCGCGGTCTGATTTCTTTCCGTTCCAAGTTCCTAACCGAAACTCGCGGCTCGGGGATTGCCTCTTCTATTGCCGATGGATACGCTCCCTGGCAAGGAACGATTACCCGGCGTCAAAGCGGATCTCTAGTATCCGATCGCGCCGGAAAATCTACGCCCTACGCGCTGATTCAGCTGCAAGAGCGGGGGAGCTTCATTATTCAACCCGGCAGCGAAGTCTATGAGGGACAAGTAGTGGCGGAAAATCCGCGCGGGGAAGATATGGATGTCAATATCACCCGGGAAAAGAAGCAAACCAATATGCGTTCTTCTACTGCCGATGCCTTTGAAGGGCTAGTTCCTCCTCGGGTACTCACCCTAGAAGAATCGCTAGAGTTTGCGGCCGAGGACGAATGTGTGGAAGTTACTCCCGAAGAGATCCGGATTCGCAAAGTGGTATTAAGTGCGCAGGATCGTTTCAAAATTGCGTCTCGCCGCCGCCGTCAAGAACGCGGTGAATAGGTGATTTTTAAGGCATTCGGGGTGGCTAGATTTTCGGCGGAGGAGGAACCCGCTTCCCGGTAACCATTTTTTCTGCCGGAACTGTCACCGGCCCTTTGCGGGTCAAAATAGTGACGCTATCTGGGCTTACGTCCAAAACTTCTCCCAGGGCGTCGTAGAGACCATCGGCTTCTCGGCGGCGCAAGACCACCCGTTCGCCTACTTTCCAAGACAGCCAAGGCAGTCGCGGCGGCGGTTTCTGATTGCCCACAAACTTCATAGTGAGATACTAGCAATATCAAAACCAAGGAGAATATATGACTTACGTAATCGCTGAACCCTGCGTAGATGTTAAGGATCGAGCCTGCGTTGACGAATGCCCTGTAGATTGTATTTACGAGGGAAAACGCTCGCTCTATATTCACCCTGAAGAATGCGTAGACTGCGGGGCATGCGAACCGGTATGCCCGGTGGAAGCTATCTTCTACGAAGATGACTTGCCGGAAGAATGGGCAGATTACTACCGCGCCAATGTGGACTTCTTCGAGCTTAAAGGTTTGGGATCTCCGGGAGGAGCCTCCAGTGTGGGTGCCACCGGCTACGATGATCCCATGATCGAGAAGCTACCTGCCCGCGAGGAATAATCTCCGGGCTTTAGCCAAGGGTTTTCAGTTTTCATCGGTGGACGTGGCTGCTTTAAGTAAAGCAGCTGTCATAGGGTGAAGCCATGAAAAACAGTGATTTGCCACGTTCGCTAGGACTACCAGTTTTTCCCTGGGATTTGCTGACCCCCTACCGGGAAACTGCGGCAGCTTACCCGGAGGGAGCCATAGATTTATCTATCGGCACCCCGATTGATGCTTGTCCCGATAGCGCGCAAGCCTCTCTCCAGGCGGGAGCGAATAGTCCTGGTTATCCCGCAGTTGCCGGCAGCTCTCAGTTGCGCCGTGCCATGGTTAGCTGGGCGCTCGCCCGCGGAATTACCTGCCTAGATGAGGACTCTTGTCTGCCGACGGTCGGATCTAAGGAACTTATTGCCTCGCTGGGCTGGCAATTGGGGATAGGCGGGGGAGATAAGATCTTATTCCCCGAAGTGGCTTACCCTACCTATGATATTTGCGCCCGGCTTGCCGGTGCCCAAGGGGTTGCGGTTTCCCATGACATTTCCACTTGGCCCCGTGATGCCGCACTGGTGTGGTTAAACACTCCCGCGAATCCTACCGGCTGGGTAGCGAGTAAGGATTGGCTGCGCGAGGTCGTTTCTTGGGCGCGAGAAGTAGGTGCCGTGGTTGCGAGCGATGAGTGCTATAGCGAGTTGACCTATCGGGGAGAAGGGCCGGCGCCTTCGCTGCTGCAAGAGGACGTGTGCGGGGGGAGCAGCGAAAATCTACTGCTGGTCTATTCAGTTTCTAAAGAATCTAACTTGGCCGGTTACCGAGCGGCTTTTGTAGCGGGGGATCAAGCATTGATTTCAGCGCTGCTAGCGGTGCGCAAGCACTGCGGACAGATAATGCCGGCTCCGGTACAGAGCGCATTAACGCAAGTTTTATCGGAACGTTCCCAGGTTAAGGAGCAGGTGGAGCGGTACGGGCGGAGGCGCAGAATCTTGGCGGCGGCGCTGGAACACGCGGGTTTTAAAGTTGCTGAAGAATGCGAGGCGGGGCTTTACCTGTGGGTTTTTGATCCCGCCGATAAAGCCGATGAGGGTGCGGAGTCGGTGACGCCCGGCGCAGGAGCCGATTGGCGTTTGCTGGATCGGATGGCGCGCCTCGGGCTGATAGTTGCCCCGGAAAGTTTTTACAACTTGCGGCCGGGATCCCATGTGCGAGTGGCGCTCTGCGTTAGCGATCAAGAAATTCAAGAAACTGCTAAACGTTTAGTGAAATTTGCCTAGAAATGGTAAAGTCTTTAAGAAAATGTTGTATTCTTAAGGGCATTAAGTCCTATATAGTGATAGTAAGAAGGCAATAAGTCTCTCTTTCAGGGAAGGTTGTTAAAATGGCTGAAAATCAAAATAACACCCCAGAATCCAATGACTTCGGCCGGCTACCGGGTGTGTTGGAAGTCGACGGTAAAACCATCGAGTTCCCACCCGTGCAAGCAACCTGTGGTGATCAAGGCATTGATGTTTCCAAGCTGCGTAATCAAACCGGATTAGTAGCCCTTGATCCGGGCTTTTCTACCTCTGCCTCCTGCACCTCAAAAGTTACCTTTATTGACGGCGGGAAGGGGATTTTGCGTTACCGGGGCTATCCGATAGACCAGTTGGCGCATCACTCCAGTTTCTTAGAAGTTGCCTATTTACTAATCCGGGGAGAGCTGCCCACGCCTTCGCAACTAGATGAGTTCGTGCGCCGGGTAAAACGTCAGCGCCTGCTACATGAAGATTTTCGGGCGTTCTTTACCGCCTTCCCCTCCGATGGGCACCCGATGGCGATTTTGCAGGGTGGTATCGCCGGGATGGCTACCTATTATGAGGAAACTTTCGCGGATGTGCATGATCCGGAGTTACAAGATATTCAAGCCGTGCAATTGCTGGCGAAAGTGCCGACCATGATTTCCTATATCGCTAAGCGGGCTGCGGGTCTACCGTTGCTCTATCCCGATAATGAGCGTTCCTATGTAGAGGACTTTATTCGTTTGACCTTTGGTTTACCCTACCAGTCCTACGATATTGATCCCGCAATTATCCGGGCTCTGGAAGTGCTCTTTATTTTGCATGCCGATCACGAACAAAACTGTTCTACTTCCACGGTGCGGTTGGTCGGTTCCTCCAATGCCAATATGTATGCCTCGGTTGCCGCCGGGGTGGGAGCACTGTCTGGACCGCTGCATGGTGGCGCGAACGAGGCGGTGTTACGGATGCTGATCAATATCCGTGACAACGATCTTTCTATCCCAGAATTCGTGGAAAAAGTTAAGAACAAGGAAAAGGGGGTAAAGCTGATGGGGTTTGGCCACCGCGTCTATAAAAATTATGATCCGCGGGCGGCAATCGTGAGGGAACAGGCACATAACGTTCTGGATCGGATGGGTAAAAACAATGACCTCTTTGATCTAGCTATGGAGCTGGAAGAAGTCGCCCTCTCAGATGATTACTTCATTGAACGCAAACTCTATCCGAACGTTGACTTCTATACCGGTCTAATCTATTCCGCAATGGGCTTCCCCACCAAGATGTTTACCCCGCTATTTGCGCTGGGGAGGCTACCAGGTTGGATTTCGCAATATATTGAAATGCTGCATGACCCCATGACCCGTATCGGACGTCCGCGCCAGGTATACCAGGGGGAGCCGCAACGTGACTATGTGCCCTTGCGGATGCGGGAAGCAAAATAGTTACCCCAGTTAAGCCACTAGGCGGGTGAGGTCGCGGTCGCGGCCTCACCCGTTTTATGCTTCATCGCTATGCTAGGTTAGGGACGGGATTTTAGCGTAGGAGGATTAATGGCAGAGAACACTACATCGCTATCTGCAAACGAACTGGCGTTTAACTCCGATCCGCTTTCTCCGTCACCGGCGATGCGTTCTGGACGGCTTCCACGACTAGCTAGCCTGGAAATAATTATATTTTCACTGGTGGGGTTAGTGGCTTCCTGGCAGTTGTGGCGCACCGAAGTGATTCACCGCTCCCAGCCAGAACAGGGTTTAGGTTGTTCGATAAATAATGTGGTGGATTGTCGCGGAGCTATGGATTCTGCGGTCGGGCATTTGCTTTTCGGGATCCCCAATTCGATTTTCGGGATAGTAGCGTTTGCAGTGCTCAGCGTGGCGGGAGTTTACCTGCTCTGTGGGGGACGCGCACCGAAGTGGGCACTTTTGGTGTTTGTTTTAGGAACCAGTGCCGGCCTGGGAGCGGTACTTTTCTTCCTGGCGACCTCGGTATTTCAGCTGCGATCCCTGTGTCCCTATTGCTTTTTAACTTGGGTAGCAACCATCTTTCTCGCCTGGCTATCCTATGCGCTCTGGGTGCGGACAGCGGCTAGTCCTACTCGCCCGCTTAGCGGGGCGCGCCGCATTTTAGTGGGATATTGGTGGTTGGGGGCTTTACTGAGCGTAGCGGTAGTCGTTACGGTGCTATTCGCGGCGTTTGGTCTGCAGATTTTCCGGCTCTAATCTAAGGTGTAAAAAGATGGATAAGAAATCTAGGGACGAGCAGGCGGGGGACGAAGCGGTAACTTCGCGGGTAGTACAAGACTATTTAAAGCGTCTTTTAGGAGCTACCGAATGGGGAGGAAGCTCCCTGTCGGTATCGGGACTGGCGCAAAGAATGGGGGTGGCGCCCTCTACCGCCTCCGAAAATGTGCGTCGCCTAGATAAGTTGGGGCTGATCACCCACGTTCCCTATCGGGGGATTACCCTTACTGAAAAGGGCGAAAAGTTAGCTCTAAGAATGGTGCGCAAACATCGCATCCTCGAGACTTATCTACACCAGAAACTGGGGTATCCCTGGGATCAAGTCCACGCGGAAGCAGAAGAGCTAGAACACGCCGCCTCCGATAAGTTAATTGCGGCGATGGAGAGGGCGTTGGGCAATCCCCGGGTGGATCCCCACGGAGATCCTATTCCCACCAGTGATGGGCAGTTACCAGAAGTTTTCACGGTGCCACTGGTGCAGGCTCCCTTAAATACTCCGGCAACAGTTGCCCGCATTAAAGATAGCCAGGCCGAATTGCTGCGCTTCTTAGAATCGGTACGGATAGTTCCCGGTTGCCAACTGCTGCCTTTAGAGAACATTCCGGAAGCCGGAATTATGCGGCTAAAGGTAGATGGACAAGAAGTCACCTTGGGTAAACCGGCGGTAGCGGCAATTTGGGTAACCTCCTAAGCCGCCACGCCTTAAGGTATTCGCGGGCTAGCTAGTTACCGATAATTTTTAAGGTAGAGCCTTTATCTTTAGCGGCAATCACCTGAATCTGATCCGCAATTTCACCGCGTAAAGTATCTACGTGACTAATCAAACCCACGGTTCGCCCGGAGGTAGAAGTATTCTTTAGTGCCTCCATTACCAATTCGCGTTTACTGGTATCCAAAGTTCCAAATCCCTCGTCAATAAACATAGAAGAAATTTCGATTCCCCCAGCTTCCGCAGTTACCACTTCCGATAGTCCCAGGGCTAAAGACAGGGAACAGTAAAATAGCTCTCCGCCCGAGAGCGCAGAAATTTCTCGGACTTTATCGGAAGAGTTATCGGTGACTGCCAGGGATAATGCCTGGTTGCGGCGACGGGAAGATTCGGAGTCGCTACGGGAAAGCTGATAACGCCCTCCCGAAATTTTTCCTAAATGCGGATTGGCGGCACTTAAAACTTCCTCAAAACGATCCAAGAGTACCCAGGTAGCTAAGGGGGCACGCACCGCGGAACCCTCCTCACCTCTAGCTAGATTTGCGAAGGCGATTAGGGTGGCAGAATCTTTAATCGATTCCAAATATTGGGCGGCAGCGGTTTGCAGGTCACTTATTGTGGCCTCCACCGTCTTTAATTGCTCTGAAACTTTCGCTAGTTCCGCCTGCTTATTTTGGAAAATCTCTCCCTGGGAGGTGGCTTTCTCCGTTAGGGCTCCTAAATCTGGCAGTACAAAGTCGGGGTCTGTCAGCTTTTGAATCCGGTCAGCCTTCAGCTTTACCTGGTTGGCCTGAAATGACTGATCCCAGGTCTGCACGACAGTTTTTAGTTCTTGGTATTTATCTGCTTCTAACAGGGCAGCTTGCGCTGCCGGAACATCCGGGAAATGCGCCTGGAGTAAAGATTTGTCCAGACGCTCTTGCGCATGGGAAAGATTGCTTAGAGCTTCCCGGGTGTTTCTGAGATTCTTTATCAGTGAAGCCAGTTTCTTCTGGTCTTCACTAAGGCGGTGTTGTCGCGCCAAAAGATTACTCGATTGCCCGGTGGCAGCGACCTCGGCGGTAATTTCCCGAATCTGCCCCAACGCGTTGGCGTACTTATTCTTTTCTAGGTTCGCACCGTTAACCGAGGTTCGTACTAAATCTCGATACTGCTGAGCCTGTTTTTCTAGCTCTGCTCGCTGCTGGTGCACAGCCTTTAGTTCTTTCGCTTGCGCCTGCAGGTAAGCTACCCGGGTGTCAATGGTTTGTGCTTTTCCAGGCCAGCTTTGCCGTAGCCGCTGGATTCCAACCCGCAAACGATCGCGTTCCTTTCTTACCTGTTCTTGTTTTTCTCTTAAAGTGGTCTCTGCCCTGGTGAGCTGGTCTTTTAGCTTAGTTAGTTCAGTGAGGGAGCGCTCCTTATTCGCGTCGCCGTGGGCGGGATCCGGATGAGAGAGGGAACCACAAACTGGGCAGGGGATCCCCGCTTCCAAGCGAGAGGCTAAAAGAATCGCCGAATCTACGAAAAAATCCCGCTCGTATTGGGTAGCTGCTGCCCGTGCCCTCGTCACCTTTTTACTTAAAGCCGGAAGTTTACTGACCTCATTCTGAAAGCGTTTAAAATCCTGCAAAAAATGCTGGCGTTCCCCCTCGTACTGACGTAACTGCAGTTGTTTTTGCCGGGCAGCCTCAAAACCGAGTTGTTCTTTCTCTAGGCGTAACTGCCGGATTTGTAGCGTCTGCATCTGGGGTACTAATAGCGTGAACTCTTTAGCTGCCTGGGCGGCAGCCTGGGACTGTTCTACATATCCTTTCCGAGCGCTTTTAGCGGCAGCTTCTAAAGACTCAAGTTTTTTCTGCCGCTCAATCAGCGGTGCTAACACTCCCAGTTCTTTAGAATTCTCTTCGTGTTGTTTGGTTACTTTTTCTTCAAGTTGGCTTAGAGAAGTTTCCGAGGTCGGTATAGGGAAAGTATCAAAAGGCGCGGGAGATGTCTGCAAAGCTGCTACCAGTCGCGCCTGAGCGGTAGCTAAGTTTTCTCGATAGCGCTGTTTTTCCTTGATATCGGCAGCTACCAGCTTTGCTCGTTCGTGAAGTTCGATTTGTTTTCGATTGGTTTCCACACCCTCCTGGCGTTCTTGGAGCTCTTTTTCTTCCGCTAATAGGCGGGTCAGTTCCTGGTAATCTTCCTGGAGAGTTTTTGCTGCTTCCTTCTTTTCCAAGGCTGCCTGGTACTGGGCGCCAGCGGTTTTTATCTGCTGACTATGGGTGCTTAGCCACTCTTTAGAATGCGCGGCTGGTAACAGATAGTAAGGTTCCCAAGATTTGATTAAATCTTCATCTAAAACTGCCGGCAAAGATCGAAGGGTATCGTGCAAAGTTTCCAAATCGCTGCGGGAACTACCCACCGACTGCGCCAATTTATTCCAGTTATCAACAAAAATCTCCAGCTTGCTGACTATAGTCGTCGAGCCGGATTCAGCACTAGTTTGCGCTTGCCGGGCACGTTCCGTAAATTCTTTTTGCATCCGTTCAAAGATCTGGGTGCCAAAAATTTGTTGCAAAATCTCTTGTCTCTCATCAGAAGACGCCCGTAAGAAACGAGAAAAAGCCCCCTGGGGCAAAATCACGGTCTGCAAAAACTGGGATTTAGTTAGCGGCAGGATCCGGTTAGCTAACTCCTCATTAACGGTTCGCGGTTGCGAGGCGATCGCGTCACCCGGGTCGGTGTCCTCACTGCTCAGGCGCCACAGACTTGCTTGCGCTGGCTGGGAGGTAGTCCCGGATCCACGTTGTTTGGGTCGCTCATATTTGGGGGTGCGCCAAATTCGGTAAAGCTGTCCGCGAGCCTCAAAATCTAGCTGCACCCAACTGATCTGGTCGTCGCCGGCGTAATCGGAGCGCAGACGGCTTTTTGAGGAGTTAGATTCCAAAGCCACATCGTTATAGAGGGCGAAAACAATGGCATCCAGAATGGTAGATTTTCCAGAACCGGTGGGACCGTGAATCAAAAACAGACCCGAGCCGGTACCCAGTTTGGTGAAATCAATAGTTTCTTTACCGCCAAAAGAGCCTACGGCCTCGAAGCTAAGCTTTAAAATTCGCATTTAACTCTCCTCCCGCACCTGCTCATAAATCTCTTCTACCAGTTGATTTTCGCTTTCGGTTAGCTCTTTGCCGGCGCGCGCTTGCTTAAAGAAATCTTTGGCGAGTGCCGCGGGGCGGTAGCGATTGACCCGGAGAGAGCGGTGTTGCTCCTCCAAACTTGCCAGGGAAGTTTCATGCAAAATGGCTAAAGCTTTGGGAAAACGTCTTTTTAACTTGGTGACTAGATGCGCTGGCCGCTGCGGGTCAGTCACCGTAATTTCCAACCAATAGCGAGTGAATTCTTCATAGCGGGGGCTGGCCAGCAGGTTTTCAAAAGAATCTTTGATGCGGCCTACCGGTCGGAACACCGGGGTGGGGACTAGCTGGGGATCCAGATCCGGGGCAGCAGTATCTAAGAGCACCAAAGATTTCGGGGTATAGCATTCCGAAAAAGAGAAAGTAATCGGCGAACCACTATAACGTCCCACAGACTGCTCGGTATGCAGCTTTTGCGGCACGTGTAAATGTCCCAGCGCCAAATAGTCAGGGGTCGGCAGATCAGAAGCTGATTCGGGATCGGTTTCCCCATAGCGTTCAAAGACCTGCAGGGGAACCGATTGCACGGTCCCGACGGTGATATCCCGTTCGCTGTCACTGGCCGTGCCGCCTACGGCGAAAGCGTGTGCCATAACCATAGTGCGGTCAACCGGAGGAAGTCGGCGTTGCGCTTTGCCCACTCGACGCATAGCCGCCGCTACTACCGCTTCATGCGAACGTGGCAGGCGGGGAAGAGAATCTTCATCCGGATTATCCACCGTTGGTTCAGGATTTCCTGCCGGTAGCGATCCATCATAAAGACTGGTACGCACCATATCGGGGTTGAGGTAGGGGATTCCCCAAATCCGCAGGGTTTCGCCCTCCGCCGAGATCTCTACTGGAGAGGAAATATCGGCTAGGGAAGTGCGTAAATGCAGGTTTCCCCGCACATAGGGAGCTAAAAATCCCAGTCTTTCTGCAGAATCATGGTTGCCGGGAGTCAAAATCACTGCGGTTAGTTCAGTTAGTTCCGCCAACGCCCCGGAAACAATCTCTAAAGATTCTAGCGAGGGAATAGCGCGATCGAAAACATCTCCGGATACCATTACTGCCTGGACTTTTTCCTCACGAACCAGCTGAGTGAGGAAAGAAAAAAACTGGCGATGCGCCGCAGCTAGATCTTCCCCATAAAGGGTGCGTCCCACATGCCAATCAGAGGTGTGGATTAACTTCATACAATCTATTTTACTTATTTAGCGGCTAGGCACCGAGGCTTTCAGGTGCGATATGTTTAAAGATAGCAACACTTCCAGGAGGCGAAGCTATGGCACAGGACTCACTGTTTTCTTCCGGGCGACCGGCGTTGATTGTCCCGCTGACCGGCACAAATCAGGTGGAAGTGCGCGGGCAAATTTCTCGGATTCCCCGGGGAGCAGACCTAGTTGAGTGGCGTCTTGACCAGCTCCGCGACTACCACCACCCCGCCTACTTGCGAGAGATCGTGAAGTCCGTGGCTCCCGTCATCAAACTGCCTTGGCTAGCGACCTGCCGTAGCACCCAGCAAGGCGGAGGCTCCCGGATGGTGCCCACCCACCAGCTGGAAACTATGAAGATGCTGGTGAAAGCGGGGGCTAGTGCCCTCGATATTGAAGACGATTTTACTTTGGCCTCTGAGGCTTTAGCTTATGCCCATGACCTGGGGGTAGTGAGTGTGCTTTCTCGCCATTATTTTGGGGCAGCAGAAGCCGAAAAGATGGATAGTGAAAGGATCTATAGCTGGTTAGCCGCCGCTCATGAACGCGGGGCGCAAGTTGCCAAACTGGCGTTGACTATTAACGATGCTGCGCACCTATTAGAAGTGTTTTCGGCAATGGAAAAATACCACAAAGAAACTGCTGGCAAACGTCTATTTATGGTGATTGGTATGGGAACTATCGGCACTGCGACCCGCTTGATTGGGGGAGCCTTCGGGAATTGCGCCACCTTCGCCGCGCTCCCGGGAGCAAATCCCAGCGCTCCCGGGCAAGTCAGTGCGGCTTTGCAAGCAGAAGTGTTATCCGCCCTCGGAAAGGAAGAATCATAAGATGCGAAACTTTGGTGAAGACCTAAGGCTGCTGCTAGAAATCGCAGACCAGGTAGACCGGTATACGCTAGAGCATTTTACCCAGCGTGACTACCAGGTGTATGAAAAAGCTGATCTGACCCCAGTATCTGATATTGATCGCGGTGCCGAACAGATGATTCGCCAGGCCTTAGCGGCTGCCCGTCCTGATGACCTGATTTATGGGGAAGAATATGGGGGCAACGCTGCCGAAGCTACCCAAGCCCGCTGGATTATTGATCCCATCGATGGCACCAAAAATTTTGTGCGGGGAGTACCGGTCTGGGCAACCCTAATCGGTTTGGAAATTGCCGGAGAAATGGTGGCTTCGGTAGTTAGCGCTCCGGCCTTGGCGCGACGCTGGTGGGCAGGCCGTGGCTTAGGGTCTTGGCGTTCCTTCCAGGGAGGACAGCCGCAAGCTAATCAGGTTTCTAAGATCAGCGAACTCAAAGATGCATCCCTTAGCTACTCGTCTCTGATCGGTTGGGAAGAACGCGGCAAATTGCCGGCCTTCTTGGAGCTGACCCGAAAAGTCTGGCGCACCCGCGCCTACGGGGATTTTTATTCCTATATGTTGGTGGCCGAAGGAGTAGTTGATGCCGCGGCCGAACCGGAACTGGAAATCTACGATATGGCGGCATTGGTACCCATCGTAGAAGAAGCTGGAGGGTGTTTTACCTCGCTGGAAGGGAAAAAGGGGTGCGTTGGTCGCAACGCTCTGGCTACTAACTCGCACTTACACCAACGAATTTTGGCTATGTTGGGAGGAAAGTAAGCGCCGGAAAGATTCCACCCGCCGCTCTTGGGCGGGATCGGTTTCTTCTAAGGTACTTAGCTGGCATCCCGGTGAGGATGCTAGGTGGCGGCATAGTTTCGGGCAGTCGGTGGCTATCTCCGCTAGATCCGGGAAGGCGGCTAACAGATCGTCCTCGCTAATATGCGCTAAACCAAAAGAACGAATCCCCGGCGTATCAATCAACCAGCCATCCTGGAAGGGGAGAGCCATTACCGAAGTGGAGGTGTGGCGACCGCGCCCGGTCACCTGGTTAACTTGTCCGGTGGAGCGTTCAGCCTGCGGGATAAGCTCATTCATCAGCGAGGATTTACCTACACCCGAGTGGCCTACCAGTACACTGACCCGCCCAGCCAGCATCTCGGCTACCTCATCGATTCCTTCTCCGCTCTCTATACTGGTTACCACGCTAGGAACCTGCAAGGGTCGGAAAAGTTCCAGCAGCGGCTCTGGTGAGGTCAGATCGGATTTAGTAACCAGTAGTAACGGCTTGATTCCGGCGCAATAAGCGGCAACTAATAGCCGATCGATCATGCCCGGACGGGGCAGGGGATCAGCGCAGGCGGTAACAATTGCCATTTGATTAGCGTTTGCCACCATGGGTTTTTCTTTTGCCCCGGGGCTATCTTCTGCGGAGCGGGTTAGTTCTGTTTTGCGTGGTAAAACTTCCACAATCCGCGCCAGAGAACCACTTTTCCCACTTAAATCCCCGGTGACCCGTACCTGATCCCCGACTACGATACCGTGCCTGCCTAGTGCCCGGGCTTTTACCCCCACTAGCTTGGTGTCTCCCATTTGTACGTGGATCCGACCGCGATCTACCGCGAACACAAAAGCAGTGGGACTGGTGGAATAATCTACCTGCTTTTTTGAGCGACGTGGTTTGGAACGAGCAGGACGAACTCTAACCCTGGGATCGTCGGTGCCAATATCACGCCGCGACATTAGCACCGGCCAGCATGGCTTCCCAAGTGGCAGTAAAATCCGGGAAAGTTTTACTTACGCACTCAATATCTGCAATCTGCACCCCGGGAATCTGCAAACCGATCAGAGCAGCAAACATAGCCATTCGATGATCACCATAGGTTTGCACTAAATCACCGTGTAAAGGTGCCGGAGAAATCCGGAGGGTGGTTTCACTGGCTTGAGCTTTACCTCCCAGACGTTTAATTTCCGTTTCGAGGGCGTTTAAGCGGTCAGTCTCGTGTCCGCGCAGATGCCCGATCCCGGTAAGTTTTGAAGGCTCCACCGCTAAGGTACAAAGGGCAGCCAAGGTGGGAGTTAATTCGCCCACTGCTTCTAAATCACATTGGGTACCGCCGATTACCCCACTGCCTTGACAAACCAAGCTGCCCTCCGGAGAGCGATAAATCCGCGCCCCCATAGGAGTTAGTAGTTGGCGCCAGGCGTCCCCAGCTTGGAAAGTCTTAGCGGGCCAATGGGGGATACTAACTTGTCCGCCGCAAATCATGGCTGCGGCCAGGAACGGTCCAGCATTAGTTAAATCGGGCTCGATATGGCGCTCCCCGCCCCGTAAGCGCGCAGGCCGACAGCGCCAGAGATGACGAATCTGGCGAGTATTCCAATCCCCGGTTTCTCCCCCCAGATTTTCGATTTGTCCGCCACAGGCATTTACTTCCGCTACTGTCATTTCCACGTGACGGATAGAAGGTAAAACCGAGTCGACCTCAATTTGAAGTTCAAAGGGTAGCACTGGTGATATCAGCAGCAGGGCAGAAACATATTGGGAGGAGGCAGAAGCATCTATCTGCAGCTGCTGCAGTTGCTCACTGGCATTTAACTGACCGCTAATCGTGAAAGGTAAATGTCCCGGGTTTGGCATATCGCTAAACTGGGCGCCCAGCTTAGTTAAGGCATCTAGCAGACCTTTCATAGGACGGGCACTGGCAGCTTCATCCCCTTGGAAACGTACCGGCCGGCCACTAAGTAGCGCCACCGGAGTCAAGAAACGCATTACCGTTCCTGCCAGACCGCACTCAATAATCCCGGTTTGGGGAGTTAGCTGTGCAGGGGGAGTAATTAGGAGTCCTCCTGCTTGCTCTTCTACCTGGGCTCCAAACTCTTGGATCCCGGCAATCATTAACTGGGTATCCCGGCAGTGCAGCGGATTGGTTAGTAGCGTTGGTTCTTCCGCTAGTAGCGCTAATACCAGGGCGCGGGCAGTTAAAGATTTTGAGGGAGGAAGCGAGATTACCGCATTTAGTGGGGTGCTTTTGACGGGGGCGTTCCAGACACTCAAAGCTTAGTCCTGCCTCGCGGGGAAAATCTCGGAGGTCAAACCGGCGTGGAGCGCCAGGCCCTGGGCGATCCTCAAGGCATCAACCTTTCCTGGTTGCCAACCGTTCACAATGGTAGCTGCTCCGTTGGCCAGTACTAGGGCACTAGTTGTTAAGGGAGAACGGCGGGTAGTAGCCATCCGCAAGGCCAACACGGTTACCGCCACTCCGCAAACTTTAGCGATAGTTTTCACATCGCTTTTGGTCAGAGGAGGAAAACCATTCTTTTCCATTACCTCTAGGTGATGTTGGGTTAAACGCGCATGCTTATCGCTGTTACGTACCGCGTCGATCCCCTCAATAATTAAAGGCGCCGCTATTAGCGCGCGAGAAAGTGCATACCTGTTAGCCATGCTTCTATTGTTACCTAAGCTGCTGGCTATTTCTAGCTTCTGGGAGTTTAAATACCCAAACTGAGATTACGGAAACCAAGCTAGAATGGAGTTAATGGAAACTGAAATCTTAGAGACAGACCGGGCAGGCACGGCTGAGTTACCTAAAACGGTAGATTCTGACCTCGGACATTTGCTTGCGGGCGAAAACGGGGAGGAAGCTCTGCCGGCTGCTTTAGCTGCCAACGATAATAACGTTCCCCTATCAGAACGTTTCAGCAAAGAAGCCCTGCCGTTGCTAGATCAGCTTTATGCAGGAGCACTACGCCTTACTCGCAAACCTGCCGATGCAGAAGACTTAGTTCAAGACACCTATATGCAGGCGTTCCGCAAGTTTAACCAGTACCAACCAGGTACCAATTTAAAAGCCTGGATGTACCGGATTATGACTAATACTTTTTTAAATCAGTACCGTTTAAAGACCCGGCGTCCTCAAGAGCAAGGATCTGGAGAAATCACTGACCAAGCCCAGGTAGCGCACTCACTGCATCATGCCGAGGGGATGCCATCTGCCGAGACTACCGCTTTGGAACGACTTCCCAATGAAACTATCCAAGCAGCTTTTGACAAACTTTCAGATGAGCATCGGGCAGTAGTCTACCTGGCGGATGTAGAACAGTTCAGCTATAAGGAAATATCGCAGATTCTGGGGATTCCTCTCGGTACTGTAATGTCTAGGCTTCATCGAGGGCGCAGCCAGCTTAGAGAGGAACTTTCAGAATATGCCCGCGAGTACGGAATCGGGGTGAAGTAATGAACGAACAGCCATGTGGGCGTGATCCCTTTAGACATGCCACGGAAGAGTCCCGCGAACTTAGTGAGGAGGAGGCACGCCATATTGCCGAATGTCCTTGTTGTCGGAAAATCCTAGAGGGTGAAGCCGCCAGTATCTCCTTGTCTTTACGGCGCTGCCTGTGTCACGGAACCGTGGCTCCTTCGACCTTACGGACTCGGATTGTGCAGTCTCTGGCGGTATATATGCAAACGGATGGGATGCAGATTGCATATGAAGAACAACGCTTCCAAGAAGATCAGACCTGAGATTGCCGAAATTCGTGGGTGCTTAGGTCAGATATTTTTTCGTCAGCATTGTCAGTTTCCGAAAACGTGGGATTATGTGTAAAACTAGGGACGTTGTTTATTTATTGGGAAGGTGTAAAAGATGTCTAAACGTGGACGTAAACGCAAAAGCCGCCGTACCAGTGCCGCCAATCACGGCAAACGGCCTAACTGCTAAGAACTTTAGCTGCCGCTAAATCATCGCGGTAAAAGTTTTTGGGGGGTGGTGACTTTTCGTCACCACCCCCCAAAGAATTTTCCGGTACTGAACTAGGCGAAAGCCTTCTCCATTAACTCGGCGTTCTCCGCTTTATGTAACTTGGAATTACCTGCTGCCGGAGAGGCGGCTTCGGGTCGGGAAGCTACCTGCAGCGTCTTGCCAATAGCTCCCGGAAGATGCAAAGCCATAAACGGCCAGGGCCCCTGGTTTTCGGGTTCATCCTGCACCCAGGTGAGCGGTAAATCTCCCCAGGTGTTCAGAACTTCCTGCAGCTCGGCTGCCGGGAGCGGATACAGCTGCTCTAGGCGAACGATCGCGGTATCGAAACGTTCGCGCTTAGACCGCTCTTTCACCAAGTCGTAGTAGACTCGTCCGCTACACAGCAATACGCGTGACGGCTGACTTACCCGCTCGTCTACTTCGCCGATAACCGGTTTAAACTCTCCGGAAATAAAATCTTCTACCGGGGAAGCTGCCGCTGCTAACCGCAACAACTGCTTCGGCTCAAAGGCAATCAAAGGTTTCCGCGGGCGCTTATAGGCTTGCGAGCGTAGCATATGGAAATTATTAGCCGGATTTGAGGGTTGACATACCCACATATTTTCTTGGGCACACAGTTGCAGATAACGCTCTATGCGAGCCGAAGAATGGTCGGGGCCTTGTCCCTCGTAGCCGTGCGGCAATAGCATTACTACTCCCGATCGTTCATTCCACTTTTGAAAAGAAGAGGAAACGAACTCGTCGGTAACCGCTTGGCCACAGTTAGCGAAGTCCCCGAATTGGGCTTCCCAAAGCACCAAGGTTTCCGGAGACTCCACCGAATACCCATACTCGAAAGCTAGCGGAGCATACTCGGAAAGCGGAGAGTTGAATGCCTGGAAGGTAGCTTGATCCTCCGTTAAGAAGTTCAGTGGTGTCCATTCGCGCCCGTTTTCATAGTCGTGAATTACCGCGTGACGATGGGAGAAAGTACCGCGACGTGAATCTTGTCCGCCCAGGCGAACATTGGTGCCTTCCATTACCAGGGAACCATAGGCCAACATTTCGCCCATACCCCAGTCGATCTTGCCTTCCCGCGACATGACTTCCCGCTTTTGCAATACCTTCATAATCTTGGGGTGGGGGGTGAAGTTCTCCGGCACCCGTACCTGGGATTGGCCGATCCGCTCAACCTCTTCGCGAGTGATAGCCGAGGTCCAGCCGATCATCATCCCTTGACCGGGCTGTTGCGAGGTCGGCATCACCCAGCGGGTATCCCCGCCAGGGTTGGTAGTGTCATCATGCCCTTCGGCGTCGAATTCTTTCTTTTCCCGAGTTTCTTGGAAAATCTTGTTCAGATCATCGTGGTATTCCTGCAAGGCCTCTTGGGCTTTTTCTTCGCTTAAATCTCCGCGCCCAATCAAGTTGCGGGTATAAACCTCACGTGTGGTGGGCAGGCTATCGATTAAGGAATAAAGCACCGGTTGGGTCATGGAGGGGTCATCGCCCTCGTTGTGTCCACGCCGACGGTAACAGACCATATCGATGATTACGTCTTTATGGAACTCTTGCCTAAAGTCGAAGGCTAGTTGGGCTGCCTTCACCACGTCCTGTGGGAAATCCCCATTAACGTGGAAGATCGGAACCTGCAAACCTTTAGCTAAGTCGGTGCAGTAGCGAGTAGAACGCCCCGAGGCAGGTCCGGTAGTAAATCCAATCTGGTTATTTACAATAATGTGCACGGTGCCGCCAGTACGGTAACCGCGCAACTGGGACATGTTTAGGGTTTCTTGGACTACGCCCTCGCCGATAAAGGCGGCATCACCGTGGATAAGAATCGGCATAACCTGGCTTTCTGCTTCTTTTCCGCCCCCTAAACGATCTTGTTTAGCGCGAGTGATGCCTTCGGTAACTCCATTGGCGGCTTCCAGGTGGGAAGGATTCGCGGTTAGGGACACTAGCACGCCTTCGCCCTCGCCAGCAGAATAAATCCCCTCGGTTCCCAGGTGGTATTTCACGTCCCCAGACCCCTGGGTCGAGTTCGGATCCAAGTAGCCTTCGAATTCAGAGAAAATCTGGCCATAAGATTTACCCGCCACATTGGAGAGCACATTTAGGCGTCCGCGGTGAGCCATCCCGATAGTGATTTCCTTCAAACCAGTCCGCGAAGCACTAGAGAGCATTTTGTCTAGCAGCGGGATTAGGGATTCTGCTCCCTCAAGCGAGAAGCGTTTTTGTCCCACGTATTTAGTTTGCAGGAAAGTCTCAAAAGCTTCGGCGTGGTTGAGCATACTGAGCACGTGCATCTGCTCATCTTTCGAAAGCTTCTTCGAGGGTTTTTCAATGCGGCTTTGTACCCAGCGGCGCTGCACGGGGTCTTGAATATGCATATATTCGATGCCGATTGCCTGAGTATAGGTAGAGCGCAACTGTTCTAATAGATCCCGCAAGTTCATAGTGTCGCGGCCAGCAAAACCCCCGGTAGGGAAGACGCGATCCAAATCCCATACGCTCAGTCCATAAGATCCGATAGATAGATCTGGGTGGCGGCGCAGGATCTGTTGCAGCGGATCCGTATTGGCGGCCAGGTGACCGCGGGAGCGGTAAGCGTGAATCAGTTCCGCAATCCGGGCAGGTTTACCTTTCTCAGTTACCGCGTCATAGCTAAAATCTCGTTCCCATTGGTAAGGCTCGTGAGCCACCCCCAAAGTGGAGAATACGCGTTCAAAGAAGCCGTCATGGCCGGTAAGTTTCTGCTCAATAATCCGCAAGAACTCCCCGGATCCGGCCCCTTGAATCACGCGGTGATCATAGGTGGAAGTCATAGTCATGACTTGTCCAACCCCCGCATTAGCCAATTGAGAAGGAGAGGCTCCTGCCCATTCGGCGGGGAAAGAGGTAGCGCCTACCCCAATAATTGCGCCCTGCCCAGCCATGAGACGGGGAACCGAATGTTTGGTTCCCAAAGTTCCCGGGTTGGTTAAAGTAACGGTTCCCCCCGCAAAATCAGCGGGCTTTAGGGCTCCGGAACGCGCCCGCTTAACTAGATCCTCGTAGGCGTCAATAAATTGCCGGAAGTTTAAGGTATCGGCATCGTGAACTACTGGAACCATTAGCGAGCGGGAGCCATCGTCCTTGGGGAGATCAATCGCTAGCCCGAAGCCCACGTGCGCAAACTTGCGGATGCAGTCGTGCCCGTCCTCGTCCTTTTCAAAGCGGACGTTCATAGAAGGCATTTCTACTAGCGCTTCAATAATGGCATAACCAATCAGGTGGGTGAACGATACTTTGCCGCCAGTAGTGGCTGCCAAATGGGTGTTGATTACTTTGCGGTTTTCAATTAGTAGTTTCGCGGGAATCTCGCGGGCAGAGGTAGCGGTAGGGATCTGCAGCGATTCATCCATATTCTTAACTACCGCTTTAGCTACTCCGCGCAGCCTTTCTACTTTATCTTCTTCTCCGCCTGATCCTCCCGGGCCGAGGTCGAGAGCAGTTTCCCGGGCAACATAGGGGGAGGTGGGCTCGGAGGCGGCCACCGGAGGGGCAGGAGGCAAGTCGGAACGGGTAACGTCCCGGGCGCTTATTGCAGACTCGGTGCCCTTGACCTTGTGAGGTTCTTTTTCGTGGGGTTCCGCTTCTTTTATCTGTTCATTGCGCGCCTCCAAAGCGGAGAAGTATTCTCTCCAGTCTTCGGGAACCGATAGGGGATCGGCGCAATATTTGTCATAAAGATCATCGATGATCTCCTGGTTGATCGGGCTTACCGACTGATCCATTTGATCTTCCGAATTGGGCATGGCGCTTCCTTTTCTGGATGGTGACGGAGTATCCAATAAGATATTAAGCCTATTTAGTCCGAAAGTCCTAGCGTTTCTCTTGATATTGAGAGAGTTTATGTAGGCTTTACTAATGTTGGTACATTGCTATTAAAATAGCTTACGAATTGCCTACTTGAAGAGGTGTTTGCGGTATGCCCTACCCCCGATCTGGTGATGGTGGTGTAGTTGCCTGATAGTGTTTATTACCTGTTAATGGTGCTTTTGGGAGTCTTACTGACAATAGGTACCGCCCTGTTTGTAGCTGCCGAATTCTCGATGCTAGCTCTCGATCCCGCCCAAGTTGAGGGAAGGGTGAAACGTAAAGAAAAGGGAGCTGCTGGCGTCCTTAAAGCTTTGCAGCATTTGTCGACCCAGCTTTCCGGGGCACAAGTGGGAATCACCCTCACCACTATTCTCTTGGGATACACTACCCAAAATGCGCTTACCTCTTTGTTTGCGCAATGGTTGCAGGACGTTAAATTGGCAGCCTCGCTGGCCACGGCCATTGCGGTGGTGGTGGCTCTGGTGTTAGTCAATGCCTTTTCAATGGTGTTTGGGGAGCTGTTTCCTAAGAATCTGGCATTAGCTAAACCATTCGAAGTTGCGCGGGTAGTTACTCCTATGCAACGAGCCTTCACCGTACTATTTAAACCCGTAATTGCAGTTTTAAATGGACTATCAAACCAGGTAGTTCGCGCTTTGGGAGTAGAGCCCTTAGAACAGCTGTCCTCGGCACGTTCAGCTTCGGAACTGGCGGCTATGGTGCGTCACAGCGCCGAAGCCGGCACTTTAGACTTATCTACCGCCACGATTTTTACCCGCTCCGTAGGGCTAGGCAGACTCTGCGCCCGCGACGTGATGACCGACCGGCGACGGATGGAGTCTTTAGAGGCGCGGCAAAGCGCCGAGGACGTGGTGGAGTTATCGCGGCGAACCGGGCATTCACGATTCCCAGTTCTAGGGGAGGACGCCGATGACGTCCTCGGCCTGGTGCATTTACGCCGCGCAGTGGCGGTTCCTTTTGAAAAAAGAAACAGTGTGCCGGTAACTGCCCAATCTCTCCTGGTCCAGGCGCTACGCGTTCCCGAAACCGTGAGGCTAGCACCACTGTTGGTACAACTGCGGGCAGCTGATCTGCAAATGGCGATTGTGGTGGACGAATATGGGGGTACTTGCGGAATCGTTACTTTAGAGGATGTAGTGGAAGAAATCGTGGGGGAAGTGGCTGACGAACACGACTTGCGGCGGCGCGGTATCCGCCTCGAGGGTGACAATAAATGGTTGGTAGATGGGACATTGCGCCCTGATGAAATAGCTGACCGGATTGAAGTATTGCTGCCAGACGATGGCCCCTATGAAACTGTTGCCGGTCTGATCTTGGTAATTGCTGGCAAGATTCCCCAGGTGGGGGAAAGCTTTAAGGTACGTGGACACATCCTGACGGTAGCAAAAATGGATGGGCGTCGAATCGAGAAAGTACTGATCAGTACCACCAATTCTACGAAGGCAGCTCCTCCGTCTGCGCAACTGACCGGACACGGTCACCATAAAGGCGGTGACCAAAATGTCTGATTGGTTGGCACTGCTAGTAGCGGTAGCGTTACTCGCCGCAAACGCGTTTTTTGTAGCCGGAGAGTTTGCAGTCACCTCGACCCGGCGCTCTCAAATCGAGCCCTTGGCCGCCCAAGGTAAACGGGGGACCACAGCAGCGCTGTGGGCGGTAGAGCACGTCTCTCTAGTTTTAGCGGTAACCCAGTTGGGGATCACCTTAGCTTCGACAGGGTTGGGGGCGGTAGCCGAGCCGGCACTAGCGCATTTGATCGCGCGTCCGCTAGATTACTTCGGAGTATCTCCCGCACTAACTCACCCCATCGCCTTCGTATTTGCGCTGGTACTGGTGGTATTTTTGCATATTGTTTTAGGGGAAATGATCCCTAAGAATCTTACGGTGGCGGCTTCAGTGCGGGTGTGTCTGGTGATTTCTCCGCATCTGGTAAGGATTGCTCGGGCAGTGCGTCCTATTGTTCACGCCCTGGATGAGAGTGCTAACTGGTTAGTGAAACTACTGGGGATTACCCCCCGTTCGGAAGTTTCCCAGTCTTTTACCATTGAAGAAGTAGCGGCGATTGTCGCTAAATCTACCGCCGCGGGCACTTTACGGGATGATTTGGGCTTACTATCGGGAACTCTGGAGTTTTCTAAAGAGGATGTGTGCGCAGCGATGGTTCCGCGTTCGCAACTAGTTACTTTGGATTGGCCGCTGACTGCTGCCGAATTTGAAGCCGAGGTGGCAAAAACTGGGTTTTCGCGCTTCCCCATTAGTGATGAATCCGGGAACTTGCAAGGGTATTTGCATCTGAAAGATGTTATTTTTGCCGATTCTAGCGCTGCTCGCCAGGCACCCTTGGAATCTTGGCGAGTTCGGGTTCTCCCGGAAGTTTCCCCTGATGAAGAAGTAGAGGACGCGTTACGGGTTATGCAAAAAACCGGGGTTCATCTGGCGAAAGTCAATGAAAATGGGCAAACTATCGGGGCTATTTTCTTAGAAGACATTCTGGAAGAATTAGTGGGAGAAGTCCGCGACACTATGCAGCGCGAGAACTAGCGCCGCGTCATCCCCGCTCAGGGGAGCTGCTCTGGATAAATCGTTATTAATTCGTTATTATTTCAGGGTTAGTTGTTTTCTGGAGGAAGAGTAAATGGCGGAGTCGGTTACCCGGGGGCGCTCTCGGCGCGCCGAGCGGAAGCGGAGGCGACGCTTTCAACGCTATGCTGCGGTTCCGCGGGCGCTGGTGATTCTGGCTTTAGCAGCAGTTACTATTATTGCGCCGCTGACGGGATTTGTGCAGGCTAATAAGCCCGGCTCGATGATCGCCCACGTGCTATCGCTACAGACTGACGGAGAAAGCTGGGCGGGAAGTGCCCACTCTCTCCAGGCGGTAGATTCAGAAGAAGGATTGGTTCCCGTACCGGCTGCCGGTACTCGGGCTCGGATCTTAAGTGCGGATCCCCAATGTCAGTTTTCAAATGTGGGATCGGGCAACCGGGCTGCTCAAACTATGTCTAACGAAGGCGCGATTCTTTTCCCCTTGCAGCGGGGAGTCTTTCACCAATCTTCGCCCTTTGGCAATCGCATCCACCCCATATCGGGCATATTGAAACTACATACGGGAACGGATTTTGCCGCTCCCTCGGGTACCCCGATCCATTCCCTAACCGATGGGGTAGTAGATTTTGTCGGTCCTATGGGTGGGGGAGGCAATACGGTGCGGGTTAAACATATTATCGACGGGGAAATTATTTTCTCCCAGTACAAACATATGCTTCCGGGATCTTTTGCGGTAACAGTGGGACAAAAGGTTAAGGCGGGAGATCAGTTGGGGGCAGTGGGCTCTACGGGGAACTCTACCGGCAATCATCTGCACTTTGAGATCATGCCCGGCAATGAAAACAATTATATTGATCCCGTTCCCTGGCTCGAATCCCACCATTTCCGCTACCTGGGGCAAAAATGCGAATAGCTCCGCAAATTATTGCCCATCGAGGTGGAGGCGGAGAAACTCTGGAGAACACTCGCGAATCTATCCGCTACGCACTTTCCCAAAAGGTAAGTCGCTATGAAACCGATGTCCGGGCTCTTAAAGATGGCACTGTGGTGTTGCAGCACGATGCCCAGTTAACAACCCCTTGGGGTGATTCCCGTACAGTCGGAGAGCTTGATTCCCCAGAATTCTTTGCGCTCCGCGGGACAGCGGGGGAACACCCGATTTCCCTAAAAGCCGCCCTCGAAGATTTTCCGACCTTAGCCTATAACGTTGATATCAAAGAGCCCCGCGCCCTGGAGGGGGCTTTGCAGGTAGTTAACGCTGCAGATGCCTGGGAGCGAGTAGTGTTTTCTTCGTTCTCTTCCCAAACTCTTAGCGAGTTACGAAAACGCCACCCGGGGGCGCTAACCTGTTTGTCCCCAATTGAAGTTGCAAAGGCGCTTCTCGCTGCCCGCAGCGCCAGTAAGCGGCAATTTGACTCCGCCGCCGCTTTCGCGCAAGTTCCCCTCAAATGGAGAGGAATCACTATTGTTGACCGCATTTTTGTCTCCTGGTGTCATAGCCAAGGAATTAGAGTTGAGCCTTGGACGATTAATGAGGAAACCGAGATGCGGCAGCTAACTGACCTGGGCGTGGATGCCATCATGACCGACTATCCTGCTCTGGCTAAAACTACGATTTCTGCCCGCTAAGCAGATTGATCCTGATAGGGTTACAACATGAGAATACATGTTGCATGCGATCACGCCGCATTTGATTTAAAAGAAGCATTAGTCAGTCATCTTCAGGAAAAAGGCTTCGAAGTAATCGACCACGGATCTAAGGAATACGATGCCGAGGACGACTACCCCGACACCTGCATTCCTTGCGCTGAGGCTGTCCTTGCAGATGAAGGATCTTTAGGGGTAGTTCTAGGCGGATCTGGTAACGGTGAACAGATGGCCGCTAACTGTGTCAAAGGGATTCGGGCTGCCTTGGCTTGGAGCCTGGAGACCGCCAAACTGGCGCGGATGCACAATAATGCCCAAATAGTGGCAGTAGGTGCGCGGATGCATGAGGTTCCGGAGGCATTGGAGATAATTGATGCGTTTATTGCCGAGCCTTTTACGGGGGAGCAGCGGCACCAGCGACGTATCGATTTAATGTCCAAATACGAGCAAGACAACTAGTACTGCCACCAAGTAGCTAGCTATTGCTCCGCCAGGTAGTCGGCGATAAAAACTTTGATTGCTGATAAGGGGGCGGGGATAGGACGCTTAGCGTCCTATCCCCGCCCCCTTATCAGCTTCAGATTGGAACCGAATATTTATAATTTCACTAAAGAGTAGACCTGCTGGGCGATAGCAAGTTCCTCATTAGTGGGAACTACCAGTACTTTTACAGCAGAGTCCGGGGTGGAAATAATTGCTTCGCGGGTAAAATGTTCCTCATTGAGCTCCTGATCAATTTTGACCCCCATAAAGGCGAGACTTCTACACAGTTCCCAGCGAACTCCCGGATCGTTTTCCCCCACACCAGCCGTGAAAGTAAGCGCGTCTAGCCCACCAAGAAGCGCCCAGTAGGCTCCCACATATTTCAAGAGTCGATGTAGGTAGATTTCCATAGCCATCTCGGCCTGTTCATCTCCTGCTTCGATTAACTTCCAAATCTCCCGCATATCGTTATGGCCAGTCAGCCCCTTCATCCCTGACCGGCGGTTGAAAAGCTCATCGATCTCGTCGATGCTCATTTCGGCCTCACGGTAGAGGTGAAATACCGCTGCCGGATCAATATCGCCGGTGCGTCCTCCCATCACTAACCCTTCCAGGGGAGTTAGTCCCATAGAAGTATCGATGGGGTGGTGGCGCACAATCGCTGAAGCGGAGGCACCATTGCCGAGGTGCAACACGATCTGTCTCAAATCGTCGGTTCCCAGGATAGAACGTACTCGCTGGGAAACGTACTGGTGGGAAGTGCCATGGGCACCATATCGGCGAATCCTGAACTTTTCAGCAACTGATCGTTTTAGCGCGTAGGTATAGGCTTTTTCCGGCAGGTGGTTAAAGAATGCCGTGTCAAATACGGCTACGTGCGGAACCTTCGGCAAAATTCGCTTCGCGGCGTCGATCCCCTTTAAATGAGCCGGGTTATGCAGCGGGCCGAGGGGGCACAGCTCTTCGATCAAACCGTAAACGTCTTTGTCGATTATAGCCGGTCCAGAAAAATAGGGGCCACCTTGCACAATGCGGTGTCCTACCCCCACCACGTGAGATTCTTGTAGCGGGGGACCGATCTTTTCGAATAGTTCTTCGACTATCGCCATCCCCTCGAGGTGGTCGCGTACGGAGCGAACCATCTTCTCTTCCACATCTTGATAGACGTGCTTAATCCGGCTGCGATCTTCACCGATTTGCTCAACGATTCCTCGCGCGATCTCTTCACCAGTTTCCGGATTCATCAGCTTATATTTAATGGATGAAGATCCGGAATTGATTACCAGAATAGTATCGTTTTCCACGCCTTTTCCTCCTTTGGGGCCTTATGCCTGCGCCTGAACTGCAGTAATAATAATGGTGTTAACTATATCTTCTATCAGGGCTCCGCGAGAGAGGTCGTTAACGGGCTTATTTAATCCCTGCAGTATCGGCCCCACTGCTACGGCTCCAGCGGTGCGTTGCACCGCTTTATATACGCAGTTTCCAACATCGAGGTGGTTAAATACAAATACGTTAGCCTGTCCCGCTACCGGTGAACCCGGGCATTTCTTAGCAGCCACGGTTTTATCGATAGCGGCATCGAATTGCAAGGGACCATCGACTGCTATTTCAGGATGATTCTCTTTGACTATCTGGGTTGCCTGTAACACTTTTTCCACGGTTTCCCCGCTGCCGGAATCCCCGGTGGAATAGGAGATGAGCGCGACCTTGGGGTCGATGCCGAATTGGGAGGCAGTGCTGGCGCTAGCGGCAGCGATATCGGCTAGCTGGCTCGGGTTAGGATCAATCGAAACTGCACAATCCGCGTAGAGAGCAGCGTGATCAGAAAACAGCATTAGGAAAGCCCCGGATACGGTCGACACCTCCGGCTTGGTTTTTATGATCTGCAGGGCGGGACGAATGGTATTAGCAGTGGTGTGACAAGCTCCTGACACCATTCCATCCGCGTCACCACTTTCAATCATCATAGTGCCAAAATAGGCGGAATCCTGTAATAGTTGCCGGGCTTTTTCCGGGGTTACGCCTTTATGGGCTCGCAGCTCAGCAAGCCGGGACGCATACTTGTTTAGTCGTTCTTCATCGCGCAGCGATACTACTTGGGCGCCGGCTAAATCTAGATTTAGTTCCTGAGCTCGGGAGGCGATCGCGTCTTCTTCACCTAGGAGGATAATATTCGCGGCCGAAAGCTTTAGGATTTGGGCGGCAGCTTGCAGGACGCGGTCATCTTCAGATTCAGGTAACACGATAGTGCGGGGGGCAGCTTTCGCGCGCTCGGTCAGTAGCCCCTGATAGGCAAGGGGAGGGATCGCAGGACGCGGGGCTTTTTCTAAAGCAGGTGCTAACTTGGCTAGGTCTTCCGGGCTTACCTCACTACCGCTGACCGCAACTACCGGCGCATGTTCGAGGGAAACTGAGGGGGTAAAGCTAGCGTTGACTAAGATAGTGGCTACGGGAGTTCCCCCTGCTTGGGAGGCATTAAACGCCATAATATGGCCAGTATTAACCGCTGCTTCCTCATCCATGCCGGAAGCATCGATTAGCAAAATCATGGGCGCGAGTAAGTGAGAAGCAGCGCGAGCATGCACGGAGGCAATGTCTATCCCGGTGAAAGTCTCGGTAAAAGATCCGTCATAGAGAGCGGGGGCGGTAGCAGAGAAAGTATCGATTAGTTTCTGGGCAGCTACTTCTGATTTCAAAACCCAATCTTGCGGTTGGGGTAATCCGCTTTGAAATACCTGTTTAAGAGGTAAGTTTCCCAGTAATTGTGCTAAGGAAGTGGAAATAGTTTCAGTATTGATAGTTGCCTGCAAAGGCGCCAAGTAATAGGAGCTTGCCATTGCCGTTTGTTTCCTTCCGATCCCGTTGAAATCTGTCTACCCTAGAGTATCAGGTAACCTAATCCTCAAATAAAAGTAAAATAAAAGTTTCCAGTGATTGCTGCGAAAGATTATTTTCTGCTGAGGCGACTAGGGTAATAAATTCCCGCTATGCTGGAATACGTGAATGAATCAAGTCCTGATTGGGTTCGTCCCGTCCTCGTATTCGATATGGGTGCGCAAACCGCACAGTTGATTGCGCGGCGGGTTCGGGAAGCCCACGTATATTCCGAAATTATCTCTCCTAAGCTGTCTGCGGAGCAGATTCTGGCGCGCAAACCGCTGGCTTTAATCGTTTCCGGAGGGCCACATTCGGTTTATGAAGATGGCTCTCCCCACATTGATCCGCAACTTTTAACCAGCGGAGTTCCGATTTTGGGAATTTGCTATGGCTTCCAGATGCTAACCCAAATGTTGGGGGGTGAAGTTGCCAGCGCCGGACGCCATGAATACGGCAAAGCTGAAGCTACAGTTGCTGCCGACTGCCCCCTATTCGCGGATACACCTGGCGAACAAGTGGTCTGGATGTCACACAATGATGAAGCTAAAAGACTGCCGGCAGGGGCAAAAGTAGTGGCCAGTTCGCCTGGTGCCCAAATAGCGGCTTTTGAAATTGAGGGGCGTCCCATTTGGGGGGTGCAATGGCATCCTGAGGTGCGCCACAGTGAATACGGCAGCCAGCTAATTAAGAATTTCCTGTTTAATGCAGCCGGGCTGGAGCCTAACTGGGATCCGCAATCCATTAAAGAGCACGAAATCCGGCAAATCCGGGAAAAAGTCGGGAATGCGCGGGTTATTTGCGGGCTGTCTGGAGGAGTTGATTCCTCAGTTGCAGCCGCCCTGGTACACCGCGCCGTGGGTGAGCAACTTACCTGCATTTTCGTAGACCACGGTTTACTGCGGGAAGGAGAACGAGAACAAGTCGAGCGTGACTACGCGGCTTCCAGTGGCGTAAAGATCGTCACGGTAGATGAATCCGAACGTTTCCTAAACGCCCTCGCCGGAGTGAAAGAACCGGAACAAAAACGCAAGATTATTGGTCGGGAGTTTATTCGCGCCTTCGAGGATGCTCAGCGCGCCCTCGTGAAAGAAGCCGGCGAAGCCGGAGAAGAAATAAAGTTTCTGGTGCAAGGAACCCTATATCCGGACGTTGTGGAATCGGGCGGGGGAGAAGGATCCGCCAATATCAAGTCTCACCACAATGTGGGGGGATTGCCGGAGGATCTCTCGTTCGAACTGATCGAACCTTTGCGTACTCTCTTTAAGGATGAGGTGCGCGCGCTAGGGATAGAGCTAGGCTTGCCAGAAAATTTGGTATGGCGCCAGCCTTTCCCCGGTCCCGGTTTGGGGGTGCGGATCCTAGGGGAGCTCACCAAAGAGAACCTAGCTATTTTGCGGGCTGCTGATCGGATTGTTCGTGAGGAACTGACCGCTGCCGGATTGGATCGCCAGATTTGGCAATGCCCGGTGGTACTGCTGGCAGATGTGCGTAGCGTCGGGGTGCAAGGAGATGCCCGCACCTATGGGCATCCGATCGTGATCCGCCCGGTAGTAACCGAGGACGCGATGACGGCCGATTGGTTCCGGTTACCCTATGAAGTGCTGGAGCGGATTTCTAACCGCATCACCGGGGATGTTCCCGAGATTAACCGGGTGGTGCTAGATTGCACCTCCAAGCCCCCGGGTACGATCGAGTGGGAATAGTATTTCGGCTCTCTTCTAAACATCGAGACGCGTTGAAATAGCAAGCAATGCCCTATCTTGGGCAGATCAACAGGTAAATTTAGGGAGTGATAAACACTAGAAATCCCCGGAACCGGTGGTTTTCAGGGGCTGTTCTTGATTTTATCTTGCGCAAATATTCATCAGACGCTTACTTTTGAGTGACGCGTTGTGACTTATTGGCGGTAGGAGAGACTAGATATCAAAGATATCATGACGAGAAGATCGTTCTCATCGGGCTTCTTCTGCAAGTGCCTTTCTGATGCGAGCATGCAGTCAGTTTTAGTTCTTTTCCCGATTATCGTCGGGGGCATTTTTGGACCCCCTCCGAAGACTTATTTGGTGCTGTTTCTGCTCCGTTAAGCACACGATTTCGGCGCCTTGCTGATCGGGAAACCGGCAATCGTGATGCGAGAGTGATGGTTTTTCGAAAAGGACAAGGGGAGCCGCATCACGCGTCATAGTGCTATATCAAATATTTTAGTTCTAGAAGCGATCCTTCCAGGAGTCGGTGTCATATAGCTCTATCTCACCCGAAGCAAGGCAATCTCTCATTCGTTTCCATGCTTTGAGAACCTGTACGGCTTTATTTTAACCAGGCTTTTAGGAGGGCGCCACGACCACGCCCTCGCGGGTAATGACCACGTCTATTAGGCTGAGTCTCTTTTTACAGTGGAACAGAATCTCGCAAATGCCTCTTGCTTCGTTCAGGCGTATGTCGTGTGTGGAATCACCTAGGCGTAGATGGTCTATGCGGTGCGCTCTATCTTCTGGTCGCAAGGTATCTTGATCTCCTGCTCGTAGTTTCATACAGCGGACTCGGTGAGCCTCCCCTCGTCAGCGAGCTCCCTGACCATGTTCTCGCCGATAGTGAGAAGGGTCGGCACGGTTTTAGATTGAAGTAGCAGTTTTTTGAGGAACGTATACTTTGGTTTTCTTAGCTGTTACCATTGCCGAATCGCTCTTTCAGTCGCTTGCTACAAGACCCCGTCCAGGCAGTTGCGCTTCCATGATTTAACCTGATTAGAAGCTGTTTTCAATGGCGTGAAGCTTATGGTTGAGGTCATTCCTCCTGACACACATAAGCCACTTGAGCCTAACTGCTGGAATCTGTACTCTTTGGATAAGCTTTCGAATCGGTGATTGAGAAATAAGTAACTACTCGGCAACTTGAGTGACGACGAGCATGGTGTCTAGCTGCTAGTTGTCCCCAAGGTTACGGGGTAGTACATCCTAAAATCTCTCTCGGTGTTGTCGCGATTTACGCAACCATTGTGTGACAATTGGCTATTCACGGCGTTATAACCCCTAGCATGGAGGCGCACCTATTTGATACATCTCGTTAGCTATGTGTTATCTCTCGTCTAGCATCTACTCAACACAAGTGATCTTTATTTTCAAGGAGGCCTTTTCGTGTGGGAGATCGGGAAATGTGATGATCTTACTGTGTGCCGGTAATGCAGTGCGGGAAGGTAGGCCAGGATAAGCCACTTTAAGACATTGCTCATCAGCAAATAAGATCCACGTTGTATTCGTGGTTCAGCAGCTATTATATTGCCTCTGACCGGCTTACCCCATGCGGTAAAATTCAGGTAAAGGGCAAGGAAGGAAAATTAGTATGGATACAGCTAGCGGCATAGTGAAGATCGTTTACTTTGACGAAGGATCCGCTACGGATTACGTGCAATTGAGGAATGGCGGCTTACTTATTACCGAAATCGAAACGACTAGCTTAGGTTCTAGTGGTGGTTGCAACACCGAGTTTGAAAGGATGTTTCAACGGTGTTGTATGAGTATGCGGGTGT
>NZ_PKHX01000008.1:19388-116841 GCF_002848005.1 Varibaculum cambriense | reverse complement strand
AATGGCAACAGAAGTCTCCACCCTATCTTTACCACCCAACCGAGAAACATCAGAACGCGATACCTGAGGCGACCGATTGTCGGAAGCAGAGGAAGAACCCGACGCCCATCCGGCTGCCAGGGTGGCAGCCCGTTGCCTGATTGCACCGAGCTGCCGATAAAATGCATTTCCCGGGCAAGCAGTGTTATTACCGGTACCCAACACCACAAAGTCGCGATGCCCGGAAATACGGTTGAAAGTATGTCCCCGGAAGGTGAAAGTTCCCAGGGGGTTGAGGCCGCGCAGTTTCAGCTGGGCGGCAGCTAAGCGGGTGACGGTGTCTTGAGCTGCCCAAGGCGGTGCCTGCGTCTCATAAGTGCCTAATACTGAAATACCGAAGGTCACCCTATTCACACTGCGGGCGTGCGCACCTTCACTGGGGTTCTGGAAGGTTCCTCTGCGTCCTTGCCAGGCTCTTCCGTACTTGTCTACCAGCACGTTGTAGCCGATATCTCCCCAGTTTCGAGTTACGGCATGAAAATAATAGATTCCTCGCAAAATTCCCGGAACTTGGGCAGCAGAATAATTATTAGTGCCAGCGGTGTGGTGAATGGCCACTCCCTGTGGTTTAATTGGTTTTGGAGGCCATGTCATCAGTTTCTCGTCTGCGCCCCAATCTGAGCGAGAATGAATAGCTACCCCGCGTGCATCCTCTACTGATCTAAGTCGCGCGAAGCCCTGATTCGGGTTGGCTTGGCTATCGCCGGCTCCGACTCCCGGATTAATGACTGTAACTTTCAGCCCCTCCACAGTTGAGCCATCCGGAATAGTGGCCTGCACCTGAACCTTAGAAGTCTCTGCGAGTACAATCGGCTCGGTTCCTGAAGCGCGTTGTTCGTCCTCTCCTTTTTCGGCATCAATATCCTGCCACTGACTCCAAATCTGATCTTTACCCCAGGTACGATATTTTACCTGCGGAGTTTCTGACAAAGATTTCGACCAGGTAACCCCCACAATCGCCAGTTCAGAGCTAACCTTGGCAGATACTACGTTTTCTACTTCGCCCTCAGCGGTAGTGGCTGTTTCTTCTGTCGCGGAAACCTTAACGGGGGTTTGCTGAGGAATCTGGTTGACCACTTCAACTTGATCTTTACTGTCTGTCTCTTTAGCGGAGGCAAGCGAGTAAGTTGGGAGCAACAATCCCAGACCTATAACCATAGCAACTAGGATGGTAAGCGGTTTATTGTTGGACACTGGCGTTCCCCCTAAAAATACTGGGGCACACTATAAATGCGCTTATCGGAATGGAGAAGTACAGTCCTAATCCTATGCCATTTTCGGGGTTTACCGGTAAAAAGAATAAATCAATGGCTTTGTTGATGCGCGTGAAAACCAGTTGCTTGGTGCATTGGTCGCGAATTGCACCGGATTCCATTCAGGTAGGGTAGAGAAAGAAAACTCAGTATTGGAGGATTTATGACTCGCATAGTTGACAGCGCAGATGTTTCTCCCGAAGCCCGGATTGGGGAGGGTTCTAGCGTTTGGCATTTGGCTCAGGTACGTGAGCATGCTCAGCTAGGTAAGAACTGCATCATTGGGCGCGGCGCCTATATTGGCGAGGGCGTGCATATGGGCGATAACTGCAAAGTGCAAAACTATGCCCTGGTTTATGAACCGGCATCGATAGAGGACGGAGTGTTTATTGGGCCGGCAGTGGTGCTGACCAATGATCATTTCCCCCGGGCGATTAACGAGGACGGCTCGATTAAGTCTGCCTCCGACTGGGAACAGGTGGGGGTCACTATTAAGCGGGGAGCGGCGATTGGTGCGCGCTCAGTTTGCGTAGCACCAGTAACCATCGGCGCCTGGTCACTGGTGGCGGCAGGTTCAGTAGTCACCAAAAATGTTCCCGAATATGCCCTGGTAGCCGGGGTTCCGGCGCGCCGCATTGGCTGGGTAGGGCCAGCGGGAGTAAGACTAAAGCCAGTTCCGGGCGAAGAGGGCATATTTGAGTGCCCCCAGTCCGGTAAGCGTTTCCGTCAAGTCGCTGAAAATAAGTTAGAGGAAATCTAGGCGAGGTATTTGTGGTGGGCGAGCGTCGCGGTTTCGTGCGGATAGTTTCTCGGATTTATTTGCCGGAGGCGGCTGCGGCCTCTTTCCGTTTAGCGGGAGTTGCCAAGGCGCTACGGGAAAAAGGCGTAGAAGTCGAAGTAGTTACCACCACACCCCCGCCAGGGTTGCAAGCTTCTGATCAAGATCGGGTACGGCGCTTTCCGGTACTGCGTGATAAAGAAGGTTACATACGCGGGTACCTGCAGTATCTCAGCTTTGATATTCCCGCATTTTTTCGAGTTTTATTTTCACCTCGCGCTACCGTTACCTTAGTGGAACCTCCCCCTACTACCGGGTTTTTCATGCGGATAGCTAATAAACTTTTGGGCGTGCCCTACGTGTATTACCTGCCAGATCTGTGGGGGGCGGCCAGTGCATCCTTTGCTCCCAAAATAGTAGTTAGAGCAGTAAAAGCCTTAGAGGCGTTCGCGGTTCGGGGTGCTGCCGCAGTAATCGCGGTAAATGAAGAGATCGCTGAGACTGCGCGAGCAATGGGTGCAAAATCGGTGCATCTGATTCCGAATGGAATAGATACTGATACCTTTACCAACGAAGTTAAGCCGTTGTCCCACCTTGAGAGAGAAGATATTGGCTTGGCAGACGCGCCCTATTTTATTTACACCGGCACCGCTTCCGAGTGGCAAGGTGCCAGCATCTTTATCTCTGCTCTGGCTCAGGTTATCGACAAAATTCCTCACCACCTGGTGTTCCTTGGTAAAGGTAGTGACTGGGATTTACTTAAAGAACAGGCAGCGAAACCGGAACTAAAAGGCCGGGTACATGTCTTGGAGACGCTTCCTCCAGGTGAAACTGCGCGCTGGATAGCCGGAGCAGACGCTGGGCTTGTATCTATAAAAGCGGGTGCTGGATACGACCATGCCTACCCCACGAAAGTGCTCTCTACTTTAGCGTGTGGAACTCCGGTGATTTATACGGGTCCCGGGCCCGCACGTGAAGATATTGAAGCGCATAGCCTTGGAATTTGCGTTGATTACTCAGTCCTTGGGGTTGCTAAAGCAATGGAAAGACTAGCAGCTGAGGGTTTTCCTGAAAGCAGCATTAAGAAACTGCGGACATGGGTTCTGGAGAACAAGTCTTTGTCCGCTAGCAGTGAGGAAGTGGTGCAAGTTCTCTTACAGAACCTTCATAATCAGGCAAGGATGCATAACTAAAAGTAACTCATCCGTACAGTTAAGTTGGCACACCAGCAACTAGTTGCCCTCTCGTTGCGTTATGTGTGAAACTGCTAACCCCAAATCCCCAGCGGAATCGCATCTGCTCTTCCTAAGTGGCAGAGAATATTGGTTATGTGAAAAACACAGATAATTACCGATATCGCAAATACCGGGCATATGCGAATGAAGCTAAGTAAAATAAAGGCCAGTGCATCCTCACTAAGCGTTTCACAGTGCTTTCGGGAGTGAATGGGATGCTGAGCAGTTGCTTATCGACTCGAGCCAGTATTCCTGTTTGAATCGCTTTGTTTACCCGAGTCTTCCTGGGAATCCCTGACCATGATGCAATGAGATCGCGGCAGTTGAAAATATTTAGCATGTTTACTCCAGCTAGACCGTAGGCGATATCGCTCTGTACTCCCCAGCGGCAGCAATCGTTTTCGAGAGCTACTAAATCGAAAGTATATTGCCGCATAGGCTGAGGAATAGCATCTAAATACTTTGCTAGTACCTGCAAACTCATTTTACTGGAGTTGTATATGCGAGCGCGCAAAAACCGGGGAGTAGACAGCGATATTGGAATAGCGTTTCCGGTTATGCTTTTGCCGACTTGGTCAATGATGTTTCCATTTATTAGGGCTCTGGAACCAAAGTGCTTCTGATAGGTGTGAGCCAAAGAAAGCACGTAGTCGCTGGCATCAGATCCAATAAGGCTACTTATAACGTTTCGCTGTTCAACCGGCATAATCTCATCGTGCAGGACCTTGTGTGACAAGCTGTACTTTGCGCACAGCTGTTGCGGTCGCAGCAGATCGGGGGTATTTGCGGTGAACCCGTCATGGAGGAAAGTGAAACAAGAAAGGTGTGGATTTACTGTTTTCCCTATCGCCATATTTGTTCGACTGTCGTAACCAGCAGTTAAGGGACATACCAGGTCATAGTGGCGAGCATATTCCTTGAAAATATTTTGGGCGGTTAAAAAGGTGTTCGTAATTATCTTTTCTGGGGCATTTTGGTCTGGCTTATGCGGCCAGGGTTGGCGCCATGCTCGCATAGTTTGTAAATCTAATAGGTGGTTTGGTAACAGAACCTTGATATTTTTTGCACCGGTGGTATCTGCGGGATAGGGCTGACCAGATGCGACACCGGCGGAAAGCTCATTCCATTTCGCATCACTTAATGGTGCGACCTGTCGCTCTACCAGTGGTTTCGTAACCGCAATCGCTAAAGAGTTGGGTTCGGTTGCATAATAGGCTGCTAGCGTACAAGAAGCATCCCCCCACATCCAGAGCCTGTTGTCAATTTTTACGATGACAATGTATTTACCAGCGAAGCGCCCCGCAACGGCATACATTTTTTCAACCGATTTTTCGGAGGAAATCTTCGCCAGGTAACTGGGAATTTCTTCACGTGACAGTTGTGCACGCGAATCTATACATAACCCGACAATGAAAACCTTTATTCCATTTTTCTCATCTGCACCAGTCAGTACCGAAGTGTTCGGCGTGTAATTTAGGACTGCTTTATCGGATATTGTTTGGTGACGCGAAAAATCTGGGTCGGAGCTAGGCGTTATTGAATAGGTGAAAACCGCTTTGGAGAGTAAATCTTTTTGGGTTAAAGTTTGCAAAGTCATGTAAATATCCTTAGATGCGCCTAGAGTAGCGATTTCATAATCTGTCCAATGTTTTTCGCTTCATTTTCGAAACAAAGGGTCTGGGCAGCAGCATTCGTATTCTGTTTAAACCTAATAATCTGGTCTCGCTCAAGCGAGCGAAGCGTCTCGACAATATTTTTGTTAGAGAATCCGGAAGATACTACGCCTACCTGGAATTCCTGTACGATGTTTGCCATTTCTTTTGTGGGACCGACCGCAATAGCCAGACGTGCTTGAATGAAGTCAAAAATCTTATTTGGCAAGGCGAGTTCGGCGTTTATGGAGTAAGGCGGAATCCAGTAAATTCCTACATCATATTGGTTCAAGGTCGCGGGAAGTTCAGCAGGTTCTACTGGGTGATTGAACTTTATGCGTGGGCAATCCTTCGCTTGTTCCTTTAACTGTGCGAGGTACTTTCCTTTATCGTTACCAGGTACCAGATAAAGGTCGAGGGTAAACCTTTCCCCTGCTTCTTTAACAGCCGCAATCATATTTTCGATGTTTCGTCCGGCAACCGCACCACCTGAGTGAACCAGTCGGATTGGACCATCGCTCGGGTTTTGTGAGGGAGTTAAGTCTGCAAAAGGTGCCGCGTTTCGAACTAGAGTTGGTTGTACTCCGAAATTTTTGTCATATAACTTAACGATCTCTTGGCCAACAGTGCTAACTGCCTGGCACTTGGGAAGATATTTCTTACAAATGTGAGTCATTAGTGGAGCCACTAACAGTCGCCAAGAGGTAACGTGCGTGCGTTCTGCCGGAGCCCACTCATGCATATCCGCCCAAACGGGCTTTCCGCGAGCTACGTGAAAGGCTAAAGGCAGCGCTCGAGCATCATTGGCTACCACAGCATCAAAAGTGCGATCCCCTAATAGACGAATTGCCTCTTTATTACCAGGAGCTGCTAGTTCCGCTGCTTTATGTAGGTGAAAGGCTATTTTAAATACACCAAGCGGCGTTTGCGGTAGTGAGGGATACTGGTCATCGATCTGTAGGTGTTCATCAACAAATTCTGGTTTGGAGCCATAACCAATAGAGGTCACATGACCGAACGGTTGTATAGCGCTAAGCTCGCGCAATACCCGGGCGTCTTTGGCAATATTTGAAAAGGAAATTACCAGTATCTGTTTTTCGCTCATATTCTCAAATATATCGAACCTATTTAATCAAAGGATGCTACTGCTGCGAGTCGTAGGGTGTAGTCCACTTACTTTCCTTAAAACAACTACGTAAACGACAAATATAGACACTAAAACAAATGAGTTAAAAGTGTAGCTGCAACTTTTTCGGCCGCTTTACCATCACCATAAGGGGTTTTGTTTGTGGTTTTCGCCTGGGGACGCTGGGCAGCTTTTACTAGGGCGTCTCCTGGCTCAACTAGCTGGTTCCACCCAAGTTCTACGGTCTCTACCCATTCAGTTTCCGGACGCACCGTAGTACACATGGTTCCCAGCAAGAACGCTTCTTTTTGCAGCCCCCCCGAATCTGTTACTACGCCCGCCGAATGCAGGGCAGAGGCTACCAGCTCCGGATAGGCGAGAGGGCGATGTGCAAGTAAATTCCTGCGTCCCAGTTCAATACCGTGTTCTTTGCATTTTGCTACCAGCCGCGGGTGCGCCAAAATAACTGTCGGTAAATCTAGGTCAGCCAAGGAATTAAGGATCTGTTCAAGGCGGGCTTTATCGTCAGTGTTATCGGGGCGGTGAATGGTGGCGAGCCGATAGGCACCCTCAGGAAAACCAAACTCTTCCATAATCGGGGAGGGCTTATCTTTGACCTGTTCTTTCACCTGCAGAACTACGTCGGTCATTACGTCTCCGACTACTACGGTGCGCTCCGCTAGCCCTTCGTGATGTAAATGTTCGGCGGCAACCGCTGTGGGAGCTAGTAACAGGTCAGCGGCGTGGTCGGTTAATACTCGGTTGTGTTCTTCGGGCATCCGGCGATTAAAAGAGCGCAGCCCTGCCTCTAAATGGGCGAGCGGTAGGTGTAGCTTTACTGCTGCCACGGCGGCAGCGAGAGTAGAGTTAGTGTCTCCGTAAACTAAAACCCAATCCGGTTGATATTTCTGCAAGATCGGTTCGATTGCGATCAACATTTTTCCGGTTTGTTCTCCGTGGTTTCCGCTGCCTATCCCCAAATGCTCATCAGGAGAGGGGATACCTAGGTCACGGAAGAACACGTCCGATAGCATCGGGTCATAATGTTGCCCGGTGTGGACAATGATGTGTTCCACACCCTGTTTTTCCATCGCTTTTGCGATGGGGGCAAGTTTAACGAACTGGGGGCGGGCACCAACTACCGAAATAACTTTCATATCCTTATCCATTTACCGCCGAGCTGACTCCAGGATTTCTTCCACGACTTTCAGGGCTTGTAGCGCCTCAGACATGGAGACATGCTCGTTGCCTTTGCCTAAAATGGCGTCCCGGAAGTGTTCGTGTTCTACTCGTAGTGGCTCCCGTTTGGTGAGCTCGTAGCGGGTCATTTCGCCTTCGGAAACTCCCCGGAAGTTAGCAACCTGGGTCCATTCCACCGGAATCGACCCGTTTCGGTAGAAGGTGAGGTCACCCATCATAGTGTCGGCCACCAGGGCGCCCTTTTCGCCAATCACAATAGTTTTGCGATCTTTGAAAGGGCAAAGCCAGTTCACCAGGTTGTTTACCAGTACTCCGTTTTTCAGTTTGCCAACCACATTGACCATGTCTTCATTTTCGCGGCCTGACCGGTAAGCGGTTACCGCGGAAACTGACGCATAGTTTGATCCGGCTACCCAAGCAGTTAAATCCACATCGTGGGTAGCTAAGTCTTTGACTACCCCCACATCCGAGATTCGGGCCGGGAACGGGGACTGGCGGCGGGTGGAAATCTGGTAAACCTCTCCCAATTGTCCCGCAGAGATCCGTTTCTTCATTTCTAGGAGGGCGGGGTTGCAGCGTTCCACGTACCCTACGGCTCCGATTAAAGAGGCATCCGCGAACGCTTTCACGATCCGTTCCCCGGATTCTGCGTCGGTCGAAAGCGGTTTTTCTACCATGGTATGTACCCCGGCCTCGGCTAGTTTCAACGCGGTTTCCTCGTGGAAAACGGTTGGGACTGCTACTACGCATGCGTCCAGCCCTTGGGCAATCAGGGCATCAATGTTGGGGAGGACTTCCATCCCTTTGGAAACCCCGAACTTGTCCCCAGCCGGGTCGGCCATCGCTACCAGGTCAACGCCGGGCAGTTCGCGGATATTACGTACGTGGTGCCGGCCCATCGAGCCGATACCGATAATTCCGTATCGCAGGTTCGCCATGCTTTATGCACCCGCCTTGGCCAGTTTGTTGACTGCTTCCACAATGCGCTCCAGATCGTCTTGCGAGAGGGAGGGGTGCACCGGTAGGGATAGGCATTCTTTCGCGGCCTTTTCGGTGTGGGGAAGTTCCAAACCTTTGGCGTAGGGAGCGAGAGAGGGCAGGCGGTGGTTAGGAATCGGGTAGTACACGCCGGAACCAACCTGGTATTCATCTTTCAGAGCAGCCGCAAAACCGTCGCGGTCTTCGCTTACCCGGATAGTGTACTGGTGATACACGTGCTCAGCTTCTGGGGCTACTGGCGGAACCTTAACTCCCTGCAGGTTTTCGTTTAGGAACTTGGCGTTGGCGCGGCGCTTTTCCATCCAACCTGCAACTTGAGACAGCTGCGCTAGGCCGATGGCGGCGTTAATATCGGTCATCCGGTTGTTCAGTCCCACCAGTTCGTTCGCATAGCGCTTTTCCATGCCCTGGTTACGAATCATCCGGGCTTCACGGGCGAGTTCGGCATCTCCAGTGGTGATCGCCCCGCCCTCGCCGGCGGTCATATTCTTGGTGGGGTAGAAGCTGAAGGCTCCGAAAGCCCCGAAAGTACCTACCTGCTGTCCGTTCCAAGTAGCGCCGTGAGCTTGGCAGGCGTCCTCGAAAACTAGGAGGTCGTGACGCTTAGCAATATCCATGATGGCGGTCATGTTTGCCGGGTGTCCGTAAAGGTGCACCGGCAAGATAGCGCGGGTCTTCGGGGTGATGGAGGCTTCAATCGATTCGGGATCCAGGCAGAAATAGTCATCCTCAATATCGGCGAAAACCGGGGTGGCTCCAATAATCGCTACCGAGTTCCCGGTGGCCGCGAAAGTAAAGGAGGGAACGATTACTTCGTCGCCAGGTTTAATCCCGGCAGCCAGCTGTCCCACATGCAAAGCGGAAGTGCCCGAGTTAACCATTACTGACTGTTGGCCATTACCACTTGCCATTTGGGCGGTGAACTTTTCTTCGAATTCTGCAACCCGCGGGCCTTGCGCCACCATGCCGGATTTTAGAACCGCATCTACCGCGGCGCGTTCTTTATCGCCAATAATGGGTTTCGCGGCGGGAATAAACTCTGCAGTCATTAGTTAAGTAACCTCCTGGGTCTGGTGTGGGATAGCTCTTCACGCCTGATGATCATCGGCTGGCTTCCCTTGATCCAATCTCATTATAAGCGCGAGTGTACCTGGCGCCTATAAGAAAAGTCCTGAATGCTTGCTATTCTAGGAGAAGCAACGAATCCTCGCGGAAAAGGTAATAGCAGACTATGACAGCTAGAGATGACACCTGGGTCATCATTCCCGTTTATAACGAAGACCAGGTGATCGGGCAAGTAGTTAAAGATCTGCTCCCCACCTTTCCCCGTGTGGTCTGCATAGATGACGGTTCTCGGGATAGATCAGCCGCGGTCGCGGCGGCTGCCGGTGCCACGGTTATCCGCCACCCCGTGAATCTAGGGCAAGGTGCGGGACTGCAAACCGGAATCGAGTACGTGCGGGGATTCACTCCGGCGAAATACTTGCTGACTTTTGACGCCGACGGGCAACACCGGGTAGAGGACGGACTGGCGATGGTGGAGCAAGCCGAAAAAGAAAACTTGGCGATAGTTTTCGGGTCGCGGTTTTTATCTTCCCAAACCCAGGTCGGTTGGATGAAACGCCTGGTGCTAAAAACTGCGGCGCGGGTGACTGCCCGCCGCACCGGATTGCAGCTCACCGATGCTCATAACGGGCTGCGGGTGCTGCGCCGAGATGCCTTCGAGCAAGTAAACCTGCTGCAAAATCGGATGGCGCATGCTTCTGAAATTGTGGCGCAACTGGCGAAAACCGGACTGCCGTGGGCAGAGCACAGCGTATTTATCCGCTATACCGATTACTCCAAAGCCAAGGGGCAATCCCTGCTTAACTCCATAAATATCCTCACCGAGTTGCTGATCAAATAGGGGCGAATGATGCTAATAAAAATCCTGCTGATTATTTTGGTGTTGCTTCTTTCCCTCTATATGTTTAAGGCCAACTTGGGGGCAAAACAGACCGCTTGGCGTCGCCTGGGGATTCTACTTTTTGCGGTTGCCGCAGTAGTAGTGGTGATTTTTCCCGGGATTACCACTACGGTTGCACGCTTTGTAGGGGTTGGACGTGGCGCTGACCTTCTGCTGTACGGGCTGGTAATAGTGGTTCTTTACAATATGTTGATGCAGGCTAAGCAGCGTAATGCCGCGGAGCGGCGCCTGACAAAGCTCGCCCGGGAAGTAGCAATCACCCATACCGTTCTCGGGGAGGACGAGAAACGAGTTCCCTCCGCTGTAAGTGGTAACCCCACTGAAACCGTTACCCGCGTCAGCGGTGATAACGCACCTCAGCAGCCAAGCGAGAACAGCTAACCCTAATGAATAAAGCCAAATGGGTAAAGCTGGTCTACCGCTCGGGCAGCAACCCACAAAAACATTGACTCCGCCCGCTTCTATTTAGCCCTACCCGCTTCCGTTTCACGCCGCTAAACCGGCGAGCCACCAACCGCCCCCCAATCTATCCCGAGCTACCTGCGGAAGCTTACAAAGGTGTTCTAATGTCAGTTCACCTGCTCAAATAATTGTCGGGACAATTTCGCTGAGCCTCTTGACCGAAACGATTTTGTCGGCTATCGTGGCAGTACCGAACCGATTCGGTAAGGTTTTTGGTAAATGAGTAGATAGCAGGAGACCGGTAGCACTATCGGCGATCCTGCAGCCAAATACGCCGGCGGAGCAGCTGGTAAGGCGGAGGAAAGGACACTGCGATGGCGCAGAGTAAAGCAATAAATACCAACGATCCCAAATATTCCAAATTGTTCATCGGGGTCTGCCCCGACCAGTGGGGAGTATGGTTCCCCGAGGACGAAAAGCAAATGGATCCTCGGCAAGCCTGGGAAGAAATGGCAGAAGCCGGCTTCGAGATCATCGAAACCGGGCCATTCGGTTATTTCCCCACCGATCCCAAAGAACTACAAAAATGGTGCGATGAATTCGGAATGAAGGTAGTCGCCGGCACTGGCTGGGGGATTCTCCACAAGGCCGAAGCCTGGCCGGAAACTTTGAAAACCTTCCGCGCCATCGCCGAAACCCACGCGGCAGTCGGCGCCGAATACATCGTGCACCTCCCCCCGCTATACCGCGACGACAAGACCTGGGAATGGACAGATGACCGAGTCCTGTCCGATGATGCCTGGAAGCTCTATGTAGAGCACGCCAACGCCCTCGGGCAAATGCTGTTGGATGAATACGGCCTGAAGATGGTGCTGCACCCCCACGGCGATTCCCATATCGAAACCCCCGAGGAAATCGCGCGTATCTTTGACGCTACTGACCCCAAGTACGTAAACCTCTGCCTCGATTCCGGTCACGTGGTTTACGGCGGCGGCGACCCGGTAGAACTGATCAAGAAATACCCGGAGCGGATCACCTACGTACATATCAAGGCTTTCGATGAAGCCATCACCAAAGAGGCGCACGAAAAGGACTGGCCCTTCGGCGAGGCCGTGGCTAAAGGCGCATCGGTATGTCCTCCTGCCGGGCTGCCGGAAATGCATGAGTTCGTGGACGCGCTCGCGGAATTAGATCGCGAAATCTACTGCATTTGCGAGCAGGACTGCTACCCGTGCGAGCCCTCATTCCCGAAGCAGAACGCCATTAACATGCGGGAATACCTGGCCAGCTGCGGGCTGGGTCTGAAGTAACTATCCATCACTTACCCGATGCCGCGGGAGCGGAGTGATTATTCCGCTCCCGCCGGCATCTCCATTCAGCGGCTGTGAAGTCGCGCCTGGGCGCACTGAAGCCACCAGGCAAATCACTCATAGGGGAGAAAAATGACATTAAATATTGGCTTGATCGGTGCGGGGGGCATGGGACGTGCTCACGTGGAACGGATCGAAAACGAACTGACCGGCGGCAAGATTGTAGCGGTCGCCGATCTGAACCTAGATGCCGCCAAAGAAGTAGCGGAAAAAGTTGGCGGTAAAGCCTACGGCTCCGGCGAAGAACTAATCGCCGATCCGAACGTAGATGCCGTCCTGATCGCCACCTTCGGTCGGGTACACAAGCCCGATGTAATCCGGGCGATTGAGGCCGGAAAATACGTGCTTTGCGAAAAGCCGCTGGCAACCACGGCAGAAGATTGCCGCGAAATTATGGAGGCCGAACAAAAAGCCGGGAAGAAACTAGTAACCGTTGGGTTCATGCGTCGCTTTGACCAGTCTTATGGCATTTTGAAAGCCAAGATGGACTCCAAAGAGCTGGGCGAAACCACCATGGTGCACTGCCGTCACCGCAACCCCACAGTTCCGGAAAACTACCTGTCTTCCATGGCGATTGATGACACCGCCATCCACGAAATCGATACTTGCCGCTGGCTAACCGGGGAAGAAATCGTGAACGTGCGGGTAGATATTCCCCGCTCCACCAGCTACAAGTTTGAGCACCTGACCGACCCGATCGTAGTGGTCATGTACACCGAATCCGGGATCCGGATTGATGACGAAGTAAACGTCAACATCGGCTACGGCTACGACATTCAGTGCGAAGCGGTAATGGAACAGGGTACCGCCTACCTGGGGGATCAAGAAAAAGTGTATGTGCGCTCTAGCCAAGAACGCGCCAACGCCATCTGCCAGTCCCATATCGACCGTTTCCACGATGCCTTCAACCGCGAGGTGCAGCAGTGGATTAACGCCGCCAGCGAGGATCGCCACACCGGTTCCAGCTCTTGGGACGGATACGCTGCCACCTGCGTAGTGGATGCCGCCCTGGAATCCTTAGAATCACGGGAGTCCAAACTGGTCTCCGTGGAATTAATTGAACAGCCCGAGTTCTACAAATAACCTGGATCGCTCTTAAAGGAGAAAACATAATATGAGCAATGATGCTTATAAGGAGAAACTGGCAACCCCGCCCTCTCCCGAAAAAGTTAAAGAGATGGTGGCCAAGACCCCCATGTCCGGGCCGCATCGCGGCACCATAATTCTGGCGGCTACCGCCACTTTCGGGTCGCTGCTATTTGGGTATGACACCGGAGTAATCGCCGGCGCTTTGCCCTATATGTATATGGACAATATAGCCGGAGGGCTGGGGCTAGATGCCCTGCACGAGGGTTGGGTCAACGCCATGCTCGCCATCGGTGCAGCCTTCGGTGCCTTAATCGGCGGCTGGCTCACCGACCGGATCGGGCGCCGCACCAACATTATGGTCTTGGCGGTCATCTTCCTGGTTGGCACCCTGGGCTGTACTTTCAGCCCCAACGTATGGGTGATTTACCCCTTCCGCTTCATTCTCGGTTGGGCAGTAGGCGGCGCGTCCTCCTCAGTTCCGCTCTATCTAGCGGAAACTGCTCCGAAACGAATCCGCGGTCCGCTGGTAGCAGTAGACCAGTTCATGATCGTGTTTGGGCAGCTAGTTGCCTATATTTGTAACGCCGCCCTCTCGCAGGCGCATAACGCACCCGAAGCAACCGTGAAAGCCATTAGCGCCGGCGTTATTTGTCCTAAAGGCTCCCCGGATGCCGGTAAGGCCGTGCAAGCCGGTGGCACCTACACTTGGGACTGTCTATCAGGCCTCTCCGATACCGTCCGCGAAACCATGGTGCTCTCTGGCGGTAACGGTAACGCCTGGCGTTGGATGTTGGTAATCGCTACTATCCCCGCCATCTGCCTCTGGGTAGGTATGCGGGTCATGCCGGAATCTCCCCGTTGGTATGCCGCTAACCAGCGTTACTATGAAGCCATTGGCGCTTTGAAACGCGTGCGTGACACCGATCAAGAAGTAGAGTTCGAAACTAACGAAATGATCGAACTGCACCGTAAAGAAGAGGAAGAAGAACAGTGGAACTTCTCCCGGATCTGGAGTACCCCCTGGACCCGTAAAGTGCTAATCATCGGGGTATTCCTGGGAATCTTCGATCAGACCACCGGGATTAACACCGCTATGTGGTACATGCCCAAGATCCTAACCGCCGCCGGTTTCGATACTGGTCAAGGCATTATGCTCAACGTGGTAACCGGTACTTTCTCCGCAGTTGGATCCGCAGTGGGCTTCTTGCTGATTGCCAAACTCTACCGCCGTACCGTGGGTATCTACCAAGAAACCGGGGTCGCGATTTCCCTGTTGGTACTGGCCGGAGTGTTCTACTGGGGTATTGAGCCCCATATGGATGCCCACGGTAACGTGGCCAGCGATATTCCCAACTTCTTGCCGTGGTTGGTGCTGATTTTGGTATCAGTATTCCTGTTCATCAAACAGTCGGGAACCATTCACTGGGTGCTGCTGTCTGAAATCTTCCCGGCGAAGATCCGCGGGGTCTCGCAGGGAATCTCGGTTTGCGCCCTCTGGATTTTCAACGCCATCGTAGCGGGAACTTTCCCCTGGATGATCGAGAACCTGGGTGGCTCCGGTACCTACTTGGTCTTCGGAATTATCAACGTGATTGCGTTGTGCTTCTACATTAAGTTCGTTCCGGAAACCAAGATCTACACCTTGGAAGAGGTGGAACAGAACCTGGAGGCTAAGTACTCCAAGTAATAGCTATATACCCAGCTACCGCCCTGGCCTGTCGGCAAACTATTCGTTAGTTCGCTGGCAGGCCAGGGTTTTTATTATTCGGGTTTATTTCCAAATTTACGAGGGCGAGCGCGAGGTTCTTTTGGGAGCGGGGCTGAGCGCGATCTCCTCATCAGGGTACGTTTCTTTTTGTAATCGGAGAGGGCGGAAGTCGGACCCTGGCTTCTGGATCGCTTAGCGCTACTTTTTACAGGTGGTGGCGCGTTGCAGCAAAGAGGGACGAATCGCGATTTCTTGTCCGGGATCCCCCGGGGCGGCGTAGCGCTTAGCCAAGGCGGTAACGGCTTGCGCACCCAACTGATCTGCATGTTGGTCGATCGAAGTAATCGAAAACTCTTCTAACTGTCCCAAATAGGTGTCGTCATAGGTGATTAACCCACAGTCTTTACCTGGTTCCATTCCCAGGGCGCGCAGCGCGGTACAGGCTTCAATCGCTATCAGGTTGTTATGGGCAATAAACGCTGGCCGCTTGGCCACCGATCCTTCTAGACATTGGCGAATCTGTTCACCCGGTTCCAGATCTGGTACCAGAGCTTGAAATCCCGGGAAATTCTTTTTCTTTTTGCGGAGGCTCTCAAAAGCTGCTCGCTGCACTTTGCGGCGGGTCACTACTGCTTGATCAACGCTTTCCGGACTGGATAAAGAAAAGATACGGTCGTATCCACACTCGGCTAGGTGAGTGATCGCTAGCCGGGCTGCTGCTTCCTCGTCCATATGGATAGAGTCTATTTTTCCTGCCACGTACTTTAACCCCAGCACCGCCAGGGGGAAGGTTTCCGATAGGTGCGCCAGGCGCTCTTGCGAAGAGGCAGGGGAGATCAAAATGACCCCGATAGTTTGCATCTCTTGGTAGCGGTTTATCAGGTTCCATTCTTTTTCCGGATCCTGACGTGCAGTTGAAACCAGAGATAAAAATTTGTTTTCTTCTGCTGAAAGCCGCAACGCGTCCTCTACCTCTTCGAAAAAAGGATTTTGCAGGTCGGGCAGGATTACCCCGAGGAGATCGGTTCCGGAGGTCGATAAGAACGCGGCATTTTGATTGCGTACGTATCCCATATCAGAGGCAACGCGCAGAATGTTGGCTTTAGTTTCCGCATTAACCCGCGGGGAATCAGATAACGCCAGGGAAACTAACCCGCGTGACACTCCCGCCTTGCGGGCTACATCTGCTTGCGTGGGGCGAAAACTCATAGCCCAAGTATAAAATAACGCGCGCTAATTGTTGCCTTGCTGTGAACTTCAGGAAAAATCTGCGCTCGTAGATAGGGGAATAACCCCAAAAATAAAATAAATAATTATTTATGGAATTAACCCTTGCTTTCTGGTACAACCTCCTTTACTATGGACAGTAGTTAACACGTGTTAACGCCGGTTCGTTGTGGTGGCCGTCCAAGCGTTCTCGGTACTACGGAACTCAAAGAGGAGAAAAAATGACTAAAGAAACTCTATCGGTGGCGGTGATCGGTGCGGGTATGGCCGGGCGGACCCACGCAGATGGTTGGCGGCAAGCCAACACTGTGTTTGCCTCAGACTTACCACGGCTGCGTCTAGCTACTATCGCGGACGCCTATCTTCCTTTCGCGGAGGCTGCCGCCCGTGACTACGGGTATGAAAAAGCTACTGATAACTGGAAAGATATTGTAAATGATCCCGATATTGACATTGTCTCCATTGTGGTGGGCAACAAGTTACACCGCGAAATGGCAGAAGCATTGGTGAAAGCCGGCAAGCATGTCCTGTGTGAAAAGCCTTTGACCGACAACCTAGAAGATGCCAAAGCGATGGCAGAGTTTGGGGCAACCGACAAAGTAGCAACCGGTCTGGGCTACTGCTATCGCCGCAATCCCGGTCTGGCAAAAATTGCGGAAATGGTGCAAAGCGGACAGCTGGGGGAAATCACCCATTTTGACGCGCGTTACTGGTGTGACTATGGCTGTGACCCGAACACCCCGATCGCTTGGCGCTATAAGGGACCGATGGGCTCGGGCGCTCTGGGAGATGTGGGCAGCCATCTAGTTGATACCTCAGAATTTATTTGTGGTCCTCTGAAGGCGGTCGCTGGTGCTCAACTGTCTACGGTTATTAAGAAGCGTCCCCCGGCTCTAGAAGGAGTTGCAGGAGGACGCGGCGCATCCTCGCAGGCAGAAGCGACCGAAATCGTAGAAAATGATGACGTCGCTACCTGTACCCTGAAATTTGAAAATGGGATTATTGGGACTTTCTCGGTTTCCCGGGTAGCGTTCGGATCCCCGAACTCGATGCAAATCACCGTTAATGGCACCAAAGGAATGGTCTCCTTCGATATGGCGCGCGCCGGCGAAATCATGGTTGATGACCAAAGCTCTCCTGCCGGACTAGGCGGGCCGCGCCGCGTCCTCGTCAACCCTGACTTCCCCTACTTCAAGGGCGGATCCTCGATGGACTTCGGGGGAGTAGGCGTTACCCAAATCCAGCAGTTCGTTTACCAGGCTCACGCTTTCTTAGAGCAGGTAGCCGGGGTTAAAGACGGATTGACTCCCACGCCGGACTTTGCCTATGGATACCGCTCCATGCGAATCCTCGACACTATTGCCAAATGCGCAGCCAACGGTGGCGTCGAAATGGAAATCAAATAACCAAAATAACGAAAAGGAGAAAAACCATGGCTATGAATATAGGTGCTTACACCGCTTGTCTACATAACTTCACCCTGCCCGAGGCACTCGATCATTTGAAATCCTTTGGGCTAACCGGCGCGGAAGTAAACGTGGGAGGCTTCATTCCCTCCCCGCACTGCCCGGTTGATTTGCTGATTGGTTCGAAAACTGCCCGTGAAGATTACCTGGGGATTTTCGAAGAAAAAGGAATGCGGCTCGCCGGCCTGAACACCTCCGGTAACGTACTGGACCCGCTGCCCGATGTGGGGCCCCGCCACACCTATGACCTCAAGCGCGCCATCGAACTGGCCGGAAAACTCGGGGTAGGGGAAATCGTGTGTATGTCTGGGCTGCCCGGCACCGACCCGGACGCCAAATATCCGGCATGGGTAGTTAACCCCTGGAATGGTGAACAGCTAGAAGTCCTGGAATACCAGTACTCGGTGCTAGAGAAATTCTGGAAAGAAATGGACCAGCGCGCTCAAGACGCGGGAGTGAAACTGGCTTGGGAATTGCATCCCACCAACACCGTGTTCACCCCCACCCAGTTCCTTGAGTTCGAGGAACGGGTCGGAGGCTTCAAGAACATCGGGGTAAATATGGATCCTTCCCACCTGATGTGGCAGGGGATGGACATTATGAAATCCATTGAACTGCTCGGGGACAAGATCGTGCACGTGCACGCCAAAGACACCAAGATTGAGCCGGGAGTAGCCACTCGCGGGGTACTCGATCCTTCCTTCGGACCGGTTCCCGAGGACGAATCCGCGCGCACCCCCGTAGGGATGGATCACTACTGCTCCTCCTGGCCCTCTGATCCCGCCTGGCGCTTCGTTGCCATCGGCGAAGGTCATGACGTGCCTTGGTGGAGCGAGTTCCTAGCCGCGATCGCCAAGATCGATCCGGAAATGAACATCAACATCGAGCACGAGGATGCCGCCTACGACCAGCTAGAAGGCATCCGCCTCGGGGCAGAAAACCTGATCGCTGCCGACCGCTCCTAGACAGAAACCGTCCTAGCGCCGCGTCCGTCTGAGGTGGCAGCGGCCTAGCGCCGCACCTGCCGCACCGGGCGAATCGATACCATTTCCACCATCGCGTTTTCGGGAGAATCAATAGCGAAACGAACCGCTCTGGCGATAGATTCCACCGTCATATGATCTTCCGGATCATAGTAGCCCGCGTCCTCCTGCAAAATATGTTGCATATCGGTATCGACTCGCCCGGGGTGGATAGAGGTGACCCGGATCTTGCCGCGCTCTTCCTCGCGGAGGCGATCGGCGAGGGCGCGCAAACCGAACTTGCTAGCTCCATAAATCGCGGAACCTAGACGGGAATCGAATCCCGATCCGGAGTTCATGAAAATAACCTGCCCCTTGCTGGCGCGCAGCAAAGGAATACATAGACGGGTTAAATCCATCGGAGCTACCAGGTTTAACTCCAGGTCATCGCGCCAATCCTGACGGCAAGCATCAGCAACATTTCCATTGCGCAGCCGCCCGGCATTATTCACCAGAACATCCAGGTGACTAAGCTGGGCGGCTTTCGCGGCGAGGGCGTCCTCGTCGCAAATATCAACCACCCAAGGCTCGGCCGAAGGAAGGGACTCGGCTACTGCCCGCGCCCCCTCTTCAGTAGTTGCCCCCACCAAAACGTGATGGTCACGAGAAAGCTCTTTACAGATGGCAGCGCCAATTCCGCGGGAACCGCCAGTTACCAATGCTACTTTGTCCATGCCGCCACCCTAGCGGCTATTGCCCGGAAATCAATTCTCGTTATCGCGGTACTTCTTTAAATCTTCCTCGGTACCCTCAAGCTTCTTCTTCTTGTGTATACGCGCCGCTTCTCCCGCAAAGTCCGGCACGTATTTGGATACTGCTACCGAAGGGCGGACATAACCACTGGAGTTAGGACGCGGAGGCAGTTGGATCGGCTCCGCATCGCTTTGAATCTCCGTATAGGGGATCGAGCTAAGGAAATGATGGATCATATTTAGTCGCGCCTGCTTCTTGGAATCAGAAAGCACATGATGCCAAGGCGCCACCGAAGTGTCCGTATGCACCATCATGTCGTCTTTAGCGCGCGAGTAGTCTTCCCAGCGAGTGATGGATTCTAAATCCATGGGGGAGAGTTTCCACTGGCGTAAAGGATCACCGAGGCGAGATTTGAAACGCTTGTACTGTACTTTATCTGACACGCTGAACCAATATTTACGCAGGTAGATCCCATCCTCGACTAGCATTTGTTCGAAGATGGGGCATTGGCGCATGAACAGTTGCACCTGGTCAGGGCGGGCAAATCCCATCACTTTTTCCACCCCGGCGCGGTTGTACCAGGAACGATCGAAGAGGACGATTTCGCCGGCTGCGGGCAGATGCTCGATATAGCGCTGGAAATACCATTGGGTTTCTTGCCGCTCCGTCGGTTTAGGTAGCGCCACGATCCGAGCGACCCGCGGGGAGAGATATTCGGTCATCCGTTTAATAGTGCCGCCTTTACCGGCCGCATCGCGACCTTCAAAAATAACTACGATCCGGGCTCCGGTAGCTTTCACCCAGGTTTGTAGCTTGCCTAATTCGCCCTGTAAACGGTAGAGCTCGGCCTCATAAACTTTATTGGGGATTTTCTGCACTTTGATTTCGTCGGCTTCACTAATCCCATGTTCGCTTTGCTTCATCGATATCTCCTGGTTCGGCGGTAATTCTTAGCGTAGATCAGGGGCGCGCTGTGTGGGTGTGAAACGGGAAAAATATTTTTTAGGAAGGAGTGGGAAAGAGTAGGCAGGCGAAGGGAAAACAAGCTAGTTTTAAAGTATGGAATTTAAAGTCATTGACCATCCGCTGGTGAAACATAAACTGACCATTCTTAGAGATAAAGACACCCCCTCTTCGGTGTTTCGGCAACTGGTTGATGAACTGGTTACCCTGCTCGCCTATGAGGCAACCCGGCACGTGCGGGTAACTCCCAAGCAAATCGAAACCCCGATTCAGCCGATGGAAGGCGCGGTAATCTCGACGCCTCGCCCGATCGTGATTCCGATTCTACGAGCCGGACTGGGGATGCTGTCCGGCATGACTGCCCTGCTACCCACGGCAGAGGTCGGTTTCCTGGGGATGAAGCGGGACGAAGAAACTTTGGCGATCGAAACCTATGCGAATCGTCTGCCTCAGGATTTAACTGATCGGCAAGTGTTCCTGGTCGATCCCATGCTGGCTACCGGCGGCACCTTGGTAGCGGCCATAGATTACGCTCTGGAGCGAGGCGCGCGGGATGTTACCTGCATCTGCCTGGTGGCGGCACCCGAGGGAGTTAAGCACGTAGAAGAGCATATCGGCCAGCGAGCGGACGTTACCGTGGTGGTGGCGGCTCTGGATGAAGGGCTTACCCCGCAGGCTTATATTCGCCCGGGTCTGGGCGATGCTGGCGATCGTTTATACGGGATCGTAGATCAGTAGTAGCGCGGAGCCGTATAGCGCGGTTGCGCGGCAGCGTGCTGGCGGCTCTGTTTGTCGAGGATTGGCGAGGTTACACGGCGGTGATTGTTTTGCCGCGGCGGCAACGCGAAGGGTCTAGCCGCGGGAGTGATCACATTTCGCGCCCAAAGTTTAGTTCTGGCGGACAAATCCGCTAAACTTTTGAAGGTCTGTTAACTCAGATGTTGTTAGCGGTTCCTCGCGCTTCGCGAGATTCCGCAACCAATGAATAGGTGGCGTTTTCTCGCTTTTTGCCTCAGGTACCTTCGGTGCCTTCGGCCGCGAGTAACCATACCAACAACTGAATACAGTACCTGGTAGCGTGTCCGAGCGGCCGAAGGTGCAGCACTCGAAATGCTGTGTGGGGCAACCCACCGTGGGTTCAAATCCCACCGCTACCGCAAGGAGAAAAATGCCCCAAGCGCTTGCGCTTGGGGCATTTTTGACGCAGCGGTATGTAAAACTGCGTAGCGGTTTTACTAATACCGCAAGGTGTTTGTTGGGGTCTGTTGTGCTTGGTGTGTGGCCCCAAGCGCTTGCGCTTGGGGCATTTTTGACGCAGCGGTATGTAATGTTCCAGGATGAATGTCCGCACATGTAACGGAACTGTGCAATGTCATGGTTGGATTTACCTCGACTTGTAATTCAGGGTGAGCTGCTAATTTTTGCCATCTATTATTGTCTCTAAATCTAAATTGCGTATCTTAATATGAATTTTCTGCGGTTGAGACTGCCTATGGACAAGTGAGTGGTATACAAAAGCTAAAACTCAAATTCATAGACATATATACAGTTAACAAGTGAATTCAAATGCTGTACACAAATGCTGTACAGCAAAAGTCTTGACTTGTATATCGGCTGGAAGTATTTTCTTTACAACACGGTTTTTGTAAAGGGGCAAAAATGCTTAATAGTTCACCACCAGTTTATGAGCAGATTGCTGAGATAATACGTAGACAGATTCATGATGGAGACTATCTTGTAGGTGAGAAACTACCTTCGGAAAATGACCTTTGCGAAATTTATAATGTAGCGCGCGGGACTATACGGCGGTCCATAAATGGGCTAATTGCAGAAGGTATCCTTGAATCTAAAAAAGGTAAAGGAACTTTTGTGTCCTCGCCAGAGAGTAAAACTCTCTTATGGAATTTTGGATCTTTGACTGATCGTTTAAAAGGTACTGATGAACGAGCACTCGCTAAGGTGTTAGAGCAGGCTGTCATAGTACGTGAGAATCGGAGAATGTTGCGGTTGAAGAGACTAAGGGCGATGGAGACCCCCAGTGGCGTTATACCTATAAGTTTGGATATTTCATTTCTACCTCTAGATTTATTCCCTGCCATCGACACTTATAATTTTAATGACGAATCTATTTATGAAATTCTGCGAGAAAAATATCATAGAAATCCAGTCAGATCTGTTGTTTCTCTTAAAACAAGAATGGTAGATAGAGAAACAAAAAGAATTTTAAAAGAATTGCCAAGTACTCGTTGCTTATTACATGCAAGTGGAACTACTTATGACGAACACTATGCCTGCATTGAAGAAAGTGAGATAACTTATTCTTCTCGTGTGCAGGCGATTATGCAAATTGATCATATTAATGGATATACAAAACCACTAGAAAAAGGAGTTAAATAATGTCCGCAAAAAGTATGAATAAAATGACGATCTATTTAATACCGGTAGCAATCGCATTAAATATTGTGGTGTCGCAGATTGTGTTTGCTCTGAAGCTTCCTATTTGGCTGGATTCAATAGGAGTGGTACTTACTGCGGTAATCGCTGGTTTTTGGCCGGCAACTATCGTGGGGCTACTAACAGGAGCTGCCTCCTTGATAACTAATCCATCTAATATTTTTTATATTCCATTGTTTGTTGTAACGGCAGGTGTGGCAGCACTATTGACCCGTAAAAATGGCTACTCTTCTTTCTTGCGCTCGTTGCTGTCAGGAATCATTAATGGTTTAGCGACCGGAATCACTGGGTCTTTAATTACAATTATGGTTTATGGTGGCCTTTCGTCTACTGGAACTGGGATTATCGCCGGGGTGCTACGGCAGCTAGGAGCTCCAAACTGGTCTGCAGCTATGGCGGCAGGAGTGTCTGGTGATATTACCGATAAAATATTAACCGCTTTGATCGTTTTTTATATTTTGATTGCTCTGCCGCAGCGTACCCTTGCAAAATTCCCTCGGGGAGAAGCCTATCTCCTTACCCGCGAAAAAAAGCAAATAAAAGGCGATTTGAAATAGGTTTTAGTGATGGGACAAGCTGAAGAAATCGAAAAAGATATTAACAGGTTTGTGTTTCACCCGAGACAAGATCGACGCTATCAGAGAATCAATCCCTTAGTGAGATTTACTGTCCCACTGATCTTGATGTTTGGAGTTCTTGCTTGTGGAAATGCCACGATCTTCTATGCCTTCACAACCGTTAACTTACTTGTTGCGGTCATTCTCCAAGTATTTAAGGTCTTTTGGTCGCGTTTCTGGAAAATTGGATTAACGGTATCTATATTTACTCTGGGGGTAAGAGCTTTTTTTGAATACGGAAATCACATAGTTTTCACTGTCGGGCCCCTGTCTGTTACTACGGAAGGGTTGGTATCAGCTAACTGGTATATAGCAATGCTGCTAGCAGTGTGTGCTCCTCTGGTTCTACTGACTTCAATTCTGTCTCTACAAGACCTGTCTAACGCTTTGGAACAGTTGGGTGCGAGGCGGCAGGTATGTTACGTAGTTATGAATTCAGCAAGGCTGATTCCTGAACTGGCTGATAGGGGTAAAGCCGTTCGTGATGCGCAACGTTCCCGAGGGATTCAAGTAGAGGGAAATCGGATGGTGAAGCTGAAGGCAGTGCTACCGACTGTTGCCCCTCTGGTCTTGTCCTCGCTTTCTAGTGTTGAAGAAAGAGCTGTCGCGATGGAAGTTAGAGGAGCCAGCATCACAGAAATAAAAGGATCGCGGTTAATCCCTCAGCAAACTCTCTCATGGCTGGGCTATGGTGCTATTTTCGTCGCGGCTTTTCTTTCAATATTTATAGGAATCGGAGGGCGACTTCTTTGGTAGCAGCAATAAAGACTTTAAATCTAGGGGTTAAACATCCCCTGGCAAAGAGCTGGGCACTGGAAAACGTAAATCTCAATTTAGAGTCTGGGAAAGTCTATGGGTTGATTGGAGCTAATGGGTCAGGGAAAACGACTCTATGCAACACTCTCAAAGGTCTGATTCCAGGGGTTCTCGGAGGCGAGCTTGAAGGTACGATAGAGATATTTGGAAAAAATATTGAGGAGTTCTCACAACGGGAGCTTGTTGAAAATGTTGCCTTGGTATTCGAAAATCCTTACACTCAGCTAACTGGGACCTGTCAAACTGTAGTTGAAGAAATTGCTTTCGGGCTTGAGAATTTAGGTTGGCAACGGGAACGTATAATTAGCCGAACCGCACATGTGATTGACGAAATGGATCTAAAAGATTTAGCATTTCGCGATCCATTGGAGTTGTCGGGTGGGCAGCGACAAAGGGTGTCAGTCGCATCAGTTATGGCGATGGATACGTCAATTATTGTGATTGATGAGCCAACTTCACAACTTGATCCCGCGACTACGGAAATGATTTTTTCAGCTATTACAAAAATGAAACAGGAAGGGAAAACTGTTTTAGTAAGCGAAAATAAAATTGATCAATTGGTGGAAATCGCAGATGAATTAGTGATACTCGATAAAGGGAAAGTCTATGCGGTAGGTATTGCTAGAGACATCCTTGCACAAGCTCAAAATGATGAAATTCGCTGCGGGTTTCCTGAGCTTTTTACCCTATCAAACTGGTTAAATTTAGATCCTCGATGGATAACGTTTGCTCAGGCTCAAACCACTGTTAATACAATTTTAAAGGGAAAAAATGATAACTTGCGATGAAGTCGAATTTGAGTATCCAGGTGGAGTGACTGCTCTTAGTGGGGTGTCGTTAACGGTAGAGCCGCAAGAGCGTTTAGCGTTGATAGGGCAAAATGGAGCAGGAAAAAGCACTTTATCAAAACTTCTGAATGGGCTGTTAAGGCCTACTGCAGGATCTATTCTCTTAGAAGGTAAAGATACTGCGGAGTATCGAACCGATGAAATAGCGCGGCAAGTGGGATATGTATTTCAGAATCCTGATGATCAAATATTTTCGAAAACTGTTAAAGAGGAATGTGAATATGCGCTGAAACGTATAGGAATTGATGCAACGGAGAGAAACAGAAGAATAGAAGAAGCTCTATCAGTCTGTGACTTGTCGAATCAAAGTGAGACAAATCCGTTGGACTTGCCGCTTGCGCAACGTAAGTTTGTGGCAATCGCTGCTGTTTTAGCGATGAACCCCAAGTATGTAATTCTAGATGAGCCTACTGCAGGATTGGATGAGGTCGGTCGACAGGATTTAACCCAAATTATGCAATGGGCTTCACAGTCAGGGAAAAGCGTTATTGCAGTTTCTCATGACATGCGTTTTGTAATTGAGAATTTCCCCCGAATAGTGGTGATGAGTAAAGGAAGAGTTATCTGTGATAGCTCGGTTGCAGAGGCATTTTCAGATGATCAAGTATTGGCGGACGCTAACCTAAATGTTCCTCCAGCGGTAGAGCTGGCTCGATATACAGGTGCCCCCAAAGATCTATTGAAAATGAGCCATATTCACCATTGGTATAAAGATTTTTTAAAGTAATAAATCGTTATTTTTATTGGAGAAGGCGTTTATAAAATGATAAAAGATAGTCTAAATCTACTTAAAGGGTGGCCGGGAAACGGCGAGAAACTGCTGCTGGGTATGATCCACCTTAAAGGTGACGGAATTGAGGATATATATTCTAGAGCAATAAGAGAGTGTGAAATATATTCGACAGGCGGCTTCGATGGAGTGGTAGTGGAAAACTATTTCGGCTCTATTGAAGACGTACGTTATTGTCTTCCGCGATTAAAGGATAAATTTCCACAGTTGTTTGTTGGCGTGGATATTATTTGGGATAACGATAAAAGTTTCGATTTAGCTGTTGAACATCAGCTGCCATTTATTCAGTTGGACTCGCTTTCGGGACAACTTTCTCCAGAAGATGAGCCCGCTTTTGAGAAGCGCATTCGCTGGTGCCAAGAGAAAACATCTACGGTTATTCTAGGTGGGGTGCGTCTAAAGAACCAGCCAGTGTTGAGCGGAAATTCACTCGAAGTCGATTTACAACTGGCTAAAAAACGCGGTGATGGAATCATCGTTACAGGGGTAGATACTGGCGTAGAGACCGAACTAAAAAAGATAAAACAGTTTCGAGAAATTATAGGAGACTTTCCTCTGATAGTAGGCGCTGGAGTCAATGAGAATAATTGCGCTCAGCAGCTGTCGATAGCTGATGGTGCGATTATCGGATCTTCTCTGAAGCAGGGCGGCAAAGCGACAGGGGATTTAGAAATAGACAGGGTAAGACGATTGGTGTCAGTAGTGAGGTCGCTGACGGGAAAGGAGAATACAAATGACTAAGAGACTGGTCGTGGGACGCGATGATATTTCCGCATGGGGAACAGCACTAAGCTTTAAACAGGGAAGCAAGTCTGTGGTGGTAACCAACGGCAGTGGATGGAATGATTATAAGAGTGAAAAGAAAATTTCCGATACGGCAGTAAATTTAGCCATGACGCGGGTTGATGTCCTGCCAAAACAGATTGAAAAAATGGAGCGGCACGATCACACTCAGGAAACTCTGTGCCCGACGGACCACTCAATAGTGCTGGGTGTATGCGCAAAGGAATTTGAAATCCCGGTGGCTGCTGAATGCGTGTTACTAGAAATTCCTTGTGGTACTTCTCTAGTTATGGATAAGGGCACTTGGCATTCTCCATGTTTTGGGTTAAGAAAAGCAACCCAGTACTACTGGATTGCTACCTCGGATCCGCGCTTCCCATCGGAGTGGGTACCGTTAGAAGGAGGCGGCTTAGAGACTCGCGCAGAGACGGAAAGTAACCATAATGTCTTTTAGCGAGTTAAAGGGGGCGCCTGAACCTGATTTAGAGAACCAAGTTGATATCTGTTTCATTGGGGAGCCTGTTCTTGACGTATATGTCGCCCTTGACCATTGGCCAAAACTTGGGGACAAAGCGTGCTTGTTGAATCAAGAAAACCTTCCCGGGGGAACCGTAGCTAACATGGCGGTCGACACTTCCTGGCTGGGACTGAAGACTTGCATGGTTGGCAGGTTAAAAGCTGGAGAAATCAGCGAGCAACTTGTAGCTGATTTAAGCGCACACGGCGTTAGCGCAAATCTTATTGACATGGTTCCTGATGCTCCTGAGCCGCTATGCTACGTATTTTTAACTGAAGGTAGTAACGTCGCAGCGTATCCAGATCGTTCAATGGAAAAGTTGTTACTGAATCCGGAAAGCCTTGAAAATATTTCGAGGTCGAAAGTTGTGTGTTCAACACCTGAGAAGCTACGAAGGATAAGTAATAAGGATGATTTTCTCAGAGTAATTCGAAAACTGAAGTCTTCTGGAGGGCAACTGGTACTTGATATAGATACCGGTGCAGAGTTCAATCCGGGTAATCCTCTAGAACAAGCCGCCAACGTGATAATCATGAACGAGTTCGGGGTTGAGCGTTTATTCGGTATGAACTGGGAACAGCTACCTTCGAGATTACCAAACCAACCACTAGATGTTTCATCTTTTTTTGCTGATTCAGATATTACGTTAATTATTACCGGGGCAGAAAAGGGGGTATGGACTTACCGAGGTGAGTGGCACCGGTGGAAAGTAACTCCAGCTACGGTTGTGGATCCTACGGGAGCAGGCGATGCTTTTATCGCAGGATTAGTAGCTGGTTTAGCGAAAAATTATTCTTTCGAACGGTGTATTTCCCAGGCGTTAGACTGTGGAGCGCGGGTTGTCGGAGTCAAAGGTGCCCGATTGCGCTGACTGGGCGTGCCTACCAATATGAAAGGAATATGCGTACAGGTGCGATATACAGTAGGGGGCTGACGGAAAAATCTCGGATATAGGCGGGGTGTGGTGGGAAGACGTAGCAAGCGCAGGGCGGGGACGCGCCCGCCTGCGCGAGGCGGAATCGACCCGGTGGGGTTTACCGCTAATGGTAAGGGCTCGTTGGGTCAGCAGTTACAAGCCCAGCTGGAACGCAAACTATCGCTGCCTGCTGCCGAGATTTCGAATTTTGTCGCGAAAGCGTTCGCGGCGGGGGATGTGGTGTCTCCCTTAGGGATCGCTTTATCCCCGGACAGCGAGCTTTTTGAGGGGCAACGCTACTACCTGCATCGAGCAGCCCCCGATGAAGACGCTCCCTTACCGAAGCTGCAGGTGCTTTGGGAGGGCGAGGGCGCAATCGTAGTAAATAAACCCGCTTGCCTGGCGACTATTCCCCGCGGCTCCTGGATTACCCGCTCGGTGGTGGTGGCGGCCCGCCGCCAATTTGGAAACGACGAAATAACCGCCGCGCATCGCCTAGATCGCCTCACTACCGGCTGTTTATTACTGACCCTAGATTCGAAGTATCGGGCGCGTTACCAGCAACTATTTGACCGCCGTCAAGTAAAGAAAATCTACCTGGCACGCAGCCGCGACGGTGACTGCCGGAGAGCAGGCGCTATTCCCAGGGTGGGGGAGAGTTTTGATTTCCAGCTACCTATGTATAAAGAAACTGGCTCGTTGACAGTGTCGATTGGACAGCCCCCGGTTGGGCGGAAGGTGACCCGCTGCCAAAGCCGAGCCCGCGGCCTCGTCCTCGGAAAATTCCCCCTCCCCAAAAAGACAGAAAAGCCGGAAGGAGAGGGGAATGCAAACCCGGGCAGCCAGAAATCCGTGCCAGAAGAAGAACTGTTGTGGCAGTTAGAGCCAGAAACCGGGTTTACTCATCAGCTGCGCGCCACCTTGGCGCATTTTGGGTATCCCCTGTTGGGAGATCCCCTCTATCCGGAAGTTTTGCCCGCAGATGCGGTAGAAAATGTTGAGCCGCAGCTGTGCCTGCACGCCCAAGAGCTGCAATTTCCTGATCCGGATAACCCCGCAAACCTCATAACCGTCACTGCTCCCACCCCCACCTGGGCAAAAGGCTATGAAAGTGCTAACAACCTGAAGATCTTGGCATGACGGATGGCGCGCTAACCCGTAAGCTATAACCCATGCGAGAAAGGCTGCCGTTTTTATTTATCCAATGCCGTCCCGCCGGAAAAATAGCGCGTGACGAGCTGCAAACCATAGCCGAGGTCACCGGACTAAAGATTGGCCAGGAACTACATTCCTACCTGCTGCCAGAAGAAACCGGCCTCGACCTGGTGCGCGACCTAGATGTTGTGGGCGGGTATAGCGCAGTCATTATTTCCGGATCTCCCTTTCGGGCGCAGCAGCCAACTGGCTCCGAAGCTCCCATGCAAGGGCAGCTATATAACCAGCTAATACCATTGATGCATTACCTGTTGGATGGCGATTTTCCCACCTTAGGGCTGTGCTACGGAATGCAAATGTTGGGGCAAGCGGCTGGCGCCACTTTGACCGACCGCACCGGGGAAGACCTACAGGCAGTAGAGGTTACTTTGACCGATGACGGGCGCTGTGACCCGGTAACCGGGCAGCTAGATCCGGTAATCCGCGGCTATACCGGGCATGGGGATTCGCTCGCGAATCTGCCGGAGGGTGCAACTTTGCTTGGCAGCGGGAACCATTGCCACTACCAGCTACTTCGTTTTAAAAATAATCTGTATGGCACCCAGTTTCATCCGGAAATCACTACTGCGGGAATGCAAATCCGCATCGACCAGTACGGGGACGCATATTATGCGGCCGCAGAACGCGAAGCGGTGATTGCCCGCTGCATGACCCAAGATGTGACCAGCTCACATCGGTTGCTGTCCGCTTTTACTGAACATTACCGCCGTTAGGAGACACCTGATGGGTATCGAATTTTCAAAATCTGAGCGTTCCACCATCGGTATCGAATGGGAACTACAACTAATCGACAAAGATTCGTTCGACCTGCGGCAATGCGCGAGCGCGGTGATGGAGGAAGTGGAGCGACTTCACCCCCAAAACTCCCTGGTGCATCGAGAAATGCTGCTCAATACGGTGGAAGTTATTTCCCGTCCTCGCCGCAGCGTCCGTGACTGCGTCATGGATTTAACCGAGGGTATCAATCTGGTGCGTCCGGTTACTTCGGCGTTGCGAGTGGAGCTAGCTTCTGCCGGATCCCACCCCTTCGCTAATCCCAGCTATCAGCAGGTCACCGATAACAAACGCTATGAAGAGCTGGTCAATCGCACCCAATATTGGGGGCGCCAGATGCTGCTTTTTGGCACCCATGTACATGTGGGGGTAGAGGATCGCGATAAGGTGCTGCCGATACAAAACTATTTGACCAGTAAACTTGGACATCTTCAGGCGCTATTCGCTTCCTCGCCCTACTGGGCGGGAGTCGACACCGGGTACTGCGACAACCGGGCAATGGTGTTCCAACAGCTGCCCACCGCGGGAAAACCGTACCAATTTGAAACCTGGGAACAGCTGGAAGAGTTCACCTCCGGGATGTTAAAAACCGGGGTGATTGATTCCTTCGATGAGGTGCGCTGGGATATCCGCCCTTCGCCCAAGTTTGGGACCATCGAAGCGCGGGTAGCCGACGCTTCCTCCACTTTGAAAGAGGTCGCAGCCTGTGCGGCACTTACGCAATCCTTGGTAGAGACTGCTTCGCGGCAGCTAGACGCTGGTAAAGATTTACCAGTGATGCCCGATTGGTTCGTGCGCGAAAACCGGTGGCGCGCTGCCCGCTACGGGATGGAGGCCATCTTGATCGAGGACGCGCAGGGAGAAGAAAGCCTACTTACCGACTCTCTACCGTCTTGGCTAGAGGAACTGACCCCTGCCGCCGAAGATTTAGATTGCGCGGAAGAACTTTGGTCAATCCTAGAGATGGTGAAACTCGGTGTCGGCTATCAACGGCAACGCACCATTTTTGAACATACCAACTCCTATGAAGCAGTAGTTGCCTTCCTAATGGCGGAAATGGAGGCGGGGGAGCCGCTTGACCCCGGGCACTTCGTAGACAAATCCCTGCATAAGAGCGGAGTCAAAGGCTGGAAAGTCCGCGCCCGCTAAGCGCACTAAACCACAGGCAGGAAGGTTTGGAGAGGGCGCGGAAGAAAGTTTTTCCTCCTGCCCAAAAATTTGGAAAACGTGGCGGCGTTTTCCAAATTTTGCGCCCGCCTAGCCGACTCGGATAAAACTTTCCCCCACGCCCGGTTCTGAAATCTCTCTATGTTAATAACGCGTCAATAGCGCGAGGGAGGCTAAAAATCCCTCCCTCGCGCTATTGACACCGGCGTTCAGAGCGCTTTCCTGCGCCCTGAACGGCTAATTACTGGTTATCAGGAGCTTCGGTTTCTGCGACTGCTTCGGAAATTGCCTCAGAGGTAAACATGTCATGGTCAACGTGGTTGCGCACCACCAACCAGGCCAGTGCCAACACTACGGTCACGGAAGCGAAAGCGATAATCGCTGCCGGCCCCAGACCGCCCTCGAACCACATTAAAACAATCATCGAGGCAAACACCGCTAGCACTACATAGTTGGTGTAAGGCGCCCAGGGAACATGGAACTTCGGACGCTCCAGCCCGGTGCGCCGGCAGTGACGCACGAACAAAATATTCGAAATCATCACCGAACCCCACATAGAGCAAATCCCGATACCTGCCATATAGGCGATGACGTCGAACGCCTCGGAGGGGTGGATCATATTGATGATTACCCCCACCAAGCCCACGGTGCCTGCAGCCACAATGGCCGCGTAAGGTACCGCGTTGCGGTTCATACCTGCCAGAAAACGAGGAGCCGAGCCCGAAACCGCTAGCGAACGCAGACCGCGACCACAGGTATAAAGTTCGGCGTTAATCGCACTGGCTGCCGCGAGCATCACCACGATATTCATAATGGTGCCGGCGGCGGGAATACCAATCGCAGTAAAGAAAGTTACGAAAGGAGATTCGTTCTTGTCGTAAACGTTGTGCGGTAACAGCAAAGTGAAGAGCACGATGCAGCCCACGTAGAACAGCAAAATACGCCACATCATAGAGTTAACTGCCTTCGGCATTTCTTTTTGCGGATCTTCCGCTTCTCCGGCGGCGGCGCCCAAGTATTCGGTGCCACCGTAAGCGAATAGCACCCCGAGTGACATAGTCACCATGGTGAAAGCGCCCTTGGGGAACAGGCCGCCATGATTGGTAATCGCGCCCACTCCCGGATGGTAAACCTGGCCGCCCACCGTCAGGTTGATTCCCAGAATCAAAACAATGATCGCCAAAATCATGAACACTACAATCGCCGCGACCTTAATCATCGCGAACCAGAACTCGAACTCCCCGAAGAACTTAACGGAAGCGAGATTCACGATCACCATCAATGCTAGGGCGATAAAAGCCCAGCCCCACTGGGGGATCACCCGAAATATTTCCCAGTAATGCATATAGTTAGCGATGGCGGTGATATCGGCCATTAGCGCCGAAGAATAGGTAATAAAAGCGAACCAACCGGTGAAATAGGCGCCCCGTTCGCCCATAAACTCGCGGGCGTGGGAAATAAACCCTCCTGAGGAGGGACGATACAGGCTTAGTTCCGCGAGGGCGCGCAGCATCATATAGGCTACGGCGCCACAGATCGCATAAACAATGGCTACCGAGGGCCCGCCCTCGGAAATACGTCCGGAAGCCCCAAAAAACAGGCCGGACCCAATGGCCCCGCCCAGCGCAATCATACGCATGTGGCGAGACTTTAACCCTTTGCGGTATCCCACATCGGATTTGTCGCGGTGGGTTGCTAACCCCGCTGCCGACGGTTGAGTTTCGCTCATTAGATTTCTCCTAAGTTTTACCTTTTATGCTCGATATCAGAGCATATAGGGAGTATAGGTGAGGCCGGGGAAAGGTAATGAGGGCAGTCAGCATTTGGAATCAGGCGTTTATATCAGGGATTATAGCTCCCCTGCCTTAAACCTGCAGCTAGCAGCCTTTTTAATGAGCGAACAGGGGTTATGAGCGCTCCTTCATACGTAGAGGTAACGAGCGTTAGCGAGTGATAGCGAGTGATAGATGTGGCATTTTGTGGCACGAAAAGATAGGCTGTTTTCGTGGCAAGAAGTGGATTCGGGTCTATCAGAAAACTTCCTAGTGGACGCTACCAAGCCCGCTACACCTATAAATCTTACCCAGTAAAAGCTCCGCTTACTTTCGATAGTAAAAAAGCAGCCGAAGACTGGCTGACTTTGCAAAAAGCAGCGATACTTACCGGCGACCTAACGCTAAACAAAATCGCCTACAAAGAATCAACACAAGCAGGAGATGTACCTTTTGACGATCTTGCGGGCGAGTGGTTAGAGATTAAGAAAAAAGAATTAGCGTATTCCAGTTACAAGCAAGCCAAATCGAAACGTAATACACTTAGTCGCTATTTTGAAGCCAAGACTATCCGCCAGATAGACGAAAAGGCTGTAAGAGCATTTATAAACGCTCAGGTGGAGCGAGTCAGTAAACAAACGGTATTGCAATACGTTGTGACACTAAAAGGAGTCCTTGACTTGGCGGTAGATAAGGGAATTATTCCTAAAAACCCAGTCAAAGCCTCGCTAATTCCCAAAGGCGGCACTAAAACACGTGCCGATTACACCTTAGAGGACGGCGAACTAGAAAAACTCATCGCGGTGAGCAAGGAAAGTTTTAGGCTACCTATCTATCTTGGCGCAGTGCTAGGGCTTCGCAGGGGCGAGGTACTTGGTCTTAAAGTCTCCGACCTAAAAGACGGGGTGCTCCGTATCCGCCGAGCTTGGGGGGAAGTATCTAAAGGCGTGTTGGACTATAAATCCACGAAGACTGAAGGGTCTAACCGTGACGTGCCAGTGCCGGATTGGCTAGTGAAAAAATGGAACGAACACGTATCTAAGTTTGCGACAGGCGAGGTGATGTTCCCCAATGAAGGCGACTTCCCTATAAGTACAGACGTGTTCCGTGCTCAGTGGAACAAAGCCAGAAAGGACGCGGGAGTCAACCCTGAGCTGCATTTTCACGATCTTCGCGGGTACGCCGGGACTGAGTTCGTCAAGAAGGGCGCAACCGAGCGTGAAGTAATGGCCTTACTTGGCCACACCTCCACCCAGGTGTCTATCTCGTACCAGAAAGCAACGCTTAGTGCGTTAAGTGAGGTGATGGAAGGGCGGCGGAAGGGTTAATCCCACCACATGACCCAGCTGCGGGGGTGATTCGCGCTTTCCTCAACTCCGTAGACTTCATCAGGTGGGCAGTCACTATCCAGACCCAGTTTTTCTTGGTACCCACGCCAGATATTAAATGCCTCACCGTCTTGGAGCTGGCGATATTCGCTAGCCTGGCTGTCGGCGATAAGAATAGCGTCTACGCTGATTCGCTCATCCACGCGGGAATCACCAATCATGTAACCGGATAGATAAACTTTTTCAGGGTTAGCCGCGCAAGCAGAAAGCAGCGATCCTAGCGACGGGGAATCGTTTTGCCGATCTTCTAGGGCTTTTGTTGGCAGTATTTTAAGGAGCTTTTCGGCATCCTCGCCGCCCAGGTTATGAAAGCGCTTAAGATCGCCAATGCTCATGCCGGGGTTAACATACTTTTCCATAACGTCTGTAACCCCGGTTTTCTTCGTCCAGCCTTCCGGGCCGTAATAGCCGTTAGGCAAATCAGGATTATCTTCGCGCATTTTCGCTATTGCTTCGTCCCCAGCCCTGCCAAGATCCGCTGGAATAGCCGGTTTAATCAGGTCGGTATCTGTTTCCATCGCGTCTAGCCCTAGCGATAGCCCGGATTCTTTGCGTGCCTTTTCAGTAAATTTTCCATCCGCGCTTCTAGGATGCTTTGCTTCAAAATTGTTCATTTTAATCCCACCACATCTCCCATCCGGGTTTTTCTCCGCCGGTGCTATAAATCTCGTCAGGTGCTTCCCGAGCATCCAAACCCAGTTTTTCTTGATACTCATGCCACTTATCCCGAGCTTGTTGACCAGAAAGCCGAGCGCCCTCCTTAGCGCTTGGATCAGCGACATGGATGGTGTCTACACTTACCCGCTCATCCCAGCGAGTCTGGTCAATCGTGTAACCAGAAAGCGACACTTTCCCAGGGTTAGCGGCGCAAGCAGCAAGCATCGTGCCCAAAGTGGGGGCATCATTTTGCCGATCCTGGTGAGCAATAGACGGCAGGGCTTCAAGTAGCCTGCTCGCCCCCTCACTATCTAGGGTAGAGAACCGGCGATAGTTCCCGGTATCTTCGTCGCCGTCCAGGTAGCCTGAAATGATTCCCGCCGCCCCAGTTTTCTTTGTCCAGCCAGCGTGACCGTATAGTCCTTCTTCAACGTCCGGTTTATCCTCGGCCATCTGTTCTAAAACTTTATCGCCCGCCGCGCCGGTACCGGCGGGGATACTACCTTTAACCAGGACGGTATCTTCTTCTTCCCAATCGCTAGGCCCTAAGGTGAGTTCCAGGCCGGATTCTTTGCGCGTCTTTTCAGTAAACTTGCCATCAGCACTACGCGGGTGCTTCGCCTCAAAATTGCTCATTTTCTTCCCCAATTCTCTAGGTCTTTTCTCCGCCAATATTCATAAAAGCTGTCTTCCCTAACCTTGTGACCACCGCGAACGTCCTCGGTATGCACAATTCGACCTTCCTCGTCATAAACTTCAGTAGCAAAGCCGCCCGGAGGATTATCTGCGGCTCCCTTGTCGTTGTGGGTTATCTTTTTCTTCAGTGATCCGTCTTGCCTGAAAAGCTCAATAACCTCACGGAACTTCCCGTCCTCACATTTAGTCCAATAGACCCAGGAGGAAGTCTTACCGTTGGGGTAGAAATTCTTTTCTGTCGGTACTTTCCCTCCGTACCGGTTAATGAACTCAAAAGCATATGCTTTATCAATGTCGTAATTGATCTTGCGGGTAGCCCCAGACTCGAAAAATTCTTCTGACGCGGGAGTATCTACCTTGTTTCGTATTACCTTGTGGTTAGAGTCCAGGTAGCGGCGTTCTTCCACGCCCCCGTTCGGATAGTAATACTCGTGTGTATAAGCCGCGTCTGTGCATCCCTTATCGGCGGCAGGGTTCTTATACTCTACGTATAGCAATTCCCCGTAGCCGTAACTATCAGGGTCATCACCGTAGACTTCCTCTATCTTTTCTCGCCCCTCATCAGGGACAAGAGAATAGACTTCGCTGCCGTGGTAGTCGGACAGGGCTAGCTCCAGTCCAGATTCTTTGCGCGTTTTCTCAGTAAATTTGCCATCCCCTGCGCGAGGATGCTTAGCTTCAAAATTATTGCCCATGCCTAGTATTGTTGGCGGGGCTTTTTTGTGGCAACACCGCGCGCCCTACATAGGACACGTGGCGGTACCTAGACCAGGGCTAAGCGCTGGTCCTGACCCAAGGGGGGTGCCCGTTCGCCACGATCCTGACAAAGTTGCGGGCATACCCAAGGCGCATTTTCTTTTCCACGCAAAATCCCCGCGCCCTACATAGTAGGCATGAGCAAAAATAAAATCTCACCGTTAAGCGGTGCAAGTTACATTTTAGAAAAACTGCCGGAAACCGATATTTATCGACTAGAACAACTACTTATTCTTGCCCAAGGTTACTCGCTGGCCTGGGACTGGGTACCGATGTTCGACTACCCGGTGACTAAATCTAAGGATGGCTACCGGATACCGAAGTTTTGGACCTATATCGAAGGCAAGAAAGGCTTCTACCCGCTAATCCGGGACTTTGATAATGACTGTCTAGGCGAAGACCGCAAGGCCACGCTAGATACCGTACTGGACGCGCACAGCCTGCAAGACGTAGACGGACTGAAGGAAGTTTTAGCCCGCTTGGATGGTCTTAAATCTGGCACCGTAGGATACGGAGCATTCGGTGAGGCTTTTACCCGGCTAATCTTTAAGGATCACGATACCTCCCTTGCCAACGCCCAAGACGTGCTCAGCGAAAACATGGAAGAAGTAACCGAACTTGTAAGCAGGTTAGGTGAAGCAGTTGGGGAGGGCAGCCCGCTTGGCACCCTAGCGATAATTCGCGCCCTAGAGCAGCAAATCCCGCTCATGCAAGACGAGCTAGTAGACGGCCTAGATCGTGAAGACTGGGCAGGGGTTGCCGTAGCTATGGGATACTACAAGCCCTACAATGCTAGGCGGCGATTCACCCCGGAAATTAGGGAGCGTAACAACCTCAAAAAGCAGGAAGAGCGGATTCGGCTGCGCCAAATCGAGCGGGCATACCTGGCGGCGCAAAATGGCTAACGAAGACTTGGATGCGCGTATCGAAGAACTGGACGAAGAACTCTCCCGCTGGCAAGCACATATGCAGGCGGTGATAGATTGCTATGGGCTGCGGAGCGGGGGCGAGGCACAAATAGATGGGCAGACTCTTACCGATCTGGCAGCGTTGTTTAAGGTGCGGGTGCGGGACTTAAAGACCGCGATCAATGCTTTTCGCGCTCCGGAACAATACGCTCGCCGTCGCACGGAAAGTAGCCCTTGGGGGCAGTACCTGGGGTAGCGTACTGTAACTGTAACAATGTTAGAGTACGTTACAGTAAAACAACCCTAAGCTCAGCTTAGGGTTGTTTTACATTCGGGACTAGATCAATTTTCTGAGGTCGTAAACGGTGGGTTTCAAGCCCTGGTGGCTTAAAATCTGTGGGGTTGCGACTTGTCCGAAACTAGATAATCTTTCTGAGGTCGCAAATGGTTTCTTCCATCTGATCCAGCTGGATACGAAGGGTATTCATTTCATCCAAAACCTTATCTAGCCGCTCCACCCATTCATCCTTGTTATACACAAAATAGTTGTCCTTGAATCCGTATAGCCCGGCGCAGGTATTACGCAGCGTCTTGCCCTGGCAGGCTACCCCTAGCCCGCTATCTCGCACGCTAAATAACAGGCGCAGTTTTTCCTCATTCACATTTTTCTCCTTCCAGATTCGGCTCGCGGTACATCCAAGTGTTCTTAGCGATCCGGTTGGTGATTTTTGTATGGTTACTTGCCAAAGCCCGCCAGCTATACTTGAGAGGAAGTAACGGAGCAATGTTCTCTATGCTCTTTAGATACTCAAAAATCTGGCGTTGGGTAATCGGAAACTCAATAGGGGATAGCCCATCCGTCAAGTAACCTTTATCCGCTTCGTACACAAAGAACTCATCTATCTTTTGCCCGTCACGGTCTAAGGTGAGCAAATATTTATCACTACTAAGTTTTAGCCTGGTATATCCCGGCTCAGTAGAATCCAAAGCGTCAAGGTGTGCCTGGTCGAAAAATGACACCCAAACTTTAGTTACCGCATCAGTCTTCTCAAACGGGGTAGCAGGCACATACCCTCTAGGCGACATGAGCGGCATAGCCCCGATAGCCATGTTTCTTACGGTGGCGCGCAAGGCAACCCACGGCATCTGGATTCCCTCTAACCGCTGATTAAACTTGTTTTTCATCACATCCACGCAAGCGTTCGATCCTACCGCTACAACCGGGTATCGGTGTGGTACGCGGGCGACCTTACCTTTGAAAGGCACAACTACTTTCCCGCTTACGAACACATCCTCAGAGGGCGGCGACCACGGATAAAGTGCCGGATCGTTTACTGCACTAATGATTTTTGCGCGCATTTATACCACCCCCGAAAACTTTAGGTAGTCCACGGTTTCGGTGGTAAACCGCCATGACTTCCCGATCTTTACAGCCCCTGGCAATCCTCTAGCCGCCCAAGTGCGGACTGCATAGACAGAGACTTTGAACATTTCCGCTATTTCTTTCGCGGTATAGATTTCTTCTTTTTTACCCATACTTCCCATGTAGGGCGCGGGGTGTTTTTCATTCATCACCAAGTCACCAAGTTTTTGCCGTCAAAAATGCAGTCAATGTTTTCCCCCGCCACCAGGCAAGAAAGTTTCTCTTTCGGCTTTGGTGCCTTGAGAGCCTTCAAATAGTCCTTACCGGCTTTATCTTTCACGGCTTTAATGTCGGCGCTACGGGCCGCTTTAATAAACCGGGCAGACTCGTTCTTGCTATCAACGACTTTGCCGAGCTTTACCGCCCCGCCCTGCAAAGAACATTCCACGATCTTTGCGGTCCCTTTTTCTAAGCAGGAATAACTATCACCCTCATCAAATACAGCTTCCACTTTTGGGTCGCCAGCCAATACTCGCGGGACTTGACGCTGCGACTGGGCAGAAGAAAGCCCCACCGTTATAGCTACTAGCAATCCGGCCACCACGAAGAAAATAGTAAAAAATCGGATCCGTTTATCAGTCATGCCTACCACGTAGGGCGCGGGCGAGAGCGTTTAATACAAGTTCCGGCAGCGGTATAGATACCTGCCATGCCTACCACGTAGGGCGCGTGAAAAAGCCAGGGGCAAGGAATCCCGAAGAACCCCTTACCCCTGGCGGTAAGGCAACAGCGGAAGCAATCTATTAGTTGCGTGGCTGTTGCCAGCTTTTAATCCTCGCTCTTGCGACGGGCCACGGCGAAAGCACCGGCAGCGCTAGCTCCGCAAGCAAGTGCTCCGAGCGCGGAAAGTCCGATAACCGAACCAGTTTGAGCTAGCCCCTCGCCATCTTGGCCTTCTAGCACGGTCTGGTCACCGGCATTAGGCATAGAGGCGTTATCTGCCTTAGCTACTCCTGGCACCTCGCAAGAATCACTCACCAGGCCCTGCTCATTTAGGGCATCCATGATCGCGGCCTCAAGGTTGGCAGAGTTAGACCAAGTTTTAGCCTCGAAAGCTCCCTTAATGTACTTGTAGGCTTTATCGAAGTTAGCTCCCGGCAAGAACTCATCAAATCCGGCCTTCACGTCGGCTTTGGCTTCTTCAGAACCAAAGTTTCCGAAAGTAACCTTTTGCCCCCAAGAATCAATCAGTTCCTTAATCTTGCCCTCGTAGAACGCCTTGTCGTGGCATTCATCCTTTACTTCCTTTTCGATTCCCGGATCGGCAGGCTCAGCCTTTTCACTGGGCGCTGCGTCGTTTCCTGGCTCGGTCTTATCGCCCGGATTTTGGTTATCGCCGGGGGTCGGGGCCGGGCCGCAATCCTTGATTATGCCCTGATCGGTCGCGGCCTTAACTACTGCCTCAGCAATAGCCTGCTTAGTAAGACCGTTCTTTTGGAACTCGCCATATAGACCGGTTGCCGCTTTAGTTGCGTCAAGTTCTGGTGCCTCCTTAGCCAGGAAGTCTTTCATCTCCATCAGTTTCTTGGTGTCCAGGGCGGTGCCCTTAGGCATATCGCCAACCTTATCGGCCACCTGCTTACCAAGATTTTCAAAGAATGCCTTATCGTGGCATTTAGTATTTTGTTCTTGAGATACCGGGGCAGGATCATTGGTCGCTGCAATCGCCGGTGCGGCTACCCCCATAGAGAGGGCAAGACCTACCGCAAGAGTCGGTACAACTTTCTTCAGAAGCATATTCTTAACCACCTTTTTCGTCGACTTTGGTGCTTCCACTGTTGGTAATGCGTCAAAGCGCATCGGCGACTTTGTAGGGCGCGGTTAAATATCCCAGAAAATGAAAATGCCGCTTTCTGCCGGGCACGAAAAATAGCTTTTCTTTAAGTCCTCGGCCAGCGCTTCGTAGTCGCAATAGGAATCCAACTGCAAGTAGTCCATTGGACGGATGATGGTTTCTTTGGCTATCTTTCGCGCGTAGTCAGAAAAGCTCTTGGCGTGGATAGGCTTCTTCCCGCCGTCCAGGTCAAAGTCGCGGATAGTTACGCCGGTATTGGTTTCCTCTACCTCGCACAAGCTGCGTAGTTCTTCCTCGAACGCGCCATAATCGAAATGGTCTATCATCGCTTGGAAGTCCTCGTAAAGGTACGCGTAAGCCTCGGCAAAGTGGATCCAACTGTCATACCGGCCTTGATAAATCAGGTCAAAATCTTCCACATCCTCGCCGTCTTTAATCCCACGCGCTACCCTGTAGGCACTTAGTGCCGTCTGACGCTCAGATTCAGCCTTTTCTGCCGGGGAAGGTCCAAAGTTCTCTACGCTCATGCCTACCTCGTGTGGCGCGGGTTAATAGTCGCGGAACACGTACACGCCGTTTTCCGATTCGGCTGAAGAATAGTCGTTCTTTAAGTCCTCACCAAGTTTTCCGTAGTCGCAGTAAGCGTCCAACCAGTTGTAGTGTTCCGGCTCGATAACGGTTTCTTGAGCTACGCTCCGTGCATAGTCCTCAAAACTACTCGCCTTAACTGCTACCTTGCCGTCCGGGTCATCATCGAAGTTACGAACAACAACCCCATCAGCGGTTTTCTCAACCTCACAGTTGAGTTTTAGGTCGCGGGCGAAACTGTCATAGTCAAAATAGCGGGTCAAAACGTCGAGCCCGTCAGACTGGTACGCGTATTCGGAGGCGAAGTCTTCCCAGGAATCGTATTCGCCTTGGTAACGGCTCTCGAACTCTAGGGCTTCTTTCGGATCAACAATCCCGCATTCATTTACCCAAGCCTTAAAAGGTTTCTCATGTCCATTTTCTTTGGCCTGGCTATAAGCCTTGCCCCACTGGCTCGCTTCCTCAACGGTTTTCGGAGCGATATATAGCTCTCCGTCAGTATCGGATACTTCCAGATTTTCGTGCTCGCGGATCAGACAAACATCAACCGGTGTAAGCCCTTCGGTGTCGGTAATATTCACCCACTCGCCGGTGACTATACCTTTGCGCCTGCAATCTACGCAGTCCACAAACACTTTCGGGGTATCTAGATCTTCTAAACGTTTTTCCAGCTCCAAAGTCAGCCCGGACTCAGCCCGATACTTTTCAGCAAATTTGCCGTCTTTTGCGCGCGGATGCTTCGCCTCGAAATTGCTCATGCCTTGTATTGTTGGCGGGGTTTGTTTGCTGTCCATTTTTCTCCTTCGGTTTTGGCTACCTACGCCTCCCCATGTAGGGCGCGCGCAAAACCTACCCGCCCGCGTTTTTACCCGTAGTTTCCGCGCCCTACGTAAGGGGCATGGACAAAGTTTTTATTTTCAACCTGCCCGAGATAGCCCAAAAACTACAGGCAGACTACGAAGTTATTAGCGGGAATAGTTTTAAGGACACGGCCCGCAAAGCATCCCCTCCGCTAACCGATGCTTTAGCGTTCTCGATCATCAAAAACCAAGAGACTTATGGTTTCCCGGCTGATAAATGGGTGAAACTCGCGGTAGAAAAACTTGGCCCGGTACTGATCGTAGGCTCCGGCAGTCTATCTGGCATTGAGGGTGCTACCTATCGCGAGGGTGAAGAAGAAATCCACGGCGCACTTTCCGAAATGGGTATTGAAGTAGACGCGCTAAAGCCAAGTGAAGACTTTTCCGGCCTGTTTGTAGCCGAAGATAACTTTGCCCTGCCTGGAATAGACGAGCAAGCCCAAGTCCCCGACTCCAGCGCAGGCGTAGCCGATGCTACCCCCGGTAGTAACGAAGTTGAGCAAGAACCTACCCCGGCAACCGGTTTTGAGCTGCCTGGCGTAGACACCCCCGAGACGGCCCCGGCAACTGGTTTTGACCTTCCAGGAATAGGCACCCCCGGCAGTGTTAGTAGCGAAGCCCCTACCGCCACGCTGCCAGTTACGCAGCCGGAGCTAAGCCCCTTGCCCGCACCAGAAGGATCAGCCATGCCCGGATCGGTTGCACCTGCTGGCAGTCAATCTAGCTTCGGCCTTCCTGGTGTAAACGACGTGCCAGCCCCCGCGCAAGTTCCAACTCAATCTGGCTATGACCTTCCTCCAAATACTGCCCCTGGCAGTAGCGCAGGCTTAGCCGAGCAAGAAACAAGCCAATCTGGCTATGACCTGCCCGGAATAGGTCAGCCTCAAAACGACAGCCTGCTGCCCGGACAAACCGGCTTCGACCTACCTGGTGTAGACGCAGCCGAGCGAGATGGAGCCCCCGGCTCCAGCGCAGGGGGCGCCGAGCAATATCAGGCCCCCGCCCCCGTGCCAAACCCGGCCAGCTTCGATCTACCCACCGACGCAATGCCGTTTTCTAGCCCTGCCCCGCAAGGCAATCTTTATGACGATATAGACCTAAGCCTTCCCGAGCCGGGATATGGAGACCCCGTCCCTGGCGCAGGGGGTGCCGAGCAATATGAAGCCCCCGAGCAGGCCCCGAAGTGGGACCCCGAACCTGCCAGCGAACCTGAGAACGTGCCAAGTTGGGAAGAACAGCCAGCCGAGACTAACTGGAAGCCCACGATGGAGGCAGCCGAGCCGGCACGCCCCGCTCCTGGCCCACCCATAGCTCCCGCTGCCATAGCGCATACTACAAACGGCGGGTGTCCTACCATCATCGTGTTCGGAGCCAAGGGGGGAGTAGGCAAAACTACCACCTCCATACATTTAGCCCAACGTGCAGGCAGGCTATGCCCCGATATGCGCATCACCCTAATAGATGCGAACCGGGGACAAGGCGACATACGCACCAAACTGCGCACCCTAAATGTACCCACCATTTTTGATGCCCTACCTGAAGGGGGCAGAGGCGCAATCATCACCCCGCCAGCCCTCGACAAAGACCGGCCACCACACTTAGAGCCGTTAGCGTTCGCGCTAATCGCCGCACCGCCTTCCGAGCTATCCGATCCCACCCAGGTAACCCCCGAGGTTTACCAAAACGCGCTCAGTGAGGCCAGAGAAGTATCCGACCTGGTGATAGTCGATACGCAAATTTCAGAAAAATACGACACCACCAAGCTGTTTGAAAACTTCCTGATCCCCTTGCTAATCAAAGACGAGAACATTTGGGGAGTAGGAGCCACCGAGGATTCACCAGAATCTATCAACAACTTGCTGGAACGGCTACACCAATACCGAGCCAGAGGGGTAAAGGCAGCAAAAATCTTTACCCTAATCGCTCAATCACACGCTCATAACACCCCCGAGGACCTAAGAGACTTCGAGGAAATGTTTGACCAAGCATCAACTTTTGCCGGTGCCGTGCCCTACAACAAAACCATTTACAACCGGCTATCAAGCGGAATCCTATGTGAAGGCTTGCCCCCGGTAGCCGAACCCTTAGATCGGATACTTTACGCCGTCACCGGAAAGAACGCATTCATCACCAGAAAAGAACCGGAGGCAAAAAAGAAAAAACGTCGCTTCGGCAAATCCAAAACCCGCAAGCCCCGGAGGCGCTAACTTGGCTAAAAACCTGTACGAACGTTTCTTTGACGAACCAATATGGGATGCTGCCCCCGGCGGCAACGCAGTCTATGCTGCCCCTGGCAGTAGCACAGGCGTAGCCGAGCAATATGCTGCCCCCGGCAGCCCCGACCTTACCCCCCACGAATGGAGCTTAGAGTTCTCCAAATGGGGACAAGCCGCCTGCTGGTACAAAGCCGCCGAAAATCTAGACACCGGCGGCGAGGTACTAGCCCTACCGGTGTGGGCATGGCGGAAACCAAAAATCCAAATGCCCAAAACTAAACGCGGCTACCTATTCCCCTTAAAAATCAGGTGGGGAACCCCCATCGTTACCACCTTCGACGGGCCAACCGCGGCCACCTGGTCAATAGATGCGCTAGGAAACTCCGAGGAAGGAATAGCCGAAATAGGACCAGGCGGTGCCATATCCGGGACGGACTCATTTTCACCCGCCCTCATAACCACTCGCGAGGACCTACTAGAAAAAGGAGAACTAGCCTATTGGGAACTCTACGAAAGAATCCGCCGCTGGACAAGGGCAAAGACAAGCGATGCGTTAAACAAAATCTATGCCGAAATCCCCGGAATCAAAATATCGAGCACCGACCTAGAAATCGCCGCCACCGAGATCGAAACCGGGCCAAGGAACCCGATGAAGAAAATACTTGGCCAAATCTGTGACCCGGAAAACCCCGGATTTACCGGAGCAGACCCCTTAAGGGTAATCAGCACCGAAATAAGGCGCACCGCCCTAGAAGTAATGCGCCTTCAGCTAGGAGATACCCAAAAGGGATGGAAGATACGCCGGGTTGCAAGAGAACTCGGCACAGAAAATATCGGGGAAATCTATGAGGAACTACGTACCCGCTACCCCTCCGACAACACCGGGCTAGCAGCAATCCGCAAAGCCCTAGATTTTGCGGTTGCCTCCTCCGAACAGATCAACGCCATAGAACGCGAGGTGTACCTTGGCTGACAAAGACACCACCAAAATCCGCTCCGCTCTAGCAAACGCGCGGGCGCAAAGAGGCGGGGCCCTAGCAAAGATTGCTAGCGGGGACATGAGTCTTTGGGAGTTCATCGAAAAATCCAAAACCTCCCGCCCCTTAGCTAAATGCCGCCTCAAAGTACTACTTAAGGCAGCAGTAGGCCCCGCCCGCGCGACCTGGATCACGGACAGGCTACTTGAGGCCAGCGCGACCGGGAAACAAAACCCCACCGTCGAATGGCTATACGACGCTAAATCTTCTAGCGCTAGGCTCGGCCTGCTCGCGACCCTACTTACCGAACCTGTTGGTACGCCTTGGGCTGGCTATCCGTTTGCAGACCCACCCCAAAAAATCCAAGAAACCTGGAACATCTACGACGGAGCCAACAGTGTCAAAAGATAGACTTGCCGAAATCTTTGCCCTGCCCGAAAAAGAACTAGACCACCAACTCGGGCTATACATCGCTGGCAGAAAAGCCAAGCGAAACAAAAACCTAAAAGTAATCTTGCGGTACTATCCCGAAATTGTAAGGCGCGGCCTAGAAGACGAAGCCTACAGCGAAGTGCTGCTAGCTGAAACTGAATACATCATGGCTCTCAAAGAGGACCCCGAAAAACTAAAAAGCATAATAAACCTAGAAGCCATGATCTTCATGCAAACCAAAACCGCCCTCAAAGCCTTCGTAGAAAAAGCCACCACCCCCGCATCCGGCATGGTATCAACCTACAGGCGGGCCCTAATCATCAAAGCCGTACTAGCCGACCTTGCCAAACAAGGCACCCCGCTAGATAAAGACCAAGTACTATCCCTGGCTAGAGCGCGCCAACTAGCAAGCCGGAAAGATAAATCCCGGATCGGCAAGGCCGTTTCATGGGATGACCTAATCGCGTTCTCCGAAGCTAGCGGTGAACTGCCAGAAAAAACTACAGGAAAGCATAAGGAAAAAATCGACTTCACCCCCGCACTGGACTTCTTGGAGGAAAGTCTTATCGAGTTCGCCGCCGCCCTAATCGCCACCCAAAAAATCATCACCAAAGAACCCTTAAACTTTCCCCACCTATGCAAAAAAATAGGAGCAGACCAGACGGTGACCGAAAAAATACTGCGCGCAGTACTCGGCTAGGGGATGGCGCTAGCCCGGAACAAAAATAGGATGGAGCCCCCGGCTCCAGCGAAGCCGACACCAAAGGTGGGGCAAGCAGAAATCCCAAAAGCCAAAAACCAGAACGGTAACCGTTCGGGTATGGCGGTAGCCAAGGCCGGGCATGGCGGTAGCCTGCTAAAGGGTATTAATTACAATTTTTATCAAAATAGCTAACCCTTAGGGGCTTCGCCCCTTGCCTGTTCGGCTCGCCTACTCACTTGCAGTCGTAACTGGTTTTGCTTATCGTTCGCTTGTCGCTCACTTGCAGCAAAACCGACTACGCTGCCAAGGTGAGATGCGCTGCCAACCCAGCCACGCTGCCAACCCCTAACCCCCCCCTATTCTTGAAAAATTGCATAAATAAATAAATAAATAAAACTTGTAGATGCTACGCATCGAAAATATCTTTTAGCCTTACAGGCTATGGCTATCCGCCCGCTACCTTGTAGCCCGAGCGCTGCTCCTTGTGCTTTGCACGTTCTGCCCGATTACTTTCAGCCCGCAGGGCTGGCAATGCTCTCCGTAAGGAAGCAGTGCGATAAAATCTATATGGATCATGCCAATGATTCTTATAGATTTTGCAAAAAGATTGGTTCAATACCTAGCTTTTTGCTTGTGACGCTTCAGCGGCACTTCCGACCAAAGCTACAACAAAAATAATCCCTGGCCCTTTGAGAGAATCGAAAACACTTAGCCAGGGTTATGTAGCGGGGAGGAATAACTCTCTGGGCTCGCGAAAACCTTTATTGGGGTGTTTTAGGGCATTTTTATGCAAAAAACCGCATATTTATGCCCCTAAAACTCCCAGAAAACGGCCTTGACGCATAGCCAACGATAGAAAAGGCCGGTAAAAGACAAGGAGCGAGCGTGCAAAACCAGACTTTTATTCTTTCACCCACTGGTGGACAGATCGAGGACTACTCTCAAGTAGCCTCCGCTCTCTCGGGTGCTACCCGCAACCTAGTGCAAACCAAATTGCCAGGCGCGTACAGTCACGCAGGCGCGGGCGCTTTCGTGGTGGCAAAAGAAAAAGAAGGCGTTACATCCTATATTGTTTGCGGGTCGAAAAAATCTGCTCGCGCCGTAACTTCCACCTGTGAACTTATTGGGGCTAGGTGCGAAGTTACAGACGGTCTTGATTTATCTAGGCCCTACTATGCTCACGGCTTTACGCCCGCCCGTAAAGGAGCTATGAGTGCTAACCCGCAAGGCGGGGTGGACTTTGCGGCCATGATCTCTGCGATTGCCCCGGCCTTAGAGGAGGGGGATTGGGTGGCGTTTTCTTTCCGCGCCCCGCGTCCGTTTGAAACTACCTTGCGTGATAGGTGGGAGGGAAACTTTATTGGGCACCGCATGAAAAGCGCACTTGATACTTCTCGAACTAACTTCATGGTAACTGTCTATGCCGGGGGCTATGGATCAACCGAAGACTTGAAGAATCTTTGTACCCAGGTTATATCTTCGCTTCCTGGTTTTTCTTTTAGGGTAGAAGCCAAGCGACCAACCAGGGTGTCTTATTGGTGGGTGCCGTTTGTCGCTAGCCTTGCCTGGTTAGCGGGCATTCCGTCTCTCAACTATTTATTTTCCCTGCTTTCTTTCCCGTACCGACTCGGGGCTGATATTAAAATCCAGATAGCCGCCGCGCTCCTTAGCGCCTTAGCCTTAGCCCTTGCCTATTTTGGGTTTTTACCAACCCACTTGTCCCGGATTAAAAGGTGTGCAGCTAGGGGATTTTTGCCGAGGCCACCATACAGGACTCCGCCGCTAATAAAACCAAAAGGCGGCACCACGATGGAAGAAGGCGAAAACGGGATGATGGTGCAAGCAAGAGATTCTTCCTTGCTTAATGCTTACCCGTTTAGAAAACGCACCCTTATGCTTACTTGTGCGCAAATGTGCCAACTGATTGTGCCGCCGAAAGGTTCTAAAGCTAAAGGATCGAAGACTGCTGAACGTGCGGTGCCCCAGGTGTTAAAGAACCCGGCCAATGGTTTTATGGCAGGTATTAGCGAAGATGGGTCGCCGGTTTATTTATCGAGTGATGATATGCAAGGAGGTCTTGCCCTACTTGGGGACGCGGGTAGTGGTAAGTCTGAGCTGCTTCGCCAATACTACGCGCACTTGCTTTCCAAGAATGATGGGCGCACCACGATCATTATTTTCGAGCCGAAACTAAACGATGGTGCAAGGATTTTGTACCTGCTGGCAAAGAACGCCGGTTGGGACGTGTCTTATATTGCGCCAACTTTCCCAGGTGCTGAACAGATTGATTTCTTTGCCGGAGCGCATGATTCTTACGAGCGGGCAAACCAGATGGTCGAAGCCTTGACGTATGCAATGGATGAAGGCTCGATTGGGGCAAGGAACGGCGCAGATATTCGAGCAGCACTCGCGCTTGGTTTTGAAACTAGGCCAGAAGATATTGAAGCGGCGAACAAGTCTTTGGAGTTTAAGATTTCTGCCTACAAGTCAGCAATTGATTGCGCCGGGATTCTAACCTGTCAAGGAGAAGGCGGTCAGGTGGCTGCCAAAGCACTTTTTGAAGCGTTAAAAGAACGGCTTGCCCGTAGCCCAGAAAACAAAGGACTAGAGCGGGCAGTCAAAGCCATGAGTGAATTGTTTGATCTTCGCGGTAATGCTTTCTTAGAGCGGGCGAACTCGGCGGGCACAAAGATTACTGCGCTGATTCCGCTTGCCCATGCGTTCTATCCAGGTGAAAATGCTATGACGTTTAAGAAGGCGGTGGATAAATCTCGGGTGCTGGTTATTTATACCGGGCCGGGGCAAACGCAGTCTACGGGCGCGGATTCGACCTCGAAACTTATTACTTCGATGGGCGCGTTTTGCCTGCGTTCTTTTATTGCCGCTAACCTTTCCGGTTATGGAGATAGCGTAGGCGGGGTAAAGCAAGGCAAGGTCTATCTGCTTGCCGATGAGTTGAGTCTTTTGGCTGGCTCAGACCCGGCTCTTATTACTTGGTTTAAGGATCAAGGCCGGTCTTACGGGGTGAGCGTAGCGTATGCTACTCAGCAAGCCGAACAACTCCCTGAGCGGGTTAGAACCTCGTTCTTCGGGTTAACAACCTTGGTGGCTTTCCGTACCACTAACAGTGAAGTGGCAGAGAACCTGGCGGAACAATTCGCCTTAGAATCTGACCCGTGGATTAAGGATGATTTTAAGTTACTGGGGCGTTTTCAGTGTGCGGTAAAGACTACTTTGCACCGCGATCCGCTTCCATCTTTTACCATGCGTACTCAAAAGATTGAGGTTCCGAATGGATAGCTTCAGTAGCCTTTTTGGCGGCGACGGTGACGGCTTTTCCGACCTGTTTGAGGAAAACTTCCTTGACAGCCTGTTTGAGGACAGCGCCGAGCAGGTTGGAGCCCCTGGCTCCAGCGCAGGCGTAGCCGATGCTACCCCCGGTAGTAACGAAGTTGAGCAAGACCAAGCTCCCGCCCCCGACGCGGGCTTTGATGATCTTTTCGAGCCATCCCCTAAAGATTACTGGTTAAAACATTGGGCATGGGGCACTCGCCCCGACCCGATATACACCCCGTTTGTTAAAGGATCGGGCACTGTTTTTCTAACCCATAAAGACCTAAAAGCCTTAAAGGACTCCGGGTTTATCGGCAAGGTAAGTGGCATGGCGAAGCCAATAGAAGCTGAAAGCCACGAAGTCGTTAGCTACCTGGATTCTAGAGCGCTAGATGTGGCCAAAGTTGGCTCAGTTCTTTGGGGATACAAGAACGTAACGCTGGGCCAACTAAAGGCCTTAACTTATGTGCCTCATCTTGGCACGCTCCTTAAATACTTGTTTGCCCACACCATGATCTCTATTGCCCCGAACCCGCTGGGGGAAGCGGTATCTACGTCAAAAGATTTAACGGTGATTAGAGCTAGAACGCCTTCGCGTTGGATGAAAAGAGCAAAAAATATTCCAGCCCCCGCGTTTTGGAGAGCCTACCCACTGGGAAAGGCCGGGGGAGTATCCACCGGGATTAGGCACGATATAGCCACCACCGAGTTCTTGCTTCGCGGAGCATCCATATTTGACGCGGTTATCCCGGAAGGCATTTGCAATATGGATATGCTGCTTGGAACGGGGGCAGGCGCAAAAAGTGACGGCACCGGAGTGTTCGCAGTAACCGCCGACGGAGGTTTTATCAAAGATGGACGGCTGGTGATGGTGGAAACTACACTCACCGATAATCCAGAGCGCACCCACCAAAAAATAAGTAGATACTTGCGCTTAATGAACCGGGCAGGGCTTTTCGATGCCCCCAGGTTTTGCCTATTTTTGTACGGGCCGAACCTATCAGAGGCGGGAGCCAGTCAGCATATCGCGAGGGATGGTCTATACCGCCAGTTCAAAGAAATCCGTAAAGAATGGGGCGACCACCCGGCCTTGAACCGGATCGGCATGGCCAGCTGGACCGACTACTTTACCGCCGACTACAAATCAACTGCCGACCTAGAGAACCTAAATGTTAAATGCGCTAGCGGCAAAGAGGGGAGCATTAAAGACTTATGCCCGCCAGTAGAAAATGCTGGCCCGCTTTGCGCCCGGCTAAAAGGCCTTTATATGCAGCCGGCCCAATCCAGAGATGAAACAGTAGATTTTGGGCTTACCGCCGCTTGCGCCACTTCCCAAGGTTTTAGAGATATTGGGGTGGATTTTTCCAACAACCTTGGTATTGAACCCACGATTTACAGCGGAGCTTGGGGCTGACGCATAGCCCCTAGCGAGATGAAGAAAGAACTAGAACTGGCAGCCCCCGCGTTGATTCTTGGCGTGGTTGTAACTCTTGCTTTAGCCGCGCTGGCATTTTTGTCCAACTTCTACATGGACAAGCAAAAAGAGATCGAAGTTTCCAACAACCCGGCAATAGTCGCAGCCTGGCAGACGGGCAAAGACTATACCTGCCTTACCAAGGACACCCTAGAGTTCAGAAAGTGCGAAAAGCAAGGCGAAAAAATAACCCTGGGTAAAAAGACTGACTGCCCGAATGAGGACGCAGCCTTCACCAAAGCAGGCATGAAAGAATCTCTACTCGCGGTCACTACTAAGAATGATGACTTCAACTTTTTTGCCACCGCCAAAGCCCCGCCAAAAAACAAGGTGCTGACCTGTTATGGCCATAAAACCAAGGCCGATTGCATCTGGGATGGGACTACTTTTCATTTTTCCGGGGACGAGCCGAAATAGTCTTTGGCCAGCCTTGCGGCCTTGCCGTATGCTCTCGCTGCTCCAAGGTGGGCCGCTGATTGGCGCCCATCCCCGAAACTGCGCTGAATCGCCAGATACAACTGGGAATACTCTTCTTGTTCTAGCTGCTTAAGTCCCGCCAGCAGCTTTTCTACTTTGGTATCCAAAACCCCTCCCAAGTCTATGCGCGTGGGGCAACCGGCTGCATGGAGATATTTGTGGCGACCGATTGCCCCTTTTGGAAACCCAGGACCGCGCAAGCCCTGTGTCAGTCCGCCACGATCCTTATGTAGGGCGCGAGGATTTGCTTGAGAAAAGGAAGTGCCGCAAGACCTGGAAAAAATTGGAAGAAAATCGCCAGGTCTTGCGGCGTTGCGCTTGGAATAGCCAGTGTTGCGCGGGGGTAATCGCTCCCCCGCGTGGCGAGCCGAGTATTCCTTGCTCCAGGACTGCGCGAGCCCTGTACCTTTTCGCCATGCACTTGGAACAAGCGTATTGGTAATCTGCGAGCCAGGCAGCTCGCTGTGGCGGTCTGCTTGCTCCTTGGTGCGGGAATGTGCTATCCCCGATTGCACTGCCACGCCACCTATGTAGGGCGCGAAGAATTGTCAGGAAAAAGAAATATCGGTTTCGATTCCCCGCAGGCAGCAAAGCAGGTACGCGGCTTGCACGAGCGGACGAAGATGCTTATAGTTCGGATCGTCTGGACTAAGGACGTGCTCAAAAACCTCGCCGCCAAAGTCCAGCGTCTCAATCATGGAACCAAGGGATTCCAGGAAAGACCTAAACAGTTCTGCTACGTCCTCAGCTACTGGTTCGGGAGGCATGGCTTTACCGCTAATCCAGCGGCGGGCAGTGCGCTCTCCAACTTCGTAGCGACGCGCCAGATCGGAGGAGGTAAGTCCCATTATGGATGATTGCAAAGAAAAATCAGCGAACACGGTTTTGCTCCTTAAAGGTCGTATTTTTGGGTTATTTGTGCAAACTCTTCTTCGGTGCCCTCTGGGGCTTCCTTGTACTTATAGGCTCGAAGGAAATGTTTCGCGGTGGTATGTTTCTTGCCGCTCAGTGTGTATGCCCACTTGCCCTTGATGATCGCTAGGCACTGTTTTTCCATATATGCCCCGTTGTTTCTGGTGCCTACCCATTCCTCGAAGCGAATCTTCGCCAAGTGCGTTACAGTCGGAGCTTGTTTCTTGGGCGACTTAAAAGAGCGCATCTTGGTTAGCGTTTTCCGGTTGGAAACTCGATCTTCATCTATTCCCCAAAAATCAGTTTCATTAAAGTGCTTGGAAGTATGATGCCATTCTTTATTCTCCAACAAGAACTTCTTCAAGGCGGCCAGAGTGCAGCTTTGTAGTTCCTCGCGCGAAAATGCGCAGCAGTCGGTTTCTAAGGCGGCCTCGATTAAGTCTTTCTTGTTCCACTTCGTTATTGGGCGCAGGCCCTCGCTGTATGCCGCTACCGCATTGTTGCTCATTGAGTGGCCAAAATATCCAGCCATGTTTTCTCCTTACTCCAGGTAGCCGGGACTTTTCCCTGGCCTTATTTTTAGCTTACTACTTTGCGCTTGGGGCAACCGGCAATTGGAGTTTTGTGGCGACCGATTGCCCCTGGGATCAGGACCGCGCTAGCCCTGGATTCCTCCGCCACGCCTCCTATGTAGGGCGCATGGCCAATTTGGAAAAAGAAAATGCCGCAAGGCACGGGAAGAGTCAACAAAAACCCATGCCCTGCGGCTTGCGCTTGAAGCAGCTGGCATCAAGTAGCGGGGGAAAGGAAACCCCGCCGTGGCAGACCAGCTACTCCTTTGGATCAGGACTGCGCAGCCCTGCATCAACCTGCCACCTTGCGCACTTGGAACGCTCGGCTATAGCAAGCGAGGGGAGGTGACACCCCCGCCGTGGCAGACCGAGTGTTCCTTGGGTCAGGACCGTGCAAGCCCCGTCCGTTTCTGCCACGCTTCTTATGTAGGGCGCGAGGTTTTCTTTCCGAAAAAGGTTTGCTCACAGAATCTAGTCACCGGATCGATCGAGATGACCAGTACTTTCCAGTCTCTGCCCATTTTCTTCCAAAGTCTTTCTGCCAGAGCGCGAATATCTTCTTCCAGCTCGCCCAGTTCCCATTCCATCGAATCAGTTTCGGAGAACGCGCCATGGTCCATTTGCAAGCCATCTTCGGTGGCGGTAAATACTGCCTCCAAGACCAAGGCTGGAAAGTTCAGTTCAGTCTGCTTCCAAGAAAAAAGCAGCAACCCGCCCAGCTCGATTGCTAGCGCCTGCTGAGGGGGAGTTAATTGTTTTGGATATACGTTTTCTTCCATCGTTTCTTGCGCGCGGGCCAGGCAGCTTTACGCGCTATCACCGGGTTAGTGGTAGCGGTGGCAGACTGCCTGCCCCTTTTGGTTCCAAGACTGCGCTCGCCTTGGTATCTTCCTGCCACGCCTCCTATGTGGGGCGCGGGGAGAATTTGGCTTGTGTCCGGGCGTGAAATCCACTTTTGAAAGTGCTAAAAACAGCCTCTAAAGCAAAACTAAAGTAAAATAGGCAAAGAACCGTCTAGGTTCGTTTTGGGAGCAAGACTTCTTCGTCGGGAATTAAATTTCCGCATTTTTGGGCTAGATTTTCTTCAAAAGTGCCACTTTGGATCTTAAAAGTGCCACTAAAAGTGCCAGAAGTGCCAGTCGGAGTGCCAAAAGTGCCACTTTGGATTTTTCGTCAAAATAGGTTTGACCTGGGGTAATATAATCAAAAGTGCCAGAAGTGCCAAAAGTGCCACTTTTGGGAAGTACTCTCCTATATACAGAAATATAAGTGCCAAAACACTGGAAACTGCCCTTAGATAATATAATTCGTCAAGAAAATTAAATTTATATATTATATATATAGATTATACTTATATTTTACTATATATTTACTACAATTCTTGGGTGAGAGAGAATTTCGGTATGGATCGGAAAGAAAATAAATAATTCTGTGAGTATAGGAGTGTACCTGTAAAAAGTGGCACTTTTGGCACTTTTGGCACTTTTACAAGCGTTTACACTGGTAACCATAGGTTTGCGACCGTATCCCAAAGTGGCACTTTTGGGTAACCGAGTGGCACTTTTGGCACTTTTGAACCCCTAAAAGTGCCACTTCACTTAAAAAATTGGCACTTTTGCTTCTCTTCCAAGTGCCAATCGAGGGCAAAAATGGCACTCTTCATCCCTCCCAGAGGGATTTCGCGCCTTAAATAGTCGGTTTTGGTGATTTTCTAAGTCCACACGGGGGTAAGAAACAAAAACAATAACTATGTAAGTAGGAGAGTGCTTCCCAAAAGTGGCACTTCTGGCACTTCAGGCACTTTTACAAACGTCTTAGCTGGTAACCATAGGTTTTAGGCCGTATCTCAAAGTGGCACTTTTAAGACACCGACTGGCACTTTTGGCACTTTTGAACCCCTAAAAGTGCCACTAAGGGCAAAGAATCAGTGCTTGGTGTTTTCTTCGATTGGCGACTTGTATCCGTCCAAAACCCATCTTGACACTCCCCACGGATAAATCCGGGGGATTCTTGCTTCAACGTTGATTGCCTCGCCCGAGGGCTTGGTCTTACATCTACTCCGCAAGCTATGCAGCAACAGTTATTGCTGCGGTTCCCGAGTGTCCCTCGGTACCGTTTAAGATTCTTATTCCTTCAGCCAAAATGTTCTCGGCTGCGTTAATATCCCGGTCATGCCTAGCGCCACAGGATTTGCACTTCCATCTGCGCTTGGACGCAGGCATTTTCTCTTCCCTAACCCCGCAAACATGGCAGATTTTGGAAGATGCAAATTCCTTACCCACCTGAACAAAAGTCTTGCCCTTGAGCTTGGCTTTATATTCTAAAAAGCCGAGGATGGTGGCGAAACTTTGATTCGCGATACTTTTGGCTATGTAGCGGTTCTTGAGCATTCCAGACACATCTAGGGTTTCGGCGCATATCACTTGGTTCTCGCTGATTAGCTTCGCCGTCACCTTATGTAAATGATCCCTACGTTTACTCGCTATTTTCTCATGGACTCTTGCTACCCTTACTTTTTGTTTATTCCGGTTATTCGATCCTTTCTTCTTCCTCGACAGTTTCCGTTGTTCTTTTGCAAGTTTCTTCTCTAGCTTTCGTGTATCAGCTACGCCCTCAATCTTTTCTCCGTCCGAAGTAGTAACTAAGCTCTTAATGCCGAGGTCTATTCCAATGGCTTTACCGGTTTCAGCCTTTGGAGGCTGCGGAATATCAGAACAAGTAAACACAATAAAATACTTGCCACTCGAGGTTTGTTTAATGGTGGCAGAGGTGATTCTGCCTTGTATTGGTCTACTGATCCGAGCTTTTACCAACCCAACTTTGGGTATCCAAACATGGGAATCGTCTACGATCTTTGCGATAGTTGTGCGATAGGTTTTACGAGATTTCTTTTTCTTAAAACTAGGAAAACCTACACCTTGGTGCATTCTCTCGGAAAAGTTTTTGAAAGCATCCTCTAGGTTACGTAAGGATTGTTGCAGAGCCGTGGAATCAGCCTCGGACAACCAAGCAGTATCCTCCTGGGTTTTAAGAGCGGTCAGTATCTTGGAGCATTTACAGTAACTAAGCGACTTACCTGTTTCTTTGAAAAATCTTATCTTCTCTTCTAGGAAGTGATTGTAAACCCATCTTGAGCAACCAAAGTTTTGTTGCAAAAGGTTTTCTTGCTTTGTCTTGGGATAAAGACGATATTCGATGTTAAGGATCATGCTTGCCCCCGTTTTTGGGACTCGATGTAACGCTTAACAGTTTCTAGGGTTGCCCCTCCCGTGGTTGCTACAAAATAGCTACTGGCCCAAAGAGTACGGGAGAGATTCTTAAGGCGTGGGAATTCTTTCCTTAAAACTCTGCTGGTGCGCCCCTTAATCTGTTTGACAACCTTATGGACACCCATTTGAGGATCAACACTTAACAGTAAATGAGCATGGTCTGGCATTACCTCCATCTCTATTATTTCAAAACCAGACTCGATGCTTACTTGCCCAGCTATTTCCTTAAATCTTTCATCCACCCCATCTCTAAGGATGTTAAGACGGTATTTTGGGCAGAAGACAACATGGTAGGTGCAAGAAAACACCACGTTCCTGTTGCTTCTGATCTTCATACTTCCTATGTAGGGCGCGGAAGTTTTTGCCAGTAACGACCAATGCCAGCTTTTAGTACGCCTTATATCCCCACGGATGAATCCGGGGGTTTTACGGCGTTTTCAGATAAAAACCCGTTTGACGCATTACCAATAGTGGAAGATGAAAAACCGATATTTAAGGACAGGCAAGTGAAAGACTTTTCCGAATCGAGACTTTTCAAGTCAGCGTTGGTACTAACCGTTTTGCCGTTAGTATTAGCCGGGTGCGCTTCTAACCACGAGGCTTCAGATATTAAGTCTCCCGCCCCCGAAACTACTACCAATCAGATCGAGGAACCGCCCGCAGGGGACATGGATACCGATCCTGGCGCTGAAGCCTCTACTGGCGGCGAGGAAACAGATGGGGGGAGCGCAGAAAGCCCTACTCGTTCCAAAGACTCTTCTAAGCCGTCTCGGGCAGGGCTTGCCCCCGAAGTAAAGCAGAGCACGGCTAACCCGTTTGCACCTTTTGCTAAACAAAAACCGGCTGAGGCCATCCCGGCTAAGCAAGAAGAAAAACCGGAGACAAAACCGGATGCAAAACCTGACGCTCCGGTTATAGACGTGCCTAGTCAAACAATCCCCACAGTAAAGCCAAAACCGAAACCAAAACCGGGAGGCGATCCAGCACCTAATCCGAATCCGCCTGCGCCGAATCCACCGGTTACTCCGAATCCCGATCCGGCTCCTAATCCGAGCCCCGATCCGAAGCCTAGCGAACCGGTAGATAACTACGTGTACAAGGAGAAGGCATTCCCTGGCGTTCAGGCCGCTATTGAAGGCGCGAAAGAAGTGGGGGAGAATCGTAACTTCGATTCGCTGAAGAATTTTGAAAAAGCAGCCCCGAATCTTACCGACTACGGTCAGTTCTCTTGGCTGGATAACTCCGCGTTAGGAGAAGGTAAGTCCGTTAAGGTGTTCTCGCTATTCCCGTTCCATCGCCTAGCGTTTAGGGAAGCGACCTTTACTCCCAAGGAGATTACCCAATTTCAGTTAATGGCTACCCGTGCGGTAGAAGTGTCTGACCTGGCCGCCTTGAAAGAAAAGATCACCGGCCTTGGCGGGGAAGAAAATGACTACTTCCTTTGGGCTAGAGGAGACGAAAAGCGTCTAGAGACGGTAGCAAAGCTGGTTAACCAGTTCGATATTCCGCTGACTAAAGAACAAAAGAATATCTTGCTGGGCAAGGACGGCCCTACTAAGCCGAGCAGTGAGCCTTCCCCAAGCGAGAAACCGGCTCCGAGCCCGGCACCTGCTCCAGGGTCGGCAGACAAAGCAGGGGGCAGCGGACCGGGAATGGCCTAATGGCACGTAAGGTAACTAGTAAGCGGCTTAAAAGCGCTGCTGGCGACTGTAGTTACTCCGGTATGATCTTCCGCTCGCACCTGGAGGCGAAGTGGGCGCTTATATTCGACATTTTGGGGTGGGATACCGACTATGAGCCAGGCACCTACCGGATAACCCCCACGATGGCGTATGTGCCGGACTTCTATGTGCATCCGCTCAAGATGTGGGCAGAGGTTAAAGGCCCGCCGTTTTTGTCTCGGGAATCCATTGCCAAAATCTGTGCTTCGGTAGCCGGGAATAACCGCTTGCCAATCAGGAGTGAACCGTTCACTAAATCTGAGGGGATTTTGGTGCTAGGCGATATTACCCCGGTAAGCCCTGGCGAACTTCCGGTGGTAAGCCTTATACGGGACCTGGGGGGTAAAAAAGCCGGGATCGTGGATGCTTCTTTTGACTTATCAGGTCGCCTGGTAACTCACGGCGAAGTCTGGCACGTTTTCGATGGGTCTGGCCGGGTTGCCTCTCGCAGGCCGCCAAGAAGCCTTGCTGATCGAATTTGTAATCCTCCAAAACGGCGCGGGGATTGCCACAGAGCCGTAAGTTTTGCTTACAAGGCAGCAAGCTCTCTTACTTTCGATAGCGCCGGATACGCAGTAGTGCCCCCTGAAGTAAATGCCCTTACTGCCTCTAGATGGGCAGGTAGGCCGGTTGCGTCTAGGCGTTGAGGCCTCGCGCCCTACATAGGTGGCGTTGGTCAAAAACGAAAGTAGGGGCAATCAGTGGCATTTAAGAAAATCGAAAAACTTACGCTAGAGGAAGTCCAAGAGCGCGAGGAGCGGTGGATTTTCGAGTGCGAGGCAGGGCATAGGATAGCTATGCAGGTGCGACGGGCCGAAAAAGGCAACTGTCCGCTGTGCCGTATTGGACTGAAAAAGGGTGAGAATGACTTTCCGACCTTGTACCCCCATGTTGCCGGGGATTTGGTGAAAACGGGGATTCCCTCTTTCGAGCCGAAGAATCCTGCCAATATGAGGCCTGGTCAAGCTCACATTTTGCGTTTTAGGTGTCCTAAGTGCCATAGAATTTACCGGGCACGGCTAAAAGATGAGGTCAAAAAACATGAGTGTCCTCATTGCGGGCAAATTCCGATAGTGATTCTAGAGCCAGGTGATATTGATAAAGCCTTAAAGATGCTGCCAGAAGCGGTGTCTAACCGGATAACATTTTTCGATACCGGCACGATGGTTATGTGCGGGGCGCAAAGCGAGGATCAAGATATTTACTTGGCTTTGCGGTCAAAGCGTTCCCTTGGCCCTAAATGTGCCGTTGCACTGGATCGGCAGACCCTGTATCAGTTGTCCTTGGAGGGTGGCAGGGTTGCTATTTGTGCATGGAACGGGAAGGTTTATGTTGCGGACAAACTCTATAAGGCGACTATCTCAGATATGCCAGAATACCCGTCGTTCTTTTTCGCTAAGTCTAAGGGGTACCGGCCCCCGCTGGTAGACCCGGCAGCTTTTGCATTTTGGGGTTCCCTTGCTAGCGCGGTAGGGGCAGATTCTATCGGCCTGGCAGGAGATAAGAAGGGCAACGCGATAGTTGCCGCACTAGTAGGCGAGCGTCCGGTAGCTATCGGCAGGCTCAGTCCGCAAGGCTGAGCCGCTCCCGGCGCGTTAATCCTCCCGCCACCTGGAATACCGGGGTATGGTCTTTTTCCTGATCGAGCGCCCATTTTAAGCACTGGGTTTTCACTGGGCAGCGATTACATACCCGTTTGCATATTTTGCGATAGCGGATGGCATTGTTTCCCATTCCCCACGCTGATTTGTCGAAGGCAAAGGACAGTCCTAGGCAGGAGGCGTATTCCATCCAGGGTTGGCGGATTCCGCGGTAGTATTTTAAGTCTTTCTCGTGCATATTTGCCCATATAGGGCGCGCCCTACATGACCAGGCATGGAGCCTAGAATCGTCTGCGGAGTCGATCCCTCTCTCACCTCTACCGGGCTGGCCAAAATTAGCGGATACCGGATACTTGACACCTCTTTGATCAAGACTTCCGGGAAGGCTGAGGTGCCGTATAGGGAGCGTGCAGGAAGGATCGCCCATATTGCGGGCGGGATTGCCACTTTTTGTGCCGGAGTTGATCTGGTAGTGATTGAGGGGCCGTCTTTTCGCTCAGTTTCTACTTCCACTTGGGAGCGGGCAGCGCTTTTCTACCGTGCGCTAGAGCACTTTCTAGGCGCTGGTATACCTTTTGCGGTGGCACCCCCTAAATCGGCTAAAAAGTGGGCTAGCGGGGCTGGAAACGCCGGTAAAGGGGCCGTTATGGACTGCCTGGTCAATGTTTTTGGGGATTTTGACGCACCGTCCTTTGATGTTTCCGATGCTCTAGCATTGGCAGGTATGGGAGCGCACCACCTTGGCGATATTGCGACAAAAGGCAGGGGCCGGGTGAGTGCTTTGCGCGGCGTGCAATGGTAGTGACTTACCTCACCTTAAAAAGCCCAAACCTGGTGTGACCTGCGGATAAGGGATACTTTTCACCGTGAAAAATAGTAGCCCAAAAATTGCTCAAAAATAGCCATTTTTTGAAAAATCTAAACATGGCCTGACCAGCAATTAAGGGACACTTTTGCCCTTAAAAATTGGCCCTAAAAATAGGCTGAAAATACCGCTTAGGTACTGGCGAAGATCGCCCCGCCGTAAAAACCGCCCGTGACTTACCTCACCTTAAAAGCCTTAAACCTGGTGTGACCTGCGGATAAGGGACACTTTTCGCCCTAAAAAATATACACCCAAAAATTGCCCAAAAATAGCGGTTTTTCCAAAAATCCAAAGTCGGGCTGACCAGCAGTTAAGGGACGGTTTTCGCCTTAAAAATAGTTCCTAAAAGTTCTTCATTGCAGCTTCTAGCGCCAGCTGGTGACTAGCACGGGCCGCGCCTTTAAGATCGCCATCAAAATCATCGGGCAAACCCTGATCAAAACCCTGAGTTCGGCTCGCCTTTTTGATTTCTTCCTTATCGGGAAGGTCCACTGCCTGTCCGTCCCCGTACTTCATCATTTGGTCTTTAGTAGGAGCCGGACAAAGAGTTTTTTTCACCCCGTTCTTTTCTAACAAATCTGCAATATCGCCAGTGGAGGCGAACGCGCCCTTAAAAAGATAAGCACCCTGTCCCTCTAGGTAGCAAAAACCTGCACCCTTAGATGCTTTATCGTCCCTAACAATGTTTTCTGGCATCTCCGGGATAGCGGACGGGTCAGAAAAAGCCTGCGAAAGGGCATTTGGGGAGGGGGATGCTCCCAGTAGCATCCGGTGTCCGAACTTGTTCTTTAGGCTTGGCGCGATGCCGGTGGCAGCGTTAGTTACCTGAGAAGAAAGAATCATCCTGATGCCCACGAACCTAAGCTCTTGGATAATGTGGTTGATATGGCTACCCACGTAGGCTTTAGATGCCGCCTCGTCTTGCCACTCAATAAGCAGGGGATGATCCCTATCAAGTCCTACCGGTTTCTTCCCGGCGCTAAGCATAGCTTCGCCCTCATCAACAACCACTAATAGCGGTGCGAACCGTTTATCTTTCGGCAGATCTAGCCAGTTCTTTACCCCCTGAGCCTTTAGGTAATCTGCTCTTCTTTGGCCTTCTTCACGCACCAAGGCGAGTGCTACCACGGACTGCCAAAGCGAATCCGCGCCCCAACCATGATCGCGCACGAACGGCTTACACCAGTCAAAGTCCACGGCCTTGTTTTTATCGTCAATGATTACCAGCTCGCCCCCGCCAAGTAGGTGCCCGGCGATAAGAGCGTTAATGACCACGGATTTACCGCCGCCAGGAAGGCCAGCAACCATGCAACCATGCGCGCTATTCCAATTAACAAATAGCGGCTGAATATCCCTGCCAGGACGCACTGGCTGAATACCAAAAAGCACGTTATCTGCGTCCTGCTCTTTTTCAAACGGGAGCGGATACATCGGCGGAAAACTTGGCGGATCAGCCTTAAGAATCGTGCCCTTTAGGGTCTTGGGGTCTACTTTTACTTCCCATCCAACCTGGCCGATATCGCCTTCAACTACCTCTAAGAGCTTGTCGTAATGCTTAGCAGAGGTATAGGAAGTAGGCAGCACAATATCGAACCCGCCCCTCCGCTTTGATACTTGGACTTCCCACGGCTTAACCGATAGGGCGGCGGCAATGGAGCGGCGCGCTGAGTAAGTTTTATCGTCCATTTTCTTTAAGGTTGCCCGCCCTAAAGCAAAATCAAAATCGGTAAGCCGGTATCCTGGGTTGCGTTCTTCAAGCCGGGCCGCTACCGCTTCACCCTCACTAGGTTTCGTACCCGCACTCAGCCTAGCTATCAAAGTCGATGCCCCTACGGCGGATACTTCCGTAGTTGAGCGCACCCTGGATATATTTACAAAAGTCCCGTCCGTTTTCTTTTCAACGCTCTCAATATGCCAGCCTGGCCCATAAGTAGTTTCCACCATCTTAAGCAGGGCTTTACGGTGGGCTGGAACTTCGTCTTTATACCCTGGAGGAGCCTTTACGCGCGCGCGGTCTAACGTTTCGTCTGCCATATTAAACCCCCACCGGTGAGTCTACGTGAGCTTTTTCGCCCTTGAATGAAATATCTACCCCGTCTGGGCTGAGCTTGCCTTCAAAACAGGTCATGATCGGCATGGTTGCTCCTTTAGGTACGCTCACGGTCTTAGGGATAGACATGGGGTTGAACGCAGGGGCTAACTTTGCCTTCTTGCCACCACTTTTAGCTTCAAAGTCGCTATCTTTTACCTCTATCGGATCCTCTGCACCCGAGCGAAGAGAAGCGGTAAAGCAGTAAAACTCGTTATCTGCATCCAGATATTGCAGCGGGGTAGAAAGAACCACGTCCAAAGTGCCAGTAGAAATACCTACCGGCACGGCAGGCCGAGACTGTTTTACAATCTTGGTTTCTTGGGCAGGAATAGTAGGGGAGAACAAATAGGTGCCAAGTCCTGCCCCTACAAATGCGCACACGAAACTAAGGGAAGCGGCGATTAGTTTTTGTTTAAGGCTTCCTCCGCCCCCGCCGTAGTCATAGTCTTCGCCTACTTCTACCTCGTCCTCGTAGCCGTCATCTTCTGCCTCAATCGGAGAAGGATCAAATGCTAGACCCATCAGATTAAACCTGCCTTCCTCAAGGCCACGCCCATGCTTTTTACGTCCGGGCGAGCCGATAAATGAACTACCCCAATCACTGAATATGTTGGGGCTTCTTGTTTCATCCAAACACCGCCTGTTTTCCCAATGAATGTATAGTCCATTGGTGCTACTGGTCTTACGTGTTTGTCCGCAAGAATACTGCTACGTTCCGTAGCAGAGGCGTTTTGAGACTGCCCGAGTCTTGCCATGTTTTTAGCCGCGTGAATATCCCGATCATCGGTATATCCACACTTACTGCAAACAAAAGTGCGTTTGTCTGGCTCGTGTTTAGTTTTATGACCGCAGATGCAGGTGGCGGTGGTGGCTAGGTATCTATCTAGCATTACCGCCCTAGGGTTACGAGATAACTTTTCTTTTACTCGCCCAAGTATTGAACCTTGCAACCGCCTGCCAGACTTAATGCGTCCTTGTTTCTTAAACCAATCTTTTATTGGCTCATCTTGGTAGTACACGACTTCATTCTTTAGTAACTCATGTACTATCTTGTTTGCTATGTCCTCCCTTTTGTTTGCATCTTTTGATAGGACTTTCTCTAGGCGAGCCATTGTTTTTGCTCTGTTGTTTGAGCCGGGTTTTTGGCGAGAGATTTTTCTTCTCAAGCCTCTTGCGTGCTCACTTTCCTCAACAAGTGCATCAATCTTTGTCCCGTTAGAAAAAGTCAGATGAGTTTTCACCCCCATATCGACTCCGATAGAAGTTCCAGAGGTAAAATCTTCGGGTTCCTTGTCCGTGTAACAAGTAATTGCGATAAAAAGTCCGTCTGGCTTATCCAGCAGTTTGCAGTTGGCAAACTCAGCCTCGGCTGGTAACTGGTCTAAGCCGCGTACCCGCATCCATCCGGGAATTTTGGCCAGTTTCACCCGGTTCTTTTCCCGGTTTATCTTGTGTGAGTTACCGTATTGAGGAAAGTTAACCATTCTTACTTGCCTACGGTAGCGAAGTCTGCCAACTTTTCTCCCGTTGGATTTAAGTTTCGATAAGGCACGCAGATTGTCTTTTAACCCTTTAATGACCGATTGGGCTAGTTGACCGCCAAGAACTAGAAATTCTCTTTCTTCCATTCCGGCGGGGGTTTTAACCTGGACTTTATCACCCAGGTCTTTTAGATAATCAATGTCGAAGCGCTCATTGGCAATGCAAGAATTGGTCAACCATTTGCTCTCCAAAAACAGGCGGGCAATGGCTTCTTTTTGCTTGTTGTTTAGGTGGGAGCGGTCAACCTTTATTTTCCTAACGATGCATTCCATTTTTGCCCGGCGAGCCCTAGTGGCCTTACCAGCCTCCCTAATACGAGCATTCTTAGCCAAACGGGCTTCATCGTTAGGACTTTTTTGCTTGTTTTCTCGTCTTGCCACCAGGCTCACCTCCCAAGACTTTTATAGATTTTGCTTACTTCTCCTACGTAGGGCGCGCTCAATTTCGGAGAATAATGGTTAACTCCAGATTCGAATAAACCTTGAGCATCTGCTGTTAAATCCGAAGACTTTGCGGATACTCTCATCAGATCAGCCCCGCCTTTCGTAAGGCCACGCCCATGCTTTTTACGTCCGGGCGGGATGCTAAATAGATCACCCCAAAATAGGGCGCATCCTGTAAATCAAAGCTGCTTCTAGCCTCAGCCGACCTGGTGGCCAGCGGCACAGAGAAAACCCCGGCAATATAGGCCAGAGCAGCAAAGTCTTTTTGCGGGATCGTATAAGCGTCAGTAATCATCTGCGCGCCAACGTCCACGGTGGTAGGGAAATACTCGTTTATTGCCCAAATAACCGACCCAAAAGCCGCCTGCGGGTTTTGAGGCACTCCTTCAAGTTCGCCTACGCACGCAGCGATAATAAGTTTTAGCCCGGCAACCGGATGCGGATAGGGCGGCCAAATAGTTTTAGCCCTCCCGCTAATCCCAATCCTCTTCCTAGCTGCTGCAAGCGACTTTAGATCGTTACTATCCAAGTGCCCCCGCCCCCCAAGTAATAAATAGGGCGGTCAAAATAAGGAAGACCACATCTAAGGCTTTTTCTCTATTCGATCCGGCGTTACCAAGAATCGGCAATCTCGCCGTGAAATTAGTTAGCGGCCTAAATAGCTTTAAGCCCTCAGTGGTAATCACGTCCCCTGCCAGGTGGACAAGGCAGCCAAGAGCTAGGAAGGTAGCGATAGTGATAGCAGGTAGCGGTGAAACATAGGACAAGTACCCTGCAGCTATGCCAAGGACATACCCCGTGCCTTTCGGGACTACTTTCAGGGTGCTAAGACCTAGGCTTACACAAAATGCCACTAGCAAAATCGCGAGCGGGAAAACTTGGTGCCCGCGGGCATCTACCTGCCAAGTGCAAGCAAAATAAGTAAGGGCTGCAAAAATACCTACCCCCAGCAAGGTGTGGGTATAACCCCGGTGCCCGCCGCTTATCCTTGATATTCCGGCCACCATGACGTTCGATAGGGGAGGAAAAGACCTTGCAGCGCTAGCATTCGGGTGGTCAGCATCCGGCAGCAAGGCTCCACCAATGATTAGGCCGCTAGATACCGCCATCGCGCTAGCAGTCGCCCCTAAAGTACTCGGCGCAAAAGCGTAGATTGCGCTCGCGGCTACGGCCCCGCTCAAAGCGTGGGAATATCCCATCATTTTCTGTTCGCCTCCTTCTACAAGAGGCAATGCGTCAAACTAGGGGTAGGGCATTTTAGGCGATGCGCCCTACTAAGGAGGCGTAAGGAGAAAATATGAGCAAGGAAGAAGTGACAGGGAAATACCTGGAGTATGTCAAGAACCTAGATGACACCTTGGGCAAGCAAGAGATGACCGGCTACCTTAAGTGGGCAGGCGGGGTGCTAGAGCGCGAAATCCTAGGTACTGATCCAGGCCTTCCCGAAGTGAAGCACGCGCTAGATTTTGAATACTGTGAGTATTTACTAGCGGTAGTGTTCTTTACCCGCGACTGTCTAGTACGTGAAGAAAACCCGACTATGTACCTAGAAGACATTGGGGCTGAGCGTGCAAAGTGGCAGCGAACCTATGAAGACCAGGAAGTAGCGCCCCTTGCCGGGGAACTATTCGACGAGCTATTCCATATTGACGGCGGGATTGGAAACGCCGGGGGAGTATTCGTGGAAATGTTCTACCGGCTAAAAGAAAAAGAAACTTTGCTGGCTACCGTGAAGCTGTGCGCGAGGATTCTAGTGGTGTTCTTAGTAGATGGATGCGTGCGGCAAATAAAAGAAGAAGTAGCACTGATCGAGCAGCTTGGCACTAGCTATATCGGGATGAAACGTGACGGGAGCGGAGACGGCAAAGGCGGAGTCTTATGTGCTACCGAGCCGCAGTGGTGGTCTGATCCATACAATAGGCAGAGCTTAGAGGTCATCAATAGGCTGCGAGAAGGCAAGGAGATAACCGATGAATGGATATGGGAACAAGTCATAAAGAATGGCTACGATAAAGACCCGTTGTATCGCTACTACTATATGAAACCTGGTGAGAAGACCGGGAATGCCGGGATGTATCTGGCTGAAGACGGGGTGACCGCGATTAACCCCAATCAGAAAAAGCATTAAGAAAGCCTGCCTCAGCCCCGCCGGTAGCGATTAGCACGAACTGAGGCAGGCCGGCACTGGGATCACTTATTTCTGCCGCTTGCGTTTGCGTTTGAAGATGTTTTTCCCCGAGTGATAAATGCCGGAAAGACCCCCTGGGGCAAACCGGCATCTGCCACAGGATCACTTATTTTTGGCGCTTACGCTTGCGTTTGAAAATATTTTTCCCCGAATGGTAAATACCCGAGACATCGAACCATTTGCGGTTAGAGTGGCGCTTCTTCTTTCCATCAAAAGCAGTTTCGCCAGCAGTATTACCATCAGAGATTACTGAGCGGCGAGCATCAGCAATATAGGTGGTATCCGGGCGAGCCTGCTTTTTGCCGGGGCAAGAATGGCTAACACCGGAAAATACGTAGGCTCCACAATCCGGGCAAGCACTTACATCCATTGAGCGTGAAGACATCTTTATCTTCCCGTCCGCCCCGCGAACCTTGTTGCCTTCACAGTCAAGTTCATACTTTAACTGGTTAGCGATCCGGCCTGGAGACTTAGCCTTTACTAGGCTCTCGTAGGCCGCGCGATTAACCCGGTAACCATAGGGCTTATTGGAGCCGCGCCATTTAATCGCCACCACCCCGTATTCACTACCATCTAGCTCATTGCCTAACTTGCGGTAGGCTACTTGCTCGATAGCCGAAGAGGAATTAAACGCATGGTAACGGGTGTCCGGGTCCATCTGGCCGGTAATCTCGTCATAGTCGGCGACGTGGATATTGTGCGCATCTTTCCATTCCGCCTCGCTGACGTTACGACGCTCCAGGGCTGCTTTAGCCACGGTTGCAGCTTGCTTAGCCATCGGGTCATCAACGTCAACCGCCATATCCCATTCCGGCCCGTTACGAGTGGCAGTAACGTTAACAATCGCGCTATCGCCTTTCTCGCTTTGCAACTGCACCGGAATACGCACGGTATCAATGCCCTCTCGGTCTAGGAACCGGTTTACAGAGGCCACCGAGGGCATCCGAATATCGTTATCGCCAAAACCCTTATAGCGGGCGCGGTAAGTTCGGCGCTTGCCAGAAATCGCGTTACCATCCTTAAACTGAATGGATTCATCATCTGGCATCATCGGCACATCTACCCCGTCTAAGGAATAGCGAGCCATGACGCGGGAGCGATCCCACCAAATATCCCGGTTGGAGGTATCTTGAACCCCGGTAGAAGAGTAAATCCAGCCCGGCGCTATCTCCCCGGTTTCGGCTAAGAATTTCCGGCGGTTAGCAATAATCTGCTGTACCCGTTTTTCCCGGTCCAGATACTGCTGTTGCCGCCCTGCCATGAACTTGCTCGATGGAGCAAGGGGAGTACGCCCGGTCTTAACTGCCTGCATAGTTTGCGCAGGCCCTAAGGTAATTCCGGCTTGGGCACGCTCCCATTCACCGAACTTGCCAGTTTTCTTATCCCTTGCTTGTTCACGAAGGGACACCATCTCGTCACTAATCTTTGCCATTTTAGCCTCCTTGCCTTTTATTGTTGGCGGGAGTCGTTTTTGGCGAAATATACCTCGATGATCCCGGCCTTGGCTAGGGACTTAACAAACAGCAATTCGTCGGCAACGCTAAAGGGGATGATCGTTCCCTTAGGTAAGTCTTTTCCTGCTTGCGCGTCCACGATTAGCGCTAGAGGGCATTCTGGGCGATCCCAAGTGCGGGACGGGTCGATGGGGTCAATGGGGTCGCGTTCTAAAAACCATTCGGGCAGTTCGTCTTCGATTCCGGAAGTCATGATTAGTACGCTTTGAAAACGTGCCACGATAGCGGCCATTGAAATCATGCGTGAGAGCAGTCTTTCTCCGTCTTCTTTTAGGCCCGCGTATCCGGGGTTGATCTTGTCGATGAATCCGGGGAAATCATCGGCCCCAATGATCTGTCCTACTTCTGTTTCGGGCAGGGCGAAGGGTACTTTTACGATTGCGGAAATATAGGGCGTTGACATATCTGTCTCCTTTTGTTGGTTTAGTGTTCCCAATATCGGCTATGCGTTTGCGCACTCCCTATGTAGGGCGCGAGCGGAATTTGGTTCGTATTCGGGCGGAAATCCACTTTTTTGAAAGTGGCAAAAATGCTCTCTAAAGCAAAGCCTAGGCAAAGTAGCTAAAGTTCTGTGCAAGTAAGTTTTGGGATCGAAACTTCTTCGTCGGAAGCCAAATTTTCTCGTTTTTGGGTCTGATTTTCTTCAAAAGTGCCACTTTGGATCTTAAAAGTGCCACTAAAAGTGCCAAAAGTGCCACTTGGAGTGCCAAAAGTGCCACTTTGGAATTTTCGTTAAAATGGGGTTGACCTGGGGTAATGTAATCAAAAGTGCCAGAAGTGCCAAAAGTGCCACTTTGGGGAGGTACTCTCCTATATACAGAAATATAAGTGCCAAAACAGGAGAAACTGCCCTTAGATAATATAATTCGTCAAGAAAATTAAATTTATATATTATATATATAGACTATACCTATATTTTACTTTATATTTACTGCAATTCGTGGGTGAGAGAGAATTTTGGTATGGATCGGAATGAAAATAAATAATTCTGTGAGTATAGGAGTATGCCTGTAAAAAGTGGCACTTTTGGCACTTTTGGCACTTTTACAAGCGTTTATGCTGGTAATCATAGGTTTGAAGCAAAAGTTCAAAGTGGCACTTTTGGAGTACCGACTGGCACTTTTGGCACTTTTGAACCCTTAAAAGTGCCACTTCGTATAGAAAATTGGCACTTTTGAACCCTCCCGGAAGGATTTCGCGCCTCAAATATCTATTTTTGGCGATTTTCTAGGTCCACACGGGGATAAGAAACAAAGACAATAACTATGTATATAGGAGAGTACCTCCCAAAAGTGGCACTTTTGGCACTTCTGGCACTTTTGAAAGCGTTTACACTGGTAATCATAGGTTTGTGGCCACATCCCAAATTGGCACTTTTGGCACCCCGACTGGCACTTTTGGCACTTTTGAAACCCTAGAAGCGCCACTTCACTTAAAAAATTGGCACTTTCGCTCTCAGAACCATCGAAAATGACCTCCAAAAACTAAGTTTCCAAACTTCCTTCGCGCCCCATACAGGCATTGACGCATTGCCAACTGTGAAAGGCGAAAAACCAAGGAGGAATCATGGGAAGCCTAAGAGACAAGTTCGCTGAAGACATAGCCGACCAATCTCGGGAAGTTAACTCTTTCCTCAAAGACGGCTGGGGCAAGTTTCTCGCCGTAGCTATAACCGCGCTTATTGGCCTCGGGGTCATATTCCAGATCGTCGTTCCTCTCATTGTGGGGGCGATCCGGTGAGTATCTATGGGACGGGCGGGGCTAGCGCATCCCAAGGCGGTGCGTGGGCCAAAAATGACGCGGTGTCCAAAATCGGGGCTGCAGGAGAAAGAAAAGTAGCGAAGGCTCTAGCGCCATATTTTTCCTCGCCTACCTCTGCGGCCCTGTTTCATGATTTAGCGGTGCCAGGCAGGCGCGCCAATATCGACCACTTAATAGTGAGTGGAAGAAAAGTTCTATTGCTTGATACGAAAGTGTGGAAGCAAGGATTTTATTACACCATTTTCTCTCACACTTTTAGAGGCTTTGCTTCGGTGTCTCACGCGGACAAGAAAACCTACGAGATGCTTACCTATGACCTGAAAAAGTTCCTAGAGCCGGTAGGGGCAAAGATTTTGACCCCAGCGGTTATCGTGCTCGGCAAAGGCGGCAAAGCAAAAGTCGGGCTGTACCGTCCTAAAGGGGCGAAGGCTTATAACCTGGACGGGTTTCTCGCTAAGAAGATTTCCAGAATGAACCTTACCCCTCCCGAGCCCGCCATCTTCAGCACGATCAATAGGCTATTCGATTACTGATGGACCAGATTCTGTTTATTCCTGCCGGTTTTGTTGCCGCGCTGTTTGCGATCTACTTTGGATACCCTGGCGGGGTTATCCTCGCGTTTTTGCCCGCTATCTATTGCGAGATAGCGTCTAACCCGCCAGTCCAGTCTCAAGGCCGTAGCCGAAGGCAGCAAGACCTCGACCCTTCCTTTGCGGCCTACAAAAAGGCCGTACTTCCAGTAGCATTGCCGCTGAACCTAAATGTGCTACTTTCTCCGCTTCCCCTTGCTGCTCTCGGTTTTGGACTATTTAGCCTTGGGGTGGTCACTCCAAAGCCTGCTTTCAGTTTGCTTAATGGGGCAGGTATTGCTTGGATGGTGCTTGCTATCGGTACGACCCGCGACTACACCTTTGATCCGCTCAGGCGGCGCGAGAGGCAAAAAATAACCAAGGTCTATGGATACCAAGTTCTCATCGCGCTAGCTATTTTTGCCGTGACTTTCCTAGCTGCTTTCTTTGCCGCTCGAACGATTCCCCCCTGGTTTGAATACGTGCGTTTTTCGCCTGTCCATCTAGCAGGATTTGCTCTCGGGGTAGCCGGGCTATATTTGTCTGCCGCGTTAGGCGATAAAGACGCGCCTGTTATTAAAAGCGAGCGAGATAGGTGGGATAAGGTTTTCGGGGCTATTACTTCCAAAACCGAGGGCCTGCCAGTCTTAGAGGACATAGATGACCTAGACATGGTTAAGGTCATGACTTTTAGGGCCGGGCTAGTGCATTCGCAAAGTTCAGAAAATGCCGTTAGCGCGCTTGGAAACAAACTTGCTATCGGCACCGGAAGCGGACAGGACACCCAAGTGTTACTCAAAAGTGAGGACGGGGTAGTAGACCCGAACCTATTTTTGGTTTGCGAGAAAAAACAAGGAGCCGAAGTCTCTAAGACTGCCGACGAACTACAAGCCAAAATACTAATCGAGATGGACTTAAACCAGGCTCAAAAAGAATATGGCGACCCTACGATCCCGCTATATCTAACCGAGATTAGTCTTTGCACCGAAGTAGAAAAGCAGCCGAAAAAGATTCCTAACATTTTGCGTATCAAAAAACCGGTAAGTGCTCCGCCTTCTTTCCCGTCGATCTTTCTAGGTACCCCTTCTAGCTCCTTGGAGTTAATCAGTGATCAGATTGCGGGTATTTACGATCCAGGGAACACTTCTTTGACTGCCCTTGAGGGGATGGTGGTTTACGGGGATAGCTCTATGGAGCATTTGTCTGCCGATTCTCCCTTGGGGCAGATTTTGGCGAACGTTAGCCCAGATGCCGGGGAAGCCTTCGATGAAGTAGTTAACTCTATTGAGGTAGGGGCGGAATGGGCGAGCCACTATGCACAGATCACGATCAATGGCATATCGGATACTAACCGTCCCCGCCTGCAATGGGCGGTAAGAACCAGCGCGGAATACGGCGGCAACGAAATCTTGAGCGAATCCTTCCTTACCCGCCAAGGCGTAGAGATGGACCAGATTCTAACCGCTAGCCTAGAAAAACAGCTTTCTACCACTTTGAAAGGGGCGGGATTTGTTAGCGCCGTGCCCTACTACATGAGGGGAGCGAGGCACCCCTTAGCTTTCACCGTGCGCTACTGCGACGGTCCTATGCCGCTAAGCCCCGAACAGGTAAAAGAAGACGGTAGAACTAGCCCCGGATGGATTATCAAGCACCAGTTAGATACTGCCTTCGATAAGGTTAAGTTCCCGCGCCCAGACCTAATGGAGTCTAAATGCCTAACCTTGCCTGCCTCTAGAAAATCTTTGTGGCAGCTTCGGGTAAGACTCGCAGGAGGCGTTACTGGCCCCATGCTTAGAGACAAGGCCGACAAGGTAGCCAGTGCGCTTTGTGGCTCGGGCGTATTTTGGATAGGTCCAGGCTCCCATGCCGGTGAGGTCACGATTGTTACCGGAGTGCATTACCGCGATACCGGCGTAAAACTTAAACCTAGCGCGCCCTTAGACTTACTGGCGAACCTTGCATGGCAAAACGCTTTTTCGTCCGTTAGGGTTGCTGGCACTTCCGGGGTAGTACCCGAAGTGGTGGAAGCAAAGTTTTTGCCGTCTAACCCCAAGATTGAGCGAATTGAGTTCAAAACCCCGCCAGGGATCACTACGGCTAGGGTTAAGGAGAAACTTCCAGCTTTAATGGCGGCTACCTCGAACGCATTTTTAACTCTAGGGGATACTAAAGACCCTACCCATTTTGCTTTGCTGGTTAGCCCGGAAGACCCGGTGCCGTTCCCTGCCCCACCTAAATGGGAAGTGCTAGATGATACTGAGCCGCTCCAGATTCCATTTTGTGACCTGATCGATGGCACGAGCGGATATTGGGATATGAAAACCGACCCACACCTTATGGTTGCTGGTGGCACTGGTAGTGGTAAAAGTATTACCGCTGACTATATCTTGACTTCAGCACTTGCTAAGGGCGTACAGGTGTGCCTGATTGATACTCAAAAACGCGGCGCTGATTTTAAGATGCTACTGCCCTTCATGGCGGGCATGGCAACCAACCACTTAGAAGCCAGTGCCTTAATGGAAACTATCTATGATGAAGTTCGGCGTAGGGTTGACCTTAACGCTAAGTACGGGGCGCAAACTATAGATGACTTGCCAGATGAGGTACGCCCCCCGCATTTTTTGGTGTTTATTGATGAGTTCACGTCCCTGGTGATGCCCGATAAGCTGCCACCTAAACCGGTAGGGGAAAGTCCAGAGGTTATTCGGGATTGGGAAGAAGCTCGGGCAAGGCGGGATGCTTCACTAAAGATCGGAACGATTGCTTCCAGGATCACGGCGGAAGCCCGCTCTAGCGCGGTGCATTTGTGCGTCGCGGGCCAGAAAATCAACGCCCGCGTGCTCGACTCGATCCCCTCCGGGACTGTATTGCGCACCAACATGGCCAGGGTTTATCTTGGCAAAGCAACCTACACTGATTTAGCTCAAGCCTTACGCGATCCGTCTAGCGCGCCTAATGCAGGGGATGATCCGCCCAAAGGACGCGGTGTTTTTGAGCCGATGAGTGGTAGTGGGGTGCTGTTCCAGACTTGGTACGATCACCCGCCGTCTGAAACTATTCCTGCAATGCTTTACTCGCGAGGCATAACTGAGGCAGAAAAAATTGACTTTTCCGCTAAGTTGAAAAGTTCTTCCCCCGTTTTTGAGGGGGATATTATCGGCTCGGAAGGTGAGGACTTAGGGGTTATCGACTTTTCTTCAGTGGATTTTGGGGCATTGGTTGACGAGGACGAAGTAACCGAAACTGCTAATGAACAGGAAGATGAAACGGCCGAAACATACTTAGATAGTTTTGCCGACCTTTTCTCAGAGGGCGATTTAGAAGTTGAAGAGTCCGAGCCGGAGGTTGAGCCAGCCCAAAACGAACCCACCCTCGTATCAGGGCCATTAGGCAATGAGACACCACCGGAAAGTAGCGAACCCGATCCCGGCAGTAGCGCAAGCCATGCTGAGCAAGATGCTGTCCCCGATAGTAGCGAAGCTCATACTGACTTCGGTAGTAGCGCAGGTGTAACGGAGCAAGATAGAGTCCTTGACTCTAGCGCAGGTGTAACGGAGCAAGATAGAGTCCTTGACTCTAGCGCAGGCGTAGCCGAGCAAGAACTCGTCTTTGAACCCGATCCATTTGGCGATGACCCTGTGGACTCTCGCGGCAGGGGAACTTACGACCCGTTCGCTTGAAAAAGGGGGTAACGAAACGGAACCCCCCTATAAGGGGGTAGTAAAACGCGACCCCCATCTGGATGGGGTAACGTTTCGTTATCCCATCTGCTCAAGTTTTTCTTCGCAAATTTTCAGCGCGCGGGTAATCTTACTGCACAGCGATAGGCAGTCGGCATACACCTGAGCGTATTGCTCACTGCCGCTTGTCTTTAGTGCCTGCATTTTCTGTTCGGCTTTCCGTAAGTTCGTAATTGCTGATTCCAGCTCCCATTTTTCGTTCATGTGTTTCTTGTAGGGCGCGGGGTTATGCGGCTTTCTTCAACGCGGCTGCCACTATCTTTTCCACTCTCTTTACTTCCCTATCGTGGTTTTCAGTCCAGGGCTTTTCTCGCACGAAGAACAGATTGATACCTTGTTTTGCGCATTCGGTTTTCTTGAATTTATCGAAGGCTTTAGAGTTTGGGAAGGATGGCTTGTTAGACCTTACCACTTCATCTGAGTGCCAATAAGTGCCGTTAAACTCGAAAGCTAAATTTAAGTCGGGAATAAGAACATCTAGTTCATAGGGCTTTATAACTTTGCGATCATTGCGCAAGATTTCTATGTTTCTTGGAAGTAGCGATTTAACCAGTTCGGCTAAATCTCTTTCTGCTTGCGAGCCAGCACACTCTGGACACCCCGACCCGCTAGTCCGTCTATATATCCCGCACACCCACTGGTGACCGCTTTCGCATTTCCAGATGGCTTTTTTATTACTCCCTGCGGTTACTTCGTCTGGTTGTACCGGTGAGGACGGCGATATTTCGCTTGCTAGCTTCGGATGGGTTGTAGCCAGGTCATTGAATCCTTTTAGAACTTTTTTACCAGCGCAATACGGACAGTTTCGCCCTTGATCCCTGCTCGCCACTGTGGCTTTCCAAGAATGTCCCAACGGACACTCCCATAACAATTTTGCTTTGCTCCCTTTCATTACTTCGTGCGCTTTAATAGGAGAATCTGGATGTATCTGACTCGCAAGTTCTGGATTAGTGGTTGCTAGATCAGTTTCGCCAACTATGGGTTTTCTTCCGGAGCAATATGGACAGCCATCACCTTCTAGCCTGTGGCTGGGGGTAGTTAGCCAGCTATGCCCGCGCTTGCAAAGCCACAATAATTTCTTATGACTATTCTTTTCCGTGATTTCGTCTGCTTTTATTTTTGAATCCGGGTGAATCTGTGCTGCCAGGCCAGGATTTGTGGTCGCTAAGTCATTGAAACCTGGTAATACCCTGTGGTTTGAGCAATAAGGACAGTTTCTTCCTGCGGAACGGTGGGCAGGGGTATCTCTCCATGAGTGTCCAAATTTGCACAACCAAAGTGGGCTTTTGCCGGAATTCGGCATAATCTCGTCTGCTTTTATATCGGAATCCGGATGCACTTGTGCTGCAAGCTCTGGGTTTACAGTAGCTAGATCGTTTATCCCAGTTGTAGCTACTCGTCCGGCGCAATACGGACAGCCACTCCCTCGTGACCGTTTTTCGGCGGTAGTTCGCCAGCTATGCCCGCGCTTACAAAGCCAAAGTAATCTCTCTTTATTATTCCCCGCCGTTACCTCGTCAGCTTTAACATCTGAGTCCGGGTGTATTTGCGCGGCTAGTTCCGGGTTTGTCTCAGCTAAACTTTTCTTTCTCACACATCCCCTGTAGGGCGCGGAAAGTAAAATGCCGCAAAGCGGGGGACAACCCCCGCCTTGCGGCGGTGCGCGCACAGCCCAGCGGCCTCTGTTCGGCAGGAAAGGAGACTGCCTGCGGCAACCGCTTAGCTTTTGGTGCCCCAAGACAGCGCGCGTGCCTCGGTGTCCCTTGCCGCACTTACTATGTAGGGCGCGTACTTCAGCGCCGGAAAAGACGAGACACAAGTCTTTGTATCCACATGGTTGTGCGCACAACGCCGTAGGCAGACCAGAAGGCGCTTCTTGCTCCCATACCTTTACGCCTGCCGCCGTATCCGCCGCCAAACCGGGGCCGCCCCCTTCGCTCGATGCGCCGTCCGCCGCGCTCGCCTTTTTCATACCTAGCGATATGTTCATTTAGACGGGCAACTTCTGCTTGCGACTCGGCAAGTTGTTTTCGTAAGGGGTCAGATGCGCTTTGATATAGGTATATTGACTGGGCAGCATCCGTGCCTGCCTGTTCGTACGCCCTGGCAAGCTGCACCATTTCTTCCCGGTTAGATACTTTTTCCATATCCGGGTTGGCGTTTAGAAAGCCGTCAAAGCGTGCAGTAGTTTCGATTTCTTCTTTTAGCGCCGCTGCTAGTTCGTCCCTTGGCATATCTTTGTGTACCGGGCGGGTGAGTTCACTCTCTAGGATTTCCTTGAAGGCCATTTGCCCGTCTGCCCAGCGTTTCATGGACCGGGTATAGCTATCCAAATCTTTGTCGGATAAATCTTCTAGCTTGATTCCGGCTTCCAGTTTTGGTTGTACCCCGAACTTGCCATCTTTTTGCCTAGCTTTTTCTCTAGCCGCTGCGGCCTTTCCACTTACCTTGCTCATATTTTCTATTGTTGGCGGGCTTGACGCATAGCCATTTTTGGAAGCGAACAAATCCAACGACACGGAGGACAATAAATGGATTTTCCAACTAACTTTTTTGACCAGCAGGGTGAACCGGAAGAAACCGTACCGGAAGTAACCCCCGAGCCGGAAGTAGCGGCACCTGAGCCCGAGCCGAAACCGAAGGCGAAGTCTAAGCCGAAAGAAAAAACCTACTCAAAGGCGGCCCTAGATAATGCTCGCCGGGCCGGTGCTAAGGCCGCTAGCGATTATCTGGCTCTAAACGAGGACGCTCGCGGGGTTGTTAGAGCCGTACTGGGGGTGAAAGAAGATGACGTGCCCCGCGTAGCTGTGGCCGTGGCTAAAACTAGCGCAAGAGACGCGTCAGCCCTTGACCTGTTGGTTGATATTTGGGGCGAAGAGAACGAGACTAACCGTCTTATGCAACTTCTGGGGGCAAGTGAAGAAGAAACCAAGATTCTGAAAACTATCCTTGAGCATTTCGACCAGAAAGTATCGGGCGGGTCCACCCCGCAAGCAGTGCTTAAGACCGCGAACCAGGTCAAGGAACTGTGGGCGGATCAGATTGACGCGGTGAAAGCAGCCAAGGAGCTGTTCTAAACCATGTTTTGTCGTTCCTGGCGGCCTATTAACCCTAGCGAGGACGTGCCGTTTCCTCCCGACCGAAAATATTGGCGAGCCTGTTTTCGCCCTACAAAGGGAGTTAGATGCGAGAAGTGTACTAAGGCTTTAGCCACGCATCCGGACGGGAAGATTCGGCGCGCCCTGGTTAGGGAGGGCTGCTTAGATGAGGAAACTTTGCGCAGTCTGGTTTTCGATAGAGACGCAATAGTTGCCCTCCACGCGAAAAGGCAATTGGAAGCCTTGGAAACGGCAAAGGTTGATGAAGTGTCGGAAACTGGCGAGAGCATTTTGCCCGTGGAACATTCGGGCGAAGAGCCGGAGCTTGCGGAGGTTAAACCAGAACCAGAGCTCGTAGGGGGCAACGAAGCGTCTGAACCAGAGCTTGCAGAGCTCGAAGAAGAACTAGGGCCTATCGAAGAACCAGAACCAAACGAGAAAGAATAGACGGTGGGGAAGAGAGCAAAAGGCAAACGTAAAACAGGTTGGCGCTCAGGTATATCTTATGAGCGGCCCACTACGGGGGTGTATCAGCCCCCCAATATTCGTAAGGCATTTTTCTTGCGTAAGTATGTGCAGGTAGCGGCTTACGGTTTTTTGCCTTTGCTCCTTGTAGTGGTGACGTTACTTGCCGGCCTTCCTGCCGAGATTGCCAAGGTCACTAGTAAACCCGAGCAGGAAGTATCTTTAACTGCTGAAGTGCAAGGACGAAGCGTTGCCATCTCGAAAGTTCAAAAATGGCTAAATAGCGATGTTCCTCCGCTTCCAGGTGCCAGGTTTATCTCTTGGGACCGCTACGAGCTGATAAAACCCTTAACTGGGGGCTCTACTAAGCGCGAGCGAGAAGATATTGCCAGCCAAAAGAACTATCTGCACTTTATGACTATTGCTGACCCGGCAGGGAACCTTTACACCGCTACTGTCCCGGTGATTGGCTCTTCTGGATCGGTTAAAGCTAACGGGGAGCCCTCTCTCACTCCGCAGCGACCAATGGGAGGCTCGGCTGCGCTTAAGACTTGGCCGGGCATGACCCCGATTAACGCCCCGCAAGGCTTAGAAGCGGCAGTTAAGGCCTGGGCGGTAGCTTTTACTTCCGGGGATCCTGGAGCCTTAAAGCAGGTGACCGGGGATGGTAAGGCTGGGCGTGTCTATATTCCATTAGCAAAAGTTCAAACTCTAAAGAAAGTCGATATGGGCGAAGTTGCCCCTGCTAGAGGATATTCCTCGCGTGATAAGGACGGTAACCGGGTGATTCCCTCTCGCGTAATCGTAAGGGTGAGCCTGGCGGTCATTTGGGAAGGCATGGACACTACTCGCTCGGTGAACCTGCCGACTTTCGAGATGGATCTGCTGGCAGATCGGGCTAATACTGCTTCTCCGGTGATTGTGGCTTGGGGAGGGGCTGGCACTGGCCCGATTTTGACCAAGTATCAAAACGGGGAGGAAGGCATTGATGACACGGAGGCCACCCCGGACAAGATCGAGGAGGAAAAGAAACCGAAGTACTATGACCAGCTTGGTAAAGAGATTAACGAAAAAGGGGAGCGGGTGGAAACTATAGATGAGGAGGAATAGAGGACCTGCTAACCCAAAGAAAGCTGCTGATCTTGCTTGGCGGGAGATTACCGCCATGCCGGACCGGCCACCGATTCCGACTGCGAAGATTGAAACCTATTCCGATGGGCGCATTCGCGGCATTGATGGCTCGGTGTGGGCATATTTTGCTGTCCCTATGGGGCCAACGGTAGAAGCTAAAACCTTAGCGCTGCGTCTTCGCACGGCAGAACCTTTATATCGGGCGGTAGAAAACCTATCCGGACTTACCAAAACTGGCGGGATTCAAAACCGAAAAATGTCGAAAGCAGACTACCGGGATATTCACCTGCTGGAGATTTCGCTTCGCCGGTATTATTCCCCGCCTGAAAAGCATCCTAGTTTCAACAGGTTAAGTGCCCTTTATGGGGACAAGACTGTTTCAGAGCGCTTTACTTTGCTGGGGGTGCGCCTGGTGCCAAAGCTAGCGGCTAGTGGTTTTAAAGATGCGATTGCCTCAGTTATGGAACAATTTGTTACCCCGGAAGGGGCCCCGCTTCGTGACTTTGATGCTGATTTTGAGCGGGTAAGTGCCGCTATGACTAGGGCGGGCTTGCAAATGGCGCTTAGAAGCCAGCTTGAGTATGCCGACAATTGGTGGAATAGCGGGCAAAATGCGGCTACCCCGATCATGAGCGAGCCTGACCGTCTTCATGTGTTTTCTTCTGCCGGTGCGGCGCGTGCTGGCCAGGACCTTTATTACCGGGGTGTTGATCCTGCTAAGTGGCCAGTCATTGACGGGCACCATGCGATCCGTTTTGGAGCGGTAGAAGATATTAATATCGACTGGGCAGACGCTATAGATGAAGAGGCTGGTTGGTGGGCGCACCTGATTGATTCGGGAGCCATGTGTGTGTCACTTAGGGCAAAAGTGGAACCTGGAACGATCACCGCTAAAGAGCTGGATAGGCAGCGGAAAAACTATATTGCGGATATTAACGAGCGTTATAAGGAAAATAAGCTAGACAAGATTGAGCTAGAAGAAAAAGAACAAACCCTGTCTTACCTGCGGACCCTTTACCGGGGTAATAATCCTCCGCCCACGATTATTGAAGCGCGCATTACGTTTGCAATGCCAGAATCCTACGGGGCAGTAGAAGAAATTGGCTCAAATTTTTCTGCCATGTCCACCGTGGAGATGACTTCTCGGCAGATGCTGGCCTTAAAGGAATGTTGGCTTACTTCCCCGGTTAGGGCTAACCCGATCCAGCTGGAAATGCCGCTAACTTTAATGGCTCATTCTGGGTGCGTAAGTCTATCTCGGGTAGGGGACAACACTGACAAAGGGTGTCTTGTGGGTATGACGGAGGCTGATAGCCTGCCAGCTTATTTTGACCCAAGGAGCGCTATGGACCAAGATGCGCCCCCGATTTTCGGTATTTATGGTGAGTCCGGGTCTGGTAAAACCATGCTGGGTTTGTGGCTGGCTCACCAGTATTCTTGGCAGCGGCCTACGATTTTTGTTAACCCGAAAGCTAAATCATCCCTCGCGGCTTCGGTGCTCGCGGCGGGAGGCACGGTAGCTAACCTCTCCGACTTGGTAGGTATTGACGGGATTCTTGACCCGATGCGTTTTAGTGAAGAAGGCTTTGGCTTAGAGCTTGCCTCCTCCATGCTTGCTAGCGTTAACCCTTGGGGCCCGCACCTATCTTCCTATGAAACTCCGCTGCAAATGGCCCTGTCTTATGGCCACCGTAAAGGGCATCGCTCTATCGGGACTTGCCTAGTGCGCGCACTTAGAGACGGTATCGTAGAAGACCAATACCGGGATATGGTTGACAGGGTTGTTGGCCTGGCTAAATCTTCTTCTTTGTTTAGGGCTATGTGCGGGTTAAGTGATAGCGGGGAAGTGCTTAGCGCTGGAGACGGGCTTACCTTAATTGAGGTTGGTAACATGTCTCTTCCTCTTCCTGATCCTGGCTCGGAGGCAGAAACGCAAACGCAGCGGGTTGCTATTAACCTCATTCGGATGCTGGTAAAGGGTTGTTCTAGTGCGCTTATGAACCGGGACGGTCTGGTGATGTTGGACGAGGCTTGGATTTTCTTAGGGTCTACTGCCTCCGAGATTGACCAGCTTGGCCGCCTTGCTCGCTCTCAGCGCGTAGCCGTAGGCTTGCTTACCCAAAAGGTGTCGGACGCGCAAGAAGCAGACCTCGAAGAGTTCCTAACTTCCGGGTTTATTGGCCCGATGAAGGCTGAAAAGGAGGCGGTTGCAGCTTGCGTGCTTTCACACTTAGAGCCTACAGGTGAGCGGATCGGGCGGATTATCGCGCCGGGCACCATTAAAGGCACTGCCGGGGATCAAAACAACTGGGAGTCGATGCGGCACCTAATGAGGCTCGATAAGAATGGTAGACCTACCAGGCAGGTCGAGCGCGGATCGGTATTTATCTTCTCTGACATGTATGATCAAGCGATCCCGGTTGAGGTCAGATTGCCTGATAAATTCCTGGCGGCAGCATCGACCAACAAGGCCGATATAGACCTGTATAAAGCTGGTAAACAGGGTTCTATTTGGGAGGATTAGTCCGCGCCCTACAAGGGGTATGTGGAAAGAGGATACGAATACCGGATTTACCCGAGCCAGCAGCAGACGGTGTTGTTGGCTCGCAATTTCGGCTGCGTAAGATGGGTTTACAACCTTTTTCTACGAACATGTATCGACTTTTATGAGAGGACAGGTAAACAACTTCGTCCTTTCGATTGTATTAAGATGCTTCCAGGATTAAAGGAGCAAGAGGGGAACTCTTGGCTGGCTGAATCCGATTCGGTTGCTTTGCAGCAAGCATTGTTTGATCTGGGTAAGGCGTTTCAGAACTATTTTGAGAGAAGAAACCAAGGCGTAGGTTTCCCCAGTTTTAAGAAAAAGAAGTCTCGGAAAACTTATCGCACTAGCAAGGCAAAAATCGTCGATGATTCCCATGTTTGGATACCCAAGATTGGGCTAGTTAAAGCCCGAATCAGTAGACCTATCCAAGGCAGGATAACTTCGGCCACGATTAAACAAGTACCAAGCGGTAAATACTTCATCGTATTTACCTGCACCGATATTCCGCAGCAGCCAAAGGAATCTACTGGTAAAGCTATTGGCATTGACTTAGGTGTTACCACCTTGGTTACTACTTCCGATGGCCAAAAGATCGGTAGCTTAGAAGGCAGTAAAAAACTAGACAAGAAACTTGCGAGAGAACAACGGAAACTATCGAGGAAGAAGAAAGGATCGAATAACCGAGCAAAGCAAAAAATCAAAGTCGCGCGGGTTTACGAGAAAATAGCGAGTAAGAGGAAAGACCATCTGCACAAGGTTACGGCAAAGATTGTCAGCGAGAACCAAGTTGTATGCGCCGAAACCCTTTCCGTGGATGGAATGATGAAGAATCATTACCTCGCAAAAAGCATCGCAGCCCAAAGTTTCGCCACCATTTTAAATTTCCTGGAATATAAGGCCAGGAGCAAAGGCAAGACTTTTGTCCAGGTGGATAAGTGGTTTGCATCCTCTAAAACTTGCCACGAGTGCGGAGAAAAAGACGCATCTATGACTTTGGACGTGCGTAAATGGCAATGCAAGAACTGCGGGGCTAGACATGATCGCGATATTAACGCCGCTAAAAATATCCTTGCGGAAGGAATAAGAGTTTTACAAGGTACCGAGGGACACTCGGGAACCACGGTAGAATCTTTTGCCGTAACGCTTGTGGAGTAGATGTAAGACCTGCCTTCGGGCTAGGCAATCACGTTGAAGCAAGAATCCTATCTATTAGGAATGCCAAGTACGACCAGGCCATTCCGGCCCAGGTCAGATTGCCCGATAAATTCTTGGCTGCTGCTTCGACAAACAAGGCCGATATTGACCTGTATAAGGCTGGTAAACAGGGCTCTATTTGGGAAGACTGAGCACTCCGTGACTTGCGTCACTTCCAAAATGACAAACGCTACCCGACCTGCGGATAAGGGACACTTTTCGCCCCAAAAAATACGCCCGCAAAAACTGCCTGAAAATAGCGATTTTCCCAAAAATTCAAACCTGGCCTGACCAGCGAATAAGGGACGGTTTTGGCCTTCAAAATTGCTTGTGGAATAGTCGAAAATCAGTCCTTGTGGCGCGCAGACCTGCGTGATCTGCACCACCCAAAATAACCCAAACACCGCCCTACCTGCACATAAGGGATACTTTTTGCCTAGTTTTGGAGGCGAGCAAAAATTGCCCCAAAATTACCGTTCCCACGCAGGCATTAAAACGCTTTTACCAGCACATAAGGGACACTTTTCAGCCTAAAAATCACAGGTGGAAAATCCTTGCAAATATTCCCATATTTTGCTTTGCTGCACCGCAATCTCCGAAAAAGCCGATCCTTGCCCCCACTTTTAATCTTTGGGCTTGACCTTGCCGGTTTCCTTAAGGGGACAGCAAAAAGCCCTAGTTGAAAGGAAAAACATGGCTAACCGTCACCCTAAAGGAGCAAAACTTGGTATGGAGTCTGTAGGAGGTCGATTTGCCCCCAAGATTTATGCTCACTCAAAACTATCCCTAACTGACCCGTTCGCTAAAGATATTCAGCGAGCCTATGACGAACTTTTAAACCCAGCGACTAGAGGGTACCTCCCTATTGAAACTGATGCGCAAAAAGTAGCCCTAGAGCTGATTGAGTCTCGCGAACAACTGCGCACCCCCGCCTACCACAAGGAAGTGGACGAGGGCCGCTGTCCATCCCGCTCCGCTGTCCTAGACCCGGCTTTAGAGGCCCAATGGGGGGCTTTGTATAAGAAGCTGCAACGCGAAGCCAAGCTGGGGGACTTAGATGGAGCAGGGATCGATGTTGCCGGAGAAGTAGTAATCGAGATGCTAGAGCACGCAAAAAGCTACCAAGCTGGCGGAAAAGGTGCCAAAGCAGGACTGCCCACCCTAGCGCTTGCCAAATCGGTGGTCAGAATGGATGAGTCCAAGTATTCGCTGTTGCTGCGCTTTAATATCTCGCTAGATGAGTTCAAGTCCGTGGATGGAAGAACTTTTTCTTACCTTAAAGCCTTAGCCGATAAACACAATGAAGGGTTAAGGGGCGCGGAACTAGTAGATTTTGCTAAAGAATATTGTGCATCTCAAGACCCTTCTAAGCGGCCAACTTCTAGGATCGTTAAAAAATCGCTTTGGGGACTAACTGAAAACGACGAAGCTGACCTTGAAAACCTGGCAGATTCTAGCGAAGATAGCCCGGCCCGCGATTACATTAGCGAAGTCGGGATGGATCTAAAGAAACTAACCGCTAAGCAACGCTCGCTGCTTGCTTGGGAAGTGCTGGCTGAATCTATGGATATGTCTGGCAAAGTAGTTAGCCCCAAGGAAGGCACTATTGATTCTCGCCGGGCCAAAGTTCTAAAAGCTGAGCTAGACACCAACTCGGCGGTAATCAAGGGCTGGCAAGATATTTCGGAAGGTAAAAACTCGGTCAAGGCCGCCGCGATTTTGTCCTTTTGCCCTGGGTGTACCCCGCGCCAAGCCGAACATACGCTTTTTATGCTTAAAGAAACCGGGGGCGGAAAATACGCTACCGATCTTATGGGTGCGCTCATTGACCGGGCAGCGCTTCCAGAAGGTACTTTAGCTAAAGCCTTATCTGGCGCTCAAAAACAAGGTGGATATATCTCGCTAGACAAGCTGGAGAAAACTTCCAGAAGGTCCATGAAAGTAGCCTCCTATCAGCGAGAGCAAGAGGCAATGTCTTCTGGGTTCGATGAAGCCTGGATCTAACAGGACCTAACGGACGCATTACCTATAGTGAAGCGTTCGGTACGTAATCTAAGGGGGAAAAATGACGCTTATTCCATTTGCAGGTGGAGACAAAGTTGACTTAAAAGGCAAGTTTGAAGAACTAATAGATCTTTTCCAGGGGGGAGACCTACAAGCATTCTTCAAAGTTGCTGCCTGGATTGGGGCGATTATCCTAGCTATTTCAATTATTACCTATTTTTGGCAAAGGCGCAGAGGAGGAGCTGGAGGCGGCGGTAAGGGCGGGTCTAAAGCCGTAGTCTTATCGGCTATCGTGGGCGGCATTTTAGTTGCCCCTGGCGCACTATTGCCGTTACTTCTAGGAATGATTGACTCCATCATTAACGCCTTTATCAATATTGGCGGGACGGTTTTCGGTAGCTAATCGTGGAGGTCTTACTTTTCCTCTACTCACCCCGCGCACCTATATAGGTAATGCAAGTAAAAAATTCGCAATTATATTCGGGAGGTAATTCCAATGGAAAGACTCGGGCGGTCTATAAACGTCCCTGCTACGGAACATAGCAGTGCTCTTGCGGACAAGCATTTAATGCCAGTATCACCAATGGACTATACGTTCATTGGGAAAACAGGCGATGTTTGGATGAAGCAAGAAGCCCCAATGTCTTTGGTATTGGGGTAGTTCACTCGTGGCTGAGGCAGATGGCATACCGAAGGTATTTTCTTTAACCGACCTTACCGGTAAAGAAGCGGGTAAAGACCGCACAGTTATTATCGCAACGTTCGAGGTATCGGCTAGATACGCTTACGTTGCGATTATAGCTTTTTTGCCTTCGGTGCTATTTGCCTCCATGCTTATTCCCTTTTTTGGTACTTGGAGCTTGGCTTTAGTTGCCGTTTTTGAGGTGGGGTTAGTGGTGCTATATGAGCGGCGCTCCACCAAGGGGCTAAAGCAGCGCACCTATAAAACCTTGCTGGATTCAATCAAAAGTGGGGATGGCACAGTCCAGCTTTGCGGCAAGGAAATCTCAGTAAATAAAGCCGACGTTTTTTGGCTGGTTAACGGGGCAACAAGGGTTGATAAAGATGCAGAACGTTAAACATTTAAGGGTGCTTAGAGCCTTACTGGTGGCTTTCGCGATCCTTTTTGCTATTAATATCTCTGCTCCCGTTGCCCAGGCCGCGCCGGTAGATGCTAGCCAGCAGACAGTTGTATCGACTGATAACTCGCTAGATAACCGGATTAAGGGGGACCCGGAGGGCGGCAAAAAAGATATTGAGATGGCCAACACTTATCTTCCAGTGTTGCGCTGGAACGGGCTGACTGGTAACTACCACAGCCGGTATTCATCGGACGCGTGGGATAGGGGAGACGCGGAGTCTTCCGGCTTATCAACTATGGCTCGCTCGATCATGCAGTTCGGGGATGCGCTCTGGTCTTTTACTGCCACCACCGTTAACCTGTCTTCTTCGGTAGACGTGTACGGGACTATCGGCAGCAAGATTGACGGAGTACTCGCTAATATCGGCAAAGCAATGTTCAACGGAGCTGCGGGAGCATCCTCTATTGTCGCGATCCTTATTGGGGCAAACGTTATCTATGCGTTTAATAAGTCCCGAAAAACCGGTGGATACGGCCCGCTAAAAGACCTACTGAGCAAAGTTTGCGTCACCGGGTTTATTGCTTTTCTAGTCTTTGGCGCAGCAGCCGGGGGTAGCCCTTCCAAGAAAGTTGTCGGTGGGATTGTAAGCGTAGTAGATAAAGTGGGCACCTCAGTTGCGACTGTTGCTGATGGTGCTTTGTCTGAAGCAAATAAAAGCGGAACTAAAGAAAAAGCGACCGGATGCGATGATTATGTTAAGACCTTACATAAACTGTACAAAGCTCCTACAGATTTAGAAGCGTCTGGTAGCTCATCGGTTATCATCGACTCTTTGTCGAAAATCTGGGAGTCCTCTGCTATTCCAGTTTGGAAAAATATTCAGTTTAGGAGCGTGCCAGGGCCAGCAAAAGAACAGATAGATATTTCTAACACTTGGTGCCACACCGCTGAATCCTTGATGCAGCAAAGCGCTCTTCGCCAGGCATACACCTTTAAGAATTCCTCTAACTATCCCGACACCACCGGCAGGTCTGGTTGGTACGCGTTTGCCGCTGGCGTTGCGGGCGGATCCAAAAACCGAGATCAAGCCATCATGTTCTGGACAGCCTGTCGCAATACCGGTTCTACTTGGAAAATGGATCCCAAGGCTAAGTTGCTACTAAAGGATTCTTCAAAGGGTGATCAGGCTTGTAAGGACTTTTGGGAAGGTTCTAAGAAGGATAAAAACTTAGATCCGAAGGCGAAAACCCCGGATAAGACTGTTAAGGCAGCTATGAACGATGCTTGGTCTGATGTTCTTGTGAAGGCAAGGGGTAAGGCTGACTGGGACGTAATACGAGGGGCTAAGTCTTTTGAGGATTGGTGCTCAAATAAAAGAACTCAGAGAGATGATGGGAATAATTTAGAAAAAGAAGCCGACCTTCAGGCGAGATGGGCCGTATATTTCCTGAAGAAAGTGGGTATCAACCAGCTCGATGGCGCTGTAGACAAGCAAGATATGACCATGCACAACTTGCGCTATTACACAGGGGAACGATTTGCTACTCAGCATGACGCAATGGCAGATAGGTACGCTAACGCGCTGAAAGCTAAGCACCCAGACCTGGATGTAGAAGAAACAAAGAAGAATTTCAGAAATGTTCTAAAGTTGGCTGACGAAGATGACACAGAATGGGGCTTGAATCCCTTTGGCACTGCTCGGCCCTCCTTTTGCCAGCTATTACAGCTAGATCCCTCCACGGGTGGCGACGAAACTTCAAGTTCCCTCACGACCGATAATCCTAATGGCGAGCCGTTTGATTGGGCACCGTCTGATGGTGGGGCATTAGCTAAGCTGGTTGATAAGGGCTCTGCTGGTGAAGGTGCGGCTTCTTTTATCCAGTCGGTGCAAAGTCCTACCTGGGGGGCGGGGCTTTACGGTATCGCCGTGCTGTACCTATTATCCTCGGCAATCATCTTCGCTATTTTCACGGCGATGGGGGTTTCGATCCTTATTGCTAAGGCTGCGTTAATGCTAATGATGCTAGCGCTTGGACTAATGCTTGTCCCGGCGATTGTTCCAGGGGTTAATACCGGGGAAAAGTTTAAGAAAGTCTTTATCACCCTGATTGGTTTTTCCGGGGTGGCCGCCGTGATGATGCTTGCCGTATCGGTAGTAACCATTATTTCTAAGGTCATGGTGGACGTGGGGGTAGGTATTTTGCCTTCTAATTCATCCTTTAGCGTGCTTTGGGCAGGCATTGCACCGGGAGCTACCATTATCGGGCTAAATATGTTGCTCAAGAAGATCGGTATGCCGAGCCCGCTATCTGTTAAAGGGGCGCTTTCTTGGGGGTCGAACGGCGGCTCCATGCTTAAGGGCGCTATGGCCGGAGCGGCAGCAGCTAAGGCTGCATCTGCTGGTAGGTCCTTGGCATCTCGTGCAGGGTCAGGTATCGAGCGGGCGGGATCGCGCATGGGGCGCAGAAAGGCCGCACAAGATGCGCGCAACCGCGAAAAAGGCTCTAAGAACGCCGAGCCAGAACCCTTGCCAGCAAAGAACTCTCAAGCCGCGTGGGACAAGAAGAGCGCTGTTGGTCGCGGTATTGCCCGTGCTAAGACGGGGGTTCGCAATACCGCCGTGTCTGGTTATAACCGTTTTGTCTCCAATACGAAGCTCGGTAAGAAGGTTGCTTGGGCTAATAACGCGTTTGCTTCCGAATGGGCTGCTACTAAAGGCCAGCGCGGGGTATTTAGGGCTGGGGCAGGAGTTAAGGCTTGGACTGGCTCAATGATGGCTTCTCGGGCAGGTACTGCGGCTCAGGTAAGGCATTTAAGTAACGTGGCTTCGGCTCGTCAGTCCAAGCAGACTATGCCTACGCCCTTGAAGGCGGTCAGTACGGCTAGCCCCACCGTGGGAGATGCTGCATCTAGCGCTCCGGTATTGCCGAGTCCTAGCTCAGGCGGAGGGCACGCGCCCAGACATTCGGGCGGTTCGGCTCCGAGTTTGCCAAATATTACTGGAGGCGGTTCTAGCTCTAAGCCTGCTGCCCCGGCTACTCGTTATCGCGGCTCTGCACCAAGTAAGCATCCAACAACCGTCACCCCGAAGCACCCATAGGGAGGTAAATAATGGCTAACCAGTCGAAACTTCCTCCTTTACCTAAGCCGAAGACGGGGGCGGGTAGGGCTCCAGGCGCTATGCCGAAGCCAAAATCTTCTGCCAGCAAAGCGGGTGGCACCAAATCTAAGCTAGGCAAAATTGCGCCAAATGTTCCGGGGCGTAAAAAATCTTCTAGCCTTTCTAACCTGCCGAGACCCAATGAAGAAGAACGCAAAGAAAAACGTCAGCAGGATAGGCAAAAAAGGGACAAGCGGGCTACCCGTAGCGTAAAAGCCGCATCTCTGGCCGCTAATATTGCAGCTCCTGGCTCAGGCAAGATCGTTAAGGCAGTTGGTAATAATCCAGTTGCTAAGAAGCTGATCTCTGCCAGTATTAAGGTCAAGATGGTTATCGGTGCGCTGGTAGCTGCCGCCTTAGTGCTGGTGATTGTTATTCCCGGTTTTGCGATTGCTACTTTTACTTCGGGGCTGTCTTTGCCGCAAAAAATGGCTCTTGATACTGCTTCTACCATTGCCAAGCAGGATATGGCAGCTAAGGCCGAGGAGATAGATATTCTAGGCTCGGATACTCAAGACTTTTCTGCCATGCCGATTGCGGCATCTGCCGCCATGATGGATAACCCTATGCAAGACGGTAACGGGGGCGCATCGGACGCGAATCTGCCGGAAGGGGACGCGGGCTCGGTTATCGAGGTCGCTAAACACTGGATCGGGGTTCCCTATGTTTGGGGCGGGACTACACCTAAAGGTTGGGACTGTTCCGGGTTCACGATGGGGGTTTACCGTACTGCTCTAGGAATAGTACTACCTCACGCTAGTGGGGCACAGGGGAGTAAAGGCAAAGAGGTGTCTTTGTCTGAAGCCAAGCCAGGTGATTTGGTTACTTATCCAGGGCACGTAATGATTTTCCTTGGCAAAGCTGATGGGGGATCGATTTACATTATCCACTCTCCAAAGCCCGGAGGAAAAGTAACCATCGCTAAGCGATCCGCTTCAGGGTGTAAGTTTTTCCGGATGTTTAATAACACGGCGAGTGCCGACTATATCCCTTCTGAATCTGAGCTGACTAAGAACTCGGGTGCCGGATTGCCCACCTATCAGCTAAATGCTTTTGATAATTGGGCAATATCTAACGGGTATTTTACTCAAACTTCTTCCAAGGCCTACCCGAAAGAATCCGTTTCCGGGACGGCACCTAGCGGGGCTAGCAAGGCTTCCTTTAAAGGATACATTGAGGTTAAACCGGCGGTTGCTCATTTTGCGACCTCGCTTATTCCATTTAGTCCGTCTCCTAGCCCGAGCGAGCCTGAAAGCGAATCTGAAAGCCCGAGCCCTAGTGAATCTGATAGCGCGGCGGATACCTCTAACGCGCTTTCTGCTTCTGATGGTACGGGGCAGATTCTTGGGACGGGCGTAGGCCCCATGCACATCAAGGAAGGCGTGCTAGATGAAGATAAAGCTAAGTCCCTTTCTACTTCTAACCGGTTCCTATCTTGCGTAGTAGATAAAATCGCGGGGACCGGCACCGACCCGTTCCGTTTTGCTGCCGGGTGGAAGAAGTCGGACAGGGATCGCAAGATCGTTGACCAAACCGAGTATGATAAGGCCAAGAAAACCGGCTCTAAGATCATGCAAATGTTGCCGCTAGATGGGATAGACGAATCTAAAGCTGGGCAATTGTTCGATAAAGCCTCCAAGTGGTACAACGGCAAAAAAGTCTCTGAGGCTTGCGAAGAAGACGAAGTGGTAGACCATACCGAGCAAGAACAAGCGGGTAACGGCGGTCAAACCACGCCTACCGATGGGGAAGCTATTAAGGTCACTGGCCCAGACGGTAAGGAAAAGACCTTATCGGGAGAAGAATATGCTTTTGTCTCCGAGGTGGCTAGCAAAGTTAACACCCCTGATTTTGGGGTAGATCAGCGAGTTGGCGCTATCGAATGGGCGATTTTGCATACGAACGCTAAAGATAAAGTGGATGGGGCCCTAGAAAAGATCAAGTCCGACTGGGATGATGGTAAGTCCATTGGCGAGAACGTCTATAAGGCTGCTGGTGACTTGTCCGCTGCTGACTATGACGGCCAGGAAGCGCCTGCTCGCCAGCTTGCAGGTAGCGGGGCTACTACTCTTACTAAATGCGGCACTGTGGGTGGTCCGGGTTGTGCTGGCGGAAAGTTTAATAAAGATCAGCCACTCGATGACAGCGCGGTTTATGGCGGACCCGGCATGAGCCAAGAACAAATCCAGGCGTTCTTAGATAAGAAGGGGTCTTGGCTGGCTAAGAATAAGGTTGACACAAACACTAAGGCACCGGACCAGTTCTGCAAAGGGTACGAGTCTTCTGGCCAGGAGCTGCCGAGCGAGATTATATATAAGACTGCTAAGTCGTGTGACGTAAAAGCGCAATGGATTATGACGCGCCTACAAGCAGAACAAAGCCTTATTACAAAGAAAACTGAGGGCAATCTTCGCTCTGCTATGGGGTATGGATGCCCGGACGGGAAGGCTTGTGCCGCAGAATACTACGGCTTCTTTAACCAGGTGTGGTGGGGCAGCCGCCAGGTGCAAAACTACAAGAAGGGAAGCTACAAGGACTCAATGCCCATAGGTCAGCAACAAACAGATTTAGAGGGTATTCCTTATACCCCGAAGAATAATGCTGCCCGCGTTCTATATCTATATACCCCGCACACCTCGGCGGCGAATTCCACTTTTGATATTTACAAAGATTACTTCCCCTGTTCAGGCGTGGACGAGGCTAAGGATAAAAGTAATGGCGGGGCTCAAAATACCGCCTTTAAGGGGTACTTTGAGGCCACCCCCGCAATAGGTCATAAGTCTCCGGATGGGGGCTTTAAAGCTAGACCGGTTGATAATGAATATGGCTGGGATGGTAAGTTCTCTAAGCCTTATACTGGGCCGAATCCTAGGGTGACCTCTCCTTATGGGTATCGGATACACCCGGTAACTGGGCAGCGTAAGAAACATAATGGGGTGGACTTAGGGCTTGCAGAAGGTGTACCTCAGTATGCGGCTGCACCCGGCGTGGTTGAGTTCGCCAAGCCTTATAGCACTTGCGGTAACGCGGTGAAGATCAAGCATGGTGAGTTCAAAGGCCATCAATGGGCTACTATGTACTGTCACCTGTCCGGCATGAATGTTACAGCAGGTCAGAAGGTTCAGGCGGGCACTAAGATTGGTATAACCGGTCATACTGGTAGAGTCACGGGCGCTCATATGCACTTCGAGGTCCAGCAAGACGGGGTAGCAATCGAGCCAACACAGTTCATCTTTGACGGTAAAGAAGCAACTCCGCAAGAAGGCATGAGCAATGACGGAGGTAGCGCGGACGGTTCAAACGATGGGGGCTTAAGCAGCGAGGAAGTAAAGAAAGCTCACGACGCGTGGGTAGCGTGCGGCGGCAGGGTGCCGGTATCTAGTGATAGCTCCCCCTCTCTAGAGCCGATTCCAGGTACGCAGGAGGCTACTGTACCGGATCCGACTACTAAGAATGGGAAGATTACTCCCCGGATGAAGAAATTCTATGATGAGGCAGCTAAGGCCGGGTTTGGCAGTCCTCCTAAGGGTATTGGCTGTTGGAGGCCCACTGACACTTATATGAAGTGGCACCCTAGGGGTAATGCTTGTGACTATATGTTTGCTTCTGGCACCCCTGCTGCTGGGAAAGCCTTGGAGGATGGTAATAAGTTCGCGCAGTGGGCGATAGATAATGCTGATCGCTTGGAGGTTTATTACATAATATGGCAGGGCAAAATGTGGACTAGGGGTACTGGTCAGTGGAAGCAGTACGGCGGTTATGGGGGCGCTAGTAAGCAAAACGCCACCACCGGGCATTACGACCACGTTCACGTCAACGTGTATCCATAGCGCCACACTTGGGAGGTATGAGTGAAATGAAGAAACTGGCAGTTACCTTCGCGGCGTTTGCTTTGCTGTTTTCTGTTTCCGGTTGCAGCAAAGACAAGCAGGAAGAGCCTTCCGGCCCGCCCGCCACTATTGCTACCCCTACTACTAAGTCTGTTCCTGGCGGCGGCGGTAAGGGTGGCGCGGGAGCTACCCCGACTTTTGATAAACAGGCCGCCTATCAAGACGTGGCGAGTGCGTTCATCAACCTAAAACGCCTAAGCCACACCGGGGGTTGCGATAAGACCTATAAGGATTATGCCGCCGAGCTATCTCACCTCGCCACAGACAAGTGGATTAAGGAAAATGTTAGCCCCTGGAACGGGGTTAAACCGTGTAGCCAAAAAACAGGTTCTTTTAGTTTTGACCTGGTAGGCACCCCTTTTGATGCCTATGGGGCTGAATCGAACGCGGACAAAGTGATAACCGAGTTCCAGTACGAGATGCGCTATAACTCTCCTAACGATTTTCGCTCCAATGGGATGAGAGATCGCAAGATGAACATCCAAGTAGAGGCGGTTAAATCCGATGGCGGGTATCTCATAGACAAGACCGGATCGCCGGATTCCTTGAAGCCGCGCAAAACTGACGAAGACAAAGGTTTCGGCTACGATCCGGAAACGGGGAAATGGTATAAATAGCTCGCGCCCTATATAGGGAGTATGCGTGATATTTTCAAGTTCCTTGCGGGCGTAGCCGCTGTTCTTGTCCTGGCCTCGGGTTGTTCAGTCACTGAGCTGACCCCCACAACTGGTGGCACAAGCGCCCCTAGTTCTAGCCAAAGCAGTGAAAAGCAAGTCTCCAGCAATGACTCTATTGCCTTGCAGCACCTAGAAGCTCTCACTGTTAAGGGCAAAGCCCCGATGACCGGGTATGACCGAAGCCAGTTTGGCCCGGCCTGGAAGGATGTTGACCGCAACGGATGCGACACCAGGAATGATATTTTGCGCAGGGACTTAAAGGGCGTTTCTTTTAAGCCAGGCACGAGAGGCTGCGTTGTTGCTAGCGGGACTTTAGATGATCCCTATACGGGTAGGCAGATTGCTTTTGTGCGCGGCCCGCAGTCCTCAAAAGTACAAATCGACCATGTGGTAGCGCTAGGTAACGTGTGGGTGAGCGGAGGGCAAAAACTATCCGCCGACCAAAAGGCGGCTATTGCTAACGATCCCTTAAACCTGCTGGCGGTGGATGGCCCGGCCAATATGCAAAAAAGCGACAAAGATGCCTCCGGATGGCTACCGAAAAATAAAGGTTTTCGCTGCTCCTATGTGGCGCGGCAAATAGCCGTGAAAGGAAAATACGGACTCTCAGTGACTCCATCCGAAAAGCAGGCAATGGTGCGGGTTTTGGATTCTTGCCCAGGCCAAGGAGTCCCCGCAAAATAAGGCAGCCCTCGGCAACGTTTGGTTGACACACCCCACGGATAAATCCTTAGGGATTCTTGCTTCATCGTGATCGCCTCACCCGAAGGTTTGGTCTTACATCTACTCCACAAGCTATGCAGCAATAGTTATTGCTGCGGCCCCCGAGTGTCCCTCGGTACCTTCTAAAACTTTCATTCCCTCTGTCAGAATGTTCTTGGCGGCGTTAATATCCCGATCATGGGTTGCCCCGCAGGATTTGCATTGCCAGGATCGTATACCCAGCGGCATTGCATCTGCCTTTACCCCGCAACTATTACAGGTTTTCGAGGATGCAAACCATCTATCCACCTGAACAAAGATTTTGCCTTTTTCCCTGGCTTTGTATTCGAGAAAGCCTAGGATGGTGGCGAAACTTTGCATTGCGATACTTTTTGCAAGGTGATGATTCTTAAGCATTCCATCCACGTTTAAGGTTTCGGCACATATCACTTGGTTCTCGTCGATAATCTTCGCCGTAACCTTATGCAGATGGTCTTTTCTTTTGTTCGCTATTTTCTCGTATGCCCGCGCTACCCTGATTTTCTGTTTTGCTCGATTATTTGATCCTTTCTTCTTCCTCGACAGTTTCCGCTGCTCTTTCGCAAGTTTTCTCTCTAGCTTACGAGCGCCTTCTGTGCCCCCGATCTTTTGGCCATCGGATGTAGTAACCAGGCTCGCAATCCCGAGGTCTATCCCAACAGCCTTGCCGGTCTTGGCTTTTGGTGCTTCTGGAACATCAGTACAGGTGAACACAATGAAGTATTTACCGCTCGGTACTTGTTTAATCGTGGCAGAAACAATCCTGCCCTGGATAGGCCTACTAATCCTGGCTTTAACCACGCCTATCTTTGGAATATACACATGGCTGTCATCAACGATTCTAACTTTGGTTGTCCGATAAGACTTACGAGCCATCTTCTTCTTAAACCTAGGAAAACCTACGCCCTGGTTCCTTCTTTTGTAAAAGTTCCCAAAGGCCTTGCCTAGGTCCCGCAAGGATTGTTGCAAGGCCGTAGAATCAGCCTCAGCCAGCCAAGCCGTATCCTCAGCTTTTCTAAGCTCGGTAACCATCCTCATACACTCATAGATACTGGGGCTTTTGCCTGTTTTCTCGTATGTATCTATACACAAGCGCAGGAAAAAGTTGTACACCCATCTTACGCACCCGAAAAACCGAGCCAGCAACCGCATCTGCTCCCGGCTCGGGTATAGGCGATACTCAAATCCTTTTCCCATACCTACTATGTAGGGCGCGCACAAATTCGCCAGTAACGACTAATACTAACTTTCAGTACACCTTATAGGCCTGCGAATAGATCCAGGGCGTTTACGCATAGCCACTGGTGAGTAAAGAAAAGATGGCTAACCCAAGGAGGGGAACGTGCAAACCTACAACGCCGCCAAAACCACAATCTATGGCATCGTGCTAGACAAAGAGTCCTACCTGGAAGAAGAAACCGTTATCACCGATCTATTAGTGTCCTCTACCAATGGGATGTGCCGGGTGCGAGTTAAGGCAGAAAGAGATGCCCCGCTTGCCTGGTATATGGGCAAAGTAAAACCGGGCAACGTGATCGAAGCCGCCGGGGTTTTTAATCTTGACCCGGATGAGGGGTGCGACGTGCTAGCCGAAGACGTGCGTGTCGCCTACGTTGGCAGGGCCGATAATGCGGCTTGACCAGTTCTTTTTCCGAAAATAACCGCGCGCCCTACATAGGTAGCGTAAGCGAAAAGCCAATAAGAAAAGGAGAATAAAATGGCAAACTGGCTTTCATTTTCAGGAAATCTGACGACCGATCCAAAACTAATGGAGTTCAAGGACGGGTCTAAAGTATGCAACTTCGATGTTGCATACAACCCGCACTGGAAAGACTCAGATGATAACTGGCATGACGGCACCCCGATTTACGTTAGTTGCGAAGCTCGCGACTACCTGGCGGACCGGGTGAAGGATAATCTGCTGCGCGGTAACCCGGTGATCGTGGAAGGCTATCTTAGCGCCCAGGAATGGGAGGATAAGAAAACTGGTCAGCCTCGGCGAAAGAACGTTTTGAAGGTAAAGGATATTGCGTTTAGTATTCGCTTCCATAACATCGAAGCCTCTAAGGCAGAAGCTAAAGGGCAAGACTCAGATTCTGAGGCCGAGGACGAGCCCGTGTCTAAGCCCAAGACAAAGGCTAAGGCTAAGGCTAAGCCTGCTCGTAAGGCAAAGCCCAAAGCTAAAGTCGTAGAGGCCGAGCCAGAAGAAGTAGAGGCTGAGATTGAGGATGCTGCCCCTGGCAGTAACGACATAGACGACGATGACCTCTTCTGATCGCCCGCTGATCCGCAGCCCCTGGGGAACTTTTAAGTATCTGGTGTTATCACCTACATTCATATCGTGCGTGGTGGTGCTAGGTCTTGCCCTGGGGGCTGGGGTGGCTTCTTCTTTGGCGGTAAATGATTTAAAGAAGAAGGAAACTCCGCCTCCTATGCCGGTTACTAAGACGGCAACTGTTACTGCTAGCCCAAGTACTGAGGCTCCAAGTACGCAAAGCAGTGCGCCACCCGCACCGGAAAGCAGCCAAGCACCGCCTCCCGCGCCTCAGCCTGCCCGTCCCGCGCCGGTGCCTACAAGGACTGTAACTCAGCGCCCGGTAGCACCTGCCCCTGCTCGCCCGGCTCCTGCACCAGTAAATAAAAGGGCAAGCACTACTCTTACTGGGTCTTGCAATGGCACGCTAACAATCTATGCTTCTGGGGCGAATGCCTCTATATCGCTTGGGGGAAGGCGCGGCGGATCGAGCTTAACTACGGCCTGGAACGGTTCTTTTGCGGCAACGCTTACTGCTGATGGATCGGTGAGCGGCAGTTGGAATTGCGGTAACTGAACTAAATCACCGGGTGCAGGCGGTAGTAATCTCGGATAGATTCTTTGGTGATAACTTCTCCGGACCGGACGCGGGGGTGAGCGCCTTTTCGGGCGTTAATCCACGGTTTTTCGCTATGAGTCTTCTCTACTAACTCATTAGCGGTTAGGTCGCCCAACTTATTGCAGACAGCATCAATAATATGCAGCGAATCTCCCGGCAGTTCCTTATCTGTTCCATCTAGCTGACCGGGGTAGATAAAAAACTTTCCTCGGTGCTGCTCGAACAGGTCAGGGGATACCGGGCCGTTAACCCAGGCACAAAAAT
>NZ_PKHX01000008.1:0-19156 GCF_002848005.1 Varibaculum cambriense | reverse complement strand
CCCCGCCAATGTAGGGCCCGGCTCCATCGAGCAGCCCTAGTGCTCTGATTATACGGTATCCAGGTAGTTCCCCAAAAGCGCTTTCTTAAACCTTGGCTAGATCAGCAGTGCCGTAGGAACGCATTTTTGCGCCGGTAAGATATACACCGTCTTCTTGGGTGGAAATATAGTCAATAAGCATTCCGATAGAAGAATTTTCGCTTAAGGTATCGGCTTCTAGATCGGTGGGGCTAGGTGCCTTAGGATCTTTGTCTTGCGCAGCTACCACTCTTACTGCGCCGGTTTCGGATAGGGCGTATATGGTTCCGCAGCCCCCGGCTCTTTCGATTCTAGCCAGTAGAGTGCCAACAGTTTCGCTGTCTAGGCAAGCGATAAGCGGGGTATGACCATTAGAATCTATAACTTTCGGAGTGGTGGTTCCAAGCATGACGTTGTAGAGGACTTCGTTTTCAAAGTCTGCCAGTTCCTTGTTCACTTTCGCACCTCCGCCAGTTTATTAATTTCTCGCCTTACTCTTAGTATAGCCATACCCAATGCGTCCTGAACATCCCTTGCTCGGTTAAGCACCTTAAGAGTTTCGCGCGCTCTGCCATCTCGTTCCCCGTCTTTGTAGTGGTGGATGTGGGCATTGGAGTGGGTGCAATCTATCGAGAGATGGTTTTGCCACCTGCCAGTGTTTTCGTTTCTGACCTGGAGGACAAAAACGAACTCAGTTAGTCTTCCGGCCTGTGTCCAACGGTTTCCTTGGATGCGCAAGTATTCTATATCGCAAGGCACAAAGTTACTGATTGGGTACTTTTCGCACCTTGTTCTTGGCGGTATCTGATAATCCCCGTTTGGAAGGCCATCATCCCAATTTTGCTCGCACACATGGAAATCTTAACAAAATTCCCCTTTCTTAAAATCCTCTCATGCGATACAATGGCTATAAGGTTTCCACCTGGGTTTTACCCTCGCGCCCTACATAGGTGGTGAGGGAAACATTTAGACCCGAAGAAAGGAATGGAAAAATGAAAACTCAAAAACTTATGGTTGTACTTGCAAGCGCGGCGCTAGGGCTGGGTCTTGCTGGGTGCGCAGGTAATGCTGATGCGAGCGCTCCTACTTATAAGATTCCGACTATCTCAGATATGGATAGAGAAAAGCAGGTGCTAAACGCTGAGCGCGATAAGAAGATTGCCCGTGACTACGCAGCTAAGGCAAAAGCTGAGGCGGAAGCTAAGGCGAAGGCTGAAGCAGAAGCCCAAGCTGGGGCAGCAGCTCAAGCTCAGGCTGGTTCTGGGACGGCAGCGCGTTCTGGTACATCGGGACGCAACTATCAGCCTCAGGCACGCTCTAACTATCGGCAGGGTAAAGCCCGTGGCAGCTACAATTACAAGTCCCGTCCGAGGGCTCGCCGTGGCGGAGGCGGCGGGGGCATCTCTAATGATGATTTCAATAGAAGACTAGGCGAAAGTATCGCAAAAGATATGAATGCGCACCCGGAATTGGAAAGAGACACCAGTGGCGTAATCGTGTGCGTAGGAGGTAATTGCTAGTAGCTTTTCGTTTCTTTAAGGCAGGTCAGGTTTTTGTGCCTGGCCTGCCTTTTTGCTTTTGACGCATTACCAATTACGGAAGGAGAAATACTCCTCCCATTTTGGACAGCGAAAGGGCGCTAAAGCATGAGACACAGGTTTGCTAAGACGCTGCTTACTATTGCTGCCGGTGTATCGGTAGGCCTAGGAGCAGCGATTCCGGCATATGCTGACGGAATATATAATCCTGGTGCAGGGGGAACTGGTGGGGGAAGTGGCGGGTCTGGCACCGGCCCCTCTCATTACGTATTCGTGATGGGAGATAACTTGGGGCGGCGTGCTAACCCGGTTCAGGGTTGGGGGCAAGCCTCCACTAACTATTTTGTTAACCGGCTAAACGCTTTCGTTGGCGGAGCGATGGTGCAAAAGCAGATACACCAGTGGGCTGATCCGGCTTGTAATACTGCTTTGCAGCGGGCGATTGCGCGCTCTGGTGGCAAGGCCAAGAAAGCTCGCGTAGTTGGCCTATATATGGGGGTGAGAAAAAACAAAGGTAAGTGGGTATCTTACGGTGCTAACGGTAAGGAATACGTTGCTCATTATCCGGGGGCTTGGAACGCTGCTAAAACTCCGGGTACTTTCCCTGGACATAACGCGAAGACCATTAATTCTATTTACAAGGTTGGCCTAGCTGAGGCTAATGCTACGGCTGCGGCTCACCCTACTGGGGCACGCGCGGTTTGTATTGCTCTAAATGAGTTTGAGCCTGAGGGGTATGAGCTTCAGGTGGCTACCGCAGCGCAGGCTTCTCCTGGCGTTGCTGGCGGGGCCCAGGCGGTCCATGACCAGATTCGTACCTCCGCTAAAGGTACATCCGTGAAGGAAGCGCTCAAAGCCTCGGTCGTGCTCAATTGGGACGGCTACTATGGCGGTAAGGCTAAGGCTGTTACCAAGGCTATGGATATTAGCAGTATCGGCACTGCAAATAGTCCGACTTTTACCCCTAAGGATTTTGGATGGACTAGCTGGGCAGCAGGTAAATACTGGTATGACATTAAGGTTGGTCGCCAAAAAGCTATGGCTAAAGCGGTAGATACCCCCGATAGGGTAGCGAGTGAGACTTTCACTTTGAAGCCTCCGCCGCCGGTAAAGACTATGCACGACATTAATGGGCGGCTGCTTGACCCCAAAGAGGTAGTGGTTAGCGCCATGCCATATCTGGCCAAGATTAAGGCCCATACGGGCGGTGCAACCAGCGTGGAAATCTCGGACGTGATTCTTTCCAAGAATGTGTTCATTGGGGATAAGGAAAAGGATGATTTTTCCAAGATTTATGTAACCGACGAAAAGGGCAGTAAAGTCGCTGCCGATATTAAGGTAGACGATTCCCAGGATGGCAAACGAATCGTCAAAGCGGTAGTTAAAGATGCGGCTCCGGGTTGGTTTACCTTGAACGTACCGACCGCTCCGAAACCCACCAAAGTCAAGGAAAACATTCAAAACGTGGGCAAGACCTGTTGGGACACTGACCGTAAGGTTTGTGAGGAAAGCGAAAAGAAAGAAATCAACAAGGAAGTCCCCGACCCGAACAAGGCCTGGGTACTAAATAAGGATGGCTCGCTTGTCTGGGACGTAAATGACCCGCAAAAAACCAATAACGTGGGCGCGGACCAAAAAACCTTCAACCATAATGACAAGGTTGGGGCCGTTGTTAACGGTCACTTCCCGGCAAACATGGATGACAACCTAGACCGTTACGTACTTATTGATAACTGGGCAAAAGCAGCAAAATATGTTGACTTTACCAAGGCCCATGAAAGTGCGAAGGTTTATGTTTCTGTCGCCGGTAAATGGGAAGACAAGACTAAGTTCTTCGATTTTAAGACTGAAGGAACTAAAACCATTGCTACCGCCAAGGAGGGCGCGTTAAAAGACGGGGGTATCCTTACTGCTGGTACTAAGCTGCTTAAAGCTGACGTTCCCGTAAAGCTCGTGATTGAGGGCAAGTTCTATCCGGTAAATGAGCAAACCAATACTCATGGGGATACGATCAAGCTGTTTAACGAGGGCGCGGAAATCTATAATAATGAGGAGATTGAAACCAACGTTCCTCCCGTGTTTATCTGGAACCCCAAGCCCGATAAGGACGTGCTAGGTCAGGCCGGACAAGCTGGCCCGAACACGGATCAGTCCATTAACGAGAACAAGGTGTTGCCGGGACAAAAACTGCAATACCGCGTAGGCGTGGACATGAACCTGCCTAACAATACGGACCGGGCATACGAGTTGAAGCGATTCGACATTGTTGACAATTACGACAAGAACTTCATTTTGAACAAGAAGTCGATCAAGATTGTTGACAACCGGAACCGCTCTCGGGTTATCCCGCGCAGCCAGTACAAGATCGTCTTCGATGACGCTAAGCATTCTTTCACTATCTCGTTCTCTAAAGAATGGATGGACAAAGAAGCTAAGAACACCTCCCACATGGATAAGGCAGCAGCTAACACCCCTGATTGGCTAACCCTCACCTTTGATGGGAAGGTAAGCGATTCCATTGCCGCTGGCACTAAAGTTAAGAACCAGGCATTCCAGGTAGTTAATGATTCAACTACCCCGACTAACTGGGTAACCAACGAAGTGCCGCCCACTAAACCGTTAAAGGAAGACCTTAACGAGGCGGGCGAGGATATTAACGGCAAGACCGTTATTACTGGTGACAAGATTGTTTACCGGGTAACCTTGGATGCTTCTCCGCTACCAGCAAACGCTGATAGCAAGAACAAACTGGCCTATTGGGTACACAAGCTCGGAATTACCGATGACTACGATGAAGAATACTTGAACCTCACCGCTTCCGGGGTAAAGATTATTCAAGCAGACACCGGTAAGGACGTGACGGGTGAGTTCAATATCCAGGTTAAGAATGGTAAGGCTTACGCTTTCGCTAAGACCCATGATTACACCAATGAAGAAGGCGTGACAATCAAGGGTGATCCGCAGCCAAGCGATTTGGAGGCTTACGATAAGGCACCGATCAAACCCGACCAGGACCCGATCATTGACCAGGGCCTGATGGGGCATAAGTATTGGGTCTACCTCATCACTCAGGTTAAGAAGTCTAAGGACGGATATGTTATCCGCAACCAGGCTATCCAAAACCTAGAGAATATGCGCCAAGTAACCAACGTGGTACACAACCCCTTAAAGGAGATCAATCCGAAGAAGGACGTAGTTATTGATGCTAAGGCTGATGCTAAGTCGATTAACAACTCTACTGTTAAGTTAGATGGAGTATTTGCCTACAAGCTGTCGAGTTCTATTTTGCCCGCAGCCAGGGCGAACAAGACTAGCCAGTGGTCTATCACCGATGATTACAACGAGAAGGCAGACCAATATACCGGTCAGTGGAGCGTGCTTGCCGAACGTGACATTTTCGATGAAAACGGGAAAGTCGTGTTCGCTAAAGGCTCTACCATCGCCAAGGCTGTAAATCCTCTAGCCGAAGTATTTGAGGCAAACGGAGAGTATTTGAACGCGAAGGTAGATCTTACCTCTGGCGGTAAAGTTGTTTTGAAGAAGGGCGATAATATTAAGCAAGCCGATAAGGCTGTCTTTAAGATTACCGATTCTTCCGCTAAGGTGACCGCTGATGTGTTTGCAGGTAAAGAAAAAGTTCTGCCTGCTGGCTCGGTGCTGAACTTTAATGATTTGAAGAAGGCTGCTACTTCCGACGGTAAAACCTACTTCAAGGTGACCGAAAAGGGCGGGATCGTAACTATCGAAGCCCAAAAGGACCTGTTCGATCTGGTTAACACTGATAAGTCGATGGCTAGCGAGCAGGGCTGGAGCGCCTATATAGGGATGCGCCGCATTAGCGTGGGCACCATTAAGAACAAGCACACCGAAACCTACAACGGCGTTAAACGCGATTCTAACGAAGTGGTGACCCGAACCCCGGAAAATCCCGCTATTTCAATCGTGAAATGGGATAAGGATTCTGGAAAAGAATCCGGGGACCGCAACCAGGAAAAGGACGCGCTAACCGTTAAGGGCAACCAGGTCATCATGTTTACCATTAAGAACACTGGTGATGTTCCCTTGGTGGATGTGAAGCTAGCCGATAAGACCGTCAAAGGCTCTGGCCATATCCAGGACATTAAATGCCCGGATGGTCTTGCCAAAGGTCTAAAAGTTGGGGAAGAAGTCACCTGTGAAGGAAACTTGACTGGTGTTAAGCCTGGTGAAACTCACACCGACATTGCAACCGTGACCGGTAAGAGTTTCTATTCGGGCAAGCAGGTATCTGCTTCTGACCCGTGGAACGGCAAAGGCGTAGCTAAAGGTGGGGGACTGGCCAAGACGGGTGCCACCTCCATGCTGGCATTGCTTACTTGCCTAATGCTCGCGGGAGCCGGATCGGGGGTGGTTGCCTATAGACGCAAAACCACGATGTAGCCCTTAAGCTATTTTGGAAAACCCTTCCAAGTCCCTCCCTACTAGCCGAAAAGCTGGTAGGGAGGGACTTTTTGTGTCCGTTCTTTCCTGTTTCTGTCAAAACCACGCGCGCCCTACATAAGAGGCATGGATACAAAAACTCAGATTCCGCTGCCATTTATCGGGAAAAACAAAAGCACTACTTTTCACGGCGTGGAAAAGAAGAAGCCGTCTCTTACCGCCGAAAAGCTAGGCGGTCACCTCACCAAGATGGCGGTAGCGATAGCCGCTAAGAACCAGACGATTAAGGGCAGTAAGGATTACAAGAAAGTCGATAAGGCTTTGATCCACCTATGCGAGGCGATAAAAGAGTTGCAAAGCTGAACAGGGTTTTTGCCTTCGCGCCCTACATGGGAAGTGAGAGTTCCAAAACTAAAGGGCTTAACCTCGTGCCTTGGCGCGGGGTTTGCTTCGCAGAATGAGAGGAGACAAAGGTGAAGGGAAAGATCGAGGATCTAGTAGACGCTATTTATCTTGGGAGGCCTCGTGCTGGCTCGAAGAACTGGCACAAGATGCGCGAGAAAGGTCTTGGCGGCTCGGAAATCGCTATCGTCATGGGGCTAAGCCCGTATAAGTCACTGTTTCGGCTTTGGCATGAAAAAGCGGGCAATATTGAACCCGGTCAAATGGACGAAAACCGCTCCCGGATCGGGCTGGGCCTAGAGGACGTGGCCGCAAAGATTTTCGAGGATGAAACAGGCTATATTTGCCACAAGACGGGTATGTACCAGTTTAAAGATTGCGAAATTGCCTTGGCTGAGCCGGATAGGCTGCTAACCGATAATGCCGGGAACCTTGCGGGCGTGCTGGAGATTAAAACCGTTGACCCGTCTGTCGCTTGGCAGTGGGGTAGGGAAAAGCAGGGCAAGGGTAATATCCCTGAGCATTATATGTGCCAGGTGCAGTGGTACTTAAACGCTTTGAAGCTAGATAAAGCATTCCTGATTGCTTTGATCGGCTTTGGGGACGTGCGCATCTACGAGATCGAAAAGGATACTGACTTTTGCGCCAAAATGGTAGAGGCCGGTGAAAAGTTCATCGAAACCTTGAAAAACGGGGAAGAACCCTCCATTGATGATTCAAACTCGACTTTCCAGGTAGTACGCGAACTATCCAAAGATATTGACTATGGGCAAAAAGTACAGGTAGATGAAGACCTAGCTGAGGCTTATTTTATGGCCGACGAAGAAAAGAAACTAGCAGACAAGGCACTTACCGGGGCAAAAGCCCGCTTGATAGACGCACTCGGTGGGGCAGAGTTCGGCTATATCGGAACGGAGAAAACCTTCAGGCTATCTGCCCGGAAAAACCCCAAAGGTGGCTTCTACGCACCAAACGTTTCGCCTGTTCGGAAGGCTGTATAAGCGAGGCGGTATAGCAATGATAACTGTTTCCAATACTGGTGGTATCTCTGACCTGGTGGCCGACCTTCGCCGCATCCGGAAAATAAAGGGTCTAAGCCAGGGCGAGGTTGCAGAAAAAATGGGTAGCACCCCCACCCAAGTGTGCAATATCGAAAAACGCGGAGCCAATATCCGCACCGACACCCTGGCAAAATACCTGGATGCGGTCGGGGTGAAACTTAAATACGAGATCGAGGTGGAATAGAAGATGACCGCTAAGAAACCGATTAGCGAGAAGAAATTGCTAGATGACGCGCTTGATCGTCTTTGGACTATCGAAAGCTATCAGAACGAAATAATTTCTTGTCGCGAAGAATCCGACATTGCCTTAGGAGGACTAAAAAACGTCCTCGAAGATTTTCCTCGGGGGTTTGAGGAGAGCATAGAAAAGTTGAACGCCCTACTAGATGCCGCTTATCGGTTGGAAGACTGGGCGATAGGTCACCACCAGGTCATCCAGGAGCTAGGCGAGATCATGACGAAAATCGAGAAAACCCAAAATCGTAAGCCGGGAGGTAAAAAATGATTACCGATAAACAGTCCATAGAGCGTATCTGGTCATGCTTACGCGTCATTCTCTGCGACATAGACGCAGCACAAGACACCAGCTCCGAAATAATAGAAATAATACTCGACACGTCCAGGTTTTTTTGGAAACTCTCACCCGAGAACGGACTCCAATTCGTCGATGACGACCCCATCGAGTTTGAGAAAAGAATCGAGGCGCTAGAAAACGCTGCTGACAGCGCCGCCGCAGACCTTACCGATATACACCGATACACGCGCTTAATCCGTGGAGCGCTAAACCAGATGAGAAATGGAGCAGAAAATGACTAACCACGAACTAGACGCAGATATAACCTCTAAGGCGCGGAACATCCTGAGCAACCTCGATAATCAACGTCAGTTCACGCTCTCTCTATCAGATATGGCCAAAGAGCTAGAGGAATGCCTGGGGACCCCGGAACCAACCCAATTGCAGGCACTAGCAGGCTTAATAGGGGGAGGGGCAAGTCAGACTATGGCAATTGCTGACCAGATTAACAGCCTTGTCCACGACCTCCAAGAACTACTAATCAAAAAGGTAGTAGAAAATGACTGAACCTGATCCGCGCATGGCAACCCCGCAAGACCGAATCTGGCGCGCGCTTATGTTCGCCGCTGGAAGTATCCGTGCTGCGCAAAGCCAACTCGGCACCGCTTTGGAATGCGTACACAAGGCTATGGAAACCTGCACCCCGTACGCAGGAGAATACGACACCTACGAGTCAATTTTTACAGACCCGGCAGATATGGAGAACGCGCTCGCCTGGCTAAATGACAAGGCCGCGCAGGCGCAAGTCGAATTGGCCAGCATCCCTAAATCCGTGCTCGACATCAGGTATGAGCTGACGCAACTAGGAAAGGAAGAGGCAGAAAATGGCAGGATATGACCCGGAACCATTAAGAAGAGCAAGAGCCAACGACGAGCACATGGAAAAAATGGCGGACTACATACAGAAACGACTGCTGATGTCCGCCCTGCCAGACGCATTGGGCGTAGCCGGAGAAAGCCTCGAAGATACCTTTGGTGTGCCTAAAAGCATTGCGCGACTAGCCGCCTACCGAGTGTTCAAGCAAATGGCAGATGACTATGCAAACTGGTGGGCAGGCGAAGCAATGGCCGCCGGACTCCCACAAACAGCGATAGCCGAAGCCTTGGGATACCGCACAGCCAGTAACCTATCAATCCAACTACCATATATGCGCAAATTCAAAGCCGCACGGCTAGAAGCGAGGAAAACTGGCAAATCGCAGATAGTCCAAACCAGCAACAACAGACAAGTCGAGGTGAACCCCAGCGCAAAAGAAAACACTTTAAAAAAGGAGACAAAATGAAAAGAAAAATGAAGAAATGCTATGAGTGCTGCTCGGCAGTTGCAGACAAAAACGGCAAACTACTTGGTAGCTGCATCTATATTGCGTTTCCCGAAAAAATAGTGGAAAAGGAAAGCGAGTATCTTCCGTGTCAATTACCCACGCCCACGAGGGGCGGGGCTTGGACGTGAAAGTTTTTTAGGCTTTCCATCCATGTGGGCGATTGACTACGCCCTGCTTTGCTGTCGATAGCAAAGAGGTATTTGTCCCGGATATTTTTTGCGGCGTTATGGTCTGCATGGGCTGAGTGGCCACATTGTTTGCAGTCGAACCTTGCGCCGTTTCTGTTTTTCTTGTCCGTAAACCCGCACCTGTTGCATCTTTGGGATGTGAAGGCTGCGGGGACGAGTTCTACGGTTTTTCCTACAAAGTCGCATTTGTAGGTCAGGAAAAATTCTAGTTCCGCGTATGACCAGTTCGATAGCCACGAACGCAGCTGTTTTCCTGCCTTCCTAGATGACTTTTTTCTTTTATCGTTCATTGTGGATAGGTCTTCTAGGACGTAGGTTTTTACTTCCGGGTCTTTTGCTAAGGTTTTGGATATTTGGTGGTTTACGTCCGAGATGAACCGCTTTTCTCGCCCGGAGATTGCTTTTAAGCGTCTTTTTGCCGAGCGAGTGCCTTTTGCCTGGAGCGTAGCCCTATTATGTGCATACTTGCGTTTTATTCCCCTCACCTTAGCGCTAGAGTATTCACCTCCTTTCGAGGTAGTAATAATGTTTCGTATTCCCCGGTCTATCCCCACAACTTGCGTGCCTGTGCAAGTGGTGGTGGGGTTTGCCCGGTAGATTAGGTGGATAATGGCGTAACCATTTTTCAGGGATAGTTTCGCGGCATTTATTTTTGCCCCTGGGTAGCGTTCAAAGAACCATTCAGGCAGGTCGATTAAAGCCTTAAATCGGTCATAGAAAGTAAGAGTGGATAAGGTTAGGAGGTTTCCTCGTAGGGCCATGATTCGCCGGTCATAGTTAATCGTTTGCTTGCGGCGGAGGGGTTTTAACTGCCATCTTTTACGTTTATTGTTCGAGTTCCAACTTTTTACAGCCCCGGCTGCATCTCTTAAGGCTATACAAACAAACTGGGCTGGAAGATCAGGGTACTTTTTCCTTGCCTTATGGTAAAGGCTTTTTTGGAGCCTAGTCCTATTTACGGTCTGATTCTCATTACACCAAGAGGCTATATCGCCCCAAAGCCGGTTATATTCTCCGATCACTTTTTGAAACAGTTCCAGGTCGGATTTATCCATGTCTAGACGCACGCTAAGGGTGCGTTGGTGCAGCCTAGAACTGGTATTCATAGAATCAATGATACCATGTATTGCATGGAAATACATAGTAATTCTCACCAGGTTTTCGCGCTCGGGTATCATATTGTTTTTTGTACCAAGTTCCGCCGCCCTATCCTAGAAGCAGGAGTGGGCGTTACCTGCAAAAACATTATTGCCGAGGTTTGCGCCGCCTACGGGTGGGGACTAGAGGAAATAGAAGTAATGCCAGACCACGTACACATCTTTGTTACTGCTGATCCGCAAATTAGCCCCGCCGAGATAGCGAAAACTATTAAATCAATATCGGCTGTAAGAATCTTTTATAAGTACCCGAAAATAAAACAGCGCAAGTTTTGGGGCAAAGGAATGTGGTCACCCTCAACCTATTTTGGGTCAGTCGGACACATAAGCGAAGACACCATTAAACGATATATCCAAAACCAAAAATCAAAAGCATAAATTGTGTCTTAGGCGTTAAACCGGCAATCGGAAAGCAATACCGGTAAATGCGCGATTCCTCCCCTAGCACAAGGCCAGGGGAATCCTCACGCGCGGTCTTGATCCCGATGAGCTGGTATCGCTTGCGGTAGAAGACGGGGAACTGGTGATTGGGCAGCTCACCGATACTCCCATCCAGGCGGTAGTCACTGGTTTTGGGTGTTTCCCCGGATCGGATCCAGACGAGAAGTTGCCTATGAGCAAGGAAGAGTTTCTCGCCCCGCTATCGGAGGGGGAATTGAGCCGGGAGCCGTTGTTCTTTAGCCATGTGCCAGTTTCAGAAGTTCGGTCTGCTGCCTGAACTAGCCCCGGTTGCATATATGCAACAAACGCGCTAAAGTTGCAAGTATGCAACAAGATTTATGGCAGGCGCTAGAAAACGTGCGCAGCGCCGACCTTGCTGGGGTAGACAAAAGCACCCTGTCCAGGATAAAAAACTGTAAGACCGATCCGAAGCTATCTACTGTACAGGCCTTGCTGTCCACGCTGGGTTTAGAACTAAGCGTGCGGCAGGTTAACCCTTGGGAGTGGATAGAAACTCTATGTGACCTGATTGACGAGGTGAAGCCGAAAAATGGGCGTATCCAGTCCGAGTTAGACCGACTAGGTGACTTCGACGCTGCCTTAGACATGGTGGCTAGGCATTCTCCTTTTTCTGAAAGAGGTCACGCTTGGGTGCGACTTGCTGCTAGCGACCCAAGCGAGGCTAGAGGTCTAATAGATGCTAGCGGGGTAGATTGGCTAATCAGCGGGGATTGGGGAGTGCAAAAAGATTTAGAGGATACCGCCAAAAATGCCACCACCGTGTTCTATGTATCCGATCTGGACAAGGCGCGCCAGATTGGCTCACAAAGCGAAAACGGGACAAAAGCGCTGCTGGTGAAAATGCCACCCGCCATGTGGGAAAGAAGAATAATAGAACTTAGATTTTCTCGCCAGTTCGCACCAACGGGGGCGTGCCTAACCGACTCCTATCTACTAGCTGACGCGATTAAGGGGGAGTAATGAGCACTTACGTAAGAGGATCGAACCAATACGCCAAAAAACTAAAGCCAAGAAAAGAATCCGGGCTGGTACTACCGGGAGTCTTTACTGCCAGTGTCGATGAAATCGTAGATATTAGCGTCCCGAAACCGTCCCTTGCGCCAAAGATAAGAAGTAAGCAGGGAGCAATGTATCGCTTCGAGCAAGTGCATCACCTCGTGGTGCTGGACATGGCGGTAAATGAGGGGCTACCGGTGACTCTGCCTGAGGTACAAACCCTGTTGGACGACATAACACCGGAAGGAATGAAGGTAGAGCAAGCGGCGGAAGTAAAAGCAATAAACAAAGCAAACCAGCAGATGTTGATCGCGCTAAAAAACAATGAACCTTTCGATCTAAGGCTTGCAAAGAAAATAAACTACCAACTAACCGCTGAAGTGATAGACCGGGGCTTAGTGCGCGGCACTGGCGTAACTCACGGCGGGGGACACGTCAGCCTGGCGATGGGGGCAAAATATAGCGCACCGGACGGGAATGAAAACGACCTAGAGGACGCATACGAAAAGATATTGGAGCGGGCGAAGCAAGAACCTAATCCGCTAGAAGGTGCAGCCTATACGTTTTGCGCCCTGACCTTGTTGCAGGCTTTCGGGGACGGCAACAAGAGAACTTCTAGGCTAATGGCAAGCGGGCTACTACTGAACGAGGGAATAGACGCTATCTATATCCCGGCAAGCGTGCGCGGCAAATACCAAGAAGGGCTAAACCGGCTGTTCCGGAACCTAGATACCTCCGTTATCGCTGGGCTGCTGTACGACTCAGTTTGTTCCGGGGACTACTTCGGCGACGCTTAGCGTGGCGATAGTTCCATCTGTCCGCTGGACGTAGACGTTACTGCGCCCGCCGACACTTTCCAACCGATACAGCAACTCACCCAAGGTGTCTGTTTCCGCCATGCAGGTGAGCGGAGCGTCCCCGTTCGCGTCTAGTACGGGTGCTTTCAGCTCGCCAAGCATCACCCGGCGTAAAACCTCAGTTTCCAATTGCATATCCATACTTCCTATATATGGCGCGGGCACAACCCCCACATTTCATTCGCCAAGCCTCTTTCTTAAAGTTTCCTCATCGTATATACTAGGCTTAAAGCAGCTTTCACCTGGGTTTTTACTCGTGCGCCCTACGTAAGTGGTGAGGGAACATTAAGACCCCAAGAAAGGATAGGAAAAATGAAAACTCAAAAACTACTTATCGTACTTGCCAGCGCTGGACTAGCATTTGGTGTGGCGGGGTGTTCTTCCACTGATAAGAAGGCGGAAGATACCCCCAAACCGCCGTCTGTTTCTCAGGTGGAAAAGCAAAAGCAGAAGGCGGAAAAGGAAGCTAAAGCGAAAGCAGAAAAGGAAGCTAAAGCCAAGGCGGAACAAGAAGCTAAAGCTGAGGCGGAAGCAAAGGCGAAAGCTGAGCAGGAAGCTCAAGCACAGGCTGCTGCTAAAGCTAAAGCACCCGCCCCGGTGAAAGCTCAACCCAAGGCGCGTAGCTATCAGCCGAAAGCACGTAGTTACCAGCGTAAGGCGCAGCCTAAACGGCACTATCAGGCTCCTCGCCGCTCCGGTACTAAAGCCAAGTCTGGCAACTCCGGGGAATGGAAAGTCGGGGAGAGTAAGGACTACGGCGGCGCTAGATGGACACGTACCAGCGAAAACGAAGTCCACAGTAAATTCTGTTTCGACAGCGAGGGTAAGACCTGGCCGTGCTAAGTTAAGCTGAACGTTTAAGACCTTGTAGCCCTAGCGATTTGCTGGGGCTACAGGCGTGTCTGGGGGGTTGTGATCCGTTTTCCCCTCGGATATACTGGATACATAACCAAGGCTCGTGTTTCCGAACAGTCGCCCCAAGGTGTGCGTGCCTCCTAGAGAGGCTAGGAACATGAGCCGTTTCTTTTATCGGAAGCTATCGATCTAACAGTGTTTATCAGTCGCAGGTTTTCCCCGCTCGGGAAGAAGCCTCTTTGTTCGTAAAACAAAACCAATTCGGGTCTTGCTGCGTCCACCATTATCAGTTGGTAGGCGGCTGTATTAAAAACTTGGACACATTTTGCTAGGGCTTCGTCCAGTAGCAGCAGGCCACATCCTTTTCCTTGCCATTTTTTATGTAAAGCGAGTTTTGCTATCAGAATCCCTGAACTCGCCCCGTCTTCTAATCCGAGTTTCTTCGCTCGGGTCTTACTTAGCTGGAGGTTTCCAGCGACAAAAACGGCGTGTCTTAGCGAAAAATACCCTACAACTTCTCCATCCCTATCTACTGCTAGCCAAGTTGTGACTCTGCCTTGTCTTTGCTGACTTTCTGCTTCATTTTTAAGCCAGGAGTCGAAATTACCTACTCCGCACGTAAAGTTAGACAGGTTTTGCCCGCCAACTTTTTCGACGGTTGCCCAAGGCTTAAAAGCCATTAGAGGGCAAGCCTTTTTTCTAGCTCTAAGATGGCTTCTTCTGAGAGGTTAAAAACAAGGGGGTGGTAGATTGCCTCATGTTCGTGGTGACGATACCAATCTTTCATGGAGTCGTCATCAATCTTGCAGTGGCGGTGCCCCGGTTTATATGCGTTAAGCCATGGGGCTTGGCTGTGGGTCAGTTTTCGTAGCTCACTAGCCGAGTAGTCCCCGTATTTGTCCCAAACAAGGTCGAGAAATTCTTTAGTGTCCTCGGGCAGGTCATTTCGTACACTTTCTTTCGCCTGCCAGGCTGCCTCGTCGCTTGCTACTACGATTACGCTACGCCCGTAATGCCTGAACTGGGGGTACAATTCTTTGATTACCGGCCCGTGCTCAAAAGCCTCAATATCGGAAGCAAAAAGTCGATTATCTACGCTAGAAAGAAAGTTCGCTTGCGCCAAGTACATTAGCTTATGCAACTTCATTTGAGTTACGTCCGCGTCTTCCCTACCTTCGTCGCGAGAGAGGAAGTAATCAGCGACAAGTTCCGGGTCAAGGTTTGTATGGATGTCTGGCTCGGCTAGCACGCAGCTACTACCCGCATAAGCATTTTGTTTTGCCATTTGTACATCCTCCTCACCAGCTTATACGTTGCAACCAGTTTTTTAGTAGGAGCCAGCTGCAAACCGTAACAGTTAAGACCGACCCCTACTTTCATGGTACTACCAATCGGAAAAGGTTAACACCCCTCCCTACCCCTATATCCTTTCTACCTGCATTTTTGTCTTGGAACCCTCGTTTACGCATTACCCCTAGTGGAAAGACAAAAACCATTTAAGGAGGATTTTCCACATGATACAAAAAGTATCAAAACGCTTAGTATTGCTAGCTGCCTTGGTGGCGTTAGCACTGAGCGTTCTTGTTCCACTATCAGCGCCCAAGGCTGAGTCGAAAAAAACAGGGCCTGGGTATTTTATAACCGCCAGAACGGGCGCTGCCCCTAAACACTGGCTCGGAGCACATATTGACCCCCAAAATCCGGGCAAGCTAGTTTGGTGTATTGAGCTAGGACCCTATGCGATTGGTCCGGGGATGACGGTATCTGTCGAAACTTTAGACGATGCTAAAGGCATGACTAACTACGGTGGCAATGACGTTAACTTAGATTCTATTGCCCAGATTGCCTACCTGTTAAACAAATACGAGAAGGTTAATACGGCTGATTCTCGGGCGGCTTTATCTATGATTATGCACTTTAACCTGGAGCTAAATAAGGCATCAGCTAAGGACGAAATGTATTACGTTTGGAGTACTTTGCAGTCCAAGTACCCTGGGGCTGCAAAACTCACGCGCCAATACGTTGCCGAAGCCCGCAATTCTGGGGTGGCAGGTTATCAAAGCGTAAGCCATACCGGGGATAACAAGACTACCGGTAATGTTCGTAATATTGGCGTTAAGAACTCGGCAGGCAAGTTGATCGCCGGGGTGCCATTTACTGCGAAGCTAAATGGTCCGGCAGTATTTACCTCTACTGGTAAGAATACTTACTCGGGTAAGACCGCCGCTAAGCCGATTACTTTGGATTGGCGCGCAACCGGCAACGGGAAGGTGGCTGGAAGTATTGACTTTAACCATGCGCACACCGCTCACAGGCTGACCGGGCCGAAGGGGCTTCAGCGCATGATACGAGGAGCTGACCCCTCGGTGAAAAACGTTCCCGGCGGCACTTGGCAGGTAATCTATGATTTCCAGCCGATCGCTACCTCTAAGGTGGAAAAGCCGGTAGTAGAAACTGGGGAAACCACTATTACCGATACCCTGGAAGCTAAGGCTGACCCGAAGTATGCTAACCCGAACTGGTTAAAAGACGTAAAGGTCAAATACGAGGCCGACGTTTACTACATGGGAGAAACCCTGCCTACTAAGGGCATGAAGATCCCTGCCGGGGCAAAGCCGGTAGCTACTACTTCGCTAACCTTTGACGCACCGGGCACTCAGAAAGCTACGGTAAACGTTGATAAGCCGGGATTCTACACTTGGGTATGGAAAGTAGTTAAGAAGAACCAAGCCGCCCCCGACCGTATCCACGCGGATTGGACGGACGGTTACGCTTTGCCTGATGAGTTCCAGTCGGAGAAGAAGACCGCTAAGATTACTAGCGCGAAGAACATCATTAATGTTCACGCTGATTCGGACGCTAAAACCTTCATTAACGACTGGGTAAAGGTTGCTGACTTCCCGACTAACCATACCGACTTTAAGGGATACGGCGGAGTTAAGGCCGACCTGGGCACTATCGACCAGCACCTGTACTGCGTGCCGGACAAAACCAAGCTGGCTGAAGGCGTAACCCGCTCCTTGAAGCCGGTTAAGTCTTGGACTATCCCGGCCAAGAACGGTGATTACCGGATTGCTGACTACTTCCCAGACGCTCCTGGCGAACATATCCAAGATATTGACTGTAGAGGGACTTTGGTTTTCGTGTCCGAGTTTGCAGGAGATGACCGGGTTGAGCCGCTGCGGACCTCCGATATGGACCCGAAAGAGTCTTTCCGGCCTGATCACCCGACCATTCACACGATGGCCACCGATAAGGCTGACGGGGACAAATACCTACCGATCAAGGGCAACGTGACCATTACCGACAAGGTTAAGTACACCGAGCTGGCTGCCGGTAAGGAATACACCCTGAAAGCAACGCTCATGGATAAAGCTACCGGTAAGCCTTTCCAGGACTGCGGCGAAGTAAAGGCAAACGACTATTCCAAGGCGATTGCTAGCCAGTTGGACTCCTTCGAGGCCAAGCTGAAGAAAGACTCGAAAGCTAGTTTTGATGTAAAGACCGCACTAAGTGGTATTTTGCCCAAAGTTAGCGAAGCAGACCTAGACAAGGCGATTGCTACCTTGGACAAAGACAAAGTGGCGGGCCTGGTTAAGGACGGCAAGTTCGACTATGACGAAGCCGGAAAAGTCCTATCCAAGCTGACCCTCGCCCTGGACAAGCCTGCCGAGGGCAAGGACTGCAAGCCGGTAACTGCCGAGAAGAAGTTCACTCCTAAGCACCGTAATGGGGTAGTGGAGATTGACATTCCGGTACGCGCCGAACTGCTAAAGGGTAAAACCACCGTGGTCTTTGAGGACGTTTTGCGTGAAGGTAAAGAACCTATCGTGCATCACGACATCAATGATCGTGACCAGACCGTGTATTCCCCGGACGCTAAAACCACTGCCACGGATGGCAAAGATGGGGACAAGACCGTGCTGGATGGGCGGGTACATATCAACGACACCGTTGAGTACCACTCCTTGAAGCCGGGCGAAACCTACACCCTAGTGGGCACCATGATGGACAAGGCTACTGGCAAGAAGGTTGACTGCATGGGCGCGAAGCCTGTCACCTTCAAAGCCGATAAGTCCGGCAACGGAAAAGTTAATATGGCTTTCTACGGCAACTGCTCCGTTGCTGCCAACTCCAAGTGGGTAGTGTTCGAGGACATTTACACTGGTAAAAACCCGAAGGGCACTCACGTTGTTGAGCATCACGACTTGGATGACATTGACCAGACGGTTACCGTCATCAAGTCTGGTGGGGCAGGGCTAGCCGTAACTGGCTCGACTGGCCTAGTCGCCTTGGGTGCGTCTTTGATGCTCGTTATCGCGGGCGGAGCGGTAGCTCTGTACCGGCGAAAAATGACCATGTAAACCCTCCGAAAATAATTGAATAGAAGAAGGCCGCTCCTTGGAAACGGGGGGCGGTTTTCTTCTGCCCAAAAACGGCATTTACGCATAGCCCTCTATGGAGACGAAAAACCTTAAAGGGAGGCCCCCCAAAAATGACTTCACGGATTGGAAAACTAACCATAGCGATATTGGCATTTATTGCCCTGGCATTAAGCGTTATTATTCCGCTATCTGTTCCCAAGGCGTTTTCTGCGCCTGACACGAATAACCTGAAAGCCTACCAGCCAAAGATCGAAAAGGTGGTGTCCGATTTTACCGCCATCATTAAAGATAAGGGCTCATACACTTACAGGGTCATAAACGGGCATATTTATTCACCGGCTTTAGACACTATTGCTCCCGGTTTTGGGGAAGGCAGAGAGATTCCTCGTCTTATCGAAGATTCCAAGTATTCGATTGAAGATATTTTAGGTAAAGGCGCTTCTGGTGTTGGGAAGTCACATTCCAACGTAACCCCCGACGGAAAAACCGTGAGCGCAGGCGAGTTTGCTATTTTTAGCCTTACAAAGACCGTGGACGAAGCGAAACTAAAAGAGATTATCACCGAGGAACTGGCAAAGTTTTTAGCAGACGGTCCTAAGCCTGGCGATACTACTAAGCCCGGATGTAAGAAAGCTGTGGTAGGCGACTACACGGCGGACATTGAAAAGGTAGTAGATAAGATCGAGAATTCTAGGGACCCTGAGTTTGGTACGGCTAGGATAGACGTTTACAACTGGGATACCGCTATCTTACGACAGATCAACCCCGCTATCACCGAGGGCTTGTTTATGTCCGATGAGCAGGTAAAGCAGGCGTTCGGAGAAAATACGGAGGGGGGTGCGGATTGTTTTTTGGACAGTTTTAGATTACCGGTTGGTAGTGGTTTCTGTATTGTTTTATGGTTATTCCGCCGAGGGTT
>NZ_PKHX01000007.1:55747-119008 GCF_002848005.1 Varibaculum cambriense | reverse complement strand
GATAAACCCAGCGAGCGGATCCTCAAACTGCTTGCCTAAAACCACCAACCGTTGCAACCACCCCTAGAATCCACCCACCACCTTTTTGCGGGGGGGGGGTAATCGCCAGATTATAGAAAATCAAGCGTTAATTTCGGTGGGTTCAGACTTATTAGTAATACAGTGTACGAGCAGGTAGTGAGGTTTTTGCCTGTTTTTATACCCCCAAGTTCGTACATGATCGACTCTGACCGAACCTTGAGTGCCCTCCTAAAATCTCGGGACTTTAATCCCACAGAAGAGCTCTAACTCCGTGACGCTTTCATTTACAATCAGAACAAACAGATTAAACCCGTCTCAAGTGTCGTGATGCTAGAAATATATTCCTCCCAAGAATTGGCAGCTATTTTAAATCAAGCTCGTCAAAGAAAAATGTCCGCGGGTAACAAAGGTTACTCTATTCGTGACCTGGCCAAACGCCTTGATCTTGCTCCCAGTACCTTACAGGGGTGGTTACAAGGTGCGCATTTGCCCACCCTTGCTCTGCGCGAGAAATTTATGCAACTGCTGGCTGAACTGGGCTTACTAACCCCCGAGGACGATGAATCTTTCTGGGAGCGCACTCTCGATGCGCTTACCCGCTCCAAACAGGGGTGGATCGGTTGTCCTTACCAGGGGCTACTGCCTTATAGTGCCCAAACCGAAAGCGTATTTTATGGTCGTGAGAATCTGCTGGGAGAACTGGAAAACGCTATCGTTGCTGCTCAAGATAGGCACGCAAAACTGGTAATAGTGCTCGGTGCCTCCGGTGCCGGGAAAACATCGCTGCTTTCGGCAGGTCTAGTGGGTAGATCTTGCCAACCAGCGGGACGGCTCAGCCACTACCAAACCCAGACTTTACCGGTGGGAGAAGTGATTAAGCAGCTTCCCCGGCTGCTGGCGCCTGCCGATAAACACCAGTGGGCAAGATCTTTGCTGATAGTCGATCAACTTGAAGATTTCCTGATCGCGAACCCAGATAAAGTTACTACCGCCTTAGACGCCCTATATGAACTAGCCAAGACCCGGGTAGTAGTGCTGGGGGTGCGTTCTGATGCTCTAGAAGCGCTACTACAAGATGCCCGCTTTTCCCGCGCCCTCTCCAATCCGCTAATCGTTACGGCTCCTAGCATTGTTGAATACGGGGAAATTATTACCCGCCCGGCTCTAGATGCAGGCCGTAAAATCACTCCCGAACTCAAAGAACTGCTACTTTCTCAAATCCAGGAATCTACTGCCGAGGACGCCAGCGTGCTTCCACAGTTATCTAACTTGCTGTTGATGGTTTGGAAGTCCACCAATAACTCGCTATTAACTGTCAGTGACTATCTGAAAGTGGGGGGATTAGCGGGTAGTCTGGAGAAACTGGCTGACCAGTTTTATCAAAAACTCTCGGCCTCTGAGCGGGGAAAACTGCGTTCGCTGCTGCTTTCTATGGTGGCAGTGGGCGAGCATCAGGTGACGCGGCGGGTAATCGCCCTTAGTGATATCCCCGAAGAATATCTGGAACTGCTGGAAAGTCTCAGCCGGGAACGCCTGGTAGTAATTGATGGGAATCATACCCAGATCAGCCATGATGCTTTGCTCTCTAGCTGGGGAACCTTGCGAAGATGGATCGAAGAATCCCGGATTGACCTCGGATTGGTGCGACAAATTCAGATCGCCGCCCAGTTGTGGGCAGAATCCGGAAATTCGGCAGAAGCTTTGCGCCCCTCTCTGTATTATGCTTGGCAAAATCGGGAAACAGCTGGCCAAGTAGCTTTCACTAAGCAGGAAGAAGAATTTTTAGCAGCCTGTAGACGGGAAGCAAATCGCCAGGAAGCAGAACAACAAAAACGAATCGGAGATTTACGTCATCGCAACCGGGTAGTTACCGTTATCGCAGCGGTAGCGGGGGTGCTGCTGGTAGCGACGATTGCCGGATTCTTCCAGGCATATAACTATCAAAAGCAGGCAACTGCCTCCAAAAAGGAGGCTGAGTCCCGGCAGATGGCGTTGATCTCCCGAGAGGTGCGAAACTCGGACACCAACTTGGCTGCGCAATTTGCGTTGGCAGGGCTAAATATCGCCAATACCCGAGAGGCGCGGTCATCGCTGATTGAAACTACTTCGGTTCCGATTCCCGAACGCGTTCTCGGCGAGGGCGGAACCGTGCGAGTAGCCGGCACTACGGATGGCAAAGTGATTGCCCGTGCTGATTCCAAAGGAGTAGTGAGCCTGTGGCGAGGCGGGGATATAAAAGGAAAACCTGAAACCTTTTCGCCCAGTTCCGGACAGCTCTTTACCCTAGCGGTGCATAAAACTGCGGGTAGAACCCTACTGGCAGCCGGAGGCCAAAAAACTGCTTCCCTCTGGGACGTTACTGCTAAACCTCACCGGATTAGCGAATACGGAGCAGATGACGTGGCCTATTCCGTAGCATTAACCGATCGGTATTTGGGTTTTGGATTTCTGAATGGGAAAGCCAGCCTTTGGGAGCTGGATCAGAGCGGTAAACCTCACCCGGTGTCCTCCTTCCAGCTAGATACCCCCACTTCGGTAACCGCTCTAGCTATTTCTCCGGATCAAACCCAAATAGCTTATGGGGGACAGCCGGGAAAACTCTATCTTTCCGACCTTAACGGAAATAATAAAAAGCTACTTGACCTGGGGGAAGGATCCGCATTAGACGTAAAGTTTTCTCCCGACGGTCAGGAGCTAGGCGCCGCGCTCACCAGCCGGGAGGTTCGTCGCTGGCAAACCAGCGGAAACCATGCTGCCTTGCCCAGTCTTGACGGGTTCTTTTCCTTCGTGAATACCTTAGAGTATGACCAGGATCAGATCATTGTAGGTTGTTCGGATACCACCACCACTATCTGGGATCGCTCGGGGCGCAAACTTACATCTTTGCCGGGGCGAGAAATCATCACCGCAGCTACGAAAGTTGGGAAGCGGATAATTACCGGAAGCGTTGACGGGCAACTGCGCCATTGGCCGCAATCAGTGCTTCCCCTAGTTAACGAGGACGGGTATTTGATTGATTCCCACACCGATCGGAAGAACTGGGTGTTTGTTTCGCGGCGTCTTAAGACTCCGGCATTGCTGAAAACTGAAAAAGATGGTTTACGCCGGATGAAAGATCCAGTGATGCCCGCGGGATTGGAATCTGCTACTCGAACCGAGATCGCCGAGGACGGGGATTTTTTGGTTACCGGCACCCAAACTGGGGAGTTAATCACCTGGCCGCTAACTAAAGAAGGAGCCGGAACTCCCATTGTTTCCAAGATCGGGGACGAATTCCTGGGGGAAATCCGCCTCGCTAGTGACCATAAAACCGCCGCGGTATCCAAGGCGGATGAACTCGGGGTTTACCTGCTGAAATGGGACGGACACGGATGGAAACAGTACGGGGAACTGCCGGGACAGCACTATTTAATGCGGATTATGGGCAATACTGGCCTGTTGGCGACGGCAGCCGAAGATGCGGCGGTGGCGATCTTTACTATGGATGCCCACCCTAAACGGATAGGAACCATAAAAACAGAGTCTCTGGCCTCTGCCTTCCACTATGACGCGAAACGCGGGTATCTATATGTGGGGGAGACCGGGGGCAGGATCACCGTCAATAATGTTAAGAACCCGAAGAAGCCGCGCCTGGTCACCCAGTTGCGGGGCTTGCAGGCCTCGGTCAACGAACTGGACGTGTCTTTGGACGAAAAATATTTGTTCGGGATTTCTTCGGATAAGAAACTGTGGGTGTGGAATCTTAATCCGCTGAACCCCGACCCCTATCTTTCGGTGCAGATGGATCAGATTCCTTACGCTATCGCTGATACTCCCGCCGGGTATTTAATCGGTGGAGATAAAGGAGTGGCAACTTTGTATCCGCATTCCATTTCGGAGGCTCGCAGACAGGCTTGTCGGAGTGTGGGAGAGCCTATCCAAAAACAAGAGTGGGTGGCGGTAGCTCCCGGAGTGGATCCCGTTACCCCGTGCGGCAGGAAAAATCATTAACCCTTCCAAACGGCAGCAAGAATCAAATAGCAGTTACTCGCCGGATGCCTGACTGCCAATCGCTGATAACAATGGGATAATAAAGCCGTGAAGTCGCCGCAACCGCCCAAGAGCGTGCAAAGAGAGAACACCCGGAAGCAAGGGTCTGCTTTCCGGTCGGTTTCTCCTTTGGTACGCACCGCTAGGCGTAATCGGGGACGTTCCCCGGTGCTCAAGGCGGCTAACCGGCGGGTAAAAGTAGGTTCGCGTTTTTCCGTAACTGTGGGCACCATCCTGGTGGTAGCCTCGATCTTTTTGCTACTGGTGGGCGCTCCCTTGTTTGACCTGGTAAGCCAGCTGGAACAACGTAATAAGGTGCATGCGCAACTGGTGGCGGCTAGAGAAGAAAACCGGGACCTCCACCGGGAACTAGAACTGTGGAATAACTCCGACTATCTAACCCAACAGGCGCGAGAGCGCCTCGGTTACGTAAAACCGGGAGAAACCCGCTATGCGGTAGTTGATCCCGGTAAGGACTATCAGGCACGCCGCGAAGCCCGCCTGGAAAAACTACCGGAGCGTCCTTGGTATTTGGAAGTCACCCATTCGGTTAAAATGGCAGGCAAACATGGGGGAAGTACGGAGGCTTCTGCACAAACTCGCCCGGAACCGGCACCGGGAGCCACCACTCAAACAGAAAAGGCGAAAAAGAAGTGACTTTTGAACTTAACGAAGCCACCCCCGCCGACCTGGAGACCCTATCTTCACAGCTAGGGAGGATCCCCCGCGGGGTCGTGGGGGTAGCCGCGCGCTGTGTATGCGGCCGACCAGCGGTAGTGGTGACCGCTCCCCGTCTAGAGGATGGCTCCCCGTTTCCCACCACTTTTTATTTGACCCTTCCCTCGCTAGTGCGCGCTCTGTCTACCGTAGAAGCCTCCGGGAAAATGACTGATTACCAGCAGTTACTATCCGAAGATGAGGATTTAGCGGCAGGGTATCGGCGTGCGCACTTGGAGTATATTGCGGCGCGCGGATACGTGGGGCAACAGGTGGGAATCGCAGAGGTACCCGAAATTGCGGGAGTAAGTGCTGGCGGAATGCCCCAGCGGGTCAAATGCCTGCACGCCCTGGTCGGACACGCCCTCGCTGCCGGTAAAGGGGTTAATCCCATCGGGGATTTAGCGCTAGCCGACCTGGCAGCCAGCGGGCTCTGGGACAGCCAGCACTGCCACTGCGAATAATCCTTTACATTCCTGGAGTCCTTTGTGCCTAGGTGTATGCGTCTCCTATTAGTTGCCAATACCGATTCCGTGGAAAAATAGGGGTATGGCTTTAGTTGCAGGTATTGATTGTGGCACCAACTCGATTCGTTTAATCATTGCTGACCGGCAAGCATCGGGAGAACCTCTAAACGTGCGCACGCGGGAAATGCGAATCGTGCGCCTGGGAGAGGGAATCGATAAAACTGGACAATTCGCTCCGGCGGCTCTGGAGCGCTGCTTTGCGGCAGTAGATGAATACGCGCAGATAATCTCCAAATACGGGGCGGATAAAATCCGTTTCGTTGCCACCTCGGCTAGCCGGGATGCGGGAAATCGGGACGAATTTTTCACCGGTATTAAAGAACGCCTCGGGGTAACTCCGGAAGTAATCTCAGGAGAGGAAGAAGCCACCCTCTCGTTTTCCGGTGCCACTTCCTCTTTTCGCGATGAGGACGAACCGGTGCTGGTAGTCGATATTGGCGGAGGCTCTACCGAGTTTGTTTTAGGGCAGCGCGGGCAGGTAATAGACGCCATTTCCACCAATATGGGGTCGGTGCGGATTTTTGAGCGCTACCTGGCTCCGGTGGTTGCTGACGCTAAAAGCGGGGACGGTTCTCTAGATCCACGTCAGACTCCCGGGATTGCAAAAGCCCTGATAAAAGCGGCTAACGCTATTGACCAACTGATCGATGAGGCCGATAAGAAACTGGGTCTAGATCGGGCGCGTACCTTGATTGGGGTGGCCGGAACCGTCACTACTATCACCGCCCACGCCCTCGGTTTAAATGACTACGAACCCGAAAAAATTCACGGCTCGCGGATCACGCCTGCGCAAATGCTGCGTTCTTGTAACTGGATGATGAATCAACCGGTATCTGCGCGCGCCGCCCTCGGCTATATGCCCACCGGGCGGGCAGATGTTATCGGAGCAGGGGCACTGGTGTGGTCGCGGATTATTGAACGCATCAATGGGGAAATCGAAGCAGACGGCAGCGGCTTAAAAGAAATTTTGACCTCCGAAACCGACATTTTGGACGGTATTGCCCTCTCTCTTCTTCCCTAGCTACGTTTCCTCCGCGCCTCCCTAAAAGAAGAAGAGAGGATCCCTAAATCCAGGAGCTAAACCACATCCGCCAGCCCCAGTGAGAATAGGGAATCGGCATGCCGCTCACTACCGGGTAGAAGAATACCGCGACCATTAAAATCACGATTACCAGGGCAATTCCCATGGAAACCGCAATATCGGGCGTGCGCTGCGGCGGGGGAACCAGCTGGTCCCGGCGAGCTAGTAGCGGTTCGGGGAGGGGGCGCAATATCCCCAGTAACAGCCCGATCAGATAGGTAACCGCTAAGGCCAGGAAAGGAGTTAACACCACCATATAGAACATGAAAATGGTGCGGTACCAGTAGAGCAGCCAGGGCGCCCAGAGCCCTAGGTAGCCAACTAGGATTACTCCCGCCCGCCAGTCACGGCGCATAAAAGTACAGTAAATAATCACTGCCAGCGCGATCACTCCCACCCACCACAACATCGGGTTACCCAGCGAAGACATGGCTTCTACGGTGAAATCCCCATTATCGCCATGGGGTTTTTCAAACAGCATCGAGGTAGGGCGCTGATTGATTAGCCATTGCCAAGGATAAGACTGGTAAGGATGCTTGCTGGTTACCCCGGTATGGAAGGTCATTACCTCACTCATATAGGTGACATAATCAGAAATTGGGTCTAGCCAGGAAGCATGTCTGGCGGCAGCCGCCGTTTTCCCGTGACCCCAGGCATCAGGGTGGGTGAACCAGTTCCACCAGTTCAGCAAATACACCGCGAAGGCCACCAATACCAGTTGCGCAAAGGCGGGCAGTCCTCCGCGCACAATCGCTCCTAACCAGGCGCGTTGCTTACCCTTAATGCCGGGATATTGCTTACTGAGAGAGTGGGGAGATATTCGCAGCGCCGAAAGCCTCAGAGTCAGATCCCGCAAGAACACAAAAATGCCGCATACTGCCAGCAGATAAAGTCCGGACCATTTCACGGCGCAGGCACATCCTAGCCAGATCCCGGCCGCTACCAGCCACCAACGCATCCCCGCCAGATCATTACCCAGCTCTGCGCCCAGCAGCTGCCGAGCTAGCCTCTGGCGTACCTGCAGCTGATCATAAACCACACAAAGTACCCCTGCCAGGCAAAACGCCGCTAAAATTCCATCCAGTAGTCCTACGCGCGACAGCGAAATCGCCACCCCATCGGTCGCGATAAACATCCCGGCGATCCCGGTGAGGATCCAAGAGTTAAATAACGCCCAAGCCAGACGGCAGGTCAGGTAGACCAGGATTATCCCGCAAATAGCGGTAGCGATGCGCCAACCGAAGGGGCTGGCCCAACCAAAAAGCTTCATCCCCAGGCCGATTATCCATTTACCCAGGGGAGGATGTACTACGAATGCGGGATCGGTTACCGCCGCTGAAAAATCACCGGTTGCGAACTTAGCATCCGCTCCCTTTGGCCAGTTAGTTTCATAACCGAAATGCCACAGAGAATAAGCGTCCTTCACATAGTATGTTTCATCAAAAATTAGCTTGTGGGTAGTGTCCAGACGCACTAAGCGCGTGATGGCTGCGATCACGCAGGCGATAACGGTAACTATCCAGGCACGCTGATTTTCGATTGCCTCCCTAGCCTGCTGTCCGCGCCATCCGCGCAGGTAGAGCCGAGGTAGCGAGGTAGTAGAAGTCCACAGCGGGGCGCGGGGACGCCTGCGGCGGGGTTTAGATTTCGCCTTAGCGTTTTTCGTTAAAGTTTGCCGCGCCGCTACCGGTGGGGGAGGAGCGGGACGTCCAGGCATTGCTTGCATGTACTCGATATTAGCCGGATAGGGCATAATTGTGAGAGTGGAACAGTTTTCCTGGGATGCAGGCGTCATCGCTTTAGCGGCGACCCCGATTGGTAATCTCGCCGATGCTACTCCCCGCCTGGTGAGTGCCTTCGAGCAGGCAGATTTGATTGCGGCCGAAGATACCCGCCGCACCGGGCTGCTGCGTGAACACCTAAGAGTCAGTAGGCGTGCCCCTTTAGTTTCCTGCCATGAACACAACGAGGCAGCTAAAGCTGAGCAAATAGTATCTAGCGCCGTGGACGGTCAGCGAGTTCTGCTGGTAACCGATGCGGGAATGCCCACAGTTTCTGATCCTGGCTATGTGATTGTACAGGCGGCGATTAAACGCGGGGTGCCGCTGACAGTCCTACCAGGGCCATCTGCCCCTCTTATCGCCCTCGCTCTTTCTGGATTGCCTACGGATCGCTTTTGTTTTGAAGGGTTCTTGCCCCGCAAATCAGCTGCCCAAACGCGACGTTTAGAAGAGCTTTCCGGCGAGGAACGCACCATGATTTTCTTGGAGTCTCCCCGGCGTCTAGCTGCAACTTTGGGGGCACTCGCCCAGGTTTTTGGGGCAGGACGGCCCGCTGCCGTCTGCCGGGAACTCACCAAGATTCACGAAGAAGTCTGGCGCGGAACCCTCGGTGAGCTAAAAGAAAAAGCTAAAGAGGTGCGCGGAGAAATCGTGATTGTGGTGGCGGGAGCTTCCCCGCAAACTCCCCTTAATGAGGAGGAAGCGACCAGTCTCGTCCTCAGCCGCGTCGAGAAGGGGCAAAGATTGAAGGACGCTGCCAAGGCGGTAGCGGTACAAAGCGGACTCAGCGCCAAGGTGCTTTATAACCGGGCGCTTGCCGAACGAAAATAACCAGGTCTTTAGGTATTTTTGCTCTCGGCAGCGGGGCATTAGGATAGAGGTATGACTCATGTTTTATCCGCTGTTGCTTGGCCCTACGCCAACGGTCCGCGCCATATTGGGCACGTAGCCGGTTTTGGCGTCCCCTCCGATGTTTTCAGCCGCTATATGCGGATGGCAGGCCACGAGGTGTTAATGGTGTCGGGAACCGATGAACACGGTACCCCGATTTTGGTGCAGGCAGAGGCGGAGGGGATTTCTCCCCAGGAACTCGCCGACCGCAATAACCGGTTAATCGTAGAGGATCTGGTGAACCTGGGGCTGTCCTATGACCTGTTTACCCGGACCACTACCGGCAATCACATTGCCGTTACCAAAGCTATGTTTGCGCAGGTACGCGACAATGGGTATCTGATTGAAAAGCGGGCAATGGCCGCGATTAGCCCCTCTAATGGCAGGGCGCTACCTGACCGCTACATCGAAGGCACCTGCCCGCTGTGCGGAGCCAGCGGGGCGCGCGGGGATCAATGTGACAACTGTGGTAAACAGCTAGACCCCATTGATTTGATTGACCCGGTTTCGAAAATCAATGGAGAAACCCCCAAGTTCGAAGAAACCTCCCACTATTTCCTGGATCTGCCCGCCCTTGCGGACGCCCTCGGGAAATGGCTTGACGAACGCGAGGCCTCCGGAACTTGGCGACCTAACGTAATCCGCTTTTCCAAAAATATTCTGGCGGAAATTAAGCCGCGCGCTATGACCCGCGATATTGATTGGGGGATTCCGGTTCCCGGTTGGGAAGATCAACCCAGCAAACGCTTGTACGTGTGGTTTGACGCAGTGGTGGGATATCTATCTGCCAGCATCGAGTGGGCGCGGCGCATCGGCCAGCCAGAACGCTGGCGGGAATGGTGGAATGATCCCCAGGCTCGCTCCTACTACTTCATGGGCAAAGACAATATCGTTTTCCACTCCCAGGTTTGGCCGGCGGAACTGCTCGGATACAACGGCGAGGGCGACCGTGGCGGTGAGCCCGGAGAAATGGGGCGGCTCAACCTGCCCACGGAGGTAGTCTCTTCGGAGTTCCTAACTATGGAGGGTAAGAAGTTCTCTACCTCTAAATCCGTGGTGATTTACGTGCGGGATATGCTTTCGCGTTACCAGGCCGATGCCTTACGTTATTTTATTTCCGCAGCCGGTCCTGAAAATCAGGATGCCGATTTCACCTGGGCAGAGTTCGTACGCCGCACCAATGACGAACTGGTAGCGGCCTGGGGGAACCTGGTTAACCGGGTGGCCTCCATGATTCATAAGCGGGTGGGAGCGATTCCTCAGCCCGGGCAGTTACAACCTGAAGATCAACAGCTCCTAGACCAGGTAGAAGCCGGGTTTGCTGAGGTCGGAGAATTAATTGCCACCCATAGGCAAAAAGCTGCGCTGCAGCAGATCATGCATCTGGTGTCACTAGCGAATCAATATGTGGCCGCCACGGAGCCTTTCAAATTGAAGACTCCGGAAACCGAGGAGCGTCTCCACACTATATTGTGGGTGTTAGCGCAGGTTATTGCGGATCTGAATTTGATGTTTTCGCCGTTTTTGCCGTCCTCGGCCAATGCCATCGACCGGGTGTTCGGCGGGCAAGGGGAGATTGCCCCGATGCCTCGTATTGAAGAAGTTAAAGATTTAGACCAAACTAGAGAAGACGGTTCAGATTTCGCCTACCCCATTATTACGGGCGATTACAGCGAGGTTCCGCATTGGGGAAGACACGAAATTCAAATCGGAAGGTCAGTTTCTAAACCCAAACCCGTGTTTCAGAAGCTAGAACCTGAGATTATAGAAGAGGAATTGGCTCGGCTCGCTTAGGAGCCGGGGCGTAAAGGAGAACGTACGTGGCTGGGTTTTGGCAACGCTTGAAAAGACTCTTTAGAGGGTCTTCTGCTCGTGATGACGAGCGCGACTCCCGCCTGCCGTTAGCCTTGGAAAGCGCTGCTAAAGAAGCAGATAAATCTGAGAGCGAACGGACAGTTTACGAATCTTCCGGGGTTGTGATTATAGAAGATCAGACGCTGTCGGATAATCAGAGCGAGGAAGCTGTTTCTGAATCTGTCGCGCCTAGCCCAGCGGAAGAAAATACCGCAGAATCTGCGGTTAGTTCCCCGGAAAAGATTCAGGAATCACCTAAGACTGCCCCGGCTACTCCGGTGGCTACCGTCCCAGACTCGCAGACCTCGGATTCCCCGTCTACGCCAGAGCCGGCAGATACCTCCGCCACTGCCGAGGAAGCCAGCTCTCCGGAGACTCCGGTAGAACCAGTAGAAGAACCACACCGGAAGCTTCCGGTACATGGAGTGAAAACTGCCGATATTTGCGCAGCTAACGACCAGGAAACCTACGGAGCACCTGCTATTGATCGCACTCCGGGACGCAAACTGATTTTGGCGTTTGAAAAGCGCCCGGCGGGGGGACAGGCCCAGGTGTGGTATACCCGCAGCAAGGATCACGGAATCAGTTGGGAAGAGCCCCGTATTCTTTTCGATCAAGAAACCTATACGGATTCTGGCCAGTCTTTCACTGACCCGCAGATAATTATTTCTCAAGTCACCGGGCGGGTATTTATCGCGGTAACTACTCGCAACGATGACGATGAATCCCAAAACCATATTGCGGTGGCCTTAAGTGATGACGAAGGTGATACCTGGCGTTACCGCGATTTGACCAGCCTAGTTGACGGTGATCAAAGCTGGGTTTCGCGGCGCACCGCTCATGGGCACGGAGTACAGCTACGTCACGGGATCTGGACCGGCCGGCTCGCCTATGTGGCAGTAGCCACCGAGGCTGACGGTAAACGAGGCGCGGTGGCGGTCTGCTCCGATGACCAAGGAATCTCCTGGTGGGCAGGTAAATTTGCTGGCGAAAAGGTTATACAAGCAACCATTACCGAGCTTTCCGACGGTAAATTGGTGATGGGCTGTATTGAGGAAACCGATCAGGGATTAACCTTCAACGCCTATGCCTCTGCTGATGGTGGCCGCAGTTTCACTGAAAAATTAGATAAAAAGGCTTTGGGGAATACCCTGCCAACAGCGGTCGAACGAGCATTCTATTCTGCTCCCGAACACACCGAACAGTCCCGGGTAATGCTGGCGGTGGCGCGTAATCAGAATGGGCAGGGAACTGTACGTTCCATGTTTGATTTCGCTTCCGAGCTTTTAGGAGTTATGCCCTTTACTTCTCAGCCGGTCAATACGCTTGACGTGGTTTCTTTGGAAGATATTCGGATCGTTGCGATTGCCTATGAGACTGATTCCGGAATTTCGGTGGCGGCATTTTGCATTGATGCTTTGTCTTTGAAATATCTCGCGGTTGGGTGGAACGCAACCGAGGAAGAGCAAAATCAAGTCCTGCGACGTGCCGGTCTGCTTTCTCGCAGGTAATATCCAGATATCCAGGTTTAATGATAGATTTTAACGCCCTTTTTTCTGCTGATACCCCCACGTCCCAAACCTTGCTGCCCGGTGCAGTTGCGGTAGGCTCGGATCCGTCCTCCTCGCCGACTTCCTCCAGACCGGAAGAGATTGTTGCGGGTTTGAACGAGCCCCAACGGCAAGCCGTCGAGCATCACGGCAGCCCGTTGCTGGTGATGGCGGGAGCTGGCTCCGGGAAAACCCGGGTTTTGACCCGCCGCATCGCCTACCTCTTGGCTACTGGCAAGGCTTATCCCTCGCAAATTTTAGCCATCACCTTCACCAATAAGGCGGCTGCAGAAATGCGAGAAAGGGTTAGTTCCCTGATCGGGCCGCAAGCCGGTCAAATGTGGGTGTCAACTTTTCACTCTGCCTGCGTGAGAATCTTACGCCGCTACGCCGAGGCTGCGAACCTTAAATCCTCTTTTACGATTTATGATCAAGCGGACGCTACCCGTTTGGTTTCCATGATTCTAAAAGAACTACAACTTGATCCTAAACGGTTCCCAGCTAAGAAAATTCAGGGCCGAATTTCGGATTTAAAGAACTCTTTGATAGATCCCGATACCTACCTCGCTAGTGCAGGTCCCGGGCCAGATGCGGAGGTAGTGGCGAAGGTATACCCAAGCTATCAACAGCGCTTAGGGGCTGCTAATGCCCTAGACTTCGATGATCTGATTATGCGGACGGTACAGCTTTTCCAAAGCAATCCCTTGGTGCAATCCAGTTTTTGTCACCGTTTCCGCCACGTGCTGGTAGACGAATATCAAGATACTAATCATGCGCAGTATGTGCTGGTTAAGTTGCTATCAGGGGTAGCTGGCGCGGCGATTAATCAACCAGAACAGGTAGCGGGCGAAGCGGTCACTCCCGCGGAACTTACCGTAGTTGGGGATTCTGACCAGTCTATCTATGCTTTCCGGGGCGCGACTGTGCGCAACATTGAAGAGTTTGAAAAAGATTTTCCCGGGGCACGCACCATCTACCTGGAACAAAACTACCGTTCCAGTGGGAATATTTTGGCGGCGGCCAATGCGGTGATTTCTCATAATCAGAGTCGGCACAAGAAAAAGCTCTGGACCGATTCTGGTGAGGGCGAAAAAGTTGGGGTGCGGATATCTTCAGCTGATCGCGACGAAGCGCTATCGGTAGTGGAAGAAATAAACCAGCTGGTAAGCGCGGGATACACCTACGGTGATATTGCGGTTTTTTACCGGATTAATGCCCACTCGCGCCTCCTGGAAGAAACTTTGACCCATGCGGGAATTCCCTACCGGATTATCGGCGGCACCAAGTTCTATGAACGCAAAGAAATCAAGGACGCGATCGCCTATTTGCAGCTGGTGGTAAATCCCGATGACACTGTGGCTTTTACGCGAGTGATCAACACTCCTAAGCGCTCCTTAGGTAATAAGGCGCAAGCGGCACTGCAGGCCGCGGCGAATACTTATGATGTTTCCCTCGGGCGAGTGGCGGCTTTGGTGTGGCTGCAAGAGCTGGGGGAAGAACGCCCGCGGGCGGCTGCGGATACCAACCTTTCGGGGATGAGCGAAGCGGTGCCGGACACTGCCGAGATTAGCGGGCTTACCCCGCGAGCACGCACCAGCATCGCGCAGTTTTGGGATTGCTTAGTTTCTGCCCGGCAAACCTATATTGAAGGCGCGCCGTTGAAGGAAAGCTTGCAGACGGTACTAACTGAATCCGGGTATTTGAAATCTTTGGAAGGCTCGAAAGATCCCCAAGACGGGGTACGCCTGGATAACCTTTCGGAATTCTATAACGTGGCCTCCCAGTTCAGTGAGGATGAACCGGAAGGCACTTTGGTGGATTTCTTAGAGCGAGTTGCCCTGGTGGCTGATGCGGATCAACTCCCGGGTGACCAGCGGGGACAAGTTACGCTAATGACCGTACATATGGCGAAGGGCTTGGAGTTCCCGGTGGTGTTTGTAACCGGACTGGAGGAAGGAACCTTCCCGCATTCGCGCGCCTTAGGAGAGGCCGGGGAAATGGCAGAGGAACGCCGCCTGGCCTATGTGGCGATTACTCGCGCGCAGCAAAAAGTTTATTTGACTGCCGCTCATAATCGGCAAATGTGGGGGGAAACCCGCTGGCAGCCGCTGTCTCCATTCTTGCTGGAGGTTCCGACCGAGTTAATGGATCAACCCGACCAGTTAAGTAAGAGTAACGGGCAGTTTGAATTTTCCTTCGATACCTCTTCCTCATGGAGCTCCGGGAGTAGTTGGGGGAGCAGCTCTAGCAATCGCCGGAGCAGTTCTGGGTATCGCAGTCGCGGTGAGCGCAACTACCCGCAGCGAACTGGCAGGTATCGGGATGAGGATACCGCTGGACCGGCATTTGGAGCCGGTGGAACGGGGAAGATTTCGCGGCGGGAAACCGGGAAAGTGAAACGTTTGGGAACCGAGTTGGGGGCACGCACCGATGCCAATGCTTCTATTGGTAAAGCTGTAGAGGTCGGCACCGGAGATCGGGTGCGCCACGACAAATTTGGGGAAGGCACGGTGATCGCCATTGAAGGGCGGGGGCGTTCTAAGAGCGCCAAAGTAGAGTTCTCCGGGGGAGTAACCAAACGGCTCTTGCTACGTTTAGCACCGATGGAGAAAATCTAGCCTACCTGAGCTGGGCGGTTATTCATTGTCTTAATCAGTTGTCCTGAAAAATAATATTGGGGGGTTGGGCATAATGCTCAACCCCCCAATATTTTGGCTCTACCCGACCCCAAAGGGGTAGGTAAGCAAAAAAGGGGCTTAGAGGATTCCCAGTTCCTTAACGGTAGCGATTTCCTCTTCAGCTGCCTTTGCATTTGCCACGATATGCTGCTTGGTCTTTTCGGGTAGCTCCAGACCTTCAACTACCTGGTACTGTCCGTCTTTGCAGATGACGGGCATACCGTAGATGAGACCTTCCGGAACTCCGTATTCTCCGTGAGAGGGGCCGGCGAAAGTGGACCAGTCGCCCTCGGGAGTACCTAGCGCCCAGGTGTGCATATGGTCGATAGCCGCCGAAGCCGCCGAAGCCGCCGAAGAAGCGCCCCGCGCCTCGATAATGGCAGCGCCCCGCTTAGCTACGGTGGGTACGAAGTAATCGTCCAACCAAGCCTCATCCACCAGTTCCGGAGCCGGCCTGCCGTCTACGGTAGCGAAAGTAAGATCGGGGTATTGATCAGCAGAGTGGTTACCCCACACGATCATCTTCTTGATGTCTTTAACCGCAGCGCCAGTCTTTTCTGCCAACTGGGAGATAGCGCGGTTGTGATCCAGGCGCATCATGGCGGTGAAACGCTCTGCCGGTACATCCGGAGCCGACTTGGAAGCAATATAGGCGTTGGTGTTCGCCGGGTTGCCAACTACCAATACCCGAATATCGTCGGCAGCATTATCGTTGATGGCCTTGCCCTGCGGGCCGAAAATACCACCATTGGCGGCTAGGAGGTCTGCGCGCTCCATACCTTTACTGCGGGGACGAGCTCCCACCAAGAGCCCATAGGAGCAGCCGGCGAAGGCCTGGTTGGGGTCATCGTAAATATCTACGCCTGCCAGTAGCGGGAATGCCGAGTCGTTAAGCTCCATTGCGGTTCCCTCCGCAGCTTTAACTGCTTGCGGGATTTCCAGCAGGTTTAACTTTACTGGCTGATCGGGGCCTAGCATAGCGCCCGAGGCAATACGGAACAGGAGGGCGTATCCGATGTTACCGGCAGCACCGGTAACGGTAACGGTAACAGGTTTCTTGCAGCAGCATTCTGCCATGTGATTCTCCTTCGACGAGAATTGTTTTCCTACCGACCGCTCCCGGTCGGTCAAGCCAACTAGACTTATGTTTCAACCCTAACGCTTTAAGGTGGCATCTGCCACTAAAAGATTTCTTAAAAATACCTATATAACCGCAGGAAATAAGGTACGTCTTGATCTCGAGAAATATTTGTTGACCCTTAGTCCTAACTGGGGATCCCTGGCAAAATCTTTCTTGAGGTGCGTCCTCAGAAAATCAGACTTCACTTGCGCTGCTGCTTACCGGTAAAAATCAGATGTTCATACAGGAAAAAACGTAAAATAGTTCCTAAAATCAATCCGATAATATTGGCGGAGATATTGTCAGCCAGCAGCGAGGTCAACCCCAGAAGGTAATGGCTGATGCCCAGACAAATAACCGCAGGTACCATTCCGAGTACATTAACTACCGCGAAGCCAACGAACTCTTGCAGACGATTGTTGGTGCGTTGGTTGCGGAAAGTCCAATGACGGTTAACCACCCAAGAAAATATGGTGGCTACTGCGGCGGCTAAAATTTTGGAAGTCAAGGGGTGCGAGGAAAGCCAACTTACCATTAACAGGTTGAAAACCGATACATCAACCAGGTAGTTCATTCCGCCCACTAGACAGAACTTAATAATTCTTGCCAGGCGTCCGGGGGCGCGTAGATAGTTGTAAAGCTTTCCCACGGCTTAAGATTACAGGCGGGAATAGACTGGGGTGATCTGGGCGGTTCGCGCGTTTGAAAGCCGATCGCTACGCCGTCCATCTGCTAGTTGTCCCTGTGCCCAGTTGCCGACACAGTACATATTGTTCTGTTTATCTAACATGCAGGTAAAGGTACTGCCCATGAAGATAGTGGAGCGGGCATTTGCCCCTAGTCGAGCATCTAAACCACTAACCGCGGGAGCTGCCCCGATAATCTGCGTGTTGTTGCCAGCTACCCGTTTGGTTAAGGCAATCCCCGGTCCCAGTTGGCCGAAGTCGTTGCGTCCCCAACAGTAGGTACTGCCGCTGGGGGTAACCGCACAGCCACTGTAGTAGCCAAGGTAGACCTGGCTAACTTCCGGAAGGGAGCTGATCAATTCGGGCTGCAGCATTTTGCCTCGCGTAGACATATCGCCCGGTTTGCCTGCCTGACCGTCGGTATTGATTCCCCAGCAATACAGCCGTTTATTTTCAGCAATTGCACAGCTGCGATCCCCGGCAGCTCGCAGAGAGACGAATTTAAGCTGCGAAACCGGAGCCGGCCGTAGCTGGTAGTTAACTGCCAGTCGGTCATTCCAACCGTCCCAACCAGCTTTTACTCCCCAACAATAAACTGTGCCGTCTTGCTTGAGCGCACAGGTGTGGTCATTACCGGTGGCGACCTCTTTTACATCGGTCATTACGGCTACCGGTTTTAGTTGATTTCCGATATTAGTGCTGTTACCCACCTGTGCCATTTCGTTGGCTCCCCAGCAAGTAAGCACTCCGGAATTGGAAAGGGCACAGGCATGGCGCCCTCCAGTGGCGATTTGGGCGGTATCTGCGGGCAGGGTCGCTACTCGCAAAGGATTGAAAGACCCCGATAGTTGGGTTCGGGACTTAACCTGTCCCAGTTGCCCAAAGGAGTTATCTCCCCAGCAGTAAACAAACTTGTCGGTGCCCAGGCCGCAGGTGTATTCCCGCCCGGTGGAAATCTGAGTAAATTTCACCGGTTGATTTGCTATGGTCTGCGGTAATATCGCAGGCTGACGAGTTATGGGAATCCCTAACTGACCAGAATCGTTCACTCCCCAGCAGCGGGCAGTGCCATCGGTGCGCAAGCCGCAGGCAAAAGAACCAGAGGCAGAGGCGCGCCGTAAGTCCTGGGCTACGCCCACCGGTTGCACCGTATCGGAGGGAGAAGTGGTTTGGTTAAAAGTGGGAACCGGGGAAGGACCGGGTTGTACCGGACGTAGCGACAGGATAATGCGCGGACCGTTAAAGGTAGGAGTAGGAGAAGGACCGGGCATCACCGGATCGTAATCAGAAGTCGGAGTAGTGGTAGTGGGCTGGGGATTTACTGGTGTCAGCGTGATCTCATAGGTAGGTTTTACGGCACCCGCGATGGAGGTAGTGGGGGCGATAATTAGAGTTCCCAGGGCGACGAATACCGCCACTACCGCCAGTGCTACCTGCACCCCAATGCGACGTTTAGACGCGGCGTCACGCACCCTGGTTCACCTCCCGTGTAACCTCGGATCCTATTGCTACTCCTTAGCTCATTCTAACCTATTTTTAACGAAGTTTGAAGTCAGAAAACAGCTAAAAGCTGATTAAATTACCTGAGAATTCCCGGTTAAAGACAACGATCGCCGTCTGCTGAAGTAATCTGTTGCTATGAGTATTTTAGTTGTAGGAGGCGCGGGTTATATTGGCGCTCACGTAGTGAGACTTCTAGCTCAGCGCGGAGAAAAAGTAATAGTTATCGATGACTTATCGTATGGAACCGCAGATCGGATCGGCGACGCCAAACTGGTGCAACTAGATGTGGCCGCCGCGGGAGCACGAAAGAAGATCTTCCAAACCCTCATCGACGAGGACGTAACCGCAGTTATTCACTTTGCGGCGCGCAAGCAGGTGGGGGAATCGGTGGAAAAACCCATGTGGTACTACCAGCAGAACGTAGGGGGATTGGCCAATGTTATGGCAGCTATGCGCGATGCCGGTACCCGGCAAATGATCTTTTCCTCCTCCGCAGCCGTTTACGGTCAGCCAGATGTCCCGGTAGTTCCCGAAGAGCTTGCTGGTAAACCTATCAACCCCTATGGGGAAACCAAGTTGATAGGCGAATGGATGATGGCCGATTGTGAACGGGCCTGGGGGCTGCGTTGGATTGGTTTGCGGTACTTTAATGTAGCTGGCTCTGGGTGGGATGACCTGGGGGATCCAGCTCGCCTAAACCTGATTCCTATGGTGCTCGAACGCCTCGCCAAAGGACAAAAACCCAAGATTTTTGGCACCGATTATGACACTCCTGACGGCACCTGTATCCGCGACTATATTCATGTACGTGATTTGGCGGATGCACATTTGCACGCCCTAGATTATGTGGCCTCCGGGCAGGAAATGGAACACCACGTGTTCAATGTAGGTACTGGCCAGGGGACTTCAGTTCGCGAAATTATCGATGGTATTCGCGAGGTAACTGGGATTGAATTTACCGCGGATGAAGATCCGCGTCGCCCCGGGGATCCGGCGCAGTTGATTGGCGACACTACCAGGATCCGGGTTGACCTGGATTGGAAAGCCGAAAACGGAATTAAGGAGATCCTCGAGTCAGCCTGGAGCGCCTGGCAGGCCGGGCCAGATCGAATTCCCGGCGTTTAAGCAGTTTGAAACGCTAGTAGCCTTCCTAGTTTTCCCGGTTGCAGAATCTGCACCGGGGACTAGATGCGCTATCAGCTGCCCATAACCGGTTTTCCTGCCCGAGCTAGCTAATCTGCGCGATTTAGCTGAAAGGCTACTGGAACTGGTGATATTGGCTCGGCTGCAGGGTACCCTTTTGGAAAGCCGACCAGAAACTGGGGGTTCTCTGCTCATCTAAGAGCACCATGGCTCCATGCCCGCCCCGGTAATAAGCCATTTTGGCAATGGGAGGAACCCCGGTGAGGTTATTGCTGGCGGCGCTGCGATAGGCAAAGAGCATCTTCCCCAGTGCCCAGGCGCCAGAATCAGAATCGCAAGTTAGATTGCTTGCCCCCGCGTTTGCCAGGTCGCGCTGTTTGAAGGGGTTAAGGAAGGTGGAAGGGGTAATCAGGGTTTGCGACAGCTTAGAAACTACTTGACGTTGCCGCTCTGCCCGCCCGATATCTCCGCGCGGGTCTTGATGTCGCATCCGCGAAAACGCCAATGCAGTTGCGCCATCGGCCTGGTGGCAGCCACTCTTCCATTTCAAAGCAGAATCGGCATCGTCGACATCATAGTCGAGGCAGAGTTCCACTCCCCCCACCGCGTCTACTAGTTGAGTCACCGCTCCCATGGTTACCTCAACATAGTGATCCACCTTGACTCCACTTACTCCCTCTACCGTTTTTACCAGTAGTTTCGGCCCCCCAAGCGCGTAGGAAGCATTGAGTTTATTGAGGCCGTGTCCGGGAATATTAACTGCGGTATCGCGGGGTAGGGATACTAGTTCCGCCACCCCATTAATTTTGCGCAGCAGCATAATGCTGTCGGCGCGGGCTCCTACATCCGCACCAGAAACTCCGCCATCGCTACCATCGGAACGTTTATCAGAGCCGGCTATTAGCCAAGTCTCGCCCTCCCCAGCCGGCAGCGCTGAGAGGGCGTCAACTCGGTTTAACTGAGAATCCACTAGGTACCACAGATACAGCGGCCAGGCGATAACGAAAATAATGAGCAGAGTGAGTGCCCATCTAATAACTCGGCGTGCAGGGAGGCGGAAACGAGGGATCCGGGGAGAACGGGAAGGCGGGGTTGGCTCCAGTTGGGGAGCGGCGGGTTGACTTTGCCGCGATCCAGATTCTGCGGGACGATGATCTGCGGGCATTACCCGAGTACGGGTAGGAACCGCACGTCCCGCAAAACGGGACTCAGTGCGCGGCTGAATCGGAATTTCTTGTGCCTTAGAACCGGAGGAAGCAGGGCTGCCTCCTTGATCTTTGAGGCGCCGGGAGATCGCCGGGCGCGAAGGACGATCCGAGGAGGAATGAGAGCTCCCAGAATATTCCGCTTTTTGGTGAGAATCTGAATGAGTGTGATTGGCGGAATTTGTATAACGCTGCCGCCTCTGCTGTGGAGCATAGGAGGGCGGAACTGCTTGACTTGGCCGGGAGCGTCGCCTATGGGGAGGCGGGAAGGATTCCGGTGGATTCTGTTGACTCAAGTTATTTGCTTCCTAACTGTTAACCGGAGGGGAACTTTAATTTCCCGCTTCGCATTTACGTTGCAGTTCAGCTAGTTCTTCGGGGCTTAATTTGGAGTTAAGTGACCCGCTTTGCCGCAGATCCTCCACTGGCCGCAAATCTTGAGGGGTAGACGCCGAAGTCGCAGGAGTCTCACTCGCATTCACGGAGGGGGAGGCACCGTCCTGTGGGGACTGGGAAGCAGGGTTCTCTTCGGTAATAGTGTGAACATTGCCGTTTCCATCTCGTACTTCCACCCCGGCCGGTAGGGGAGTGTCATTGATGAAGGAATCCCAAATCGGCTCCGCTTTTTTCTCAGACAGCAATAGCCGGTTGTGGTCAAAAGGAGCCTCGTAGACAGGGAGGGTGAGGAAGAGCAGCTTATCTGGCTTAAGCGATTGCAAGGACCAGCCCAACCCGGTTAACTGGGAAACTGAAGATAGTCCCTCCGACATGGTTAAAGCCCCCAAACCATTACCTACAAAGCCATAGAGCTGATTCAGGGACGTAAGCATGTTCTTTTGTAAGGCTGCCCGCATCATAATGCCCATCACTGCCTGTTGGCGCTGGATGCGTTGGATATCGGAACCATCCGATCCTTTGACTCCGTGGCGCACCCGCGCGTAGGCTAAGGCTTCCTTGCCATTGAAATGTTTACAACCGGGTTCTAGTACTAGCCCGGAGTTTATTTTGTCGTCTATCTTGGTGGGGACGTAAATATTGATTCCCCCTAGGGCGTCGATCATTGATGAAAAACCATTGAAATCCACCACTATGGATTCATCAATATGTATACCGGAGAGTTTTTCCACTGTTTTCCAGGTGCACACTACCGCCGAGGCGCGGTCACCACCTAGCGATCCAATCGAATATGCCCAGTTAAATTGGGCTCTTTGGGCTTTAGAAGTGCTGCCATCACTACGTTGACACGCAGGAATATCGACTATTAGATCGCGGGGAATAGAAACTACATTTACCCGGGAACGATCCTTTGAGATATGCATAATCATCGTGGTATCGGAGCGTTCGGTGGGATCGTCGTTATTAGTTAGAGTCTGGTTACCTTCGCCGGCGCGAGTGTCAGAACCAATTATCAAAATATTGAGAGCTCGCCCGTCGTAGGAATCCGGAGGTGTGCGATTAAGTAAAGTTGAGGTTCTTAAATTGGTGACTCGGTTGGATAGATCCTGATAGATGAGGAGGGCGCCAGTTAAGGAAAAAGACAACAGAAACACTAAGGCGCAGGACAAAGCGCGTCGTATCTTAGGAGGATATGGGGGGTTGCTAGCGTGGCGAATACGCCCCATATATTCTTTCGCGCTCTTCTTGTGTGAACTCACGTTTCCTACTTTATGCTGTTTGTGACTAATTGTAACGATTTGGATAAGGAATCAGGGAAGTTGCCAATTTATCGGCGCCGCACCTAACTGCTGCAACCAGGAATTGGTACGTGAAAACGGATGCGAACCGAAGAATCCTCGGGAGGCAGAAAGAGGTGAGGGGTGGGCAGACTCTATGCAAGGAGTTTCCCCCAGCGCGGGACGCAAAGACTGTGCCTGTTTGCCCCATAAGATGGCGACTAGGGGGCTATCCCGCTGCACCAAGGCAGAAATCGCGCAGTCGGTTACCTCTTCCCATCCGCGACCTCGATGAGATCCGGCTTCATTAGGGGAGACGGTGAGTACCCGATTTAGCAGCATTACGCCCTGCTGAGCCCAGGGACGTAAATCTCCGCTGCTGGGCAGGGAGCAACCTAGATCTTCGTGGAGCTCCTTGAAAATATTTTGCAGCGATTTCGGGATGGGCACTCCCGGTTTTACCGAAAATGATAGTCCCATCGCGTTCCCCGGAGTGGGATAAGGGTCTTGGCCTACGATCAACACTTTTACCTGATCAAACGGATAGGTGAAGGCTCGAAAAATGTCTTTGCCAGCAGGAAAGTAGTTATTTCCTTCCTTCCGCAGCATTTTCCCCATCTCGCCGATTTTGCCAGCTACCGGCTCCATAGCTGGTACCCAGGAGGGGTGCATGATTTTTTCCAGGTTGCTACTCATGCTGTTACTTTACCCTGTGAATGCAGATAAACCAGGAGGGACAAATCTGCTTTATCGGCGTGGCAGGTATGCAGCCGGTATCCGGATGCGGTTAATGTGGGCTTGTGAGCAAACAAGAGTTTCCGCCAGATGAATTCGACGCGATGGGAGAAGAAGGCCCCTCGGGTGCTCATCGCCGTCCTATTAGGCGCTGGCAGACCCTGTTGCCAATCTTGATTGTGCTGGTATTAGGACCAGCTTTGGCCTGGGGTGGGGTAGCGTTGATGAAAACTACCGGCAAGATTCGGGATGTTAAACCGGTTGCCACCCCCAGTGCGACCGCTAGTGTTACGGTTCCCAGTACGAATCCCACCAAGATCAAAAAACCTGATAGCTCTACTTCGCCAGAGTCCAGCGAGAGTCCGGGGGCGAGCGTGGGAAGCGCCGACAAAGAAAATGTACGGGTGCGAGTACTCAACGCCTCTAAACGTTCGGGATGGGCGAGACAGGTAGCTGAAGAATTACAGTCTGCGGGCTTCAATAATCCGGTAGCCACTAACTCGCGGGCTCGGGGTTTAAGCGGTTCTGTGGTTCTCTATCGCGGGGAAGATAATAAGGCCGCCGCTGAGGAGGCCGCTAGAGTTGCCGGGATTTCCCGGGTTGAGGATGCCAATACCGGAAAGTACCAAATCGGAGATACCGATATCGCCATCTATTTACTTGACTAGTCATCTGCCCTTAATATCCTCGGCGGGGATCTGACAGCGGGGTAGCTCGATTTCACTATCAGGGTATTTTTTCCTAGTTGTGGGTAATAGTTTGCACTTGGAGTAGGAGAGTGCCAAAATCATATTTAGCACTCGAACCTAGAGAGTGATAAAAATCGAGTTCTTGATGAGGGGACAATGTTCCGAGACAGGATCGGCGCAGCGTCCTCGTCCGTCGCGGGCATCAAGGCTGGATCAAAGATCTAACCGCGTGACGCGATCGCGTTGCGATGGAGGGAATAAAAGCATATGAGCAAGATTATTGCTTTTGATGAGGAAGCTCGTCGGGGAATGGAGCGAGGGCTAAACACCCTGGCAGATACGGTGAAAGTAACGCTAGGACCGCGTGGTCGTAACGTGGTTTTGGAAAAGAAGTGGGGCGCCCCCACTATCACCAAAGATGGCGTGTCGGTAGCTAAAGAAATCGAACTGGAAGATCCTTACGAAAAGATCGGCGCTGAGCTGGTCAAAGAGGTAGCCAAGAAGACCGATGATGTGGCTGGTGACGGTACTACTACCGCAACCGTATTGGCTCAGGCGCTGGTGCGCGAGGGTTTGCGTAACGTTGTAGCTGGAGCAAACCCGATTGCCCTCAAGCGCGGCATTGACAAGTCGGTAGAGGCGGTTGTGGATCAGCTGCACGCCGATGCCAAAGAAGTTGAGACCCGTGACGAGATTGCGGCTACCGCTTCTATCTCCGCCAATGATCCCGAAATTGGGGCTCTGATTGCGGACGCGATGGAGAAGGTAGGCAATGAAGGGGTTATTACCGTTGAGGATTCCAACTCTTTCGGTACTCACCTGGAAGTCACCGAGGGTATGCGTTTTGATAAGGGCTACATCTCTGGCTACTTCGTAACCGACCCGGATCGTCAGGAAGCGGTGTTGGAAGACCCCTACATCCTGCTGGTGGAATCGAAAGTTTCCCAGATTAAGGATCTGTTGCCGCTGCTGGAAAAGGTAATGGCCACTGGTAAGCCGCTGCTGATTATTGCGGAGGACGTAGACGGGGAAGCCCTGACCACCCTGGTGCTGAACAAGATTCGCGGCACCTTCAAGACCGTTGCGGTTAAGGCTCCGGGATTCGGTGACCGTCGCAAGGCGATGCTGCAGGATATGGCGATTCTAACCGGCGGCCAGGTAATCTCCGAGACCGTGGGACTCACTCTGGAAAACGCCGAGCTGGATATGCTGGGCAAGGCACGCAAAGTGGTAGTCACCAAGGATGAAACCACTATCGTGGAAGGCGCGGGAGCTGCCGAAGATATCGAGGCTCGGGTCAAGCAGATTCGTCAGGAAATCGAGAACACTGAATCTGATTACGACCGCGAGAAACTGCAAGAACGCCTGGCCAAGCTGGCTGGCGGAGTCGCGGTTATCAAATCCGGTGCCGCTACCGAAGTGGAAATGAAGGAGCGTAAGCACCGGATCGAGGACGCGGTTCGTAACGCCAAAGCGGCAGTTGAAGAAGGCATTGTGGCCGGCGGTGGGGTTGCCCTGCTGCAGTCCGGCTTGAAGGCTTTGGACGGCTTGAAACTTGAGGGCGATGAAGAAACCGGCGCTTCCATCGTTCGGGTGGCACTATCCTCCCCGATGCGTCAGATTGCCGAAAATGCCGGTTTGGAAGGCTCGGTAGTGGCTGAACGAGTAGCCCACCTACCTGCTGGTGAGGGTCTGAATGCCGCCACTGGCGAGTACGAGGATCTACTCAAGAGCAATATTGCTGACCCGGTTAAGGTTACTCGTTCTGCTTTGCAGAACGCGGCCTCAATCGCGGGGATGTTCCTGACCACTGAAGCGGTAGTAGCTGACAAGCCAGAACCTCCGGCTGCACCTGGCGCCGATGAGGCTGCAGCAGCTGCCGGTATGGGTGGAATGTACTAAACCGTACTCAGCTGGTTTTCGCTACTAGGTAGCAAAAACCAAGGTGATACTAAAGGGTGGGGGCGAACCTCTCGGTTCGCCCCCACCCTTGTTATCCATTTATCCATTTTGGGACTAATACGGGGCTAATGCCCATTTCCTGCCCCATTTTGGGGTTAATGCCGGAACCGATCTGCGGTGATAACTTAACCGGCGAACATGGCGGCGGCACCACTTTCAGCTTCTTCGTAACTTACAGACGCAGCTTGTAAGGCCTGACCGATGGAATCCAAGGCCGCCTCCATCTGGGCTTGGGCGGCGCGCCAACGAGTTGCGCAATCGGCGAAGGAACTAGCAGCTGCCCCGGTCCACGATCCTTGCAGAGCCTGCACTTGCGCCATCATGGCGGCGGCATCGCTGCGTAGTTGCCCGGCGATTGCTGCTGCCTGAGCTCCGGCTGCCGATACCTGACCGGAATCTACATTGAACTGTGCCATCTTGGTTTCTCCTTAAAATAACTGATTGATTTGGCTTTCGCCTTCAATCTAAAACCTGACTAGCCCAGCTAGAACCTGCACGATAATAGTTTGAGAAAACCGAATCATTAGCTGTTCCTGGGGACAACTTAGTAAGAGGTAACAATCGGTAGATCGAAAAATTCGGCACCCCCTAGTCGGGGGAGAACAGAAAGGGAATCCCTAAAATTCGGTCAGCGAATCCTCATCGTCAGCTGAAGAATACATAGTCTCTTCTGCGTCCTCATCTGCGGGGATAGCAGTGGTTTCTTCCTCTTCAAATTCTTCTTCCGCGGATTCTGCGCGGCGATAATCACCATTTTTTATATCGATTTTCCGCATCGTCAAAGTGGAAAACTGGTCAGCTACGTTCTCCATTGAGGACAGGCCATTCTCGCTATCATTACTGGCATTTTCAGCTTGTAAGCGGGCGCTGCGCTCCTCGAGATTTTTTCTCTCGGTCGCCGAGATTTTCCTCAGGGGAGTCTTTAAAGAGCTCGGTTTTTCTCCCCCATTTAGAATGGGGCGTCGCGCAACTGTGCGCGGAGATGTCCCCTTGATAACCACGGTCTCGGAAGTATCTGCACTGCGGACTTTTTCTTTACTGCGAGGGCGCATACCCGACCGCTCTTTCCCGGAAGCTTCCCCGGGGATCAATGTAGATAGCTTGGCGTATTCTCCCTCTAAATTCTGGCGCGCGGCATTTTCGTTGCCACTGCCCAAAGGAGAAAGAAAAATAGCGTCGCGCGCCAATAACTTGGAGATTAGAGACCGGCGTAACCGCGCGTAGCGCAGCGGTTCCATAGATTCCATTTCCGCTTGCATCAACTGGCAATAGCCGCGGTAATCCTGAGGAGAAGCTCCCAGGTACGACATGGAGGCATCAACGAAAACGCAGGCGTCCAGATCATCGGGCGGCGGCTGGCGTCCTTCCAGCATTAAAATTAATTCTCCAACCCGGATAGCCAACTCTTTTTGCAGTCCCATTTCTGATAGACGAGTAAGTGCAAAATCAGCCGAGGCGGGATAGTTCTCGTAGTTAGTGGTGTTTTTTGCACGCGTTTGTGACTGGGTAATCACTCCGTGATACCAGGCAGCGACCGTCAATACCGCCGGCTGCTGGGAAGTATTCGTAAAATGATCCAGACAGGTCAGCAAACGGATTAAATGATTTTTGGTATGGAATTGGCGCCCGGCAGACTGCCACATTTTCAGCAGTTTATCTGCTTCTTTACGCAATAGGGTATCGTCGGTGATCCCCAGCTCTCGCATAGCTTTGAGGAATCCCGTCTGCAGCCAAGATGGTGCACCAGGCATGGCCTTTGTACCCCCGACGATTGAGTGTTGTAGTGGTTATCCTACGGCGAAAACTGTCATAGAGAAAATACAGTCAAAAACAATCCCCGTAACTGCGCCTATTCTTCAATATTTTTCGGCATATCGGGCTCTGCGTTTCGGGAAGGTTTCTTTCCCGTACCTTTCTTAAATACTTTTCCGGTTTTCTTAGCCGGTTTTTTCTGCGCCTCCGGAGGAGGAAGTGCTGGGAAAGCTATTCGGATCGTGAGGCCCCCGCCGGCAGTGGGTAGCGCCTGGGCAGTTCCGCCATGTACTGCGGCGATAGCCGCCACGATCGATAGTCCGAGGCCGGTACCACCGGTTTCTCGGGAACGGGAACCGTCGCGGCGATAAAAGCGACCAAAAATCTCGTCAAGTTCTTCCTCGGGGACGCCCTCGCCATGATCCCGTACTTCTAAGATTGCGGTACCGGCGCTAATCCCCGCCAAGATTTCTACCGGCACCTGTGGGCTGGTATAACGTTCCACATTGCCAATTAGGTTGGTCATCACTTGGGTGAGTTGGTCGCGATCGGCTAGCACTAGGGCACTTTCTCCCTCATCCAGCTCCAAGGCAGAGCCATCTAGATGGAGTAAATTAATTTCTCGCTCTGGCGAAAGTGCCGATAAATCTAATGCTCCTGCCGCCGCTATCCGATAGAGATCTACCGCCCCCATTTTTATTTTCCGTCCCTCGTCCAGACGGGCAAGTTTTAGCAGATCCTCTACCAGGAGCCCCATCCGGGTGGCTTCTGACTCGATCCGCCCCATAACTTCTTCCACCCGCTCGGGAGGCACCCCTCCCATCTTGTACAGTTCCCCATATCCGCGGATGGCTGCTAGGGGAGTGCGTAACTCGTGAGAAGCATCAGACACAAATTGGCGTACTTTTTGTTCGTTGCGCTTTTGGGTAACAATAGTTTCCTCAATCCGAGAAAGCATAAAGTTAAGCGCAGAAGCCAGCGAAAGTACCTCTCCGGCACGTACCTGCGATAAATCTATACGTTCATGCAGGTCACCGGAGGCAATTTTACCGGCAACTTCCTCCATTTGTCGCAGAGGACGCAGGGAGACTTGCACTAATACGTAGGCTAAAACCCCGCCGATCAAAATTATGATGAGTGAGGTACCTAAGACGTTAATGCCGGTAGCAGTCACTGTTTGGGTAACGGTTTGCAGCGGTAGCGCCACTATCAAGGTACCGGTGATCTTGGGATTTTGGTCGCTACGAATTGGCAACATAATGGCACGCCAAGATGAGGAGGACTCGCCCGCGATCGTGAAGGGCTTTTCCCACTCGATATTGCGGGAACGCTCTGCCAGCTCGAGAGCTTTCGGGTCCGGGCGTCCCCTGTCTAAAGCTGCGGCAGAGGAGGTAGCTTCCGCGACCTGTCCCGCGTAGTTTACTCGCACAAAATAGTTGGTGGGTTGATTCCCCTGGAAAGTGCCTTTATCCAGTAGATCTACTAAATCATTAGTCTTTATCCGCGAGGCGGTGGCTTTTAGATTGGAATCTATCTGCGCGGCTAAATGCGAATGTAAAATCCCTAGCATCGCGGCTCCGGTTCCGCCCAGTCCGCCAGCCAGTAACGCCATAATAATTAGCACTAAACGCCAGGTCAGCGGGATTCGCTGCCAATAGGTGCGATGCCGTTTACTTTCTTTTGGTGCCGGATTATCTGCAGAAAATTGTTCAGCTTTGCCGTCTGCTGCTGCCGTCATTAGTGCTTTCCGGTGCGAATCATATAGCCGATACCCCGGCGGGTGGTGATAATGTCCCCGCATGATCCCGGAACATCCAGTTTGCGACGCAGATAGGAAATATAGGATTCCACAATCGCAGCTTCGCCATTCCAGTCATATTCCCAAACGTGGTCAAGGATTTGGGCTTTCGAAACTACCCGTCCTTCGTTAATCATTAGGTAGCGCAGCAATTTGAACTCGGTGGGAGAGAGGTCTATTACTTGCCCGGCGCGCCGTACTTCATGAGCGTCCTCGTCTAAAGCGATATCGGCCACCCGGATAACCGCATCTTCGCCCGCTAATCCCCGGGTACGTCGCAAGATAGCGTTAATCCGCGCCACCACTTCTTCGAGGCCGAAAGGCTTAGTTACATAATCGTCCCCGCCCACGGTGAGACCCTGGACTTTATCACTCATATCGTCTTTTGCGGTTAGAAAAAGAATGGGGGTGGTGAAGCCATTTTCGCGCAGGCGGCGGGTGACGGTGAAGCCGTCCACGTCGGGCAACATTACGTCTAATACGATCAAATCCGGATCGGTGGATTCCGCCTGCTTTATCGCTTCGGAACCGTCAGCGGCAGTGAAAACTTCAAACCCGGTATAACGCAAGGAAGAGGCCAGGAGGTCGCGAATGTTCGGTTCATCATCTACCACCAGCAGGCGGGCAGTGTCATTAGCAGTCATGTAATAAAATATTACCGAGAAAACTGGATAATAGCTGAATAAACTCTGGCAGCTAGGTGGGGGAAAGCTTAGCGTCCGCAGGTGTTAATCTTGGCTCTCGACAGGTAGAATCGAGCCAGCAACAAAAAGATAACCTGAGGGAAATAGCGTGAATAAAGCGAAAGAACCGCTGGTAGTACATGACCGCCAGACCTTGGCGCGGGTAGAAAAAAATGCCGGAACCGTGGGGCTGATGGTCACCCGCGGCAACTGGCACCCCGGGCATCAGGCAGCTTTTACAGAGGCTAGCGGGCGGGTGGATACCCTGGTGGCTTCGGTTTATACCGATCCGGTAGGACCGGCCTTTGAGACTACTTCCGATATGATTAGCACTGCTGATTTGCAGTTAGCGGCGAGCAGCGGGGTGGACGTTATTTTCGCGCCCTCAACCGAAGCTTTTTATCCTTTCGGGGCGGCACTAACGGTTTTAGACCCCGGGCAGATCATCCGTAAATATGAAGGTGCCCATCACCCTGAGCAGGCACAGAATCGCCTGACCCAATTGGTGAAGATGCTGGGAATCGTCCGTCCTCACAAAGTATTTATCGGACAGTGCGATGCCCAGTTATTAGCAGCGGTGCGCCTGGTGGTGCGGGATTTAGATATACCGGTTTCGGTAGAGGTGGTTCCCACTTTTCGGGATTTGGATGGGCTTACCGTTTCGCAGACTACTTTGGCGCTGTCTGCTACCCAGCGCGAGGACGCTACCTGCTTCGCGAAAGCTCTGTTTGCGGGGGTGCGGGAGGCGGCGTCCTCGGGATCAGGGGAGGCAGTCCTCGCGGCAACCCGGGAAGCCCTCAATAATAGTGAGGCCGAAATCGAGTACCTAGATTTGGTGGATCCGATTTCCTTTGAGTCCTGGCAGGCCGCTGCCCCTAGTACCGCTTGCCTGATAGCGGCGGTGAAGCTGGGTGAGGTTCGTTTGAGCGATAACCAGCTAGTGGTGCTTTCCCGCCCTTAAATCAAAGCGAATCTGTCAAGATTGAACGGTTTCGCTCCTCACGGATAACATGGAGGGCGTGAGTGAAGCTAATAACCAAAGTGTGCCTGAACAGATTCGTATTCGCGCTGAGAAACGTCAGCGTCTAATTGACGATGGTCGCAACCCCTATCCCATTGCGGTTCCCATCACCCATACCCTCAGTCAAGTGCGGGAAAAATACCCGAACCTGGCAGCTGGGGAAGAAACCGATGACTTCGTAGGGGTCGCCGGCCGGGTAGTGTTTTCCCGCAATACCGGCAAACTCTGCTTCGTAACTTTGCAGCAAGGCGATGGCACCCGCCTGCAGGCAATGCTTTCTGCCGCCCAAGTGGGCAAAGAATCCCTAAGCGATTACAAAGCCGATGTGGATCTGGGAGATCACCTGTTTGTTTACGGGCGGGTAATCGCCTCCAAACGCGGAGAACTTTCGGTAATGGCGCAGCCGGGCGCAGAAGGACAGCCCGCCTGGCAGCTTACGGCAAAATCTTTACGCCCCCTGCCAAAAACTTTCAAAACCGAGGACGGGCAGGAAGTTTCCCTCTCCGAAGACCAGCGAGTACGTCACCGGGAAGTCGATATGATCACCCGGGAAGCTGCTCGAGAAATGGTGCGCACCCGCGCGCAAGTGGTGGCTTCTTTGCGCGCCACCCTGAGTGGGGAAGACTTTATCGAGGTGGAAACCCCGATGTTGCAAACCCTGCACGGCGGGGCAGCCGCGCGCCCCTTCGTTACCCATATGAACGCCTATGACACTGACCTGTATCTGCGGATCGCTCCAGAACTGTTCTTGAAGCGCTGCCTGGTGGGCGGGATCGACCGGGTTTTCGAAATCAACCGGAATTTCCGTAACGAGGGCGCAGATTCCTCCCATTCCCCCGAGTTCACCATGCTAGAGGCCTACCAGGCCTACGGGAATTATCGCCAGATCGCCGAGCTTACTCGCCAGTTGGTGCAAAACGCGGCGCAGGCCGCTCTGGGAACCACCGTCGCCACCTTACCGAACGGGGAATCCTATGACCTAGGCGGAGAGTGGGAGTGGATTGACCTCTATGGTTCCCTGTCGGCGGCATTAGGACAAGACATCTCTCCGCGCACCCCGCGGGAAGAACTGGTAAAACTGGCCGAGGCGCGGGAGATTGAAGTCGAAAAATTCTATTCTCCTGGCAAACTCGTGGAACTGCTGTGGGAAGCGGAAGTAGGGGACGACCTTTATGCTCCCACTTTCGTAGCGGACTTCCCCGAAGATACCTCTCCGCTAGTGAAATCGCATCCGGAGAAACCCGGTCAGGTACAAAAGTGGGATCTGTATGTACGCGGATTCGAGCTGGCCACCGGTTACTCGGAACTGAATGACCCGGTGATTCAGCGCGAACGTTTTGAAGCGCAATCCCTAGATGCCGCCAATGGCGACCCGGAAGCTATGCAAGTTGATGAAGAGTTCTTGCAGGCAATCGAAGCGGGGATGCCGCCAGCCGGAGGCATGGGGATGGGGCTTGACCGCCTGTTAATGGCGATTACCGGCCTCGGAATCCGGGAAACCATTACGTTCCCGCTGGTAAAGCGGATTTAAATAATCCGGGCGCGCCGCAAATCCGTCTGCGCCCTCTAAAACTTTTATTTCAATAATTAGGAAGAAAATAATTATGCCCGTAAAAACTACCCATGTCGGTTCCCTACCGCGAACTCCACAGCTGCTAGAAGCCAATAACCTGCTATCTGCCGGGAAAATCAGCCCCCAGGAGTTCGAAGAAGTGATCGAACGCGCCTCCGCGGAAGTGGTGGCCAAGCAACGCCAAATCGGGATCGATATCGTTAATGAGGGCGAGTACGGCCATATCACCTCGGGGGCAGTCGACTATGGCGCCTGGTGGAACTATTCTTTCTCTCGCCTGGGGGGACTTACCCAAACCGATGAGGATCGCTGGGCGAAAACCGAGGTTATTCGCTCTGAACCCGGCAATATTCGGCTCACCACCTTCACTGATCGGCGTGACCGCAACCTGTTCCGGGAAGCTTATGAGGATCCGGATTCCGGAGTGCTCGGCAACCGTAACTCCGTCGGCAACCCGGTGATTACGGGCCCGCTAAGTTATATTGGGGCTGACGCTGCCCGCCGAGATGTAAATCTGCTGCTCAAGGGGTTGCAGGCTAATGGTTTAGATGCCTCTTCTGGTTTTATTGCTGCCCTGTCGCCCGGATCTTGTGCGCGGGTAGAAAACCGTTATTACCGCACCGATGAGGAAGTGGTGTGGGCATGCGCGGATGCGATGCGTCAAGAATACAAAATCATCACCGATGCCGGGCTCACGGTGCAGATTGACGATCCTTCCATCGCAGAATCTTGGGATCAAATCAACCCGGAACCCTCCTTAGAGGACTACAAAAAGTTCATCGGGGTGCGTATCGAGGCTTTGAACTGGGCGTTAAAAGATATTCCCACTGAACTTACTCGGTTCCATGTATGTTGGGGTTCCTGGCACGGCCCGCACACCACCGATATTCCCTTCGCCGATATTGTCGAGGACGTGCTGCGGGTAGATGCCAAAGGCTACACTTTTGAAGCCTCCTCTCCGCGCCATGCCCACGAATGGCGCATCTGGCACGAATACCAGTTGCCGGCGGACAAAGTGCTAATCCCAGGCGTGGTGTGCCACTCCACGAACATTGTGGAACATCCCCAATTGGTCGCTGACCGGTTGTCGCGCTTCGTGGCGGCAGTTGGCCCCGAGCGGGTAATCGCCTCTACCGACTGCGGCTTGGGCGGGCGCCTGCATTCTTCAATCGCCTGGGCGAAACTGCAGTCCCTGGTGGACGGGGCACGCCTGGTTTAGGGCAGGAAAGGTTCGCAAAGTGCTGAGGCTTTCCGGGGCGGTCAAAGATTACGCTTGGGGATCTCCCCGCGCTATCAGTGACTTTACTGGGATTGATTTTGGGGGCCAGCGGGTGGCCGAGCTGTGGTTTGGCGCCCATAATGGGGCACAGACTCTGGCTGGAGGACGTCCCCTTTCGGAAGTGATTTCCGCAGATCCAGCCGGGATTTTAGGGGCGGACGTTGCGGCGCGCTTTGACGGAGCGCTGCCGTTCTTACTAAAAGTGATCGCTCCCGAACAGCCGCTATCATTGCAGGTACATCCGGGTAAGGAATTAGCAGAGGCGGGTTTTCAAGCGGAAGAAGAAGCTGGGATTCCCCGGAATAGTCCCCGGCGAAACTATCGGGATCGTAATCATAAACCAGAGATGATTTTCGCGCTTACCCCCTTCGAGGCGTTCGCCGGTTTTCGCGCGCCGCGTCGGGCGATCGAGGTGTTAGACAATCTGAATGCCCCGCTAGCGCGGGAAATGCTAGAAATTTTACGAGCCCATCCCGGATATCGCGGTTTACGGGCAGTGGCGCGTAAGCTGCTCGCACCCTTAGATGAAGAACGCCGGGTTCAAATAGAAGCGGTTATAACCGCTTGTCAAGACCGCCTAGATCGCGGTACCTCGCCCTCGCTCCGGGTTGATCGTCAAGCAGTCGCCCTCGCGCGCACCTATCCGTCCGATCCCGGAGCGGTATTATCTTTGCTGCTTAACCCGGTTACTTTACGTGCGGGCGAGGCGTTATTTATCCCTACCGGGGCGGTGCATGCCTATGTTTCTGGTCTGGGGATTGAAGTCATGTCCTCTTCCGATAACGTGTTGCGTGCGGGGCTGACTCCCAAACATATTGATGCTGGCGAAGCCCTGCGCTGTATGGATTTTCATGGCGCGCCCCCGGTGCGAATTGCTCCCGAAATGAACGGGCGTGGCACCGGAATCTACTATGCGCCAGTGGATGATTTCGAACTTTCCGTTTCCGAGATAACCGGCGGGGAATGGATTCCCATTCCCGGTTTCGGTCCGCGAATATTATTAGGGGTCTCCGGCGATCTGGAAATCGGAGTGGGCGGGGAAGTAGAAACTATCAGTACTGGTCAGGCCATTTTTGTTTCCGCAGCTGAGGGAACGATCCGCGTACGGGGAAACGGAAAACTAGTGCAGGCGGGAGTGCCGTAATGGAAGCTGAATATTGCTGGGATAACCACTGGGTAAGTGCCCTTGCCGGGATTTCTTCTCCGCGTCTTACCTGGTACGGCGAGGATCGTATAGAGCTATCGGGGCAGGTAATAAATAACTGGGTAACTAAGACCCAAAATCTTTTGGCCGGTGACCTAGCAGCCGAACCCGGCGGGGTCTTAGCCCTGGGACGGGGACTTTCCTGGCGCGATTTGCTCTGGCGAATCGCAGGATGGGGGCTGGGGCTGACGGTGAAGAGCCTGGCAGATTCTGCCCCTGACAGCCAAGAGATGGCAGAGCTAGTTGCGGATCCCGATCTAGTAGCCTGTGCGCTCAGCGACCCGGTTGCCGGCTCCGGCTTTGTGGATAGCGGAATCGAAACCTATCTGGTCAGTCCATCTCCGCTCGCTTGGCGCTACCCGGAGGCTTTACCTGCCGGATTCCTCGACGGTAACCGGGAAGTGCTTTCCCAAGCGGACCAACTGCTTTTCCCCTTACCTGATCAAGCTAGCCGGGTAGGCGATACCTCTTTTGAAATATGCGCGGAAGGACAAGTAATTTCGGATTTCCCCCGCTGGTGTGAACAAAACTGTCCGGGGAACCGAATCCTAATCAAAGTAACTGCCGATTCAACCCCGCATTACCTGGCGCTAGTTAGCGGACAGATTTGGCGTTATCAAGGCGCAGCGGTAGTCCTAGAGCCAAATTGTGGGGAAATCGAGAAAATTTCTTCTCTAGAGCATATTACTAAAATTATTGAATTAAACCGCAGGTAGAAAGACTTTACTGCCCCCTAATCGGCGCAGAAACCATAAAAAATCTATACCATTTTTTTAGCTGACTTCCCCGAATGACACGCTTGTAGTTTATACTCTTATAGAAACCTATTTTTGCGAGGAGAATAATATGTGGAACATATTTGGCGAGGGACCCATCTCGTCTAATCCGCAATCCTGGCAAATTGGGCAGGATGACCAAGGCCCCCTCTCCTGGCAAGAACAAGCATTATGCGCCCAAACCGACCCCGAGGCGTTTTTCCCTGAAAAAGGTGGTTCTACTCGGGAAGCAAAAGCGGTTTGTGAGCTTTGTGAAGTTCGCGATGAATGCCTCAGTTATGCCTTAGAAAACGATGAACGCTTCGGGATCTGGGGCGGTCTTTCAGAGCGGGAACGGCGCAGACTGCGGCGCAATGTAGGTTAGCGCAGTGGCTTCCGCCTCGGAAACTTCCGCTTCCTACCACCATCCCAGCGTCCAAGTTTTTATAGCCACGCAGGGACTCACTCCCTACCTGAAACAGACTTTAAACGCGCTGCGCGCTAGTCGTCACCCAATAACTTCCCTGGTGGTCGTAGATACTGCTGCAGATAGCTCCCTCACTCCCGCTCAGCTGCGCCCCTATGCGCCTTTGCATTATTCCCAGGTAAAAGCCCAAAACTTGGGGCAAGCAGTCAACGCTGCCCGGGCTAGCAATCTAGAGGCCGTGGACTATCTGTGGCTACTGCACGATGACTCTGCCCCCGACCCGGCTTGTCTGGGTGAACTTATTCAGGCGTTCGAGAACTCCACTACCTTGGGGATTGCCGGTCCGAAAGCCCTGGATTGGGATAAACCGGAAACCCTGGCATCGGTGGGAATCCACGCCACGCGCGGCGGTCAGCGCCTCACTCTTTTCGATCCGGGCGAAGTCGACCAGGGGCAATATGACGGTATCAGTGACGTACTGGCGGTGGGTACCGCCGGACTTTTGATAAAAGCTCAGCTTTGGGATCGTTTGCGGGGCACTAGCCCCTTGCTGGGGCTATTCACTGAAGGATTGGAGCTGGGGCGTCGCGCGCGCCTGGCTGGCTACCGCGTTTGCCTGGTTCCGGCAGCACGTATTTACCACGCGCAAGCCGGACTCTACGGATTACGCGAATATCTGGAGGATCAAACCTCCGCCGGCCAGGGCACCGATAAGAAGAACGAAAATACCGAAGGGAAGAAGAGCGAAAAGTCTCCCGAAGTAGGCAAACCGGTGGCTAGGCCAGCAGAACAGCTCCCGGACAGAAAGGAAAACCCGCTGGCAGAGGGGACGTCCTCGTCGCCGAAAGTCGAAAGTCAGGTCGATAAGCAAAAGGAACAGAGCCCAGAAGAAGAGGAAACCGCCGCCGGCGATAACATGCGGCTGGAAACCGAGGAGGAGAGGCAACCGGAAGATCCGGATGCCCCCGTTCCCCATCAGCCAGTCTACGTTTATGACCCGGTTCCGGTTACGCCTCTAGCTGCCAAGGCTCCCCGAGAAAAAGAAAAATCCGGGGCGGCGCGACGAGCAGACAGCTATATCTATCGGGCTCTCACTATTAGCTCTTTGCTACTGCCGTTATGGTTGCTTTTGCTGCCACTTAAATCGTTGTTGGTAGCTCTCTATTGGGTGGTGCGCTCTGAAGGTGAGCGAGCAGCGGTAGAGATTAACGCGGCTAGCCGCGTGTGGGGATCATTAGGGAAAATCCTGGCGGCGCGGCGGATTCAGCGACGCCAATCCCAGGTCTCCCGGCGCGAACTTGCCCGCCTGGAAGTACCAGCTGGCAGGGTACGGGAAAATCGTCGCTTGATTCGGCGGGTAGACCGCGAAAGTGGACAGGACGTACTCAAACTGGGGATGGTGGCTAAATCCCAGTTGGATAACATAACTTGGCACGCCCAAATCATCGCCTGGCTGCTTGCCCTATTTTTCCTGTTTATTAGTTTTTTCGGGATGCGAGATTTCCTCGGGGGAATGCACGGGGGATTTTGGAGTGTGCTGCCCGGAAGCTGGCATGATTTTTGGATATTGGCAACCAACTCTTGGCGTACCTTTTCTACTGGGGTTAGCGGACTGCCTGACCCGATCGCCTATCCGCTACTGGCAATCACGGCGCCTTTCGCTATTTTCGGGATAGCTCCCACCACGGTGTTGCGTTGGCTACTGATTTTGTCTCCTCTAGGGGCCGGGATGGGTGCTTGGCTGGCAACGGCGGCATTCACTCGGGTTAATGCGGTTCGAGCCCTGATCGCTCTCAGCTGGGGCGGAGCGCTTCCGTTCTTGGTTTCGGTGCAGGCGGGAAATATTTCCGCTGTCCTTAGCTATATATTCCTGCCCCTGGCAGTATGGGGAATTGTTTCCTTTTTTGATCTGCGCCGCCCCTATCTGTTGGCGGGAGTTATGGGAACCGAGACCTACCTGCCAAACTATTCGCGCAGCACTGCAGCCGGTGTCGGAGCGCTCTGCCTGGTGGTGGTGAGCGCCGCCGCCCCGTGGCTGTGGCTAGTGGCGTTAGTTTTCGTCTTGGTCTGCGCCCTGAGTATCACGGTAAAGAAGCATTTGCCCTGGCGGCAAGCCTGTTCGTATCTAGGCGGCGGTTTAGCGATACTGGTTCCGGCCTTGGTTACGCTCATACCGTCTTTTGTCTGGGCGCTGCGCACTCAGAGCCTGCGGGCTTATTTGTTCCTTACTCCCTCAGCTACCACCCCGCTGACAATGCGCTCTCAGCTGCAGCTTTGGGGGCAGACATTAGCGGGGGTGCCTCTTTACTTAGGTGTAGCCGCTCTCGCCGGCGTGCTTTTAGCCGCTGCCGGAGCATTATTTACCGGACGGGAGCTATTAGCCACCCGCATAGCCTGGTTGTTTACCTTGGTAAGTGCCTTAATCGGAGCTTTTGCGGTGACGCAAACGGTAGCGCCCGGACAAAGCCCCTGGCTGCTTTCGGCATTTTCGGTGGTGCTAATGGGGCTGCTCGGGGCGACCTCTCTGGGGTGGAGTGCGGTTCGACCCCCTAAACGGCTCCGTTACCTGCTAGGAAGCCTAGTTACCGTGGCGCTATTACTTCCTCTGGCAACCACAGCTACCTGGACGGTACCCGCGGCGAACATTCCCCTGCAGGCCGGTTCTGACCGCGCGCCGGTAGCTTTCTCGATCCTGTCGTCCTCGGAAAAACGAACCCGGATGCTGCTGATAGATAGGGAGGGGGATCGCTACCAGGTAGCGATGCGCCGCGATGCGGGACCGGGACTACTGGCCACCAACTGGCAAATCCGAGCTAAATCAACTGGCAAAATTTCTGCCCCTGAAAGTGGGGTGCTGGTGGCACTAATAGCCGGAAACGACCGTCAAGCTGCAACCAAGTGTGCGGATTTAGCGGTAGAACAGTTGCTGCTTACCAAGCAAGCGGCCGGTGACGGACTGGGCGCCAAGCTAAGCGCCTCCAGTTACTTTCATCCGGTCTCTAGCAATGATGATTACAGCGTGTGGCGCCTGGATACTTCCAAGTTCACTCCTGCTCGCTCAGCTGCGCGAGTGCTAATTTCCGCTGGAAAGCGCCAAGAAACGGTTCCCTCCGGGGTGCTAAGCGCGGAGAAACCCCTGGCTGCCTCCGCGAAAGAGCGGCAACTATTGCTGGCGGAATCAGTTTCACCGGCCTGGAAAGCCCAAATAGCTGACCGGGATCTTCAGTCTCGATCCCAGGGAGAGCGGCAAAGCTTTACTATTCCTGCCGGTGTTTCCGGAAATCTCCAGGTGTACTTCGCTACTCCCGGCCGTTATCTAGTAATAGCGGGATTCCTGCTGGTCTATCTGAGTGCAGCAGCTGCCTGTCTGCCGCTGGGGAACAGGAGGAAACACAAATGAAAAAACCTGCCTATAAATCTTTGATTTCCCTGTTCTCGGCGCTAGTGATTCTTCTGACTGCATTGGCAGTTGCCTGGGTGATTCCCAAAATGCTTCCCGCTACCTCCAGCCCCGATAATAGTGACCGTGAGGTGGCAGTCCCGGCAGGAATTCGCCAAGTAGTATGTCCCGGAATGTTAGGTAGCGCCCAAGCTTGGGTGCAGGGAACTTCCGCCGAGGGAGCTGCAGAACTTACCGATAGTTCCGCGAAGATCATCCCACCCGGAAATGCGCAGGCAGTAACCGACTCGGGGCTGCAACTGCAAGTAAAACCGGTATCCGGAAAAAACTCGGCAGCCGTGGGCTATGTTAGCGGCAGTGGGAAAGAGGGCGAGAACGGATTTTTCGCGGACTATTGCGTTGCCCCCACTAATCGCGCCTATTTTCTAACCCCCGGTACTACCACCGGTAATGCCTCCACTTTGCACTTAGTGAACCCAGCCGGAGCACCGGTTACGGCTCGGATCCAGATTTGGACCGAACAGGGGCCCTTGGCAGCCAAAGTGACACAAAAAATTCCTGCCCACGCTAGTAGCTCTCTGGTATTAGATGGGCAAGCACCGGGATTTAATCGGCTCGGAGTATTAGTGGAGGCCGAGGGGAAAGGGGTTAACTCTTGGGTCAGTTCCACTTTGGCGACTGGAGCTCAAAAGGCTGGCGCGGTGCATTCTCCGGCTCTCGCCTCGCCCTCCTCAGAAGTGCTGATTCCGGCAGCTAAAATTACTGGTAAAGCCAGTTTAAGGGTACTTAATCCCAGTTCTGCAGTGGCGACCTTGCAGGTATCGCTGCTGGATACATCAGGGGAAACTACGGTACCCGCCCCCAAAAAGTTGCAGGTCTCTAGAGGAGCGATTTTCGATATTCCGCTGGGAGGAATAAAGGACGGTTTAACTGCCGTCAAGGTTAAATCAGATCAACCGGTAGTGGCCGCGGTCTTCGCCCCGGAGACCTATGCAAAGAAGGATACGCTGGCAGTTTATCCCTCTGTGCCGCCCAGTACTTCCGGAGCGGTACTAAGCAATCAACAGGCTGCTAATCTCGCTTTTACAAGCGAACAAGAACAGAAAATTGTTTTAACTTCCGCCGGGAAAACCCAGGAGGTAACGGTAAAACCAGGCATCTTGACCTTGGTGAAGATACCTGCGGGAGTTTGGCAATGGCATAGTGAAACTGCGATGTACGCCGGACAGCTGGTGGGAGATCCTGCCGGAACTTTCCGCACGATTGGGATCGGGAAAGCAGTCCGGGAAATAGCCGCGATTACGGTAAAAATTAACCCCTAATCGCTATTAAGAGTCATAATCGGGTGAGAGCGCGGGCAAAGTTATTGCCAAATAGCATGTCTTAAAGGTTTCTTGCGGATCGACTAGAAATATTCGGGGAAAACCTCTTCGGGTAAACACCCGATTTCTGTACTGAGATGCTCTGCCAGTACTGCTCTAACTGCTTGTGCTATCTCCTCTGCGCTGCGACAGCGCCACTGGATGGGCAAGCGATACACCACAATTCGAGTAGCTAGCTTCCCGCCCTTATCTGCGGGAAATAACCGTCCTAAGACCGCATGTGGCGATTCCCAGTCCGCCGGATCCGAGGGAGGAATATCTTCCACCCCAAATTCGATACGGTTAACTTCCTCATGTTTGCGGGCAGCCTGGGTAGCCAAATCCACCACCAGCTGATCAAATTTTTCTCGCCGCGTTTTCCAGGCAGGGATCATCGGCAAGAAAGTTACTCCGCGCGCCCCGCGTCCGTGGCGATCTCGCCGGTTTCGTGTCAAACCCCTCACGAGAACGCACCTTACCGCGAGTTAGACTTGGGTTTTATTTCCCGCGCCGCTAACGTGCAATTGTGCGGGTAACTAGATCTTGTTCAAAAAACGGCTGCAACCAGGTGGCAGCCGCTACTTTAACCTATGTGTATAAGGATTCCACGGTCGTCCTCGGCCCCCTTGCTACCCAGGCAGAACCGCACGCCTACGATCTTTGTGCCGAACACGCGAACAATTTGACCGCTCCCCGGGGTTGGCAAGTAGTTCGGCTAGCCAGTGAATTCACTCCCGCGCAGCCCAGTGATGACGATTTAGAGGCCTTGGCAAATGTGGTGCGGGAAGCTTCCAAGCGTCGGCACCTTTCGACCGCGAAAGTAAATAAGAACTGGGATGGGCAGCTGAGCCCCGAAGCCACCAGCGGAGGCCGCGGACATGTAGGGCACGAGTATGATGCGGGCGTTAAACAGGGGCTACCTGCGGGGAGTAGGAAAGCGCCAGAGAAACGCCGCGGGCATTTACGCCTCCTACCGGGAGGATTGCCGGATCCGACTGGCGAATAGGTCAAAGCCAGTTTTTCTTCTCCCGCAATATATGGAGTCATAGGTGGGCAATAGCGCCAAAATAGCATCGGCGTGGCAGAATAGATTTCATGACCGTGAAAATTTTGGTAGTAGATGACGACGAGGCACTCGCAGAGATGGTGGGCATTGTGATGTCAACCGAGGGTTATAAGTCAGTCTTCTGTCATCACGGTGACGAGGCTTTCAATATTTTTCAGGAAAGCCAACCGGATTTGGTGTTACTCGATGTAATGTTACCCGGCAAAAACGGAGTAGAAATCTGCCGACAAATTCGTGCCGTATCCGATCTGCCGATTATCATGCTGACTGCTAAATCCGATACTGCCGATGTGGTGGCCGGGCTAGAGGCGGGAGCCGATGACTATATCCCCAAACCCTTCAAACCTAAAGAGCTAGTAGCCAGGATTAAAGCGCGGTTGCGGGGACGCACCAGCGAGGGGCAGGACGAGGACGTAGATCTGGGAGATCTGCATATCAACGTGGTTGCTCACGAAGTTTTCCGCGGCAATGAACGTATCGATCTTACTCCGTTGGAGTTTGACTTGTTGCTGACTTTAGCGCGCTCCCCTTGGAAGGCATTTAGCCGGGAAGAATTATTAGAAGAAATCTGGGGATACCGCCACGCCAATACCGATACTCGTTTGGTTAATGTGCACGTCCAACGGCTCCGTGCAAAAATTGAAAAAGACCCAGAACATCCCAAGATTGTGCGCACGGTGCGGGGAGTTGGCTACCGCGCTGGAGGCAACTAAGGGTATATGAGCAGCGAACCCCCAGCCCAGTCAGCAGCGCAAATGCAAGCGTCGAGCAGTTTTTGGGGATTGCTGCGGGACAAAAAATGGCGATCGGCTTTTAGCTACCTGGGACACCAAGTTGCAAACTGGTCGGTAGTCCGTTTTTTCCTCTCTTCCGTGTCCGCACGGCTAACCGCCCTAATGGCATTAGCTACCGCGATGATGATGGTGATCCTGATTGTTTCTGTAACCTCGCATGTGTCTAATGGGATTTTTCAAAAACGTTTAAATATCGTGCTGCAAGATGCGTCCTTGCGTACGGAAAGTTTACAAGCGGCCTTTGACGCCACGGTGACAGATTCGGTTAGTGGGGTACAAGATGCGGCCTATACCTTAATGTCGGATCAGCGTGATGCCTCAGCAGGCGCCGGTGGGGTAGGAGCGATGCTGCTGCGGGACCCAAATGAGACTCGTCCCCTAGCGATCAATGAGATTATTGACCCCGAACAACGGGCAATAATTACTCCGCAGTTACGTAAAGCGGTTGAGCAGAAGGGCGGAATCCACTGGCAATCCGTGTCTTTGGAAAACTCGCCAACGGAGAAAACTCCCGGGATTGTAGTGGGTTCGCGGGTATTTTTGCCCTTGGTGGGAAGCTATGAAGTCTACATGGTTTATTCCTTAGCCTATGAACAGCAAACCATTTATATGGTGAACCAGGTACTAATTTTTGGAACCGTAGTGCTGCTCGGGGTATTAACGGTACTGATGGCGGCGGTTTCTTATTCGACTATGGCGCCTGCGAGACGGGCAGCCAAAGCCGCCCGAAAAGTATCGGCCGGTAATCTGCAGATTCATCTGCCGGTACGCGGTAGAGATGAGTTAGCGCAGTTGTCTCAAGCGCTAAACGATATGACTACCTATCTACGTGAACAAATCAGCGACTATGAAGAGCTGGCAACTTTACAGCAGCGGTTTGTCTCTGACGTTTCCCATGAGTTGCGCACGCCGCTGGCCACTATCCGGATGGCAGCCGATTTGATTTATGACGAACGTGACCAACTCTCGGAAACTAATGCCCGCTCAGCTACAATTCTGCATCGCCAGGTTGACCGTTTCGACAAGATGCTGGCTGACTTGATTGAGATTTCCCGAATTGATGCCTCCGTGGCTGAGCTTTCATTATCCGAGGTAAACCTAGGTTCTTTAGCGAGCGGGGTTCTAGAATCTAATCGAGCGCTGGCGGAAAGTATGGGGGTAGAGGTACTGCTAGAAACCTACGGGGATACCGTGGCACAGGTAGATGAAACCCGCGTTACCCGGATTGCCCAAAACCTGCTGGTAAACGCCATCGAGTTCGCGGAAAGAAAACCGGTGCAGATTACAGTCGCGGGATCACAAACCGCGGTAGCTTTGCAGGTTCGCGATCACGGTCCCGGAATGACTGACGCGGTTGCACAACACGTTTTTGATCGCTTTTATCGGGCAGATCCTTCCCGTAAACGTACCACTGGTGGTACCGGACTGGGACTGGCGATTTCCGCCGAGGACGCGGCCTTGCATTCAGGGTTGCTTACGGTTTTATCCTGTCCTCAGCAAGGTTCTGCTTTTACTCTATTACTGCCCCGCCACCAGGGAGAAGAGATTGCAGATCTGCCTGAGCAGGTCGAAAACCAGGATTTGATTACTGCCCGCTCCCAGTGGGCAGCCACCCATCCGGAGGATATCCTGTTGTCGGAAGATTTAGAGGATACTTCTTTGGAAGTGCGACATCTAGAAGGTAGCGAAAGCGACCAGCAAGAAATCCCGGTAAGCGCGGCGGACAGCCTCCCGCAGATGCCGGCACAGCTGCCTGCAGATATGAAAGAGTCCACCGCCGCTCAGCCATTGCCGCATATGCCAGCGCCAGACACGGTGATTGATATTCAAGAGCGGATAAATAATCTGGAAGCCGATGACGGTAGGCAAACCCGCCGGGACGAAAAGGGGGAAACCCGATGAACTGGTTAAGTGCTAAGCGCCAGCATCGGGGAAGGAAACTGCTGCGGACGTGGCGAGAAGACCCGTTCGTCTCCTTTGGAAAGCCTACTGCGCCCTCGAAAACTGGGAAAAGCCGAGGAAGAAAGCGGCTTTGCTTGGGAATCCTGTCCGCCTTGCTAGCTTTCAGTGTGGCAGCTTGTGCTTCCCTGCCTGATTCCGGACCGGTTCACCAAGGCCAGGTAGATCCGGATTCTCGTAACCCACTTGCCCAGTTGGCTAGTGGACCTATTGATGGCTCTAGTCCCGAGAAACTACTCGCAGATTTCCAACAGGCCTGTGCAGCGGGCACCTACGATGACTACGGGATAGCTAGACAGTTCTTAACCTCCGGTACTCGGCGCAGCTGGCAACCGCAAAACCAAGTAACAGTGCTTAAGCCGAAGACAGAATTAAAACTAACTTTTGCTGATGGATCGAAGGTTGCAACCGGCAGTGGACAGCCGGTATTGCGGGTAAACAAACTGGGAATAAGACAAAGTTTCCGGCAAGAGGAAACCATTAAATACGAGTTGGCAAAGGAGGGTGGCCAGTGGCGGATAAGTTCCTTGCCTCACGGAGTGGTGCTAACCAATACCGCGTTCAAAAATGCTTATTCGCAACGCAACGTTTACTACTGGTCTAGTGATCATCGCTTCTTAATCCCGGACCCCCGGTGGGTGCCACGCAAGAACATTCTCCAATATTTGCTAACGGCACTATTTTCCGCCCCTACCCATGATCTTGAAGATGCGGTTAGTGCCCCAGAGCCGATTACCAAAATTCCTTCTAACCTGGTGACTGTGCAAGGGCGCAAAGCAATGGTCGAACTACCCGACACTTTGCGATTGCGTTCCGAAACGGAAATGATCCGGTTATATCAGCAGCTGCGAGCCACTTTATTGGATGTTGCCGGGATAGATGAGGTTACAGTTTCGCAGAACGGTAAAGCTCTACCGGATCCTAGCGAACAGCCGGCTCCGGTAAAGAAACAGACGATGCTGGGGGTTAAGAATGGTGAGGTAATCGAGGAGTCCGATACCCGTAGCGGAGTATTTACGGCAGCTCAAGACCTGGCGGGGGAAATAACTTGGCCTACTCCCGGTCCCGTGGGCACCGATTTCCAGGTAGCGATTCGCGGTGGGACGGAACTGGTGCGCTTGCAACGCGGAAAAGCCCCCCAGGTTCTATACCGAGGTAAGAATCTGCGAATTCCCCAAGTTGACCCTTGGGGCTGGGCGTGGACCGGAGATGCTTCCAAACCAGGAGACCTGGTGGCAGTAAATAATCATTTCCAGGTAGTGCGAGTGAAAATTCCCGAGGGCGAAAAGTGGAAAATTCCGTTTTTTGCGCTTAGTTCTCCGGGAGTGCGTGGCCTAATCGTGTGGCAGGTGGGTTACAGTTTCCAAGGTAAAATGGTAACCGTGATTCGAGGGGAAGATGGTACCCCTATCCAGATTATGCTGGGTAACCTCGGTACCGATATCTTGTCTGAGGTAACCTCGGTGGCTTGGATTGATTCGAGTCGGGCAGCGATTTTGCAGCCCGGGGCTACCCCGAAGATACAGATCTTGGCGATTAACTCGTATGATGATTCCTTCGAGGCAGCACCTGAATCTCAATACCTGGTGCCTAATCCTCCCAACGGGGATGTGCAAGTAGTTAATGATCGGGGAGCGCGGCTGGGACATATTCAGCAGTCCTGGCGAGTGTTAGGAAATGGTGTTTCCTATCCCGCATTTACGGGAACCGGATAGCCTGCACCTGCGGTCTCTTCTGGATACCCGGGTTTTCTCCCCGGTGACGGTTTTGGGCGCTTTGATCCCCAAGGTAAATCGCTAGGAGTTTTCCAGACAGAATTATTTAGTGCAGCGACCGCTGTTAATGGTGGCCGCAAGCTATAACTATGGGTGAGCATCTTTTTTCCGGCAATCCTCCTAAGATTTCCACCTTCGCCAGTGCCCAGTTAGCTAAGATGGTTCGGGATTTTTCTACCCTAATATTTCCGGAAAGCTGCCCCGGTTGTGGGCAGCTGGATACCCTGCTGTGTGATCGGTGTAGAGGGATATTTTTGCGCCCTCCCCATATGGTGGGTGCCGCTATTCCGATAGCGGCCGGCGTAGATAATATTTGGACACTCAGCCTCTATCGAGAGGAAGCCCGCAAAGTAGTGTTGGCGATGAAACACTCGCGAGCTCCTTACTACCAGGGGCTTCCTTTCTTTTTTGGAGCAGTGGCAGGTAAGCGTCTGGCGACCAGTTTTCAGTGCCCAGTCATTGTATGTCCCGCGCCTTCGACCTTCCGCTTTGGTAAAACTGCGATCTCGTCTACCGCCGGTAGGCTGGCCGCCGGTATTACCGCCTCTTTAGAGGCCGAAGGGGTAGCAGTAAGATTATCGGGTTTGTTGGAGCTAAAGCCAGGAAGTAAAAAACAGGCGGGTCGCAGCTTTGAAGAGCGGCTGCGCGGGCGGGCAGGCAGCATGCGGTTAGCAGCGACGGCAGATTTAGATTTTAGTAGGGAAGTGCTGTTAGTCGATGACGTGATTACCACCGGAGCAACAGTTCGGGAAGCAGTTCGGGTAATAAATGGGGAACAAGCGCAGGTGAAAGCAGTGTTCTCATTTAGCGTAGCGGAAGGCAACCTCAAAACCGCCTAATCATCTCAGCTAATGCGGTAAAATTCTGGTACTTGAAAAGCCCAATGATGGGCGAAAGGGGGTGGTAGCTGCAATCACCGCGACCGGAATGATCCGGTTCGCATCGATTCGGGATCTTTGATCCCCATACCGTGCCCTGGAGGACACCAATGGAAATTATCGTTGAAGCACGAAACGCTGAAATCCACCCCAATTTCCGCCAATATGCCGAGGAAAAAGTCGCTAAGGTTGAACAATTTTATCCGCGGGTACAGCGGGTAAATGTGGAACTTACTCATGAACCTAATCAGCGGCAAGCAGATACCTCTGAGAAAGTGGAACTGACAGTTTTCGGTAAGGGGCCGATTATTCGCGCCGAAGCCAGTTCTTCTGACCGTTATGCCTCAGTAGACATTGCTTGTGGCAAGCTCTATGAACGTTTGCGTCGTGCCCGGGATCGAGCCAAGGATCATCACCGTCACCGGGATTCGCATCGTCGCGAAGAGCCTTTAAAGATTGAGGAGCTCAATTTACGAGATGCAGCTAAGGCGGTCACCCCGAAAGATGATGAGTTTTCCCCCGATATTGCGCGGGAGAGAAAAATCGGGGTACCTGATGAAAGCCAATTAGGGGATTCCCCGGTGGTGGTGCGGCAAAAACTGCACGAAGCATCAGTGATGACGGTTAGCGAGGCTCTTTACCAAATGGAACTGGTAGGACACCCGTTCTTCGTGTTCATCGATTCCGAAACCATGCAACCATGCGCGGTTTATCATCGTCGTGGCTGGACCTACGGGGTTATTCGCCTAGATGCCACCGCGACTCCTCGGGAAAAATAATCGCCATAGTTGCCGGTTATTTGCCATTGAGGAATACCAGCTACCCCGTGCAGTTGGTATTTTCCCTATAAACCGTGGCCTAGAGCCTAGGAGCAGGTGGTAAACCTCAAAAATCTGGAGGGGGCCGCCGACAATCGTCGGCGGCCCCCTCCAACTTTTAGTTAGCGCATATGGAAATGGCGATTGCCGTCATTCCATCCGGTTTTTTCCAACAGCCGGGGCTGCGCGGTATCACGGTCAATCCGCCAGCCGGGATCAGTGAGCATGCGGGAAATCGCCAGTCCCACCCCGATGGACAAAACCACAAAGAAAACTTGTACTAAAGCGGCGGTGGCTTGGGGAATATCACCATTGGAAAGGTGGGTAATCGCGGCATAAAGAGGTACTCCCGGAATCATGATGACTACTGCGGGTACTGTCAGCGAAGTGCGCGAGAAGCGGAAACTGCTGAGGCGAGAAATAAAGTGTGCCACAATTCCAATGGTTAAAGCTGCCAGACCCACCGCTGCTTGCGGCAGCATCCCCTGTGCCACCAGAAACAGTCGTCCTACATTGGCAAATCCCGCAACTAGGGCAGCGCACATCGCCACTTGGGGGCGGATCGAAAACAGCACGGCGAAACCGAAGGAAGCCACCACCGAACAGATAAATTGCAGTAGGTAAAGAGCTATTCCGGCGACCGGGAAAGCTGCGGGCGGATCAATATGCCACTGAAATAAGGTGGCAACCATCCACACCGAAATCCCGGCTGAGATAACCAGCATTAGAACGTAGGTCATGCGGGAAATCCCGGCAAGGAAATCCATCCTTACCAGGTCTAATATTGCGGTTACCAGCGGGAATCCGGGAACCAGGAACAATACTGCGGAAATAATTCCCTGTGGGTGACCGACCGAAACCAACCCGCTCAGCAATAATGCTTGACTAATTCCCATGTAGATTAGAGAAGCAAGTAGTCCACACAGCATCCACACTCCAAAATGGTTGGCGTGGCGTTTTAGCATCGCGCGGCGCAATATCTGTCCGCAAAGAGCCGCAATTGCCACCACGGAGCATTCGACGAGTCCGCCTCGGTTTAGAAAACAAAAGCCTGCGCAGGCAACCCCGGAGGCTAGGCAGTTAATAACGGCAGGATAAGGGGGTTTGCGGTGGATAATTTCGTCGATACGCTGTTGGGCGTCCTCCACTAGCAGCCCCGGTTTTAAAGAGCGCACAAACAGGCGTAAATCGTCTAGTCGGGCAGCGTTAGTCCCGAATGCACGTTGCTCATGAGACTCAGTTCGGAAAGTTCCATGCGCATAAACCGAGGTGACTATCTCGGAAAAAGTTACTTGCGAGTGTTGCGCTTCAATCCCGACAGCGTTGGCTAGCCTGGCCATCGAAAATTTAACCAGATAGGCACTAGCGCCCGCCGCTAACAGAGTGCGTCCCAGGTGGGTTACTACTCCAGATTGGGCAGCCAGACGGTCACGTAAGAGGCGTAACTGGTCATGTTCATCACCGTGCGGATTAAGAGTATCCCCTTTGGACTCGGGTAAAGCGTCTTCTGCGGACGATTCACTTTTTTCTGCGCCGATGTTATTTTGGGTGGATCCTTGCTTCATAAAATAATTATCTCTCTTACGTCCACATTCATCCAGGACGAAGGAAACAAACTAGGGGCGATAATTATTACAATGCGCCAGCCCCTTTAGGACTGACGCATTGTAAAACCTAAGTATCGAAAGGCCTACAGGCCACCGATTATTTGGGCGATTAGAATCTTCCCCACCATTGCTAAGGGGTATACCAGGGAATAACCCAATGCGACTCGCGGATCAAAGTTGGTGCGGTTATTCGCATAGGCGAGGACGGCCGGCTGGGTTTGTGCGCCTGCCAACAGGCCGGACAAACGAGTCCCACCCATCTTGAAGCCGTAGCGCATTACAAAGTACAAACCGAAGCCTACGGTGAGGGTAACTGCCATACCCACTAGTAAAATCCCGAGCCAGGCGCCGGAAGTAAACGCTTTTTCGATCTGGCTGCCGGCGTTGTATCCCGCCTGTGCCAAGAACACCAGCAAACCAAACTCTGATAACACCTGGCAGGCGGTGTAGGGCAAAGCAGTGGGGAAGGGGCCAATGCGTCCAATTTTACCGAATACCAGTCCTACCAGCAGAGTGCCGGCTGCAGAACCGATGGTGAAGTATTCACCGCTGGGCGTAAGGATCGGGAACTCGCCGATCAACAGGCCGAGCACCATGCCAATACCCAGAGCTACCGGGTTGATCGAGGTGAGGCCGGTTGAGGAGTCACCGAAGTACTTTGAAAGTTCCTTTAGTTTCTTTGTAGGAGCAACTACCCGCACCCGGTCACCCATCTGTAATACCAGGTCAGGACGCCCCAGCATATCGGTATCGCCCCGGCGTACGCGGGAAACTGTTGCTTGGTAACGCTCTTCTAACCCGAGTTCACCCAGAGTACGACCGGACAGTTTGGGGTCAGAAATAGTGATCCGGCGGTAGTCCCAATCGGTGCGGTCTGCCGCCAGGGATACTGAAGAGTCATGACCTAGCTCGGAGACTACCTCCACTACTAGGTTTTGAGGGCCAACTACCGTTACTAGGAAGCCTTTACCCAGCTTGGTGTCGGCAGTGGGGCGTACGATCGGGCCGTCCTCAGTTTCCCGGAGACGAGAGAAACGAACGTTCCCATCCACGTGAGCCCGAATATCTCGTACCGAAGGCATATCGTCGCGTTCGATCCGTACGGTGCGCGAAACCAAAGCAACCGGCCGGTCTTTATCGTTCTTGCCGTAGTTAAGCGCCAGGGTGGCCACGATGAGCATCCCAAATACCCCGAAGAGGTAGGCAATCGAATAGGCGACGGTAGCCGACTGGTCATCGCCCGAGGCGGCACCCGCCGCAGCTAGTGCGGGGGTGTTAGTGATGGCGCCGGCGAAAGTACCACCGATAGTGGCCGCATCCATACCCGCAATCTTGCCTAGCACACAGGCTACTACGCCACCTCCGGCCAGGACGGCGAAGGTAGCGGCCATGATCCCCAAAGATTTCTTAAGGGAAGCAAAGAAAGAGTTTCCGGAGTTTATCCCAATGGCGAAGGCAAAGAGGGCGAGTCCCAGTTTGCCGAAAGCGTGGGGGAAATCCGAAACCATATCTACTCCGTAGGAAGTACCCCAGGCGGAGATGCCGATCGCTAGGAAGAGGACGGCGGCCGCCCCCAATCCGATTCCTTTGATTCGAAAATGTCCCAGGTACATACCGATACCGATTAATCCGAAAAGTACCAGTACCGGTTGTTCTGCCAGGTATTGGAAGACTGTCTGCATGGTGCCTCCTTGTAAAGCCATACGACAATACCTATCTTGTCATAGCCTTCCCGAGGACTGTCAGACCAAAGTCCATTTAAGAGGTGAAAATAGCGAGGAGTTTGTCACCGTTGCGGTAAAAGTTGCAGCTTGCCCGATCCGGGAGCTTACCGCTTGTATCAAAAAGTGAGACGGTGCCACTCGCGAGAGCCACACTGCGTAGGGTTTAGCTTGTTATGACGAAACGAATTATTGAGCTAGTCGCCCTAGTACTGCTGGTACCGGGGAGGGCTAGACGCGTCTAAAATCGTTTCGAGACGTAGCAAGCCCTAGGTAACAGCACCTAGGGCTTTTTTCTTTATAAAAATCGAGGAAACATCTACCAGAACGGGGATAACGATGAGTAACAAGGAGCAATCACCAGGCGAAGCTCCTCCTCCCAAAAGGATGAGTGGAGCTCGGGCAGTGGTCGCTACCCTGGAGCACCTGGGGGTGGCCGATGTGTTTGGTTTACCCGGCGGGGCAATCATGCCGGTTTTCGACGCGCTCTATGACTCGCAGATAAACCAGATCATCGTGCGGCACGAACAAGCCGCGGGACATGCGGCGGAAGGTTACGCACTGTCGAGTGGGAAAACTGGAGTAGCCATCGTAACTTCGGGCCCAGGGGCAACCAATTTGATGACTGCTTTGGCGGATGCCCATATGGATTCGGTGCCGTTGGTGGCAATCTCGGGGCAGGTGGCTGCCAGCGCGATCGGTACTGACGCTTTCCAAGAATCTGACGTGGTGGGAGTGTCAATGCCGATTACCAAACACAATTTTTTGGTAACCGATCCGGAAGAGATTCCAGTCACTTTGGTTAAAGCCTTCCATTTGGCCTCTACCGGGCGTAAAGGGCCGGTACTGGTAGATATCGCCAAAAACGCCCAAGTCGGCGAGCTCGATTTTTCTTGGCCGGTAACAGTGGATTTGCCCGGATATAAGGTGCCGAGCAAACCACATGCCAAGCAAATAAAAGCCGCTGCGAAACTGATGGCGCAGGCAGAACGACCCGTCCTCTATGTAGGCGGGGGAGCGCTGGCTGCCGAGGCAACGGCAGAGCTAAAGGAACTGGTAGAAATTACCGATTTTCCGGTGGTGCTTACCTTGACCGCACAAGGCGCGTTCCCGTCCTCGGATCCCCACTGCCTGGGAATGCCGGGAATGCACGGTTCAGTGCCAGCGGTAACTGCCTTGCAACGCGCAGACGTGATGGTGGCGCTAGGGACGCGTTTCGATGACCGGGTAACTGGTCGTCTGGATACTTTCGCCCCCGATGCCAAAGTAATTCACGCTGATATTGACCCCGCCGAAATCTCGAAAAATCGGGTAGCGGACATACCGATCGTGGGAGATCTGCGGCAGACCCTACAGGGACTACTGCCGAAAGTTAAAGAGGAAATGCAGCGTAACCCGCGGGACATTTCCGGTTGGAAGCACCATTTGGATTACATCTGCGAGCGTTACCCGCTTGCCTATGATGAACCAGATGACGGTCTCCTCCCCGCCCAATATGTGGTTAAACGTATCGGGGAAATGGTGGGTAAGGACGCCATTTATTGCACTGGCGTGGGACAGCATCAAATGTGGTCGCAGCAATTCTTGCCGCACGAAAACCCACGCGGCTTCCTCACTTCTGCTGGCCTGGGCACTATGGGGGTAGCGATTCCCGAGGCGCTCGGGGCGCAAGTAGCTAACCCCGGGGCACAAGTCTGGGCGATTGACGGGGACGGTTGTTTTCAGATGACCAATCAAGAGCTCGCGGTCGCCACCTTAGAGAACCTACCGATCAAAGTGGCGATTATTAACAACTCGGTACTGGGGATGGTGCATCAGTGGCAGGAATTATTCTTTGACTCGCGTTTTTCAGGTACCTTGTTGCAGGACGGCGAGGGCGGCAAAGATATTCCCGACTTCGTGAAACTGGCGGAAGCCTATGGCGCCCTAGGGTTGCGGGCGCGCACTAAGGAAGAAGTTGACCAAGTAATTGCGCAGGCGATGGAAACCAATGATCGCCCGGTGGTGATTGATTTTCGAGTCTCTACCGATTCCCAAGTCTGGCCGATGGTGCCAGCCGGGGAATCAAATAGCAATGTTATCTATGCAGGCGGGCAGGGGCCGGTCTGGGAAAGTGAGGACTGATCGTGAATAACAATCGCCATACCCTTTCCATCTTGGTAGAAAACCAGCCCGGCGTGCTTGCGCGGGTAGCTGCCCTGTTCACGCGGCGAGCTTTCAACATTCATTCCCTAGCGGTGGGAGAAACCGAAGAACCATCGATTTCTCGGATAACCGTGCAGGTAGATGCAGAAGATTTACCTTTTGAGCAGGTAACTAAACAGTTAAATAAACTGGTAAACGTGTTGAAAGTGGTGGAGCTACATCCGCAGGACTCGGTCACCCGCAAGTTTGTGTTATTTAAAGTGCAGGCAAATGCGCAAAACCGTTCCCAAGTGCTACAGATCGTGGATCTGTTCCGCGCTTCGGTAGTAGACGTCCACCGCGAATCCCTGGTTATCCAAGCTGCCGGGGTGCAATCCAAACTGGAGGCACTGATGGAGACGTTAGCGCCTTACGGTATCAACGAAATCGTGCAATCGGGTGCGGTCGCCATTGGCCGTGGCCCGCGCTCAATTACAGATCAACTAAAGGAGAAGTAACAATGGCTGAAATCTTTTACGACACTGACGCGGATATGGCCGCACTTGCGGGTAAGAAAGTTGCCATTATCGGTTACGGCTCGCAAGGTCACGCCCACGCTCTAAACCTGCGCGATAGCGGGGTGGAGGTAGTCGTAGGGTTACGGGAAGGCTCGTCCTCGGTAGCTAAAGCTAAAGAGCAGGGGCTAGAGGTTAAATCGATTGAGCAGGCTACCGCAGAGGGTGACATTGTAATGGTGCTAGCCCCTGATCAGGTACAGCGGATGGTTTATGCCGAAAAAATTGCCCCTAATCTGAAACCGGATGCCGCGATTTTCTTCGCCCACGGTTTCAATATCCGTTTCGGTTATATTCAGCCGGGCGCGGGTCACGACGTTTGTATGGTGGCGCCGAAAGGCCCCGGGCACAAGGTACGTGCCTCCTATGAGTCCGGCTACGGAACCCCGGCGGTTATCGCGGTGGAACAGGATGAAACCGGCAACGCCTGGCAGGTAACGAAAGCCTATGCGAAAGCTCTGGGAGCGACTCGGGCAGGGGTTATCAAAACTACCTTTACCGAGGAAACCGAAACCGATCTTTTCGGCGAACAAGCAGTGCTCTGTGGCGGGGTATCGCACCTGATCCAAGCCGGTTTTGATACTTTGACCGAGGCTGGCTACCAGCCGGAGATCGCCTATTTTGAGGTTTGCCACGAAATGAAACAGATCGTGGATCTGATCAACGAAGGCGGAATCACCAAGCAGCGCTGGTCCTGTTCGGACACCGCCGAATACGGCGACTACGTGTCCGGTCCGCGGGTAATTACCGAACAAACTCGCGAGGCGATGCGCGGAATTTTGTCCGATATTCGCGATGGTTCTTTCGCCAGACGTTTCATCAATGATCAAAACAACGGAGCACAGGAGTTTAAACAGATGCGTGCAGCAGAAGAAGCCCACCCCATCGAGAAAGTAGGGCGCGAACTACGTGCTATGTTCTCGTGGAACCAAACTGACGATGACTACCAGGAAGGTCACGCCCAGCGCTAAGGGCGGACTTCGCATGATGACCTTAGCTGCTGTTGTGGCCGGTTCCAGAAAAGTGTTCGGGGGACCCCGGTGAGCCTTGCAAAAGTTAAGACAAGGGCAAAATTGGAATCTATCTAGAGGGAAACGTATCCGATTCAAAAGTTAATGATTGGTAGCGTGTCCCCTCTCGCATCTTTTCACAGGCCAGCGTCAACGTTGTCAATGTTTATTTCAGAGCGACGAAGTCACTGCAGTCGCAGTTAGGTAGGTCTATTATCCGCCCAGGTAGCGGCAGGAAAGGACAATAACAAGTATGGACAAAACCATTAAACTCGCGGTTATTCCCGGGGACGGGATTGGTAAAGAGGTAGTGGCCGAAGGGCTAAAGGTCATGGACGCTGCCTTGGCGGGTAGCGGGATTAGCGTCGATAAAACCGAGTTCAACCTAGGGGCTGCTCGCTACCGGGAGACCGGAGAGATCCTGCCCGAGGCCGAGCTAGACAGCATAAAAAAGCACGATGTGATTTTGCTGGGGGCGGTCGGAGATCCCGCAGTTCCCTCTGGGGTGTTAGAGCGCGGCCTGCTGCTCAAGCTGCGTTTCAGTCTGGATCACTATGTGAATCTGCGCCCCGCCCACTACTACCGGGGAGTCCCTACTCCGCTGGCGAATCCCGGCGAGATTGACTTCGTGGTAGTTCGAGAGGGCACCGAAGGTTTGTACTGCGGAAACGGTGGGGCGATTCGGGTGGGGACTGATCAAGAAATCGCCACCGAAGTTTCCGTCAACACTGCTTTTGGAGTCGAACGGGTGGTGCGTTTTGCGTTTGCCCAGGCTGCCAAACGGCGCCAGCACGTAACCCTAGTGCATAAGCACAATGTGCTGGTTCATGCCGGACATCTGTGGCGGCGAACGGTAGAGCGGGTAGCCCAAGAATACCCCGAGGTTACCTGGGATTATACGCATGTAGATGCCGCCACTATCTACCTGGTACAAGACCCGGGACGGTTTGATGTTATCGTCACCGACAACCTGTTTGGCGATATTTTGACTGACGAAGCAGGCGCGATCACCGGGGGAATTGGCCTGGCGGCCTCGGGAAATATCAACCCGGATCGTACCTTCCCCTCTATGTTTGAGCCGGTACACGGTTCGGCTCCCGATATCGCCGGTAAAGGAATCGCCGATCCTACGGCCACGATTTCTTCAGTAGCGATGCTGCTAGAAAACGAGGGCGTAGGGCAGGCAGCAGATAATATCCGCGCTGCGATAGCTGCCGATATGGAGGAGCGCGCCCTCGCCGCCGAGCAAGGCCAGCCCTTGCAGCGCAGTACCAGCCAGATTGGAGATGCGATTGCTGCCCTCCTCTAGGGTGGGACGAAAATCCGTACTCTGTTGAGAAAAACTGGTCACGCGGTGACCTTGAAAAAGTTTAAACCCCAGAATAGGCTCCCCGGAGCCGGAAAGAACATGATGATGAGCGAGAATGGTTTAACCCATGTGCCAACCCAGTTAGAGGCGGCATCGCAGGTTCCGCTACCTTCCGCGGATGAATTGGCGGGGCGCTTTACTTTGCAGCCCAACCAGCATCCAGCTAGCGACAAAGAATATCGCGAGATTATGGATTCTTTGTCTTTTGGCAGAAAGTTCGGCGACCATATGGCGGTTGCTGATTGGAAAGCAGGTTCGGGTTGGAGCGGGCACCGCGTCCAGGCCTTCGAAAACTTGAGCCTCTCGCCGGGAGCCGTGGTGTTCCATTACGGTCAAGAAGTTTTTGAGGGTCTAAAAGCCTATCGCCATAAAGACGGGTCTATCTGGGCTTTCCGTCCTCGCTACAATGCTGCCCGCCTGAATGCCTCGGCGCGGCGTCTAGCCCTACCGGAAATCCCGGAAGAAGACTTCGTGGCTTCGGTAGTTGATCTGGTGCGTGCCGATAAACGTTGGGTGCCGACTGCCCCTAACACTTCCCTCTATATTCGTCCCTTTATGATTGCAACTGAGCCCTACCTGGGAGTTCATTCCGCCAATGAAGCGAAATACCTGGTGATTGGATCTCCGTCTGGCGCCTATTTCTCGGGTGGAGAAGCCAAAGGAGTCTCCATTTGGGTTGACCGCCACTACCACCGGGCAGGTCCGGGTGGTACCGGGGAAGCTAAATGCGGAGGCAACTATGCGGCCTCGCTCATGCCCCAAAATATGGCGGCTGAAAAGGGTTATGAGCAGGTGTGTTTCTTGGATACCACCCACACCAACCTGGAAGAACTGGGCGGTATGAACGTGTTCGTGGTGCGTAAAGACGGCTCAGTACATACTCCGCGCCTTACCGGCGTAATCTTGGAGGGCGGGACTCGCTCGGCGATTTGCCGCCTGCTGCGCGATAGTGGCACCCCGGTGTTCGAACGCGATATTTCTCTAGAGTCGCTGGTAGCAGATATTCGCTCGGGTGAAGTAAGCGAAGTGTTTGCCTGCGGGACCGCGGCGGTAGTAACCCCGATTGGGCGGCTGGGTTCCGATGATTTCGAGGTGGAAGTGCCTTGCGGACCGGTCACCGCCAGCATTCATAAACGGCTAGTAGACATCCAAAATGGGGAAGCGCCCGATCCTTACGGTTGGACTTATCACCTGTGTGACTAACAGCGCTGAGGACGCGGGTGAGTAAATTTCAACGCTTGCGTTTGAGGGTGCGCGGGCTGGGATTCTAGCGCGTGCGCCCTCGTCCTCGTAACCGCACTTCCGCAACCATAGACAATTAGTTTGGGAGAAAAAATGGCTTATCCACTTCGTTCAAGAACTTCGACTGCCGGCCGCAATATGGCAGGCGCGCGCTCGCTGTGGCGGGCAACCGGCATGAGTGACAGTGATTTTGGGAAACCGATTATTGCCATTGCTAACTCCTTCACCCAATTTGTGCCCGGTCACGTACACCTAAATCAGGTATCCCCGCTGGTGGCGGAGGCTATTAAAGCTGCGGGTGGGGTGGCGAAAGAGTTCAACACTATCGCCATTGATGACGGAATCGCTATGGGGCACCAGGGGATGCTCTACTCTTTGCCCAGCCGAGAAATCATCGCTGACAGCGTGGAATATATGGTGAATGCCCATTGTGCGGACGCCCTGGTTTGTATCTCTAACTGCGACAAAATCACTCCAGGAATGATGATTGCCGCCATGCGGCTGAATATTCCCACAGTGTTTGTCTCTGGTGGCCCCATGGAGGCTGGGCGCGGTATCGACCCCAAAATGATCGTGGGACCATCCCAAAGCGGGCACGGCAACCTGATTACCGTAATGAACGCCACCGCTGACCAGGATATTTCGGATCAACAGCTGACCGAGATTGAAAAAGCAGTCTGCCCCACCTGCGGTTCCTGTTCGGGAATGTTCACCGCGAATTCGATGAACTGCCTGACCGAGGCACTGGGGTTGGCGCTGCCGGGAAATGGTTCCACCCTGGCGACGCATGTGGCGCGCCGGGAACTATTTACCCAGGCAGGCAAGGTAATCGTGCAGCTATGTGAGCGTTACTATGGCCAGGAGGAGGACGCGGTTTTGCCGCGGCAAATCGCTTCTCGGGAGGCATTCTTGAACGCCATGAGTCTAGATATGGCGATGGGGGGTTCCTCAAATACGGTGTTGCACCTGCTGGCGATTGCCCGGGAAGCCGGGGTGCACTTTGACCTGGAGGATATTTCGAGTCTGGGGCGCAGCGTCCCTTGTCTGTGTAAAGCTGCACCCAACCACAATGATTACCATATGGAGGACGTGCATCGCGCCGGGGGGATTCCGGCATTGCTGGGAGAACTTGACCGCGCCGGGCTATTGAACCGTGAGGTCACTTCGATCCATGCTCCCTCGTTAGAAAAATGGCTAGCCGATTGGGACGTACGCGGCGGTTCTGCTAGCGAGCAGGCTAAAGAATTGTTTAAGGCAGCGCCCGGAGGAGTGCGCACCACCGAGCCGTTCTCCACTGCTAACCAGTGGAAAGAGCTAGATACCGATACGGTCAGCGGTTGCATCCGCGATACCGCCCACGCCTATTCGGCAAACGGGGGACTGACGGTTTTGCGGGGGAATTTCGCAGAAAAAGGCGCCATTATTAAAGCCGCCGGCATCGACAGCGACCTGTACCATTTCCGCGGTAAAGCCATCGTGATGGAATCCCAAGAAGAAGCCATCGAAAAAATCCTAGACCACAGCGTTAAACCTGGTCACGTAGTAGTGATTCGCTATGAAGGGCCGGCGGGCGGACCGGGAATGCAAGAAATGCTCTATCCGACCTCCTTCCTAAAGGGGCGGGGTCTAGGCAAAAAATGCGCCCTGATAACCGATGGGCGTTTTTCGGGTGGCACTTCTGGGATCTCGGTGGGGCATATATCTCCCGAGGCCGCCGATGGGGGGTTGATTGCCCTGATTGAGGACGGCGATGAAATCACGATTGACATCAATACTGAATCCTTGACCCTAGAGGTTTCCGAGGCAGAACTGGCTCGCCGCCGCGAACAGATGGAGCAGCGTCCCCATCCTTACACTCCGCGCAGCCGTAAACGCACAGTTTCTGACGCCCTGAAACTCTACGCTGCCTGCGCCCTCAGCGCCGACCAAGGCGGCGCGCGCGATGTAAGTCGGGTGACAGGTTAAAGTTCTGAATGCCAATAACCTCCGATATTACTGAGCTGGGAGCTGAAAAGATGCGAGAGGGGGCTTGAGCCGAGCGAAGAAAGGCTCACCGGGGTCCCCCGAGCGCTTTTCAGCCCCCAGCGGTACCCAGCCCTGGCATGGTCCAGCTACTTACGTGCCAGGTCGTTGGTGTTTTCGGTACCGCGGAACACTACCCACTTCCACCAGGCGAACTCGCCGATGAAGTTAAGGATCATGGTTACGCCTTTGATGATGAAGTCGTTGACACCGGCGTTGGCAGCCAACGCCCCCAGCCACATAGTGATGGGGATAAAGAAGGCGTAGAAAACCGCGACCTTGACCATTGCGATTGGCACGTTATTGGCGGACTTAAAGGTGTAGCGCCGGTTGAGGGTGAAGTTATAGATCACCGACAAAGTAATGGAAATAAAGTGGGTCCAGGCGTAGGGCAGGGGAGTTAACCACTCTAAAAGGGCGAAGCTGGCCGCCTCCACCAACCCGGCGGAGATAGATAGTAAAGTGAACTTTAGGGCTTGAATGGCAGCGTCTTTACCCTTAGCGGCCTCGCCGGGCAGGGGTGCTTTTGCGGTAGCTGCGGGTTCGCCCTCTGTCTCCGAGGGAAGATTTCCTTCCGATTTCATCGAATCGCCTCCAATTGCGCGAAAATCTTTTTATTTGCCGGATAAATATCTTTAAAAGCCGCAAACATTTGGTCATAGCGGTCTTTATGTTCGGGATTCGGCTGATAGGAGGCAGTCACCGGAACCAGGGAAGACGCCTCCGCCAATGAAGGGATTTCCCCTAGTCCGGCGGCTATCACCAACGCAGCTCCTACTGCTCCCACATCTTGCGGATTGGCTACGGTGTCCACGGGTTTTCCGGTAATATCCGCCAGAATCTGGCAGGTAACCGGGCTCAGCGCCCCGCCACCAACAAACCGCAACCGGGGAGCAGTCTTGATTTTCTTTTCTTGAGTTTCCAGGAACCAGCGCACGTGATAACACACGCCCTCTGCCACTGCGCGTAGCAGCTCGGTTTTCCCAGTTTCTAAGCCAATCCCGATAAAAGCGCCGCGAGCATTCGGGTCTTCAAAGGGGCAGCGATTGCCGTGCAGCCAGGGAGCAAATAGCACTCCCCCGGCTCCGGCAGGTGCAGAGTCAATTACTTTTGACATGTATTCGTAGAGGGAATGGAACTCGCTTTCGGGGTCGTCTGCTACATCTCTCTGGTCCAGGTAAATATGGATTTCATCTTTAGCTAGGTGATCACGTACCCACTCGAGGCATTTTCCGGCGGTTTCCATCTCGGCGAAATAGTTATAGTTTCCGCTGATAGCTCCTACCACGGTGGCAATCATGGCAGAAGTATCAATCGTGATCTTGTCGGTTACGGTTTCCACCCAACCGGAAGTACCCATATATACGTGGGTGTCGCCCTTCCTAGCAGCCCCCGCCCCTACCGGGATCAGGGAGGCGTCCCCTCCTCCCGAAAAGACCGGCACCCCTGCTTTCAGGCCGAGCTCGCGGGCTTGCTCCGGACGCAGAGAGCCCACAATATCGGTAGAAGCCACAATCGGTGGCATCAGCTGCGGGTCTACCTGCAGCATCTTCAGCATTGCGGGGCTAAAACGTTTTTCTTTTGAGCGGATATCGTACAGCAGCGTAGAAAACGCGCTGTCCTCACTCATAGTAAATTCGCCGGTCATCCGGGCAATGATTGCGTCTTTAACATCTAGCCATTTATAGGCTTTAGCAAGTTCTTCGGGACGATTTTCTTTCATCCAATGGTATTTCCAGACCGGGTCTTTCGCCGAGGCAGACACGGCGCCGGTATGGTAGAGGCTGCGCAGCAGTTTCACCAGGTTAATCCCGGCTATCCGGGGAGCCTGACCAGCAATTTTTCGCAGCTGGGAGCCGCCGCGCTGATCCATATAAGACATTGAAGGATGTACCGGACGAGCCTCTTCGTCTAGCAGCACCAGGGACTGCATTTGGGAACAGAAGCTAATTCCCTTTATTTGCGCCAGCTCCGCTTCTGCCTGGGCCTTTATTTGTGCGGTAGCGCTAGCCATTGCCGCCCACCAGTCATCGGGGTTTTGTTCAATGCCGCCCCCGGGAACTACTTGCAACCCGTAGCCTTCACTGGCGCTGGCCACCGGGCGTATCTGGTCGCTGACTTCAAATAGGCAGGTTTTAACCCCGGTAGTTCCCACGTCGTAGGTCAAGCAGTACATTATTGCCTCTTTTCTAGGGTGGACCAAAGCACTTCCGTCATCTGTTCGGCAAATTCTTTCGCGGGTGCCATTTGGTACAGCTGGGAACGCCCTTTGAAATAGGGGGTTGATAGCGAGTACTGCATCATCACCATGGTGTTATCCACGGTGAAGGCCAGGACTTCCGCGGGTAAATCCGTGCGGATGTCTCCGCGTTCTTGCCCCTGTTTAATCAGTTTGATTAGCCCAGATGCGGTATAGCTTTCCAGTTCGCGGGCGATATCCAGGGTTAACTCCCGATTCCCAATCGCGGTGATTTCATGGTAAAGCTGCTGATATTCCGGATATTCCTCGCAAGCATTTACAGTGAGCAGCATCAGTTTAAGGATTTTTTCCCGCCCGCTGACTTCTGCTTTTAGAATTGCGCCAATATCGGTTTCGATAAGCCCGGCTCCCAGGTGAATCACATACCGGAACAGATTTTCCTTGGATTTGAAGTACTGAAACAGTGATCCCACGGAGATTTCGGCCGCTTTAGCAATCCGGTTGGTGTTCGCCGCTTCATAGCCTTTTTTTGCGAACTCGCTGACTGCCGCGTCAATGATCCGCCTTGCTTTCTTAGGGTCTAACTGCTGGAAGCGCTGCGTTGCCCATTCCATTTATGAATTCCTCTTTCCAGTGAGTGAGCTCTCACTTATCTGGCGTGATAGTAACACGTTTTCGCGCTCTCCAGACGCATTTTCGGGTATTAGAGGGAAACGTCGGGAGAATTGCTCTTCTTAAAACCGGCTGTTACTGCAGTTAAAAGCGGCTTTGATGAGGCGTAGTTACGGGCGTTAATCATTGACAGTAACGCCTCTAAAGGTTAACCTAGGTCACGTTGTTGTGAGTAAGCGCTCACGTTGTCTAATGGGGGTCAAAATGGATATTAATCGTCCAGGAGCGCGGCAGGTAACGCGCGAGCTAGATGAGCTAATCAAACAACCGGTTTACTCGATTTCTCCGTCTGCTTTACGTGAGTATGAGGACGAGTATTTCGCAAAAAAGT
>NZ_PKHX01000007.1:0-55505 GCF_002848005.1 Varibaculum cambriense | reverse complement strand
CCCGCCGCAGGTGCGGGAAAAAGTTATTGACCTGCTCAATACTTGCGGTCCTTCCACCGGGCTTTTCCATGAATACGAATACCGACTGGGCGCTCTGGTACGCGACCTGATTCCCTCAGTCGATATGTTTAGGGCGTTTGGGTCAGGAACTGAAGCCTGTATGGCCTCCATCCGAGTGGCACGCCTCGCCACTAAGCACCGCCACGTCCTAAAAATGGGGGGCGCCTATCATGGCTGGTCAGATCAGCTCGCCTATGGTATTCGGATTCCAGGATCAAAGTTTACCCAGGCCAGTGGAATTCCTTTGCGTTGTATGTCGCTGACTGATGAGTTTTTCCCCGGCGATCTCGAAGACTTGGAACGCAAACTAAAACACAAGAAACTAACTGGTGGTACCGCCGCGATTATGATCGAGCCGATCGGGCCGGAGTCCGGTACCCGTCCGATTACTCAAGAATTCTTGCGAGGCGCGCGGGCGCTGGCCAATAAATACGGAGCGCTACTTATTTTTGACGAAGTAGTGACCGCTTTCCGCATTTCTGAGCATGGGGCGCAGGGCTACTTCGGAGTGATGCCCGATCTGACCGTATTCGGCAAAGTAATCGCCGGTGGCTATCCCTCTGCAGGGGGTCTGGGAGGACGCAAAGAATATATGCGCTACCTCGCCGCGGGGATCCAAACCGGAGATAAAGTGAAGAAAGCACTGGTCGGGGGAACTATGACCGCAAATCCGCTGTCTTCGCTGGCCGGTTACTACACCATTAAAGAGATCGCCGAGACCTCAGCATGTGATCGCGCCGCCAAGATGGGGGATCGCTTAACCGATGGCCTGCGCGCCCTCATCAAGCAATATCGCCTGCCGTTTGTGGCGTTTAACCAGCGCAGCGTGTGTCACCTGGAGACCGTGGGGACTATGCATTTTGCGATCAACTGGAAGAAACCCTGGGAGATCCCGAACGTTTTGAAGGCGACCAGCCAGCGGAAGAAAGAAATGGAGCATATGGGTGCGGCCTATATGGCCGAAGGCATTGTGACTTTGGCGGGTTCGCGTCTTTACACCTCGGCCGCTTATAACGAAGAGGATATCGACCGGGCGCTCGCGGCCTTTGAGCGGGTATTCCAAAAGGTGGTCAAGCTGTGAACTGCGACGAAGATACCAAACGCGCAAAACTAGTCAAGCTTTCGCATCAGCTGCTCTCCGATGGGCTAGTGGTGCGCACCTGGGGTAATTTTTCGGTACGCGGCATCGGGGACGAATTTTTGATTACCCCCTCGGGACGCCGCTACGAAACCATGACTGAAGAGGAACTTCCTGTATGTACCGGCTCTAAAGATTGGTCTGGCCCTTATAAGCCTTCCTCTGAATACCCGATGCACGCCCTCACCTATCGGTTATTTCCGCAGGCGCGGTGGGTGATTCATACGCACCAGCCCTATGCGTCTGCGCTGTCGCTGGCGAAAAAAGATTTCTCACTGGATGAGGAAGCGCAAGCAGCATTGGGACAAGAGGTGCTGCCGGTGGCTCCCTACGGGTTGCCCTCGACCAAGAAACTGCATCGCGGGGTGGAAGAAACCCTGCAGCGTACCGGGGCGCAGGTGATTTTGATGAAAGCCCATGGCGCCATGATTTGGGCTGAAAGCGCTGACCAGGCACGGCGGCTCGCAAATGCTTTAGAAAAGGTGGCCAAAGATTTGTATCAGCGCGAGCTATCCTGCCTACCGCCTTTGCCTGCGCGTTCGCTTACTTCCCGGCGTGAGGGGGAGGATGACGCCCTAGTCTGGGTTGATGAACAAGGTCGTCCCACCACGCCCGATGCGGCCACGCAGACGAATCACATACGGATCTATCGGGAGCGCCCCGATGTCGGCGCCATCATTACCTGCCACCACGCAGAGGTAGCGGACTTTTTTGGAGGAAAACTACCTGCCTACCTGGATGATTTTGCGCAGATTATCGGGCTGAAAGCTGATGGAACCACTCGCGGTAATGCGGTGTTGACCAACACGGCGGCCTATTGTCTCGGCGCGGATCTGGATGCTGCTCATAGCGCCCAGATAGTGCTAGAGAAGAACGCATTAGCGGCGCGTTACGCCCGCGTTTGCGGGGCAAAGCCGTTAAAAAAGGCGGAAGCATTGTTGATGCGGGAAATCTATCGCCGTAAATATTCAAAACAGGCTAGTTGATAGCAAAATAATAGGGAACCGGATAGGAAGTAGGTGCTCGCCGGTAGAGAGGTACAGGCATGAGTAGTTCGCAAGAGCAAGCTATTAGGCAGGCGGTAGAGGAGGCTCGTAGCTGTTTTAACCGCGGAACTACGATTCCGATAGCAGGACGGCAGAAAAATCTCACTTCCCTGTTACGGGAAATAGAAAAATCGCAAACAGAGATTTATCGCGCCCTCAAGCATGACTTAAATAAAAGTCGCGCCGAAGCCTATATGAGCGAAATTTCCCTGGTGAAAGCGGAAATAAAACATTTACGGCGTCGCCTACCTTGGCTGGCGATGCCTCGCCCAAAACTACCTGCCCTTTCCCAATTGCCCGGGTGGCTACAGGTACAACGCGAACCCTACGGGGTGGTGTTGGTGATGAGCCCTTGGAACTATCCTTTCCAACTCACTATGGAACCCATTGCCGCCGCCATCGCTGGCGGAAATACGGTGGTAGTCAAGCCCTCTGCCTATACCCCGCATACCTGTGAGGTGATTGAAAAAATCTTGCGCCGCGCCCTCCCGCCCGGAATGGCGAGCGTTATCCGTGGGGGACGCGCCGAAAATACCGCCCTGTTAGAGCAGCGTTTTGACCATATTTTCTTTACCGGCTCTCCGGCGGTGGGACGGGTGGTAATGGAAGCCGCATCCCGCTACTTGACCCCGGTAACTTTGGAGCTGGGCGGAAAATCTCCCTGTTTTGTGGATCGCACCGCCAATATCGAAAAAGCGGCGCGCAGGATTCTGTTCGGAAAACTACTTAACGCAGGGCAAACTTGCGTCAGCATCGACTATATTTATGTGCACGAGGACGTGCGGGCGCAGCTAATTGCGGCTTTGCAGGCGGGGATTGCCCGGGCTTTCCCCAGTGAGCAATACCGAAAATCTGCGTTTGTCAAGATTATTTCTCCCAAGCATTTTTCCCGCCTGTCGGGGCTGCTCGCGGAACAAAGACTGTTAGGTGCGAAGGGAGGAGGCCGCGCGGAAGATTTTCTTGACCGGCAAACCCAGCAGATAAAGCCGGTGATCGTAGATAATCCTTCCTGGGATTCTCCGGTGATGTCGGAAGAAATTTTTGGTCCGATTCTGCCGGTTCTTCCCTTTACGGATCTGGAAGCAACTTTGGCGGACTATGAAGAGCGAGAACACCCCCTGGCACTGTATATCTTTACGAAAGATCGGGGCTTTGCCCGACAAGTGATGAGTAAAGTGAACGCCGGGGGAGTATGCATCAATGACACTTTGCTCCATATGAGCTCTTCGAAGGCGCCTTTTGGGGGTGTAGGTAACTCGGGGATGGGAAATTATCACGGAGACTGGTCATTTAAAGCCATGACCCGGGAGCAAACGGTTCTCCGTAAATCTTGGCTGTTTGATATTCCGGTGCGTCACCACCCCTATGGAGAGAAATCTTTGAAAATCCTGCGTTCCCTGTTGCGCTAGCGTTAAGAGGGGGGGAGCGCAGAGTGTTCGCAGCGGAGGGAAGCGACTACCAGCTTTAAAAACTGTCGCAAATCCTGCTGAGGGCTTGCGGAAGTGGCCGCGCCAGTCTAGAGGGTTACTTCCTCTAGGCGCGCAGTCTTTACGTCGAGGACGAATCCGCGGACAGTACCGCCCACAAAGGGACTGTCTAGCAGTTTCTTCATATCGTTTCGAACTGATTCGCGCACGTCCTTGAAGCCTCCGGGTTTCCAGGTGGGACGCTGCCCGGTGTCTTTTTCGAGTTCGGCGAGGAACGCTTCGTCATCGGTCTTCGACATTCCGCAGTCGGTGTGTTGAATCAGCATCACGTACTTGGTTCCCAAGCTGCGCTGGGAGGCGGTGAGAGTGCGGATGGTGTCGGGGGTGACCAGGCCGCCGGCGTTGCGGATCACGTGGATTTGTCCGGGTTCTACCCCCAGCATAGTTTCCACGTCGATCCGACAATCCATGCAGGTTACTACCGCGACCTTCATCTCGGGTAGGTGGGGAGCTTCCCCAGGAAACTTCTCGGCGTAGGCGGCTTCGTTTTCTAGTAACTGCTCGATGGGGTCCATGGTCGCTCCTGTTTTCTGCTTCTTAGTTAAATGGTAATAAATCTGCCTGGTTGGCGGGGGCGTAACCGAGTTATTTTTCTTGAGCGCAATCCCACAGCCTCATAGTTTGCAAATTTGCCTGTTACCCGCTTAGGCTTTTGAGAGTACCTAGGGGCTATGGCGCAGTTGGTAGCGCGTCTCGTTCGCAATGAGAAGGTCAGGGGTTCGAATCCCCTTAGCTCCACTCCGTTGGCGCAACACGAAGTGTTGCTAGCACGATGCTGATGCCCCGGCCTTGTGCCCACCGCGCCTGAACTTATCCCCGCGCGCTCGTTGCTCCAAGTTTTCTCCGTAATGGGAATTCGCTGGAGTCCTTTTTGTTTTTGTTGCCGTGCATATTTACCTCGTGCGTTACTCTGCGTAGAGCATGGCTGATAATCAAGGTAGATGCGGGTAGCGGCGCTAGGATGACGGTTATGGATTACCATGATGAGGATTTCTTGCCCAGTGAGGAAGAGCTTGATGAAATCTGGAACTTCCTTATTAAACAGTCTGAGTTAGATACTCCGTTTGGGCGAGCTGTTAAAACAGAGTTGAACAGCCTGCCTCCAGAGCCGACTACCGTTTTTTATTGCTCCCTTTTGGAAGCATGGTACAGAAAAGCTCCGGTTCCAAGAGACATTATCGAGTATTACCGGGGCTTTATGGATAAAAATCAAATAGACTATATGGATCTAAGCAAGCTTATTGTCGCTGACGAGTAAGCAGGGTGAAGCGAGGGGTCTTAGATGGCGGAAGGGACAATGGGGTCCTCGTTAAGGTAGGTGAGTTTGTTGGCAGGTTTGAATAAGAATCGTAATAGACGAGTTAAGCGGATAAGCGGACAGAATACTATTCAAGGCCGTTATAACCCGCCACCGCGCGATAAATGCGAACAAGACCAACTGCGCTATCTGAGACCATCCTACGAATCGGATATTAAACTTATCGGGATAGCTTGGAAACAGGCTGGTAGGCTCGTTGATTTCGTTCTTTCCGTTAAATACCTTGACCGTGAGAATAATTGGCAAAGTTATATCGAGATTGACTGCAAGCACGGGCATGCGCACGTGCATAATTATGTGGGCGGTAAGCGAGACGGCAAAGAACCTGAGTCTCTTTTGAGGTTGAATGAGGTTTCAGATGTGAATTCTGCGCTAGAATTAGCTATACATAGGGTCTATCTTGCGGCGCGAGACGCGGCAGATCGTCTTAATAGAGGGGAGGAACTGTGATGAATGAGCAGTTAGCGCTTTTTGAGGCTGAGGTCTTGTATAACGTTATGCTTGGAAATACTTCCCCTAAAGTTACTGATAAATATGGTGATTCTCCGATTGTTGCTTGCCTAGATAGTGAACCTTTAGCGGTGCTAGTTGAGCGCGTTAAAGCCTGTGGAGGGGACGCGACCATTTATTCCTTGGGTAATGATGGTGCAACGATTCGGGTTGTTGCTTCAATGGCTCCTGAGTGTGCTATCTCTGATGAAGCGACCGATATGACGGGGCAACCGCCATCGGGGCTGGCAAGCGTGGGGCTTTTTATTGATTATGTTGAATCTCAAGCGGACGGCGTTTTGGTCCCAGAGATTTTACCATCTGCGCGGATACGCTCCTACGGTCATTCTGACCTTACAGAGCTGGAATCTGTATAACAATAAGCGAATGTCTGCCTTGAAGGCTAGTTAACTGCTAGCGGTTGTTGCCATGGTATTACTGCTTGAGATCGGTTCGGCTTCCGCTTCCTGGTCTGGCTGCGTTCCATTTATCGATTGTTTCTTCGGTCCATCCTTGCACGGGGCGAGTATCGGGGCCAACTATCACATCTGGGGTGGGTAGTTTATAGCGGGATAAGGAGGCAGGCTTTACTCCGATGCGGGCCGCGAACTGCATCCGGGATAGGTAACGTTTGGTCACTTGGTTTCCCATCCTTTCCATGCGGTACCGATGATGCTTGCCCCTAGTCCTGTTCCCCACAGAGCCCAGCAGGTGCATGCCATCCAGAAGGGCATATCGCTAGAGAAAGCGAGCAGAGCTAGGAAGATAGCGGCTAGGGGGATTGCTGCGCTTATTGCTTTTTTCATATCTAGTCACCTTCTTATTTTTGGGGTAGGTTTAGAGGTGTTGCGGGGGTTCAAGATACTTTCTTTATTTTGAACCCCCGCTGTCATACTACCGGTCGATCCAGCGTTACCTCTTGCTTGAAAATCAGTCCTCTTTAAATCGGTACCTACCCCACATTTTCTCAGATGCGACATATTCATAAACCGAATCGGGTTTTCTAGTTCAGAGAAAAGAATAGATAAGCCACATTAAATGTTTAGCGTTAGAATCGAGGCATGGTTGATTTGCGCGGTGATAAACCCCTGGAGGAATGTAACCTCGAGGAAACATTGTCGCGCCCCTTAACAGCTGAAGAAAACGAAAAGTTTTCCGATGAGTTCATGGAAAATCATTTTAGACGCATAGCATCCGGAACTGAGTGGTTTTATTTTGAACCATACTTGCGAGGCCGGTGGACACTGGAAGAAGTACTAGAAAACTATTCTTATTGCGAGTAGATTAATGGATTTAATCCCAGATTTTACTTTTCTTTGATATTTTGCCGCCTACAATTAGTTTATGGCTAATATCTCGGTGCCCTGGGTTCCATTGGAGGAGCGTGATTCGCTTGCTCTTTGCACTACTGTGCTTACTCCGGAGGAAAACGAGCGGTATTCGGACGAAGATATTTACGATCAGTTCGTTCGGGTGGGAGAAGAACAAGCGTTTGATTTCTGGCTTCCACGAATCCGTGGCGAAATCCCTAGATGTCAACCGGACTTTTATGAATAGCTAACACAGCACCCAGATTTTAGTTGACTTAATTTAGTAGCTTCCAACTCGAAATTAAATTCTCTTTGTTATTGTGGCGTTTACAATCAAATTATGGCTAATATTTCGACTCCCTGGGTTCCGCTGGAGGAGCGCGATGCCCTAGCTCTTTTCACGATTCCGCTTACTCCGGAGGAAAATGAGCGGTACTCGGACGAGGATATTTACGAACAGTTTGTCCGAGTAGGTCGTCCCGAATGTTTTCCTCATTGGCTCCCAAGGCTTCGTGGCGAAATCCCCATGGGTGCTCCATTCATTTATGAATAGCTAAGCGCTGCTAACTATCGCAAAAAATCCTAACTAGGTTTGGGCTAGGGTTGAGGGGTGCAAATCGAGTATCAAAACCACCTGGAACCGGGGCAGGAAGAAATCCTAGTTCGGGAACTTTTGGAACAGGCTTTTGGCCCTGAAGAACTGGGGGAGCCGGAAGATTTAATCGCCCAACTGCAGGCGGGGCAGTTTCAGACTTTATCCGCGTGGGAGGGGACGCGCCCGCTAGGGGCAGCGATAGCATGGCCGGCAACCAGGGAAGTTACTTTGCTCAGTTGGCTGGCAGTCAGTCCCCGCACTCGCGGTCACGGGGTGGGCTCTAAACTTTTCCGTCAAGCGATTTGCGCTCTGGAATCTAGCAATAACCCCCTGTTGATCCTGGGAGAAATTGAGGATCCGCAGCTCCACGCGCCCTCGGAAGATAGAGGGGATCCGCAGCGGCGTTGGGCTTTTTACCAGCGCCTGGGGGCTAAACGCCTGGATTTTCCTTTCGTGATGCCCCGCCTCAGTGCGGACGTGCCAGTGGGGGAGGATATGTGGCTTATCAGTTTCGGAGGACGCGCTCACGCCGGGATCGAGGCTAGTACCGGCAGGATTGCGGGGCAAGGCTTGGGTCGTCCTCTAGAAAAATTCTTGAAAACCTATATAGCAGATAGCGGCGAAAGCCGGAACGCAGACGGAAAATACCGCGAAGAGATTGAAAAAATGCTGGCCGCTGCCGCCAACTTGGATTAATCTCCGTCGCCCTATGGTAAAAGCCGGATAAGATCGACTTGGTAGCAGAAGATCACCAGGTAGGCGAAAAAATGAGCATAGATAATACCCCAACTATTGACGAATTTAGACCCGTGGTTCTTCGAGTTCTGCAGGACGGTCAGGTGCGACACGTGCGAGAAATCTGCGAACTTGTCGCTGGCTCTACGGGGTTAAGCGAGCAGCTGCGCGAAGAGCTTATTCCCTCCGGTCAACCGCGTTATCAGCACCGTATCAACTGGGCATGCTCTGGTCTTTTTCATGCAGGTTTGATAACTCGCCCTCGCCGGGGACATTGCCAGATCACCGATGCCGGACTCCAAGTGGCCGAGCGTGATCTTTCCATTTATACCGATAAAGACATGCTCGAATGGGAAGTATGGGCGAAATATCAGCAAGAGATTGCTCAGCGTAAGACGAAAAGCGGCGAAGCGGAAGCAGAGACTGAACCTAGTAGCAATCCGATTGAAGTAATGAGTAATGCCGAGCGTGATTTTAATGCGCAAGTAGAGACTGAGCTTCGGAAATATCTGCAAGATTCCTCTCCAGAGTTTTTCGAGAAAGCGGTCATCGACTTGTTATGGGCTATGGGATACGGAGGTGACTACGGAGGCAAACAGCATGTTGGTCGCTCCGGTGATGGAGGTATCGACGGGATTATTCGCCAGGATGCATTGGGACTAACCAATATCTATATCCAGGCAAAACGTTATGCAGATACCAATAAAGTTGGGGATCCGGAGATTCGTAATTTTATAGGTTCTTTGGATTCAAGGGGTGCCAACCTAGGGGTGTTTATCACTACCTCGGACTTCCAACCTCGCGCCGTTACCACTGCAAAAAACTACCGACATGGGAAAATCATTCTGATTAACGGAATTAAACTCACCGAGTTGATGCTTAATTACGGAGTGGCTGTCCACCAGGCAAAACAGTTCACTCTTTACAGTATCGATGAAGATTTCTTTGAAGAATCTATTGGTTAAGTGCGTTAAGCAGCCGTTTTTTGATACTCCTGAGGGTGCACCGATAGCTTATTCCCGATTGAGCTACCAGTTTCCCGGCTGCCACAATCCACAGCGCCACAATCATAGGGTTAGCGGTTCCGCGCGTTAGTCTGCAGCGTTGGTTGTTGAAAAGGTAGTTAAATGTGAGGAAGCGCACATAAAGACGATCTTCATATCTTATTTGAAGTCGGATATCATGATTTTCGGAAACGTTTCCGGCGATGCCGCCGCCTACGCCTTGGTCGAGGAGGACCAGTGAAATCAAGAATTAGTAGAAGTTTTTTGGGATTTTTTATCGCCTTTCTGCTGGTAATAGCAGGTAGTGCTACTCCCATAGCTCACGCGGGCCCCAATAGCCAGGTAATGTACCTGAACTTCAAACCGGATCCAACCGTTCAAAACCCCTTAACTGTTTACCGAGTCGAGTACTGGGCTGATGGGCAGGCAAAGCAAAGCCAAAAGTTCTCCGCCCAGCAGCCGGAAGGCTATATCAACACCAATATCTTGGCGCCAGGCGATCCCCTGAACTTCCGGGTCTACCGCACGGACACCACTTCTTTACAGCCAGGACAGAGCGAAAATCGAGTCTGGGAATCCGCTGTGTATACTGGCGCGAAACCGGGGAACTCGATTTTCACCAGGTGGGATGCTCGTAGTTTCAGCTATAACCAGGACGGATTGGAACCGGCAGCAGACGGCAAGCTAAAGGTGAGTTTTACCCCCGATCCCAATGTTCCCGCATCGGAATATAACCTGTGGGTGTGGACCGAGGGTTCTGCTGGTTACTCCGTGGCTTTCACCGGAAAGGATGGGGCAGGCAACCTAACCGCCGAAGTCACCGTTCCGGCTCCGAATGAAAAAGTAAACCTAATTGTGCGCCGCTCTACTGCGACAAACGACTGGGAGTGGAAAACCTCTGACTTGAAAGATATCCCGGTTCCCGGCGGGATTGATATAAAAACCGATGGCAGCTACCAGCTGAAACCCGCCGAAAATCCCCCTGCCCTCCCTACTGAGGTCACGGTCACTGTTCACTACCTGCGCTCCGACAATAAATATGACAACTGGAATGTGTGGACTTGGCTTCCGGAAACGGAAGGAAAGCAAGCGGATTTCGATGGAAGCCATACCGCCACCATTACTCATAAAGACCCAAATGGGATTGAAAAAGTTGGTCTGATTGTGCGCCGTTCGGAAGTCGGAAATGAATGGGCAGAGAAAAACACTCCCGACGACCTCTTTGTTACCAAGTTTCCCCAGGGGAAGGCGGAAATCTGGATTGTGCAGGGTGACCCCAAAATTTACTATTCGGAAGCAGATATTCCCAAACCGACTCCTACCAGCAATTGCGCGGATCTACATACCGCGGAATTTAATAACAAATATTTTTACGAGGGCGAGTTAGGGGCGATTTACTCCCCGGAAAAAACCACCTTTAGGGTATGGGCGCCTACCGCCCAAGCAGTCGAGTTCGTTAACTATTCCGCGGGCGGAAAAGTCACTGCCATGACCAAAGGGGAAAAGGGAACCTGGGAGATTACGTTCGACGGTGACCAAAAGGGAATGCAGTATCGCTACCGTCTCCATTTCGACGGCGGAAAAATTAACGAAGCTATCGATCCCTATGCCCGGGCGGTTACCGCCAACGGTACGCGCGCCGTGGTGATTGACCCGGAAAAAACTGTACCCAGCAACTGGGATGGCAAACGGATGCCCGCATTTACCTCGATGAAGGATGCGATTATTTACGAGGCACACGTACGCGATTTAACCATCGGCCCGGATAATGGCATCACTAACAAGGGGAAGTTCTTGGGGCTCACCGAGACGGGTACCAAAACCAAGGCAGGGAATCTTTCTGGCTTGGATTATCTAAAATCTTTGGGTGTCACCCATGTGCAGTTATTGCCGATTTTTGATTTCGGGTCTGTAGATGAGTTGGGTGACCTCTCCTATAACGCCCAATACAACTGGGGATATGATCCCCAAAACTACAACGTTCCCGAAGGTTCTTACGCAACCAAACCGGCGGATCCCACCTCGCGCATTTTGGAGCTAAAGTCAATGGTGGAAACCATGCATGCTAACGATATGCGGGTGATTATGGATGTGGTTTATAACCATGTCTACAATCCGGAAACGTCTCCGTTGCAGCAAACTGTCCCTGACTACTATTTCCGGATGGATGCGAACTGTAAGTTCCAAGACGGGACCGGAGTTGGCAATGAAACCGCTTCCGAACAACTGATGATGCGCAAATACATTGTTGATTCGGTTACCTACTGGGCAAAGCACTACGATATTGACGGTTTCCGTTTCGATCTTATGGGTATCCATGACGTGGAAACCATGAAAGCGGTACGGGAATCCCTAAATAAGATCGATCCCTCAATTGTGATTCTGGGCGAAGGCTGGAAGATGGGTAACCATCCTAGTGGGGTAGCGGCGGCTAACCAGGAAAACGCGAAACAGATGCCCGGAATCTCGTTCTTCAATGACCAGTATCGTGACACCGTAAAGGGCGATAACTTCGAGTTGAACCACACCGGATTTATTAGCGGTGCGAACCAGCCCAAACGCTCTTGGGATTTGTTGAACAATATCAAGGGCGCCCAATATGTGCGTAACTATCTGGGACCAGACCAATCCGTGGTCTACAACGAAGCCCATGACAACTACACCATGTTCGACAAATTGAAAGGCAGTTTGCCGGCAGGTACCCCTGATGGGGAAGTAGCTCAGCGGCACTCCCTCGGTACCGGCACCCAGTACCTGGCCAATGGCGCGGTATTCATCCACGCAGGGCAGGAATTCTTGCGCACTAAAGCGGGGGATCATAACTCTTATAAGTCCCCCGACTCGGTTAATGTTTTCAACTATGACCGGGCTAAGCAATACGAAAAGGAAGTAAAGTTCTTCCGGGATTTAAACAAGTTCCGTAAGCAATATGATTTTATGCGCCAGGGCAGTTACGAAGCTGTAAACCAGAAGTACACGCACGAAATTATTGCTGGTGAAGAAAGTATTGCTACTAATCATGTGGGTTATACCGTAAAAGATGCGTTCCCGCTGAAGACTAAGAGTGGTAAAGACAGTGCCGATGCGTTCGCATACGTGAATGCAGACAAACAGGCTTGGGAGGCACCTTTGCCGGTCGGGGAATACGAGGTGATGATTAAGGGATTGGACGTTTACCAAAAACCGGTAACCCTCACTTCAAACGGTAAAGTTACGGTACCTCCTTTAAGTATTTTATTGGTGAGGGAGGCACCGGCGCCCGAGCCGGAACCGGAGCCAGAACCAAATCCGGAACCCGATCCGAACCCGAATCCCAATCCAGGGGGAGACCCGAATCCCCAGCCGGAGCCAGGCCCGGGTATAAACCCGCAGCCGAATCCGCAGTGACCTGCTTCTGGTCCGACGAAACCGACGCACAAACCCTCTGGAAAGGTTAAGGGTTCTGTGCAAGATCGTAGCGTAGACCACCTGGCAACCACTGGTGCAGGGGTACCCGAGATGGTACTTATTTCGTTGCTGCTCGGGGCTGCGGGAGTTGTGCTGGTTTTCCGTGCTCGCAAACGCGGGTAGGCTAGCGCGGGTATCCCCCTTATGAGTTCGCTATCTGCTTGTATGAGGTCGAGAGGGGAAAGCTTCGCGTGATTTGCAGGCCAGTATCGCCCGTCGCCCTCTGGAAAGCAACATATTTTCCTGGAGGACGCGGGCGGGCTAGGCTGGTTTATAAAGAAAGTTAGTTCTCCTTTTGGGATTGGGGTGAAGCATGGAGGAACAGTCCGTGCAAGTGGGTGCGCCGATTCCCGGGCGCATAGTGAGCTTGCGGCAGGTACCGGATTTGGTGTTCTCCGGCATGATTGTGGGGGCGGGAGTGGCCTTGCGCCCACTGCCGGGATCGAAAGAGGTGACTGCGGTAGCTCCCATTTCGGGGCGCTTAGTTAAGTTGTTTCCCCACGCCTTTATGATTAGCAGTGGAGAACAAACGGTATTGGTGCATTTAGGGATTGACACCGTAAAGATGCGGGGGGACGGTTTCACCTGCCACGCCCTCGAAAATGAAATGGTTAAAGCCGGAGAGCCCATTACTACTTTCTCGGTTAAACGAATTGAAAAAGCGCGTTACTCGCCGCTCTGCCCGGTGGTGGTACTGGATTCCACCCCCTCTGACCTGGAAAATCTCCGCCCGGAAGGTAGTCAGGTGGAAGTCGGGGATCTACTGTTCGAAATCAGCGCCGCTCCTGCTGGTGATCCCAGCGAGTGGTGACCCCTGCACCCTAGTTTTCTAAGCTAGCGGCTCGTGCGGGCGCTAACCGACGCCGAGCCCTGTTTTTATTCAATGATTTTTTAGTACTTAATCTAGCTTTTTGCGGCAACCAGCCGTTACCATTAAAGGGTATAAGCCAAATTTTAATTCTACGCCTACGAACATTTTGAGTGGAGAAAACATGCCGAAAACTATGGAAAGAGTGATCAGTTTCCTGATCGCCCCGCTGCTATTAGTGGGGATGGGGCTACTGGCTGTCACGCAACTGCCAAGTGCTCACGCCGAAGACAGTAACTCCGGGAAGCTCGTGCAGATCGAAATCCTACCGGAAATATATGCCAAACCCGACGGTAAGAAATTGTTTACCACACCCGAAGAAACCATTGGGGTGAAACGCAATATATATTTGTATGGAGGTCCTCAAGAAGATCAGGTACTAGAAACCTGGAAGAACGTTGCTTTCAATGTCTATGACCAGGACGGGAAGCTAATCGACAAAAACACCAAAGGTAAGGTGGATGGCCACAATCGTTGGGGTGGAGCTAAATACCTGGGGCCGTATCCCCAAGGTAAGGCCTATACCGTTAAGGTGGATACCTCCACGCTACCTGCCGGTTATCATTCCTGGTTTACAGCTACAGCTTCCGGCAAGGGGGGTGACCTGATGACAGTGCCCCAAGATTTCCAGTCCGCCACTAGTGCCGCAGACAACTCTAACCCGATTGCGGAAACCCGCTTCCACATGGATATTGTGCAGATTGCCTACGCGAAGAACCCGGAAGTCGCTAAAGATCTTTTCAGCTTAGATGCTGAGGGCAAGGTCACCGGTCTTAATCCGAAATATAAAGCCGGCAGTGACTATGTGCTTAAGCCGATCGATAAAGATTGCAAGGTGGTACTGCCTACCCCCGGCAGAGGCCGATAAGCTCGCTGCCGAAGGATATAAGCCTGGAGAGTATTACTTCTATTATAAGGACAATCCTGCTTTGATCTCTAAGGCGAAATGCCGTGATGGTTTTGGGTATTTTAAGTACTTGAAAGGTAAGGATCAGGTAAATACTTTGAAGCGATTCAATAGCTCCAGCGTCTTTACCGTAATGCTAGATCAGTATATTCCGGAAGTTACCTTCTATAAGGGCGCGCCTGAGGAAGGTCAAAACCCTGAAGAATTGGCGATTCAGCAGGTCTATTACCGGCATTCCCTTTCCACTAATTGCCTAAGTGACGGCAAGACTTGTCTGCCGAAGAAGCTCCCGGCTGCTCCCGCGGCTCCGGCAGGACAGGTTTTCAAAGGATGGAATACCAAGGCAGATGGTAGCGGGCAATCCTTTAATGCCGAGACCGTAGTTATGGCGGATATGGCGGTTTACCCCGTGTACGGTCCGAACACTCCGCCGGTATTAGAGGTTAAAGACGTCACTATTACTGCTGGCGATAAACTTGATCTCCGTTCGTTGATTACTAAGGCTTCCGATGAAGAGGACGGAGCTGACCTAGTCGCAAAAGTAGTGATTGACAAAGGGAACTTCGATCCGGCTAAACCGGGCACTTACGAAGTTAGGTTCACCTTGACCGATATGAATGGGGAAAGCGTATCTGCCATCGCGAAGATCACGGTGAAAGAGGCAGCCAAAACTAAAACTCCGCAGCCTGACTCTAAGGTGAAGCAGCAGATGCCACCAACCGGAGCTGCTGGGATTAGTGCTTTAGGTATTGCTCTGGCTTGCCTCTTAGTGGGGATTGCCGCCACTGCCGGAGCCCGCATGAGTCGGAAAAGGTAAACCCTAGGCTCGCGCCGCCGCTAGACTCCCCCCGCTGGGAGCCGAGTCTGGGGCGGTGAGCCCGGCGCCGAGACCCGTAGACAGAGAGTGGGGGCGGATTCCTTTGGAATCCGCCCCCACTTTTGTTCCCCATCTCAAGCAAATAAGGAGATATCGATACGCTCAATCCTTATTGCTAGTCTTAACTCTAAGACACGTTCCTGGAAGAGAATATAAATGAACCTGGAAGTATCCTCTATGTTTGGTAAAGGCTGCACTTCGCAAGGGTTTCTGAAGGTTTACTTTATTTTTTCCAAGAAGTTCCTGAAGGCTAAAACCGCTGGTAGGGGCAATAAAATGTAAGTTATTGTTCGTTAACCTAGTCGCCGGAAGGGGGAACTATACGGCTAACCCAAGCAACTACCTGGTCACGTAGAAAATCCACTTTTTCCGCATTCGGGAAGTTCCCATCAGGTTTGCGATAGTTGGCAGGCAAATCTCCGTACAGGCTGAGCTTGTCTAAGAACAGCAATTCGCAATTGGGAGGCAGTAACGCCTGGGGATCCTCGAGCAAGGGCGCAAACCATTGGGAAGCCAAGGTTTGGGGATCAACTACAAATAAAGCTGGTAACGCAATATCGTGCAATAACTTCTCGGTATCGACCATGGTTAGTTCCCCCAGGGTGCGTTTACCGATTACAAAATAGGGTCGCGAAGCCCCCTGATCATTGGGGATCCGCGTATGCCCCACCCGCTCCAATTCGGCTAGCTGGGAGGAAGAAAACACATCCTCCCAAGGAACCTCGGCTGGACCTAGAATCGGTGCGGTTAAGACTAGCGCCTGTACTTTATCGGGCACGGCGCGCAAGGCCACCAACGCTCCCGACCCATCTGCGTGCAGCACCTGTTGGTCAAATCCGCGTTCAGAAAGCCAGCCGCAAGCTGCCTTGAGGTCTTCGATCTGATTTTCCAAGCTGATCACGTCATCGGCGCTGTTTCCACAACCCGAAAAATCTAATTGCAAGGTGCTATATCCAGCAGCGCGATAGGATTTTGCGAACGCATCAAACCATCCTAAACCGTGCCGATCCAGCAAAAATGAGTGCGCGAAAATCACTGCGCGGTTGCTGGCGTCCACTGGAATTACAAAGTCGGCCGCCAAAGTTATCCCTCGAGAAGTGGGGATGCTGATTTCACTCATATATCCACCGTAAACGGTGAGGCATAAAATATGTTGTGAAAAAATACAAAAAATACTTAAGAAAAGCTTTGAATTTTTCTTATAAGACCCTAGTGGATCCGTGAGATAGAATAGCTAACAGTTGTTCTTGTCGACGTGAAAGGTATTAGCCGTGGGAAAGAAACTTTTGACCGTCCTCGGCATCGGTGCTGGTATTGCCCTAGTTCGCCGTGAAATTCGTGAAAATCCCGAGGGTGGGGTGGCCAAAACCGTTAACGCGGTGACTTCCAATCCCCAGGTGCGCCGAGCAGGAGAAGCCACCAAACAAAAAGCTTCCGAGATTTTCCGTCGTCAAGGCGAAGCTGTCACCGACAAGATTGCGGACGCAGTCAAAGAACGAATCTTCGGGGTGGCGCCGGCCAGTAAATCGGAACCGGAATTCGTAGATGTAGAGATTGAAGAAATAACCGTTGAAGGACCAGATTCCCGCCCCTAAAATGGCTGACTCCGTTGTTAAAAGTGCAGATACTAACCCATATCAGGCATCCCCAATTTCCAAAAAACAGCTGCGGCGGTGGCGGAAATATCTCGCGGAAGAACGTTTAGAGGCGGATACTTATCGCTATCTGGCGCGTCGGCGGAGCGGAGATGAACGGGAAGTTCTGCAAGAATTATCCATCGCGGAAGAGCGCCACGAGCAGTATTGGTTGAATCTTTTGGGTGAGGACGCGCTTCCCACTCCCCGGGCAAGCCTGCGTTCGCGCCTCCTTAATTTTTTCACTCGTATTTTCGGCACCATCTTTATGTTGGCGATGATGCAGCGGGCGGAACAGCGTCACGACTACGAGGCTGACCTGGATGTGCCCAAGGAAATCGTGGCGGATGAAAAAATTCATTCCGAGGTAGTGCGGGGTTTGGCCGCCCGGCAGCGAGCCACTATCTCGGGTAGTTTCCGGGCTGCGGTATTCGGTATAAACGATGGCCTAGTTTCTACCTGCGCCCTCATTTTGGGAATTTTTGGTACGGGAGTATCTAAAACCGCCATTATTGCTACTGGTTTGGCCGGTCTGCTTTCGGGAGCGTTGTCAATGGGGGCGGGGGAATACGTGTCGGTGCGTTCGCAAACTGAGCTTTTGGCTTCTTCTTCGCCAGACCCTGAGTCCGAACATGCCATCGATAAATTGGATATGAACCAAAACGAATTGGCCTTAGTGTTTCGGGCGCGGGGAGACGATGCCGAAACTGCCGACCATAAGGCTGCCGCCGCTTTGGCGAAGATTAAAAAAGGTGGACATGCCTATTTAGAGACAAATAGTCAGGAATACGAAGAAATCGGTACCGGTATGAAAGCGGCGATTTCTTCGTTCACTTTCTTCGCTATCGGGGCATTCATTCCGCTTTTCCCGTTTTTGCTGCCGCTGTCACCCTTACAAGGTGCGATACTGGCGGTGATCTTAGTAGGTTTGGCGCTAATTATTGTGGGCGGAATCGTGGGGTTGCTTTCGGGGGTTGACCCGGCTCCTAAGGCCTTGCGACAACTATTGATCGGTTACGGTGCCGCAGGAGCAACCTACCTGTTGGGGCTAGGAATCGGCACTCGGCTGTAAGCTACTTAAATCCCGCTGTCGGAGGCAGGACTGCCAGCCGGATTCTCCCGGGAACCGGGATATTCCGAGTGTCCGTTTTCATCACTGCCCAAGTTATTGTCACCCTTAGTCTGCTGATCAGTGTTTTTAAAGCGCCGTTGCCGGCTGTCGCGCCACCGTAAAATCTGCCGCAGCTGACGAGGGGTGAGAGTGATCCTGATATCCGGAGCCTCGGGAAGCACCCAGCCTCGCCACTGGGACAAGAGCACAAATACCAGGGCGGTTATTATCGAAAGCGCCATTCCTAATACCGGCATATGCAGTTTGAAAAATACCACCATTATTACGGCGGAGGTCGCAGCGGGCGTGGCGTAAAGGTTAGCGCCCCCAAAAATCTTAGGGATTTTTCCCACCATCACGTCGCGGATGATGCTCCCGCCTACCGCGGTAGTTAGGCCCATCATGAGGGCAGGTAGTACCCCTAGGCCTAGGGCGAGCGTTTTTTGAGCTCCCGTGGCAGCCCAGCATCCGAGGCAGAGGGCGTCAGCCACCGTGATCAACCGATTTGTCCATTTCGATTCTAGGCGCCAAAAAAATGCTACGGTCGCACCCAGAAGGGCACCACCGAGATAAAAAGGATCGGTGAATGCCACCGGAATCTGTTGCAGCAGTACGTCCCGGGTCATCCCGCCCCCTAGGGCGGAGATAACCGCTAGGGTAGCGAATCCGACTGCATCGAAACGGCGCTCCCGCGCAAGTTTTGCTCCGATGATCGCGGCACAAAACACTCCAGTAACATCCACTACTCGGAATGCGAGCTCGAGAACTTCGGGACCAAAAGAACTTGTGGGCATACCCCTATTTTTCTCTTTTTCCCCCCATTTTTTCCACTCCTGGGTTAGTCCTGCGGATCCGGATTGATTATGGCATCGATTTTGCGTTTCGAAGGTAGTCCTGCCAGCAGTAATATCCCTGCTAAGGACAAGATGGTATAGAACCAGAACAGGCGAGTGAATCCTTCGTTTAGCCCCAACTGGAACGCGGTCTCTATCTGCTCGCGGTGGGACTCAATATCTTTTAGATATTTTGCTCGCATCTGTTCCACACCAGGAGGCGCCGTCCCCATCTTAGCTTTCATCTTCGCTTCTTGTTGATCAAACATGTAGTTAGCGATGTCTTTACTACGATCTACCACATTGGTAACATCCGCGGTTTTAATTTTATTTTGCAGAGAAGCAGGCATATCGGACATCTTGAATCCCATATCTGCTTTCGTCTTGGGGGCAGTCGCTTGGGGAGCGGTTTTTTGCTCCGGGGTATTTGCCTGCGCGCTAGGAGGCATGGTCTGTCCCTGCGGTTGTCCCTGGGGAGGCATTCCTTCCTTTTGGCCTTGGGCTTGCGGAGGCATTCCCGCGGGCATCTTCCCGTCAGCTTCGGGTGCCTCCGCTGTCATTGCGGGCATTGCCGGCATCTCCATAGCCGGCATCGCGTCCATGACTTTACCGGAAAGTCCTCCCATAGCAGTGGCGAGTAATCCAACTAGAATCGCGGGAGCCAAAGTGGTACCTAAGGAGCGGATTAGAGATAGTGTCGCCTGGCCGGAGTTAGCGTCAGTTTCGGGAATGAGGTGCAAGATCAGGTAGGTTAATGGCGCTCCCATTAGGAATCCTAGTCCTAGCCCCATCACGAAAATGGAAACCGAGTTCGAAAGAAAACCTGGGTAGGGGCTCGCCCAGTAGATCAGCATGAAGCCGGCGATTGCCGAAATCAGTACGCCTACTCCGAGCACTGCTCGCGGGCCGAAGCGGTCAGTTAGTCGGCCACTCAAAGGTGCCCCGATAGCCGAGGCCACGCCAATAATAATTGTGGGATACCCACCGGCTCCGGAGGGCAGCCGCAGGCAGTTTTCTGCGAATTGGGGGATGAACATGACGGTCATCATCAAAATGCCGGATACTGCCCCGAACATTAGGGTAGTTCCCACGTTGATCGTGGCGAAGTATTTGAAGTTGATTATCGGATCCTCGGCGCGAACTTCCGCTATCCAAAATGCGGGGATCAGCACCAGGAAGATTAGTAGACCCACCCAGACATCGCGATCGCTAAGCGATTCGCTGATCTTAGTGAAGTCTAGGTTTTGGAACGCCCACAGCAGAGCGGTAATCATCACTACCAGAATGAAAATACCGGGTAAATCTAGTTTCCGAGTTGAACTCTGAGTTTCTTGGGGCAGTGCCCAAATTCCCAGTAGCACCACAATTACTGCGATGGGAACGTTAATATAGAAAATCCATTGCCAGTTTTCCTGTCCGGCTATATCTAAAACCAAAGATCCGGCTGAGGCGCCAAATACCGAGGCAGCACCGTACACCATGCCGACCAGGCCCAGAGCCATTCCGCGCTTGGGGGGAGGAACAATGGTTCCTACCGCGGCGGTGGCTACCGGAACCATCCCGCCGCCTCCGATTGCTTGAATCGCCCTAGAAGCGAGCAGCAGACCTAAAGAGGAGAAATCTTGCGATAATCCACATCCGAGAGAACCTAGTCCAAATAGCCCGATAGCCAGTACGTATACCGGCTTGCGGCCAATAATATCCGCGATTTTTCCGATAACGGGGATCGCCGCAGCATAGGCGAGGGTATAAATAGTAAAGACCCAAACCCCAACCTTGTCATCTACCCCGAGCCCATTTTGAATAACCGTGCGCGCCGGGTTCACGATCCCCATATCTAGGGCGCCCATGCCGATTCCTGCTAAGTAGAGGACGAGGACGAGTTTCCAGCGCTTGGGGGCGGTAAAGTCGGCCGTTGCGGCCTCGCCTTTCCCCTTTACCGCTGCAGTGGTTTCTTTCGCTTCTGCTTTCCCTGCGGTTTTCGCGGGATTAAGTTCAGTGCTCATTTTAGATCCTTAGTTTTGCCAGTGATTTTTGGCGACAGTCTTAATCTTCGAGGTCGTGGGAAGTGTCCAAGGATTCCACGAAGTCTCGGAGCATTTCGGTAAAGGTGGCGAGTTCTTTCTGACTGCGTTCGGCAAATAAACCGCTGAGACCGGCCTCCATAGGGGCAGTGAAGTCGTGCCCAATTTGTCCACCTAATTCCGAGATGCGCAGAACCGTCTTGCGCCGGTCGGCCTCATTACTTTCCCGGTTCACGTAGCCTGATTCCATAAGCCGATCGGTCAGGTAGCTAACTGCCGCCCGGGTGATATGTAATTGCTCAGCTAATTCCGAAGGGGAGAGGGGAGCGCCGGCCAGTTCCGCCTGCCAAATTTGTAATAGGGCTTCCCCGTCTTTTCCGTGCAGTCCCATTTTTGAGGAATACCGGTTAATCAGGTCATTTGAAGCAAAAACCAGTCTGTGCAATTCGTAGAGGAGTTGGTCAATAAGTTCCTCGCGCCCTTTGGCAGATGTCGTAGCATTATTCATGTAGTTAAGTATATTAACAATTAAGAAACTTAAGCAACCCCTTTTTTGCTTTCTGCCCCGTGCAGTCCCCATCCCCAGGGAACCCTCGTTCAGGGAATCGCCGTTATCGGGATAGGTGCCCGCAGGAGCCGGTTTTACCCGAGTGGGTGCGGGGCGTGTATACGGGCCAGGCTCGAATTAACAGAGATGACCTTTGTTGGGCGGAGAAACCGGTCTAATGGGTACACCTGTGGGTACGAGGAAAAGGGGCTTAATCGGGGGAGGGTAAACCTTCGCAGGGGTAGATTTTATCCGAGTAGGTGCGGTGGGCATAAGAATTCGGAAAACGCCGCTACGTTTTCCGGATTCTTGGGCAGGAGGAAAAATCTACCCCTGCGAGCATGGAGTTACCAACACTAGAGGACTTATATCTAGTGGGGTTCGGATTTGCGGGGTAGGGGCGCGGGAGGAAAAACCGGCTCCTGTGGGTACAGCTGTAGGCACCGCGAAACAGCGATTTAACCAGCGGGGAGGGGCTGCGCGGGGCAGGAGGCCGCCACTGTCGCCATCGCCCGTTTTTCCTCCGGGGTAACCCACAACTGCCATTTCTGTTTAATCGCAGTTTGTAAAGCCACATACTGGCAATGGAACCCTTTATTTGGAGGTAGCCAACTCGCAGCGTCTTTATCTTGCTTGTCTTGATTGGAGGGGCCATCAACCGCCAGCAGATTGAGCGGGTCATTAGCGAACTGTTCGCGACTCTTGGCATCCCACCGACTAGCTCCAGTTTTCCAAGCGTTGGACAAGGCAACTACGTGATCAATTTGAACCTTGCTGGAAGTCTGGGCACCCTTGCGAAACTGCTGGTAGCGGCCAGTGTAGGGTTCGGTGAACTCCCCGGAAATCACCACGCAATCATGGGTTCCGACCTTGGTCTGTACCTGGGACAAGTCACGCCTTAAAATATCGTTCCGGGTATCGCAACCATTGCGATCAATATCTGCCCAACGGACCCCGAACTGGGAACGCTGATAGGGGGAGGCGCTTTCCCACTCGCCCTCCGGTAACGAGGCAACCGCCTTGACTAAATCTGTTTGTACCGATTCGGAGAGGATTTGATCCGCGCTTTTACCCCAATCAGGAAGCGCTAGTTTGGGGGCTCCTTTGGCGGAAAGTCCGGCTAAATCTGGACCTAAACCGGGAATAAAAGCCCAGGCTAACAGGGCAAGAATTAAGGTGGCGATGATCCGGTTTCCCCAGGAACCCTTTCCTGGCTGCCACCGGCGTCTACCGCGTCTGCTATACCCCATGTATCTATTGTGCTTGTTTTGGGTACGCTTTCCTACTTAGCTGTACCGCTTCCGGAAGTATTGGCTTTTTTCTTCCGCGGTGCACAATAGAAGCATGTTTACGCTGTCCCAGGCAGGCACCCTCGCCCCCGAGCTGCCGGCGACGAGTATTTTGCCGGAGCTGAAAGATGCCCTCGAAACCGCGGGGAAAGTAATTGTTTCCGCTGAGCCGGGGTCAGGAAAAACTACTTTGGTTCCCCCAATTTGTTGGGCGTTAGAGGATGCGCGAGCGAAAAATAGCTCCTCAGCAGCAGGGGTGATAGTGACTGAGCCCCGCCGGATTGCTGCCCGGGCTGCGGCTAGCTATCTTCAGACGCTACTGCCTCGAAATGAACATGATCTGGCAGCGAAAGTGGCATTTTCAGTCCGAGGAGAATCTACTCGGGGTCGCAATACGCGCCTAGATTTTGTCACTGCCGGCCTGTTTTTGCGGCGCCTGCTGGCAGATCCGGAAATCTCGGGCATCGGCACCGTGATCATCGATGAGGTGCACGAACGATCATTAGATACCGATGTCTTATTAGCCCTGCTCTGCGAAGTGCGCCAGTTGCGCCCGGAGCTGCGGATAGTGGTGATGTCTGCGACTTTAAATAGCGATCTTTTCCGCCAGGTCTTAGGGGAAGATACCCCCGTTTTAGAGGCCGAAGGCAAGCTTTTCCCCTTGCAAGAAGTATTCGCACCGCCACCAGCGCGGGTGCGACGGATTAGTGAGCGAGGTACTTCCTGGGAGTTTCGCGACTATTTGGCCGACCTGACGTTAAAACATCGTATTCAAGGAGACACTTTAGTATTTGCCCCTGCAATCGCAGATGTAGAGGAGATTGCCAGTGCCTTGCGGTCGCGTGCCAGTCACCCGGAACGAATCCTGACCTTGCACGGGCATTTATCTCCCCGCGAACAGGTAAAAGTACTCTCCCAGGACGCTTCTGCTGCTAGTGAGGACGCCCTGAAACCCGGGGAAGGCAGGATAATTGTGGCCACTTCGGTGGCAGAATCGGCACTGACTGTTCCCGGGGTTCGCCAGGTGATTGACAGTGGATTATCGCGGGTTCCCCGTCGCCGCCTGCGTGGAAATGCCGGGGGATTGAGCACCTTGAGTTGCTCGCGAGCCGCGGCAACTCAACGTGCAGGACGCGCCGCGCGCCTGGGACCCGGATATGTGATTCGTGCCTATGACCAGCAAACTTATGCGCGTATGGAACCCGATACCCAGCCGGAAATCTTGCGCAGTGACTTGACCCAAACTTATTTGCAGCTGGCGGATTGGGGGCAAACCGATCTGAAAGTTCTGGCGCTGCCTACTTCCCCTCCGCCTGCTGCCTGGCAGCAGGCGGAAAAGGATTTACAGGCTCTCGGCGCTTTAGATGCAGATTCTCGGATTACCGCTTTTGGGCGCCAGCTGGTACAAATTCCCGCCCACCCGCGTCTGGCACGCGCTTTGATTTTGGGGGCGCGCCTGGTGGGTGAGCGCCGCGCCGCCCAGGTAGTGGCGGCTTTGCAGGCAGATTTGCGCAGTCCCGACGGTGATTTATGGGCAGCGATTCGCCGCGCGGAACGCCAAGGAGACAAAACTTACCGCAGCGAGCGCAGCCGCTTTGAAAAATTGGCGCGACGTTATCAAGGTATTGATACTGGTAATGAGGGTTTTGTGTCTTCGCTGTCAGATCGGGGCGAGCAGTTAGGGCAAGGCGACGCGAACAATCAAACTCCAAGTTCACCAGCTAATTTGCAAAAACTTGCAGGCGATTTAAGCGTAGGGCTAATGGTGGGGATGGCGTTTCCCGACCAAATAGGGCGCCTAACCAGTAAAGACGGGGTGTACCAGCTGTCTGGTTCGGGAGCAGCTCGCCTAGACAATGACAGTTCTTTATCCACTAGTAAGTGGTTGGCGATTGCGGAAATTGGGGTACGTAAAGGAGGAAACGATCTAATTCGCCTAGCCGCGCCGCTCACCGAGGAGCTGGCTTTAGAACTGGGAAGTCACCTAAAGCAAGAAAAGTATTTTGCAGATTTTCGGGACGGAAAAATCGTTGCTTGGAAGCAACGGTGTCTGGGAGAAATCCCTCTGCAGCGTCAAAAAACGATAATCCGGGAACCTGAGCGCGTCCTCGAAGCCGAATATCAGCGGGTGGGGCTAGATTTTCTGTCTTGGAACTCTAAAGCCATTCGCTTGCGTGCCCGCTTGCGCTGGGCGGCGCACTATTTTCCCAATGTCCCTGCAGTTAGTGACCAAGATTTACATGACAACCCCCGCTTCTGGCAGGTGTTGCTCAGTTATTTTGCAGAAGGAAAAAACGCTGCGAATGCCCCGGTAACTGCCTGGCTGGAGGGAGTGCTGGACTATGACACTCGGCGCACCTTGGAACAAGAGGCACCCAGCGAATTTTTACTTCCCTCCGGCCGGCGTACCGCTATTAGCTATCCCGAAGATATCACCAGCGGTCCGCCTCGGGTACAGGCGAAGCTACAAGAGTTCTTTGGACTGCAGTCCGCGCCTAAAATCCTGGGCGGCCAAGTTGACCTGGCGATGGAGATGTTGTCACCGGCAGGACGCCCGCTGGCGTTAGTGACCGACTTAGATCACTTCTGGGATGAAGTGTATCCGCAGGTTCGAGCGGAAATGCGGGGCAGGTATCGCAAGCATCCTTGGCCGGAAGATCCCCGCGCCGCCCTCGCCACTGCCGCCACCAACCGCCAACTCCGTTCCCGTAAATAAGGGGTTGGTACTGGGAAGCAGGGGAAAGATTTTACCTCGCGCCCCGAAATCCGGAAAATGCTCTGGCATTTTCACGGATTTAGTGCCCGAAGCCTACCCCTCGGCATAAATCTTTCCCCAGCTTCTTGGTGCGTATGCCGTTCCCATTAGAAAGGGCGGTGATTGCTTTTTGTCGATCAGGTTAGGAGGGCGTAAGAACTTGGGCAATACCTTGGGTATTGCCCAAGTTCTTTGGGCGGGAGGCAAAACCTAGCTTCCACCCTCACTATGAGGTGCAGTCAGGAAAATGATTGCGTGCTCTAGGAGAGGGCGGCGCCTACTACCTCTTGTGCTTCGGAAATTACTTGATCAACGTGCTGGTCACCCTGGAAGGATTCCGCGTAAATCTTGTAGATATCTTCGGTACCCGAGGGGCGAGCCGCGAACCAGGCGTCCTTGGTGACTACTTTGAGTCCACCGATTTCGGCATCATTACCGGGAGCGCGCACCAGTTTGTCGGTGATGTCTTGACCGGCAAGTTTTTCCGCGGTGACGTCCTCGGAAGAAAGTTTCTTGAGTTTGGCTTTCTGCTCCGGGTTGGCGGCGGCCTCGAAACGCTTGTAGCTGGAAGCCCCGAAACGTTCCACCTGCTGTTTATGTAGCTGCGAGGGAGAAGTGCCGGTTACCGCCAGGATTTCGGAAGCCAGTAGCGCCAAAATAATGCCGTCTTTATCGGTAGTCCATACAGACCCATCTTTACGTAAGAAAGAGGCACCGGCGGATTCCTCGCCCCCGAAACCAATAGTCCCGGAGAGTAGTCCCGGCACGAAATACTTAAAGCCTACCGGAACTTCCACCAGTTTGCGCCCCATATGGGCAACCACCCGGTCGATTAGCGAGGAGGAAACCAAGGTTTTCCCGACCCCGCAATCTGCACCCCATTCCGGCCGGTGGGTGTACAGGTACTCAATTGCCACCGCCAAGTAATGGTTGGGGTTCATTAGCCCATCCGGGGTGACAATCCCGTGGCGATCCGAATCCGCATCGTTGCCAGTGGCAATATCGAAAGGCGTAACTCCGTCCTCGTCGGGCGCCATCTTTTCCCGTAGCGATGCCATTGCATAGGGGGAGGAGCAGTCCATGCGGATCTTTCCATCCCAATCCAAGGTCATGAAACTGAAAGCGGGATCCACATCCGGGTTAACTACTGTCAGGTTGAGGTCGTGACGCTCAGAAATCATGCCCCAATAGTCAACGGAAGCCCCACCTAACGGATCCGCTCCGATGCGTACTCCCGCAGAGCGAATCGCGTCCAAGTTAATCACGCTGGGTAACGCATCGACGTATTCATGCAGGTAATCGTGGGGGTGAACGCAGTCGGCGCGAGTTAGATCCGCTAGCGTAGAACGCGGCACATTGCGCCAGCCGTCCTGGAGAATCTGGTTAGCGCGGTCGGCAATCCAGCCGGTAGCGTCCACGTCTGCCGGACCGCCCGTGGGGGGATTGTATTTAAAACCGCCATCGCGCGGCGGGTTATGCGAAGGGGTGATCACAATTCCGTCGGCCACATCCGCGCCCGAGGTACGCACTTTGCCAGGCGCCCCATTGGCCTGCAGGATTGCTAAGGAAACTGCCGGGGTGGGTACATAGGAGTTGCGGGAATCTATCCGCACGTCCACCCCATTAGCTACCAGTACTTCCAGGGCGCTGCGGTGGGCAGGCTCCGAAAGGGCGTGGGTGTCACGACCCATAAATAACGGACCATTAATCCCCTGGTTGCGGCGATACTCTACAATCGCCTGGGTGATGGCCACGATATGGGCTTCGTTAAATGCATGGTCGAAGGCACTGCCGCGGTGTCCCGAGGTGCCGAAACTGACCCGCTGGCTAGGCTCGGCGGGGTCTGGCTCCAGGTCATAGTAGGCGGCTAGGAGGTCATCGACATTGATTAAATCTTCTGGTTTGGCTTTCTGCCCGGCTCTTTCAAACATGTATCCAGTCTTTCACTTATTTAGCTTTTTGTCTGCGAAAACGACAAGGTTTCCTTAGCTAAAAATGCCGGGTAAGTTGGAGTTATGGATCGCTTTGACGAGGTAATGCGCTGTGCTATGGATTTGGCGACCCACGCGCAGCAACAATCGGATGTTCCAGTGGGGGCGCTTTTGCTTGCTCCTCGCATCGAAACCGCGACGCCCATTAGCTTCTGGAACACTGATAGTTCTGCCAGCAAGGAGGCGCTGGCTTTAGCGGGCGAGGGCGCGCCCGCACCCGAAAGCGATTCCCCTTCCTACCTGGGGGACTGGGAAATAATCGGACAGGGCTTCAACCAGCGCGAGACCTATCCCTTTGACCCTACCGCTCACGCGGAGATTATGGCTTTGCGACAAGGAGCGCAGCACCTGGGCACTTGGCGGCTCACCGGCACCACCTTGGTGGTTAACCTGGAGCCTTGCACTATGTGTGCCGGCGCCCTGGTGAATGCCCGGGTTTCGCGGGTAGTGTTCGGCGCCTGGGATGACAAAGCAGGAGCTGCTGGCTCTGTCCGCGATGTCCTGCGCGATAGCCGCCTAAATCACCGCATCGAAGTCATCGGCGGAATTCTAGAGGAGGAATGTTCGGCGCAACTAAAAGACTTCTTTGCCCGCCGCCGCTAGGGTGCTGCCGTCTGCCGCGCTCCTACCGCGCTCGTCCTCAAAAATTCTATTTTTCGGCAAACAGGCGGATAACTCTCCGGCAAACAAGAAGATATCTCTCCGGCAAACAGGAAGATAGGATATACTAAAAGTATGGCTGACTACTTAAAACGGGTAATTGACTACGAAATAGCCCAAGTTTTTCCGCAACTGCCGGCGCTGTGCATTGCCGGAGCTAAAGGAGTGGGGAAAACCGAGACCGCTAAGCGGCGGGCTCGCACCACTTATCAGCTAGACCAAGTCGACACCCGCACTATTTTGCAGGCCGATCCGCAGCTTTTCCTACAGCAAAAACCGCCGGTACTTTTGGATGAATGGCAGCTACTGCCGGAAACCTGGGACACGGTGCGGCGTGCGGTTGATGATGGTGCACGCCCCGAAAGTTTTCTCTTGACCGGTTCCGCCAGCTCCAAGCCCGGGGTGCAAACCCATTCGGGAGCAGGCAGAATAGTTACTTTAAGGATGCGGCCATTGACTCTGTCTGAGCGGAGAATTGCTACTCCCACGGTCAGTTTGCGCGACCTATTCGCCGGCACCCAAAGGATAACCGGCAGCAGTGACCTAGCCGCCTCCGATTATGCTGAAGCTATCTGCCAAACCGGATTGCCGGGATTTCAACATTTGCGAGGACGAGCCCTGCGCTTGTCCATTGATTCTTACCTGCGCGACGTGATTGATAAAGATATCCTCACCCAGGGGTATCTCACTCGCACCCCGCATACTCTCCGCGCCTGGTTACGCTCCTATGCGCAGGCTACCGCCACTACGGCGTCCTATGCGCAGATAGTAGAGGGGGCAACCGCTGGCGAGGGAGATAAACCCAGTTCCGAAACTACCCGCACCTATCGAGATTTCTTGACTAAGCTCTGGATTCTGGAGCCCCTAGAGGCCTGGCAGCCGTTAGGGATGGGCTGGAAACGTTTGACCAGCAGCCCTAAGCATCACCTAGTAGATCCCGGCTTCGCGGCTCGCCTTTTGGATCTTGAGGCCGAAGATCTATTGAGTCCTGGTGGCGGCAATATCTATGGAGCGCTTTTTGAATCTCTCGCCCTCCTGTGCGTGAGGGTTTTCGCTCAAGCTCTGGAGGCTACGGTGGGGCATTTTCGTACTCGAGCGGGTGAACATGAAGTTGATTTAGTTTTGCAAGGGCGGGGCGGAGCGCTAGTGGCGCTAGAAGTGAAAACCGCGAATCGGGTCACTGACCACGATGTTAAGCATCTAGTCTGGCTGCGGGAACGCGCCGGTGAAAAGATGCGCGCCGCCGCGGTGCTTTACGGTGGAAAGCAAGCTTATATGCGTAAAGACGGAATCGCTGTTATTCCCCTGGGTTGCCTGGGGCTTTAAGATTCCGGAAGCCGGAACGCATCTTTAAGGCGAGGTTCTTTTCCTTAGGTTGCTAGCCGGTGGAAAAGTAGCTCAAAATTCCCTGGGCGAGGCCGGCCGCGTACTGCTGTTGTCCCTCGGGACTAGACATGCGCTGGGCATCCTGGGGGTTACGCATTTCCCCCAGTTCCACCATGACCGCCGGCACCTGCGCGAAATTTAGAGTGGCGAGGTCAGAGCGGGGGACTGGATTCGCCCCAAAAGTCGTGGAGGGGCTAAGCCCCGCGCCTCTCAGTCCGGTGGCCACTGCGCGTGCCAGTTTCCGGGAAGGTTCGCCTTGGGCGGCGTTCAATGGGGGATTGGAAACCATCACAAAAAATCCGTGGGGAGCGCTAGACTCCGAACCGTTACCGTGAATAGATATCAAGGCGGCGGCACCCTTTTCGTTAGCGAGTTTGCCGCGCCGATCGACACAGATCTCGGCATTCGGCCCATTATCTCTAGTAAGAACCACTGTGGCGCCCTGTTCCTGCAGTAGATTGCGTAAATAGTCGGCTACCTGCCAAGTGAATTTATATTCCGGATATCCGGCATTAGTGGCGGTGCCGGAGGTATTGCAAATTTTGCGTCCTCCGCGCCCATTGGAAATCGGGTTGCTCAGCTGCCTGCCTTTCCCATGACCAGGGTCAAGGACGATGACTTTCCCGCTCAGTGGTTTAGTAGCGGGAGCTGTCGATGTTGTAGGAGTGGCGGGGCTTTTGGGGCTTTGGGAAGGCTTAGTGACGCTAGGAGAAGCAGTCTTCGACGCGGATGCGGAGGGGGGAGTCTCGGGATTTACGGCGGGACTGCAAGCAGTAAGGGCTAATGTGCTCAAGGTTATTAACCCCAATACTCTAGATATGATTTTGCCGCTGGTGCGGGGGAGATGGACAAACATGTTATAACCCTAACCCCATATTTATTAGGCAGGCAGGTAAACGCTTGCTGAGGATGCAATTTTCAGGATATCCGCGGTCTCAATGCCCAATTCACTCGTGTCTAATCCGGTTCCCGAATCCTAATTTGGAAAGCAATATTCAAGCTACTGTCACCGCGTATCTGACGTAAAAGAATTTTTTAAGTGCTCCTCTTGTGTCTGGGACTTAAGTCGATTAGACTAGACTTTGTAAGGACAATTAAGCCAGTCGCGGTAATGCTAATAGCTTAGGCATGATCGGCGATAAGGTCAGCGGAAATCGAAGGAGATACTGACAATGGTAAAACAGCTGCAGCACTGGATTAACGGTGAATACGCGCAGGGAAAACCTGCCGGAGAAATTAAAATCGAAGATCCGTCGCTAGGTGAAGTAGTAGCTACTGTTCCCTCCGCATCAAGTGAAGATCTGGATCACGCAGTTGAAATTGCTAAAAAAGCGCAAAAAGAGTGGGCAAAACTCTCATTAGCCAAACGCGTGGACATTATGTTCAAGATGCGCCACCTGGTTTTGGAAAACCAGGACAAGATGGCGCAGCTAATCGTGCAGGAACACGGCAAGAACTACTCGGATGCGATCGGAGAAATCCAGCGTGGCCGGGAAACCCTTGATTACGCCTGTGGAATTAACGCCAATATGAAGGGCGAACATTCCTACCAGATTTCTACCGGCGTAGATATCTTCACCGTGCGGCAACCAGTCGGAGTAGTGGCGGGGATTTGCCCGTTCAACTTCCCGGCAATGGTGCCCATGTGGATGCACCCGCTGGCTATTGCCACTGGTAACGCCATTATTATTAAGCCTGCTTCTTCCACTCCTTCCGCTGCGCTCTTGACCGGTGAGCTATACAAGCAAGCGGGACTACCGGACGGTATTTATCAGGTTTTGACCGGTAACCGTAACCTAGTTACCTCGATTTTGGAGCACCCCGGAATTGATGCGATTTCCTTTGTAGGCTCCACTCCGGTTGCACATATCGTACAGAACACCGGGGTTGCTCACGGCAAGCGCGTTCAGGCGCTGGGTGGGGCAAACAACCACGCCATCGTGATGCCGGATGCAGATATCGATTTCGCCGCCAAACATATTTCGGCAGCGGCTTTCGGAGCGGCTGGTGAACGCTGCATGGCGCTACCGGTGGTAGTAGCCGTAGGAAGCGCTGGTGAAAAACTAGCCGAGAAAGTTAAAGCCCACGCCGACAAGATTCATGTAGATCAAGGCATGGTTGAAGGCTGCGAGATGGGACCGGTTATTGACAAGAAAGCTCAGGAGCGGATCGAAGGTCTGATCACTGATGCTGAAGAACGCGGTGCGACTATCGTGCGTGATGGCCGCGGATTCCGGCCAGAAGGTTACCCGAACGGTTACTTCGTAGGACCCACCATTATCGATAACTGCCCCAAAGATGCCCCCGCTTATTACGAGGAAATCTTTGGTCCGGTGCTGGTGATTACTCGCGCCAAAACCTATGAGGAAGCCATCGAGATCGTTAATTCCTCTCCCTTCGGCAATGGCTCTGCCATCTTCACCAATGATGGCGGGGTAGCGCGCAAGTTCACCCTTGAGGTTGAGGCCGGAATGGTTGGCGTTAACGTCCCGATTCCGACTCCGGTTGCCTACTACTCCTTCGGTGGTTGGAAAGACTCCCTGCTTGGGGACACCCATATTCACGGCCCGGAGGGCGTGAAGTTCTACACCAAGGCCAAGGCGATTACTACCCGTTGGCCGAGCGAATCCGGACACTACGAAGCAACTATGAGCTTCCAGCGTGAGGAAGGCTAATAGGAGCCAGGTGAACTAGAGGTTCAAGAACATTTGGTGCAGGCGCGGGTCGCCGGTCAATTCGGGATGAAAAGTAACCCCGATTTGACCTCCGGCTCGCGCCCCCACAATTAGCCCATTTACACGTCCGAGTTCTTCTACTCCCGAGCCGACCTCGCTAATCCGCGGGGCGCGAATGAAGGTCATGGGCAGATCTTCCATGCCTGCAAAGTCAGCTCGGGCATTAAAAGAACCGAGTTGGCGGCCGTAGGCATTACGTTCCACGGTTACGTCCAAGGTGCCGAGTGCGGTGCGATCCACGCTGCGCTTACCGATAATCCGCTTGGACAGCAAGATTAATCCGGCACAGGTACCGAGCACCGGCATCCCGGCGGTGATCATTTCCCGCAGTCTCTCCGCCATTCCCAGTTCAATCAGTAGTTTTGATTGCACCGTTGATTCGCCGCCTGGTAATACTAGACGGTTAAAACCGGTATGCAGGTCTGCGGCTTCGCGGAGCTCAACTACCTGAGCTCCCAGTTTTTCGAGGCATTGTTCATGCTCAATGAAAGCCCCTTGAACTGCGAGGACGCCAACTTTTTCCATCTATTTTTCGCCTACTATTAGTGCCGGTAGCAAACTGCCCGTTGCTACCGCTGTTCTTGTTTTCTGGCCGTTTACTTTCCGCGCTCGGCCATCAGCAGGTCGATTTCGCTTTCGTTAATCCCCACCATGGCTTCACCCAGATTTTCAGACAGTTTCGCAATCAGCTTCGCGTCCTTAAAGTTAGTGACTGCCTTGACAATGGCATTGGCGCGCTTGGCGGGATTACCGGACTTGAAGATGCCGGAGCCTACGAACACGCCCTCGGCGCCGAGCTGCATCATCAAAGCCGCATCGGCCGGGGTGGCCACTCCGCCTGCGGCAAAGTTAACCACCGGCAGGCGCGAGGAATCGTGCACTTCTTTGAGTAGCGATAGCGGTACTTCTAGCTGCTTGGCGGCTTCAAAAAGTTCATCTTCGCGTAGGCTAGAAATCCGCCGAATCTCGGCATTCATCTCGCGCATATGGGTAACTGCCTGCACTACGTCACCGGTTCCCGGTTCCCCCTTGGTGCGAATCATAGTTGCGCCCTCGCCAATACGGCGCAGCGCTTCACCCAGATTACGTGCCCCACAGACAAAAGGTACTTTGAACTGGGTTTTATCAATGTGGTAGATATCGTCGGCGGGGGAGAGAACTTCGGATTCGTCGATATAGTCGATTTCGATAGCTTCTAGCAGCTGGGCTTCTACAAAATGCCCGATGCGGCACTTTGCCATTACCGGGATGGATACCGCTTCTTGGATCCCTTTGATCATTGCCGGATCGCTCATCCGAGAAACGCCACCCGCTGCGCGAATATCGGCGGGAATGCGTTCTAGCGCCATCACCGCGGCCGCGCCGGCGTCCTCGGCGATCCGTGCCTGCTCTGGGGTGGTGACATCCATAATCACGCCCCCTTTTAGCATTTGTGCTAGTTGGCGGTTCAGCGCCACCCGTTCTTTCGGGTCGTTTGATTCCTGGACGCTGGAAGCGTTGCCGGTTTCCATTTTCCGTTCCTTCTTTCTGTAACTGACCTTCTAGGGTGGCGGCGCTAGGCGACGCATTTTTCCCTCTAGACCTCTACTTTACAAACTAACGTGGGAAAATAGGTATTTTAGCGGGTAAGGACGCGTCTAGCGAATAAAAGTAGACTAGAGGCGGTATTTTGCGCGAGAAAAATAAAATAACAATACTCTTGACACCCTCGCTTAACACGTGTTAAATAAAGGTAGGTAGGCTTTAGTAGTAACAAAGCCTGGAAAAGGGGAAACTCAGGAAGGTATCGACATAGCGAAACGTTTCGGCTAAACTGAGGGTGCCCAATAAAATCAGCGGAGCGAAGAGGCTGCTGCCTGCGGGAGAAACCTCTGACACCGCCCCGAGAAATAAAGTCACCGCCAAGTAAAGGAATGAATAAATGGTCAAGATCGCCCTCGACCCCAATATGTATTACTGGTTCATGCCAGTTTCGCAAACCCTGCATAAAGCACGAGAGCTCGGGTTTGACTACGTGGAACTGTCTCCCACGGCAGATTTTCATTTTTGGCATCACTACCCCAAAGCCGATGACGCCTATGTTGCTGAACTGAATAAGGCACAGAAAGAATCTGGGGTTAAGATTGCCACCTTGAACCCGGTGTTTAACTGGGCGTGCGTAGATGAAGAAGAACGCCAAGCCCAGGTGCGCAACTGGCGGCGGCTGCTCGAAATTGCCGATCAGCTAGATGTGCGCGAGATTGTTTCGGAATTTTCTGGGGACCCCAACACCCCGCGGCGCTGCGAACATCAGTGGTACAAGTCCATTGAAGAACTCACTCCCGATTTTGAAAAATATGGGATCCAACTGCATATGGAGGCGCACCCCTATGACTTCGTGGAGTTACACGATCCCGCCATCAACCTGATCCGCGGGGTAAATAAGCCCTGGATTGGCTATGAATACTGCGCCCCCCACACCTTCCACCTTTCGGATGGTAAAGGTGATGTGGAACGGATGTTGCGCTCTGCTGGCGATCTGCTTAAAGAAGTGCATGTCGCCGATGTATTCAACCACAAGGCCTTCGATGGGAACCGTTACGTAATTAATCCTCCGGGAGTTGATGCTCGCGTGCACCAGCACAATGAGATCGGCATGGGAGAAGTTCCCTGGGACGAGCTGTTTAGCACCTTGCGGGATATGAACTTCGACGGCGTATTGTCTCTGTGCGTATTCGGTTGGCATGACCGTGCTGATGAAATCAATAAGAAGATGATTGCCCGGGTAAAGAGCGAGTTCGGACAGTAACTTTATCGCGTAAAGAACGCCGGTTTTGGTTTTCCGAGGGCGCAGGCGGCGTCCTCGGAAAACCTTACTTCGGGGGAAGTGTTCCGCTAAAACCAACAGCAAAAAGATAACGTTAACTATACTTTTACCTGTTAATATTCCGACGGATTTCAGGTGCATTTTAGCTACCTATCGGTTTATCCCCAATTGGGTTCCAACCGCTGCGGTTTTTAGTGATGGCGAGTTATTTAGCGATAATCTAAGAGCAACGCTATGAAACAAAAACTAACTATCTCCGATGTGGCCAAAGAAGTAGGAGCCTCTATTTCCACGGTGTCCGTTGCGCTGTCTGGACGACCCGGAGTCTCAGATAAGCGCCGCGCGGAGATTCAGCGCGCCGCTTTTGAAATGGGGTACCGGCCCGATCGGCAGGCTGCCCTGATTCGCCTGGAACGTACGCATCTGATAGGTGTGGTGTTCTATATGGAGCAAGAGTTCCAAATATCGCTGATGGATCCGCTCTTTCGTTATGCTGAAAAACAAGGATATCGCCTGGTGGCAACCGGTTGTGTGGGGCAGCGCAGTGAAATGGATTGCATCGAGTCTTTGATGCAAGATCGCTGCGAAGGGATTGTGCTAATAGGTACCAGACTCTCCGCCGAGTATTTAGAAAAAATTGCGGCGGTGATCCCCCTAATTACCCTGTGCCAAGAAGTGGGATCCCAAAGTGTGGATGCCGTGGTCTCCAACGATGCCTATGGGATTTCAAAATCTTTTGAGCACTTGTGGCAAAAGGGTTTTCGCGACATTGTGCATATCAGGGGTGACAATCAGACCAATGCGAACGTGCGGGAAGCTACCTTTAAACAATGCCTTGCAGATCGGGGTTTAGCAGCAGATGACAGTTCTTCGCTGCGGATCTATCAAGGTGGGCAAAATCTCGGTGATGGGGCGCGGGTTGCCGATCAGATATTACGTCAGGTCAGTAACGGAGAAAGGGTGATGCCACGCGCAGTGATCTGCTTTAACGATCTGTGTGCCCAAGGATTTATGATTCGAATGTGGCAAGAGGGGGTGCATATCCCCCAGGAAATCGCGGTGGTGGGTTTCGATGACACCCCGATTGCATCCGAACCCTATGTGGAACTAACCACCGTGCGGCAAGACCGGGAGGAACTGGCCAGTTTAGCTGTCGAGCGACTGGTAGAGCACGTGGAATTCTTCTTTGATAAAGAAAACTATGGCAAAAAATGGGATGCGGTTGAAAAACAAGTAGAAACCCGCCTGATTGTGCGCAAGACCGCCTAAGACATGGTAGTTAGCGGTGCAAGTAAGTTGCGTTGCTTTTTGCGGTTAATTATCTAAAGCAGGACAGTTCTGCGTTATCAGTTTTAGATACTCTTTAATATTTGCCGAATAGTTCGGATAGGCCACTTTTAGCTGTTCCGGATCATTGACGTGCACCAATACAATATTCTGATTAGGAGCTATCAAACCGTTTTTATTGTTTTCAAACACTTCGTCTTCAAGCCTTGAATATTCGCTGAGGGATTCGTCCATTTGATTATTGGCATAAGAATGAACAATCAAGTTCTGTTCGTCTTTTAGGAACTGTAAAATAAACACGCAAGCATCTTCAGGGGCACAATGCTCCTCATCAAGTCTTAAGACATCGTCGTATACACGGGAAAGTCTGCTAATGATTTCAGAAGACAACGACAAAGTTTCAATTTCTGAAACAAGATCACCTATGTTTTTAGGGGTACCTGGAACGGTAGGACTTTCTTCGATGCTTGCGATTAAAGAAGAGGTTAGCTGATTGTAATATAACCGAGTTCTGGTATCAGCATCACCCAATAAAACATCTGTATTGGTAGTTTTAATCTCTCTTCCTTCTATTTCATCTATAACTTCTAATGCAGTGGCCCAATAATGTTGAAGTTGCGTTCTTAACTGGATTTCAACACGGTACTTACGCTCACAGCTACCCTGTTTAGTCAGTAGGTGACAGGAGCGATAGCCACTACTTTTCGGAGAATCAATGTAATCTTTAGTTTTGGTGATTTCAGAAGAGGTTCCAGCAATCTTATCTTCTATTCTTTTCTGAATTAGCCGTAGATCTTTAATGCTTTTAGTAATTACCCGGCATCCTCCAATATCATCCAAAGTGTTTAACAGGTGATTATGGTTAGGACGCTGTATTTTTTGGACAATAGAAGAGACTCTCTTTAGGCGATAAGTGATGATTGCCCCGTCCACTCCTTTGCAACACTCTAGGAGAGTCTGAAAGCATTGACGGGTAGCCGGAGCGTAGCGAGCTCTCCACCTTTGCACAAAGTCGATAGCTTCTTTGGTTTGTTCCGCCTCATCGGAAATAGTCTGCTTCAAGATTTTGCTATAGCGTTTTGCCTGGCTAGTTGAGAGAGGAATCTCACCAGAGTTCACAGATCGCGTATTCACAGGTACAATCATAGAGGTATTGGCTTTTCAACTATGGTAGAGGAGGCTTCAAAAATGGCAACCGTTGTTGATGTTGCAGCATATATTCTAAATCGTTCTAAGTCTCTTTCCACGATGAAGTTGCAAAAGTTAACTTTCTACTCCCAGGCACACGCTCTGGCAACTGCCGGCACCCCTCTGTTCCAAGAAGACTTTGAAGCTTGGCGAGGTGGTCCGGTATCTGCCGAACTATTCGAAAAGCATCAGGGGCTTTTTATCATCGAGTCTGGGCAGCTGCAGTCAGATAGCAATAATCTGAGTGATAAAGAGAAGCAGATTGTAGATGTAGTTTTTGATCAGCTGGGAAATCTCACCGGAAATGAACTTAGCGAACGGACTCACGCAGAAGCTCCTTGGAGCAATGCGAGAAAAGGGCTAAACCCTAGCGATCCCAGTAACAATGTCATTTCCCAGGATTCAATTAGGAAATACTATATGAATAATCCGGTTGTGAGCCGGTAGTTTCATTAGTAGCCTATGTTCCCCGCGGGGAACTTCTTCTAGCATACGTAAGGGGGGGGCGGGTTCGAAGAAAATCTTCGAACCCGCCCCCCTTAGATTTAAAGCGATCAGATTTTTAAAGCCACTAGGTGAGTGGGATTAAAAACCAGGTAGCACTGCCTTGTTCGGCCAGGTTTTCTCAATGAAAGCCTTGACTTCCGGAGAGTGCAGTAAAGAATCCAGTTTCTTGATTGCCTCTACCTTTTCGGAATCCTTCTTCCAAACCAGGATATTCAGGGAAGGATTATTCTCGGTGGACTCCAAGATCAAGGCATCAGAGGGCTCCTTGCCTCCAAGCTGAGCGAAGTTACCGTTGATGACGGCGATATCTACGTCGGCTAGGGCGCGTACCAACTGCGGCCCTTCCACTTCAGGCAGCTCAAAGCCGCGCGGATTGTATTCTTTAGACTTGGCGATCACCGATACTTTCTGCTGTTTTTCATCTTTCGGTAGCTTAATCAAGCCATTGTCAGCCAGTAACTTTAAGGCACGTGCCTGGTTAGTGGGGTCATTGATGATCCCAATCTTGGCGCCGTCCTTCAGATCCTTAATATCCTTGAGCTTTTCAGAATAGATTCCTAGTGGCTCTAGGTGGATTCCCCTGCCGTGCTCGAACTGCCAGTTGTTCTTGGCGGTCTGATCATCGAAGTAGGGAACCGTCTGATAATAGTTGGCATCCAGATCCCCAGAATTCAGGGCTTCATTCGGCTGGATATAGTCGGTGTATTCTTTGACTTCCAACTCAATGCCCTGCTTTTCAGCCAAGTTATCGGCCACGTAACGCAAGATCTTCGCATGCGGATCAGGAGAAGCCCCTACGATCAGTTTGGTGTCGCCGCCAGCAGAATCGCCGCCACCGCAAGCCGCAAGTCCCAGTGCTAAGCCGGCAGCTCCAGCTGCGGCCACAAGTTTCTTCCAAGTTTTCATTTTTCTTTTCCTTATAATTGGTTGTTTTTTAGGTAGTTTACAAAGTTTTCTTACCCGTCCTCGCCGGCGTCTACTAAACGGACGAGGGCGGGGCGTTTCCCCGGATACCTAGAGCAGAGCCAGGGCACAAAAGTTTTACCGAAAACCGCTAAGAGCGGTGAAAATCTCCGACTGGTTTTCCCTTAGCGGTGATCTACCAGCCGGCTAAGCATATCGCCTAGCCACTGCACGATAACTACAATCAACAGGATGTCGATCACCACGATTAGCATCACGTCACCCATAAACTGGTTGTAACCATAGTTTATGGCGAGGGCGCCTAGGCCTCCGGTACCTAAAGTACCGGCCATCGCGCCGTAACCAATCAGCGAAATCAAAGTAACGGTAACTGACTGGATGAGGGCGGGTAGCGCCTCGCGCACCTGCACCCCCATCATGATCTGCCAGTTAGAGGCACCGGCCATTTTCGCGGCCTCTAGTTTGCCGCTTTCTACCCCTTGCACATTGGATTCCACCAGGCGGGCAAAGAACGGCGCCGCCGCCAGGGTTAACGGCACTACCGCCGCTTTCCACCCCAAAGTGGTGCCTACCAGTAGGCGAGTAAAAGGAAGAATCGAAATCATCAAAATGACGAAGGGTAGGGAACGCCCCACATTCACGATAAATCCCAGCACCGCGTAGAGTACGCGCGTGACTTTGGTACCTGAAAGTAGCCCCGCGGGAGCAGTCGCCACCAGCAGCAGGCCGATTGGCAATCCCAACAGGATAGAGAATAATCCCGACCAAAGCGACATATAAATGGTTTCTAAAGTGGCCTCCAGTAGATTATTAGTAATCACTGGATTGGAAAACCAGCGTCCCGAGGCATCCGCAGCTAAGGGCATCATAGTCACAACCTGTGAGGTAGTAGCGATAAGACTCATGCTCGCACCTCCGTATAGATGTGATGATTTTCCATTTCGCGGATAAAAGCGTCCAGTCCTGTAGATTTCACCCCTACAGCTAAGCGGCCAACTTGCGTGGTTCCCACAGTTTCAAAGGTTCCGGCCACAATATCGCCACCCAATTGCGCCACCAGATCCATAACTTTCGACCCGGTGGGCACGCCCGGCGAGGAAGTAAAAGCAATATCCACTACCGCGGCGGGTTGACCATCTAAAGTTACTTCGTCATCAACATTGGGTGGCGGTACCAGGTCTTTTGCTAACCGTGAGGAGTGCGCCTTGACTACGTCCTCCACCGAACCGGTCTGCACAATTTTTCCGCCTTCTAGCAAAGTAACGTGAGTGCAAATCTCGCGGACTACACTCATCTCGTGGGTAATAATCACCACGGTTACACCCAGACGGTCATGTACATCCTTAATTAAATGCAGAATCTGCTGGGTGGATTCGGTATCCAAAGCGCTGGTGGGCTCGTCGCACAGTAGTACTTGCGGTTCATCTGCAAGCGCGCGGGCGACCCCTACTCGTTGCTGCTGTCCCCCGGAAAGCTGGGAGGGGTAGGAGGAACCCCGGTCATGCAGCCCCACCAAATCCAGGAGCTTTTGTACCCGCTCGTGGCGATCCCCGCGTTTTTGTCCCGCCAAATACAGGGGATAGGCAATATTACCGGCGGCAGTACGTGAATCCAACAGGTTAGCCGCCTGGAACACCATGCCGATAGACCGGCGCGCCTGACGCAAATGCTTTTCCGAAAGGGTGGAAAGATTTTGCCCCGCCACCAGGATTTCCCCCGAAGTAGGATGCTCCAGGGCGGTTAGGCAACGAATCAGCGTAGATTTTCCGGCCCCTGATTGCCCCACGATGCCGTGGATTTCTCCAGCACCGATTTTTAGGGAGATACCGTCGAGGGCGTGCAGCTTGTCCTGCTTCTTGCGGGGATAAATTTTATAGACATCCCGCAGCTCAATCAGCGGATTATCCGCTTTAGCGTTGCTCATAAGTTCCTTCCCATCGGTCCTGGCATTAGCACCGTCTTATCGGTTGCTGCAGTGCGCGAGCCAGGTCTCTGCACTGCTCTTGATGGCTACGTTCAGATTAAAGCCCCGAAAAGCAAAACGCCAATTATTGAGACGGCTTGTAGTTGCTTTCACGTTTTCGTTAGCATGAGGGTATGGAAGAAACAGCGATCAAATCGATTCAGTGGTGGTGGCTCGCCTAGGCGGGTCCTTTCTTTCAGGCATTTATAGAACCCGCCAGGTGGCGGGTATTTTTTTGTCTCCCGCCAGCGGAAACTATTTAATAGAAGTGATATTTCATTGAGGAGCAAGAGAAAAGATGACTGATAACCCTAGAATCCAACCTTTAGGATTTCCGATCGATAGCCACATCCCTGCTCGCTGGTACAACCTGGCTGCGGATTTCCCGGAGCCGATGCCTCCCTACCTAAATCCGCAGACTCGGGAGCCCATCACCGCGAAAGATTTGGAACCGCTATTTGCGCCCGGGCTCATCGAACTAGAGATGAGCAAGGAACGCTATATTGATATTCCCCAGCGAATCCGGGAACTGTACACCAATTTCCGTCCCGCACCGCTTTACCGTGCTCACAACCTGGAGCAAAAGCTAGGCACTAAATGCCGCATCTACTACAAATATGAAGGCAATTCTCCGGCCGGGTCCCATAAACCGAACTCGGCATTAGCGCAGGCCTACTACAATGCGGTGGCCGGGATTAAGCGGCTCACCACCGAGACCGGGGCGGGGCAGTGGGGTGCTTCCCTGGCGATGGCCTGCTCCATGCTGGGAATGGAATGTGAAGTATGGCAGGTACGTTCCTCCTATGATCAAAAGCCCTATCGGCGGATGCAAATGGAAACTTACGGCGCGAAATGTTGGAGTTCGCCCTCCGATCGCACCGAGGCGGGTCGCCGTATCCAAGCCGAAAACCCCGATACTTCCGGTTCTCTAGGGATGGCGATTTCGGAGGCAGTGGAATCTGCGGTTTCGGATCCGCAGGCTCACTACGCTTTGGGCTCGGTAATGAATCAGGTGATTATCCACCAGACGGTGATTGGTCTGGAATCGCAAGCCCAACTGGCGAAAGCTGGTGAATCCGGCGCGGACTTCATTTTCGGTTGCGCTGGCGGTGGCTCTAACCTGGGCGGTCTGGCTACTCCCTTTATCGGCGAGAATCTGCGCGAAGGTAAGAACTCGCGGGTAGTGGCTTGTGAACCGGCTGCCTGTCCGTCGCTTACGCAAGGTGAATACCGCTATGACTTTGGGGATATGTCGGGGCTGACGCCGCTAATGAAGATGTATACCCTGGGGCATGAGTTCGTACCGGATCCGATTCACGCTGGTGGTTTGCGTTATCACGGGATGGCGCCGATGGTGTCTCACGCCTACCACCTGGGATTGATGGAAGCACGTGCCTATCCGCAAGAAGAAACCTTTGCAGCCGGATTAGAGTTCGCGCGCGCCGAGGGAATTATTCCCGCCCCGGAATCTACCCACGCGGTAGCCGGCGCGCTGGACTTCATCCGCTCCGGGGAGGCTCGGGATGGCCAGGTGCTCTTGATCGGACTGTCAGGTAACGGGGTGCTGGACTTGGCGGCCTATCACCAAGTGCTAAAGAAGTAACTGAACTGTCGGTAGAGGCGGAGGGGTTTTCCTCGCCGCCTCTACTTATTTTGGGGCAAATGCCAGTTTGGTTCTTGGCTGTTTTATTTGCGCCAGGTGCGGTTTTCTTTATCGAGGGCGCGCGCAGCTTCCCCGAGGGCGCGGCGATCAAGTTTTCCGCTGGGCAGCAGAGGAAAGTGGGGGAGCAGCGCCACCGCACGCGGTAGATGTGAAGCCGGTAGACTTCCGCGCAACGCGGCTCGCAGTTGTGGTCCCAGATGTAGCGGATCTAGGTTTTCCGGGTTCGGGTGGGAGTCGGCGATCGACGATTCTGCAAACACTGCGCAGAGCAGCTCTCCCCATTCCTCATCGGGTAGACCGCAAAACTCTATCCCCGAAAATCCCGCTTTCTCCGCAGCCCGGGTCACCAGGGCTAGGGAGATATTTTCCCCGCCAGAAATAATGGTCTCGTCTAAGCGGCCTAATACCTCAAGGCGAACTGGACTGGTTGAATCAATAACTAGCCCGGCCGCTTCATCCTCGCCCTCGCCTGCAAAAATTATCTTGCCGGCATCATTGGTGGCCAGCCAAGTTTCCCCCTCGAAAACCTGGATTTCCGGATCCGATTCTGCTTCTAAGTAGCCGCTCATCAAAGTGGGGGTAGACAGCCAAATCCTGCTCTCTTTGACCGCAACTTTGACTCCCGGCAGGGGGACACCGTAATAGACGCACCCGCCGCAAGTTTCGGTCATCCCGTAGGTAGTGACCAGGTTCAACCCTTGCTCGCGCCCCGCGATAAGCAGCGAAGGCGAGACGCGCGCCCCGCCTACCAGGATTGCGTAACAAAGGCGCAGGGCAGCGGTAGTTTTTGGATCTGCCAGGGCGCGGCGTAGCTGAGTGGGAACCAGCGATAGATAAACGGGAACGTTACCCGCGGCAATGTTTTGCAGGGCCTCCCGAAGCCGCGAGAGCTGAAAACCGCCGATCATATCAATAGTTACCGGCTCAGTTCCCCCCGCATAAGCGCGAGCAATTACCTGGAAACCGGCGATATGATCCCGAGGAAGCGCCGATACCCAGATACCAGCTCCTCCCAGACGCTGGGCGGTCGCCTGATGAGAGGCACGCAAAGCCGCCAACGAAAGTCCCACCAGGCGCCCTCCGGGTTTCGTGGAACCGGAAGTTGAAAGAATAAAACTTACCTGGTCAGGCAGGCGGCGCAGTCTCTCTGCCTGTTGGCGCGCCCAAGAGGAAGTAAGACGCTCAATACGTGCCGGGAAAAATAGAGGCTGGTAATCTGCCAGAATTCGCAACGCAAAAAAAGGCTTTGCCGGCCCCGCAACCGTGGATAAATCAATAGTGGGTAGGGAAGTAAATTTGTCCGGCCAGAGGGCGGCGCGTAGCGCGGTAAAGAATAAGGTATCGCGCGCAGGATTATCTGATACCGGCAAGAAAATTAGTGGGCGCGGGCGCGAGGCTCCATCCTCGGTGCCTTCTCCAGGTTCTTTTTCTACGCCCGGTTCGCTTTGTAACCAGACGATCTGCGGAGTATTTTCGGCTTCCTCAAGCTGAAAAGCTGTACCGCCATTACTGCTCTGAGGAGCTAAAATTTCACTGGCTGCCTGAGTCTCCATGCTCGGTGGGGGAACAATGCGCAAAGTCAACCTCCGAAAATAACCGTCACCGCCCAGTCTATCGCCAGTTTCTGCGATCCCAATTCAAGCGAAAGGAAAGAAGTTTTCCCCCATAGACGTCCGCGTACAGGGGCGGATTTTGCCTCGCGCCCCGAAATCCGGAAAATGCTCTGGCATTTTCACGGATTTAGTGCCCGAAGCCTACCCTGCGGCATAAATCCGCCCCTGCACGCTCAGTGCGTACCTTACGGGAATCTTGTTCCCGCTGAGATGTTGACGCAGGCGGTACCAGCGAGCGTGGAGCCTAGGTTTTATCCGAGTGGGCGCGGTGGGCATAATAATTCGGAAAACGCCGCTACGTTTTCCGAATTCTTGGGCGGGAGGGAAAACCTAGGCTTTGCGCACAGAATAGGGAATAAAACCTAGGCTCCGCTAGCAGTGTCACGGCAAAGAAGTCGGGTAGCAGCTTGCGCGGTAGGGTGGGGGTATGAGCGAGCTTGCACATGTTTCTGACACTTTCGACGCGCAGCGTTGGATTCCAGTTCCCGGCTTTGAAAAGCTAACTGACCTTACCTTTCATCGGGGGGTAGTGAAAGCGGGAAGTGCGGATGCCTCCGCGTCTTCGTCCTCATCTGAAGCTCAGGAGAAACAAAAGCCCTATAAACCGGGGCGGGATCGCTATGAACTAACCGACTTAGCGGCCACCGAAATAGCCGATCGCGGGAAAATCGGGGAAAAACTTCCGGTTTTGCGGATTGCGTTCGATCGCCCGCAGGTGCGCAATGCTTTTCGTCCCCATACTGTAGATGAACTGCTGGCTTGTCTGGAATATGCGCGCAGCGCCGCCGATGTAGCGGCGGTAATCCTCACCGGGAATGGTCCGAGCGATTCTGATGGAGGCTATAGCTTTTGTTCCGGCGGTGACCAGCGGATTCGTGATCGGGGTGGATATCGCTACGAGCAGGAGGGCGCCGATCCAGATGCAGAAGTTTCCCAGCGTCGCCAAAACCTGGATTTGGCACGAACCGGACGCTTACACATTCTGGAAGTCCAGCGCCTGATTCGCTCGATGCCGAAACCAGTTATCGCCGCGGTTCCCGGATGGGCTGCCGGGGGTGGGCACTCCCTGGTGGTGGTCTGCGATTTGGCGCTGGCCAGCATGGAGCATGCCCGCTTCAAACAGACCGACGCGAATGTGGGATCCTTTGATGCCGGATATGGGTCGGCGCTGCTGGCGCGACAGGTAGGGGACAAACGCGCGCGGCAAATCTTTTACCTGGCGAACACCTATGATGCCCGGCAAGCGGAAGATTGGGGAGTTATCAACGCGGCGGTGCCGCACCAGCAGCTAGAAACCGTGGCGCTAGAGTGGGCGCTGACCATTGCCCGCAAATCTCCGCAGGCTATTAGGATGTTAAAATATGCGTTCAACCTGGCAGATGACGGTTTGCTGGGGCAACAGTTGTTCGCGGGGGAGGCTACTCGCTTGGCCTATAGCACCGATGAGGCCGAGGAGGGGCGGCGCGCTTTCCTGGAACATCGGGAACCGGATTGGTCAACTTTCCCCTACTACTATTAGGCTTTTCTGGGAAAATAGGCTGACAATAGGAAACGGTGGAAGTTAGCCCGGTCGGTGCCAGGCCCAGGGCTATTGGATTCAGTAGCAGGATATTAGAAACAACAAGGGAAACGTGATGGCAGGAAATATCAGTACCCCGATGCTAGTGGAGGTATCGGAGGCACAAGTTAGTGACCTCGGTAAACTATTTGAAAACTCCGAGTTTCCCGCGATCGACATCGACCAGGCACTGGTGTATTCCCTACCGCTCGTGAACCGTTTTCGGCGAATAATTGTGCGCGAGGGCGTGCTGCTGCGTTCCGGGAACCGTTGGGGAGAGTTCGCGCCCTTCTGGGATTATGGGCCGCACGAATCGAAACGGTGGCTATGGTCAGCCGTCAACGCCCTCACCGAGCCTGAGCCGCAGATAGTGCGGGGTAGCGTACCAGTGAATGTGACCGTGCCGGTGGTTTCGCCTAAACGCGCCGCGGAAATTGTAGAGCAAAGCGGAGGCTGCCGGACTGCGAAAGTTAAAGTTGCTGATCGCGGCACTGAACTTGCCGATGATGTAGAACGGATAAAAGCCGTGCGCGCTGCCCTCGAAAAGCAGTTCGGGCAGGATTATCGGATTCGCGTCGATGCTAATGGGGTATGGAGCCTGGCAGAAGCCAAAGCCGCGATTGCTGCCCTAGATGAGGCTGCTGGGGGACTGGAATATGTGGAACAACCCTGCAAGAGCGCGGAAGATCTTCTAGAGCTACGTGCCGCGACCTCGGTGCCACTCGCGGTTGACGAACTGATTCGCCGCTCTCCAGATCCGCTTTCTGACCTGCCCGATGGCTGCGCGGATGTGATGGTGGTGAAAATCCAGCCTTTAGGGGGTGTTTCAGCAGTTATCGATTTGGCGAAGAAAGCCAAGCAACGCGGTCTGGAAGTGGTGGTTTCTTCCGCAGTTGATAGTGCGGTAGGTATCGGACTAGGGGTGCGCGCCGCCGCCGCGATGGCACAGCTTCCGCATGCCTGCGGCCTGGCGACCAGCCAGTTGCTTAAATCTGACGTTTCTCGCCAGCCCTGGCAGGTTAAAGACGGTCAGCTAGAGGTGCAGGAAGTGGAGGTAAATACCGATTTAATCTGCCCTCCCAACAGCGATGATCACCGCGATTTGGTTAACCGTTGGAGTCAGCGGATGCGAGATGTGGCGGAGGTAGCTAGTCGGTGAGCGACGTTTCTTGCTCCTTAAATCCCTCCCGCAATCAGCAAAATATGGAAGGGGCAGTAGAGAATCTGGGTGCTGCCACCGCTTTTGCCCGCCTAACAGTCAGTGAGCTAGTACGCGCCGGGGTACGCGATTTCGTGATTTGTCCCGGATCTCGCTCCGCGCCCCTCACCTACGCTATGGCGGCGTTAACGCAGGCAGGGGCGGTGCGCACCCATGTGCGTCTGGATGAACGCTCTGCAGCTTTCTTCGCTTTGGGGCTCGCTAAATCCGGTATTTATAAAGGCGAGGACGCGACCTACACCCCGGTAGCGCTGGTAGTTACTTCGGGGACGGCAGTCGCGGAGTTACATGCCGGATTATTGGAGGCTTTCCACTGCGGCGTCCCGTTGATTGCCTTGACCGCCGATCGCCCCCGCACTGCCCGCGGCACTGGAGCAAATCAAACTACCTGGCAGCAGGGAATTTTCGGGGCTGCCTGCCCGGTAGCGCTAGATATTGATGCCAGCGAGGACGATCTGGATACGGTAAAAGAAAGTCTTAGCGAAGCCTTTGACGAGGCCTGGGGTGCGGGTGCCCAAAAACGTGGGCAGCTATGCCCGCTACAGCTGAATCTATGTTTCGCGCCGCCCTTAGTGAGCTCCACCAGCTGGCAGATTCCTGCTGAATTGCAAGGTCTTGCTTTAGGTGAAGCTGCAATCGCTGCCTCCTTAGAAAACCCCTTAAAAACGCAGGTAGTGGCGGAGGATACTGGAGAAGCTCCCCGGAAAATCGCAAAGACTCTGGTCGTTTTAGCAGATCAGTGTCCGCCGCAGGTGACGCGGGCAGCACAAAAATGGGGACTGCCGGTGTTGGCAGAACCAACCGTTACCTTGAAACCGGGCAACGCGGTGCAGATAGCGCATGCTCCGCAGGTGCTTCCCGCCCTCGCTGGTGAAATAGAGCAGATTATTGTAGCTGGTCACGCCACTTTGTCGCGTCCCATAAGCGCGTTGCTTTCCCGGGAGGATATTCCTATCTATTGCTTGCCTAGTTTAGGAGCGAAAACTAATCTCACCGGTAAATATATGCCTACCACTACCGCGCAGGTAGATACAGTTTTTCCCGCGGCTGCTAGCCCTGCCTGGTTGGCGCGGTGGCGCGAAGTAGCGCAAGCGGTGGAACGTGCCTACCGTAGCTGTGTAGATCGCCGCGCGGTCACCGTGTGGCAAAACGCTAACTATGCGGCGTTTGATCCTGGTGATCTTCCGCAGGTAGTAGCGGAGGGGCAGACTGCGCCCTCAAGAAACCTAAAAAATCATGGTTTTGCGACCTCCCATGAAGAGGGGCAAAACGCGAGTGAAGCTGCTCACCGTCTCCGGATGCCCTCGCCCGAAGATGCCCCGGAACTCGGGGACAATCTGCGGGAATTAGAAATGGGGATCGATCCTTTCGCTCTCGCCCGTATTTATGAGGATGTTTATGAGGCCTGGGTTAATCGTGACCCCGATTCAGCCCGGAACGGTGATCTGAAGGCTGATAATGCCCGTAACAGCGCGGATAGCGTAGGGGGTGCGGGTAGCGCGGATAGCGCGGGGAGCGTGCTCGCGCAACCGGACGGTAGGAAGGTGAGCGCCGCTGGCGCCCCTCCGCTGACTATGCTTGGTGCCTCTAATACCATTCGCGCTTTCGATTTGGCGGCGCGCGGAGATCGCGGGATTAGCTATTGTGCAAACCGCGGTCTGGCGGGTATCGATGGAAATATTGCTACCGCTTTGGGGCTAGCTGCCGGAACCGGGCAGGCAGTCCGGTTGATCGCTGGGGATTTAACCTGCCTGCATGATTTGACCGGTTTGCTCACCGGGCAATTGGAGGACACCCCGACTGTGCAGGTAATGGTGCTCAACGATGGGGGAGGACGCATTTTCGCTACCCTGGAACACGGCGAACTTGCGAGCCCGGAAGTCTTCGAACGCTATTTCTTAACGCCGCAGCGTTTCGACCTCTCGGCGCTGGCCGCCGGCCTGGGTTGGGATTACCGTTGCGCCCAGGATGCAGAAGAACTGAAAAAAATTCTTTGCGAGGATCCGCGCCGGGAAATCGTAGAAATTAATGCTTATCTGCCAGATTTACGTGTTCGCCGCGCCGCCCTGGAATCTGAAATCCGCCGGGAACTAGCTTACCTTTAAGTCAATTCTTACGCCTGGAGGGCGCGGAGCAGCGGCGACATTTTGGTTTCGGTTTCGGCTAGTTCGCGCTGGGGATCAGAATTTCCCATAATCCCTGCCCCGGCAAGCAGGCGATAAGTGTCGGTGCGGGCAGGGTCGCGCTCGGCGCACCGCAGGGCAATCGCCCATTCGCCCTCGCCACCAGCGTCCATCCACCCGATCGGGGCGGCGTAACGGCGCCGATCCATAGCTTCTAGCGCGGCCAGGCGTTCAGCGGCAACTTCGCGGGGTTTTCCGCAAACCGCCGCCGTGGGATGGAGTGCCGCTGCCGCCCGCAGAGAAGTTACTGCCTGTTCTGCCAGGTTCTCGGCGGTAATATCGGTCGCCAAATGGGTAACGTACCCCAGGTGCAGCAGGCGCGGGGCGGGTACTTCTAACTCTAAGTTCAGGTCAGTTAGCGATTCCTGGGCACTTTGCACTGCTAAGTGGTGTTCTAACTGTTCTTTGGGGTCGCTTAGTAGACGTTGTTCTTGAGAGGGAATGGCTGAGCCGGCGAGGACGCGGCACAGTAACTCTCCTCCGCTTACGCTAGCCAGCATTTCGGGGCTGGCTCCCACCAGCTCTCCAATCGCATAAGTCCAGCAAGTAGGATATTTGTCTGCCAAGTATTTGGTGACCCGCGCCAAGGAAACATCGCGGTCAAAGCGGAGTTCTTTATCGCGGGCAAGCACGATTTTTTCTGCGCGTCCGACGCGGATTTCTGCTGCTGCGCGTCCGACTGCCGCCATCCATTCCTCCGGCTGCAAGTGCGGGTACGTTTCGCTAATTACCTGCGCCGGATTGGAAGGGGCAGGTGGGGATGGTTGAGGAGCGAGCGCTGCTTTCGACTTAGCGTTTTCCGGTGTATTCCCCTGGCGTCCTCGGAAATCTGCTTGCCCCTCCTGCCAACGAGCCTGCCATAGCCAGGTATTATCGCCACTGGAAACCACCGCTAAAGCTGGAACTAGCAGCAGCGAGGGGGTAGCGGGCGTAAACCCAAAACTCCCCAAAACCAGTGGCCAAGTTATTTTTCCCGGTTTCGAGCAGCGAGTGTGTTCTGGTTCTGGACAGCAGTTTTTCGCCGCTCCTGCCTGCCATGCCCCGGCAGCTACAGCAAAATTCTTACCCTCGCCACCAGAAGTCTCCTGAGCGTGTTCGCATAAATTCCGCCATGCTTCCTCGGCGACCGTAAATCTGTTTTCCCCGCTAAAGTGCGCCTGCCAAGCTACACCTAAACCCGCTAGCCTAATCCGTTCCCCGCTCCAAACCGTAAGGGTATTGGGATCGGGGATATCCAATGAAAGGGCCTGCTGATTTTGTTCTAAAAGCCTAATTACCTGCTCAAAGTCACTATCAGCATCGCTCAGCCGGGATACGCGATATTGCAAAACTCCGCTCGCGGACAGGCTAGATGAACACACGATTTCCCATAATAAGCCAGGAACCAAGCGGACACTAACCTACCGAGAATATCGACAAGGGATCCCGGAACCCGAGCTGTACTCATGGAATCAGTCACAAAAGGGCTTTTATTTGTTAATCCGGTTTGACCAGCAACAGGGGGGATGAGTAACTTTAATGATGGTGCCCGCGATACCGGGCCCCGAACTAGTCAGATTTTCTGGCACGGGCTCTTCTCCGTTGAGCTCCGGACGTTAAGGGTAAGTCAGTTAGGCGCGATCCGCTGACCACCTAGGCAAGCATCCTGTGCAGCCTTAACCTTGCGGGCCGGCCCCGGCGGTGCAGTATGCCCGTTTCTGGGGTCGATATTTCGGTACCGCGTGGCAAGTGTTTCGACATTAAGTAACAGGAGAAGTAGTGCCTACCATCCAACAGTTGGTCCGCAAAGGACGCTCAACTAAGAAGGCGAAGAGTAAAACTCGCGCGCTAAAGGGCTCGCCCCAGCGCCGCGGCGTTTGCACTCGTGTATACACCACCACCCCGAAGAAGCCGAACTCGGCATTGCGGAAAGTGGCGCGTGTTCGCCTGTCCAGCGGCATTGAAGTGACCGCTTACATCCCCGGCGAGGGACATAATCTGCAAGAACACTCCATTGTGCTGGTGCGCGGTGGGCGTGTAAAGGATCTGCCCGGTGTGCGTTTCCACATCGTGCGCGGCGCGCTGGACACCCAGGGTGTGCGTGACCGTGGCCAGGGTCGGTCGAAGTACGGCGCGAAGAAGGAGAAGAAGTAGTATGCCTCGTAAAGGTCCAGCTCCCAAGCGCCCTTTGGCGGTTGATCCGGTTTACAACTCGACCATCGTCACCCAGCTGGTGAATCGGGTGCTGCTAGACGGCAAAAAATCTTTGGCGGAACGTATTGTTTACGGCGCGCTCGAGGGCGTGCGTGAGCGTACCGAGCAGGAACCGGTAAGCGTACTCAAACGCGCTCTGGAAAATGTTCGTCCCGCTCTCGAGGTGCGTTCTCGCCGTGTCGGTGGCGCCACCTACCAGGTTCCGGTGGAAGTACGCCCGGCGCGCGCGACCACTTTGGCGCTGCGTTGGTTGGTTGATTTTTCGCGGCAGCGTCGCGAAAAGACTATGACCGAACGCCTCATGAACGAAATTTTGGATGCTTCCAACGGCCTGGGTGCTGCGGTGAAGCGTCGTGAAGATATGCACAAGATGGCGGAGTCCAACAAGGCTTTCGCTCATTACCGCTGGTAACTCTAACCGGAAGGAACAATTGTGGCATTAGAAGTGCTTGCTGACCTATCTAAGGTTCGCAACATCGGCATCATGGCTCACATTGATGCCGGTAAAACCACTGTAACCGAACGCATCCTGTACTACACGGGCATCAACTACAAGATTGGGGAAACCCACGATGGTGCCGGAACCATGGACTGGATGGAACAGGAAAAGGAACGCGGGATCACCATTACCTCCGCGGCGACCACCTGTTTTTGGCATGATCAACAGATCAACATCATTGACACCCCTGGTCACGTTGACTTTACCGTAGAGGTAGAGCGCTCCCTGCGCGTCCTCGATGGTGCCGTGGCCGTATTTGACGGTAAAGAGGGTGTAGAACCCCAGTCTGAAACCGTATGGCGTCAAGCCGACAAGTATGACGTTCCCCGTATTTGCTTCATCAATAAGATGGACAAACTGGGTGCTGATTTCTACTACTCGGTGAAAACCATCGAGGATCGCCTGCACGCTAAGCCGGTAGTAATGGTACTGCCGATTGGCGCCGAGGCCGAGTTCAAGGGAATTGTTGACCTGCTGGAAATGCGGGCTGTTTACTTCCCGGAAACCTTCAGCGAAGAGCAGGCCGAAGAGGCTAATAAGAAAGGCGCGAAAGTATCCAAGGGAGATCCCACTTTGGGTGCGGTTCTCGAATATGGTGAAATTCCCGCTGACCTTAAAGATCGCGCGGAAGAATACCGTGAGAAGTTGATTGATGCGGCAGCGGAAGCCAATGATGAACTGATGGAGGCTTACCTGGAAAACGGGGAGCTTACCAACGATCAGATCATTGCCGGTATCCGCGAACTTACTTTGAAGAGCGAAATCTACCCGGTGTTCGCGGGCAGCGCTTTCAAGAACAAGGGCGTACAGCCGGTTCTAGATGGAGTTTTGCGTTACCTGCCTTCTCCGCTGGATGTACCGCCACTGGAAGGACATAGCCCCAATAACGAGGAAGAAGAAATTCTTTGTCCTCCGGACGAGAATGCTCACTTTGCGGCGCTGGCATTTAAGATTGCCGCGCACCCGTTCTATGGCAAGCTGACCTATGTCCGGATTTACTCCGGACACATCAAGGCGGGCTCCCCGCTGCTGAACGCCACCAAGGGACGGCGTGAGCGCGTAGGCAAGATTTTCCAGATGCACTCCAATAAGGAAAATCCGATTGAGGTCGCACACGCTGGAAACATTTATGCGTTTGTGGGCTTGAAAGACACCACCACTGGCGACACCTTGTGTGAGAACGACCAGCCGGTAGTTCTGGAATCGATGAACTTCCCGGATCCAGTTATTCACGTGGCCATCGAGCCGAAGACCAAGGCTGACCAAGAAAAGCTAGGCATCGCGATTCAGCGCCTGGCAGAAGAAGACCCGACCTTTACCGTGCGTCTAGATGACGAAACCGGCCAGACCGTGATTGGCGGTATGGGCGAGCTACACCTGGACGTACTGGTAGACCGGATGAAACGCGAGTTCCACGTGGAAGCAAACGTGGGCGCACCGATGGTTGCCTACCGCGAAACCATCCGCAAGACGGTCGAGGATGTGGAGTACACCCACAAGAAACAGACCGGTGGTTCTGGCCAGTTCGCAAAGGTACTGGTCACTTTCGAGCCGCTCCCCACGGATGCGGAAGAACCGTACGAGTTTGTTAATAAGATTACCGGCGGACGTATTCCTCGTGAATACATTCCTTCGGTTGACCAGGGCATTCGTGAAGCCATGGAGGGGGGCGTTTTGGCTGGTTACCCGCTAACCGGTATTAAGGCGACCTTGACGGATGGTGCTTACCATGACGTCGACTCTTCGGAAATGGCATTCAAGATTGCCGGTAACATGGTTTTGAGGGAGGGCGCTCGCCGCGCTAAGCCCGTTCTACTGGAGCCGATTATGGCCGTTGAGGTCCGGACCCCAGAAGAATACATGGGCGACGTGATGGGCGATCTTTCCTCTCGCCGCGGATTTATTCAGTCCATGGACGATGTCAATGGAGTGAAGGAAGTCCGGGCAAAGGTTCCGCTGTCGGAAATGTTCGGGTATGTGGGTGACTTGCGTTCAAAGACGCAGGGTCGCGCCGTTTACACCATGCAGTTTGACAGCTACGATGAGGTCCCCCGCTCAGTTGCTGAGGAAATCATTGCTAAGACCCGAGGCGAATAGCCCTCGCGGGTACCTTTTAATTTATTAAAAATCACAGAAAAACCCGTAGGAGATCATTCGCGTTGGGTGTTAACCTTTACTTTGACAACCAAGCGATAGATAACTACCCGAGTCCAGGAGGACATTAAGTGGCTAAGGCTAAGTACGAGCGGACTAAACCGCACGTTAACATTGGTACTATTGGGCACGTTGACCACGGCAAGACCACCTTGACCGCGGCTATCACCAAAGTGCTGCACGACACCTATCCGGAACTGAACGATTTCACTCCTTTCGAGGACGTAGACAACGCTCCGGAAGAACGTGAACGCGGGATTACCATTAACGTTTCCCACGTGGAATACCAGACCGAGAAGCGTCACTACGCACACGTAGACGCCCCCGGTCACGCCGACTACATCAAGAACATGATTACCGGCGCAGCGCAGATGGACGGCGCAATCCTGGTGGTTGCCGCAACTGACGGTCCCATGGCGCAGACCCGTGAGCACGTACTGCTGGCTCGCCAGGTGGGCGTGCCTGCCATCCTGGTTGCGCTGAACAAGTGCGACATGGTTGACGACGAAGAAATGCTGGAACTGGTTGAGGAAGAATGCCGCGACCTGCTGTCCAGCCAGGACTTTGATGGCGACAACGCCCCGGTAATCCAGGTGTCTGCTTTGAAGGCGCTGGAAGGCGACGAGAAGTGGGTTGGTCAGATTCAGAAGCTGATGGAAGCGGTTGACGAATACATTCCGGAACCGGTTCGCGATCTGGACAAGCCGTTCTTGATGCCGATTGAGGACGTCTTCACCATTACCGGTCGTGGCACCGTAGTTACCGGTCGTGTGGAGCGCGGTAAGCTCCCGCTCAACTCCGAGGTGGAAATCCTGGGTATCCGCGAGCCGCAGAAGACCACCGTTACCGGTATCGAGACCTTCCACAAGTCGATGGATTCTGCTGAAGCTGGTGACAACACCGGTCTGTTGCTACGTGGTATCAAGCGTGAAGACGTGGAGCGTGGCCAGGTTGTGGTGGCTCCCGGTTCTATCACCACCCACACCAAGTTTGAGGGTCAGGTCTACATCCTGAAGAAGGACGAGGGTGGCCGCCACAAGAGCTTCTACTCTGGCTACCGTCCCCAGTTCTACTTCCGTACCACCGACGTTACCGGCGTCATCACCCTGCCTGAGGGTAAGGAAATGGTTATGCCCGGCGACACCACCGAAATCTCGGTGGAGCTCATTCAGCCGATCGCTATGGAGGTCGGCCTGGGCTTCGCTATTCGTGAAGGTGGCCGCACCGTTGGTTCTGGTCGTGTAACCAAGATCGATCTGTAAACTAAACTTTTAGTTTAACTCGCGCCCCGAGAGTTACCTCTCGGGGCGCGTTTTTTTATCCATCTCACTATTTGAATATGCTGGGCGTAATCTTAAAAACTGCTTGACGGGTTAATGGGCTTTAACCTAAGATAATTTCCAAAGGTATCTCACTCGCCCCTCCCGGTGGATTCTAGGGGTGGTTGCAACGGTTGGTGGTTTTAGGCAAGCAGTTTGAGGATCCGCTCGCTGGGTTTATCG
>NZ_PKHX01000006.1:76756-153228 GCF_002848005.1 Varibaculum cambriense | reverse complement strand
TAAACAACACCCGCATACTCATACAACACCGTTGAAACATCCTTTCAAACTCGGTGTTGCAACCACCACTAGAACCTAAGCTCCTGCGAGCAAACGTTGGGGGGGGGTAGGCGCTATAGCCCATTGCTAATGTCCATTTTGTGGGTCTTTATTTTGGTGTCTTTACTGGTGGCAGCGCGAGAATCGGGGATTACCTTGAAGTTAATGCTTTAAGGTTTCGCGGGCAGCATGTCCTTCGGGTTCAATCTGCAGGGTGCAGTGTTCGATTCTGCGGGGGAAATGGGTTTTCATACATTCTTCTACCTGGTTCAACACTTCCAGGGCGTGGCCATCACGATAGCATTCTTTGGCAATAATTATATGCGCTGATAAAAGCACGGTTTGTGAGTTCAACGGCCACACGTGCAGGTCATGGATTCCAGTTACATGTTCTACCTGCAAAATGTGTTCCCTGATTTCTGCGATCTTCAATTCGGGCGGAGTGCGGTCGAGCAGGATCGAGCCCGCTTCCTTTAACAGCTTGTAGCCGCGAGGCAGCATCGCGCCCGCAATCAGCAAGGAGATTACGGCGTCAATCCGGTTGATGCCGGTAAAACGGGTAATAATTCCGCCAGCGATTACTCCAACGGAGGAAATCGCATCTACGGAAACTTCTAGAAATGCGGCTCTAATATTTAAATTATCGCGATGGCGTCCCAGCATTACCAGCATCGATGCCAAGTTACCCAGTAAACCAGCCACCGCCCAGGCAGCCATCTGGGTGCCGTCAACCGGAGTGGGAGTAAGCAGGCGGATAACTGCTTGGTAGCCGATGATCGTACAGATGATCATAATCATCCCGGCCTGGATCCCGCCCGCGATTGCCTCTAGACGCGCATATCCGTAGGTAAGTTCGCCGCTAGCAGGGCGAGTCATCAAAGTAGCGGTGAAGGCAGCTAAGAATAGTCCTATCGAATCAATCGCCACGTGCCCGGTATCTGCCGCTAAAGCTAGCGAACCAGAAATAATGGAGCCGATTAGCTGGGCAACCAGCACCGCCAAGGTGATCCCAGCGGCAATTAGCAGTCGCGCGCGGGTAGATTCACTGGTAGAAGTGTGTTGATGCACGGTTACGCCACCTCTTACTAAGGGATACCTAAATAAGTAATATTTTGCTACCTTAACCTCACCAATTCCAATAAAATTTGTCAACAGCCCTCCCAAATCGAGATAAAAAATGGAAGAATGATAAATATGTCGTCAAGTGATACTCCGGCGCTGCGTGGATGGCGCCATCTATTTTCTGGTAAAGAGCGAGAAGTTTACTATCCGGCAGGACAGTCGGCTCATGATTCCGACACGGTGTTGATTGTGGCTACTGACCGTTTCAGTGCCTATGGTCAGGTATTTCCTACGGAAATTCCCGGTAAAGGTATTGCTCTTACCCAGCTAACTACCTGGTGGTTAGAACAGCTCGGGGATGCGATCCCCAACCACTTTCTCTCTACTTCTTCGGTACCGGAGATGGTGGCGGGTCGAGCGATGATTTGCCGTCGCCTCGATATGTACCCCTTGGAGTGTCATGTGTCTGGTTACCTGACGGGTGAAGCTTGGCGGGAATATCAAGCTAAAGGCACTATCGGGGGTGCACGGATGCCCGAGGGGTTGCAACAGGAGCAAAAGCTAGAGGAGCCAGTCTTTAATCCGGTAGCTAAGACCCAGATGGGACGGCACGACAGTAACGTTTCTTGGGAAGCGCTACAGTCCTTAGTCGGCAGTGGACGCGTGGATCAAATCATCGATTACTCGCTTGATCTGTACCAGCGGGCGGCCAAGATTGCTTGGGATCGGGGGGTGATCTTGGGATCCACTAAGTTCGAGTTTGGTTCCGCGCTACCCTACGGGGGCGAGGCCGTAGTATTAGGAGATGAGGTACTCACCCCCGACTCTTCACGTTTTTGGAATGCCGATAGCTATGAAGTGGGGAAGCGTAATCCCCGGTTAGATACCCAGATATTGCGTGATTGGGTCGATTCTGACGCGTGCCAGTGGCAGCCCTATAAACGGCAGGAACCCCCGCAGATTCCCGCGGATGTGGTAAAGCAAACCTCTGACCGCTATCAAGAAATCTACGAGACGCTTACGGGACGTACTCTTAACGAATAACCTGGTAGATTTTCCACAGGTCTTATCCACAGTTATTGCTGCGGTTTTGCACCAGTTAACAACCTTGTGGATATTACCTGTGGATATCCGTTTTTCCACTAGCTAGATAACTCGAAATGTCAAATTTTTTCTTGGTTAACCTCAGGTAAACCTTGAGGGTACGGGGGGTTTGCACTGGTAGAAACGGTATTGCGGCTATTAGCTGCAGGAATGACGTGTTTTATCTCTAGCCTGGGGATAACCAGTGACAGAACTCCTAAAAAGTAGGAAAACGAAGCGTCTACTGACGAGTTTTCAACAGCGAATATTTTCGGTAAGCATCCTCAGTCACAGCCTTGAACAGGGGGCTTAAGATAACCCTCAAGTAAGTACTTGAGGGTTTAAATATCTTTCAGGTTTAAGAGCCAGAGTGTTTAGGGGAAAATTGGACACTAAGAGGCAAATAGAAAAAACTGCTGCTCGACAAAGCAGGTTGTCGAGCAGCAGCCCAGAGTTAAAGACTTTGGAAGTTTAAATTACTGAAACATCCAAGTAGCTAGCAGCTAGTTCTCTTTCTTATTTGTGATTCCCAAGTACACGCTAATCAAACCGACGGCGATTACGATCGCCACAATGAAGCTGATAAAACCGTGACCCTCGCCAATAACCTTGGCTAAGATCCAATCAGCCAGGCCAGCAGAAACCATACCGATGATAATGGTGATGATCATCCCCATGTTCTGTTTGCCCTTCATAAAGAAGCGCGCTAGAGCCCCAATAATGCCGCCACCAATGATCGAACCAATTACACCCATTTTTACCGTTATGTCCTTACTAGTTATTATGCTTACGTTTCCTGTCTAACATTCCGGGACGGTATTGTGCAAAAGCAATTGCCAAGGAAATGCACAGTAACCCCACTATTTCCCCCCAATTTGGCAGGTGGCGGAGGGCAATCATGCTAACCACCTCACTTATCGCTGGCATTAAGCAAGCTAACAGCGAAAATATATCAGGACCCAGACGGCGTAGCGCCACCTGTTCTAAGGGGAAAGGCAAGGCAGTAGAAAGCACTCCCACGGCGATACAACAAAGTAAAACCCAAGTGCTTTGCCAACCGGCAGCAATCTCGAAAGGTCCGACTAGTGGCACAGTTAAAATCGCCGCGACGAACAAGCCAATCGCCAAAGAATCTTGGCCGTGGCCTGCAGCGGCTAATTTTTGTCCCACCACAATGTAGCCAGCCCAGCAAATTCCCGCAGCTATTGAAAAGGCCAATCCCATCTGTGCCTGAGGGTTAGCGATATCTAGGCCGATACCGGAAATAGCTGCGACCCCGATTCCTGCCAGTAGTGCCGCGATCCGAGTCCGCCAACCGCGTCCTCGGAAAAGTGCCACCATCACCGGTCCCACAAACTCTATAGAGACGCAGGTACCTAAAGGAATCCGGGAAATTCCCTGGTAGAAGGTCATATTCATGGTCGTGATGAACAGTCCCATCACTGTCGCAGCCGCTAAGGTTCGCCAAGTTAGGCCGCGGCGGAAAGGGCGGCGAATCAGGACCAAAATAATTGCTGCTACCGCCACCCGCCACCAGGCAACCGCGGTGGGGGTCATGGCCGAAAACAACCATAAAGTAGCAATCGCCGCACCCGAATATTGTGACAAACCAGAGCCCACGAAGATTAACGGCGCAGGAATACGATCCGCAATAGCAGTCAATTTGGCCATATCCGTCCCGGCTTACGCCTGCACTGCAACAAATAACGCGCGATGATCAGAGATTGGCATCTCGATAGTGTCCACCTGGGAAACCTGGCAGGTGGGTGGGGCGAATAACTGGTCGATAGAGGAACGAGGCTGATCTGCGGGGAAAGTGGGGGCGCTCGCAACAGATAAATAGGGGTAGAGGGCGCGCGACACCTCTGGACGCAGATTCATATCCCCGACTAACAGGGGAGTTGCCTTGCCAGCAAGTAATGATAGTCCCTGCCAGGAGCGGATTAATTGCCGTTTGGCGGTATCCACCCCCAGCTCTAGATGGGTGCTGCCGACTAGGAATCTCCCCTGCGGGGTAACGATTTCTGCCCCAAGCACACTGCGAGTCTGCCCGCCGTAAAACTTCCAGGTGCGCGGATCCGGGCTGGAAATATTTATCCTAGGGGCAGCGGAACCGAGTTTGGCACTTACCCAGCGCCGCACTGGATGCGGGGTAAGTATTCCCACTCCATACCCTCCGAGTAGCGGGCGATCGGCGCGAAAAAAGTTCCAGGTTTTTCCGAGGATGTCACTGGGTAAGGCCACAGGTAACCGCAACCCCAACAGAGTTTGACCAGCGAAGAAACTTAAGAATCGATATTGCCAAGTCTGCCCGGAAAACTGGGTTAGGGCAGCGGCTAGCATGCGGGCTTGATCTACGAAACCGGAACGCGCCTGATAAAAATCAACTTCTTGTAGGCAAATGGCGTCGGGACGGTAATCGAGAAACTGCTGCGCTAGTACTTGCCAGCAGTCCCGAGATTGAGCTGTTCCCTGCGCGGGGGTGCCGTGCTGCAGATTTGCACTGATAATCCGCATATTATTCGGCCTGAAAATCTAGGCAGATAGAGTTAATGCAATAGCGTTGCCCCGTAGGCATGTCGGGTGCGTCCTCAAAAACATGCCCCAGATGGCTGTGACAGTTGGCGCAGCGTACCTCGGTTCTTTCCATGCCATGGGAAGAGTCCTGGTGGTAGGTGACCGCGGCGTCCTCGGGTCGGAAAAATGCAGGCCACCCGCAGTGAGAATCAAACTTGGTATCAGAGTGGAACAGCTCTGCTCCGCAGGCGCGGCAACGGTAAATACCCTGTCGCTTTTCATGTAGGTATTTGCCAGTGCCGGGGCGTTCGGTACCCGCTTCGCGCAAAACGTAGTACTCGTTCGCGTCTAGTCGGGCTCGCCAATCGGATTCACTGGCGGTGCGAGGGTCAAATTCATTCATCGTTTAACCTTTCTGCAAATCATTTTCGCCCACTAATTTGCGAGCCAAGCGATGAACTTCTTCATCAGAACGATCACGGCTGAGGTAGCGGACTTCTTGCGGTTGAATCCGGCGGGAAACCAGCGCCCAAGGAACCTCTTTCACCAACCACTGAATCAGTTGTTCGCGCAGGTAGCAGCGCAGTGTCCATAAATCAGAGCTATCGGCGGCAGACACCGAAATGCGCACAGTCTGGCAATCATCGTTCATATCAGAGACATCCACGCTGGCGCTGCGCCCATCCCACAGTTCCGTGCCAGACAGCAGCAGGTCCACTTGGGCGCGGATGGAATCAATAGGTGCGGAATAGTCAAGATAAAGTTCCACCATTCCCACTTGTTGGGTGTGCTTGCGGGTCCAGTTCTCGAACTTTTGTTGGGTGAAGTGGGTGGAAGGCACAATCATGCGGCGTTCATCGTAGAGATTAAGCACCACGTAGGTGAGGGTAATCTCTTCTACCGTGCCCAGCTCTTTCTTGCCATCTAAGCCCGGAACTTGCACTTTGTCGCCGACCCGGAGAGCATCTGAAAGCGCCATTTGCACTCCCGCAAAAACGTTTGCCAGAGTCGATTGGGCAGCTAAAGTTGCCACGATAGAAGCCACGCCAGCCGAGGCCAGCATAGAACTCATCGCCACCTGGGCAGATGGGAAAGTTAAAATCGCGCTGGCGATACCCACTACCACTACCACCGCTTGCAGGACCCGCCGAATCACCTGTGCTTGGGTGAGCATTTTCGAGCGGTTGCGCGACGGTTTTTCGCGGTTAGCATTTACCGCTACGTCCTCGATGAGATAGCAAATACGGGTAGTCAAGAAAGTGAATGCCAAGATCACCGCAATCAGCAGTCCCTGGCTGAAGCGGCCAATCCCGGTAGAGCTGGAAATCTCTAGGCCAGAAGTAGTGTATTTCCAGCCGAGATAGGCTCCCAGGATCATCAGGGTGAAAAAGAGGCTGCGGGTGACGCGATTGAGTAGTAATTGCGTGAGCGGTTGCCGCTTAGCCAGCAGTTTTAAAATTCCGATAGCAATCAAAGCTAGGACAAAACCCGCCAGCACCCCCACGCCCATGCCGGCAAGACTGGTTAACCAGTCAAATACTTGTTCGACGGTTTCATCTGATGAGGACTTGCCTAAAGGTTGCAGCTGCATATTCCTAGACTACGTTTCACCGGCAAAAAATGCAGTCATTGAACCCTTAAAAACCGCGGTAAACCTCAGTTGTGAGAGGCTTCATAGGCTAACGCTTTGCCTTTAGTGACTAAATGCCGGTAAGCTTATTCAAGTCTGAGCCGAGGCCTTTAGGCCAGGCCGCAAGGCCCCCATCGTCTAGAGGCCTAGGACACCGCCCTTTCACGGCGACGGCACGGGTTCGAATCCCGTTGGGGGTACGATCCGCCGAAAGGTGGAAGAAAAATGAATAAGGCCCAGTGGCGCAGTTGGTTAGCGCGCCGCCCTGTCACGGCGGAGGTCGCGGGTTCAAGTCCCGTCTGGGTCGCAGGTCTTTTTAGGACCCCAGGCTCTGTAGCTCAGTTGGGAGAGCGTTCGACTGAAAATCGAAAGGTCACCGGATCGATGCCGGTCGGAGCCACCATTTTCGGTTATTTCCACGCAATCTTTGTTTCAAGCAGAAAAATGATCCCAACCTTGCTGATCGTAAGGCTTGCCATCAACTAACAGGTACAGTTGCCGCGAGTCCTGCGCATCCCGGTCAATACTGTCCGCATCCTTGGTTGTGGTGGTCGCAATCGTAGCCGCGCACTTAGCGGGTAATACTTCCCCGATAGCAGTAAAACCGGGAACCGATAATCCAGCAGGAGCGGTGCACAGTAGGCCATGGTCTTCGCCTCCCCCTAAAACCCAATCCCAACAATTGGCGTCCAAGAAATCTGCCAAGCCGGCAAGACGCTGGGTATATTTTTCTAAGCGGGAGCGGAATAAATTAAGCACTACCCCAGAAGCCGCCGCTATCTTAGCGCCATCGCGGCTAAGCCCATCAGACACATCCATCAGGGCGTGGGCTCCCGCCTCAGCTAGCTTCGGCGCGAGCTCGGCAGGTACCTGTGGCACCTGGTAGTGGGATAACGCCTCTGTGGCGAGGTCGCGCAGTGCGGTTAGGGTCGGGGCATTAATCGCTTTCTGGGGGCTCTGGAAGCGTTCTAGCAGTGCTAAACCGGCAGCAGAATCCCCCAGATTGCCCGCGAAATAAACCAGGTCACCGGCTTGCGCTTCGCAGCGTAAGAGGGGAGGGCGCCCTTGCAGATCCCCAATCACCGTCACCGCTATTTGCAGACACGGTCCGGAAGATAGATCCCCTCCTACCAGTGCATATCCGTAGCTTTCCAATCCTTTTGCCAGCCCGGTAGCGAGGGCGTTAATCTCGGCTTTACCTATGTCTTTAGGAATGGTTACCGCGGCAACGGCGCTGTGGGCACTCGCCCCCATTGCCGCAATATCGGCGGCGTTCTGGGCGGCGGCGCGTCGCCCGATTTGTTCCAGGCTCATCCAGTCGCGACGGAAATGTATCCCTTCTACCAGCACATCGGTGGAAATTACGGAGCGAGAATCGGGATGAGCTAAAAGCGCGCAATCATCTCCCGATCCCACCAGTACCCGGCTGTGCGCCTGCAGGCCGGCAGTAAAATCGGCGATTAAACGATCTTCGGCAGTTATCGGGGTCGGGACCGCCTCCTTGCTAAACGGTGAAGAGTGCTGAAAAGACGGTTCTCCCTGAGAATCCTCGGCAGGATGGGAAGTGCTCATAGCTGTTAGCTTACCTATTGCTGACAACAGGGAAGTAACCCGGTTTTCATCACCGCGTTTACCTAAGCGGTGACTATTCAACGGTTAAAAACAAAACCTATTTAATAACGTTATCTAGCTGGGCTTTACGAGTTAGCTGTTGCAAGAAACGATCCTGAGTTTCCTCGAACAGATCCCGCCAATAACCGCGCTGGGTAACCTGTCCCCGCTTTAGCACTACTACCTGGCAATCGAGGGCAATTACATCAGTGAGATCATGGGTTACCTGGATAGTGGTGGCTCCCCCAATACGTTCGCGCAGTAACAGCCGCAACTGATCGGCCACTTCCACATCCAGGGAGGCCATCGGTTCATCCAGTAGCACCACATCCGGTTCAATCGCCATGGCGCGGGCAATAGCTACCCGCTGTTTCTGACCCCCGGAAAGTTGGTTGGGACGGCGCCTCTCCAGAGTCTGCATACCTACAGCTGCCAATTGGGTGCGGGCTAACTGCTCGGCGCGATTCGTATCAATCCCCAGGCAACGCAGCCCAAAAACTACGTTCCGGAGCACGGACATATTTGGAAATAGGGCGGGGTCTTGAGCGAGGAGTACTATCCGGGGTTGATTCACGCTCCATTTAAGGGAGCCGGAATCGGGCACTAAGGTACCTGCCAGCAGAGAAATAATCGTAGATTTTCCGGCTCCATTCGGACCGAGCAGGGCAGTGGCAGAACCGGGAGCAAAATCTAAATCCACGTCCAAGTGTCGCACCGTGATTTTCGCATCTAAATGCACCCCGGGTCCGGCTGGTTTTTCCGGTTTCTTTTTCTTCGATAAGCCACTAATCGCACCCACGGTTCCGGTAGTTGCACTTTGCTGGTGTCGCCCCATCAGGCGCGAATACCAATAGTCGGAAAGCATCTGGGTACCGCCCACCATCACAATTGCCAAGGCAATGATCACTAACGATAGGGAAAGCGCCAAGTCGGTATCGGTTTCTCGTTGCAGATAGACCTCTAGGGGTAAAGTCCGGCTGATTCCTTGGAGAGAACCGGCAAAAGTAATCGTCGCCCCGAACTCTCCCAGGCAACGCGAAAACGCTAAAGCGGTTGCAGAAACAATCGCCGGGGCGGAAAGTGGCAAAGTTACTTGCAGCAGGGTACGGGTGCGAGAAGCTCCTAAACCCCTGGCAGCGGCCTCATATTGGAAACCGCGAGTGCGTAGCGCGCCCTCGAGGGAAGTAATCAGAAAGGGCATCGCCACGAAAGTTTGGGCGATAACCACCGCCAACGTGGTGAAACCAATCTGAATCCCTAGAAGATCCAGTTTTGATCCTAAAATCCCCATGCGTCCCCAGGTGATTAGCAATACTAAACCGGCAACTACCGGGGGTAACACCATCGGGAGGGTGACGATAGTGCGCACCAGGCGAGGAAAGAAACTGTTGCGTGCCTGGGAAAGCCAAAGCGCTAGGGGCACCCCAAAAACGATACACAGCCCGGTAGAAATCAGGCAGGTTTTTAAGGATAACCAGAGGGCATCTTGGCTTTCGGTAGTGGCCAGCAATTGGGGGATCTGTCCCCAATGTACCCGCATTACTAAGGCACCGAAAGGTATCAGCAGGAAAAGTAACGCTAATACGGCGGGGCCGGCCAGCCAAGCTGGGGATCCCGCCGCTTGCTTAGCACCGAAAGATTTACGCAAGGGGAGCTTTAGTTCTTATCTTGTGACAGCGGAGCAGAGAAACCGTAATTTTCTAGGATCTTTAGCCCCTCGTCGGATAGCACAGCATCGATAAATTTCTTGGCGGCTTCTTGGTTCTTGGAAGCTTTCACCAAAGAAATCGGGTAGGCGTTAACTACCTGCTCGATGCCATCAACTTTGATAATCTCCACTTTGTCTCCAGCGGCCAAGGCATCGGTCTGGTAAACCAGTCCCGCATCGGCTTCTCCACTTTCCACTTTGCCGCGTACATCGGTAACTTTCTGTTCCTCAGAGGCGGGTTTGAGGGTGACCCGCAGCTTTTCCTGTAGTTCCTTTGTAGCGTTACCGCAGGGTACGCCCTCGGCGCACACCACCAGTTTCTTGCCCTCCAAAGAGGCATCTAGCCCGGTGATCTTGGCGGGGTTCCCCTGGGGGACGATTAACGCCAAAGTGTTAGAAGCGAAAGGCTTGACATCGGTAACTAGATCCGCATCGGTCGCTTTGGTCATGTTCTTTTCATCCGCAGAAGCAAACACGTCGGCCGCCGCGCCGTTCTTTAGCTGATCTACCAGGGTAGATGAACCCTCGAAAGAGAACTTTACTTCGATATTCGGGTTGGACTTTTTCAGTACCTTCTCTACGATTTCCGGGAAGGCTTTATTCAGGGAGGCGGCAGCGAACACCGTTAACTGGGTTTTTTCTGCCGGAGTCTTGCTTTCTGTGGCCTTAGTGCCCCCGGAGGCCGAGCAGGCACCTAATGCTAAGGCAAGCCCTGCAGCCAGGGCAACAAGCCGAAATTTTTTCACAGTTTTCCTCCCTCGGGAAGTTGTACCGAAACATTAGTGGCTTTTACCTGGGCGTTAGCTACTGAACCAACCTCTAAGTTCAGTTCTTCTACCGCTTCGGTAGAAACCAAGGAAACCACCCGGTAGGATCCGCATTGCAGATCGACCTGGCTCATCACCTGGCCTTTCTTAAGAGCAACCACTAGCCCCTGGAAATGGTTACGGATTGATTCGGTGGGTTCCACCCCCAGGAGTCCCCCGGCGGGACGCTCCTCAAGGAAACGCGCTACTGAGACTCCGTCTACCCGCTTGGGACCAGATCCGTTAACCGCTTTGATTAGGTTTTCATCGAGCCAACGGCGGATGGTGTCATCACTGACCCCCAGCAGGTTGGCGATAGTAGAGATACGATAATTTGGCATAAAACTAGACTATCGCAGATACGAAAAAAATACCTGAAAAATTGGGGTAATGCGGAAATAAAAGGGAAGAAAGTGCTAATAGCAAAAATAGATTCAGGTGTTAAAGCTTAGGTAAAACCGACTGGCGAAGGTGGAAATCTTTAAAGATAGGACGCATCGAGGGCGCCGGCTTGCGCAAAAAGCGAACCGACGCCCTCGGGAAAGTGATCTGATTTAAGCCCCCTGGGCGGGCGCCCCACCAGCGTCCTCACCGCCGGCGACAGTAGCCCGCACCGGAGCCCAACCCGGCTTTTCTGGGCTAGCCGCGGGAGCCGGGCGGCGGGAACGATACACAATCGGTGGACGGGTAACGTAACCCACCGGAGCGGAAAGTACGTGCACCAGGCGGGTGAAGGGCCATACTGCCAGTAGGAGCAACCCCGCAATGATATGCAGTTTGAAGCTGAGGGGTACATTCGCCATTAAATCTACTCGCGGCTGCAGCATGAACAGGGATCGCAGCCACACCGAAATGGTTTTGCGGTAGTTGTAACCGCCATCAGCTCCAAAGAGCTGGTTGACAGCAGTTGCTATTGCTCCCAGCGCCAGGGGGATAGCCAAGAAAATGTAGGCAACCAGGTCACGACCGGTAGTAGCGAACCGCACCGAATGGTTAACGAAACGCCGCCACAGCAAACCGATAAAACCCACTAGCGCCGCAATCCCTGCCACGGTACCCCCAACGGTAGCTAGCAGGTGATATTGATGCTGAGAGACCCCCATAGCTTCGGTCATCCAGTCGGGGATAATCAGCCCCATAAAGTGTCCCAACAGCACGAACAGGATCCCGAAATGGAATAGAGGAGAAGCCATTCGCAGGATTTTAGCTTCTCGCAACTGCGAGGACTCAGAAGTCCATCCATACTGGTCAGAGCGGTAACGCCAAATGAGACCGCCAACTAGCAGCGTAATGCAAATATAGGGAAATACTCCCCAAAACAACACGTCCATTACTTCACCCTTCGCTCGCGCTGTCTGATTGAACCGGGGCTAATTGCGGCCACGGCAAGTTATTACTGTCATCCAAGCCCACCAATTCGGTAGGCGGACCTTGACGGATTAGACGCTCCATGCGCTCAGTAGTTTCCCTATCGGCTTCCCCCAATACCATGCGTAGGGCAGCGACCACTTTCTGCCAGGGGGAATCTAGCGAGCACAGCGCAGCGTGCAGCACTTCGATCCCCTCGCGGCTGGCCGCGATTGCGCCTAAGACTAAGGACAAATCTTCGCCCTGACAGCGGGCGGCCAACTCTAAAACCCGCGGTAGATAGTCAGGTAGCGATTCACGGTGGGGAGGCTCGAAACCTACGGCGCTAAATAAATCCGAGAACACCGTCAGCGCGATTCCGCGTTGCCGGGTATCTCCGGTGGCGTAATAGGTAAGCTCCAAGGCGCAGCGACGTTTGCGGTCAAAAGTCTCCACGTAGTCCTCTTGGACTCCGCGTACTCCCCGCAGGCGGGCCCATGAACAAAACTCTCCAAGTTCGCGACCGATCTCCTCGGGTAAGAGTTCAGCTTCCGTCTTTACCTGGGACAAGATCTCCTCAAAGTTATCGCCGGGGTAATCCAGGAGCAGCGCGCAAGCCATAAAGGCAGCCGAACGCTGCTCCGGCGCGAGTGCCACCGCACTTATCGGGGGCGCCTCCTGCCGGCTAGGAATAAAAGAAACCTTAGCGCTCACCGCGGTGCCCTCCCGATTTCCACCGGGACTTTGCCGGAGGATGCGCCCTGACCCACCGGACAAATATATTCACTGGGGGTGCGGGCAGTTTCCGGATGGGTGGTGGGAATAACGTAGCGATCTTTATATTTAGCAATCGATAGCAGACGGTACATGGCTTTTACTTGCTCTTCACTCATGCCTACCGCAGCCGGGATTTCCGGGTTCGGCTGATCGCCCAGATTAATGTCGCGCATATAGGAACGCATAGCTGCTAGGCGTCGCAAGGAGCGCTCCACCGGTCGCGGATCCCCGGCGGAGAACAGGTCTGCTAGGTATTCCAGAGGAATGCGCATAGTGGCGAGGGCGGTCAGCAGAACCTTGTGGTTCTCCCCATCAGCTCCCGAAGCAGTTACTGCCTCTACTACCGGCGATAGTGGGGGAATGTACCAAACCATCGGCAGGGTGCGGAACTCGGGGTGCAGGGGCAATGCCAGAGAATATTCCACGATCAGCTTATAGACCGGGGAATTTTGAGCGGCGTCGATAAAGGACTGCGGAATCCCGCTTTGCCGCGCAGCCGCAATCACTTCCGGATCGGTCGGATCCAACATTACATCACGCTGCGCCTGGTAGAGATCGGTTTCCTCCTTGACTGCCGCCGCTTGGCTGACCCGATCCGCGTCATAGAGGATAACCCCCAGGTAACGCAGCCTGCCTACACAGGTTTCAGAGCAAACCGTGGGGTCACCGGCCTCAATCCGGGGGTAGCAGAGGGTGCATTTTTCGGCTTTGCCGCTCTTATGGTTGAAGTAAACCTTCTTATAGGGACAACCCGAAACACACATCCGCCAACCACGACAAGCGTCCTGGTCAACTAGGACAATCCCGTCCTCGGTGCGTTTATACATCGCTCCCGAGGGGCAGGCAGAAACGCAAGTGGGGTTCAAACAGTGGTTACAAATCCGCGGCAGGTAGAACATAAACGAATTCTCGAGATCCGCTTTTACCTGCTGGTTCATCTTTTTTAGGACGGGGTCATCCTGCATGGTTTCGGTAGATCCGGCCAGGTTGTCATCCCAGTTCGGCCCCCACTCAATGTTCTTTAGAGGCTTGCCGCTCATCTGGGAGCGCGCCTGCGCCACCGGTAGTGCTTTAGAACCCGCCGGAGCCGACAACAACTTGTCATAGTCATAAGTCCAGGGCTCGTAATAATCGTCTATCTGCGGCATATTGGGGTTGGCGAAAATTTTAGCCAGTTGTGCTAGTTTCCCCCCAGAACGCGGAACTAACTTGCCGGAGGCCGTGCGCCGCCAACCGCCCTTCCACTTTTCCTGGTCTTCCCAGGTGCGCGGATAACCGAGTCCGGGGCGGGTCTCCACATTGTTGAACCACATATATTCAGTGCCGGTACGGTTAGTCCAGGCCTGTTTGCAGGTCACCGAGCAGGTGTGGCAACCAATGCACTTGTCCAGGTTCATAACCATGACCACTTGGCTCATTACTTTCATGACTGGTCTCCTTTAGAGAAAATGCAAACTGCCACTGACATTTAGAACTCCACCTCCTGGCTGCGGCGACGAATATAGGTGACTTCGTCGCGTTGATTGCCGGTAGGACCGGTGTAGTTGAAGGCGTACGAGAACTGCCCATAGCCGCCCAACAAGTGGGTTGGTTTAATAAAGATGCGGGTCAGAGAGTTATGGGTGCCGCCCCGTTTACCGGTTGACTGGTTAAGCGGAGTGTGGGCAATCCGTTCTTGTGCGTGATACATAAATACGGTTCCCTCCGGGATCCGGTGGGACACAATTGCGCGGGCGCTAACCACTCCGTTGCGGTTATGGGCCTCAATCCATTCGTTATCGCGCACCCCGATCTTGGCCGCATCCTGCGGCGACATCCACACGGTTTGCCCGCCGCGGCCGAGAGTAAGCATATAGAGATTATCGAAATACTGGGAGTGAATCGCCCACTTGTTATGAGGAGTGAGGTAGCGGACTGCGACCTCGGCGCTGGGGGTGCCATCCCCGCGCACCATGCCCGGTGCGGGTTCTCCAAACAGGTGATGCAAATCCAGCGGAGGACGATAGGTGGGCAGGGATTCTCCGTAGGCACACATCCAATCGTGATCCAGGTAGTAGTGCATCCGGCCAGTGAGGGTGTGCCAGGGTTTGAGGTACTCTACGTTTTGGCTAAACGCAGTGTAACGCCGCCCTCCATGCTCACTGCCTGACCATTCGGGGGAAGTAACCACTGTCTTAGGAGCCTGTTGCACATCCGTCAAAGTGATCTGGTAATCAGCGTGTCCGCGCGACATTTCGGTCATATCTCCAGCGGCGCCCACCTTATCGGTGAGGGTCTTAAAGCCCTGGGTGGCGAGGCGTCCATTGGTGGTGCCCGAGAACTTCAAAATGAACTCGGCAGCAATCTGGTCGGTGTCTAGGCGCGGACGCGGGCCAATCGCAGTCTCGATTTCTCCGAACTGTTCGCGCATTTCCCGCAGCTCTTTATCCGGGGTGAAAGGTACTCCCTTGGTGCCCATCCCCATTTTTTCGATAACCGGACCGAGGGAATTAAATTTCTCTCCAATCTTGGTGTAGTCGCGCTCGATGGGAATAATCTTTGGCATATTGACTCCCGGCACCCAGCCACATTCCTCGCGGGGAATAACTACCCCCGCGGGATTAGCCAGCTCATCCGGGCTGTCGTGGTTCAAAGGAGCCGCCAGGAGATCTAGTTGGGTGCCCAGGTGATTGCCTGCCATCTTGGAGACCAACTGCGCTAAATCTTGGAACAACTGGAAATCGGTGCGCGCCTGCCAAGGCGGCAGGATCGCGGCGTTGAAGGTATGCACATAGGGATGCATATCGGTGCTGGACAGGTCATGTTTCTCGTACCAGGTGGCAGCTGGCAGCAAAACGTCAGAATGCAAAGTGGTAGAAGTGTTGCGGAAATCCGCAGTCACCACCAAATCCAGCTTGCCTTTCGCGGCCTGCTCGCGCCAACGCACGTTACGAGGACGCTGGTCTTCCGGTACTTCCTCGGCCTGGACATCGTTATCGGCCCCGATCATATGGCGTAAGAAGAACTCGGTACCTTTGGCGGAAGACCCCAGCAGATTAGTACGCCAGTTAAAGAGGACGCGCGGGTAGTTCACCGGGTTATCCGGATCTTTCGCCGCGAACTCTAGCTTTCCGGCAGCGAGCTGTGCGGCCACGTAGTCAGCGGGTTTTTGCCCGGATTCTTGCGCTTGCCGCCCCAGCTCCAAAGAAGATCGATTGAACTGGGGATATGCGGGCATCCAGCCGCGTTCAGTAGCTTCCAGTAAAGAATCCGCAATGTTTTGCTTGGGTACTGAGGCCACAGACGCAGGCGAAGTTAAGCGGTCGGTGGTCAGCGAATCATAACGCCACTGGTCAGTGGTTAAATACCAGAAACCGGTGGAGATCATTTGTCGCGCCGGGCGTTGCCAGTCCAAGGCGAATGAGTATTGCGTCCAGCCGGTAATTGGGCGTACCTTTTCCTGACCAACATAGTGTGCCCAGCCGCCACCGTTAACCCCTTGAGTGCCGCACATCGAAGTCAGCGCCAAGATAGTGCGATAAATCTGGTCAGAGTGGAAATAATGGTTAGTGCCCGCGCCTAAAATAATCTGGCTGCGCCCCTTAGAATCGAGGGCATTTTGCGCGAACTCGCGGGCAATCCGGATAGTGGCATTAGCCGGCACCCCGGTGATCTCTTCTGCCCATGCCGGGGTGCCCGGGTTGGAGGAATCCTGATAATCTTCGCCCCAAACGCCCGGGAGACCGGCACGTTTGACTCCGTACTGAGCTAGCAAAATATCGTAAACCGTGGTCACCAGGTGCCCGTCAACCTTGCGGACTGGCACCCCCCGGTTAATCGTGCCAGCACCCACGGAGCTACCTTTGTTTTCCCCGGCCACCAGGTCAAAGCGGGGCAGGGTAATTTCAGCGCTTTCCCCGCCCTCTTGATAGAGGCTGAGCTGGGCGTTTACCCCCTCCATCTTTAGGTTCCAATGACCTTTACCTTCCGGAGTGAAACGGTCAGCCAAGGTGCCACCCGGATCCTTCACGCTGCCATCGGCATCCATCACTAGGAAACGGAACTCTGGTTTGGGTTTATCTTTAACTTCTGCCGGCAGGCTAGACACATCAGCGGCGCTTAAGAATTTGCCCGGCACCAGCCCCTCGGGGGTTTCTTCTAGCTTTACCAGGAAGGGGGAGTCAGTATAGCTACGCATATAGTCCAAGAAATAGGGAGACTGTTTACCCACGTGGAACTCGTTTAGAATCACGTGTCCCATCGCCGTAGCTAGCGCTCCATCGGTACCGGGATTAACCCGCAGCCATTCATCCGCAAACTTGGTGTTATCGGAATAGTCGGGGTTAATCGACACCATCTTTTGTCCGTGGTAACGCGCCTCGGTCATGAAGTGCGCATCCGGGGTGCGGGTGAGCGGCAGGTTAGAACCCCAAACTAGTAGGTAGGAGGAGTTAAACCAGTCTCCGGCCTCGGGAACATCGGTTTGATCTCCGAATACCTGGGGGCTGGCGACCGGAAGATCTGCATACCAGTCATAGAAAGATAGGTTTACCCCGCCAATTAACTGCAAGTAACGGGCACCGGCACCGAAAGAAACCATCGACATGGCGGGGAGCACCGAGAATCCGGCGATCCGATCCGGACCGTAGTCTTTAATGGTGGCCACATTGGCGGCGGCTACGATTTCTAGGGCTTCCTCCCAACTGGTACGCACCATGCCCCCTTTGCCGCGCGCCGATTTATAGGCGGCGGAGGCTACCGGATCCGAAGCGACTGCCCGGAAGGCCTCTACCGGGTCAGGATGGGTTTGCTTCGCTTTGCGGTAGGCATCTAGCAGCACTGAACGCACATAGGGATGACGAATCCGGGTGGGGGAATATTCGTACCAAGAGAAGGCGGCGCCGCGCGGACAGCCGCGGGGCTCATAGTCGGGCATATCCGGGCCGGTAGAGGGGTAATCCACTGCCTGCGCCTCCCAGGTGATCAGCCCATCTTTTACGAATACTCGCCAGGAGCAAGAACCGGTGCAGTTCACCCCGTGAGTAGAGCGCACCACCTTGTCATGGCTGAAACGTTGCCGGTAGAACGCATCCGCTTCGCGCCCTCCGACCAGGAACATTTGGCGAGCATCCTGGCTTACCTGCCCGCGCCTAAGCTTCGCACCTAGTTTTAATAACGAAGAACCAGCCATTTTATTTTCCTTTGAGTTTTGTGCTTACTAAGTTTTGCTCCCGAGGACGAGGCTGCGCCCTCGGGAATAATTGGTTATCCGGGGAAGGGAGCGTTCTTGCGAGCGTACTGCCACCAGCAAAGCGCCGATCCAATAATGCAAAAGACGGTGCAGCCATAGAAGAAGACCGTCGGAGAAATCATGGTGAGGGCTACCGACACCACGAAGGGGCCGAAGGAGGCTACCGCGGCAGTGAATCCGATGGCGCCGCCTGCTTGGCGGGCGGGCATAATCATCGGCATCTGTTTGAAGGTACCGGCATTGCCCAGGCCAGCAAAGAAGAACATCACCAGCATGGCGATTAGGAAACCGTAAAAGTCACTCATGCCGTGGGGATTACTTAGGTAGAAGCCGGCAATGGCCAGAGTAACCGCCATGCCCACTCCAGAAATGAAAGTCCAGATCGCTCCGCCCATTTTGTCGCAGAAAGGCCCCCAGGCCATGCGGACCACTGAACCAATCAGCGGCCCCAGGAAGGCGAAGGAGGCGCCAGTGACCGCCAGTTTCAGGGGGGACTCGGCGCCGTAATTGTCATTAATTAGCAGACCGAACACTGCCGAGAGACCCGAAAATAGTCCGAAGGTCATCACATACAGCACCGTCATGTACCAGGTGTTGGCATTGCTGAAGATGTCGAGCTGCTGGCGAATATTGGCTTTAATCGGTACGTCACGTAGCAGAGTGAACGACAAGATGGCGGCCACGATGCACCAGGGTACGAAGAAGATTGCGGCGTTAGATACCCAAATACTTGCCCCGTCTGCGGTCTGCTGGGGGCTCATCCAGGTGAGGCCAAATAACGAGAATCCCATTAGCAGCGGGCCGACCAGCTGAATGATCGACATCCCCAAGTTGCCGATCCCGGCTTGCAGTCCCAAAGCAGTCCCCGAAAGTCGCTTGGGGAAGAAATATCCAGTGGAAGGCATGTAGCCAGAGAAGGAACCGCCCCCAATTCCGCACATGAAGGCTAAAGCTAGTAGCCACCAATAGGGGGTGTTCGGGTTTTGTACCGCAAAGAACCATCCCAACATGGGAATCATATAGAGGATTGAAGACCAGCCCACCAGTTTGCGGGTACCCACGATGGGCGGCAAGAAAGTATAGATCAAACGCAAGAACCCGCAGGACAGACCGGGCATCGAGGTCAGCCAATAAAGCTGCGCCTTGGTGAGGTCGAATCCTATCTCATTCAGTTTAGGGGCGATTGCGGAGACCAGGAACCATACGGTGAAGGCCAGGATTAGGGAATAGGTGGAAATTGCCAGGGTGCGCCAGGCAAGACCAGAATTCCATTTATCCGGGTTGTTCGGTTCCCAGTCAGAAAGTACTTACTTAGACTTCTTTGCAGCTTCCATAGCTAAAAACTTCCTTCGATACTGGGTAATGCTACTAGCTTGTCAGATTTTTTCTGACTTTTACGTGTTATGATGTTTTTGGATAATATCTGCAGGTTAAAGCGGTATTTTTATCGGTGATACTAGCCCGGTCTTAGGGAAAATATCCAGGTAATCGCAAGTTTTGGTTTGCGTAATTGGTAGGAGGATTTCGCCTTGTCAGTAGATCCGCATGCACATTTAAATGAGAAAAAACTGCAAAAATTACGTGGTCGCGCCGCAGGTGCGGTGATAACCGTTTCAGACCGTTGTAAAAGCGGAGAACGTCCAGATAAGTCGGGGCCGCTCGCGCAAGAACTGCTGGCTGGGTACGGAATCGATGTAGATCGAGTGCGGGTAGTAAGCGATGGAATCGAATCCGTCCAAAATGAAATTCGCGCCGCTATTGCCGAGGGCGCGCGGGTAGTAATCACTACCGGAGGTACCGGGATCACCGAACGGGATCTGACACCGGAGGCCACTGCCCCCTTGCTGGAGGCACGCCTGGACGGGATTGCTTGGCAAATCTGTCAGCAGGGTTTAAAAGCCACTCCTCTTGCTTCGCTTTCGCGAGCCCTGGTGGGAATTACCGCTCGGGGCGCCGCGGGTGCCATCGTGGCCAATGCGCCCGGCTCTCGGGGAGGAGTCCGCGACACCCTGAGCGTCCTCGGTCCGCTCTTGCCCCACCTATTAGAGCAGCTAGATCCCGCCGCCTTCCCCCTGGATTAGCTAGCGGGAAATGCGTAGTAACTCGGTTACCGGGGCGATATCTGCCGGCGTATCCACATCGTGGGCATAATCCGGGGAAATCTCGCGGGTGGCAAACCCGATTTCACCTAGCACCCCGCGCACCGAGCGATTTAAGGGCTTCGCCCGCGCCATCTCCATCAGCGCTCGCACGGTAAAGACCCCCAGAACATATTGGGTAACGTCCCCCACCTGGCCTAAGAGTATTTTTTCTTTTTCGGCTGCGTCCTCATTAGTTTCCTGTAAATGCCTTGCCAGCTGCCGCAAGGCAAACCCCGACAGGGGAGCGTCCACGGGGCAAACCCCGATAATATCGGAGGGCGAAAACACGAACGAGTCAGCTAAACGGTGCCAGCCCGCAACTATCCCGGCTGCCGGTCCCGAGCCCGGAGGTTCCTCCATAGTGAGGAAAACTTTCTCGGGAACCTCCACCTCCTCGGGAGCCACCACCACGGTGGGAACTGGCGGCAAAAAAGACAAAGTCCAGCTGATGAGGCGATCCCCGGCAATCAGTAGATTAGGTTTACTGCGCCCGCCTAGACGTTCGCCAGTCCCACCTGCCAGCACAATCACTCCATTTAGGTACTGTGGTGAACTAGCCATGATCAACTTCCTTAGCTGCCGCTTCTTGCTCGCATCCCGGACGCACCCAAGTTCCCGAGCGTCCGCCACGTTTTTCCAGGACATAGCATTCGCGGATAGAGACCATTTTGTCTACCCCTTTCACCATGTCAATCAGGTTTAAAGCGGCGACGGAGGCAGCGGTGAGTGCCTCCATCTCGATTCCGGTGCGGTCAGCAGTGCGGCAGGTAGCGAGGATCTCAACTCCGTCCTCAGCCAGGCGGATATCCACCGCGCAATAATGCACCCCAATCGGGTGCGCCAAAGGTAGCAGCAGGGGGGTACGTTTGGAGGCCGCGATTCCGCCGATACGCGCCACCGCTAAGGCATCCCCTTTCGGGACTTCGCCAGCTCGCAAAGCCGCCATGATCTTAGGTGAACACTGCACAAAAGCGCGCGCCCGCGCCTCGCGCACCGTGGGTTGCTTGCCAGTAATATCCACCATATGTGCCTGTCCAGACGCGTTTAAATGGGGTAAATGTTGTGCGTCTTGGTCTTCCATAACTGTTCCTTCTTTCCTGGTGCCCGGATCGCTCTCTGGTGCTATAAAGGTGTCCCTAACAGGGCAACACATCTACCAGACTCCATTGCTCCACTTCGGTTACGTCCTCCGGTATGATTGCCAGCGCATTCGCTTGATGCAGGGAAGCCACAAAGTGCGAACGTGCCCCCAGGCGGTGAGTCGGAGTAACCGTGGGGGTATCGCCGACCCGCTCTGCCTCGGTCAAATGTACCGGCACGAACTGTCGTTTACTGGCAGGGGACTTCCAGGCCACGGTAGTAGTGGCGGCGCGAGTCTGCAGCGCCACGCGCCCCTCTTTGCCAGATAGAGCGGCCAGAACCGGACGCACGAATACGTGGAAAGATACAAACACGCTGACCGGGTTGCCCGGCAAAGTTGCCACATAGACATCGGCACCATCGGGGGCGGAAATAGTGCCAAACCCCTGCGGTTTACCCGGCTGCATCGCAACTTTGGTAAACGCTAAACCTCCCGATAAGCCAACTTGTTTAACCACGTCATAGGCGCCAGCGCTCACTCCGCCAGTAGTGACAATCAAATCCGCACCCTGGGCAGCCTGCTGCAAGGTTTTTGCAAATACTTCCGGTTCATCATCGGAACTGTAAACCCCCGACACGACTACGTCTTGGCGGCGCAACAACGCCTCTAACAGCACCGAATTCGAGTCGGGGATTTGCGCTCCCTTCAGGGTCGCGCCTGCCGGACGCAGCTCCAACCCGGTAGAGATTACTGCTACTCGTGGACGGCGATACACCGGTAACTCTGAATAGCCAATCGAAACCGCCGAAGAAAGTGCCGCGGGAGTAAGAACTGTTCCCGCCGCTAACACCAGGTCACCCACGGCGGCGTCCTCGCCTGCCTTGCGCACATTGGCTCCTGCGCGCGGACAACGCTCAATCGTGACCTCTTTTGGTAGGTCAAGGGGGCCAGCCGGCAGGGTAGTGTCCTCTACTTTAATCACGGTATCGGCGCCAGCCGGCATTCGTGCGCCAGTCATAATCCGGATAGCATGCCCGGGACTGAGCTGATAATCCCCATTATCACCAGCGGCAATATCGGCTTGAACCGGCAAAGTTAAGGGCAAAGTTTTTTGGGCTCCATCATCCCCCGGGGCGCTCGGCAATTCGGATCGACTGGGCGTAGCAGCAGGCAGCGTCGTTGCGCCTTTTTCTGCTCCGGTAGCCGCCGGGATCGACGTATTTTCGAGGACGTCCGGAAGATCGCAGGAACGCACCGCGAACCCATCCATAGCGGAATTAGTAAAAGGTGGTACCGGGAAACGGGCAAAAACATCTTCCGCCAAAGTGGTGCCCAAAGCCTCCGCCACTGGCATCACCGTAGGTGGAAGCGAATTTACCTGGGTTAACACCTGGTTCAGGTATTCATCTACCGGTTTCATAATTATTTATCCTTTCCGGATACCGTTGCTTGTCTATGGTTTGCGTTCCCAAAATGCACCACATTCCATTTTCCGCTACCCGCATCGACGATTAAGAGCTTTCCAAGCAGCGGCTCGCCTACTCCCACAATCATTTTGATAGCTTCCGTTGCCAGAATCGATCCGGCCTGCCCACAAACCGCTCCCAACACGCCATTTACCCGCGAAGTGGGGGTAGTCCCCGCGGGCGGAGGCGCCGGATATAGATCCCGTAAAGTAAGTCCCTCGGCAAACACCGAAATCTGAAAATTCATCGCTACTAAAGTTCCCCACAGGTGCGGGCGTCCCACTTCGGCGCAAGTATCCGAAAGTAGATATTTCGCGGAAAAATTATCAGTCGCATCAATCACCAAGTCATAGGCGCCGATAATACTGCGGGCATTATCAGCAGTGATCTTCGGTTCCAATTGCACCCGCACATTTGGATTTAAGGCATGGACAGTAGCTGCGGCTGACACCGATTTCACCTGCCCCAAGCTAGAGGCCGGGTGGATTACTTGGCGCTGTAGATTCGATTGTTCGACCCGATCGGGATCAGAAATACCCAAGGTGCCGACCCCGGCGGCACTCAAATAGGCCAGGGCAGGCGAGCCCAAACCACCCGCACCTACCACGAAAATCCGCGCAGCCTGCAAAGAATCAATCCCGCGCTCACCAATCCCGTCCACAGTGGCGGTGAGGCGATCTCGTTCAAAAACCATGCGCGTCCTTTCCCCTAGCTACTGCCTTATACAATACCGGTAGAGCGCTTCAGGAGGGTGATAGATGATATTCGATGTAAAAGTTACAGAAAAACCCCTGGCAGATCCCAGTTCGTCCCCGGCGATAGCGGATATTCCGGCCACTAGTGGCGCGCGCGTGGTCTTTAACGGCTGCGTCCGTAATCATGACGGTGGTCAAGGAGTGACCCACCTGATCTATTCTGCCCACCCGGAGGCCGAAAAATTTCTGCTTAAAGCCGTCCGGGACGCGATTGAGCTGGGCCTTTCCGAGGGCGAGGGCGCGGTTTCCCCAGAGGCAGCGGGGGATAACGCTGCAGGTTTGGATGCGGTTTTCGTACGCCACCGGATCGGGCGGCTAGAAATCGGAGAAACCGCCCTGCTAGTAGTGGTAGATGCCCCGCATCGCGCCGCCGCCTTCAAAGTGACTGCCGAAATCGTTGACCAGATCAAGGCACAGGTGCCGATCTGGAAGGATCAATACTTCTCCGATGGAAGTAACCACTGGTCAAACTGTCCCTGAGTTCCGGGTCTGGCTCGGTAAAAGTCGTAGTTGAGCAGGGGAGTAGATTCTCCCTCCTGCCCAAGAAATTCGGAAAACGTAGCGGCGTTTTCCGAATTCTTATGCCCACCGCACCTACTCGGGAAAATCTACTCCCCCGCTACTGATCTTTGATCCTTCCCTAGCCGTGACCCTTGTGCAGGGACAGGTTGACCAGTCTCGAAAAAAGAATTAGTTGTAAATCGGTGAGCTGGTGCGTATAAGATGATTTAGGTTTTGTTCTTTATTTATCCCTAGGCATAAATCCGCTCCTGCACGCTAAGTGCATTTCTCCCTTTTCGGTAACCGAAAGCACCCCCCCTGCGTGGGGGAGAAGTTTTATCCGATCAGGCTAGGCGGGCGTAAGAATCGAAAAATGACTTGGTCATTTTTCGATTCTTTGGGCGGGAGGAAAAACTTCTCCCCCGCGCACACTCGGACGGATAACTTCTAACCTCCCGCAAAGGGGGGAAGTACATCTAGCTGTCCGTTGGTGGCGGATTCACCTAGGGGGGTGTCGCCATCGGCGAGGGCGCCGTCTACTAGGAAAGAACTAACCTCTAGAATCGGTGCCAGATTGTTACTGCTGGCAGCTTGGGCAATTTCCCGCAAAGTTTGGTGGGCAGCTGCCGGAACACTAGCGCTATCAACTCCTGCTGCCTGGGCAGCTCCGGCGAAAAAACGTACGGTAACCACGCTTTAGCCTCCAATCTGAGAGAGGGAATAGGTTCTGCGTCCTGCCGCCGCTATTTCGCGGTGACCGGCAGGCTTAGCTGCCTGGGCAGCTAGCCAAAGCTGAGCCAACTCGTCGTTAGAGGCACCTTGACGCAGAGGAGTAAGTAAATCGACAAAAGATAAAGAAAATAGGCAGGAATAAACTTTGCCGTCAGCAGACAGGCGCGTGCGGTCACAGGTGGCGCAGAAGGGCGCGGATTCGGAGGCAATCACCCCGATAATCCCGGCAGGATGGTCGCTGCCGGCTGCCACGTTCCAACGGCGCGCCGGAGCCGCCGGGTCAGTTTCAATCGGGGTGAGCGAAAAACTTTCCTGCAGGCGTGCGAGAATGTCGCGAGCGTGGGGGCGCACCGCAGCCGAATCCCCTAAGGGGCCAATCGGCATGAACTCGATTGCCCGCCATTGGAAGCCGCGCCGCAGCGCAAAGTGAACTAGATCCGGTATTTCCTCTAGGGACTGTTGATCTAAAATCACCGAGTTAAGTTTTACGGGATCTAGGCCGCTACCGGGTAGTTTTTCCAGAGCCGTGGCCACCTCGGGAAAACGGTCGCGTTTTGCGAGCGCGTGATAGCGGCCGGGATCCAAGGTGTCTAAAGAAATGTTGATGCGCCCTAAACCCGCGTTTACCAGAGAATCTAGCCGGGGAGCTAAACCGATAGCGTTGGTAGTAAGCGCGATATCAGCAGGCAGGCTCGCCTGCGTGAACGCCTGGCGAATCTGGTGGATAATCTCGGCTAAATCGGGGCGTAAAAGGGGTTCGCCTCCGGTTAAACGGACTTTACGAATCCCTAGAGATAGCGCCACCTGGGTAAGGCGGCCGAGCTCGGCCGGAGTCAGTAAATCCTGACGGGGAATCCAGGTGTCGGCGTCCTCCGGTAGGCAGTAACTGCAACGTAAGTTACAACGGTCGGTAACCGATAGGCGCAGGTCTTCGGCTACCCGTCCCCAATGGTCAAGTAGCCGAGGCGAAGATTCCTCACCCCCAGATTCGACGCGCATTACCCCTCCTGGCTCTATTCCTGGTGTACAGATGCTAAGTAGTTAGTCTTGCCAGTTATCGGCTAGTTCTTGCAGTTGGGAAATGGTTTTCTTGGCGTCAGCGCCCTGACCAGTAAGATATCCGGCAAGAAAGGCAGTGAGTGGTGCTCCCGGACGGGAAGGACCATGCGCTACCGTTCCAATTAGGGATAGCAGTTCAGATTCCACCGCTTCCAGCGGATTGTCCTCCAATTGCAGGTTTGCACGCACCTGTTCTAACCAGCGATGCATCTGTGCCATCTTTTCTGGGTCGTCTTTTTTGTTGTGCCCGGCCATCAGATTCCCCTTTCACATGCTGCGACCGGATTAAGGTCGCGCCTCCGTCTCAAATATTAACGATACCAGGGAAGATATACTTTGCGAGAGCTTTGTTTCCCGAGGGCGTAGGTCAGGAGAATCCTGGCGGATAACAAATAATTATTATTGCTCAGAAGCGGAGGAAGCCTCGGAATGTTTCCGCTTTCGCAAAATCTTACCGAAGCGAGAGCGCAGGCTACCTCCGGATTTAATCCAGTCATTGATAGCGGAGATTCCGACTGCCAACAGATAAAGCCCGATTAATACCGACATCTGTAAAATCATTGGCCAGGCGGTGGGGAGGGGATTGGCGACCGCCGAAAACACCGCGGCTAGTACCACTGCCCACCGCCAGCCTTTCAGCATGGTTTTTGCTTTCATTACTCCCATAAAGTTCAGCGCCACCAGGATTTCCGGCGCCAAGCAGGAAAGACCAAAAGCCAGCACCAGGCGCATAAAGAAAGTGATATAGGAATCTGCCCGTAGCAGCATTAAGGATCCGTCGGGGGTGAAAGAGTTAAGGATAGAAACTGCTTTGGGGATCACCCATATCCCAGAGAGAGCCCCTCCGCTAAACAGTAAAATCCCTACTAAACCAAAACTGACAATATAGATTTTTTCTTTGCGTTTTAAACCCGGAGCAATAAAGGCGCCAATTTGGAAAATCCACCAGGGCGCGGAAATTAATACTCCCAGCCAAAGCGAAATCTGAATCCGCATATCAAAGGCGGCGCCAATCGTCTGAAAGTTTAGTTGCGGAGCTTGCTCGGTAATGGCCAACAGCGGTGCTTGCATCCAGTTCAAGGTAGGAGTAACTAAGAACCAGCCACCAATCGAGGCTACAAGTATCCCTGCCAGCGCCAGTAGCAGGCGTTTGCGCAGTTCTATCAGATGTTCGCTTACCCGCATGCGGGCTTGCGGGTTGTTCTTTTTTTGTCCCGGCATCGGGTTAGGGAACTATTTGGTTTCCGGCGGATCCGCAGTGTCGGACTGTCCGCTAGTTACTTCCGGAGAGGAAGTCTGGACATTACCTTCCGTCGCTGCTTGAGAAGAAGGAGTGGCCGGGATCTGCGGGTTCTGAGTTCCTGCCGCTACCTGCTTGGTATTGTCATCTTCGCTGAGATCAGAAAGTTCCGACTTCAAAACTTTCGCAGATTTGCCGATATTGCGGGCAATGTCGGGCAGTTTCGAGGCTCCAAAAACAATGATTAACACCAGGAGCAGAATCAGAATATGTACTGGCCTCACGGCGGTGCCCTTCCTTTCTTGCAGACGGCATCTAAATTGCCTTCCCCAATTGTAGCGGGGTTAGCAGGCAAATAGGTTACTTCTATTGACAATAGCTAAAACTTCCCCAGTTAACCAGCAAAGTTTGGGGATTATGGGAAAGGGCGCGACCTGTTAAGGCTGGTGGCATCCGCGGTAATCTGCCTCTAAACGGGGTAATCTGAGGGCGGGAGGCAAAACGTGAGCGAGTTCATTGAGGAAGAAAAAGCGGGAGCCCAGGCTATAGCGGATTTGATGGCGGGGAAGAAAACGATTGTGGTCGCGGGAGCCGGCATGTCCACCGATGCGGGAATCCCCGATTATCGCGGCACCGGTTCTTCCGGGATGCCCACTGTCGATATGGATCAGTTCTTAGGCGAGCTTTATTGGCAAAAATGGGTGTGGCGGCGTAATCAAGAAACCTGGAAAACGGTAGCGCGGCTGCAGCCTACCCCGGGGCATCAAGCTTTAGCGCGTCTGGAGGAGGCGGGGCTGATTAACTGTATCGCCACCCAAAACGTAGATGGCTTAGACCGCAAAGCGGGTTGTAAGAATGTGCAGCTGCTGCACGGGACTTTCGAAGAAGTCCAATGCCTAGGCTGCGGAGCAGTGTTTTCGCGCGAACATATTGACCAGGAGCTACGTAAGCTCAATCCGGACGTAAAAGACGATCCCGACCCCAAAAACGTGGCAGTGCTAGCCGCAGCCGATGAGCAGGCCGCACGTGCTTGCCAGTTTAACCTGCTGTCTTGTCCGCGCTGCGGTGGGATTATTAAACCGGGAATCGTCTTTTTCGGGGAAGCCTTGCCAGGTGAAGCGATGGATCGTTCTTTCGCGGCGGCGCGAGAAGCCGACGTGGTATTGGCAGTAGGAACCTCCCTGGCGGTGCTGACCGGACTATGGGTGTTGCGGGAAGCGTGGGGGACCGGCGCCAAGGTAGCGGTGATCAACCGCGGGTCGACTGCCGCTGATTCTCTTGCGGACGTGCGGGTGTCTGGTGGCGCCTCCCAGGTATTATCCCAAGTAGCAGAGATCTTACTGGATTAGCGCAGATTAAGTAGTGACCATAGGTCGACTGTCGTGATCTGTGAGTTAGTGTCGAAAGGCGCCCTCGCAGCAAGTGCACCCTGATCGGAAGACAATAGGACGCCTCCCGGCTAAATGATAAGGGAGCTTAAATGCCTAGAGTCGGTTCCACGCGCTCCCTCCTGCGCTAATGCGGAACCGACTCTAGGTTGTAGTTTAGGGGTTATCTTGACACACGTTCCCCTAAAATAGCCGGAGCGACCGGCTCCTATAAGTATAGCAAAAAGATGGAAGAAGCCTAATCTTTTTTATGTGCTACAGGTCATAAAATGCCACAGGCTGTAGCTTTATGCGTATCTTGGGTTACGAAGTTTTAAGAACTCGAAGCTAATGACAGGCTAGAATAGCATTCGACATTACTTAACTTTCAGGAAGTCGCGATGGAAATCTTTTCTCCTTTTCATTACCTGCCGATAGCTGATTCTTCGGCAGATGTCTCCACTTTGCTTTCCGCGCTAGCTAAACAAATGGGAGGGGACGAAGGCTTATCCCCCAATCTCAATCGCGCTCGTCTGAAGAAACCGGGGGTGCTTTTCCCCTTTCCCAAAGGTGCAGGTCGCCCCGGGGGACTGGCGGACTATGAAACCCGCAAGCGGAAGGTGCCAGAATCAGCGATCTTAGCCTTGCCGGCACCAGCAGGTGGCGCCGTTATTTGTTACTCGCAACTCAGCATCAAAACTATGGCGGAAGCAGTTAATTCCGCGGTAGGGAGGCCAGGACGCTGGATTCTTACCGCTCCGGTCACCGAGATTGACGGCATTATGACCCTGGCACGAGCCATCGCGGTAAATATTCCGCCCATAATCGCTGCTAAAACCGCCCCGGCCAGCGCCCTCGAGATGGTGCGGGCGGTAGAAAGGGCACAAGATCGCAGCGAAAAAGATCAGGCTCCCATCTATATGCAAATCACTAAGGAGCAACTCACCGAGCTCCTGGAAATTCCTCCTGCCCAGCGCGCTGCCCTTAACGAGGTGTCGATGCTGATAGTTACCGGTTTGACTAGTCATGATCGTTTGGTGCGCGCCGCAAAAGAAGCCGGACTTGAGATTATTCCCGGTTACGGAATCCCCGAATCGTGCGGACTGTGCGTGCTGGATGGTAAACCAGTCGCCGGAGTTCACGTGGCCACTATCGGGGATCGGATTTGGCTATCTGGGATCTGTATGATGGCCGGTTATCTGGGTGAACCCGGACAGGTGGAATGGGTATCACGCGGACGGCGGCGTTGGCTGCGCAGCAAAGACGCGGGTCATATGCGCGGGCCGCGTTTAGTCGTAGACGGAAAAATGCGCGATGTAATCGCCACTGCGGGCGTGCATATTCAAGCCTCCCTGGTGGAACGGGTAATCCAGGATCTACCGCAGGTAGCGCAGGTGGTAGTGGTGGGGGTGCCAGATCCCAAGTGGGGGTCTCTGGTTACTGCAGTCATTAAGCCGGCACCCGATGTTGCCGAGGAGCTGCTTAACCCCCGGCATAACCTGGAGGTCAAAACCGAGGATAAGCCGCTATTTCCTCAGTTAAAACCGGTAAAAGTTGATCCGGAGCGGGTGCGGGAACTTGCCGGGCTGCCTACGGAAGAGGAAGCAGAACCGCAGCTAACTCCCTTGGAAGCCGCGATGGCCGCGATGGCGGCGAAGATTCGCGGCGCCAAAGTGGATGTGGTGGCCGCCGCCGAAACCGGGGAACTGCCGGCTGGAATCTATGAGGTAGCGCGGGGAACTGCTAACCCTAGCGAAGAGGGCGACATTGCCCTCCCGGCTCCGGATGCCTCACCGGCGCAGCCAGTATCTCTACCGGAGGATCTAGACGGCGATTTAGAACAAATGGAAATCGCGGCAACGGAGATCACGGGGAGCCGTAACCGCCCCGAAGCGGGGGATCGTCCTCATAGCGCCACGGTTCCTACCGAAGATGAATCCGAACCGTCCACCGATTTGGCGATGCTGGTGCGGTCTCTGGTTACCGGACAACTGGATCGGGCGCACGCCCCCCGCGCCCTCGTCCTCGTAGATGAAATCCCTACCGATCTGCAAGGGAAAGTTGATCGCGGTGCCTGCCGGCAACTGGCTATGCGGCGAGTAGCCGCTGGGGAAGCCTGGATTAGATAGTCTGACGGTTTCAAAGTATTTGGTTACTGGAAAAACTAGAAAAGCGTTTATTAATAGCGAATAGAAAGGACTCTGCGCCGTAATGGCAACTGGTTCACAATGGATTGAAGCCGCCCGGCCGAAAACTTTACCCGCCTCTCTGGCGCCGGTGATTATGGGGATTGGCGGGGCGATTGGCCTGGGGCACGCCTCGGTAGGAAAATCAGTATTAGCCCTGTTAGTGGCGCTATCCTTCCAGGTAGGCGTGAATTTTTCCAATGATTATTCCGATGGAATCCGCGGCACCGATGCGAGTGGGAAACGGGTGGGTCCCCAACGCCTGACGGGTGCAGGATTAGCCGCCCCCCGTACGGTGCTGCTGGCGGCCTTGAGCTGCTACGCCTTCGGAGGTATTTGTGGAATTGCCCTTTGTGTCTGGGCAGGTAGCTACGGTTTGATTGGCCTAGGGGTGCTGGCTGCCTTGGCGGCGTGGTTCTATACCGGAGGAAAGCATCCTTACGGCTATCTGCCAGGGATATCCGAAGTGATGGTGTTTGCCTTTTTCGGTCTTTTGGCGGTGCAGGGAACTATCTGGGTACATGCCCAGATGTTGCCGTGGCGCACCTGGACAGCGGCTAGTGGTATCGGACTGCTTTCTTGCGCCCTGTTACTGGTCAATAATCTGCGCGATATTCCCGGAGACCGCCAGAGCGGAAAAAATACGCTAGCGGTGAAGTTAGGGGATAAAGGCTCGCGCTATCTGTTTGCCTGCTATCTATATGCGGCGTTGGTACTGGGGGTAGTATCCTTCAGTGTCCGTTGGGAAGCGCTAGTGTTTGGCCTCGCCCTGGCGATTTGGGTGAGTTTGCCACTGATGAAAGTGCTGCAAGGCGCCCGCGGGAAAGCCCTGATAAAAACCCTGAAACAGGTGGGGCAAATCACCTTGGGGTATGGGCTGGCTATAGCGGTTCAGTGGGCTTTCCAAGGTCTTTAGACAGACCAAAAAATTTATAGTTGTTAGGCTGGGAACATGGCTGCGGTAGTTATTGCCCTCGTACAGATTCTGCTAGCGGTATACGCGCTAGTGGATTGCTTGCGCACGGATAAATCGGATCTTCCCGGGCGCCTTCCGCGGGCATTTTGGCTGTTAATTATTATTGTGTTACCGCTTTTCGGGCCACTAGCGTGGATCGTGATTTCTTGGGCGAGCAAAGCCGAAAGCGCTGACGGCAGGATAGAGATTCCCCGCAATCCGCTGGAGGTTTTCCGAGGAGGCGGGCAGGGTTCCCGTTCGCAAGAACCGGAGATACCAGAGGCGCCCGACGACAACCCCGATTTTCTGTTCTCTTTAGAGGCGAAGATGCGGCGGGAAAAACTGGCCCGGGAAGCCGAAGAAGAGGCGCTGCGGCGAGCCGCGAAAAATCAACAGCATTCTGACAATGGTCAGGAGGCTGCTGGCAGCGGGAAAGATTCTTCCGCACAGGACAGCGACGAGGACGAGGCAAACCCGGACGCGAACCCTCCGGAAAAACCTTCCGCTGAAGATTAACGCGCTACGCACGTTCAAGGTAACCTCGCTGACGGCAGCCTTTTTAGATCAGTAATCCGAGTGTTTTGCGCTGAGGGCGCGTTTATTGTCCTTGATTTAAAGCGGCGGCGGAAGTCCCCGGCACCATATCGGAAGCCTGAGCTAGGAGCGGAGCCGCCGGTTCGCAATAATCCAAACTAATTAGGGTGTCCCCTAAGAAAGTAAGAGAAGTTAGGGAAGCTAAAGCGCATTGCCGTCGGGTAGGAATATGCGCTAGCGGGCGCCCTTCCACAAACAGGCGGAAAGACCAGATAGGCAGTTGGTGAGACACCACTAAAATTTCGCGAATCGTAGCGCCATCGGCGGAGCGCCCCAGGCGGGAAGGATCAGTAATCGGCAGGTGGAGAGCAGAACGCACCGCCTCGGTAACCCGGCTGGCTTGGACTGCATAGGGCTCGCACCAGGAAGGACGGAAAACATTGCGGTAACGCGGCCAGTTTCGCGGGTGAAACAGGGCGGCGCGATTACCGTTAACCACTTCGCCCTCAAACATATTCATCGACTCTAAAAGTCGCTTGTCAGTGTGAATAGGTAAATCGAACAGCTCGGAAGCCGGAGTTGCAGACTCTACCGCGCGCTCTAGAGGAGAGGAAACGATGGCCTCTAAATAGGCACCCTTTTCCAAGAGATATTCTGCGCTCATCTGCGCCATTTTCTTGCCGAGATCGGTTAGGTGATAGCCGGGAAGACGCCCATATAAGACCCCATCCGGGTTATCAACTTCCCCGTGGCGCATCAGGTGAATAGTGGTTAGGTTCTGCATAGCCTCCACCCTAGCAAACCGTTTTTACTAACCGGCGTGCGCAAAACCTAGCTAGACCGTTAGGCTAGAGGTGTGAGCGGAGAACCGAAGGTAGCAGCCTTCTTCGATCTTGATGAAACCGTAATTCGGGGAGCTAGTTCCTGGATACTCACGCGGGAACTTTTTCGACACGGATTTTTTGGGATTAACGACCTGTTTTTCGCTGCGCGCCATGCCTTCCTCTACGTGGTACTGGGAGAGGATCAAAAGCGCATCGAGCAGGTAAAAATGCGGGCTTTGCAGGTGATGGCCGGACATTCTTGCCAAGAGATTATGGCGATCTCGCAGCGGGTGTGCGACTTGTTAGAGGAAAAACTTTTCCCGCAGGCGCAAGGACTGATCAAACGCCATCAAGCAGCCGGGCATGATATTTGGTTGATCTCCGCCGCGCCCTCGGAACTTCCGCAAATGCTGGCGGAGCGCTTGGGAATAACCGGAGGCATCGGCACTAAAGTTGCGGTGAAAGACGGGATTTACGAGGCGCGTTTAGCCTCCGAACTTATGCACGCCCAAGGCAAGCGGGATCGGGTAGTGGCGCTGGCGGCCGAGCGGGGCTACGACCTGGCATCCTGCTTTGCTTACTCGGATTCCGATAACGATATGCCGCTGCTAACCTTGGTTGGTAAACCTTCGGCGATCAATCCCGATATTTGGTTGCGGGTGCGCGCCTTGCAACGCGGGTGGCCGGTGATTGATTTTCGGCGTCGCTCCCGGATTAGTAAAGCCCTGCAAAAAGCCAAGGCCAGGCGGCGCGGTTTTAACCTGGTTGGATTGGGGCACCGTTTCTGAGTAACCTGGCAAATGCCTACTTAGAAGGAGCCGTTTTGAGCGAAAAAAATCCGCCGGCAGCCGCTGGTTTAGATAAGCAACCGGAAGAAGTTTCGGGAATGTTTGACCAGGTGGCCGCCCGTTATGACTTGACTAATGATGTGATGACTTTCGGGCAGCACCGGATTTGGCGGCGTTGCCTACAACAGGTGGTGGCTCCCCGTCCGGGGCAAAAGATCCTAGACATCGCCGCTGGCACCGGCACCTCTTCCCTGGGGTTTCACCGGGCAGGAGCCGAAGTTACCTGCTGCGATTTTTCGGCAGGCATGGTTGCGGAAGGAAAAAAACGGCATCGCGAACTTAACTTCGTGGTCGGTGACGCCCACGACCTACCTTTCGCGGAGCAGTCATTCGACACCGTTACCTGTTCCTTCGGGTTTAGAAATATGCACGATCCGGCAAAGGCGTTGCGTGAACTGGCGCGAGTAACTAAGCCGGGAGGCAAGTTGGCGATTATGGAGTTCTCAACTCCGCCCTCCCCCCTGATTGCCCGGCTCTATGAGCTGTATATGCGCAACGTATTGCCCACCGCCGGACGCCTGGTCTCTTCTGATTCGGATGCCTATACCTATCTGTTTGATTCCATTTTGGATTGGCCAGATCAAAAGACTTTGGGGCACCTAATCCAGGAAAATGGCTGGGGTGAGGTCTCCTACCGCAATCTCACCTTAGGAACAGTGGCGATTCATCGCGCATTTAAAGAGAGCTAAAAGCTGATTGATGGGTTAATGACGAGTGGCGATGACCGGGAGATATGGGGATTTCCTGAAACTTTCAGCTAATTAAGTAATAAATCCCTTACTTAATCACTTAGAATATGTCGGGGACTAAGATCCCTGGAAAAAAGGTTTGCCAGCGTAAATCTCTGTGACTTTAGGCAAATAAAAAAGCAGGTTAGCCTAGGATAGGCGTGAGGAGACTGCCTAAAACCCTCGGTTTGCTTACTTACATCAGGGTAGAGGCAGGAACGATAGATGGCACGGGAGGGGCGATCAGGCATGGCCGATCAGCTAGCAGACGATCACTGTCAGGTGCTGGTTGTGGGTGCTGGCCCGGCCGGGGCTGCCACCGCCTATCACCTAGCTAAAGCCGGCATTGACGTCCTGGTGCTAGAAAAATCTGCTTTCCCGCGTGACAAAATCTGCGGTGACGGGTTAACCCCGGCAGCGGTTAAAGAAATTTTGGCGATGGGGATCAATCCCTTGGCAGAGGGTTGGCAACCCAATTACGGGTTGAGCGTAATCGGGGGTGGGCATCGGATTACTTTGCCTTGGCCGAAAACTGGCTCCTTGCCTGCCTATGGGCTTACCCGTCAACGCACCCAGCTAGATCACCGGCTAATTGACCAGGCAGTAGCCGCGGGTGCCCGGCTGGTGGAAAACACGGTGGTTCAGGACTTACTTACCGACGGTGACGGATATGCTAGCGGGGTCAGCGCGATTAAGCGTGACCCCGAGACTCGGAAAAAACAGGAAGTCAGTTTCCGTGCGCAATATGTGGTGGATTGTTCCGGGGCAAATGCCCGCCTAGCCTCGCGGCAAGGGCGCAGCCCCCTCAAGAATCGTCCGCTGGCGGTAGCGGCGCGAGCCTATTTCCGTTCCCCTCGCGGCAACGAAACCATGATGGAATCTCACTTGGAACTGTGGGATGGCAAGCCCGGCAAATCCAATTTGCTTCCCGGATACGGTTGGCTGTTCCCGATGGGTGACGGGTTGGTCAATGTGGGACTAGGGTCAGTATCCTCGGGAGCCCAATCCACTAAATTGCCGTATAAAGAAATCTTCCACCGCTGGGTAGCCAATCTGCCGGAAGAATGGGGACTGACTGAAGAAAATATGGTGGGTTCGCTACGTTCCGCCCCCCTGCCAATGGCATTTAATCGCAAACCGGCTTACGAAAATGGGCTACTTTTGGTCGGTGACTCCGCCGGAATGGTGTCTCCTTTCAATGGGGAAGGAATTGCTCCGGGAATGTTCGCCGGACGGCGTGCCGCTGATGCTTTAATCCAGGCGCTGGGACGGACTTCGCGGGCACAATCTGAACTCGCCCTCCACGAATATCCTCGTGACCTGCAAGATCAATACGGGGGTTACTACAGTTTGGGTCGCGTGTTTGTGCGCCTAATCGAAAATCCCAAAATTATGCACGCCTGTACCAAGTACGGGTTGGATAAACCGGCGCTGATGCGCTTTGTCCATAAAATGCTTTCTGATGGTTATGAACGCCGCGGTGGAGTAGCCTCCGATAGGGTGCTGCGAATTCTGACTAAGGTGGTAATACCGTCATGAAGAATATCGGTCAGAAAGAACAACCGAACCGGAATCTAACCGGAAACTACAGTAGTAGCTTCGCCATCGTTGGCGGAGTGGATGAAAAGGATGTGGAGGCCAAATGAGTCCATCGGCATCACTGTTAATCATGGGTGCGGTCGCGATTGTGCTGGCCGTCGGCGGTCTGGTGCTGTCCGCAGTTCTCGGGCCGGGCCGCAAGACCCGTACCAAACTGGCGACTTATGAATGCGGGATTGACCCCAATGTTCACGAGGATGCACGCGGACGTTTTCCGATTAAGTACTACTTGATTGCGATGACGTTCATTGTCTTCGACGTGGAAATGGTGTTCCTCTACCCGTTCGCGGTATCAATCGGACACTTTGGTCAGGTGATGGCCATTCCGGTATTGATCGACATCCTACTGTTTATTGTGTTGGTGCTGGTGCCCTATATTTATGAGTGGCGCCGCGGCGGACTGGACTATTAAGAGAGGTACAGGAGGTACAGCATGTCTTTTGATAATGAGCTGCCGGCAGGAGTCGCTCTCACCAGCCTAGACAAGTTTATGGGACTTAACCGTAAAGCTAGTGTCTGGCCGGTGACTATGGGGCTGGCCTGCTGCGCTATCGAGATGATGGCCACCGGCACCCCGCGTTTCGATATTTCCCGTTTCGGGATGGAAGTTTTCCGCGCGTCTCCGCGCCACGCCGACCTGATGATCGTATCCGGAAGGGTTTCCTGGAAGATGGCGCCGATTATTCGCAACGCCTACGACGCCATGCCGGAGCCTAAATGGGTCATCTCCATGGGAGCCTGCGCTTCCTCCGGCGGGGTATTCAATAACTACGCGGTAGTGCAAGGCTGTGACCACGTGGTGCCGGTAGATGTGTATCTGCCTGGATGCCCCCCGCGGCCCGAAGCCCTGATCCACGCGATTATGGTGCTGTGGGATCAAATCCACTACCGCACTCCGATTACTCAAAAAGAACGGCTGGAGATCGCCCGTAAAGCCGAAAAGGCGGCCTTGGAAGCGACTCCTACCTCCCAGATGAAAGGACTGTTGGCGTGAGCGAAGACGACAAAACGGTAGTCCTCCATTCCGATGTAGAGGACGGGCCAGTAGCAGTCGAGGTAACCGCTCCGCGCGGTTTTACGGGCGGCTCAGATATGGGTACACGCCACGGTCTGTTCGGGGTACATGATGACGGGGACACCACCGGTTTTACCCAGATGCAACAGCATCGGCAGATGCCTGGCGAAAGCGGACGTCCCTATGGCTCTTGGTTCGACGAAGTCGTAGATATCTTAGAAGAGCTAATTGAACAGTCTGACCTGGAAATAGGGGAGGTAATCGAGCGGGTAGTAGTCGATAATGATGAGCTGACTATTTTCATCGCCCGCGAGCACCTGCCCCAGGTAGCCAGGTGGCTCCGCGATGATCAAGATCTGCGTTTTGAGATCTGCTTCGGAGTCAACGGCGTGCATTATCCGCATGACACCGGAAAAGAACTGCACGCTGCCTATATGCTTTATTCAGCAACCCACAACCGCCAGCTGCGCGTAGAAGTTACCTGCCCGGAATCTGATCCTCGGATTCCCTCGGTGGTAGCTACCTATCCGGGAAATGACTGGTGGGAGCGGGAAACCTGGGATTTGATGGGCATTATCTTTACCGGTCATCCCGGTCTGACCAGAACTGCTTTACCCGACGACTGGGTAGGACACCCACAGCGGAAAGACTATCCGCTAGGCGGTATTCCGGTGCAATTTAAGGGCGCGACAGTCCCGCCCGCCGATTCGCGGAGGTCATACAGCTAAATGAAATACACCGACGAAAACAACAGCCCGCTGCTTAGAGCTGCCGGACCCGCCCTCGACAGTCTAATTACCGAGGACACTCCGCAATATGATTTGCATGGCGGAGACTGGGAAGAAATGGCTTCCGAAGTCGAAAAACTCGCCAATGAGCGAATCGTGATGAATATTGGGCCGGTTCACCCCTCTACCCACGGGGTGTTGCGCCTGATTGCGGAACTCGATGGGGAATATGTTCGCGACGTGCGGGTAGGTACCGGGTATTTGCATACCGGTATCGAAAAGAACATGGAATACCGTACCTGGACGCAGGGGGTTACCTACTGTACCCGGATGGACTATGTAGCTCCCTTCTTCCAAGAGGTCGCCTACTGCCTCGCAGTAGAAAAAGTGCTAAAGAAAACCGCTGAAATCCCGGAGCGGGCAAATCTAATCCGCATCCTGATGATGGAGCTCAACCGGATTGCCTCACATATAGTGGCGATTGCTACCGGCGGTAACGAGCTGGGCGCCACTACCATGATGACCATCGGGTTTAGAGGTCGTGAAGAAATCCTGCGGATTTTCGAACAGATCACCGGTTTGCGTATGAACCACGCCTACATCCGTCCCGGTGGGGTGGCGCAAGATTTGCCCCCTGGGTGCACCGAATATATTCGCGATCTGCTTCCCAAGACGCGCCGCGATATTAACGAGCTGCAAGATCTGACCTTGCAGAACCCGATCTTTAAGGCACGTTTTTGCGATGCGGCAGTCATGCCCATGTCGGCCATCATGGCAATGTCGCTGACTGGCCCCTCAGTTCGCGCTGGTGGCTACCCCTTAGATATGCGCAAGATGCAGCCCTACTGCGGATATGAAAACTTCGAGTTCGACGTTCCCGTAGCTGACCAGTCCGATGCCTATAACCGCACCGTGGTTCGCTTCGACGAATGCTACGAATCCCTCAAGATCATCTACCAGGTGCTAGAGCGCCTAGATGAAACCGAGGGAGAACCGGTGATGATTTCCGATCCGCAAATCAAATGGCCAGCACAACTAAGCGTAGGTACCGATGGCCAAGGTAACTCTCCCGAACACATCAAAGAGATCATGGGTAACTCCATGGAGTCTTTGATTCAGCACTTCAAGTTGGTAACCGAAGGCTTTAGAGCCCCGGTTGGCCAGGCCACCCAGCTGGTGGAACACGCTAAAGGCGTGATGGGAGTACACGTGGTATCCGACGGGGGCACGCGTCCCTACCGGGCACACTTCCGTGACCCCAGCTTTGCTAACCTGCAGTCCTTGTCCCTAATGGCTCAGGGCGGTACGATCTCTGATCTGATCGTGGCGCTGGCCAGTGTGGATCCCGTCTTGGGAGGTGTCGATCGCTAATGAGTTTTTACGATTTCGAGGTCGAGCAAAAGTTCCGTGCTGAAGCAGCGGAAATCATTGCTCGCTACCCTGAGGGTCACGAACGCAGCGCGATGATCCCGCTGCTGCACCTGGTGCAGAGCATCGACGGATATGTGACTGCCAACGGGATTGGACTAATCGCCGATATTCTTAACTGTCAACGCGCGGAAGTTAGCGCGGTGGCCACCTTCTACACTCAGTTCAAACGCCACCCTAACGGCGAATATACCGTGGGGGTATGTACTAACGCTCTCTGCGCCGTCCTCGGCGGGGATAACATCATGGAAACTCTAGAAAAAGAACTAGAAGTCGGAAATGATGAGACCACCGCTGACGGCAAGATCACGCTGGAAGCGTTAGAATGTAACGCTGGCTGCGACTATGCGCCGGTAGTCATGGTTAACTGGGAGTTCTTCGATAATCAAACTCCCGAATCTGCCGTACAGCTGGTGCGCGATATTAAAGCCGGAAAACCGGTACATCCTACGCGGGGATCCGAGGCGGCTCCTACTTTTAAAGAGGCCAGCCGGATTTTGGCCGGATTCCCCAATCCCGAGACTGCCAACCAGGGCGTAGCTGCCGGTCCCGCCAGTCTGTGGGGACTACAAGTAGCTGAAGAAAAAGGCATGGAAGCTCCCGATCCCGAGCAGTTCGAAAAATCTGAAGCTGCTCAGGCTGGGGAAACAGCTTCGGGCGGTGCTGCTAATCAGGCCGGAAAAGATCCGGTCGGCAAGGAGCATTCCTCTGCTGAACACAAGGAGGCGGACAAGTGAGCGAAAACGGAAAGTCTGAGATCCGCCGGATTCCGCTGACCCCGATTATCACTAAACAGTATCGGGAACCAGAGAGCTGGACGCTTAAGGCCTACCAGAAAACTGGTGGTTACGCCGGCCTAGAAAAAGCCAAGCAAATGGAGCCGCCGCAGATTCTAGATGCGGTTAAGCAAGCGGGCGTGCGCGGGCGCGGCGGTGCCGGTTTCGGTACCGGTCTGAAATGGTCGTTCCTGCCGCCCGATGACGGCGGTCCGCGTTACCTGACCGTAAACTGTGACGAATCCGAGCCGGGTACCTGCAAAGATATCCCGATGATTCTGGCTAACCCACATGCGGTAATTGAGGGGGTGGCGATCACCTGTTTGGCTATCGGTTGCGATCATGCTTTTATCTATATCCGCGGCGAAGTTGTTCACGCCTATAACCGCCTGTTAGTAGCCATTAAAGAGGCCGAAGATGCCGGGCTGTTGGGAGATCTGAAGTTGATTGCCCACGCCGGAGCCGGTGCCTATATCTGCGGGGAAGAAACCGCGCTGCTGGATTCTTTGGAAGGCAAGCGGGGTCACCCCCGTCTAAAACCGCCCTTCCCGGCAGTCAAGGGGCTCTATGCGCGGCCGACGGTAATTAACAACGCCGAAACCATTGCCCAAGTATCCACGGTGTTCCGTAATTCGGTGGAATGGTACGCCTCGATGGGGCAAGATAAATCCCTAGGGTACGGCATGTTTAACCTGTCTGGTCACGTTAAACACCCGGGTCTATATGAGGCGCCGTTCGGGATTACTATGCGGGAACTGCTGGAGTACTCCGGCGGGATTCGAGGCGGTCACACCCTGAAGTTCTACACTCCGGGTGGCTCTTCGACTCCGCTATTTACCGAAGCTGACCTGGATGTCCCCTTAACTTATGAGGACGTAGCATCCGCCGGTTCTATGTTGGCGACCCGTGCCCTGCAGGTATTTGATGACACCACTTCCGTGGTGCGCGTGATTAGCCGTTGGACTGACTTCTACCAGCATGAATCTTGCGGTAAATGCACCCCCTGTCGCGAGGGTACCTATTGGATGAAGCAAATATTGCACCGCTTAGAGGCCGGTAAAGGTCAAGAGGGCGATGTAGACCTGCTTTACGATATTGCCGACAATATCGCCGGACGCAGCTTCTGCGCCCTCGGTGATGCGGCGGCGACCCCGGTGCGCAGCGGAATCGACAAGTTCCGCGAAGAGTTCGAGGCCGGATATACCACTCCCTGGTGGGAGGCCTTCCCGCCCGCCGCCTCGGAGGTTTTTAATAAAGGAGGCGCCCTGTGAGTGAGCAAGTCCAAATCAATATTGACGGCCAAGACATTGAGGTCGCTAAAGGTACGCTGCTAATCCGGGCAGCTGAGAAACTAGGAATTCATATTCCGCGCTTTTGCGATCACCCGCTGCTGGATCCGGCGGGCGCCTGCCGGCAGTGCCTGGTAGAGGTAGCGATGCCGGGGCGTGATGGCGTGGTGCGCCCGATGCCCAAGCCCCAGCCGGCCTGCACTATGACCGCGATGGCCGGGATGGAAATAAAAACTGCTGCGACTTCCGAAGTAGCAGAGAAAGCTCAACACGGGATTACCGAATTCCTGTTGATTAATCACCCCTTGGATTGCCCGATTTGCGATAAGGGCGGGGAATGCCCGCTGCAGAATCAAGCCATGTCGCATGGCACCTTGCATACCCGCTTTAGTGATGAAAAGCGGCTATGGCCCAAGCCGGTAGAGCTAACCAGCCAGATTTTGATTGACCGGGAACGCTGCGTACTGTGTCAACGGTGTGTGCGATTCGCTAACCAGATTGCGGGTGACTCTTTCATCGCCTTGCAAGGACGCGGCGGCGGTTCCTCTCCGCGTGACGACCACGATTTCATGGGCGAAAACGTAGGCGCTTTCGACCAGGAAATCTTGGGGATTTCCGATTCTGACGGCTCTCAGCCGAGCCTTCGCCTCAATCCCGAGGCCGCGGCGCTTTCGGATTCGCACGGCAAACCCGCTCCGCTTTCTTCTCCCGCGGCCATCGGCGCCGGAGTGGATGAGAAAGACCAGTCCGGTCGCCTCTTCAGCTCTTACTTCTCGGGCAATATTATTCAGATTTGCCCGGTAGGGGCACTGACCTCGAAGCGTTACCGCTTTAGGGCACGCCCCTTCGATTTGGTTTCAACTCGGGGAGTTACCGAACAGGATGCTTCTGGTTCTGCTTTGCGTACCGATATTCGTCGCGGGGTAGTTACCCGGCGGATGGCGCAACAAGATCTGGAGGTAAACGAAGAGTGGATCACCGATAAGGATCGTTTCGGTTACCAGTGGCAGTTCCAGCCTTCCCGGATTAAGACTCCGCTGGTGCGCGAGGACGGCAAACTGGTACCTACCTCCTGGTCGGATGCCTTTGACCGCGCCGCGAAGGGACTGGCAGCCGCCGGGAAAGGAAAAGTTGGTTTCCTTCCTGGTGGCAGGCTAACTTTCGAGGACGCCTACACCTGGTCTAAGTTTGCTCGCGTTGTCTGCGGAACTAATGATATTGATCAGCGTACCCGCGCGGCTGGGCGGGAAGAAGAAACTTTCTTAGGCGCCTATTTTGCGGGTGCGGGTATGCCGGTAACCTACTCTGACCTGGAAAAAGCTGGTCAAGTGTTATTGGTTGGTTTCGAGCCCGAGGACGAATGCGGTGCCGTATTCTTGCGGCTACGTAAAGGGGTACGTTCTGGAAACGTAAAGGTGGCCACGGTGGCTCCCTTCGCCTCTCCCTCTTCGGTGAAAACTGCCGCCACAGTTCTGTTTGCAGCTCCGGGAACCGAGCCGGAAGTAGTAGCCAATGTAAAAGCGGAGTCCGAAGGAGACTTCGGGACCGTTTTTGCCGGCCTGCAAGGCGAAGGCGCAGTAATCGTAGTTGGTGAACGTGCCGGTACCGTTCCCGGACTACTCAGCGCAGTTAATGATTTGGCAGCTCGCAGTGGAGCCCGGCTAGCTTGGATTCCGCGCCGTAGCGGTGAACGCGGGGGAGTGGAAGCCGGCGCGTTGCCTGGCCTATTGCCCTTCGGACGCGATGCGCGGGACGCGGAAGCCCGCAGTGACCTAGCGGCCGCTTGGAATGCGCAACTGCCAGATACGCCTGGACGTGACACGCAGAAGATTCTAGAGGGCGCCTGCTCTGGGGAACTGTCTGCCCTGGTGCTCGGCGGTCTAGACTTGCGCGACCTACCAGATCAAGAGTTAGCGCAAAAAGCCTTAGCTGCGGCCTCCTTCGTAGTCTCCCTGGAAGTTAATCTGACGCCGGCCGCCCAGGCAGCTGACGTAGTCTTCCCGGTAGCACCGGTTTCGGAGAAACCCGGCACCTTTATTAACTGGGAAGGGCGCTTGCGTCCCTTCGGGCAAGCCTTGGTTTCCCAAGATATGCCGGACTGGGAAGTGCTGGGCAAACTAGCCCAAGTTATGGGAGTGGAATTGGGGATTGATTCCCTCAAGTCTCTTTACGCGGAAGCTAATGAGCTCTTGGACTGGGACGGCCAGCGGGTGGCGTTTGAAGGTGCCACTCCTGCCGAGTTGGTAACTCCCCCCAGTAAGCAAGTGGTGCTCACCTGCCATAAGACTCAGATCGATGAAGGTCTTTTGCAGGTAGGAGCCACCGATATGCAAGCGGCCGGGCGCGCATCTTTTGCGCGCATCAGCCCGGAAACTGCGCAAGAGTTTGGTATCAGCGCCGGTAGCGCTATCAAGTTGAAAACAGACAGCGGACAAATCCAGTTGCCCGTGGTACTAACCAAAATGCCACAGCGTGTGGTGTGGGTACCTGAGTGCTCAGCCCGCTCTCATGTGCATGAATCTTTGGGCGTCACCAGTGGCGCCTTAGTCCAGTTAGAGCCCAATGCGGAGGTGCAGCAGTGAATACCGCAATCCTGCTAAGCGCAAGTAGTACTGGTGCCGCTGATTTCAGTAACGACACCTGGTGGATAACCCTAATTAAGGCAGTATTCATCGTGGCGTGGCTGATTATCAGTGTGATTATGGCCCTGTGGGTGGAAAGGCGCGGCCTGGGGCGTATTCAGACCCGACCGGGGCCGAATGTGCACGGCCCGTTAGGTCTTTTCCAGGCACTTGCTGACGCCATCAAGCTACTAACTAAAGAAGACATCTTCAAACGGAATGTAGACAAGGTGCTCTATCTGCTGGCCCCGGTCATCACCGCCGCTTGTGCCTTCTGCATCTATGCAGTTATTCCTTTCGGTCCCGATTTGCATTTTGGGAGTTTTTCGACCCCGATGCAGCTGACCGACTCTAATGTGGCGGTGCTGTATATGCTCGCCGTTGCGGGATTAGGAGTTTACGGCATTATCCTCGGCGGCTGGGCGTCCAATGGACACCTGCCGCTTTATGGCGCGACTCGCTCCGCCGCGCAGGTAATCAGCTACGAACTGGCAATGGGAATGTCCCTGGTATCGGTGTTCGTAGTCTCCGGTTCCATGAAGACCTCGGAGATTGTGGCCGCGCAGACCCCTCTGTGGTGGTGCATCGCCCTCTTCCCGGCTTTCGTAATCTACGTGATTTCGATGATGGGAGAAGTTAACCGTTTGCCGTTCGATCTGCCCGAATGTGAGGGCGAGATCGTTGCCGGACATATGACCGAGTATTCTTCGATGAAGTTTGCTTGGTTCTACCTGGCGGAATACATCAACATGTTTAACGTATCCGGTATCTGCGTAACCCTGTTCCTGGGTGGTTGGCGTTTCCCCGGCGGTGACGCCATTCTGGGAGGCGCGCTCAATAGTGGGCTGTGGCCGTTCCTGTGGTTCGGAATCAAAGTCTGGGCGGTCATGTGGTTCATGATTTGGGTACGCGGCACCCTGCTGCGGGTTCGCTATGACCAGCTCATGATGCTCGGTTGGAAGATCTTGCTGCCGGTATCGATTGCCTGGATGGTAGTGGTAGTCGTGATGCGGGTAGTTAGCGTCTACGGCATCGGCAGCATTTCGCAAAGAATGATGGCGATTGCGGCAGTCTTCGTAGTTGTCCTCATCATTATTTGGATAACCGGGGGCAAGGCGGATCGCAAAGCCCTGGAAAAGCAAGCACAAAAGGATGCCGCTGCCAGCGAGCCTTTTGACGCTTTCAAAGGCGGATACCCGGTGCCACCCATGCCGGGGCAAGTACTACCTCCCAGTCCGCGCTCCTTGGTGCGGGCGAGTGCCGGGGAAGATCACCTGGTAGCCAAAGAAGGGGAATCAAATGAGTAAACGTAATCCCACCAGGGAAGACATGAGCTTTGAGCCCGATGAAAAGGGCGCGTTAGGCGAGTTTTTCGCTCCCGTAGCCGGATTCGGGGTAACCTTTCGCTCCTTCTTCCGTCCCACGGTAACTGAGCAATACCCCTATGAGGTTCCGCATGTGCAGCCGCGTTTTCACGGACGCCACCAGCTGAACCACTATCCCGATGGTTTGGAAAAATGTATCGGATGTGAGCTGTGTGCCTGGGCCTGCCCCGCGGATGCTATCTATGTAGAGGCCGCCGCCAATACTCCCGAGGCACAGTATTCGCCCGGGGAGCGCTACGGCAGGGTTTACCAAATCAATTATCTGCGTTGTATTTTCTGCGGAATGTGTATTGAAGCCTGTCCCACCAGAGCTCTTACCATGAGTAATGAGTTTGAGATGGCGGATTACCATCGCGAAACCATGATCTACGAAAAAGATCAGATTCTCGCTCCTCTCGAGGACGGGATGCTTTCGGCTCCGCACCCCATGGTGGAAGGAACCACCGATGGTGATTATTACCGAGGAAAGGTGACCGGTGTGACCCAGGCGCAACGTGATTGGGTCGCCCAGCACCGTCCAGAAGATCCGACTTTGAAACAGTCGGGGGTTAAGGAGGTTCAGCAATGACATTGCTAGCCCAAGCCGCAGCTACAGATTTTAGTACGGGACAAACCGTATTCTTCTGGGTAACGGCAGTAATCATGGTGGCGCTAGCGCTCGGCGTACTGTTTTGCCGGACCGCAGTACACTCTGCGATCTGCATGGTAGGGGTAATGCTCTGCCTAGCAATGATGTATGTTTCGCAAGGAGCCTACTTTATCGGAGTAGTGCAGGTAGTGGTCTATACCGGCGCGGTCATGACCTTGATCCTTTTCATCATTATGATGGTGGGGGTCGCCGCCTCGGATAACTACCTCCGCACCCGCCGTTTCCTCCGCTGGGGAGCAATTTGTGCGGGCGTATTCGGAGCGATTTTCGTGGCAGTTGTGCTGGTAAAGGCGTACCTACCGAAGTTTGGTCAGGTTCCGGATATGCCTACTGCCTCAGCCGAGGGTTCTACCGATTCCAACCCGGTGAAGATCGCGATGAGCCTGTTCACCGAGCATATTTACACTATGGAAGTTATCGGCTGTCTGCTGATTATTGCGGTAGTCGCGGCGGTTTCGCTAACTCACGGTGATCGGCTGCATAAGCTGTTTAAGCAGCCCGAGACGGCGCAAGCGCGGATGGAAGATTATGCCAAACGGGGTATTCATCCCGGTCAACAGCCGATCGCAGGTGTTTATCAAACTACTAACGCGACCGACACCCCCAATATTTCGGGAGAGGATCAACGTCCGATCGTCAACTCGGTTTCCCCGGCGCTACGTGCCCGCAACGCTGACCGTTCGCTAGGTGAAGCGGCACCGCACTTGGTGGAGAAGATTCGCGCCGACCTCGGGGATAGGCCCGCGCAAGGAGTTCACTCTACAGAGGCTTCGCAAGCGGTCACTAAATCTGGAGCCTGGGGAATGGCAGGCTCCGATGCGCCTAGCGGTTTGAACGCCCCTAAGACCCGGGTGATCACCCCCAAGATTGAGGGAGCGCCTCCCAGCGATCCCTCGCCAGCATCCAACCTTGATGCCTCAGAAACGGAGGTCAGTGAATAATGTCTTTGACTTCATATCTAGTATTGGCAGTCATTCTCTTCTTCATCGGCGCAGTAATTGTATTGACCCGTCACTCGGCGGTAATCGCGCTGATGGGAGTGGAACTGATGCTGAACTCCTGTAACTTGATGCTGGTGACTTTCTCGAATATGCATCAGAACATTGAAGGGCAAGTGATGGCCTTCTTCGTCATGGTGGTAGCCGCTGCGGAAGTGGTGGTTGGCCTGGCGATCATCGTCTCGATCTTCAGGACGCGTCGTTCGACCTCGGTCGATGAAGTGCGTTTGATGGGACGCTAGGGGGTATAGAAACTAATGAACTCGTTGTTGCTAAATACCGCGGCAGAGCAAATGGCAAATGTGTCGGCTACGGGACTAGCGGAATACGCCTGGCTGATGGTGGCGATTCCCTTGTTAACTTCCGGTTTTCTGTTGGTATGTGGCCGGGCGACCGATAAATGGGGACACTGGTTGGCAGTTGCTGCCTCCTGGAGTTCCTTCCTGCTGGGATTTATTATTTTCTGCCAAATGATCGGGCAGGCACCAGCAGAAAGATCTATCTTAGCTCCGGTGTTTACCTGGTTTAAGGCCGGTAGCGGAAATGAAGCGGTTGAGCTTTCCTGGAATCTGCTCCTGGATCCGCTCTCGATGACTTTCGTACTGCTGGTTACGTTTGTGGGTTCCTTGATCCACGTCTACTCCGTGGCCTATATGGAACACGACCCGGACCGGCGGCGTTTCTTCGCTTACCTGAACTTCTTCGTGGCCTCGATGCTCACCCTGGTGCTCTCGGATTCCTATGTGGCTTTGTTCTTTGGTTGGGAGGGCGTCGGCCTGGCATCCTACCTCTTGATTGGCTTCTGGAATCACGAACTGCCCAATGCGGTAGCCGCCAAGAAAGCCTTCGTGATGAACCGTGTCGGTGATCTGGGTCTGCTGCTGGCCATGATGTCCATGTACGCGGAATTCAACTCCATGAAGTTCGTCAATGTGCTGGGAGCCTCGCGCTCTGGAGATATGACCGGCGGCTGGGCAACCGCCATCGGCCTGTTCTTGCTACTGGCTGCTTGTGGTAAATCTGCGCAGTTCCCGCTACAAGCCTGGCTGGGTGACGCTATGGCTGGCCCCACCCCGGTGTCAGCCCTTATCCACGCGGCCACGATGGTTACCGCCGGTGTGTACTTGATTGTGCGTTCCGGCGATATCTTCGTGGCCTCCCCGACTGCCCAGCTCTGTGTGGCAATCGTCGGAGCGATTACCTTGCTGTTCGGAGCGATCGTGGGCTGCGCCAAGGACGATATGAAGAAGGTACTGGCCGCCTCCACCATGTCCCAGATCGGGTACATGATGTTGGGTGCCGGTTTGGGGCCCATCGGCTGGACCTTGGCTATCTTCCACCTGTTCGTACACGGATTCTTCAAAGCCCAGTTGTTCCTGGGAGCCGGCTCGGTCATGCACGCGATGAACGAGCAGGTAGATATGCGCCGCTTCGGTGCTTTGCGAACGGTGATGAAGGTTTCTTGGATCTGTTTCGGTATCGCCTGGTTGGCGATCTTGGGGATTCCCCCGTTCTCGGGTTTCTTCTCCAAAGAACCGATTATCGCTGCCGCCTTTAACACTGCGGCATTTGGAACCACCGGAGCCTGGATCTTCGGATTGGTGGCCATGGTGGGCGCGGGAATCACTTCGTTCTATATGTCGCGACTGTTCTTTATGATTTTCCATGGAGAAAAGCGCTGGACGACCGAGTTTGACGGCGGCAGCGAGGTACATCCGCACGAAGCGTCTTGGCTCATGAATGGACCGATCGTAGTGTTATCAGTGTTCTCCCTGGCTATGGGGATGGTCTTGGGCTTCACCGAAAAGTTCACCCAGTGGTTAGAGCCAGTTACCGGCACTGCAGCTGCTACGGAAAGCGCTACGGTTTCCGTGCTGTCACACGCTGCGATTTCGGTAATCACCTTGATCCTGGTACTTTGCGGGCTGGCCTTGGCATTCGTAATGTACGTGCGCAAGCCGGTACCGAAAGTGGCTCCGGCCTCCAACGCCCTGGTGGAGGCAGCCCGAGTGGATCTTTATCAGGACACCGTTAACGAGTCGGTCGCCATGCTACCGGCACAACTACTCACCTTCGGGGTGGGAGGCGCTGACCGTGGCCTAATCGATGGCATCGTTCGCGGTATCGCCTGGTGCGCCCAGGCTCTGGGACGTGCCTTGAGCCATGTGCAAAATGGCTACATTCGTGCATACGCCAGTTACATTCTGGGCGGTGTGCTTTTAGCCCTGGTCCTAGTTGTCGGAAGCCAATTGGTTTAGGGGCAGGAGGAAAAGATAAATGGAAATTACAGTCTTGAACTCAACTTTCCCAATGCTAACGCTGCTGGTAGTGCTACCGGCGCTGGCGGCTTTGGCGCTGTGGCTGATAAAGCCTACTCGGATTGCCGCGCGTCAGATCGGCCTGGCAGTATCGGCCTTGGTTTTGCTAGGCACCATCTACTTGGCACTGAATTTTGACTACGGTAAAGCGGCTGCCTACCAGTTCGCAGAAACCCACAGTTGGATTCGCGCCCTGGGAGTTTCTTGGGCGCTGGGAGTAAACGGCCTCGGACTCGCGATGCTAGTACTTTCAGCACTACTCACTTTGATCGTGCTGATCGCTTCGGCACGTGACCTCGAGGGTGAGAACAAACCTTACGATGATGCCGGCTACGTGGGACTAACCTTAGCCACCCTGGCGTTCATGATGCTGATTTTTGCGGCTCGCGACGTATTCGTGTTCTACCTGGCGTTTGAAGCCATGCTAGTGCCCATGTTCTTCCTGATTGGGCGCTACGGTAATGGGGCGAAACGGAAAGCTGCCGCGATGAAGTTCCTGCTGTATTCGCTGGCAGGCGGCCTGGTCATGCTAATCGGAATCGTGGGAATCTACGTTTATTCTCCGCTGGCCGCTGCCTCTAACGAGCAGCATGCTGGTCTTTACCTCATTGAGAACTTGGCCGGAAAGCTGCAAGCTAGTCCCGGGGTAGAAATGGCGCTGATGATCAGTTTCTTCATCGCGTTTGCGGTCAAGGCGCCGATGGTTCCGGTACACACCTGGCTAGCAGACACTGCCGAGAATGCCCGTCCGGGAACCTCCGCTCTGCTGGTAGGAATCCTGGATAAAATCGGTACTTTCGGGATGATCACTTTGTGTTTGACCATCTTCCCGAATGCCTCCCAGCGAGCCGCCTTAGCTTTCATTATCCTGGCGGTGATCTCCGTAATCTGGGGTTCGCTGGCGGCTCTGGCGCAAAAGGATTTAATGCGCCTGATCTCCTTCACCTCGGTAGCCCACTTTGGTCTGATGGTGCTGGGCATCTATGTTGGCAACACGGTGGCGCTGGCTGGTGCCATGGTTTATATGGTGGCTCACGGCCTGTCCATCGCCGGTATGTTCCTGATTGGTGGGTTCCTCACCGAGCGGGGACATAGCCAAGACATTGAGGCTTACGGCGGTATGCAACGGGTGACTCCGCTGATTGCCGGAACCTTCTTAATCTCCGGGTTAGCAGCCATCGCATTACCCGGTCTGTCTGGGTTCGTACCGGAGCTGATGGTACTGATTGGTACCTTCCGGCTCTACCAGTGGGCAGCAGCGCTCTGCCTGGTGGGCGTAGTGGCGGGCGCGCTTTATGTGCTCTTGCCTTACCAAAAGATTTTCACCGGCAAGGCTCCGGAACATCGTAAGTCGATTAAAGATTTAGATAACCGGGAACGTTGGGGAGTGGCTGCCCCGCTGATTGTGCTGATGCTGGTGATTGGTCTGCATCCGCAACCCTTGGTTGATCCGATGTCACAGGTTGCCCAAAAGGTGATTGTCACCCAGGATGTGGCTTTTCAAGTAGAAGGGACCGGAAAGTGAGCTTAACGAACGCTACCGTGATTAATAACTTTAGCGAGCTAGGTTTTAACTGGGCGCTAATGGCTCCGGTATTGGTGGTGCTTTTTGGGGCAATCATCGGGATTCTGCTAGAGGCATTCGTACCCGCAAAACAGCGTTGGGGCGTGCAATGCACCTGGTCAATCGCCGTGGTTGCCATTGCCCTGCTGGCCTTTGCGCCCTCTTTTGGAGCCTTCGATCTGCAAAGCGGGCAACGGCTCGTACGCGGAGAGCTAATCGTAGATGGATTCTCCATGTTCTCCCAACTGTTGATGCTGATTGTGGGATTGCTGGCGCTACTGCCGATGATTGATCGTACTGGCAACCGGGTTTCTGCTTTCGCGGGACAGCCCTCGGATATTCCCGGTTCTTTCCAGGAAGAACAGACTGAAAGGCGTGGCTATCAGCGCAGTGAGGTCTTGCCACTGAGCCTATTCTCCCTGGGGGGAATGATGATCTTCCCCATGGCGAACTCGATGCTGACTCTGTTTGTGGCTCTAGAGATCATTTCGCTGCCCCTGTATGCGATGAGTGCCATGGCGCGCTACCGCCGCCTCCTCAGCCAGGAAGCTGCTCTTAAGTATTTCGTGCTGGGAGCCTTCGCCTCCGGGTTCATGCTCATGGGCATGTCTTTGCTATACGGCTACTCCGGGTCGCTGCTGCTGGATCAACTGGCGCTAGCGATTCCCTACCGGGTAGCCTCCCCGGCGCTGCTGATGACGGGTGCCGCCCTGATGATGGTGGGCTTACTCTTCAAGATTGGCGCGGCTCCCTTCCACGCTTGGACCCCGGATGTATATCAAGGGGCGCCTACGCCGGTAACTGGTTTTATGGCTGCGGGAGTAAAAGCAGCGGCGTTCCTAGCAATGTTGCGCTTCTTCTCTACCGTGGTGGTGCAGTTCGAAGCCAACTTCAAGCCGTTCTTGTGGACGGTGGCGATTTTGACCATGGCGGTCGGTACCTTCTTCGGTCTAGTGCAAGACAATATCAAACGGATGCTGGCGTACTCGTCTATTGCGCATGCCGGTTTCATCTTGATTGCCTTCACTAAGGGCGCGCTTAACGCGAATGGGGCAGTCCTGTTCTACCTGCTTACCTATGGGGTAGCCACCATTGGGGCATTCGCGATCATCTACCTGGTTCGGGTTAGTAACGAGGACGGGGTCGCTACTGCGGAGCAACATTCCATGTCCGCTTGGGCTGGTTTCGGGAAAACCCATCCGGTGCTAGCAGGATGCATGATGCTCTTCTTGCTGTCCTTCGCCGGGATCCCACTGACTGCGGGATTCGTGGGTAAATTCCTGGCATTTAGTGCTGGTGTACAAGGAGGGGCAACTGCGTTGGTTATTTGCGCGGTGATTGCTTCTGCGATTACTGCCTTCTACTATTTCCGTCTAGGTAAAATCATGTTCCTAGATCCGGTGGCAGAAAATACCACGGTTGCTCCCCATGCTGAGATCACTTATGTGGCGATTGGGATTTGTGCTCTCTTGACGGTGCTGCTGGGGATTCTCCCGGGTTCAGTTCTCGATATTCTACAAAACACCGCTATTGTTATCCCGTGAGTAACTTGTCCCAGCAGCGTATCGACGAGCTAGAAGATCAGATTTCTGATGGCTTGGTTCAGGTGGAGGATCGCCTGACCCAGGTGCTATCAGATGACCGGGGCGTGCTCGACGATATTGTCGGACACTTGGCGAAAGCCGGTGGCAAAAGGATGCGTCCCGGTTTGGTGCTGCTTTGCTCCCATCTGGGGCAGCGTCCTTCCTCCGAGGAGGTTCTACGTGCCTGCGTAGTGGTCGAGCTTACCCATCTGGCTACTTTGTACCACGATGACGTAATGGACTCGGCGCCTACGCGGCGCGGGGTGAACGCAGTTCAGCGCGTGTGGGGCAATAACCGCGCGGTACTGGCAGGTGACTTAGTCTTTGCTCGTGCCTCGCAAATGGTTGCCACGCTAGGGCCGGAAGCGGTGTTGCAGCATGCGGTAACCTTTGATCGTTTATGCCGCGGGCAGTTGAACGAGACTTTCGGTCCGGAAGCGGGTCAAGATCCGGTGGAGTTCTACATCCAGGTGCTGGCAGATAAGACTGGTTCTTTGGTAGCGCAGTCGGCGCGCTTTGGGGCAGAGCTTTCCGGGGCTCCCGAGGCCGTGACTAATGCGGTTATCCAGTTCGGCGAAAAGATTGGGGTTGCCTTCCAACTGGCAGATGATGTTATCGATCTGTCCTCTGACAGTGCCGATTCCGGAAAAACTCCGGGAACGGATCTGCGCGAGGGAGTAGACACCATGCCGATCTTGCTGCTGCGCCAAGATGCGGCGCGCGGGGTGCTTGATGAGGACGGGCAAAAGATATTGGCCGAACTTAGCCGGGGCGCTTTGGTTAGCGAGGACGCGGCACTGGAGCGGGTAGTGCAGATGTTGCGGGCACATTCAGTGCTGGAACGTACCCGGCAACTAGCTTTCTCTTGGTGTGAGGACGCGAAAGCAGCGATTGCTTTCCTAGAAGATAACGAAGTTAAAGCGGCGCTCGAAAAGTTTGCGAACACCTTAGTTGATCGTATTGCCTAGAGGCGGTCAATGAACTCGGTCGCTACCTCTTCGGGTACGCCCTCTTGCCGCATTACGTCCCGGATTGCGTCCCAGCGTTGCAGGCGTCCTTGATCCCGCATCTGCCGGAGCTTATCGCGGTCAGCTAGCGAGGAGGCCAACAGATTGTCTACGCTGCCGATTTCTTGTTCGAAATGGGTTTTACGAGCACGGTCGCGGGCGTTCAAAGCGCGGACGCTGCGAGCTACCAGGAACACTAACGCTGCTCCGCAAAGAAGAAAACCAATCGTCAATAAGATACTCATGCGGGGATTGTCTCACGCCGCCCTGAAGTAGTCCTGGAAACGACCTGAAAATAAGTTGTTGCCAGGGGGATTAGGGGTTTGCCCATCCATTGGGAATACAACCCAGATTTTCCCCACCATCTGCGCTTTGTTGTTGCATTACCGGAGCCAGGCCTCCCGGTTGCGGGCAGAACAGATGCCCGTGTCCCAGCCAATGCCCGGTTTCGTGGGAAACTTCGTAGATCCGGTAATCAGTCATGGTTTTACCTTTTTGGAACCACATCTTGGCTCCTCCGATCCAACGGTGGGCATTGAGCACCACATTGTCGCCATTGCGGCAGTTAGAAACCCCGTTGGTGGTCAGCGGGGCACACAGCCGGTCAGTAAGGGCGGGGCTGGCAATAACTATCCGAAAATCAGCCTGCCCATCGGTGCGGGTAAAAGAGATTTCGCCCTGTTTTCCGCCCCATCCGCGAGGATCATTCAAGATAGCATGAATGCTTTTTGCCGCAGTTTCACCGTTGACGGGCAGCCCGTTTTCCACTTCTACCCGATAAAAATAGACTTTCCCGGTGCCGCGACCTTGCCAGGTGCCAGGTACTACCGAGGTAGTACCGGCCGCCGAATGGGGTACGTCCTGGGAACTTTCTCCCCCCGGTAACTCTCCTTTTACCTCTAAGGCGATGGCCGGCTCTTTAGCTTGCTGTTTGGGGTTAACCCTAGGAACCGCGGTCCACTGTAACGTGGGCGCGGTCTGCTCGGCCTCTACCTGCTTCGGAGCTCGCGGCATTGCGGAAATGATCAGAATAAAGGTAATAGTCAGTGCAATCGCAAGCGAGGAGGCGCGAATAAGTAAATTCCAGTCCGAGCGCCGACGTGAACGGCTGGCTCGAGACTGCAGGCGCTGCCTCCTAGGGGGATACTCTGACACATTCAATAGTTTAAGCGATGCGTACAGTTAGATTTACAGCCTCGCTGTTGAAGCGGCGATTAGTGAGGCATGAGTAGGGTAGTATCCGCGAAAATTACCGAAAAATCTGGTTGCAGCGAGCGGAATTTGAGCAGAAAGCGGAGACGGAGTTTCAGTTTCGGGACCCAAGACCTAGGGTCGCGCTGCTACCTGTTAAGATTGGGAACGGAAGTATCGCTTTATAGCGCAATCGAAATTCAACATGGAGGCCATTAACCTATGGCAAAGTACGTCTACACGTTCGCCGAAGGCAACAAGGATATGAAGGATCTGTTGGGTGGCAAGGGTGCCAACCTGGCGGAGATGACTAATCTGGGTTTGCCCGTTCCCCCCGGTTTTACGATTACTACCGATGCTTGTCGGGCATACCTCAAACATAACGAGGTTCCGGAAAATTTGGTTCCGGAAGTTACCAAGGCGTTGCGCGAGGTAGAAGATCAGATAGGGCGCACCCTGGGAGATGAAGAGGAACCGCTGCTGGTATCAGTACGTTCGGGTGCGAAGTTCTCGATGCCGGGCATGATGGAAACCGTCCTCAACGTGGGGCTGAATGACCGTTCGGTAGCCGGACTGGCGAAAATGTCGGGATCGGAGCGTTTTGCTTGGGACTCTTATCGCCGCCTGGTGCAAATGTTTGGTAAGACCGTTTTGGGTATCGATGGCGACCTGTTTGCTGATGCCCTGGATACCATGAAAGAAAAAGTTGGCGCCAGCGCTGACGTGGATCTGACGGCCGAAAACTTGCAGGATCTGACGGCACAGTTCAAGCAGATTGTTAAAGAACAAACCGGCAGTGATTTCCCGCAGGATCCGCGTACCCAGATGGATATGGCAGTGGAGGCAGTCTTCCGTTCTTGGAATACGGAGCGGGCTGCGATTTACCGTCGCCGCGAACGGATTCCGAACTCGCTGGGGACTGCGGTGAACATCTGCACCATGGTTTTCGGAAATATGGGTGACGATTCGGGTACCGGTGTGGCCTTCACCCGGGATCCTTCCACCGGTAAATCTGGTGTTTATGGCGATTTCCTGATGAACGCTCAGGGCGAGGACGTGGTGGCGGGTATCCGTAACACGGAACCGTTGTCCCATTTGAAGACGGTAAATGAGCCGGTATACAAGGAATTAATCAAGATTATGCGCCGCCTGGAAACTCACTACCAGGATATGTGCGATATCGAATACACCATTGAAAAAGGCAAGCTGTGGATGCTGCAGACCCGGGTGGGTAAGCGTACGGCAGCAGCAGCTTTCCGGATTGCTGTCCAGCTTAACGAGGAACGGCTGATCACCAAGGATCAGATGCTAGAGCGCGTCAGCGGCGAACAGCTCACTCAATTGATGTTCCCCCAGTTTGACTTGGATTCTGACCGGGTGCGGTTAACTACCGGCATGGCGGCTTCTCCGGGGGCTGCTGTCGGCGGGATTGCTTTCAATAATGAGCAGGCGGAAGCAGCTAAGGATGCCGGTAAATCTTGCATTTTGGTGCGTCGGGAAACGAATCCTGATGACCTGGCAGGCATGGTGGCTGCCGAGGGCGTTTTGACTGCCCGTGGCGGTAAAACTTCTCACGCGGCCGTGGTTGCGCGCGGTATGGGTAAGACCTGTGTGTGTGGAGCTGAGGCCTTGGAGATTGATCCGGAAGCTGGCACTTTGAAAGTGGACGGCAAGGTTTTCCATGAGGGCGATGTGATCGCGATTGATGGTGCTACTGGAGAGGTATTCGAGGGTGACGTTCCGGTTCAAGATTCTCCGGTAACCACCTACCTGGAAGCTGGTTTAGAGGCCGGGCTGGAGGCCTGTGGCGATGATGCAGATCTGAAAGATCTGGTACGTTGCGTTGATCGCATGATGGAGCTGGCAGATGCGCGGGCAAGATTGCAGGTGCGCGCCAATGCGGATAACCCGCAGGATGCCAAGTTGGCTGTGGAGTTCGGAGCTACCGGTATTGGGCTCTGCCGTACGGAGCATATGTTCTTGGGTGATCGTCGCCCGCTGGTGGAACACGCGATTTTATCTGGTGAAGGTTCTAAGGATCGCCTGAATGCCCTCGAGCGGCTAGGGGAGCTGCAGGAGAAGGACTTCTCGGAAATGCTGCGGGTTATGGATGGCAAGCCGATGACGGTTCGTCTGATCGATCCGCCTTTGCACGAGTTCTTGCCGGATTTGACCAGCCTGGAAGTTAAGGTGGCAGTGCAGAAAGCGCAGGGGACGGTTAACCCGGAAGATCAGCGGATGCTAGCCGCAGTGCGCCGGATGCATGAGGCCAACCCGATGTTGGGCTTGCGCGGGGTGCGTTTGGGAATTTGGATGCCCGGTCTGTTTGAAATGCAGATTCGCTCCCTGGTAAGTGCCGCGGCCGCCCTCAAGAAGAAGGGATTAGATCCCCGTCCAGAGATTATGGTTCCGCTGGTAGGCTCGATTACCGAGTTGGGTCTGATCCGCAGCCGTGCCGAAAAAGTTATTGGTGAGGTGTGTGGAGCCGCCCGGGTCAATTTGGAAATCCCGATTGGCTGCATGATCGAGTTGCCGCGCGCGGCGATTACCGCCGAATCTTTGGCAAAAGAAGCGGACTTCTTCAGCTTCGGCACCAACGATCTAACCCAAACTACCTGGGGATTCTCCCGCGATGACTGCGAGGGCGTATTCTTCCCCGAGTACATTGAAGAGGGCGTGTTTGGCACTTCCCCATTTGAAACCATCGACACTCACGGTGTGGGTCGCCTGGTTAAAGAAGGGGTAACACGTGGTCGTTCCACTAACCCGGGAATTAAACTGGGTATTTGTGGTGAGCATGGTGGCGATCCGGAATCTATCCACTTCTTCCACAAGACCGGTTTGAACTACGTTTCTTGCTCGCCTTTCCGGGTGGCAGTGGCACGTCTGGAGGCTGGTCGCGTGGTGGCGTTGGAGAATATTGAAGGATCCGGAGAGGACGCTACTGCTTAATAGGTATTCCGGGTGGCACCTGGCCTTCCTGCCTTGACCGGCAGGGCTGCTGGGCAGTCGCACCCTAAGCTATTTTCATAGCACCCCTGGGGGTCGGCGGGATAATCCCGCCGACCCCCTTATTTCATTTTGGTCGGCGCAGTTAGGAGCGAGATCGCCCCGTTTTTCCCCCCAACCCGATATGCGGGAGAACCGTAGCAAAGATGGGTGGGAACAATACTGTGGTGGGAGTTTTTCTTTAGACTCGTTTTAGGAGGTGGGCATGGTGAATTGGATTAACAGCTTCGAAATTATCTGCTACTTGCTTACGACAGCGCTGATTATCGACATCGTAAGAAAGAAAAACTGGGATGAGTTGAGCCTGTTTTTCTCAGCGACGCTGGCAGGTTTCGCCCTCGAAATGCTGGCAGTTTGGCTGACCGGAATCTATCACTACAGTTCACAGTATTTTATTAGCATTGGTTGGGCTCCCAACCAGTTCCCTTTCTTTGGGGGACTAATGTGGGGTGGAGTAGCAGTTGCGGCGCTTAGACTTGCGAAAAAAATCGGGTTATCGCGAGGGTTGACGGCACTGCTCGCGGGCTGGCTAGTGGTTTCAATGGATCTTCTCCTGGATGTGGCGGCGATCAGGCTAAACGGGGGATTTTGGATTTGGGAAGGACGCCCAATTACTCTGGCCATCAACCACCATATGTTCATGAGTGTAATCTGGGTGAACTTCTTGGGATACCTCTTTGAAACCCCAATGATCGTCTATTTAAATCAGCGTTTTTGGCAGCGTCAGTCCCGGCCAAGGTCTAAACCATTAATCGCCGTGGCTACCCTAGCTATCGGCCTAGCAGGCGTGGCTTTTGTAGGAATCGCCTCCGCCGCGTCCTTAAAACTCAATCAATTAACCGATGAGTGGTTTGCCCCGCTAGCCTTCCTGGCGCTCTGGGGATTTATTTTCGTAATTTCGCTGCGGCAGGTAGTAACTAAGAAAACTCACCTGACTTTTAAGGAATCCAAAGACTGGACAATATTTATTTTTTGGGCAGCGATCTATGGCTACTGCCTGGTAGCGTTAGAGTTCCTGGGTATTTTTAAGGCAGTGCCCGTCTATCGAATTTTCGCGTATTTTCTATGTCTGCTCACTTTGGCTTTATCTCTGGCAAGCCAGAGACCTGCGCTGACAGTTGAACGGTGACATCTACCTGGGTAAATGCTATGAGTGTCAGCCTTAACCGCCTAAAGTGTCAGAAATAAATAATTCTGACACTTTGTTTGCTAAGGTAGAGAAATGAAAACTCCTGCGACCCCACCTGACTATTTTGAGGAGTTTATTAGCGCTTCAAAAGTCCTCGGGGGCAATCTGGCTTCAGTCCTAAGACAAAGTACGCTTGAGTCCTATGATCCTTGGGATAAATTTAGGCACCAAATCCCTCCGGCGGGTTTAACTATTTCGCAATGGTGGGGGATTGTCCGGTTGCAAAGGGTAAACAACGCGATTCCGGTCTCCCTGAAGCAGCAGTCGGGAGAGCCTTTCTGGTATTGCCTGCCACCTATGATTTCTAGGGAATGCTACTTTTTAAGCCAGAAGTTATCCAGTTTGGATACGACCATATCTGCGTACCAACGCCACAAGTTTATTTACAACGGATTAACGGACGAAGCTATTTACTCTGCCCAGTTAGAGGGAGCATCTACCTCGCGGAGGGTTGCCAGACAGTTACTGGAGCAAAACCGGGAGCCACGAGATTTAAGTGAACGAATGATAGTTAATAACTATTTGGCAATGGAGAACCTCCAGGACTTGCTGGGGGTTAAAGCTACCCCGGATTTTATTAAAGAACTGCATCGTACGGTAACGGAGGGGACGTTAGACATAGAAAGCGATGTGGGAAAGATACAGTCTGACCAAAACGATCGGGTAAAGATATTTGGCGACTCGGAACAGATTATTTACGTTCCGCCACCGGCAAGGGAGTTGCCTGCCCGTATGGAAGCGCTTTGTGATTTCATAAATGAGCCTGAGCCGTGGATGCACCCCTTGTTAAAGGCGATGGTCGTACATTTTATGGTGGGGTACGATCACTATTTCGCAGATGGCAACGGTAGAACTGCGCGTTCTCTGTTTTACTGGATGCTGCTGAAAGCGGGTTTTCCTGCGGCCAGGTTCTTAGTAGTATCGGCGCTGCTAAAGGAGGCGCCCGCTCAGTATGCGCGCGCATTTCTGAATGTGGAATATGATGGCGGCGATCTGACCTATTTTCTTATTTACCAGCTGAAAATCCTCCGAAGAGCAGTGGAGCATCTGGAGAAATATCTAGCGGATGACCGTCGACAGGCGGCAGAGATTAAAGAAGGGTTGAAAGATCGCGCCGACTTAAATAATCGTCAAATCGATATTTTGTTGGAGTCTCGGGGAGAGCCAGAAACACTGTGGACGGCGCAAATGGTAGCTGATAGATTCCGGGTGTCACGTCCTAGCGGGCATGGCGACTTGAGCGCTCTGGAAGAGATGGGGTTTTTACGCAGAGGACGCAAAGGTCGCCGGGTTGTTTGGCGGGTAGTGCCAGGGTGGGAAAAATGGCTCAGTTCGGGATCCGGAGATGACCTTGACAGTTAGGAGAGCGTTATTACCAGGGAAGATACTCTAAGTGTCAGCCTTGGCGTACTAAAGTGTCAGAAATAATTATTTCTGACACTTCAGGTGTATGGAAGCTATTTGAACGTTCTTCGAGAGATCTGCTGCTGTAATATCACTGCTCCAGGAATATGGGAATGGAACACGCTTTAGGAGCTACGCGGGGAACAGATAAGATCAGGGGTAGAAGCAAGGAGAGGTGAGTTATGGCTATCGGAGCAGGTGACTACCGCACCTTTTACTCGCGCTTGCGCGAAAAATTCCGGGGAGAAGTCCTAGATTCTCGCGCTGACCGCGCCGTCTATGCCACTGATTCTTCGAACTATCGGATTCCCCCGAAGGTTATTGCCTGCCCGAAAGATCAAGATGACCTGCGGGTATTGCTGCAGGTAGCCCGGGAATGCCGGGTACCGGTGACTGCCCGGGGTGCGGGTACTTCCTGTGCGGGAAATGCCATTGGCCCCGGAGTAGTAATCGACTATTCGCGTCATTTGAACCGGATCATAAAAATTGACCCCGAAAATCGCTACGCGATTGTAGAGCCGGGGGTAGTACAAGCCCAGTTGCAACAGGCAGCAGCCCCCTATGGGTTGCGATTTGGTCCGGATCCTTCTACCTCTTCGCGCTGCACCATTGGGGGGATGATCGGTAATAATGCCTGCGGCCCCCACGCCACCGCCTATGGTCGCACCTCCGATAACGTTTTAGAGCTACGACTTATCGACGGTTTAGGACGCGAGATTATCGCCGGGCAGACCCCGAAAAACCCGCCAGAAACTCCGCAAGACGCGCCTGCACCTGACGAACAAATCCAACAAATTCCCGGTTTAAAATCCCTGGTAGCAGCGAATCTAGCTACTATCCGCAGAGAGTTTGGGCGCTTTGGACGCCAAGTTTCTGGTTATTCCCTGGAACATCTACTGCCCGAAAATGGTTCTGCCCTCGCACCTTTCCTGTCTGGAACCGAAGGTACCCTGGGGGTTATTACCCAGGCGACCGTGCGCCTCGTCCCTCTTCCGAAAGCTCCCGTACTGGTGGCCTTAGGTTTCCCAGATATGATTGCCGCCGCTGCCGCGGTGCCGCGGATTCTTCCCTTAAAGCCCCTGGCAGTGGAAGGTATGGATGCCCGGCTGGTGGAAGTAGTGCGCCGACATAAAGGCCCAGGCGCAGTTCCAGATTTGCCTAAAGGTAGCGGCTGGCTACTGTGCGAGGTGGGCGGGGAAGGCTTAGATGAGGACGCCACTTTGCAGCGGGCGCGGAAGGTGGCGGCCGCCTCTGGAGCCAGCGGAGAGGCAGTCATGATTTATCCTCCCGGGGCTGATGCGGCTGCCATTTGGAGGATCCGTGCAGATGGTGCCGGGCTCGGAGGACGTACTCCCCAGGGTGATCAAGCCTGGCCCGGTTGGGAGGATGCGGCAGTGCCTCCGGAAAATTTGGCTGCCTACCTGCAGGATTTCCAAACGCTGCTAGAAAAGTTCGAATTGGACGGACTGCTGTATGGGCATTTCGGGGACGGATGCGTGCATGTGCGGCTAAATATGCCGCTGGGGAGTGCCGCCGGATTGGGTAAATCCCGGGACTTCTTATTCGCCGCCGCGCAGCTAGTCGGTAAATACGGAGGCTCTATTTCCGGAGAACATGGGGATGGTCGGGCGCGATCCCAGCTGCTACCAAAAATGTATTCCCCGCAGGCTGTAGATTTATTTGCACAGGTGAAGGCGTTATTCGATCCAAAAAATCTGATGAATCCCGGGGTTTTGACCGGTCCGGCCGGCCCAGACGGAGTTGAGGAAAACGTACGGCGTACCCAGGCGCGTGCCCTCAAATCCCGCCGGGAGGGTTTTGCTTTTTCCGAGGACGCTGGCAGCCTAACTGATGCTTTCCATCGTTGTACCGGGGTCGGCAAATGCCGCGCCGATAACAGCGGTGCCGGCGGTTTTATGTGTCCGTCTTTCCAGGCGAGTGGCCGCGAACAGGACGCTACTCGCGCCCGGGCGCGCATTTTGCAAGAAGCTACCAATGGGGGACTGGTTCACGGATTATCTGACCCCGAAATATGGCAGGTGCTGGATTTATGTCTGGCCTGCAAGGCATGTTCCGCAGATTGCCCCGCCGGAGTAGATATGGCCAAATGGCGCAGCGAAACCCTGTTCCGGCGCTACCGGGGACGTATTCGCCCGCTCTCGCATTATGCCCTGGGATGGTTGCCCCGGTGGCTGCGGCTAATGGCAAAGGTACCGGGACTAGCGCGGCTAACCAATATGGCCACCAAGATTCGCCCGCTCGTCCAGGCGGTGCTAAAGCTGCTCCACTTAGATACGGAGCGTGCGCTTCCTCGTTTTGCGACTCGCTCGTTAGAGAGTCAATATCAGAGCCACCAACTGTGGCCGAACAAATCTGAGGGTTCCCCCTGGGGGCAGGATTATTCCCCAAAGCCCGGAGTGGTAGCGGATAAAGAAATTGCTGCTAAAGCTGGAAAACAAACCCGCCAAGCGGCGCTTTCAACCTCTAAATCTGTGGTTGTCTGGGCGGATTCTTTTTCGCGGGGACTAGATCAACGCGGGGTGAAAGCCGCGATTAAGTTACTTACTGAGGCGGGTTGGCAGGTGTTTTTAGCGCCCCCAGATGCTTGTTGCGGCCTGACCTGGATTACTACCGGGCAGCTGAAAGGGGCACGACGCCACATAGAAAATTTATTGGCTCGCCTGGCGCCTCCGGCCGCCAACGGCATCCCCATCGTGGGAATAGAACCCTCTTGTACTGCGGTACTTCGCGATGACCTCCTAGACTTGCTCCCCGCAGATCCGCGGGCTTTGATGGTCAGCGAATCTACCTTTACCCTCGCCGAATTCATTAACGAGAACTGTCCTGAACTGCAGTTACCTGACTTGACCGGGGTGAATGTGGTGGCGCAGCCCCACTGTCACCACTATTCGGTGATGGGTTGGGAAGCCGATCGCGCTTTACTGGAGAAAACTGGCGCCAAGGTAGTGGAACTACAAGGATGCTGCGGGATGGCCGGTAACTTCGGGATGGAAGCCGCCCATAGGCAAATGTCGCTGACTGTGGCGGAACACGCCCTCTTACCAGCCTTAAAAGCCGATCCGGACGCGGTTTTCTTGGCGGATGGTTTCTCTTGCCGCACCCAGGCCGAAACTTTGGCTGGCCGGGGCGGAGTGCACTTAGCGGAATTGCTGGCTAATCCGGATAGCTGCACGAAAAAATAATCCTTAACACCGCCATCGGCGCTAAAACCGGCGCCTTGACGGGTATCCGTGACACAATGGAATAAACATCTGTAGGAAAAGCAGGGAACGGTGAATCGATGGCACTTTTTGAACTGGAATCCGGCCGCCTAATACCGGCACAGTTTGGTACCCCAGTGGGGCATGGTTTAGAGATGGATGTGCTCGAATCCATTCGCTCACAGGTACTGGAGGTAATTGACCGTCCCCTTTTCCCGGTCGCTTGGGCAGGGGATGACGGAGAATCTGCAACCGGCCCGCATTCTTTAACTGCGTTAGATGCCTCTGGACAAGTAGTTTCGGTGGAAGTGCTTTCGCGTCTCGATCCGGTGAGCTTGGTGGCGGCGATTTCTCGGCTGGGACAGGTTTCCGGACTGGGATGGATGGATTTAGCCAGCCAATATCCGGGAGGAGTGCAAGCTTTCCAAACCGGTTGGGCGGAATTCCGGGAGGCGATGCCGCCTAACACCCAACCTGGGCCACGGTTATTCCTGGTAGTAGGGGAAATTGATGAAGGCTGTTACTCCGCACTGGGGGTACTGTTCGCCTCCGGAATAGAGATTCACCAAATTTCTTCCCGTCAGATGTCTAATGGCCGTCGTTTCTTGGAAGTTGCGCAGCTTACCTCTAGTTCCCTTAGCTACTCGCGCCCGCAAATTGGCGGACATCGGGCTCCGGCTCCGCAGATTTCTTGGCATGTAGATGACGAGTCTGCGCTAGAGCAAGCGCAGGTTTCGCCGGTACCGCCCGCCCCTCCTGCACCAGCCGCGGCGCCCGCTCCCGAGAATATTTCTGAGGAAGCGTCTCCATCTGAGCAGGAGCAAGCACCGGCTGAAGCTGCACAATCACCAGTTCCCGCCGCGGAAAGCGCGACACCTCAGCAGGAAAATCCGGAGGAAGAACCGGTGGCAGAGCAGGAAAATCCCGCCGGAGAAGCTGAAGAGGTAGAGCAGGAATCTTCAGTCGAAACCGCAGACGAGGCAGCTGCTGCTGCCAGTTTCGCTGCCCCTGAGCTGCTGCAAAAAGATGCCGAAGGATTGCGTTCTATTTCCTCGCTGGTCGGTCAAGATGCCGTCTTGCTATGGTCGGATGATCGCGGACGGATTTGCGAAGCCCTCCTGAAGGAAGAGGGCGTGATTGACCCGGGAGACGGGCAGCTCACCGATCAGGTTCAGGCAGTGTTTGAGCAGATCGGGGGAAATAGCGACCTGGATGCCTGGGAAGCATTCCGGATTGGAAATCTGGAAGGGCCCACTTTAGCGGAAGCCATTGCGGAAGTTAACGCAGAGATTGAACGTCATGCGCCTTCCCACGAGGGAAAACACGGTCACTAGGAGACGAAAATGGGGAAAGGGAGTTCATCTGCCGCGTCTTTACCAACCCAGCCTCCGGCGGTACCCGCCCCGGTAGGTCGGTGGGTACCAGATATTTTAGGGCCGGGATTTGAGACGCGCACGCTAGAGTTACCTCGCGATGATGAGGGCGAACTGTGTGCCACCTTGGTGCGGCATCTTCCCGAGGACGATCCCTGGGCGATTTCAAATACCCCCGCGGAACCCTTCTTTACCTGTCTATTTATTCATGGTTGGAATGATTACTTTTTCCAGCGGGAACTGGCGCGCCATATCTCCGTAGCGGGAGGAGCCTTTTATGCGATTGACCTCTGCAAATATGGGCGTTCGCTGCGTAAATGGCAGACATTTGGCTGGACTGAAGACCTGCTTTCCTATGACCTAGATATTTACGCCGCGCTAGAGGTCATGCGAGAGGAACATCCAGATTTGCCGTTAGTGCTGGCCGGTCACTCTACCGGGGGACTGACGGCGGCCTATTGGGTGAACCGGCACCGGGATCAGGTGGCAGGCCTATTGCTTGATTCCCCCTGGATTGAAATGGCGGGGGGAACTTCCCAGCGTTTCGGAGCTCGCGCCCTCGCAGAATTATTCTCCCGGCGGGCAGCGAAGAAAGAGGTTCCCCTGCAGTCAGCTGACTCTGCTTACGTGGATTCTTTGATGGGGTGGGATCGAAAGGTTGATGGTACTCTGCCTAAACGCCTGGAACCCTGGCTGAAAGATCCTTCCCTGCAGGGCTGGCCATTGGTTTCAAGTTGGAAGGGTACCCCGGATGCGCTAGTACGTTTCGGCTGGGTACGGGCGATTACTATCGCCCAAAAGAAGCTTTTAGCGGGGGAGGCCACCGAGGTGCCAACCTATTTCCTGACTTCCACCGGTTCCTCCACTGGGAAACGCAAGCGGGAAATGATGTTTACCGATTCGGTGCTAAGCGTGCAAACTATGTGCGCAAATGCCTGGAGACTTTCCCGGCAGGTAACTATGGAACGTTACCCCGGTAAACACGACTTGTTCTTGTCTTTCCCGGATGTGCGTCAAGAAGTGTGGTTCGGCATTCACCGTTGGTTAGGTCAAGTGCTGCCCGGGCAGGCGCGCCCGGTCAGTGAAATCGGTGAAACCGCTGTCCGCGCCATCTGCCCCTAAAGTTATTACTTAGCCCATTATTCCGGGGAGTTGAGCATATAAGTCAGCTCTCAGCTAGGCTCGTGAATTGGGAACTCTAAAAGAGTCTTTTCTTCAGAGCCTAGCTGAGAGCTTTATCGGAGGTTCACTGCCCAAGGAGGATCCCCAATCTGAGCCTAATGTTTGCTCTCTGGGAGGCAGTGAAAGCGTTTTCCTGTTTACTTATGGGCAGCGTCCTGCTCTTGGGAAGCCAACTTTTCGATTGCTGCCACATCTGGCTGCGGAGTGTGAGGCAGATTGTTATTGATCTCTACCGAGGGGTTCTTTAGATCAATATCCGTGTCGTCTTCCTGGGGGTTGTAAGGTATTTTTCCGTTTAACACATCGTGAACGCGTTGGCGATCAATGGTCTTTGTCCAGGTGGCCACCAGTAGGGTAGCAACTGCGTTCCCGGTGAAGTTGGTGAGGGCGCGTGCCTCTGACATGAAGCGGTCAATACCGACGATCACTCCTACACCGTCCAGGAGCTCCGGACGGTGGGACTGTAGGCCGGCAGCTAAGGTAGCGATCCCGGCTCCAGAGACTCCAGCGGCGCCCTTCGAAGCAATCATCATGAATATCAACAAGCCGATTTGTTCGCCCAATCCCATGGGCTTGTTCATGGCGTCGGAGATAAAGATTGCCGACATAGTCAGGTAGATAGCGGTTCCGTCTAGGTTGAAAGAATAACCGGTAGGAACCACAATCCCCACCGTGATTTTGTGAATCCCCAGGTGTTCCATTTTCCGCATCAGGTTTGGCAGCGCCGATTCGGAGGAAGAAGTCGCTACGATCAGCAGGTATTCTTTTGCCAGGTATTTCATTAGTTTAAAGATGTTGAAGCGAGTAAATATCGCCAGCACAGAACCTAGCACCACGCAAATGAACAAGATACAGGTGATATAGAACGCCACCATCAGTAGCAGCATCTGACCTACCGCTTTGGCGCCGGTAGAACCGACCACTCCCGCCATAGCGCCAAAAGCGCCGATGGGAGCCAGCCACAGAACCATGTAGAGCACCTTGAAAACCAGTTTTTGGATGGCGGCGACAGCCCGCAAGATTCCGTCCCCGGTTTTGCCTAGGCTCTGTACGGCGAATCCTACTAAGAGGGCGATGAACAGAGTTTGCAGTACCGAGCCGGAGGTGAGAGAAGAGAAGAAGGTGTCGGGAATAATCGATTGGATGAAGCCAACGATCCCGTCCCCTTCTTGTTTGTTGCCGGAAGTGAACTGGGCTGCGGCATCTTTTGTGGCTTCAATATTTAGGTTGCTACCGGGCTGGATTATGTTTCCTACTACTAAGCCGATACCTAGAGCAAATGTGGACATAGTTAGGAAGTAGGCTAGAGCGATTCCACCAGCTTTTCCTACCGAGGCTGCGGCGCGTACCGAGCCAATTCCGAGGACAATCGTACAAAAGATTACGGGCACAATCATCATGGTGATTAGCCGGACGAAGGTGGTGCCGACAACCTTGAATTCTTTGGCTACATCGGGAGCGACTATTCCGAAAATAATCCCGGCGATGACGGCAATGATGACACCGATGTATAGCCAGTGAGTGTTGTCTTTCTTTGGCTTTTTACTTTCGGGCACATAAGGTTTGCTAGCGGTTAGCTCAGTGACCTGGGGGCTAACTTGGGGAATTACTTCACCTGTATTCTTATTGCGTTTGCGCATACCCATAGAGGAACTCCTGTAATACGTAATGGTTACAAAATCTGGGACTAAACGACTGGGAGGAAAATAAAAGTTTATCTTTCCAGCGAAGCGTGAAAGTAGGCTATAACCACTAAACTCTTGATGCAAAATCAATATTTTGGTTTTCCCCATATTTTGGTTATAGGCCTTTTATCCTAGGCCGTGAAAGCCTGTTTGTGAGGTTGCACACATGCTACTTTTTTTGGGAGGTTGCACTGCCTCGAGGCAAGTTTTTTAACGGTTGTGACAATCAGGTTGCGATAGCCGGCAGGGTGGCGTAGAAGCTGTCCTAGGGGCTGAACTCTCCACTAAGCTCTCAACTTTAACTCTCTATAGTTGAGAGCTACATGAGAGTTGAGTTGAGAGCTTGAATGGCTTGAGGTTTGCGGGGGTGGGTTGCGTAAGCGGTACCTGTAGCTAAGCGGTGCTGTCTCGTAAACCAATCCGCTACACGTTAAATAACCCACAAAAGCGGCCTATCCTGCCCTTCGGCTTTGACCGGCAGATGAAGGGGCTGTTAAATTGGCTATTGCCCAAGATCGCCGGTGCCCACACCAGTGGGTTTAAGTTCCAGATCGGAAGCCTGTGTAGGTTGAACGATGCGTAACGTATCGAAAATGGTTGCGCGTCCTCGCAAAAGAGGACGTACTTCCCCAGGGGAAGGCAGCAACTAGGATCGATAGGTTTATTTTCGCCCCGTGCAATCTGCACGGGGTTTTCTTGTTCTGGCCCCCGGCACGGATAAACGGAAGGAGGGCCTAATGGCGAAAGCTGATAAGCAAGCCATGATCGCTCAGCTGGAAGAAAAAATCAGCTCGGCATCGGCCCTGCTGCTCACCGAATACCGCGGGTTGACCGTGGCTCAGATGACGGAGCTGCGCAAGAACCTGGCAGGAACGGCTACTTATTCCGTCACGAAGAACACGCTGGCCAGGATTGCCGCCAAGAACCAGGGAATTGACTTCCTGGACGAGGAGCTAACCGGCCCGACCGCGATTGCGTTCGTAACCGGAGAGGCCGTGGATGCGGCCAAGGTGCTGCGCGACTTCGCCAAGGATAACGAGCAGTTGGTTATTAGAGGCGGTGTCCTCGACGGGAATTTCTTGTCTGCAGATGAAGTCAAGAAACTCGCTGAACTGGATAATCGCGAAACTACACTGGCCAAACTGGCTGGTGCAATGCAAGGCAAACTGGTACAGGCTGCCTTTATGTTCAAGGCGCCCGCCTCCAAGGCGGTTCGCACCGTGGACGCCCTGCGCGAAAAGCAGGAACAAGCGGCTTAGCAAGGCCGTATAGATCGACAAGAAAAAATCTGCCTCGCGTGGGCAAAAAGAAAGGAATGCCAATATGGCTAAGCTCAGCAAAGAAGAGCTAATTGATGCTTTCAAAGAAATGACTCTGTTGGAACTGTCCGAGTTCGTTAAAGAATTCGAGGACGTCTTCGACGTAGAGGCCGCGGCTCCCGCCGCTGTCGCCGTTGCTGCCCCCGGTGCTGCCGGTGGCGAAGAAGCAGCCGAAGAAAAGACCGAATTCGACGTAGTGCTCGAAGCCGCTGGCGACAAGAAGATCGCCGTAATCAAGGCTCTGCGTGCGCTGCAGCCCGGACTGGCTCTGAAAGAAGCCAAGGAAAAGGTTGACTCCGCCCCCACCACCGTTCTGGAGGGTGCAGCCAAGGAAGACGCCGAAAAGGCCAAGGAAGAGCTGGAAGGCGCGGGCGCCACTGTAGCCCTGAAGTAAGGCTAAGTAGGCTTTTACTTATAAAAAGCGGTGCGGGAAAGCTTTTCCCGCACCGCTTTTGTATGCCCCAGCTTTCTGGAACGCTGGGGCATAGGGGCATAGGGGCTGATGCCGGGCTAAGTAACATTTTGTGTGTATTTATTTCATTGTCTTTCCTGGTGGCGCCGGCTAATTCGGCTGTTACTTAACTCTGCAGGAGATTAATATCTTCGCGGAGGGCGCAAATCCAGGCGATCAATCCGACAAGCATTCTGCTGCGCGCTAGGATGCAAACAGTTGCGGCGCCAATACTTATCCAAGAACTGAGGAGATTCCATGACCGTACTGCGGCACCTAGGTAAAAGAGAATGGCTGCTCAGCACGCTGGCAATCATCACTATTATTTGCCAGGTCTTCTTGGATTTGCGTCTGATCGACTACATGCAAACCATCACCGAAATGATTGTGGAGCCAAGTGCGAGTGTCAGCGGGGTGCTGATCGAAGGGGCAAAAATGCTGGGGTGTGCGGCCGGTTCTATGGTGGCAGCCATTATCACCGGTTATTGCATGGCCATGATTGGTGCCACCGTTGCCCGTAACCTGCGCCAAGCGGTGTTTACCAAAGCGATTTCGCTCCCGGAAGCAGACTTCGAACACTTTGGCGCGCCCTCGCTAATTACTCGCTCCACTAACGATGTCACTCAGGTGCAAATGTTTGTGGTGATGGGTTGTCAGATGATGGTGAAAGCCCCCATCCTCACCATTTGGGCAATCATAAAAATTGCGGGAAAGAACCTGACCTGGACCGTCGCTACGGGGGTAGCGGCATTGATATTGCTGGTGATGATCTTCATTATTTGGCGGATCGTAATGCCGCGGATGATGCGGATGCAGCGGATAACCGACGACCTAAACCGAGTAACCCGCGAACATATAGAAGGAGTGCGGGTTATCCGTGCCTACAGTTCCCAGGATTTCCACCAACAGCGTTTCGAAGCCACCAACACCGAACTAACCCGCACTCACTTGGTAGTTTCCGGCTCTTTCTCCTTCATGATGCCCATGATGAACACCGTGATTTCCGGGCTTAACCTGGCGATCTATGTTCTAGGGGCGCTAATGATTTCTGCGGCCACCGGTCCCGCGAAAGTAACCCTGTTTTCACAGATGATCGTCTTTTCCGGGTACGCCACCCAAGCGATCAGTGGTTTCCTAATGATGGCGATGGTGTTCGTATTTGCTCCTCGCGCGATTGTGGCTAATCGTCGCATCCGGGAAGTGCTTGATCGTGAACCCTCCCTGCTTGATCCGGTAGTTTCTGCAGACAAATCCGCATCCACCCTCGGAAAAGGAACAAGCCTTGACCCCGCAGAGCCGGCAATCGAGTTTAAAAATGTTTCCTTCCGCTATCCCGGAGCCGAAGAGGACGCCCTCCACCAGATGAATCTGAAAATTCCGCGTGGACAGACCGTCGCCCTGATTGGAGCCACCGGCAGTGGAAAAACTTCACTGGTGAACCTGATTCCCCGGATTTATGATCCCCGAGAAGGACAGGTTTTGGTTAACGGGCAGGACGTGCGGGAATGGCGCCTGCGCGACCTACGCAACCAAATCGCTTATTCGCCCCAAAAAATCACCCTGTTTACCGGCACTATAGCTTCCAATATCGCCTTTGGGGAAGGTCCGAAAAAAATAACCCCTGCCGATATCGTTAGCGCTGGTGATACCGCTGCCTGCGATTTTATTGCTGATAAAGAGGGCGAGTTTTCGGCCGAAGTAGCTCAAGGGGGCAGTAATTTTTCGGGGGGACAAAAACAACGGATTTCGATTGCGCGGACCGTGGCTAGGGATGCACAAATCCTGATTTTTGATGACACTTTTAGCGCCCTCGACTATGCGACTGACCGGGATATTCGCGGGGAACTGGAAGCGCGGGCACGTGGGAAAACCCAGATTATTGTGGCGCAGCGGATTGCGACCGTGCGGGAGGCCGACCAGATTTTAGTCATCGATCACGGCAAGATCGTGGAGCGAGGAACCCACGAATCTCTAATGGCGTCCTCGAAAATCTATCGTGAAATTGCTCTGTCCCAACTCTCTGAGGAGGAGTTGGCATGAAAGGCACAGAAAAGAGCAGGTGGGAGCAGCGAGTCGAATCGGCGCGGCGCGGACTAGAACCAGTCGCCGAAAAAATGTCACCAGTGCGCCCCGGGGGACGTCACGGCGGGAACGTCTATGAGAAAGCTAAGAAAGGACAGTTTGCCCAATCGGTGCGTGGCCTTGCCCAGTTCTTAGGGCGATACCGTTTAGCGATCCTGTTCGCGGTAATTTTGGCGATTATAGGATCGCTGCTGACTGCGATAATGCCGATGTTCTTAGGGTTGATAACCGATGTGATTGCCTCGGGGCTGCGCAGCAGTGTCGATATGGACAAGATCTTTTATTTGTTGCGGATAGCAACCCTCATCCTCGTTCTGGGATTCTGCTTTAACCTGGGGCAATCGCTGATTATGGTGGTGATTACCCAACGCACCGGGAAACGGATGCGTTCCGCTATTGACCGAAAAATCGATAGCCTGCCGCTGTCGTTCTTCGACAAAACCAGCCACGGTGACACCATGAGCCGGGTAACCAACGACATCGACACCCTGGTGCAAACCCTGCATTCGGCAATCACCACCATCATTACTGGAGTAGTTACCCTGGTAGGCGCCGCGTTTATGATGCTGTACACCGAGTGGCGGATGGCGTTAGCCGGTATGGGAGTAACGCTTCTGGGGTTCGTCCTCAACGCGGTGATTATGGTGTTTTCGCAGAGGTTCTTTATTCGCAGGCAATCCTATCTGGGCAGCCTAAACGGGCATATCGAAGAATCTTTATCTGGGCAGGGAATCATCAATATTTACAATGCTGCCGCTGCCACCACTGCCGAGTTTAATCGCCGTAACCAGCGACTTTACAACGCCACTTGGCGCGCTGATTTCCTCTCTCAACTGATGATGCCGGTAATGATGTTCGTAGGAAACCTAGGTTACGTGGTGGTATGCGTGCTTGGCGCAGTCCTGGTGGTGAAAGGTAACGTCACCATCGGAGTAATCGCGGCATTCATGCTCTATATCCGGGTTTTCACCCAGCCGCTGTCTAACCTGGCGTCTGCGGCGGCCTCCTTCCAATCAGCGGCTGCTGCGGGAGGGCGCGTTTTTGAAATCCTTGAAGAGGAAGAACTGCCTGAAGAATCAGAGAAACCGCCCCTGAGTAGCGAGGTAACCCGGGGAGAGGTAGAGTTCCGCGATATCCGCTTCTCCTACCAACCGGGCAAAGAAATCATCCACGGATTTTCGGCGCGGGTTTACCCGGGACAAAACGTGGCCATTGTAGGGCCGACCGGAGCCGGAAAAACCACCCTAGTAAACCTATTAATGCGCTTTTACGAACTGGACTCCGGGGAGATTCTCCTGGATGGCACCCCGCTTTCTGCGATGCGGCGTGAGGACGTGGATTCCCAGTTCGCGATGGTGCTGCAGGACAGCTGGATGTTCCAAGGAACCCTGCGGGAAAACATTATTTATTCCCAGCAGGAAGTATCCGAGGAACGCCTTGAACAGGTGATTAAGGCAGTCGGGCTTAGCGATCTGGTTGCGCAACTGCCCCACGGCCTCGATAGTGAGATCCGAGAAGATTCCGCCCTCTCAGCCGGGCAACGGCAATTGGTTACTATTGCCCGTGCCATGCTTGCCGATAAGCCACTGCTGATTCTTGATGAAGCAACTTCTTCGGTCGATACCCGTACTGAGCAGCTGATTCAGCGAGCAGTTGCCAAAGCTACCGCGGGGCGCACCTCTTTTGTGATTGCCCATCGCCTGTCTACTATTCGCGAAAGTGACGTGATATTCGTGATGGAGCATGGCGATATTGTCGAGTTCGGCACGCATGAAGAGTTGCTGGCTGCCGAAGGCGCGTACGCCCGCCTCTATAACGCGCAGTTCACCAAAGGTGACATAGATGCGTGAGTAATCTACCCTCCGCGTCTAAGTGGATAAAACCTAACTCCTGTGTTGTCCCGTAATTCAGACAGGGAATGCTCGGTTTGGTGTTGTTTGGGGCGTTAGCATGGGGGCAGGTTTTGCTGTTTCCTACTGCGTGTTTTAGGAGAGTGTTGGTTATGGCGAGTGGTTTTGGTGATCGTCCGGACTCTATGGGGGATGCTTATGTTCCTGGTGATGGGGATGCGACTGGGGTGATGCCTCCGGTGATGGGGCAACAGCCTGGTTTGGGTGGCACTAATCCTAATGACACTAGAGACTCCAAAGGGCGCCGGGGTTTGATCATTGTGTGTTGCATCTTGGTGTTGGTTTTGGTTTGTGCGCTTGGTGCCGGTTTTTGGTTTTATCGTAAGCAGCAGGCGGAGAATGCTGCTTGGCAGGCAGCTCATCAGTATCAGTCGGTGTTGGTTGAGGTTAATGGGGAGGGCTTTGATGCGGGGAAGTCTTCTTTTGTGCCGCTTCGGGTTACCGGTGAGGATTTAGATAAGAAGAAGGTGGATAAGCGGGTTAAGTTTTTCCGTGGTAAAACTTGAAGTGTCCTGGGTTTTGTTCCTAGTTGTTTTTGAGAGGATTAGGGATATGTCTAAGAGGTATTCTCAGGATTTTAAGGATCGTGCGGTGCGGTTGCTTTCTGATCGGTTGGCTGCTGATAGTTCGTGTTCGCAGTGGAGGGCGGTTAATGAGATTGCCCCGAAGCTGGGGGTTGCGAATGAGTCATTGCGCCGTTGGTATGAGCAGCATCTTGTGAACACTGGTGAGCGGCAGGGGATGACCCGTGAAGAACACGAGGAAGTCAAACGACTTAAGCGTGAGGTTGCCGAGCTGAGGCGGGCGAATGAGATTTTGAAAACTGCTTCGGCTTTTTTCGCAGCGGAGCTCGACCGACCGGCCCGATGATGATTGCCTATATTGACGAATATAAGGATCGTTTCGGGGTCGAGCCGATTTGCCGGACACTGGGGGCTAGCCTGGAAGGAGGGTTTATTACTTCTCGTGGTTATCGTGCGGCTAAGAGCAGGCCGGCAAGTGCTAGAAGTGTGCGTGATCGAATACTTGCTAGGGAGTTGGCAACTATTCACGCTCATAATTTCGGGGTTTACGGGATACGTAAGATGTGGCATGCAGCCAGGCGCGCGGGCTGGGATATTGGCCGTGACCAGGTTGCTAGGATCATGAGGATCGCTGGGATTGCCGGTATTCGCCGGGGTCGTACGCCGATCACGACCAGGGGGTCACAGGCTGTGGATCTGCGCCCGGATTTGGTTAAGCGTTGTTTCAAAGCTGGCAAACCCAATGAATTATGGGTCGCTGATATCACGTATGTGCGTACCATTTCAGGATTTGTTTATACAGCATTCGTCACTGACGTGTTCTCCAGGAAGATTGTGGGCTGGGCAAGCAGATCGACTATGAAAACAGAGGCATTGCCGCTGGAAGCGTTAGAGCAGGCAATCATGAACGCTAAAGAACATCTGTCTGGCTTGGTCCACCACTCAGATCACGGATCTCAGTACACGAGTATTGCCTATAACGACAAACTCGCTCACTGGGGAATCAAACCCTCCACCGGGACCGTGGGAGATAGCTACGATAACGCGCTAGCCGAAGCGGTCAACGGTCTATATAAGAGCGAGCTGATCTATTCACAATCATGGGCTTCTTTGACCGAGGTCGAGTTCGCCACCATGAACTGGGTTCACTGGTGGAACAACCACCGCCTACACGAGGCACTCGGATACAGAACCCCTAGCGAGATAATCACCAGCTATAATCAAACACGGGTCAACGAGCTGACCCCCGTATAATAAGCGGAACAAAACCCAGTACGATTCAGTTTTGGTAGCGCAGGATATCGCGGGTGAGTTCAGCGGGATTGGTATTCTCACGCAACTGACGTAACTCGTGTATTTGCGTCCTTGAAAGTGTCCCGGAGGTGAGTAAACGCTCTAAAGGGGTGGCGGGGGTATCGTAGAGGCGTTTGCGCCTGCCGGTGCTATCTTGGCTCCAACCGATAGGTTTTTTAGTGGGGGTGAACAGGTTCATTCGCAAACAAACTACTTCCCATAACTGACCTAGAACTTTTAATGCTTGCGGGGTGTCGTAGCGGTAATAGAAACCGTATTTACGCACCACATGATTATTCTTTGATTCCACGTTAGCCTGGTCATTCTTCTTATAAGGACGCGAACGCGTGAAAAACAAGTCCAGGTCCCCAGCCCAGTTAACAACTTCCCGGTTAATGAACTCGCTACCGTTATCACAATCTAAGCCCTGAACCTGATACGGGATGGCCGCTACAGCAGAGTCTAGAGCTTTGAGCATGTGAGCCCGGGCGTTATTGCGCAGGGCTTCTAAATGTATCCAACCCGTGTTCACATCGGTTAACGTTAGGGTGCGAGCGAACTCGCCCTTAAGACTTGGCCCGCAATGAGCCACCGTGTCCATCTCGAAAAACCCCGGCTCGCAAGCAATCTCATCCCCAGCCTTGCGGATCGTTATCGAGTTACGAAGCAACGCGCCAGGCTTGGTTGTTGATACCCCTTTTAGATTTACAGACGCGCGAACAGGGCGTAAATACCGGTCAATGGTAGAAGCAGACATTGCTAGCAGCTCCCCACGCACCTGTTCGCTATAACCATCCTTACCTGGCACTAACTCGCCATGAGCTTGCAGACAATCCAGCAAAGTTAGCATCGATGCCGCCAAGTATTTGCCGCACTGGCACCCAGAAAGTACCCACACGCGCTCTAAGGCTTTCTTCGACATAGCCGAATACTTAGTAGGACGCGCCGTGCGGTAATCAATCCTGAACACCCCCGGATTACCGGCAACATCACTTGTCAGATACCTCCTCGCGCTAGCCCTGGACAATCCCGTTACCTCACAAAAATTATCTAACACCCTCCCTTTTTCCTTTTTCGAAGCCCCGCGATACACCAGGCGCAACCGCTTCGTAACCTCAATACGCGTACCCAAACAAACCACTCCATCATTCATGCCAACAATCTATTTCGCGCTCAAACTAAATGAGGCACCACACCACTTTCGCGCTCAAAATATGTAAGGTACGCCGAACCGTTGCAGAAAAAAGATTAGTTTACTATCATGGAAATGTAATACGTTGAGGTGAAATCAGCTGCCGCAGGTGGCGGCTGACCCGTGTTAGGGGTGTTTACGTGGCAAGTAAGGCGCTTAGCAGAAGGCTGGTTGCTTCGCTATCTGTTTTGGGGTTGTTGTTATCGTCTTTGCTGGTAATCGTGCCGATGACAGCGCCCGCAGCAGAGCAACCAAATACC
>NZ_PKHX01000006.1:331-76395 GCF_002848005.1 Varibaculum cambriense | reverse complement strand
CCAAGATTGCGGCGGACGTATTTTCGGGGCTGAAACTCACTAAGGTCACCCTGCCGGCTTCAGTTACAGAGGTAGGCGACCGCGCCTTTTACGATAATTCGATTACGGATCTGGTGGCGCCGGGGCTAGAAACTATTGGCGAGGGCGCGTTCCAGAAGAACCAGCTAACTACTTTCACTTCGGATACGATAATCAGTATTGGCGAGGGCGCATTTAGCGATAACCAGTTAACCAAGGTGAATATCACCGACGCTCGCCCGGATGATCCGCAAAACCCGCCCCAGCGGCTAACCATTATTTCAGCGAACGCCTTCCGTGACAATAAACTAACTGAGGTCACCCTGCCGAAGTATGTGACCGAGATCGGCGCTAGTGCCTTCGCAAATAACCAGCTATCGGGAATCGCGTTTCCGCCCAATCTCGAAAAGGTGGGTCAGGAAGCGTTTAGCGGCAACCAAATCAAAGAAGTAAAGATTCCTGCGACTATCACCACCTTTGGCAAGGAAGTTTTTTCGAATAATAAGCGCTGGGTCGTGCTAGAAAAGGCGGACGAGCATACTCCGCTTCCGACCGCAGTAAAGTCCGAAAAGTATGCTTCCGGGTTTGGTCAGGTGGCTGCGGAGGACGCGGTCTCGATTACCATCAAATATGTCGATGCAGAAACAAAAAAGCCCCTGCGCAGCCAGCAGGTGCTACAAAGTGAGTTCACCGAACCGGACGGGGTTTATTTCGCGGGCAAAGAAAACACTATTAAGGCACCGCGCCTGGCTGGCTATGCGGTGACCCCGACCTCCCAAAAGATTACCCCGAAGTCCGGGGAGGAAAATGCGGTTACGTTTACCTATAAGAAAACCGATTTTTCGCCCAAGATTAGCGGGGAGATTAATAAGCATATTCCGCATCGTGGTGACGGTTCCACAGAAGCTTTATTGAAGGATGTGACCGCGGTAGATACTTACGGCAATGTTATTACTGAAAAGCTAAAGGTTTCTCCGAAAACAATTGATACTAATGTGCAAGAGGCCACCTACGATGTCTACTACACGGTCACTGATTCTCAGGGGCGCACTAAAACCGTTAAAGGCAAGGTGGCAGTCGGTCCGGATTGGCCAGAGAAAACCATTTGCGCAGGTTGGCAGGTAAAAGATTTCACCTACAACGGGGGAACCATTAGCGGGTTCAGCCGTGACGGTAATCAAAAGCATATGGCAGGGAAGACCAAGGATCCCTGGTGCTGGCCAACTTTCGGGGACAAGGGACAACCCATTACCGCGATCGGCGATAATGCTTTTTCAGATATGTACCCTTCGCTGTCCCGGATTCCGGATTCATGGGGTTCTATCACCAGCATCGGCAACCGGGCGTTTGCATCTAGCAGCTTCACCGAGATGCCTAAATCATGGGACAAAGTCTCTAAGATTGGCGATTCTGCCTTTGCAAGTTCCCGACTTACGGCTCTTCCTAAGTCTTGGGGCAAAGTTACCTCGATTGGTGAATCAGCCTTTAACGCAAACAGTAATCTGAGTGAAATCCCAGATTCCTGGGGTTCTGTCAAAGCTATTGGGAAAAATGCTTTCAGAGGTGGCGCCTTGACCCGGCTTCCGGATTCTTGGGGCTTGCTCACTGAGATCAATGAGGGGGTTTTCGGTGCGAATAAGTTGCAATCACTACCAAAATCCTGGGAAAATATCACCTCAATCGGCAAAGAGGCATTTTTCTCAAACACAAATCTGACGGCGCTTCCAGATTCTTGGGGAAATGTTTCTCAGATCGGAGAGACAGCCTTTTATAATTGCGGGCTAACCTCCTTGCCTAATTCCTGGGGTAAAATTACTACTTTACCCAGGTATGCATTTAAGGAAAACAAGCTAGTCTCGCTGCCCGATTGGGGTCCGATTACCAGCGTAGGTCAAGAGGTATTTAGGCATAACCAGTTAACGGAATTGCCGGAGTCTTGGGAGAATGTATCGCAACTGGGGGTAGGGGCTTTTCAAGATAATAAGCTTAAGGCCGTACCCGACTCTTGGGGCAAGCTCACTAGGCTGCCAAAGGACGTATTTGAGAACAACGAAATAACCTCGCTGCATTCCCTGGGGTCGATTACCAGCATTGGGGAATCTGCATTTAAGAACAACGAAATAACCTCGCTGCATTCCTGGGGATCGGTTACCACCATTGGGAAATCTGCATTTGAGAAAAACAAGCTAGTTAAACTCCCAGATTCCTGGGAAAACGTGTCTCGGCTAGACACGAGTAGTTTTGCTTCTAACCTGTTAACTTCTTTGCCGGATTCCTGGGGAAAGATCACTACTATTCCGGAACGGGCTTTCTACGATAACCAGCTGGCTGCGCTGCCCGCCTGGGGAGCGGTCACCACTATTGGTCAGAGCGCTTTCGTGCGAAATAACCTGACGGTGCTTCCTCCACAATGGGACAGCGTGACCACTATTGGGGAATGTGCTTTTGCAGGTAAGTCTACCTACAAGTATTTCAACGTAAACTCGGACAATTTACCTAGCTGCTCTGGTGGCGATGCTAACGCAGCTAATAATAACCAGATACAGGCGCTGCCGGACTCCTGGGGACAGGTGAAAACTATTAAAGGGCGGGCGTTCTTGGGTAATGCCCTCACCGGTCTGCCAGATTCGTGGGGAAGCGTTACCACCATTGGCGCGGAGAGTTTCAAAGACAATAAGCTTACCGCCCTGACGGCTCCCTGGGATAATTTCACCGAAATTCCCACAGGCGCATTCATCAATAATGAAATCACTACTCTCCCTAGCTCCTGGGGCAAGATCACCCTCATCAATAGGCATGCTTTTGAATCGAACCGGATAAAGGCGTTACCCGCTTCCTGGGGTGCGGTAACAGCAATAAAATATTCGGCGTTTGTAAACAATGCTCTCACAGCTCTCCCGGATTCCTGGGAAAACGTAGAGTCTGTAGGTGCTTACTGGATTTACTCTATGTATGGAGGGCGCGAGAACTACGCCGGTACTTTTGGGAATGTAACCGACAGTTTCAGCAAGAACAAGGAAATAGACCGAGAAAAAGGGAAGAACAATATAACTACTCTTCCGAATTCTTTGGGGAAAATAAATGATTTTGGACAGTATACCTTTGGGGGAACGGTTCCCGCCGGTCAGGTATTTACAGTTCCTGACACCCCAGTGGATCAGAGTAATCCGTCGGGCGATCCAACGTATAAGCCGCCCCGGAACCGCTTAGATCTTGCGGTAAGGATACTTGGGGCGAAAGATTTATACCTCGACACCTATGTGGGTCTTAAAGCCCCCATCTACTTGCGGCCAGAATCAGGCAAGAACCCCCTGAATATCGAGGGTATACCTGGGGTGATTATCATCCTGGTGGACAATAAAGTCAATGTGCAATACCTCGGCCCCAACGGCGAGACGGTAGCTCCCAGCGAAAGCCGGGTAATCAGCACCAAAGACAGCAATGGCGAAAATAAGTACTTGCTGCAGCCGCCGATGGTCAAGGGATACTCTCTGCCGCAACCGCAATGGATTGACCTGGACGGCAACGACAAAAATATAGTTTTCCGTTACCAGAAGGCTCCTGCCGAGTTGACGGGTTTTTACGCGCGTTTGAATTTGACCGGGAAAATAAACCAGCCAGGCTGGCCCGAGTCGAATGATCTAGAGGAGCAGTTCGGCAATAATATGCGAGTTGACCTCGCCTACGGTGGGGATGCCGGAACCTCGATAGTTAAGGATGGGGTCATTCGGGTAACTTATGATCCTACCCGGGTAGAAGTTGCGGATTGGGATAATACTTCCAGCCAATACTTCCAATCAGTTAAGGTAGTTGCCCCAGGAGTCCTGGAAGTTAAGCTGAAGCCGAATTACGATAGCTCCATACGAACAAGTATTCCTATCTACTGGCGTATAAAGAAGCGGATTACCGCCTCGGACGCGGTTTTCCCGCTTAAGGCCGAATTGCTAGATAAAGCCTCGGACGGGAATCGGTATGTGCTTACCCCGCATCCAAAATCTAAACCGGGACCGGTGAACCTTAAAGGCTACTATCCGCTGCCTACTTTCACGAAGGATACAGTTGGATGTGATCTTGGCGTATGTAGGGACTACGATGATGATCCAGAAGGGCACGTAAGCAGATACGGAAATAACGCGGTCACCTTTACTTTCGCAGTAGAGAAATTGATGCGGAACGTGCGGGGTTACACCATCACCGACCAGTTGCCGCTATACATCAAGACTGATGGTACCCAGGCACGTGCCAAGTTCGTAGCCTCTGAAAACCCGGGGTGGAAGCTAGGTGACGATCAGGTCACCCTCACCTACACCAATACCGAAAAACGTCTGACCACGGAGAGCTCCGGTCTAGGTAGCTTGAAGTTGCATTTCCCGGGGGCAAAGAAACAAAAACGGATTGATAACACCGCGGAATTTACCCTCACCCCCGAGGAGCAAGGTCCGAAGGAACCGCTAATTACGGGGGCGGCGAACACTCACTTTAGCTTCTATAAGCCGATGGAGACTGCACCCCCCGGGGTGCCGCTAACGAAGGTTGCTGCCGGTCCCCATATCCGTGATGGAGTCGCGGTAATCTACGACACTAAGCAGGATCGTATTCCTGAATTCAATTGGAACGTACTTACCAATAACACTACGGATACCGCTGTCACCCTAAATCTTAGGGACTTCGACCTTGATGACCGTTTACAGTACACCGCGATCACTCCTGATCCGGTATTTGTAGGGGGCACCCTAGAGATTATTAGCCCCACGGGTGAACCGGGTAAATATAAAGTTCTGTATTCCATGGGCATTACGGGAACTGACCGGATCGACCTGCCGGAGAACCTTACCTCCTACGAGAACATCCAGTTGCGGTGGAGCAGCGTTAAGGAAACGCAGCCGAGGGAAAGAACTATTACCCGGATTCACACCAAGCTCCGTGACCCGGATCAGAAACTCTGTGAGGGGCTGAAGTGCCAAGCCGACCTCAGAAATAAGGTACAGGGCGGAGAACGTATTAAAGAGGCTCATGTCAAGGTATTGCCCGAGGGCAAGAAGCTTAAAGCTCGTAAAGTGAATACTTTTGCCAAGGCAACTATCGCCGGTAAAACCGGTACCTATACCGTGGGTGCCGAGCTAGAAACCGATTACGGTGATCCTCTGACCGCTTTTGAGCTGGTAGATGTGCTACCTAGGGGGTTGGAAGTTAACCGGGTGACGCTGACTAAAAAGTTTGCGGAACTGCCCGGTGCTCGTTACCAGATCCTTTCTAACTTCAATGGGACAGGACGCGTAGCGGTTCGTTTCCAAGCTGACCAGGTTACGGATCCGAACCAGGTTTACAGTGTGGGTCAACTGCAGACCGTTATCACCAGGGGTGTTATCGACGGTGACATCATTAACGAAGCGTTCGTGCATGCTCAAGGCAATGTTGAGTACCCAGAAGATAAAAGCGACAGAGAGAAAGACAGATGGGTAACCAGGGTAACCAACCCGATTGCGGGTTCGGGAGTGTGGTCGAGAGCGGAAAATACCACCAGAGTCGCAGTAGGGGACGAAACCTACATAACTAAGCGGATTCGGGAGCGTAAGCCAAACACCCCTTGGGTTACCGAGATTAGCACTGTCGGGGGAGCAAAATTCGATTATCAGCTGCGGTTAGGCTACGGAACTAACCCGGAGCAAAATCCGGTAATCTATGACTTACTGCCGGTGGCAGGTACTCCTGCCCGCAAAGGTTCCACCCTGATTAACCAGTACGATTCCAGCGGGCGAATCAGCTTCGAAATGGCTGATGGAACGGCTGCTAACGGTTGGAATACCTTCTATACCTGCGATACCGGTATGGCGACGAAATATGACCTGGATCGCGCCAACTGGCAGAGCGCACCCTGCCAGGCGGTAACGGGGTTGAAATTCACCAATACCAGCCCGCAAAAGCCGCGCAGCGAAGTGCGGATTACGGTACCGATGATTGCCGGCCCCAAGGGCGCGACTCCGCTTTCCCAAGAGCATTTGGGTAAGAAGGCAATCAATGATTTCTGGAGCGTGTCTAGTTCGCACGAAGGCAAACTGGAATCCAATCCGGTGATTAACACTTTGGTGCCGCCAGCGACAAATATCGAGCTGACAAAGTACGGATATAAAGCTGAGCCCTTCCAAACAGCGCAGAAGAAACTGCTCGCAGGAGCCAAATTCGGCCTCTACGACAAAGAGGGCGAACTCCAAGCCACCGCCATCTCTGACTCTAACGGCAAAGTCAAGTTTACGAATGTGAATGCCGCCCCGGGGTGGACGGTGCGAGAGATCGAAGCTCCCACGGGATATGCCGTTACCGATAAGGCATATATGTTGTCCGCCACCGACTTTAACGCGACTAATTTTGATTCTGCTACCGGAACCTACCGGATTAAAGCGCCTGATGTTACCAACATGGGCAAATGGTATCCAGTCGAGCCGATTCGGGGTACTGCCGAGTTTAAGAAGGTGGATAAGAACGGTCAGCCTTTAGCGGGTATAGCCTTCACGATTACTCCCCAGCCGGTGCAGCAAAATGACGGCACCATGTTTGTGCCGAACTCGGCTCCGATTACGGTGCGCTCTAATGATGACGGTGACGTGAAGTTCTACAACATTCCTGCCGGTAAATGGCGGTTAACGGAGAATCCAGGTGATCGTCACCTGCAGCCGATTGCTCCGATTGACTTTACGATTACTAATTGTTCAGGGAGCGACTGCGTCCTGCGCGGATTGAATTTGACGTTCGGCTTCGGGGATCTTGGCCTGATTTTTAACGATAAAGGCGCGGTGTCGCTATCGAAGCTAGGCGTGCGGGGCATGGCCGGTAAGAATAAATCCTTTGGCCAGTGGAAACGCAGTGACGGGGTGATTAAAGGTGGCGCAACCTTCGAACTATATAAAGGAACTACGGACAGTGCTACCAATCGGGTGAAGACGGTCACCACCGCCAGCGATGGGCAGATGAACGTCATTTTAGACGGGCTGGATCTAGACCAGGTTTATACCTTGAAAGAGACCTTCGCTCCTGCCGGATATATCAAGAACGATGCCCTGTTGCAGTTCCAGATTGATGCTGCTGGCAAACTCAAGGACGCTTCTGGGAATCTGTTGCTAGAGCAGGACGAGCTACTGGTGCCTAACGAGAAAGAAAAGAAAGAGTCTTCACTGATAGTCACCAAGGTTGACCCGCAGGCTGCTGCTACTAACCGCAACCTAAAGGGCGCCGAGTTCGGCCTATTCAAGCAGGCCGGCGATGGTTCTTGGCCAACCGAACCGATCAAGAAGGTAACCACTGAGCAGACCGGGCAAGCAGAGTTCACTGGTCTTTCTGGTGGTATTTACCGGGTGAAAGAGCTAAAGGCTCCTGCCGGGTATTACATCGATCCCCGGGCTCAGTACGAGTTCGTGGTTGATGACTATAAGATGCAGCAGTTTACCTGGACGGCTAATAACAATCGTTCGCGTCTGCGGGTCTTCAAGTTCGAACCCCTGGTGAAGGCAATTGGTGAGGACGCTGCCGATAAAGTGGTGTCGGGTACCCCGGGTGCGGTGAAAGTCCCCGGTCAAGTGGCGGGTACTTTCGATGTGGTGATTCCCCTTTCGGGCGCCAAGTTCACCCTCTTTAACGAGGACGAGACCACGGAAGTGGCTACCAACCTGGTTACTGGTAGTGACGGTTTGGTTAACCTGCCGGCAAACGTGAAGCTGGATCCGGACAAGATCTATAAGCTGAAGGAAATTCAAGCTCCTAGCGGTGGTTATATCGCTAAGTCCAATGCGATTTCAGTGAAAGTATCCGATTACGCCCTGCTAGATGGGTTTACCGGGCTGATCACTATGGAGGTGCCCAACACTAAGGACACCGGCAGGATTACGGTTTCGAAACTATCGAAAGAAACCGGTAAACCGTTGGCGGGTGCGGAGTTTACGCTTAAGGACAAAACGGATAATACCGAAAGGTCTTTGACTACTAACGAGGTGGGTTTGGCTACATTTACTGGCTTACCTTTTGGTCACGATTATGAGCTTCGGGAGTCTAAGCCTCCGGATGGGTATCTAATTTCCAATGCAGTGGAGCCAATTTCCCTGACCGCGGATAACCCGGTGATAACTTTCAAGCGCTATAACGAGCTATCCGAGACCGAGGTGGAGCTTAATAAAGTCTCCGATACCGGTACTGCGATTGAGGGCGTGGTCTTCGAACTCTCTGAGGAGGGTGCGAGCGGAGCTGCTCAGACTTTGACTACTGATAAGAACGGGAAAGTTAAGTTCAAGGTGATACCTGGACAAAACTACACCTTAAAGGAAACCCAAACCAGCAGGGGTTACGCCCTATTGCCGCAGCCGGTGAACTTCACGGTAGACGGTAGCGGGAACGTGACCATTATCAGTGGAAAAGGAAATGTAAATACCGTTAGTGGCGGGAATGGATCCCTGACTGTCACTAACTACCCGGAAGGGAAACTTCCCTTGTCGGGATACGCCGGTGCTTTAGAAGTGTTACTTCTAGGGTGCCTGGCATTAGGGATTGCTATTGTAGTCACTCTATTTGAAAGGAAGAGAAGTGAGTAAGAAAAAGTTATTAGCCGTGCTAACCGGCATGGTGATGGCCTTTATGGGCCTGGCAGGCGTCGGCGCCGCCAGTGCTAATACTACGTTTACCCCGGGTGCATCGCAGCCCACTACCGCATCTTTGACGGTGCATAAGTATCTGGGTGCGACTACGAATTTGAAACACGATGGTACCGCGATTGACGCTGCCGAGCTTACCGGTAAAACACCTTTGGAAGGGGTTAATTTTAAGCTCTACAAGGTTGAGGGCGTTGACGTTTCTACCAATGACGGTCTGAAACTGGCTCAAGAAATTGGGGAAGTTTCTTTGAAGGACGATGTAGTCACCACCGGGATCACAGTTGGAGCTACCACTTACAAGCTGGCCGCTAACCCGACGACTATGACAACTGGCACTAATGGGGAAGCTAAGTTCACTTCCGTAGATCGTGGTCTGTACGTCGTGGTAGAGGACCTAGCCGGATCGGGCACGATTAAGGCTGCTGGTAAAGAGGTTAAGAAGGAAAAAATCACTCCGATTGCTCCCTTCGCAGTTACTTTGCCGATGACCAATCCCGATGGTAAGGCCTGGAATAGCGACGTACACGTCTACCCCAAGAACCAGGAAAACGAACTGGATAAGAAGGTTCAAGACAAGGGCGTTACCACTGAGAAACCGGGGTCTACAACCGGTATGGATGAGTTTAAGTATGTCTTGACCACCACTTCCACGGGCGCTGACGCCAATGGCGATGGAAAGATGGATGCCGCTGACCTGGGTAATCTATACCAGATTGTCGACCAACTTCCGGCCAACGTGGAGTATGTAAAGACTACCGCCAAGATTGCTGATAAAGATACCAAAGATTTTGATGCCACTGCCGATGGTAACAAGATCACCGTCGCCTTCAAAGGTACTGGTCTGGACACTATCGCTGGTGGCGCCAAGATCGAGGTTACTCTACACGTTAAGTTAAAGAGCGTTCCGGCTGATGGTTTGACCAAGAACACTGGTCAGTTGTACCCGAATAAGTGGGCAAAAGACAATGGTAAGCCGGTCAATTCTCCGGAGGTTGTTACCAAGCACGGCGATATCGTAATTAAGAAGGTCAACAGCGCGGGCGAGACTCTGGCTGGCGCTATATTCAGTGTCCACCTGGATACCTCGGACAAGAAAGATTGCTCCAGCTATGGCCCGACTATCAAGACCTCAAATGAGACTAAGGCAGATGGTCTAGCAAAAATCTCTGATTTGCAGATGACTGACTGGATTGATGGGGAAGCGGTGCCGGAAACGGACCAGGTACCCTACTGCCTGGTTGAGGAACAGGCTCCAGCTGGTTACCAGATCCTGCCGCAAGCTATTAAGTTCTCGCTTACTAAGCCGGGAACGGTTACCGATTTGAGTGCTGCTGCTAAAGCTAAAGCTGGTAACGCTCTTGATATTACCAACCACAAGAACCCGGGGCTGCCGCTGACTGGTGCGCAGGGGATTCTGCTCCTTTCGGCTCTGGGCTTGATTCTGGTCTCTATCGGCGTGGTACTAACCGTTAAACGCCGTAAGGACTAGGCACAGGTCTAGGAAAACTACTAATAGAGTGAACAATAGCCCCTAAGACCAAAGAGGGGGCGGTGCAGCTGGATGCATCGCCCCCTCTTTGCGCCCTCAAAGTGGAAACTGCGTGCCGGAAAAACGGTAGAAAGCAGACGAGCTGATGAGGGGACAAGTAGCTAACTAAACAACTAAAAAGCCCGGTGCAGACTGCAAGCAGCTCAAGCATCCGAGTTGAGTTAAGAAAATACCGAGCCAGCTAAAAGAAGAGTAAGACGCAAACAGCTAGAAAAACGAGAGGAGGGAACCGCGGTGCGAAAAACTTTGATCATCATTTTGACGGCAGTGGGAGCCTTGCTACTGCTGTATCCGGTAGTCGCTATTTTTATTGGCAATGTGCGTATTGGGGAAATTTCGCGCATGCAAGCGCAAGAAATGAAGCAGATGTCTGCCCATCCCGATCAGTCTCAGGCGCTGCTGAAAGCGGCACACGAATATAACCACAATATCCGCGGCATTCCCATTCTCGACCCCTACCTCTACCAGATGACTAAAACCGGGTCGGAAGAATATCAAGAATACTTAGCGACTCTCCCTGGAGACGTAATGGCGCGACTAGTGGTGCCATCCGCAAAAATAGACCTACCGGTGCGGCACGGCACCGAAGATGACGCGATTGCCCGTGGTGCCGGGCATCTTTTCGGCACCGGGCTACCAGTTGGCGGTAAAGGAGTAAACGCCGTCCTCACAGCTCATTCGGGGATGAGAACCGCCAGTTTGTTTGACGGGCTGCACGATGTCAAAGTCGGTGATATTGCTTATGTGCAGGTGGCGGGAAAAAAGCTCGCGTATAAAGTCCGCGCTATCCACGTCATTAAACCCACCCAGTTAGAGTTATTCCAACCAGTACCGGGCAAAGATATTCTGACCCTATTTACCTGCACCCCCTACGGCACTAACACCCACCGCCTGGTGGTTACCGCGGAACGTATCGCCCTCAAGGCGGCGCCCCCGATGAACGAAGAAGGCCCCACTTGGTGGGATGCGTTGCGCTGGTGGATGATCCTCCCGATCCTTATTTCCGCAGTGGGAGGCACCATCGTGGCGCGGTACCTGCGAAAAGGCCGTAAAAAAGACGATGAAGAAGATACCCCGGAGGAAGCAGAAAATCTGGCGTGGGTAGGCAGGTTAACCCGGGCGGAAAGAGCAAAGAAGTTCCGAGGATCGCGTAAACGTAAAGGATCACGCCATTCCAGGCAATCACACACGTCCTCTCGCGTGCACCGGGCTGGCAAAACCAACGCAAAAAGCGACCAGGCGTCTCCTCAGGATAAAGATAAAAGTTTAATCTGAGCGCAAGGCCTGTTTCCGTGTTCGTTTCAGCGCTCACGGTTCATTTGAGAGCAAAGGCGCCCTCCGGCCTATAAAATAGAAGTAAGCAGGCATAGGCGCAGCAAAGGGGGACAAATCATGTCGGGAAAAGAAACTATTTTAGTGGGCGTTGACGGCTCCCCGGAATCTTTAGAGGCCGCTGAATGGGCGGGTGCGCGCGCCCAACAAAGCGGCAGCAAGCTGCAAGTATTATGTGCCTACGCCCTGCCCTCTTATACGGCAGCCTCGATGGATTCCGGATTCGCGGTAGTAGACAATGATGCGATTCGTGAAAGCGCGCAAACCGTAGTTGACGAAGCTATCGCCCATCTCAAAAAACTAGGCTATCAGGCCGAAGGGCGGGTGGAGGCCGGTGATCCCACCGCGATTTTGGTGCAACTGTCGCAGGAAGTTGATTTGATTGTGGTCGGTACCCGCGGAGGCGGCGGGTTCACTGACCGGTTGCTGGGAGCGACCTCCTCGGCGCTACCTGCCTATTCTCACTGTCCAGTAGTAGTGGTGCCGCGGCGGGGCGCGGATGACCAATTCGTTCCCGTAAAGAAAATCGTGATTGGATTTGACGGTTCCACCCGTTCCCGCAAATCCTTGCGCCGCTCTATCAAAGAAGCCCAAGTTTGGGGCGCAGAATTGACCGCCGTGGATGCGGTTCCCCTGGCCTCATCCGCCGGGATTTTGTCCTGGTTACCGGCAACGGTCGACCGCGACAGTATCTTGCGGGATGTGCGTGACAAACTTAAACAAACTTGTAAGGAAGAAACCGCTGATAGCGGGGTGAAAGTACATTCTCACGCCCTAGACGGCAATCCGGCGGCGTTGCTGACGGAATTTTCCACCGCCGTTGACCTGGTGGTGGTAGGTACCCGCGGAGGCGGAGGATTCGCGGGAGCGCTAATGGGTTCCACCTCGCAATCGATCTTGGCGCATGCAGCCTGCCCGGTGCTAGTAGTACCCACTGGCGACCATGAAGAAGAGGCTGAAGGATAGGGCTAGGTACCAGCGGGTTATTTCACGCTCTAGTGCCTGCCTGCTGCGATGGCAGAGAATCCGGCTTCGAAAACTGAGAGTTAGTAGCGCAAGTGCAACGCAAATGGTTTCGTTGCACTTTGCGCTGCAAGTCTAAAAATTGCGTTGCACTTTGCGATGCAACGCAAACCGCAGGATTCTTCCTAGTTTTGTTGTCCTCTTACCGTTCTTCACGAGCTTCTGTTCGCATACACCACAAACTGCTCGATCACAAGCACTCTTCACGTAATATGCTCCCAAAGCGAATTTAAATAGTTATAGCCCCTGATCAGACCCCCAAAATAACGATTTTATACACGCAATTGAGGTATTAAATCTGTATTTTTTCGAATCAAAATGAGTTTTCTGGCTCCGTCGTTGTTGGTTCCCGAGACTCTACTGTCTGCCTCAAGCTTTATCGTCCTGGCGCTTACCTGTCTCACCTGCGGATATTCTTCTTTCTTTGGTTTATAGGTGTGGCAGCCTCCTAGTGAACGGGCAGACAATTAAAGGTTTATGTGAAATACACCACAAGTTAGCTGTTTATCACGAAAGTGGTTTTGCGGGACTTTTATGGGCCGCGAATGTAGCCCCGACGCCCAAAATGTGCTGTTTTATGCTTAAAAACATTTAAAAACGCCAATTTCGCGATAAAAGGTACAAAAGAATACTTAGTTGTATTTAAAAATAATGGAAATTAGGTGTTTAATTTAATGAATTTTCCTGTCGCATTCCTAATTTCAATTTCGATGAATTACGCAACAAAGTTATCCACAGGTTCTCGTCAGATATGCCGGTGTTGTGGCACCAGGACAGATTGTCAAATCTGGATAAAGCTCAGATATTTGTTGTCTTATTGCCGTTTTTTAAGCGCCCCGTACTCTCGTCTCTTCAACGCCGCGCAGGATCTGGAACTGACTGTCCAACAATTCACTTTGGAGGGTGGAAGTGTCCTTGGAGGGCGTTATTGTCGCGGGAGGGTGGAAATGTCGGTGTTGTGCCTGTAGTGGCTTGTGAGGGCGTGCAGAATCACCCTCCACGGACAAAATCACCCTCCCGGTATCAGAACACCCTCCGGCGCGGAGAAGGTGACAAAAACGCCCTCCCGCGTCGACTAAGGAGGGTGGGAGCCTATGTAAGTGGGGGTCTCAGGCTGGTGAAAGTGACGGCAGTTGAGTGCAAAATGTAAAAAAGTATTCCATTTGTGTTGCAAAAGCTGTAATGTGTACTTCAGAAGTCGAGATTTGTATTTAAAGGGTGGTTAAAGTGGCGCAAGCAACTGTCAATTTTCGGATGGATGCTAGTTTGAAAAAATCTCTTGAAGCCACGTGTAAAGAACTGGGGCTTACAGCTACCAGCGCCTACACCATGTTTGCAGCAAAGGTGGTGCGGGAGAAGCGGATCCCGTTCGAGGTGGCTATTGATCCGTTCTATTCAGAATCAAATATGAAGCGTTTGCGCAGTTCAATAGCCCAAATGGAACAAACTGGCGGTACCATTCACGAGGTTCTGCCCGGTGATTAAGGCTTGGACAGATTATTCTTGGGAAGAATTTCAGTATTGGTTGAACCAAGACAAGAAAACTGTGAGACGAATATTGAAGCTAATACAGTCAATTGACCGTAACGGGTACAAATGCATAGGTAAACCTGAACCTTTGCGGGGAGATCTTTCTGGATACTGGAGCGCTCGCATCGATGAAAAAAATCGTCTGGTTTTCAAGATCGATGGCGAGGTGTTGCGAATAGTCCAGTGTGGAACCCATTATGGTGACTTCTAACGCTTAACTCTGCTTACCTCCCTCCCAATTCCCGCAACCGCCAGCGCTGCCATAAACTGGAGACTATGAGCGCAAAGCAGTCGATTTTTACTTCTGAATCCGTCACCAGCGGACACCCCGACAAAGTCTGCGACCGCATCGCCGACACCATTGTGGATGCCCTACTAGAGCAAGACCCGGAGGCGCGATCCGCCGTAGAAGTGATGGCCACCACCGGGCAGGTGCATCTGGCCGGCGAAATCACCACTTCCGGCTATGTTGACCTGCAGACCCTAGTGCGCGAAACCATTAACGAAATCGGCTACACCTCCTCCGATATTGGTTTTGATGGAAATTCTTGCGGAGTGCTGGTGTCTATCGACCGCCAGAGTCCCGATATTGCTCAAGGGGTGCAAGATTCCTGGGAGACTCGGGAAGGATCGGCGGTAGATGCTTTTGACCAGCAGGGAGCCGGCGACCAAGGGATGATGTTCGGCTACGCCTGCAACGAAACCCCCGATTTAATGCCCGCCCCGATCTGGCTGGCGCATCGCTTGTCTAAGCAACTCGAAAAAGTTCGGCGGGAAAAAATCCTCGACTACCTGTGCCCCGATGGGAAAACCCAGGTAACGGTACGTTATGAGGACGGGCGCCCAGTAGGGCTAGACACCATCGTGCTTTCGACTCAGCATCTAGCTTCTGTCAGCCTTAAAGACCTGCGGGCAGAAGTAAAAGCCGCGGTGATCGATCCGGTTATCTCCCAGGTTCCGTGGATTGACGACAGTGACTTCCGCACCCTCGTGAACCCGGCGGGACGCTTTATCTTGGGAGGCCCAGCCGCTGACACCGGAGTTACCGGTCGCAAACTAATCGTCGACACCTACGGGGGGATGGCGCGTCACGGTGGAGGCGCGTTCTCCGGGAAAGACGCTACAAAAGTTGATCGCTCCGCGGCCTATGCGGCGCGGTGGGTAGCCAAGAACGTAGTGGCGGCCGGACTTGCGGATCGGGCGGAACTGCAGGTGGCCTATGCTATCGGCTCGGCGCACCCGGTTTCGATAGAACTGGAAACTTTCGGCACCGAAAAGATGGATAAAGCTCAGATTCTTGAGGCCGTGCGGGAAACTTTCGACTTGCGACCGGCCGCTATTATCGATCGCCTTTCGCTGCGCCGACCTATCTATTCGCGTACCGCCGCCTACGGGCATTTCGGACGTTCCGGGTTTACCTGGGAAGATACCGATATGGCGCGGGAGCTACACGCCAAGCTGGGGGCGTAAGAACAGCGGGCAAGTTGGGGCGTGACCCCTAGCCAGTCAAGCGTGGAGCCTAAAAAACTTGCGCCACCAGGCGCTACGCCGAGAGGAAAAACTAAAATAACTAATCGTGCTTTTTGCAGCAGCCGTATAGAATCGGTAAACGGAGCGAACACACGGGAGAACTAATGTCGTTTTTTGAAAAGATCCTGCGGATGGGCGAGGGGCGGATCCTCAAACGCCTAGACCGGACAGCTCGCGAAGTTGTGGCGAAAGAAGAAGAATACGCCGCTCTCAGCGACGAAGAGCTAAAAGCCAAGACCGCCGAGTTTAAAGAGGCACTGGCAAAAGGGGCAAGCGAGGACGAAATCCTGGTGGATGCCTTCGCTACTGTGCGGGAGGCTGCCTGGCGCGTCCTCAAACAAAAGCCCTATCACGTGCAGGTGATGGGAGGAATCGCCCTCCATAACGGCAATATTGCCGAAATGAAAACCGGTGAAGGTAAAACCCTGGTCGCCACCATGCCCAGTTACCTCAACGCCCTTAGTGGCAAGGGCGTGCACGTAGTTACGGTTAACGACTACCTCGCCAGTTATCAAAGTGAGCTCATGGGGCGTGTCTATCGCTTCCTGGGGCTAACCGTAGGCTGTATTGTCAACGGCCAAACCCCCACGGAGCGGCTAAAACAATACCAAGCGGATATTACTTACGGCACCAATAACGAGTTCGGATTCGACTATCTACGCGACAATATGGTGCAGCGGGTAGAAGATATCGTGCAGCGTGAACACAACTTCGCGATTGTCGACGAGGTTGACTCCATTCTGATCGACGAAGCGCGTACCCCGCTGATTATTTCCGGTCCCGCTCAAGGCGAGGCTGACCAGTGGTACAACAAGTTCGCTTCCCTGGTAACCCGCTTAGAAAAAGATATGGATTACGAGGTCGACGAAAAGAAACGCACCGTGGGGGTCACCGATGTGGGGATTGCCGCGGTCGAGGACTTCTTAGGGATCGACAACCTCTACGAGGCCTCCCATACTCCCTTAATCGGCTTCCTCAACAACGCAATCAAAGCGAAAGAGCTGTTCAAACGGGATCGGGACTATATTGTCCGCAACCGGGAAGTGCTAATCGTTGACGAACATACCGGGCGCGTAATGGAAGGGCGGCGCTACAACGAGGGAATGCACCAGGCGATCGAAGCCAAGGAGCACGTCCCGGTTAAAGCCGAGAACCAGACCCTGGCCACCATCACCTTGCAGAACTATTTCCGCCTGTACAACAAACTTTCGGGCATGACCGGTACCGCGGAAACCGAGGCGGCCGAGTTCATGAATACCTACAAGATTGGGGTAATCCCGATTCCGCCCAATAAGCCCATGATCCGCATTGACCAGCCGGATTTGGTTTATCCTTCCCGGCGCGGCAAACTCAAGGCGATTGTCGACGATATTAAAGAACGTCACGAAAAAGGTCAGCCAATTCTGGTAGGTACCACCGATGTTGCCAAGTCGGAAGAACTTTCCATCCTGCTAGATGAGGCCGGGGTGCCGCACAACGTGCTCAACGCGAAGCAGCACGCCCACGAAGCCCAGGTGGTGTTCGATGCCGGACGTAAAGGCATGGTTACCGTGGCCACCAATATGGCCGGGCGTGGTACCGACATTATGCTGGGCGGCAACCCGGAACATATTGCGGATCAGAAACTGCGCGCGCGCGGCCTGGATCCGGAAGATAACCTCTCTGAATGGCAAGCAGCCTGGGAGGACGCCCTTACCGAGGCGGAGGCCGAGGTGGCCGACGAACACGAAGAGGTCGTTGACCTGGGCGGACTCTACGTCCTCGGCACCGAACGTCACGATGCTCGCCGCATTGATAACCAGTTGCGCGGGCGTTCGGGACGTCAAGGTGACCCCGGGGAATCTCGTTTCTACCTGGCTATGGATGACCCGTTGATGATGAAGAACATGGCGGCGTTCGTTACCCGGTTTATGAATTCTTCGCTTTACCCCGAGGATTTGCCGCTGGAATCCAAGATGGTTTCCGGGCGCATCCAGTCCGCGCAGCACCAGACGGAGGCGCAGAACTTCGAGATCCGTAAAAACGTCCTCAAATATGACGACGTGATGACCGATCAGCGCGACCTGATTTACACCGAACGTCAGGAAGTTCTGCATAAGAAAATCGATCTCGACGAGCTGATTCCTTCCTACCTGCGCACTTTGATTAAAGAGGCGGTCACCCACGCCACCAGTGAGGGCGCCGATTCTAACGAATGGGATTTGGAAAAACTGTGGAATAATCTGCGTGCGGTTTATCCGGTGCGCGCCTCCCTATCTGAGCTTAAAGACGAGGACGGCTCTTTCCTGCATATTTCAGCTTCCGAGCTGGAAACTATGCTACAAAACGATATTGCCGATGCCTATGAAGAGATTCTGGATCAGGTAAACGAGAACCCAATTGCGATTGATCAATTGGGTGACCAGCCGATGGCGGAACTGGAACGCCGGGTGCTGCTGGCTACGGTAGATCGCCTGTGGCAACAGCACCTTTACGAGATGGATTACCTCAAAGAAGGTATCGGTCTGCGGGCGATGGGGCAGCGCGACCCCCTGGTGGAATATAAGTCCGAGGGCGCGCTCATGTTCGAAAATATGATGGGACAGGTACGTGAAGATACCATTACCGGTATTTTCAGTTTCTCCCACCAGTTCCAGCAGGTCTATGAGCAGCAGCTAGAGGCAGAAAAACAGCAAGCGGAGCAAGCCAAGAAGAAGGCGCTGGCGGAAGGCTCGGTGATGGGAGATACCGGACATAAGGAATCCTCACAAACGGTGCCGGCTGGCGCGGGAGCTTCTGGGCAAGGCTCAGCTTTTGGTGCCGAGGCTGCGCGGCAAACCGCCGCGCAAGGCGGTAACCGTGCTCAGCGCCGCGCGCAGAAGAAGCGTAAGAAGCGTCGCTAATCCTTCCCGGAGGTACCGCTAGCTCTAAGGCTAGCGGTACCTTTCGGAATTTCTGCTGACTACCGCAGAAGTTTGGCGACTGGGTGGAGAGGCCTTAGGAAAAACCAAGGATAGAACTGATTGTTCGTCGAGACTTACCGGCGGAATCGTTTATCCGATCTCGAGCGCCGAAATCTTCCATTTTTTGTCACAGGGGATGATACGCATTGCCACTGCCCGTACCCGAGAGCCATCGCTAATACTCACCGCGACTTCGAAGGCGCCGCCGCCCTCAGTCCCGATCCCGGCTCTGCGACAAAGAATTCGGCGGATCTGAATCGCTGTTGGCAGGGGACGATGCCTCTCGCTACGCGCTAATGCTAGAAACGGTCTCTGTAAGTCCGGGGTAAACCAGTTAGTTACCGCCTGCGCAGAACGGCGGCCAGAAAATACTTCGAATATGGTTTTTACGGCGGTTGCCACCCACGGTTTTATCTGAGGTAATGACGATAGGGAGGCACCTGCCGGTTTAGCGGGTGTTTTCTCACTATCTTGAGGGCGGGGCAGCAGAGTCTGGACTTCGAGGGGGCCGTATTTGGGGCTTAAGGGAATCCGCGGAAGTTCGGGACAAATTATCGCGCAGGGTCCAGGAGTATCGCCATCTTGAGGGCAGATTGTTACTAACGGTTTGCCGGGCGGAAAAAGTTCTTGCCTCGGGTTTACCTTGTTTATTTCCGGGGGAACATCTGTTTCTGTTACCTCCCGGGCGAGGAGGCTTTGCGCTGCTAAACTCATCGACTCAAATCCTTTAAATATTAGAGAAAAACGCTAATTCATTAGAGAGGCGGGGATAAGAGGGCTCCGTTGCCAATGCGCGTTCTCGAACTGTTTAAACAGGTATATGCAAATTTCTCCAGTTACAAAAGTCATTTGCGGGGAGGCTGTCCATAAAAGCGAATTAAGAAAGAATTAAAGAAAGATGAGTTTATAGCGGGAAATTTGTGGTGGGTGTTGGTTGGCCGGAGAGTATTTGGGCAACACAGCATTAAAGAGGCTGAGGATCCCCGGCTAGCCGCTACAATTGCCAGGTGCGAATTTATCTTCCCCTGGCGGTATCTGACCTGTTAGAGCCACATCTGTATTCCCCCTCTGCCTGGCAGGGCAGCGCTGAATTCTGTCAGCTTTGGGGACTTGATCCTCTCGACAGTGAGCAGGCAGAAGATTTGGCGATGACTATATCCGCTATGTCCTGCCTCCAGGGGGAAGTCGCGGGCTATCCGGGGCGAATAGTCGCAGCGCTCGATGCTAAACCTCAGGAAGTGGGCGAGGGAAATGCGCCCGGAGTATTTGCGGTTAAATCCGGCTTTGACTGGCAGCGCTTAGTGAGCCTGCATGTAGACAGTTCCGAAAGTTTGGAGCTATGCGCCCAGGTGCGCTCGCAGGTAGGCGCGGAGCAGGCCGCAGCGTGGTGTCGCGGTGACTTTAGCGATGCAAGTACCGATCTAACGGCAGCGGCCTCGCCAGCACTGGAACTTTGGGAAGAGCTCGCCGCCGAGCCTCTTTCCTGGTTTGATGCCAGCGAACTTGATTATTTACGCGGGGCGCTAGCAGAAAATGCTGTCCCTTAGGCGCGGGCTCCCGCCTCCCTGGCGTGTCCCTGGGCGGCAATTGCCTGGCGTAGCTTCTGCATAGAGGCGGCGATGTCCTCCGCAGTGGCGGGTTGGGCGTGAGCGAACTTAATGTCTTCCATGGAGTTTGCCGGAATTAGATGTAGATGCAAATGCGGTACGTCGAATCCGGCGATGCTTAGGCAGGAGCGCTCAGATCCGAAAGCCTGCCGTTGGGCGCGCCCGATAATCTGTGCCACTTTCATTAGGTGCTGTAGCTCCGCGGTGGGGGCGTCCCAATAGTTTTCTACTTCCCGGCGGGGGACTAATAGCACGTGTCCGGGGGTTATGGGGTTAATGTCAGCGAAGGCGACACAGATATCGTCTTTCCAGCAGAACTCGCCGGGGATTTCGCCAGCGATAATGCGAGTAAAAATGGTGGGCATATTTCCTCCTGAGTTATTTCTTGTCTCTAATGATATGTCGGGAAAGCAAACGGGAAACTTTTATGGGAAATGGGCAACACGCGCCCATAATGCTTGCTGAAAACTCCTCTTTACATAGGATTTTCGTTTGACCAAGAGGGCTAATAATCCTAACTCTAAAGTAAAGCTTTAGGGTTAGATCGGAGGGCGACCGTGACAGTACCAGATACCAACCTGGCAGATATTAAAGTTGTAGGCATCGGCGGCGGCGGAGCAAACGCCGTTAACCGCATGATTGAGTTCGGCCTAAAAGGCGTAGAGTTCATCGCGATTAACACTGATGCGCAGGCACTAATGATGTCAGATGCGGACGTGAAACTGGATATCGGACGGGAAGAAACCCGTGGCCTCGGCGCCGGTGCCGATCCCAAGGTAGGCGAACGCGCTGCCGCTGATAACGAAGAGGAAATCAAAGACACCCTAGAAGGGGCGGACATGGTCTTCGTTACCGCCGGCGAGGGCGGCGGTACCGGTACTGGTGGCGCTCCTATCGTGGCGCGGGTGGCGCGGGAAATGGGCGCCCTGACCATCGGGGTAGTTACCCGGCCGTTCTCCTTTGAAGGCAAGCGTCGTCATACGCAGGCAGAAGCCGGGGTAGAGGCACTGCGCAAAGAAGTAGATACCATTATCGTGATTCCCAACGATCGCCTCCTGGAAATCTCAGATCAAAACATCACCATGGTGGATGCCTTCTCCGCGGCTGACGAAGTTCTGCATTCCGGCGTGCAGGGTATCACCGACCTGATTACCACCTCCGCCCTCATTAACGTTGACTTCGCGGACGTGAAAAGCGTGATGAAAGGGGCAGGGACTGCTCTGATGGGGATTGGTTCGGCCACCGGGGAAGACCGCGCAATCCGCGCTGCCGAAGCCGCCTTTATGTCCCCGCTGCTAGAAGCCGATATTGACGGGGCGCTGGGAGTGTTGATGTTCTTCCAGGGCGGCTCGGATATGGGACTATTGGAAGTGCATCGCGCTGCGGATATGGTACGCGAAATGGTGCACCCCGAAGCCAATATTATTTTCGGCGCCAACGTTGACGAATCCTTGGGCGATCAGATTCGGGTGACTATTATTGCCGCCGGGTTCGATGACCCCAAGAAGGGTAAAAAGAGTGCGCGGGTAGAGAAGAAAGCAACCCCCGAGCCGGCCTCCGAACCCGCCGCCTCCTCTGAAAAAGAAAAAACCAGGGAGGATGCCACGGTAACCTCCGCTATCCCGGCCTTTCCGCGCCGCGCAGTGCTTAAAGAGGACGAACGCAGCGTCGGGGATCTGCCGCGTACCAGCGTCACTGGAGGAGCGCACCGCCTGCCGGTAACTCCCCCTTCGCGCGACGCCTTTAATCGTAAAGAAAACGAAACCCCCAGCAGCTACCGCGATAACTTTGGGGTTAACAGCAAGAGCGAGGACGATAGCACCTTAACCGTACCGCGAGTATTCGAGGACGACGATCAAGAATCGGGTCTTGATGTACCCGACTTCATGCGGTAGGTCGCGATGTTTCGCATTGGTGGCGCGCAGGCGGTTTTTACCAACCGGATCGGGGGGCACTCCTCCGGAACATACGCTACCCTCAACCTGGGAGATCACGTCGGAGATAACCCCGATACCGTAGCGGAGAACCGCAGAATCGTTGACGAGGCAATCGGGCGGAAAGTCGTCTGGATGCATCAGACCCATTCCAACCGGGTAGTGCAAGTCCGTCCCGGTCATACCAACGCTCCGGTGGAGGCCGACGGGATCATCATCGACACTCGCGAATTCGTAGAACTGGGACTAACCACCCCGGCAGCGGGAGTGATGGTGGCTGATTGCGTGCCCCTGCTACTGGCTTCCGATGACGGTCTGCTGGTGGCCGCAGTGCATGCGGGCAGAGCTGGAATGGTCACCGGGATTGTGCGCGAAGCGGTGCTGGCTTTACGGAAACTAGGAGCCCAGAGCGGCAAGATTCATGCCGCTATTGGACCTGCGATCTGTGGAGCCTGCTACGAGGTACCCGAGGCGATGCGAACCCATGTGACCGGGCATGTGCCAGCTGCCTGGTCTCGTACTCGGGTGGGAAGTCCTGGTTTAGATCTGCAAGCGGGGGTAATTTCCCAGCTTAGAGCGGCGGGAGCCCGGATTACTTTTGCTTCTAAACGCTGCACTTTTGAAGACCGAAACCTTTATTCCTATCGCCGTGATGGGGTTACCGGCAGATTCGCGGGAATCGTAGTAGGTAAGCGAGAAGTTCCAGCGGGCTGAACTGCGCATTTAGGTGCCTAGTTTTGGGAACACGCCGCGTTAATGCTTCAAAAAAATCCTAGTCCCGTTTAACGTTTTTGTAGACCAGTATTAGAAGAAGGAGAACCTGATGGGCGCTTTGAGGAAGACGATGGACTATTTAGGCCTGTCCGAACCGCAAGAGAACGAAGAATTCAGCGATGAACTAGAAAGCACAGTTCCGGATTCTGAAGTTCCTACCCCCCGTCCTCGAATAGTGGAACCGGCCTTGCGTTTCCCGCATGCAGTCAGCTCCCAGCCCGAAGTGGCTTCAGAGCTTAAGCGGATTGTGACCATCCGGCCTACCACCTATAACGAGGCGCAGAACATTGGGGAAGCCTTCAAAGACGGCACCCCGGTGATTATGAATCTGGGGGCAATGAATGACCTGGAAGCGCGGCGGATGATTGATTTTGCTGCGGGTCTCAGCTTCGCCCTCGACGGGGGAATTGAAAAAGTTACTAACCGGGTATTTTTACTTTCTCCGAAATCGGTACAGGTAGACGAGGGTGAATCTTCGCTGGGATCTAAGCGAGACTTTTTCAATCAAAGCTGATAGATGCTCACTTTAGTCTATTGGATCGGCCAGATAGGCAGATGGCTCCTCCAGCTCTATATTCTGGCGTTAATAGTGCGGGCGGTGCTCTCTTGGGTGATGGCACTGAACCCGAGTTGGCGGCCAAAGAACTCGGTTACGTTATTTCTTTGTAACTTGGTCTTTGGATTAACCGATCCACCCTTACGTTTTTTAGGGAGATTCATTAAACCCCTGCGGCTTGGGACTATCGCCCTAGATATGAGTTTTATTGTACTGTTCTTGCTGGTCACAGTATTGATAAATATTTGGATCCACCTGATTAACGCGCTGCTAGTTCTTTTACAAAGATAAAACTGCAGAAAATTGCCTAAAGTGTTGCTCAAAATCATAGATGTTACTATTGTTGAAGATGTGGAAGTTGAGCAGATCTCCGGTATGCTTGTTTCCAACTGCAACCTATAGCGCAGAAGTTCCCGCTGGCAGGTAGAGCACCTACCTCGGGAAAAACACGATAGATAACTGAGGTGACAGGTATGGCTCTGCTGACTGCTGAAGATGTCCACTGGAAACAATTCCAGGCGACCAAGTTCCGTGAAGGATACGATCAGGAAGAAGTTGACGAATTTCTCGATGAGGTCGTAGAAACTATCGCGACTCTGCAGGATCAAAATGCTTCCTTAAAATCTGAACTAGATGAGGTTCGCCAGCAGGCAGCTGCCGGTGGGGTAGTAGCCCCCAGTGACAGCGGTGAAGAAACTGCCGCGCTCAAGGCGCAGCTCGAGACGGCTAATGCGCAGATTGCCGAAATGCAGGCGCAGGTACAGCAGTACCAGGCGGCCGCCGCCGAGGGCGATCCGCAAGCTGGAGAGCAAATCCAGGCTCTGCAGGCCCACTTGGCGCAAACTCAACAAGAAGCCCAGGCGGCGCTGGCACAGTCTCAGGCGGAAACCCAGCAGGCCGTGGCGGAAATCGAGCAATTGCGGGAGCAACTGGCACAGGCGGAGCAAAACTCGCAGGCTGCGGCGCAGTCCAGCGCGGAACAGCCAGAAGATGCCACCTCTATGCTGGCGCTGGCACAGCGGGTACACGACGAATACGTGCGCAACGGGCAGCAGGAAGCTGACCAGATTCTGGAAGATTCCCGCCTCAAGGGTGACCAGATCGTACGGGAAGCCAATGATGAGCGTCGCCGCGTACTCGAGCAGCTAGAATCCGAGCGTGCAGATCTCGAGTCCCGGGTCGATGACCTCAAGGCCTTCGAAAACGATTATCGTCAGAAGGTGCGCGAGCACCTACAGGTTTTGATCGGCCAGCTAGATGCGCAAGAGGCATAGCTAGCAATTTAAACGTGGTTCCTCCTAAGAGCCAAGGAGGATTAGAGCGGCGCCATCACGTAAGTGGTGGCGCCGCTACTTTTTTATTAAATTTAGGCATAGACTCAATCGACCTGGAAAGAAAATGAATCAGCGAAAAAAGAAAAAACGGTCGCCGCTCCTGGTGATATTCGCGTTCGTAGCGCTACCGGTGTTAATCATTGACCAAGTCACCAAAGCCTGGGCGCTCAGCGTGTTGGAAGTAGGGGCACCCGAAAAACCTTTAATCGGTAGTTTCATTGGTCTGCAACTAGTGCGTAACCCCGGTGCAGCCTTTTCACTGGCAGAAAGCTTTACTTGGGTGTTCTCGGTAATAGCGGCGGTGGTGCTGGCCATTATTATTTGGAGTGGACGGGCAATGACTAATCGTGCCTGGCAACTCTCCCTTGGGCTACTGGCAGGAGGGGCGCTGGGAAACCTGGTCGATCGCCTCATTCGCCCTCCGGGAATCTTTCGCGGGCATGTGATTGATTTTTTGAACTACCGTTCAATGTTCGTCGGAAATATTGCGGATATTGCGATTGTGATCGGGGTAGTGGCCGTAGTGGTGCTAGTGGTGCTGGGCGTCCCCTCGGTTAGCGGTAATCACTCCTACAAACCGGCGCGGGTGCGGGGCAAGGATGCGTGAACGGGTTCGCCTGCGGGTTCCTGAAAGCGCGCAAGGCAAGCGCCTTGACCAAGTACTGGCAGCTGAACTAGGGATTTCTCGTTCCCTGGTTGCCAAACTGATAAAACAAAATGAGGTAAAGGTAAACGGAGTAGTTTCGCGAAAATCGGCGGAGGTAGCTCGCGGTGACCAGGTGGAAGTGCTGCTGCCCGATGCCTCTCCCAAGACTTTAGAAACCCCGGCACCGCTTCCGATTCTGTACCAGGACGCCGATATCGTAGTGGTCAATAAACCGGTGGGGATGGCGGCGCATACGGCTCCCGGTTGGGAGGGGCCGACGGTTGTTGGTGCCTTGTTGGCAGCGGGAGCAGAAATTGTTACCTCCGGTCCAGCAGAGCGAAAAGGAATCGTGCACCGCTTAGACGTGGGAACTTCTGGGGCGATGGTAGTGGCCAAATCGGAGTTAGCCTATGGCCGGTTGCAGGATGATTTTCGCGAGCGCCGGGTGCAGAAGATCTATCATGCCTTGGTGCAAGGCTACCTAGATCCGCCTGCGGGAACTATTGATGCCCCGATTGGGCGGCATCCTTCCCGTGATTTCAAAATGGCGGTAGTTACCGGGGGCAGACCGGCCATAACCCATTACCGCACTGTGGAGTGCCTACCGGGGGCCTCACTGCTCGAGGTACAACTGGAAACGGGGCGGACGCATCAGATTCGAGTGCATATGGAAGCAATCGGGCATGGGATCGTAGGTGATCCGATTTATGGGGCAAATCCGCGCCTAGCGCAGGAACTGGGGTTGACTCGGCAGTGGTTACATGCGGTGACCTTAGGTTTTACCCATCCGGTAACCGGTGAGCAAATGAGTTTTGGGGCTCCTTTAACCGCTGATTTAGAGGATGCATTAACCCGTTTGCGCCGCGGATTCTGATAGCGGTTTGTCCCCCGTCCTAGGTGGGGTTAGCTTTTCCTGTTACGAACTTTTTAAAGCTTGCCGAGGCCGCGTCAGCAACTTATTTTCGCTCTATGGCTCCAGAAAAACCCAGCTATACCCGCTCTCAGTTTCGCCAGGCATCTTCTCGGACTCCCCGGGCGCACCAGCTTTTGCAAGAGGCGGAAACCCGGCTGCGTTCTGATCCCAGCGGGATCCGCCTGCGCTGGGCTCCTTCCCCACGAATCGTGTCAGCCGCGCTAATAGCAGTGGTGATTGTGACAGTGATGGCGGGTTGGGCGCAAGGTAAAACTCCTACTAGTAAACCTTCTCCCGCAACCCCTAGTTTTAGTTCAACTGCCCGCGCTACGCCGGGATCTGCACCCGGCGGCACCGGAGAGGTACTGGTGGATGTGGTGGGTAAAGTAAAAAAACCGGGAGTGGTACGCCTAGAGGCTTCTGCGCGGGTGCAAGATGCGATTAAAGCTGCCGGGGGAGCGCTTCCAGGTACCGATCTGTCGGGACTAAATCTCGCGCGCCGTCTTAGCGACGGGGAGCAGCTGCGGGTGGGAATTGAGGAAAGCAGTGGGGCGGGGACAGAAACGGCGGCAGGAGCAGGCGCGGCAGGAACCAGCAGGCAACCGGCAGATGAGGGCGGTGCCGCCAGCGCGGGCGGCGGGAAAATCTCAATTAATGAGGCCTCGAAGCAGCAGTTAGAGCAACTTCCGGGGGTAGGAGAATCGCTAGCGCAAAGGATCGTAGATTATCGCCAATCGCAGGGACGTTTCCAAAACCTGGAGGATTTGAAGAATGTTTCCGGAATCGGGGAGAAAAAATATGCGGCCTTGGCCGGAATGATCAGGCTCTAGGCAAGCCATGAAAGGACGAATCCTAGATTTACGTTTAGCGCCAGCAGCCATTATTGCCTGGTTAGGCGCAGTGGTCTTACCTGCTCTTCCCTTAGCATGGGTGCCGCTTATCGGTGCCTTAGCCCTCGGGAGCGCTGCCTTAGTGTTGCTGGTTAGCTACTGGAAAGTTCTCCCCGGGATTATCCTGGGGTGTGCACTGGCTTTAGGGGCGCTGGGCGGGGTAGCAGTGGCAATCAGCCAGGAAGTGCGGGTGATAGCCGCTGACCCGCTAGCGCGTGCCTGGCAGGGGCAGATCGACCGATTCCAGGCGATAGCAGTGGTAGAGATGCCGCCGCGAAAATACTCCGCCGAAAGCAACCAACAAATAACGCAGTTACGCCTATTATCAGCCCGCCTGCCACCTGCGCCGGCAGTAAAAACCGGTCTGAAAGTGGTGGCCTTTGGGCAACACCTACCAAAATATCCCCGGGGAACTGTTGTGGAAACTATCTTGCAGCTAGAAAAACCGTCCCGTGCCGGGGAATCTAACCCCGGGGAATCTAACCAAGACTTAACCACAGTAATCAGTGCGAATACTCTTTTGGAGATCCCGGGAAGAATTATCGCTACCCCAAAGGTGAGAGCCGAGCCGCGCGGGGCGGCGGCTCTTAAACAAAAGTTCGCGGCCCGGCTGGAAGAAAAACTGGTAGCTGCAGATTCCCCGGCAGCAGCTACGCTGCTGCCGGCCATGATTCTGGGGATCCGCGCCGATGCGTCTGCGGATACTGAAGCCCTAAAAACTGCCGGGATTGTGCATATTACCTGTGTGTCCGGGATGCATATCTCGGTGCTACTTTCCCTGGTAGCGCTACTTAGTGCGGGGCTGAAACCCCGCTGGCGTCTGTTGACGTGTGCCGGTTTGTTAGTGGGATACTGTCTGCTCCTAGGGCCTTCTCCTTCGCTGCTGCGGGCGGCGGTTATGGGAATGGTTGCCCTCCTGGCTTTAGCTAGAGGCAGAGAACCGTACTCTTTTACCGCCCTCGAAATCGCGATTATCGGTCTGCTAATTTTTGAACCCGGATTCGGAGCCGATACCGGTTTTTTGCTCTCAGTCAGTGCTACAGCGGCAATTGTGCTGGTAGCTAAGCCTTTAGAGGAAAAGCTACAAAAGGGAATCGAGACTGCAAAAATACGGGGCAACGGGAAAACCTCTCGAATGCTATCGCGAAAATCTCCCCCGTTTTTCAGAAAGTTTTTATCCACTTTCCTCTCCGTCGGCGCAGTTAGCTTGGTAGCGCAGCTAGCTTGCCTACCGGGGCAATTGCTAATCCGTCCCGGAATCAACACTTTGACTGTGCTCGCTAATGTGGCTATCGCTCCGGTAGTGACCCTGCTGATCTGGGGTGGAGCCTGCCTAACGTTTTTGCCACTGCCGGGAACGCTCTTGGCAAAAATACTGGGAATCGGGTGCAGTTGGGTGATAGCAGTTGCCCGGGCGGTTGCCTCTAATCGGCTCGCGATCTTGCCGTGGCCAGCGGGCGGACCAGGGATTCTAGCTTTGGGGACGGTGACGGTGGGGCTGACCTATATTTACCGCTGCTACTTTCCAAAAAAGAAGATAAATGGCAATGTTAAAGCATGGCCTCAAAGCAGATGAGTTGGCGCGATTGCACGTTAAGTACCGGGGTGCTGATTCGCGGCCCCGAGAAGCTGCTGGCAGATCGCGCCCTGGCACGTTTAAAACAGCTGGGGAGAAACCAAGATCCCTCGCTAGCGGTGACCGAGGTGACTGCTAGCGGCTATCAGGCCGGTTCCCTAGATTCCTTGACTTCTCCCTCATTATTTGGAGAAGCCCGCCTGGTGGTGATCCCCGATTTTGAATCCGCCGACGAGGATTTAGGGCAAGATCTGGCAAATTACTTAGCCGCGCCGCAAGCAGATTGCTGGGTGGTTGCCATGCACGATGGCTCCAATAAAGGAAAACGCCAGGTAGACAAGATTAAGAAAGCGGGAGCGCGGGAGGTCAAAGTCGCGAGGATCAAAAATGCCCGCGACAAACTGTCCTTAGTGGTCGAAGAAGTTCGCACGGCAGGCGGACGTATAGAGCCTGCCGGAGCGCAGCTGCTAGTAGATGCGCTCGGTGGGGATTTAGCGGAACTAATCGGCGCTGCTCGCCAGTTGGTCTCGGACTATCCGCAGGCAGTAACCTTGCAGGGCGTGCAACAGTTCTACGGCTCGCGGGTGGGGGCTACCGGATTTAACGTAGCCGATGCCGCCGCGGTGGGGAATCTTTCGCGCGCCCTGGTGTTGCTGCGGCAAGCATTTTCTTCCGGGGTGGAGCCGGTCGCGATTGGAGGCGCGCTTGCCCTCAAATTTCGCAACCTGGCAAAAGTTAGCGCCCGGGGAGTAAGCCCTGCTCAGCTGGGAATGGCTCCTTGGCAGATGGAAAAAGCGCGGAGAGAAGTGCGCGGATGGAGTGATACCCACCTGGCGGAGGCGATTAAGATTATTGCGCAAGCTGATGAAGATGCGAAAGGTGCTAGCCGGGATCCACAATACGCGCTGGAGGCGGCAGTTAGGAAAATCTGTCTTTTGCGTCAAAGCTGAGGCGATGCAGGAAAGTAGGTAACACAAACAATGACAATGCAGCGAAAAACCCGGCAGCGGGACGCCATTATGGCAATCATGGCTGATGAAACGGATTTTCGATCTGCCCAACAGGTACACGCTGCCCTGGTGACAGCCGGGCAAACGGTGGGGCTGGCTACTGTTTACCGGAATCTGCAGATGCTGACTGAGGCCGGGGAACTCGACAGCTTACGTTCCGAAGAGGGTGAAACCCTCTATCGGCGCTGCGCGGCGCGGCGCCACCATCACCACCTGGTGTGTCGCAACTGTGGCTACACCGTCGATATCCAAGATGACCAGTTAGAACAGTGGATTGCCGAGATTTCTCAGCGTTACCAGTTCAGCGATATTGAACATATGGCAGATATTTTTGGCCTCTGTGCCAACTGCGCGAACCAGCCCGCAGAATAATCTCCTAGGTTTCAGGTATCACTTTCAAGCGCCCTCAGCAAAGTCAAAATACCTGACTATAGGGATCGCGCCACCTCCGGAACTATTTTTACCCTCATCCTGCCCCCTCAGATAGTACGAATAAACTAGCTATTGCATATCTACTGCCTAGATAATAGACTTATTTTAGATGTATTTTATTGCAGGAGGGAGGATTTGCTATGTCCGGTACTACCAGTTTCAGTGTGCGCATGGATAAAGATGTTAAGCAGCAAAGCGAAGATATTTTTCGCAATCTAGGGGTCAATATGACTACCGCGATTAATATTTTTTTGCGTCAAGCTATCCAAGCGGGGGGATTTCCGTTTGAAATCCGTCAAAAATCTCCCAACTATCAAACCCAGTTGGCGTTGGCGGAATCGGAAAGAATTCTTTCCGATCCTGATGCCCAGCGTTATGTAGATGTTGAAGATGCCTTAAAAGAACTTAAATCATGAGCTACCAGATCCAGTGGACTAGCCGGTTTAAGAAAGACTACAAGCAGGCTATTCGGCGCGGGCTGCCCATAGAGGAGCTAGATGACGTTATCCGGTTGTTAGCAGGTGGAGAAGCACTTCCAAAAACACTACAGGATCACGCACTAACGGGAAACTGGTTGGGGCATCGCGAATGTCACATTCGCCCTGATTGGTTGCTGATCTATAAAATCAGTTCCCAGCAGTTAGTGCTATCGCTGACTAGGACTGGTAGTCACGCTGATCTTTTGGAATAGGGAGGTTTAGCGAGCGCGGGCGGTAGCGATGGCGTGCAGGGCGATTGCCGCGGCAGTCGCCACATTAAGAGATTCCGCCTTTCCCCACATAGGGATAGCAATGGTTTCATTACAGAGGGCGATTTCCTCACCACTTAAACCTTGGGCTTCGTTACCCAGGCAGATAAACAGCGGTGAGGCCGCCACCGAACTAGAAGCGGTGAAAGCCGGTAGATCTGTTACGGCGCCTCCCGAGAGCCCTACCAGGCAGCCGCCATTTTCCTCGTTCAGCTCCGCTAAAGCCTCGAAGGAGGCACCGGAGTAAACCGGTAGGTGAAATAGGCTTCCGGCACTGGCGCGGATAACTTTCGGACTGGAGGGATCCGCGCAGCCTGCTAAAGCTAATACCCCGTTAAGGCCGCAGGCGTCGGCAATCCGAATGATTGTCCCCAGGTTGCCGGGATCTTGCACCCGCGCGCATACCGCCCAGGCGCCCTCTTTCGAAACCTCAGCAGGGGGAAGCTTGGCGTTAGGGAGCAGTGAAAGCTGGGCAGTGGCCGCAATTCCTTGCGCCGCGGGCGCGAACAAGTTCATTACCTGCCGGGTAACCGGATGCACCCAGGAGGTAACTCCTAGTGCCTCCCGCGCCACCTGGATCGCGGGGGAGGGGGCGCCGACCTCAATATAAACATCCCGAACCGCTTCCGGGTAAAAACGTAGCAGCTCTCCGCAGGCCTGGGGGCCTTCTACCAGGAGTAATCCTTGTTTTAAACGAAAACTACGCCTAGACAGATTGACTAGGGTCCGCACCCGCTGGGAGCGAGGATTGTCAATCGTGTCTAGGCGTAGATTAAGCAAAAAGCTAACTTCTTATTAGCGGCTTTAAGCAGCCGGAGCGTTTACGTCCTTCGGTAGGGCAGCTTTCGCTTTTTCTACCAGCTGATTAAAGGTGTCAATATCGTACACCGCTAGTTCGGAGAGCATCCGGCGGTCAACTTCGATTTCCGCTAGGCGCAGACCCTGGATGAACCGGTTGTAGGTCATGCCCTGGGCGCGGCAAGCGGCGTTGATCCGCTGAATCCACAGTTTCCGGAAATCATTCTTGCGCTTGTGGCGATCGTTGTAGGAATAAACGCCCGAGTGTAGCAGCTGTTCTTTGGCCTTACGGTATAGGCGGGAACGCTGACCGCGGTAACCAGAGGCGCGATCCAGTACGGTGCGACGTTTCTTCTTGGCATTAACTGCTCGTTTTACGCGTGCCATCTCTCTTAATCCTCTCCTTGCCTACTTGTTGCCAGCCAGCAGCTTATTTACGCGCTTGGTATCGGCAGGAGCCACTACCTGATCACGGCTGAGGCGACGGGTCTGTTTGGAAGACTTGTGTTCTAGCAGGTGGCGTTTGCCCGCCTTTTCCCGCATTAGTTTGCCGCTTCCGGTCCGGCGGAAGCGCTTCTTCGCACCGGAGTGCGTTTTCATCTTCGGCATTGTTTTTCCTCTCTACCGGCACGCCGGTGGTTTTGCCTCTTTCTTAGGCGATTCGGATGTCCCTACTTTTTTGCTTTCGCGGCGGCTGCAGCTTCCTGAGCCTCTTTGGCTTTCCGCGCTTTACGGGCATCCTTAAGTTGTTGCCGGTTCATAGTTTCGCCGCGCTGCTCGTCGCGGCGGCGACGCTGATCCGACTTAGTGTGGTGTTTACGTTTCGTGGGGGCCAGCACCATAGTCATATTGCGTCCGTCTTGGCGGGGCATAGATTCTACGGTGGCCATCTCGGTTACGTCCTCGGCTAGGCGTTCTAGAAGTTTGACGCCCAGTTCGGGGCGAGACTGTTCGCGCCCGCGAAACATAATCATGACTTTTACTTTGTCCCCGCCTTCAAGGAACCGCACTACGTGACCTTTCTTGGTTTCGTAGTCGTGGTCGTCGATTTTGAGACGGAAACGAATCTCTTTTAGCTGGGAGTTTGCCTGGTTACGGCGCGCGTTCCGAGCCTTTTGTGCGGCTTCGTATTTGAACTTGCCGTAATCCATCAACTTACAAACTGGAGGTTTCGCCGTGGGGGCGACCTCTACTAGATCCAAGCCAGCTTCGGTGGCTAGGCGCAATGCATCCTCGATCCGGACTACCCCTACTTGTTCCCCACTGGGGCCAACTAGGCGTACTTCTTTCACCCGGATGCGGTCATTAATGCGTGTCTCGTTGCTGATAGCTACTCCTTGCTTAAAAATTTTTTTGAGAGCCAAACTTAAAAAGAAAAGCCCCCGCTTGTTGAGCGGAGGCAGCGAAAAACGCGCAGATGCTTAAAGCATCTGTTCTTACCCGATCCCCGAGAGCATCCAGGTGGGAAAACCTCCACTTTCGTACCAGTTTCCTGGTCGGTTACTACCTAATCTAGCAGACCAGAGCATCTTAAGGAAAGCTGAGAGCGCCCCGGTAACCTTTGAACTTCCTCACATCACAGCTTTGGTGTGGGGGTCTGTGGGAGTGCCAGGCAGAAGGATCGGAAATAAAAACGCCGCCTGCCATAGGCAGACGGCGCTGATTTTCCCCTCAGCTAGCGAGCAACTCGCCCCGACTTGAGGCACTTGGTGCAAACATTCATGCGCTTGCGGCCACTACCAACAACGGCGCGCACGCTTTGAATATTCGGGTTAAAACGGCGGTTCGTGCGCCGGTGGGAGTGCGAAACGCTCTTCCCGAAACCGGGGCCTTTTCCGCAGATGTCACAGGTGGCAGCCACGATAGTCTCCTTCAAGTATTCTTTTAGTTCTGGGATAAGAACCCAGATATCGGCAACCCGACCAGATTAACCGATTCGGGGGGCAACAGCCAACTACCAGGTGGTTATTGTGCCAGGCTTCACTGAAAACTCGCTAGACTATGAGAGCGGGTAGGCGAGAACCCTGGACATAGAGAGAAAGAAGGAGGCGGCGGTGGGAGAAGAACAACCCCTAGCAGATCTGTTTTCTTTTGCAGATTTCGCTCGCGCCGCCCGGGAGAAAAATTCGCTTAAAACGGCTAAGGAGGCAACCGCTTCGCAACCGGATGATTATCAGTGGGGAAAGATAACTGATAGTGGAAACCAAAGCGTAAAGAAAAGCAAAACCTCCTCGCGTCCTCGGGTTTCGGGGAAAAAAGCTAGCGGGGCGCAATCGCAGCAGACCGCAGAGCCCAATGGAACCACCGGCTTGCTTGATTTTGAAGTGCCGCAGGTAGCGGTGAAGTCAGTGAAACCCAAAACTAAACGGCAACGGGAAAATGTGGCGCAAACTCTGGAATCTGCTGAACGGGTTGATTTGCTAGTGACCGGGGCTAATATTCGCACTTGGGTAAAGATTAGCGGGGAAGTCCTGCAGGCGGGGCAGCCAGCCCTAGATGCCATGGATTTGCAGAGTGAACTTGACTCTGACACCGGTTCAAACGCTCTCCTGACCTGGGATAAGGTGGCGCTGACAGTTGCCGGATTACCTGCCGGTGCCGATAAAGACGCTCGCTGGGTTCTAGAGGCAGTTGCCGATGCCTCCTTGGCGGGAGCCAGAGGAATGATCGGGATTGTGCTCGCCGAGTTAGCCAGCGTTGCTGCCGGGGCGACCAGCTCGCCCTCCTTGAACCCGGTGCAGCTGTTGAAAATATTGCGTTCTAGTAGAGATTGTCCGGAGCGCTGCTTACTTCCCGCAGTTGAGCGGCTAGATCCTCCCACCCTTTCGGGGCTGATAGAGGAGGTAAACGCAGAACTAGAAACCCAGCCAGAGCAAATGTCGATCGAAGATATTCTTTCTCGCGCCTGGCTGGCTAGCCAAGTGGCTTTAGTTGAGGGCGCGGAAGATAACCGCGGGCGTCCTGACGCGCGGGCAGCGGTGTTGATGTTGCTAATAGCGGCCATGCTGGAAACTTATTCCCGAGAAAACCAGCAAGAGATCGGAGCAGTTAATACCAGTTTGCAGATGGTACGGGACATGGTTCCCGTCTCTCACCCGGGGGTGCACGCGCCCACCCGAATGAACTCTTTGCTGCTTACCTGGCGCGGGGAGGCCGATGACTCACGCTTCCAGCAGATACGTAAGCAACTAGAAGAAAACGGGGTTTACGGGGCGATGACCGGCAGGGCAGACATGCTGGGGATTGGGCCGCGCATGTTGCTGGTGCGCAGCCGGCATCCGCGGAGAGTAATCGAGCTTTTACCCGAAAATTCGGGGATGGTATTGATCCGTCCGCCCTTACCAGTCGAAACTGAAGCCTCCGCTTCCAACCTGGTGAGTCTAGGGTCTTCGCATACCATCCATCCGGTTAGACCAGCGGTTTTAGCCTACACTTCGGCTCCCGGCTTGGTCGCAGACATAGCTAACTTGGGAGCTTCGGTAGTGTATTCGCGTCCCGGAATCTCCCCGCAAGTACTGGCGGTCATTGCGGAAATGGAACAAGAAGTAGTACAAGTCTTACCCTGTGACCAAGTAAGTGCCGCGGAGCTGGCCAACCTGGTACGACCTGCCAAAGATCAAGGTGTCGAGCTGATGGTGGCTCCCACGCAAGACGATTTGCAAGTATTGGAAGCCGCCCGCGCCCTCACCCAAGTGGTTTCTTCCGCAATTGCGGCTGCCGATTTAATGCAGTTGCAGCGTTCGCGCACTTTTGACTCCTTAGCTAGGCAACGCACCTTCAGTGTTACCCCGGAAATGCCTTTCGATACGCTTTCTTCCTCGGTGAACCGCGATGATGTGCAGGCAAGAATCTTGAGCGGGCGGGGAGAAGACTCCGAACTGATCTCCCGAGTACAAAACGCGCTTTTCCAAGGCGCCCCGGGAATCCGGATCGAACTTATTAGCGGCGGGCAAAACGGAGCCACTGTAGTGGGGGTGCTCTCTTCGTGAGCGACAACTCGAACTCCCTGGCTGGTGAGTCATTAAAGAATATTTTGGGACGGGCAGGTGGAAAACTAGAAAAGAAATTTGGGATTAAAACTCCCCTGGAATTGCTATATTTCTTTCCTCGCCGGTATCACGAGTTAGGGGAGCTCACGGCTTTTTCTGGGCTCATCTTAGGGGAAGAACAATCGGTCATCGCCCAAATCTCTGACTCTTCTCGGCGCCGCACTCGCGGAGGAAAATGGATGCTTTCCCTGCAGCTTAGTGACGGGGAAACCTTCATGGATGCGGTGTTTTGGGCGAAAAGCCAGCATCTCATCAACTGGATGTCTTCACAGCTAAAGGTGGGGCAAACAAAACTATTTTCTGGTCGCCCCAGTCTTTACCGCGGACGCCTGCAACTGTCCCACCCCTCCTATCAGGAGGTAGAAGATGAAAATCTGGACGTAGCCAGCAATCAGACAGCTAAAGTACAGGCGCAGCGACCCGAACCGATTTATCCCGCGAAGGCGGGGCTACCGACTTGGACTACCCAAAAAGCCATTGCGGTGGTTTTGGAGTTATTAAAGTCCCAACCTTTGGATGATCCCCTCCCCGCCGATATCCGGGTGGAACAGGGGCTATTAGAACTAAATACGGCGCTGGAGCAGATCCACCGTCCCCAAACTCGCGCGCAGTTCGAGGCAGCTCGCAACCGTTTTCGCTTCGAAGAAGCCTTTATATTACAGGCGGCTTTAGCCCAGCGGCGCCAAGAACTTGCCGAAGATGCCCCGATTCTTGAGGAGGTATCCGGGGGTTTCACCGAGCAGGTCGCCTCCACGTTGCCTTTTGCTTTAACTGACTCCCAGCAACAGGCGCTAGCCGATATCGGCCAGCAGATAGCATCTGCGCGTCCGATGAATGTGTTATTGCAAGGGGATGTCGGTTCCGGTAAAACCGTGGTGTCGCTGCTGGCGATGCTGCGAGCTATAGATGGTGGCCGGCAAGGGATCTTCATGGCGCCCACCGAAGTTCTGGTACAACAACATTTTGCCACCCTCACTAACCTGCTAGGCAAGTACGCTCAGCCGGGAGGATTTACTTTGCGCGGGGGAGAGGGAGTCCCGATTTATCGCCTGACTTCTTCGATGCCTGCCGCGGAAAAACGCCGTACTTTAGATGCGCTTAAAACCGGGCAACCAGCACTGATAGTGGGAACTCATGCACTGCTATCTAACCGCGTAATACTTACCTCCCCGGGAGTGGTGGTTATCGATGAACAACACAAATTCGGGGTGCGTCAGCGCGACCGGTTGCGCCAGGCAGAATCAGGTACTCCCCATTTGCTGGTGATGACCGCTACCCCGATACCGCGCTCGGTAGCTATGACCTCTTTTGGGGATCTGGATTTTATGACCTTGCAGGGAATGCCTCCAGGGAGGGCAAAAGTAGAGACTTTCCGAGTAGATACCGCTAATCGGAGCTGGACAGCCCGTACCTGGCAGCGCGCCGCCGAAGAAATCAAAGCTGGTCATCGTGTATTTGTGGTGTGTCCGGCGATTAATCCCGGCGTGCAAAGCGAAGAGGGCATAACTCTCTTAGAGGACGAGGACGCCGCGGAGACTACCACAGCAGCCGAAAAAGAACCCCTCGCGAACGTTTACGATACCGTCAACCAGCTACGGGCACTACCGGTGTTAGACGGAATCGAAATCGGGATGTTACATGGACAAATGGATGCGGAAGAAAAAGATCGCGCCATGGCTGATTTCACTAACGGAAAAACGCCCTTACTGGTGTCTACCACGGTAATTGAAGTGGGAGTAGATGTCCCCCAGGCGACGATGATGGTGATTCTAGATGCTGACCGTTTCGGTCTCGCCCAGTTGCATCAGCTGCGCGGACGGATAGGGCGGGGCAAATTTGGGGGAGTATGCCTGGTCTGGTCGAGGGCGCAGCCAGATACCCTTGCCAGTAACCGCCTTGATGCTTTCACCAAAACTACCGACGGTTTCGAACTGGCGGCGATTGATTTGCAGCTACGAGAAAGTGGGAACGTTCTGGGAGACAGTCAATCGGGCCGGGCGTCCTCGTTAAAAATTTTGGATCTGCTGGCTGACGAAGGGGTAATTTCCCAGGCGCGTAAGGATGCAAAGCATCTAGTGGAAACCGATCCGCAGCTACAACAGCATCAGGTGTTACAGCAGGCGATCTCCCGGCGGATCAGTGAAGAAGAACAAGAATTTTTAGAGCGCGGATAGTGGATGCCTCAAAAGTAATAACCGGGAGCGGCTGTCGTAGGAACTTAGCTAGGGTTAAACTGTCATCATGATGAGAATAATAGCTGGAACTGCCCGAGGTGCTCAGCTAGCCGTACCCTCCTCCGGTACGCGTCCTACTCAAGATCGAGTTCGGGAAGCAATTTTCTCTGCTCTGCAAGCTCGCGGCGCCACGGAAGACGCCTGTGTTTTGGATCTTTTTGCCGGATCGGGAGCTTATGGTTTCGAGTCTTTATCGCGCGGGGCCCTCAGCTTGGATTTGGTGGATCGAGCTCAAAGCGCCGCCAAAGTAATCCGCAAGAACCGTGCCTCTTCCCCGATTTTTACCTCGGCAAAGCTCTATGTGCAACCGGCTCTTACTTTCTTGGGATCGCGACTTCTAGGAGCCAACCCCAACCCGCAGTGGGAATTGGTTTTTATCGATCCTCCCTATGCGATGAAAAATAGCGAAATCCTGGAAGTGCTAGACCAGCTGCACCCGCTTTGTGACCCGGATGCCTGGATAGTGGTGGAACGTTCGGCGCGCGACGAGGCTCCCGCTTGGGAAACGGAGCAGTGGGAGGAAGAATCGCGCAAACTGTACGGAGAAAGTGCGGTATACCTTCTGCGTCCCGCCCTCGAATACCCGAAAAATGAGGTAGAAGAAGCCTAGTTTTCCCTCTTTACCCGCGTGGGACGCCGCCTACAGTGAGTGCTAACCGGTATTTTGGAAGCTATGAGTACTGTTGTCTGCGTCGGATCCTACGACCCCCTTACCTTTGGGCATCTGGACGTTATTAGCCGCGCAGCCAATATTTTTGATCGCGTGATCGTGGCGGTAGCGAAAAATCCCAAGAAAACTTACCTTTTCCCGGCCAGCAAACGCGAAGAGTTTATCGTCCGAGCCACCGAGGAGCTAGCGAATGTGCAGGTAGTTACCTGGGAGGGGCTAGCTTGTGACCTGGCAACCCGCTATCAGGCAGCAGCGCTGGTGAAGGGGATTCGTAACTCGAAAGACACTGACAGCGAAATGACCCAGGCTTTCGCTAACCGGCAACTTTCCGGGATTGACACTATTTTGATTCCCACTTCCCCCGAAAATGCTTTGATCTCGTCCTCAGTAGTTAAAGAAATAGCTGCTTATGGAGGAGACGTTTCCGGATTTGTTCCCCCCGAAGTAGCCCAGGCACTGCAGCGAGAATTCGATGCGTCCTCGGAAAATAGTAACCCTACCCGCGAAGTAGTGAACCCGCCAGCCTAAAACAGGAAGGAAGAATATGGAACCCCAGGAAGAACCGCAGTACGCGCCTTCAGATGTAATCGCAGTTCTCGATCGTCTTACCGAGATGATCGAGGAGGGACGCAGCGTTCCCTTTTCTGCATCGGTAATGATTAACCAGGCCGAAGGGGTGGAGCTGCTCGATAATGCTCGCTCAGCGCTACCGGCTGATCTGGTTAATGCGGATCGGATTGTGGCCGATGCTAATAAAGTGTTGGATGCTGCCGATGAAGAGGCCGAACAAACCCTCTCTGATGCCCGCGCGGAAGCGGAACGGGTAACTACTGAAGCTAATCAGAACGCGGAAGATACCATTGCGCAAGCTAATGCCAAGGCGCAGGAAACTATCGATGATGCTAACCGGCAAGCAGAGTCGGCGATTGCGCACGCCAGCGCCCGGGCGGAAGAAACTGTAACCCAAGCCAATGAGCAGGCAGCCCAAATTTTGCATGAGGCGCGAGCCCGTGCCGATCAGTTGGTTTCTAAAGAGAACGTTTACCGCGAGGCGAAGCAGGCAGCGGAGCAGACCATTGACAGTGTCCGCGCGGAAGCTAAAGATTTTATGGATCAGTCTGACCAGTACGTTAACCAGGCGCTGTCCCAATTGGAGGAACTACTGGGGGCAATCGCGGAGCAAACCCATAACGGCCGCGCCCAGTTTTCTAGCCTGGAGCGCCCCCAGTTCTAATAACTGAGGGTAGGCTTGCTAGCGCCGCGGCAGAATAACCCCTAGGCTGATGGGCATGAAGCAAGTTAAGAAAGCCACGATCCCGCTGGAGTTAACTGGTTTAGGTTCTAGCGAGGGGGATAGTAAAACTTGGCAGCTGCAGGTAACTTTACCTACGGCTATTGGTACCGAGGATATGGCGGTTCCGGCTGGACAGTCTCTAGATTTGCAGCTGCTGGCGGTGGCAATTTCCGAGGGCGTTTCCCTGAGCGTTAACGGAGCTGCCCGCGCGGAAGGGAAGTGCGTGCGCTGTCTGCAACCGGTAAAAAAATCCCTGGATTTTTCCTTGAGTCGCGTCTACTACTATCCCGAGGAACTAGCACACCTGCTAAATGAGGTGAGTGAGGACTCAATCGTGTATGCTGACTTGGACGAGGCCTATCAGGTGCAGCCAGATTCACGTTTGGATCTCGAGCCACTTTTGATAGACGCTATCGTGCCACAGATTCCCTATTCGGTGCTGTGTAGTCCCGATTGTCCGGGTCTTTGCCCCGAATGCGGAATCATGCTGGCAAAGGCGGAAGCGGATCATCACCACGAAAAGATCGATCCGCGCTGGTCGGTGCTAGCTAACCTATTTGATGAACAGGAGAAAAAGGACGAATGAGTCGCGGTTCGCAAGATCTAGCGGAGCTGCTAACCAGATGGGGAATCGAGCTAGACCCCGAGATGGTGGTATTGGCGCTTACTCATCGCTCTTTTGCACACGAACAAGACAATCTTCCCAATAATGAGCGTCTAGAGTTCTTGGGAGATGCGGTTTTACAGCTAATAGTCACTGAGCGTCTCTACCAAAACTATCCCACTCACCCCGAGGGGCATCTAGCAAAAATGCGTTCGGCCACGGTTTCGCAGCCCGCGTTGGCTCGGGTAGCCCGGGATATCAATCTGGGAGAATTCATCCTGCTAGGGCGGGGAGAAGAGAAAACCAAAGGTCGAGAAAAAGATTCGATTCTTTCCGACACAGTAGAAGCCATGATTGGAGCTACCTATCTGTGCCATGGATTAGAAGCCACTCGCAAAGTAGTTGAAAACCTGTTGCAGGACTTGCTGGATCACGCTCTAGAGCGGGGAGCAGTCATGGACTGGAAGACTACTTTACAAGAACTTACTGGTCAGTTAGGGGTGCGTAGTGTAGAGTTCGCGGTAGAGGGTACCGGTCCAGATCATGACCGGCGCTTTACGGCTCGAGCTCTAATCGGGGATCGGGTCATTGGATCCGGCAAGGGACGCTCCAAAAAAGTAGCGGAACATGAGGCCGCCCGCCAGGCGGTTATGGCCTTGCGGGAAGAACACGGGGTAACCACCCCCCTAGGATTTTAAGGCGTTTGCCAGTCAGAGTTAGATGGTTACTTTAGGTTTTGAGGGGAACTGAAACATGCCAGAATTGCCGGAAGTAGAGGTCGTGCGGCGCGGCTTAGAAAAACAGCTGCTGGGTGCCAAGATAAAGGGGGTCGAAGTTTTCTTTCCCGGTTCTTTGCGCGGCCAGGACATTAAACGATTTTGCGCTGCTCTAGAGGGGTGGACTATCACCGCAGCGGTGCGGCGCGGTAAGTTTTTGTGGTTGCTTGGTGAGGACCAGGAAGGCCAAGAAACCCTGTATTCCCTGGTAATTCATTTGGGAATGTCTGGTCAGTTGCTGATTAACCAACCGCAGATAGAACTGTCCCACAAAAACCAGGGACATCTGCGGGTGCGACTGACTATGGAAGACGATAGAACCGTTAATTTTGTAGATCAGCGTACTTTCGGACGGATGGTAGTAGAACCCCTGGTAGAGACCAGGGATAAGAAACCGGGAGGACTGGGAGCAGGATCCCACTTAGTTCCCCGCAATGTGGAATTAAATGTTGCCCGGGACACCCTCGATCCCAATGTTGATTTAGAAAAAATTTCGTCTACGGTTCGCAAACGGAAGAGTTCCATTAAACATTCCCTATTGGATCAAAAGTTAGTTTCGGGAATCGGCAATATATATGCTGATGAAACCCTGTTCGCTTCCGGAGTTAACCCGGGGCAAAGAGCAGATTCGCTTTCGGAAGCACAGATCCAAGAACTGTTTAAAACCGCCGGGGCAATCATGAAAACCGCAATCAAACACGGCGGAACCTCCTTTGATGAGCTCTACGTGGATACCAGTGGAAACCCCGGGTATTTCGAGCAGGAATTAAAGGTTTACGGACGCGGTGGTGAGAGTTGTAAAACTTGTGGCACCACTCTGGAGAAACTGCAACAATCTGGACGTAACGCTATCTATTGCCCGAAGTGTCAACCACTGCAGGAATAACGCTCGAGCCAGAGCTTGCTAGCTGGGTTCGGTTAACCTGTTAGTACCGCTAGCAGAGGAAACCGCCTGAGTGTTTGTCGCTTTCTCTATCCCCCTAGGTGCAACTTTGTGGAATAGTTATTTCCCTGCTGAGAGGATTAGGTAGAATCAAAGGGTGAAGATCCAGCAATCGCAGACAGTTGAACAGCCCACGCGGGTAATGATCATTGATGACCACGAAATTGTGCGTCGGGGGATTGCCGAAATCGTAGATCGCACTGTCGGCATGGAGGTAGTGGCCGAAGCGGGAACCGTAGAGGATGCGGTACGTCGCGCTGAACTGGTATGTCCAGATGTGGTGCTCGTAGATTTACAAATGCCTGATGGCACCGGTATTGACGTGATGAAACAGTTGCGGGAAGTGTCACCGGATTCCCTGGCAATTGTGCTTACCAGTTTTGATGATGACGATGCGTTAGCAGAATCCTTGCAGGCCGGGGCAAAAGCCTATGTGTTAAAAACTGTGCGCGGGGCTGAAATTACCGATGTTATTCGGGCGGTAGTAGGCGGACGGGTACTGCTGGACGAACGTACCGTAACCCGCCGTCGCGCCGGGAGCGAAGACCCCACCGCGAATCTGACACCGGCAGAACGCAAAGTATTAAACCTAATCGGGGATGGACTTTCTAACCGGGAAATCGGCGAAAAACTCGGGGTCGCGGAGAAGACCGTAAAGAACCATATCACTTCGCTACTGGCCAAAATGGGGCTGCAGCGCCGCACGCAGGTCGCTGCCTGGGTAGCCAGTCAACGCTCCGCCGCTTGGCGCCATCAGTCGTAGCCCATTCCTCTCTCGGGCGGGTCGAGCGGTAAAAGTGCTCGGGGGACCCCGGTGAGCCTTGCTTCGCTCGGCTCAAGCCCCCTCTCGCATCTTTTACCGCCCGACCCTTGCTGGGAATCAGCTACTCGGTACCGGCCGCGACTCGAGCGTGGAGTCGAGGTTTTATCCGAGTGGGCGCGGTGGGCATAAGAATTCGGAAAACGCCGCTACGTTTTCCGAATTCTTGGGCGGGAGGAAAAACCTCGGCTCCGCGCTGTACTTGGCGGGATAAAGGTTACGGGTTGATGCGGGAGGCGGTGGGGAGCTTGATTTCTTTGCCTGCCCGGGGCAGCGCCTCTACGCGACCAGATTGGGAGTTCCGCCGGAAGATTACGTCGGAAACCCCCGAGAGTTCCGAGGCGGCCACCACTACCGGCTCCGCGAAATAGCCTTCGGCAGAGGGAGCCACCCCGGCGTGGGGGAGAACCGATACTTTGGTACCGGCGGTCAGGTTTAATCCCGCTTCCACCACACAGTCATCACCTAGCGCGATTCCGAGCCCCGAGTTCGCGCCCAGTAGGCAACGTTTTCCTAAAGAAATTTGTTTCCCAGTCTGACCGGAGACCGTAGTGGCGGTAGAGGCACCGCCTCCGATATCGGAGCCGTCATCGATCACAACCCCTTGCGCTACTCGTCCTTCAATCAGGCAAGCGCCCAAAGTGCCGGCGTTAAAGTTAACGAAAGCCGCATGCATAACGGTGGTGCCCGGCGCTAGATAGGCTCCGAGACGTACTTTTGCTCCATCAGCGATGCGCACTCCGGAAGGGATAATGTAGTTAACCATCGGCGGGAATTTATCTACGCTAAGGAGGTGAATTGGGTGGCCGAAGCTTAAACGCATCCGCATACGGGTAGTTTCGAAATCCTCGACCGCACAGGGACCTTCGGTCGTCCAGGCAACGGTAGGTAGACGAGCAAACAGGCCATCGAGGTTAATGGTATTTGGCTTTACTAGGCGATGGGAAAGTAAATGTAAACGCAGGTAGGCATCGGCGGTGGAGCGGGCAGATTCGTCCAGATCAATCGTTACCACGGTAGCGGTACGGTTGACACCTCGCCCATCGTCGCGTCCTTCAATCTGGCTTAGCTTTTCGATTAACTGGGCGTCTGATTCATCTGGCTGGTCTCCTAGGTAGGGACGCGGATACCATACGTCCAGGGTTTGACCAGTTTCGCTTACGGTTGCGAGGCCAACCCCGCGTGCTTTTCTTTCACTCATAACTCAACCTTATCCGCTCAGGATTCATTTGGTAAGACCTTCCATAAATTTGGCCAAAAAAAGCCAAGTTCGGTTAATAGTTTACGCACTAACGGTAAAGAAATGCCAATAATTCCGTGGGGATCCCCTTTAATTGATTCAATAAAAGCCCCGCCTAGGCCATCGATAGTAAAGCCTCCGGCAACTTCTAGTGGCTCTTTGCTTTCGGCATAGGCGCGAGCTTCCTCCGTGCTAATCTCACTAAAATATAAGGTGGCTTGCGAATGGCCTACTACTTCGTTTTCGCAGGTAAAACCGGTGGTAGAACGCTTTAACGCTAGCGCGCAATGTCCGGTGAATAGAGTGGGGCTTGCTCCTGAAAGTTCATGTATCTGCTGCAAAGCGCGTTCAAAGCTGTGGGGTTTTCCCCGTAACTTGCCGTTAAGTAGCAACATAGAATCGCAACCTATTACCGCTAGGCGTGCGCCCAAGGGGAGGTTCTCCAGCTCTTCTCGTGCCTTGCTCTCTAGGGGAAAAGCGTTAGGACGCGACCTCTTCGGATTGGTTAGTAGCTGGCCGATATGACGGGCTTTCGCTTGGGCTAAAGCGGTAACTACCTGCGATGGATCTGTGGTTTTAAGTCCGGCGCGCACCGCGTCCTCGTCAATATTTGCCGGCCAGGCAAGAGGGGGAACGCCCGCCTGGGTTAAAACTTTCAGGCGAGCTGGGGAGGCAGAAGCTAAAACAAGTCGATCGCTCATAGAACCTATTTTAAGAGGCGTAATCCGGAAACCGTAGAACCGGAATTGGGGTACGCGCTGGCTACTAGGTGGGTAGTAGACAAGAAAACGGGAATTGTAAAGGGGCAGGCAAATACGAATCAGTGCTAGTAAGTCCCGGGAAAGTTTCCGTTAGTGCGCGGAGATTGCCGGGTCTGCTGGAAAAAGTGAGGTCATTCACCTTAAGGTTAAGGGGTGAGTGAATCCTTATCCGCAGCCCAGATAGCGCGCAACACCGTGATGCGCCCGGTGTGGAAACTCATCGGGGGTGCTCCCACCATGACTATGCGGGAGATGGCGCAGCAACTGGGAGTCAGTGTTGCAGAAATCGACCATTTTTGGACTTCCTGTGGATTTCCGAAGGCTGATCCCGATACCTATATGTTTACCGAGCAAGATGCGCAGGCAATCGGGGAATGGAGCCAAGAATTTGGTGAGGGAACCTTGGGGCGCAATACCGTGACCTCCCTACTGCGTGCACAGTCCTATATGGCTGATCGCCTAGTGTTATGGCAATTAGAGGCGATTGTTACGGATTTTCAAGAACGTATGGGTTTGGATGATACCTCTGCGCGCCTGGTTGTCTTAGACAAAATCGACGAATACATCGATCTGTTGCAGTCACAACTGGGGTATGCCTGGCGCCGACAGATGGCATATCTGTTGCTAAACACTAACCGGGAAGTAGAAATGCGCGAAGGTAAAGACGCCGCTACCGATTCCTATCCTTTAGAGCGCTCTATGGGTTTTGTGGACATGGTGGCCTATACGCGCCGTTCTTCCACTATGAGTGGTGCCGCCTTGGCCGATCTGGTGCAAAGTTTTGAGATGGCCTGCCGGGATGTAATTACTACTCGCGGAGGACGAGTAGTGAAAACCCTGGGGGATGCGGTGCTATATGTTGCGGACGATCTGTTGGTGGCCGCGGATATAGTGTGTTCCATTGTGGAGCTCCTAAAATCCCGGCCGGAAATTTTACCGGTGCGTGCCTCCTTGGTTCACGGACGGGTAGTTTCCCGTTCTGGCGATATTTTCGGACCTCCGGTTAACTTGGCTTCGCGTTTGGTAGATATTGCGCCGCGGGGACAAATCTTGATGGATGCTGACTCAGCCAAGCAGCTGCAAGCTATTGATAATAAAGGGTATTTCGCGGTCAGGCCGGCTACCACTCGAGACCTGCAGGGAGTAGGCGAGGTGGAAGGATGGCTGCTTACGCGCGGGCACGCTCAGCAGGGCGAGCAGCCTTTTATTCGTCGCAGTACCCTAGAGATAGCTGCTCCGCCAGTAAAAAAATAGTAAAGCTATTTTCAGTTCGCTGTAGTGGCGACAAAGTTTTTTTTAGATTAGCATGGGAATATGACTACAGTTTTACTTGTTGAAGATGACCCGGCAATCTCCGAACCTTTGGCACGCGCCCTCGGACGAGAAGGCTACGAAGTGCGCGCCCACGGCACCGGCCGGGGAGCCCTCGGCGATATTTTAGGAGCCGATCTGGTGGTTTTGGATCTGGGTCTGCCCGATATGGATGGTTTAGATGTGGCTCGGGAGATTCGCTCCCAGGGATCATCGGTACCGATCCTGGTGCTGACTGCCCGCACTGACGAAGTCGACATGGTAGTGGGCTTAGACGCGGGTGCTGACGATTACGTAACCAAGCCCTTCCGTTTGGCGGAGTTACTGGCCAGGGTGCGCGCCCTGCTGCGTCGCGCGGGAAGTGACTTCCAGGACGATACTCTCGAGGCACAAGATATTAAGATCGATGTTTCCGCTCACCGCGCCTTCCAAAATGGGCGGGAACTGCAGCTAACCGCCAAAGAGTTCGATCTGTTGCGGATCCTGATTAAGGAAGCCGGTAACGTGGTGCCGCGGCAAGTGATTATGCAGGAAGTATGGGGTTCAGATCCGGCTGGTTCTACCAAGACCCTCGATATGCATATCTCCTGGTTGCGCCGCAAACTGGGTGATGACGCCGCCTACCCCTATTACATTTCGACGGTGCGGGGAATGGGCTTCCGTTTCGAGACTGAACGAAAGTAGTCTGTCATGCGCCGGCGTGCGCTGTTAATGGTTTTCCAGTCGGTTCTGGTTTCCCTGACCCTACTGGGGTTGCCGCTGGCGATTCTAGCGCCCGCTTACGTGTGGCAGTCTAGCCAGACTAGTCAAGATCAACTTACGGTTAATCTTTCTCGCTACCTGGATCAGATTGGCACCCGCGACCTGGAACGTACCCAGCAAGCGGTGTCCAACTGGCAGCGGGTTTATGCGCCCGAATCAGAGATCAATATCGATCAACGGGAAAAACGGATCTATCACGCGGGCGCGGTAGATGCTAACTGGCAACTGTATTCCCATGCGCGCAGTGCCGGCGGTCTCTATGTGTCTTTGCGTTCCTCGGCGGTGCCGGTGATTTGGTCAGCGGTGGGAGCGGTCTGTGCTGTGCTAATCTGCGGAGCAGTCGCCCTGGGGGCGGGTACCGCCTTCGCTTTTCACGGTTCCCGACGCTTGGCGGCACCTCTTATCTATCTTTCTGCCCAGGCTGAGCAAGTGGGGTCGGGGGTAGTCCAAGCCCGCATCCAACCTACCGGGATTGAAGAAATCGATCTGGTCAGCGAGGAACTTTCCCGATCCGGGGAACGGATTATTGGCCGGATCGCCAAAGAACGCCAATTTGCTTCAGATGTTACGCACCAGTTGCGCACCCCCCTTACCGCCCTGTCCATGCGGATTGAAGAAATCGAATACCTCACCGATGACCAGGAAGTACGCAGTGAAGCCGAGGCCTGTCTAGAGCAGGTAGAACGAATCACCCAAGTGGTAGAGGACTTAAAGAAACGCGCCGCGCAAGCCAATCATGGCAATACCCAGGCGGTGAAGATAGATGATATTTTCCGTCAGCAAAAGAATGAGTGGGCGGCGCAGTTTGCGGCGGAAGGCCGGGAAATTGTTTTTAAAAACCAGGTAACCGATCGCTTGCCGCTAGCCACTCCCTCTTCGCTATCGCAGGCAATCGCCACTTTAGTGGAGAACTCCTTGAAATATGGGGCGGGCACGGTCACGGTTTCTACTCGTAAAGGGGTTTCTAGCCGCTCCATATTTGTGGAAGTTACCGACGAGGGCGAGGGCGTGAGTGAGGAACTAGCTCCTCATATTTTCCGGCGCGGGGTTAGCGGTCATGGCTCCAGTGGCATCGGACTGGCACTCGCGAAAGATCTCATTGAGGCAGATGGGGGACGCATCGAGCTCACCAGTCGCAAACCGGTAGTATTCACGATTTCCCTCTCAGCGGTTTCCGAATCTATGTCTCCGGATCGGCTCTTGCCGCAGGGAGGATTAGTGGTGGTAGGACGCCGCCACGGACGCCAATAAGGTAATATCGTTGGCGCTTGGGAACCATTAACCAAACTCCGAGCGCGGGTATGGCTTGAATATTTGCTACCGCAATAAATGCTCGGGGTGCGCGGCTTAATCTTGCTGGCTAGAGCTCCTTTAGATCCAAATAATCGGAAGTATCCGCCATCGCCGTCAAAGGCATAGGTAGCACCACCTGTTCATCGGGGCGGACTGCCAGTTGGGTGCGGATATAGTCTTTAACCGCTTTGCGGGTATGGATATGATGCCCCGCTTTTTCGGACATAAACCAGCGATGTTCCAACACCTCATGGAAGATCTGCGCCGGCTCTAGTTTTGAGCGTAAATCATCGGGAATGGCGTTAATAGTGGGCAGGTAAACCCGTTCTAGCCAGGTGTTTGCCACTATACGCAGCGGTAGCTTCTCCATTTTCTTGCGGCGTTGATAGGTCAAAATATCGGTGTAGATCCGTTTGGCTTGTTCTTCTTGAACTTCCAGACCGGTTAAATCTTTTACTCGCCGCTGGAAATGCCCGGCCTCGACTACTCGCGGCGCGAAGCTTAGAAAATCTCCGTCCTCGTCGCTTTCGATTTCTACCTGACCGATATCGAACCCGAGTTGCCCGAGCCGCTCGGCACGCGCTCCTACTCGCCAAATCTCATCGGCCGGGATACGTTCGGCTCCGGTTAAATCATTCCAGAGGTCGTGGTAACGTTTCTCCAGGTAGTCACCGACGATAGTGGCGTCAAAATCTTCATCTACCAGGCCTCCGGCTTGCAAATCCATCAGTTCCCCGATGATATTCATGGCGCCTAAAGAAACGTCATATTCGCGGGAACGGTCGGAAATATTGTCATAAAAGCGTCCGGTTTCCGCATCTACCAGGTAGGCGGCATAGGTGCCGGCGTCACGGCGGAAAAGGGTATTAGACAGGGAAACATCTCCCCAGTAAAAACCGTTGAGATGCAGGTGAACCAGCAGGGCAACTAGGGAATCAAGCACCCGATTGAGGTTGTCTGGAGATAGATGCTTGGAAAGTAGCACCCGATAGGGCAGAGAATACTGCAGGTGGTGGGTGACGAGGGCGGCCGGTAGTTCCTCGCCGTTTTCATCGACTCTTCCCGCCACCACCGCGGCCACGGATACGGTAGGCAGTTCCTTACTTTGCAGTTGGCGCAGCATTTGGTATTCATGCAGCGCGTCCTGTTCGGAGATCTCTTTTACCGCAAAAATTGCGCCCCCCGCCTTAATGAAACGCACCACGTGGCGGGAGATTCCCTGCGGAAGGGCAGCTAGGAGCTCATTGGGCCAATCCTCTAAAGGTATTGACCAGGGGAGAGTAGGAACTAAAGAATAGAAGGAGGAAGTACCAGAGGTGGTAACCCGAATTTTGTGCTTGTTTGGCAAATTTCCTCCTCGTTGCAATTGCTAAGACAATTCTGGCATAGGGGGTTGGGAAAGTGCGAACGCATTTAGCTAAACTCAGATAAAGAGAGTTAAAAAACAGTTAGGGAGACAGTGCTCGAGCAGGAAATCGGCGGATACAAGGTACTTAAGGCCTTGGGTGCAGGAGGGATGGCTTCAGTTTATCAAGCTGAATCCCCCACTGGCCGCGAGGTAGCGCTGAAGTTCTTGCATCCGCAGATTGCTAATGACCCCAATGCTCGCAAGCGTCTGCAACGGGAGGCAGATGCGATTAACCGAGTCAGCTCCTCCGGGGTGGCGAAAGTTTTTGAGGTAAACACCGCCGGGCAAACCCCGTATGTGGCTATGGAACTAATTCGGGGAGTAACTATTGCCGAGGACGTGAGCGCCAATGGCACTTGGGATTTGCCAGACTTGATTGACTTGGCACAATGGCTCGCAAAAATTTTGGGGGAGTTGCATCGCGCCGGGGTAGTGCATCGCGATATCAAACCCGCTAATATCATGATCGCCAAACAAGGACCCGTGTTGATTGACTTTGGGATTTCTCAAACTCCCGGCGCTGAACGTTTGACTGCCACCGGCCTGGTTACCGGGACTCCCGGCTATATTTCCCCGCAGCTTATCCACGGCGAGGATGCGCGGGAGCGTGATGACTGGTGGGCTTGGCTGTGTGTATTACTTTATTGCGCCAGTGGACATCCGCCCTTTGGGTCGGGCCCCGTGGAAGTGGTACTGGGGAGGATTACCACTGGTAATCCCGACCTATCGGGATTACCCGATTCCTGGCAACGGGTTTTTGCGGCTGGTTTCCAGGTGGATCCGGCGCGTAGACCCTCCCCCCAAGAACTGATAGCGGCATTGCAAGCGGTAAACGAGGGTAAAGATCCCACCCCTTATTTGTCTGCCGGTTTAGCGGCGGGGGATACCTTAGGAACAGAAGGAGTATCAGCGGCCGCTGTTTCTGGATCCGGGGCGCTTCCTCCTAGTTTTTCTCCGCATCTCAATCAAGAAGACCGGAGCCAAGATGCAAATCTGGGAGTGGTTCCACCCCGCCAGGAAACCCGGCGTTATCCCCCTGCGGCTCCGGTGATTAGCAGCGAAGCAAATAGCATCCGGGAAGCAAATGGTGGTTATTTGCCCACCCCTAGCGGTGCCAGTATGAATCAGCCGCAGGGGGCCTCGCCATTGGGCGGGCTCGGCAGCGGACAGGCGGAGCAGCTAGCAGCGGCAGGCGCGCAATGGCAGCCGCGTTATCTTCCCCAAAAACTGCCGCAGGCTTGGCTGTCCTGCTTACTGTTGATGCTGGCCTTGTGTTTCGGGGTGGGGGCATTCCTTTACCAAAATGATCCCCAAATGGTAGCGGATCCGGATCTGTATGCGGTAGTGTTCATGCTGCTGGTGGCGATTTCCGCGTTTTTCGGGGTGTTTAGGGCGCGCCTGCGGGATGCCCAGCTGGCCTCGGGGCTGCTGAAACCTCCCCGGGCGGCCCTGCGAGCCCAACCTCTGCTCGCGCCGTTAATCGGAGCAGTAGTGGTGACCGTGCTGGTAGGGCTAGGGGTGATACTGCTAGGGCGCTTCGGTTACCAGCCGCTAGTGAATGCCGCCTACCCGGTTTTGCCGGAAGGATTACGGGAGCGACCGGAAGTTTATAGAGCATTTTTGTACTTGGGGTATTCCCTGCTGGGGATGATTGTTGCTTTTTGTTCCCGGGCTTTCCGCGTAGGATTTGGCTCCCTAGTGCGCTTGTTAGGGGGAGCCGGGGCGCGTTTCTTCTGGTGTTTGGTGGCGCTGGCCGCCGGGGTGGGCGCGCAATATCTGGTAGTAGGCGGGTACTGGTAGGAGAAGTTTGCAACTTTTACTGGTGAGAATCCCGGATGAAGTGGGAGCCGGGCGCGTCCTCATCTATGCTTAAAGCAAGCAAATTAAGAAAGTCGCAGGAAAGTAATAGCGGGAGAGTCATGGCACAGAAAAAAGGTAAGATGCAGGCCGCTAAGGGTAAAAGCTCGGCGAAAAATGAAAAAAATCGCCAACAAAAAGTTTGGAAACAGGTAGAGGCGCAGCGGGAAGCGGCGCGGCGCAAGCAGACTCGTAATCGCGCGATAATCGCGATAGTTGCGGTGCTGGTGGTGGCGGCGGTCGCCCTCGCCGGATACCTGGTTGCTCAGAGCGGAAATGACAAACCTAGTGGGGATGTGCTTTCCGGTCAGCGCCCAGAAAAAATCGCTGCCCTGTCCGGTCAGGAAGCCGTTGATGCGGCGCAAGGGATTTTAGTTGGTCAAAAGGGTGTTTACCAGGCTACCTCGGGGGTGCCCACGATTGAGATGTGGTATTCCTATGGCTGCCCCGCTTGTTTGAATCTAGAGCACAAGCTGGGGGATAAAGTCTTGGCTTTTGCTAAAGATGGTAAAGCTAATCTGGTGCTGCATCCGGTGGCTACTCACGCCCTGCCGTGGACGATCATCGCCGGGAATGCTTCTATGCAGGTAGCAGCAGGTCAGCCGGAGAAGACGCTGGCTTTCCACCAGGCGTTGATTGATGCCGGATATGGAGTGATGTTCGCCAAGGGTGAGGACGCGGGCTGGAAGGATCAGGGTAACTCCACGATTATGACCGATCCGGCGAAGTCGCTAGAAAAAATCAAGGAGGTTGCCAAGAAGGTTGGGATTAAAGAGGAGATCATTAACTCCTTTAAGGCAGAACCCCAATCGGCGCTGTTGGAGAAGTGGCAAAAGCAGTGGGCGGAGGCTGCGGGTAAGCAAACCCAGCAGGTCGGCACCCCGATGTTTGCCTCCAATGGGAAGTTGGTTGAAAACCCGATTAACCAGGACGGAAGTTTTAACGAGGACGTGTTGCTGGGGAAGTAATAGGTCTGGGGCTGGTGGCTGAACGGGGATTAGGGTCAGTCAACAGTAACTCGGGGTGGACTAGGTGGGTCTTAATCGCCGAAGAAATCCGGGAGATCGGGTTGCAACTAGCTGCGGTTTTGTTCATTTGCTAAAGCCGTGACAAACTAAAGGGCGTCTTCATTTTGAGGACGCGAGGCGAGTGCTGCGGGTACGGGATACCTACCCAACGCGCAGGTTTCGTGAGGGTCGCGTGCATTACACACGCACCGCGCCCTCTGTACGCATTGCGTACCCGCCGACTTAGCTCAGTTGGTAGAGCAGCTGTCTTGTAAACAGCAGGTCATCGGTTCGAGTCCGATAGTCGGCTCCACGCGAGAATGATTATTACCGCGCAGTTAGGATGTGATCCTGGTATTTTCCCCATTAAGGGGGAAGAACCCTATTATCGGGAAGGCTTATTTTCGGTCTTGAAGATGTACCTGTGTGTGTACCCTAGCCATTTCTCATTATTCAGTCGAGTGGGAGAGGTAGCGCAGCAAGAATGATTCATATGCATAAGAGCGGCGGATAGCGATAATCACTCATGGTGACTTAGAAGGCGTTAAGGTCGTGGTGCTTATATCAGCATCGGAGAATATTCATTTTTGAAGATTGTTTGGGATAAATCGTAGCTTACGGGCGTTGGCGATTATTGCTCGATTTTAAAAAGCTTCGGTCTCCTACGCGGTAAAAATTGGGTTAAACAGCAGAAACGTAAAAAATAAACTCTACAACTTAACGTTGCTTAACTCCCAGTCCTGATGTGATTATGAGCATAAGCGTCCAAAAAGGTCTCAGCAAAGAAGCGAGCCTTGGGCGTTACAAGGAGAAATGCATGAGGGTTAATGAGAACCGTAGTAGGCCTACCCGCGGATCGGCATCTGATATCGCCCAGGTGTTGGGAGTGTCGAAGGCAGCGGTCTCCTATGCATTAAATGGGAAGCCCGGAATCTCTGATGAAACCCGGCGGTCAATAATCGAATTGGCACGTGCTTACGGCATAGAAGTACCAGAACGTGCTACAAATATGCACACTATCCCCTCGTTGGTAGGTTTGGTACTTGCGGATCTTTCCAACCCGTTTTACCAGGAGCTAGGCGTTGCTGTGGCAGAGGTCGCTCGGTCACATAATCTAAACACGCTGTTAGCACACACCGGCGACCGTCCTAAAGATTTGCTCTCGACTGTGCAAACCATGACTCAGCATGGAGTTAATGGAATCATTCTTACCGCAACGCAAGATGGTGATGCTTCGGTAGCTCGCCTATTGCGCAATGCAAACCTGCCTTATGTGCAGGTATCACGCAAAATGCCAACAGTGCGTGCAGCTTTTGTGGGAATAGATAACAAGAACGCGGCAAAAGATATGGCTCTACATATGGTGAGCCACGGATATAAGAAGATAGCGCTGGCTATTGGTCCCCGGAGCTCTTCGGCGTCAAACGAGCGTCATGTTGGGTATCTTGAAGGTCTAATCGAAAGCGGATTATCCACCCCTACCGAGTGGATTGTGCGTACCGATCTGGGAACTGGGGGCGGGTATAACGCCGCAAAACATTTTCGTTCGCTAAAACGTGGGTTACCAGAGGCAATTCTGTGTGGCTCAGATGCCATTGCTTTCGGAATAATAGAGGATTTTAACGCTCATGGTATTAGCGTTCCTGACGACGTCGCTGTGGGAGGTTTTGATGGTGTTACCCCAGCGGTATGGCCAGGATTTTCACTTACCACTATCGTGCAACCAATTCGTGCGATGGCGGATCAAGCTGTGGTGCAGCTAGAAAACCTGATGCGTAACGAGCGTGTCAAGCAAACGGACATCGTATGTCCATATGAACTACACATCGGCAATTCTTGCCGCTGTCAACCTATTTAATCTAATGAAAGGTATAAGAATAATGGATTCGATATCGCTAAACGGCAGGGTTGCGGTAGTAACCGGAGCCTCGCAGGGGATTGGTAAAGGCATCGCGCTAAAACTTGCGCAGCGCGGAGCCACCGTGGTTGTTGTAGATATTAATGGCGAGGCTGCCAAGGTGGTGGCTGAACAGTGTGGAGGCAAGTCACGATCCATTGCATTGAATGTTGCCGATCGTGAAGCTGTGGATGCCGCCATAGAGCAGGTGATTGCGGAACTGGGCAAGATTGACATCCTGGTAAATAACGCCGGAATCAACCGTGACGGCATGCTTCATAAGATGACCGATGACATGTGGGATGTGGTGCTCGCAGTAGATCTTTCTGCCGTTTTCTACTTGTGTCGCAAGGTAGGAGCCCATATGCGTGAAAACCAGTATGGGCGCATTTGTAACGTGGCCTCCGAATCTTGGCAAGGAAACGTGGGGCAAACTAACTACGCGGCAGCAAAAGGTGGCGTTGTCTCCCTAACCCGCTCTATATCCAAGGAGCTGGGGTTCAAGAATGTGACCGCCAATGCAATTGCTCCTGGTTTTATTGAAACGGATATGACCTGCAAGCTTAAGGAAATTCCTTCACGTGCTGGATTCGAGAACCTCTATGAAGAGCAAGTCGCAAAGGTGTCCCTCAAGCGTGCCGGAAAACCAGAGGATGTAGCCAATCTGGTTGCGTTCCTGGTATCTGACGATGCCTCCTACCTGACCGGTGAAACCATTCGTATCGGAGGGGGATACAAGCTATGAGCTTTAAACAAGTGACGCCCGAAGAAGTGGCATCACTGATTCCGAACGGGGCTACTGTAGCTGCCGATGGCTTCACCATGATGAGCGTAGCTGATGAAATCTATGCGCATATCGAACAGTCATTCTTAGAAAAAGGTACCCCAAATAATTTGACATTCGTACATGCAGCTGGGCAGTCGAACCGAGTGGATGGGCTAGCTCGCCTGGCACACCCAAAATTACTAAAACGCGTAGTGGGGCCACACTGGGGGCTAAACCCGCCTATGGCAAACCTCTTGGGTGAAGACGAGGTAGAAGCAATTTGCTTACCTCAAGGTCAAATATCCACGCTGTATCGCACGATAGCAGCCGGTAGGCCGGGTCAGCTTTCTACTGTGGGATTAGGTACTTTCATTGATCCACGGCTGGATGGGGGGCGAATTAACGATTCTGCCCGCGCGGTCACAGCTCCTGACGAGTATGTGGAACTGGTGGAAATAGATGGTAAGGAATATCTGTTCTACAAGTCTTTCCCGATTGACGTGGCGATTATACGGGGAACGAAGATAGATCCAGATGGAAACATATCGCAAGAAGACGACGTGACAATTCTGGATTCACTGGCAATTGCGCAATCTGTTCATAATAATGGCGGAATCGTAATTGCCCAGGTGAAGGAGATTGTGGAGCGTGGTGACATTCCGGCTCGTCTGGTGAATGTTCCCGGTGTACTGGTGGATTACGTTATGGTGACTTCTGATCCAGCGAAATACCACAAGCAAACTAACTCCGCGATTGAGGTAAATATGGATCTGATCACGGGGTATGCCTCTTCCGAGGAACTGGCAAAGTCCATCCTTGCCCACGAGGTGGAACCAGTTCGGGTACGCATTGGGGAGAGGGGCGCAAAGCTGGTACGCGACGGAGACATTATTAATCTGGGTACCGGTCTCCCCGGTGACTCCATAGGTCGGGCGCTCGCGGTTAGCGGTAAGCTCGCCACAGTTACCTTAACGGTGGAGTCCGGCACATATGGAGGTGTCCCGCTAGGGGGAGTGGACTTTGGGTGTGCAATTCACCCGGCAGCTATTATCAGCCATCCGCAACAGTTCGATTTTTACAACGGTGGCGGCGTGGACATCACCTACATGGGTGTGGGGCAAGTAGATGGTAAAGGCAATATTAACGTTTCGGCTTTCGGTGGCAAAGCCATCGGTTGCGGTGGCTTCATGGACATTGTGGACGGTGCGAAACGAATCTGCTTCCTGATGATTGCCGATTCGAAACATCCCAAGTGGGTAGATGAAGTAGATCAATTAACCTTCTACGGCGCCGCAGCCCTAGATAAAGGGCAAGAAGTCTACTTGGCATCCGAACACTACATGGTGCAACTAACCACCGAGGGTTGGAAGATTCTCGAGGTTGATGACAATGATGCTGCACGCGAAGCAGCGGCGCTTATTCATACGACGCGTTAAGTAAACAGCTGAATTCCGCTAACGCGGGAGCGGTTCTATTAAGAAAGGTAAACAATTGGAAAAAATAGTCATTATTGAGGGCGCAAGGACTGCAATCGGTACATTTGCTGGTTCCCTGTCCACTACGCCTAATCACGTCATGGGGGCAACCGCGATGAAAGCGGCGGTGGAACGTTCTGGCGTTCCCATGGATGCAATTGATGAAGTAGTAGTTGGCTGCGTGGGACAAGTAGGCGGGGATGCCTTCTTGGCACGCCGAATTTCCTTAGAGGCGGGAGTACGCGAAGAGTCCACTGCTTTTACAGTAAATAGGTTATGTGGATCGGGGTTGCAGGCAGTTCAATCTGCAGCGCTTGAACTGCGTGCCGGGGATTCAAAATTCGTAGTTGCCGGTGGTTCCGAAAATATGTCGAATCAGCCCTTTATGGATTTTCAGGCGCGTAACGGCTGGCGCACTGGAAACCATACCTTGGTTGATGGAACCATGTCGCTAGTAACCGATCCTTTTGGTGGTTACCCGATGGGTGTTACCGCAGAAAATGTAGCGGATAAATTCGATATTTCCCGCACGGATCAGGATGCTTTTGCAGCACGTTCACAAAGGTTAGCCGCAAAAGCTCAAGCTGACGGCATGTTCCAAGATGAGATTGTGGACATCACAGTTAAGGAACGTAAGTCAGAGCGTGTGTTTAACACCGATGAGCATTTGCGCCCCACCTCCAACGAGGAGAAATTGGCCAAACTACGTCCTGCTTTCCGCAAAGGTGGATCCGTTACCGCCGGTAATTCCTCCGGCATTAACGATGCTGCTGCGATGTTGGTGATGACCACTGAATCTATTGCCAAGGCGGAAGGTTTAAAGCCGATTGGTGAGCTGGTTAGTTTTGCAAAGGCAGGTTTGTCTCCCGAAATTATGGGTTTTGCTCCAGCATTGGCGATTCCGCGGGCGCTCGAGAAGGCTGGGCTGTCCCTGGCCGATATCGACTGGATCGAGCTTAACGAGGCCTTCGCCGCTCAGGCACTGGCCGTGATCCGGGATCAGGATCTGGATATGGATAAGACCAACCCGCTGGGTGGTGCGATTGCCTTGGGGCACCCGGTGGGAGCAACTGGCGCTATTTTGACACTTCGTACCCTTTACAACCTGCGTCGCACGAACACCGAATTTGGCATGGTAACCATGTGCATTGGTGGAGGCCAAGGCGTGGCAGCGGTATTCCGCGCACTATAGAACGGAGAAATTATATGTCAACTACACATGCTGAGTTCTCCTCCGAAGAGAAATCTAGGATGGACCTACTAACAAAGAAGAACTTCAAGAAGCTGATGCCGCTCCTGGTGATCGTGTACATCATTAGCTTCATTGACCGCACCAATATCGGTATGGCTAAAGAAGCGCTGCAGGCTGATATCGGCCTTTCGGCGGCCGCCTTCGGCCTCGGTGCCGGTCTGTTCTTCCTTTGCTATGCCGTGCTCGAGATCCCCTCGAACCTGATCATGCACAAAACGGGTGCTCGCTTCTGGATTACCCGAATCATGGTCACCTGGGGCATTATTTCGATGCTTATGGCGATCGTCTGGAACGATACATCGTTCTACGTACTGCGAATCTTGCTAGGTGTCGCTGAAGCAGGCCTCTACCCTGGCATCATCCTGTACATTTCGTACTGGTTCCCACAGAAGTACCGCGCTCGCGCCATCGGCATTTTCCTCCTCGGCGTATCGATCGCAAACATCATTGGGGCCCCGCTGGCGGGCGCTCTGCTCCAGATGCATGGTTTGCTCGGCCTACACGGTTGGCAGTGGATGTTCATTATTGAAGGTCTGCCGGCAGTTTTCCTTGCCTACGGCGTGTGGCACTGGCTACCCGACAAGCCGCGGAACGCTAAGTGGCTCAGCGACGAGGATAAGGATCTCATCGAGCGCTACCTCGCTTCGGAGGACGTCGGCGAAGAGTCCAGCCACAGCGATCTGCGCGCACTCGGCCCGGTCCTTCGCGATCCAATTATCTGGCTCGTAGTTATTGCGTACTTCACCCACCAAATCGCGGTTTACTCGCTGTCTTACTTCCTGCCCTCCATGATTAAGTCTTACGACGCGAACATGGGCAGCATGACGGTGGGTCTAATTACTGCGATTCCGTGGATCGCGGCTGCGCTGGGATCCTGGTTCCTACCGAAGTACGCCACCGGTCTTCGCAAGTCGAAGTTCATGGCCTCGATTGGGTTCCTCACGGTTGCCGCTGGTCTGACCATCGCTGCTGTTGCCTCAACGAACCTATGGGTCGCCGTTATCGGCTTCTTCATCGCTGCTTCACAGCTGTTCGTGATCCAGTCGATCCTGTTCACCTTCCCGCAGCAGCGCTTCTCTGGCGCTACCGTTGCAGCCGCCGTCGCATTTATGAATATGTGCGGCCTGGCAGGTGGCTTCCTAGGCCCCACGGTCATGGGTAAGTTGGAGCACTCGACCGGTAACCAGTTGGCCGGTCTGTGGTTCATCATCATCGCCGTACTAATTGGTTCGGTCCTGGTATGGGGCTTGAAGTACCGCAACACCCACGCTGAAGAATCAGCAAATTCGTAACGCACCTTAGATTGGTGGGGTAGCCGCTTTAAACCCGGCTACCCCACCACTCAGCAATCGGAGAAACAATGAAATTTATTCTAGCGCCAGATTCATTCAAGGGAACCATGACCGCAGCTACTGTCGCAGCCACCATGAGTGCCGGGGTTCATGATGTGTTTCCTGATGCCGAATGTATCGAGGTTCCCATGGCTGATGGTGGCGAGGGGACCACCCAGTCCCTGGTGGACGCGCTTGGCGGCAAACTACTCCACGTCGATGTCGCCGATGCACTCGGGCGCCCCAGAACCGCCCACTTCGGGTGGATCGAGGCGGAACGCCTGGCGGTCGTCGAAATCGCCGAGGCTGCCGGCATCGAACATCTCACCACAGAAGAGCTGAACCCCCGCGAAGCAAACACCGCGGGCGTGGGTCAGCTGCTCAACCACATACTTGAACTCTCCCCCGCCCGCCTGATAGTTGGCCTGGGCGGATCAGCCACCAATGACGGCGGCTGGGGCATGGCGCGCGCCCTGGGCGCGGTTGCCACAACTGCCGCAGGAAAGGAAATTGAGATCCGGGCACTGGCCCTGGCGGACGCCGCCAACCTGGACACCAACGGCATCAGCGAACGCTGGCAAGATGTAGAAATCACGCTCGCGTGCGACGTCGATAACCCACTCACCGGCGAACGCGGCGCAACCGCCGTCTTCGGCCCCCAAAAGGGCGTGCAACCGAATGAGGTTGAGGTGTTTGACGCAGCCCTCGCCCAATGGGGAAAGCTCCTGGACTCAGCAAGCGGGCGTGCCGTATCCGAGATTCCCGGAGCCGGAGCAGCCGGCGGCCTGGGCGCGGCCTTCATGGCACTGCTGGGCGCAAAACCGCAGCGCGGCGTGGAAGTCGTGATAGCCACCGTGAAGCTCGGCGAAAAAATCGCGGGTGCGGACTTCGTGTTCACCGGAGAAGGCTCCATGGACTTCCAGACCAAATTTGGCAAAACCCCGTGGGGAGTCATGCTCGAGGCACGCGCACAGGGCGTACCCACTATTGCGTTCACCGGCAATTTAGGTCGCAACGTTGAGTCGCTGCACGAAAATGGCTTTGCCGCCATTGTTCCCACAGTTCGCGAAGTGGGTAGCCTAAAAGACGCTCTTGCAAAAGCTCAACCGACGTTACGTGAATCAGTACGAATGGCATGCCGAATACTTGCCGCTGCCAGACAGACTAAAAAATTTTGAACAGTCCAATCCCCTTGGACTTGGACTAGCAATATCTAATCGCAGTGAGGTCACGCTTGTTTTGCTATCCAAACTGCAAAATATAAGGAGTAAAAATGATTTCCGGACAAGCCCTTTGGCCGAAAAATATGGTGCAAGATTTGCAGCCAGTTGAGGTATATGGGCGAACGGTTCAAACCTATGTACCTGGTCCTGCTTCACTTTATGAAACTCTAGAAAATACCGCGCAACGGTTCGCCAGTAAGGTGGCAATTTTTGCTGAGGACGGTAACCGTTTCACTTTCTCTGAAGTCAAGCAGCTAACCGACCAGTTCGCGGCCTATTTGCGCACAGAATACAAAATTGGTCCCGGAAACCGGATAGGGGTATTGCTGGACAACGGAATTGACTTTATTACCTCTTTCTACGCTAGCAACCGGCTAGGCGCCATCATAGTGCCGCTCCCTGGTAAATTCCGTCGGGCAGAAATCGACGCTTTGGTGGCTCGCGCCAACTTAGATTTAGTCATTTGTCATCCTGAGCAAGCTGCTTGGTTTGAGGATAAGCCAGTAGTTACCACCTCCTCTAACACTTGTGCTTGCGGGTTACCTTTGAATAGTGAGAAGGGGGAGTTAGACCCGAAAACAGTGCTGGCAGAGGTTCCACTTCCGGGAATCGAGCAGGATTCCATCCTGTTATTTACTTCGGGAACCACATCCCTATCCAAAGGTGTGCTGCTGACAAATATGAACGCAGTACATGCTGTACGTTCTTATGAAAGGGTACTTGAGCTAACCAGCGGCGACAGCACTATTATCGCCGTTCCCATTTATCATGTAACCGGAATGATTGCCATCATTGGATTATTTATTTATCTGGGAGGTTCAATTCATATCCAAAAACGTATGGAAGGGAGACCGTTCGTTAAAGAAATTTTCACTTCTGAGGTTAGCTTTGTGCATGCCTCTCCTACGGTTTTCGCGTTGATGTTAGAAGAGCGTGATCGTTTTCCCGAACTTCCATCGGTGCAGAAGATGGCATGTGGCGCAGCCCATATGCCGGTATCGCGAATTAAAGAATTACACGAATGGATGCCGCAAATGCAGTTCCGTACGGTGTATGGGCTAACCGAAAGTTGCTCTCCTGCTTTCGTGTTTCCCTGTGATGCGGCTGGCTCTCCTTACTTAGGATCCTCTGGATTACCTATCCCCGGACTAGAAGTGAAGATATGTGATGATTCTGGGGTGGAATTGCCCGTTGGGGAGGTGGGCGAAATAAAAATGCGCGGAGCTAACATTGCTAGGCGCTATGACGAAATCGAAATTGATGCCTTGACTGCCGATGGTTGGCTAGCCACCGGTGATGTAGGGCGGGCCAATTCTCAGGGGTATATATACCTGATGGATCGCAAGAAAGACATGATTAACCGCGGTGGTGAAAAAATCTGGTGTATCGATGTGGAAGAAGAACTGCGTAGGCTAAACGTGATTGCAGATGCATCTGTGGTTGGAGTTCCCGACCCAGTCTATGGTGAAGTTGCTGCTGCTGCCGTGGTACTTGCGGATGGGGCAAACACAACTGAAACACAACTGAAACAAGAACTAAATAAGCGGTTGGCGCGCTACCAGGTTCCGGTATACTTCCGCCAGGTTTCCGCCATTCCGCTGACCGCTGGTTCGAAGGTGGATAAGAGCGCGGTACGAGCGCTGTTCGTTTCTCTCTAAACTGGCTTGCTTTCTAATTTTTCATGGAAACTAGCAAACTATGAGTGAATTTTGCCGCAGCCCTGTTCCAAGATAACTATTGGGCTTTGGTATTACAGAGTTTTCACACCCCTGCCGATTCAAGATTTACAGAGCACAGTAGGTGTAGAGATTTAACTGTCGAACTTTTCGAAGCCGAATTTGCTATAAACCAATGATTCCAAGGTCTCGGGTTCTAGGGATTTTTCTATGCCAGCCGTGTGGGGGCTGGTTTCTTTTCTCTCCAGGACGTTGGTGTGACGGGTGGGTTTAGCTAACCATGGCTTTAGATACCCGGGTTTTCGTCTTCGGGAAGGAGGGGTAAAAATGTTGCGCCCCCAAGCCAGATGGTACTACACTTGTAATACAGCGCGGGGAGGAGAGATTATGGGGACGATTAGTTTACGGGTTCCAGATAAAGAGCTGGATTTATATAAGGATTACGCGCGGGTTCTAAACCGGAGTTTATCGGCGGTTATTCGCGCAACCATGATGGAACGCATTGAGGACGAATACGATTTACAGACGATCGCGCGTTATGAAAAGCAGAAGGGTGCCGGTGAGGCGGAGCTGTATTCCCACGATGATGTATGGACGGAATTGGGGGTATGAAGCGGTATTCGCTCTACTACACGAAAGAAGCCAAGAAAGCCCTGAAAAAACTGGATAAGCCGGTTTTGGTGATGATTAAAGCGTGGGTAGAAAAGAACCTAGTCAATACCGCTGAGCCGAGAAAGTATGGGAAAGCATTAAAGGGCAAATTCTCTGGTTACTGGCGTTACCGGGTTGGAAACTATCGGCTCATTACGGAAATTCGGGACCGCGAACTCATTATTGTTCTGGTTGAACGGGGGGCATCGTAAAGACGTTTACCGTTAATAATCGGCGCTAAAGGCTACATCTGTCTGAGGGGGAGGTAGGGGAGGGCGAGAGGAACGTGAGTATGAAAAATCCGGTGTATCCCGGGGCGGTAATCCGCGAGGATTGTTTGAAAAACTTAGGGTTGATCTTTCCGCTCCGGGGTTTGGGCCTATTGGGTAGCCAGGGTCATTTTGAGTCCGAGGGCTTTCATGATTTTCGTGATGGTCGCAAAGGAGGGGTTGCCCTCTTTGGATAATGATTTGTAGAGGGATTCGCGGTTGAGCTGAGTTTCTTTAGCGAGCTGAGTCATGCCGTGTGCGCGGGCGATGTCGCGTAGAACCACTTGCACCGTTTTGGTGTCACCATCTTCGAGTGCGATAGTTAAGTAATCATTTATCGCTTCATCAGTGTCAAGATATTTGCTCGCGTCAAATGCAAAAAAAGTCACTTCGTTCATGGACGTTCCTTTCTTATCTGTTTTGCGAGGTTTTGAGCGGTTTTAATATCTCTGATTTGGCTAGATTTATACCCCCCAGCGAAGCGCCAAACAAGCTGCTGGAAGCAATTTCCACACCCTAATTGTAGCTTAAAAGCTACATTGGTCAAGGGGTGCTGCTCCTTTTGCCCGATAGTGCAGGATACGGCGCAATCTAGCCTCAGAACGGCACCAGCATCCAGCCCTGTTTTATCGTGTGTTGTGCAAGTTGGACCGTTTTTGTTGTGCAAGTTGGACTTTTTCGGACACTGCTGCTGGGGAGATTCCTGGTGCAGGTTTTTCCCCGGGGTGTCGCAGAGAAACCTATCGGTTAACACTCTCCTGCCATATAGGAAACCAGGTGCCTAGCGGTAAATGCGGCTTCTATGCCCGATCTCGATTGCGATCACGACCAATTCCTGATCTTTGATATCGCAAAGTATGCGATAGTTGCCTACCCGGTAACGCCACTTTCCAGATAGGTTAGCGCTGAGACCTTTACCGTGCGCGCGGGGATCTAGACATCCGTCGATGTTTCTGAGTAGCCAAGCGACAATAACTCGCCTGACGCCGGGATCCATTTTTGATAACTGTTTATCCGCGCGCTTAGAAAACTCCAGTTTCCACATACTAAAGGTATTTCTTCGCAATCTCAGCTGAGGAAATCGTTTCGGGGTCAACTTCGAACTCCGCTTTCGCTTCCTCCCAGGCCTGCAAATCTAGCTCATCTTCTAAATGTTCTAGCGCGACCCTACGAATGAACTCGGAGACAGAGATTCCAAAGGTAGCGGCATAATCAGAGATGAGAGCCTTTTCTTCCCCGTCAAGTCTGATAGTAATAGTTGTACTAGCCATCGCTTCCTCCTCTCTATCTATAAGACATTGTAACACGGTAGGTGGTGGACGGCAGTGGGATTGTATGGTGAGGAAAGGGGTGTTAGGTGTTTGTTCGGAGTGGATCTCGGATTGGTTAGCGTTAGAAAATTGTTATTCCTCCAGTTAGAAACCGCAAATGGAGGTGCAGGACCGCAAACAAATTGACGTTGGGGCGCTATGGCGTGCTCAAATGTCAATAAAAATGCTCGGCGCAGAAGTAATAATTCCCGCTAGGGAATAAGGTTTTTACTTCCCCAGCCAAGCCAGCACTGCAGCTACCGCAGCTTCTGTACCGGTGGCTAGCGTGGGTTGCATGATGGGTGCGAACTTGGGGTTGTGGTTGGGGAACTTGGGATCCTCCTCGCGAAATCCTCCTAAGCCCCAATAGCAATAGGGGATCCCGAACGCATCCGGGATAGTGCTGAAATCTTCTGAGGCCGGAACTTCGCCGCAGTCACCTACGCGCTCTGATCCGAAATGCGCAATAAACGCGTCAGTCACCGTCTTAGTGGTTTCGGCATCGTTATTGGTCAGGGGATAGGAATCGTAGAGCTCAAACTGGGCAGGTTCGGGGCTTCCGGCTGCTTCGCATTCGGCGTTGACTATCCGTTTTATTGCTTCCAATAGGTGTTCGCGCACCTGCATATCGTAGGCACGGATATTGAGCAGCAAAGTGGCGCGTTCGGGAATGATATTCGACTTGGAACCGGCTTGCAGGGAACCTACGGTTACGACCGCCATCTTAAAGGGATCATTTTCGCGAGACACAATAGTTTGCAGGCGCAGCACGATCACCGAGGCGAGTACCACCGTATCGACTCCCAGATGGGGCATAGAGCCGTGCGAGCCTTTGCCATGCACCGTAATTTTCAAAGAGGCGCCGGTAGAGAGGATGGCGCCAGAATGGGTGCCGACTGAACCGGTAGGCATAGGACCGGTGAGGACGTGCTGACCGAAAGCTACATCGGGGCGCGGGATTTTCTCTACTAGTCCCGCATCTACCATCGACTTCGCGCCCTCGGCAGTTTCTTCGCCGGGCTGGAAGAGGGCTATATGGGTGCCGCTCCACGCCTGGCGGTTTTCGGAAAGTATCCGGGCAGCCCCCAGACCGGCAGTAATATGCACGTCGTGACCGCAGGCGTGCATCGCCGGCACTTCGTTTCCGTCCTGATCACGCCGAGTGATAGTGGAGGCGTATTCCAACCCGGTTTCTTCCTTTACTGGCAGTCCATCAATATCTGCGCGGAAAAGCGTGGTCTTACCAGTGCCATTTCGTAGCACCCCGACTACGCCGCCACCGATTTTTTGGGTTTCATAACCGAAATTTTGTAGCTGCTGATAAATAAAATCGCAGGTTTCGGTTTCTGCCATAGAAAGCTCGGGGTTCTGGTGCAGCCACTTATAGGTTTCCTCTTGCCAGGAACCTAGCTTTTTAACGGCCTCCGCAAGATCGAAATCACTCATCTTAAACTCCTCCTAATTTTTCTTAACCCTATTTTCTTCCCGATGCAAGAGCGCCCTCCGGTTGGGGGGAGAGGGGCGACAAATTAACTGATTTCGTTATCTGTGGAGGGTGGTTTGGTCGCTGGAGGGTGATCCTGTCTGTGGAGGGTGGTTTGGTTCGGGGAGGGTGATTTGGTTTGGGGAATTGGGAATAGGCGAGGTGAGGGGTGACGTTTTCACCCTCCCGCTACAAAAGCACCCTCCGGCGCGAATTTATAAGGGTGTTTTTCGGTGAATTAGCCACTTGTGGAGGGCGATCTTGTCTTTGGAGGGTAGAAATGTCCGGGGAGGGCGAAAATGACCGGGGGTGAGGGCGTCCAAGTTTTTCTTTAGGGGCGGGGCTGGCATCGAGAGGTGGAAATGTGCAGGAGGACGAAGGGCGGTTGTATCCTCTGTATAACCGCAACAGAGACGCTGTAATACCGCAACGCAAGTACTGTAAAACCGCAATAGTAGCCTTGTAAAACCGCAACAACTATAATGTAAAACCGCAATAAAACGCCCTCTAAACCTCAATGACGTGCTAAAATCATTTTATGATTACCGATATGATCCCAAGAAACGCAAGAGTGTTGGCTGAAGAAATTTTAAGTGACACTCCAGTGCTGACGGTGTCGGGTGCGCGCCAAGTGGGTAAGAGCACCCTAGTAACGCAACTGCTGCAAAATCGGAGTCATCGTTTACTCAACTTGGATAACGCCGCGACCTTACAGGCGGCACAGACAGACCCTGACGGTTTTGTGCGCCAGTTCCCGGAAGGAATCATGGCAGTCGACGAAATCCAACGAGTGCCGGAACTTTTTCGTGCAATCAAGGCCGCAGTCGATGAAAATCGTCGCCCCGGACGGTTTATTATCACTGGTTCTTCGAACTTGATGAATTTGAAAGGTGCGGAGGAATCGTTAGCAGGACGTGCAGAAACTCTGCGTTTACGTGGTTTAAGCAAGGGGGAACGCGCGGGATTTAAAGAAGATTTTGCGGCAAATGCCTGGAATCCTCGCCCCCAACTACCAGAGTCCAACTTCGAACGCGGTGACTATCTGCGTCTGATTACCGAATCCTCTTTTCCCGAAATTGCTGAGGCTACCCGTCGCCGGCGTGACCGTTGGGTTCAGGCGTATGTGGAACGGGTATTAACCAAGGATGCTACCGAGCTGTACGGGATTCAGCATCCAGACCGACTGCGCCTCTTGCTGGGAAGAATTGCCTCGCTGGGATCCTCAGAATTTGTTGCCGCGCACGCCGGCAGGGAACTGAATATTCCAGAGCGGAGCGTTCCCGGGTATCTAAATGCTTTAAAAGACGTGTTCTTGGTTGATGTTTTACCAGCTTGGGGTACTAATCTAACCAGGCGAGTGGTTTCGAAACCAAAAGTTTTCCTGCAAGATCCCGCCATGGCGGCCAGCCTGGTAGGGGTAGATGCCGAGTCCTTGGAAATGCAAATTTCCAGTTCCTTTACCGGTGGGTTACTTGAATCTTTCGTGGCCACCGAACTTTTGAAACAACAAGAGTGGTCAGCAATACCCTTCAACTTGTTCCACTTCCGTGACTCCACCGGTAAAGAGGTAGATCTGGTTATGGAGTCAAGGAATCGCGAGGTGGTAGGGGTAGAAGTTAAGGCGGCAGTCAGTTTGCAGGGCAAAGATTTCTCCGGATTGCGTCACCTGCAAAAGTTAGCTGGCGACAAGTTCCGATGTGGAATCCTACTTTATGCCGGAAAAGAATCTTTGCCGATGGGGCCGGGTCTTTGGGTAATGCCTATCTCTACGCTCTGGACTGTTTAGCCGCTCGCGGAGGGTACTTTGATTTCTGGAGGGTTGAAATGTCCGGGGAGGGCGATTTGGTTAGGGGAATTGGGAATAGCTGAGGCGAGGGGTGACATTTTCACCCTCCCGGTACAAAATCACCCTCCCGCGTGAATTAGTAAGGGTGTTTGTCGGGTGATTCTCCGCTCTTGGGAGGATGCGGGTGAGGGGATTCGAGGTTACGCGGGGAGGGCGCGCAGGGGAGCTCCAGGGGTTCCCGAAAAACTTGAGGTTAGGGCGGCGGAGTGAAAAACAGGAAGTCGTTATTTTTGGCACCAAAAAGGAATAGGGAAATCAAATTTTCCCCTGTATTTCTAAAGGTAGCGGGTATATAGTAGGGTGGTATATGAGAAGATAATTAATGAGGCTTAATCGCTGTGAACAGGGGAAATGGTCGCATTAACTCAGGGAGAGATAATCATGAAATCGGGTTCTACTCGCGCAACGGGGCAAAATCGGAAATATCGTGCCCTCAAACTATTACTACCCCTACTGGCTTTTGCATTGCTTTTGGGGTTCGGCCCGCAAGCCGGAGTCAGCTACGCCCAGCCAGAGGGGAGCGCTGATCCGGTCGCTGAACAGCCACAACCCAGTGATCCTGGTGTTGCGAACACTAATCCCACGGGTAATGAGGAACAAGCTACTCCCGAGAACGGGACTAATCCCGCTCAGGGCGCAAACCCCGCCCCGCAACCCGGCCCCGCTAAAGAACCAGGCACGCCTGCTAAGGATCCAGCAGACACTTTCGACCTCACCAAGTTCCTAACTGATGACGCAACGCTGTCCTACGGTGGCACCGAACTTAAGAAAGATAAGGATGGGAATTATATCGTCCACCCGGACACCCCTTACCAGTTGAAACTGGGATTCGCCGAGCAACCCGATGGTGAAGATGATGAATGGCAAATACCTAGCGGTACTGAACTAGTCTATGAATTGCCTACCACCCTGCAGGCTTTCCCCATCGAAAAGCCGCTACAGTTCACCATCGTCGCTCAAGGTGAATCCGTTGAGGACAATACCTTTTGGGTGACGAAAGATAATAAGATCCATATAAAGCTATCTAATAACAAGAAGTTAACTGACTCCTCGCAGGCAAAGTTCTATGTAACTCTGGATGTGAAGTTCGATAAGAATGCCTCCAAGATTGAGCTAAACGATGACCTCCACATGGACGTGCTGATTTCTAATGATCCTGACCTGTCTATCACCAAGAGTGCGCGGCATGATTTCGCAGCCGGGAAAGTGTTCTACACCCTGACGGTTACCTCTATCGACACTAACGAAAATGTGGTGGTTTCTGACCAGATCCAAGGTGACGACACGGTACTGCACCTAGATCAAGATCCGAAGGCTATCAAGATTAGGTCGACAAACAAGAAAGCCCCTAAACCTGGGAAACCGCAGTTTGAAAATAACGGGTTTACGGTGACCATTCCCAAGATGACTCACGGGGAGAAGGTCACTATCGAATATTCTGCCAGCGTTGATTACTCTAAGGTAAACCCGGACGAGGCTGGCACCAAGGCTCAAACCGAGAATAAAGCCAATGTGGTTTCTGACCAGATTCCTGCCCCCAAAGAGACCATTAATAACCTGGAGCATAAGTTAAAGATTGGTACTATCACCAAGAATGCTGGCTCCGCCGAAGAAACGGCACCTAAGTCGGGAATCTACCAGCAGTCCTGGACCCTTAATGTAAATAAATACTCGAAACTGAACGTAGCGGGCAATACCGTCAAAGACTCCATTCCTGAAGAGTTCCGCGAAATGATGAAGTATTCCGGAGACGGTATCAAGATCGTGGTGAACAAGGGGAAAGAGGACGCAGAGGGAAACTCTATTGAGAAAACCCGCGAGATTAAATGGGCAGACGTTGGCATCACCGATTTGGATACACAGTTCGAGTGGTCGTACGAGTTGCCCGGTACTGACCCGGATAAATTCCCCGATACTGACCCAGAAAATTCCAGCTACGAAATCACCTACACCACTGAAGTTGATGTCACTAAGCAGATCGTGCCGACTTCGGTGAAGAACGGTGCTTCCAGCACTACCCCTCAAAACCCGAATGGTCCAGAGGAAGTAGTTGCCCCCACCAATGGCCTCAATCCTCCCCATATTTTTAACGTTGAAAAGAAAGCTCTTTCCGCTAATCCAGATGAGGTTACTTGGGAGGTAGCCGTCAATGTGGTGCCGCAAGGCTATGACTCCCTAGTCTTGACGGATACCTTGCCGGCAGCCAAGAGTGGCGATACCTCTTTCCAGGACAAGCTGAAAGACACCAAGATCACGGTTGAAGGCTTGATCGGAGACGAAGACTATACGTTCGAACCAGACCCTGAGAACCCCAATAAGGGATTTACCATTGAGTTTTTCAAAGATAAAAAGCATACAGAAAAAGGACTTCTGGAAAATAATGAACTAGACGATCAACAGAAGCCCATCGAGCGCACGGTAAAACTTACTTTTACTACCACCAATGACCAAGAGTGGGTAAAAGCCTACCGTGATGGTGACGAGAGCCTCTATCGGCACGTCAACCGGGTGAAAGCCACTGCCAATGGTAAAGACCGTACCGCCTCGGCAGCGGCTACCCCGGATCCTGAGGGGATCCACAAAACCTTCGACGGCATTAAATTCAAGGAAATCGGTGGGGTTGACTATCCGGTGTTCCACTACCGGCTACGCCTGGAAGGGCTAGATCAGTACACAGGGAAATCTTTCCTGATTACTGACAAGTTCGATTCTAAGCTGTTAAAGCTGGTTGAGGATCCGGCGCCCAATGTTTCCGGCGAAAAGAAGCTAAAGATTAAACAGCAGAACGGCGAAATTACCTTCCAGATGCAGACTGCTGATTTGCCGAAGGACTCGGACAAGGTGAAATCTGTCTATTACCTGGATTACTCGCTAATTCCGGTTAGTCGGAAAGCGCTAGATGCCATCAATAAGAACCCGGAAGGCTTAAAGGTCAGCAACACCGCCACTTGGGGGCCGGTAACTACCAAAGCGGTGGATGCTGACTATGTGTATGGCCCGCTTACCAAAGAACTGACCGACAAGCCTACTAGAAGCAATAATTATGAGGCGACTTTCAAGGTCACTATCAATCCCGGTGGCCTAGATATTGCTCACGGGGCGCCGACTGCGAACTTTAAAGACCAGATGACAAATCTGCGTCTGCAGCCGGAAACCTTAGAGATGACCCCGAAGGACTTCGACTATCATCCGGTCTATAAGGACGGGGTGCTCACTATGGAAGTTCCCAATAAACAGAAAGTAGTGGTCACCTATAAAGCGAAAGTAATCGGCAAAGACCTGGTTAACTACGGTAACGAGGTCGAGGTCGGAAAGGAACAGTCCAAGGTTGAGGGATCCGTAGCCGTACGGATGGCTGGCGGCGGTAGTGCTCCCAACCCGGGAATCACTATTCACAAGCATGATTCCCGCGACTTGACCACTCAGCTGGAAGGCGCCGAGTTCGAACTCTATGAGAAGAAGGACGGTGAATTCCAGCCGGTGATGGGCAAGCTTACCCCAGAGCAGGCTGAGAAAGAGCCCCTGCGGTTTACTACCGATAAGAATGGGGAAGTCACCATTAGGGGGGATAAGGAAAATCTCAAATGGGCGCTGTCGGTAAGTAACAAGAAGCGCCAGTACGAGTACCAGCTGAAAGAAGTGAAGTCTCCTAAAGGCTACAAGCTGCTAGAAGAGCCACTGACTTTCACGATATGGGAAGATCCTGCGGATGAAACCCAACAATACGATGGTGCCTACCTGTATGTGGCCAACGAGCCGGAACCGGGAACCGATATTCCGGGTAAGCCAGGCAAACCCGGCAATCCGGATGGTGCGCATAAGCAGCTAGGAAAGACTGGCGCGCAAGTTAGCGTAGCGGTGGGCGCCATGCTGGTCTGCCTCGCCGGAGGATACCTAATCCTACGTCGCCGCGAACAACGGTAATCGACGCTCCTCAGTAGGAGGTAGGCGAGAGGGATAGGTTTTTCCTCCCGCCCAAGAAATCGGGGAGAGGCTAGGTCTCTCCCCGATTTCTTATGCCCACCGCGCCCACTCGGATAAAACCTATCCCTCTCGCAGATCTGTCTCGGAGCGATAAAAGATACGAGAGGGGGCTTGAGCCGAGCGAAGCAAGGCTCACCGGGGTCCCCCGAGTACTGTTATCGCCCCGAGACCGCGCAGTTCACATTGGGTAGCCTTCGCACAGAGAATCGGCAGTTAAGTAACTCAGTAGCCCGATTTTTGTAGGGGCGGGATTTTCCGCAGGAGCAGGGCGAACACCACTACCAGAGCGATCAGGGCAGCGGTGAGGGCGACTAAACCTGACCAACCCCAGTGATACCAGGCGATACCTCCGACGGTGCCGAAACAGGAGCCTCCCAGGTAGTAAGAAATGGAATAGGCAGAGGCGGCTTGCCCGGCAGCGCCTACTCCCGCCACGGCGCGGGCAGTTACCCAGCCGGAGGCGGTGGCATGGACAGCGAAGAATCCGATAGCAAAGATTATCAACGCGGGAATCACGATCCACAGGGCTTCGAAAATGGTCAATACCAGCCCGATTAAAGTCAGCAGCGCCGCCAAGGGCATTACTCGCCGCCTGCCATAGCGGGCAACTAGGTTGCCACTCACCGAGGCAGCCATAGAACCAAAAGCATTAACCAGGAAGAACCCGGAAACTATCCAAGCGGGGAAAAGATAGGGGGCGGCGCTGAAACGGTAGGGCACCATATTGAAAACCGCCTGATAGGCTCCCAGAGTCAAGGCACCAATCAGGAATAACAAGGCTAATCCTGGCTCACTAAGCACCGCTTTGGTGTGGGCGATCAAGGTTTTTATACCCGGGGGAGACTTTTGGAAGTTTTCTTGGGGAGGCAACAGCCGCCAGACCAACAGGGAAAATAAGACTCCGGCCACGCCAATCACGGTTAAGACCCAATGCCAGGGCAGGAATTGGGAGATAATCCCGCTGAGGATCCGCCCGAAAAGACCGCCCAGGCCGGTGCCGGCGATGTAAACCCCCGCTGCCCGGGGTAAATCCCGGGGGCGTACTTCCTCGGCCAGGTAGGCAGTCGCCACGGCGGGCAGACCCGCCGCCGCAATCCCTTGCAGGAAACGCCCGGCAAGCAGCAGGTGCCAGCTGGGGGCAAAGCCGAGCACCATCCCCACCAGAGAAGTTACCAAAATAGAGGTGAGAATGATCGGTCGGCGCCCCAGTCGCTCGGAGGAAGGTCCGACCAGGAATAAGGCAAGCGCTAGGCCTGCGGTAGTGAGAGACACCGTCAGGGAGGCAGCCGAAGGATCTAGGTGAAAATGCTCCGATATTTCCGGCAGTAACACCTGGGTTTCGTACATTTGCGCGAAACTGACGAACGCGGCAATAAATAGCGCGAGTTCGATGCGTCGATATTCGGGGTCTCCCCGGGAGTAGCCACCGCTATCGCTTCTGTCCGCAGCCATAGCGGCAGTCTACGCCTTTAGGGATTTTGCTCCATAAATAACTGCCAGAATCCGAACAGTTTTAGGCGTTTTGCATCCGGCGGCGCACCAGCACCACTCCGCTAGCTAGCGCCAAGATCCCCAGCGCAAGAGCTGCACTAATTCCAGAGCCCGTAGGAGGCAGTGGGGGAGTCTTCTTTGGCGGAGGAGGAGTATCTCCCGGTGGCGGGGTAGTGGTTGGTGGGGGCGGGGTAGTGGTTGGCGGAGGAACCGTGCAGGTATTGGTAATCGTGAATCCCTTGCTGTCGTCGCCACTTACTTCGCTGCGATACCCTTTGATTTCTACCTCGGAAACAGTGTATTTTGCGAGTTTACCGTTAATGTACTTCGGCAGATCCTCGAACTTGCCTTTCCAAGAGTTGGCAGCGTTCAGGATAAGTTTCTTGTCGGTTGCTTTCCCGTTGGTCAGCAGCTGGACTTCGATTTGAGAGGCATCCGGGCAAGTACCATCCGGGTTTGCCCATTTCTTGGACACCTCGACCTCGGTGGTCATCTTGTTGACTACCGAGATATTGTAGGTCTTGGTTCCCTCGTCTTTGGACTCACCGGTTACGGCCAGCTGGTAGCCATCGAGCTGATTGCCACTTCCGTCATGTTCTCTAAAGGTAATCGGCAGTTTCTTACCGGTCTTCGCGTCAATTAGGGTGTCGGGATCGGGGAAGTTCTCAACTACGGCCGTCCAGTTGTTTTCTTTGCTCAGTTCCACCTGGTCGACCTGGAATCCGCCGACTAACACGTCCAGGGTTATCTTGGTAGGACGCTGCTCCGGGTCATCGCCTTCCCAAGACTTCTTAACCTGCAGCTTCCATTTATCGGGGCTGCCGAAGAACAGCTGACCATTATTGGCTATCCCCGCGCCACTGATACCGGCACTAGTCGCAAAGTTATCTTCAATAACTACTCGTGCCAGCTTCTCGGCGAGTTTCTTGGAGTCTTCGCTGGGTACCGACTTGAAAGCTTTATTTTCATTGATCTCCGTGTCGTAAGGGATCAGCTTGTTATCGCCGCCCTCTTTATAACGCGGCAGCTGCCTAGCTAAGTCCCAGTTGTTGTGAATGCCGTGGATGGAGCCATCTTGATACCAGAGACGCTCTCCGCCGCCCAGCATCCGAGAGGTGATTGATACCGGCTGACCCTTTGTAAATTCCCCGAAGGTGTGGGTAGAGATACTGGCGAAATCATCACCGGCACCATTGAAACTTTCATATTTAGGGGTGTCCTCGGCGGAGTTCCCATAAAATGCAACCCCGCGAGTAATGTTCAGCGTGGTCTGCCCGGTGGGGCAGTTCCATACCCCGCCGCCTTGCTTGCTAATGGGGTGGTTCCCGGCGCCGATTAAAAATGCGTCTTTAACTGTGTTGTTCCTGATCAGGGCGTTATTAACGGTGAGTTTTGAGAAAGTATCATTGTAAATGGCGCCGCCGCCCCAAAAGCCTTGCGAGGTATTCTTTGCGAAATGCCCCCCGTTAATCACGGTTTGGCTACCTTCCCCCTTTTTCTCTCCGCCTGACAGGCTAATCGCTCCTCCTGATTCTTCAGCAGTGTTTCCAGTGAAAGAGCCCCCATTGATGGTTACGGTACCCCCGTTAGTGTCGATAGCTCCGCCCCATTTGACAACTAGGTTGTCTTTAAAAGTTCCTTTGTCGATGATGAGACTGCCACCAACTGCGTTGATTGCCCCTCCTGAGGCGGCGCTTTGACCTTTGCTATTTGCTCCTTTACTTTGATTAGCGATGAAGTTTCCACCGGTAATATGCAGATCGGTGGAATATGCTTTAATCGCACCTCCGCCCAGGTAACTGCTGGTATTTCCCTGGAACGTCCCGCCCGAAATCTCGGCTTTTACCCCCGATAGATTAAAAGCTCCGGCTGTGCCGCCATATTTCATGTTGTTTTGGTTTTTCTGCACGGTTCCGCCGTTCATTTTTAAGGAACCGCTGAACAGAGCCAGAACGCCGCCGTACTCAGTGAAGTTATCATGGATATTGCCACTAGAGATGTTAACGTCCGCGTATTCACCAAAGATGGCACCGCCGTATCCGTTAGAGCTAACTTCAACTTTGTTATTGGCGATTTCCCCGTCTTTAATATTCAAGCTGGCCTGCTTGGCTTCGCTGCCCATTACGGCAATTGCGCCCCCCAGCCGGGAACCACTGTTATCTTTGATGGTTCCACCATTGATTGTGGCCGTCCCGTTATTGATGGTGATGGGGGCGAATTTGTCGATATTGACGCCTTCGGGGGCAACTTTGTTAATTAGCTTTTTCTCCGGTGCTGTGTTCTTAGAGAAGTCGGCACTCCCGCTCATGGTTAAGGTGCCGCCATCAACGAAAATTACCGGGCCGGCGGGGTCGGAATCGTGAATGGAGCCGTCACTAAAGTTTAAGTCACCGTTTACCGTGAATTGTGCTTTGGTGAAGGAGGGACCCTTCAGGTTCAGTTTCCCGCCCGGTTTAACTTCCACTGCGGTGGAGTTAATGCCGGTAACTGTACCTTTTCCCTCTAAGGTGAGTTGTACACCCTCGCGGACTACCAGCGGTTTTGACTGCTTAGTAACGGTAAGGTCGTTGCTGATGGTCAGTTGCTGCTGCCCGGAAGTAAAG
>NZ_PKHX01000006.1:0-232 GCF_002848005.1 Varibaculum cambriense | reverse complement strand
ACTGACGGCTTGTGGAGCTTGAGATATGAGGTGCGTACTGCCTTGCTGCTCAGCGTAAAAGCTTAAACGAGGTTTCCGCAGTACGAATTACGTTGGAAATCCGCAAATAAGAAAGGGAAATAAATGTTGCAATCGGGAACTAAAGCGAAGCTTAGGTTCTAGTGGTGGTTGCAACACCGAGTTTGAAAGGATGTTTCAACGGTGTTGTATGAGTATGCGGGTGTTGTTTACC
>NZ_PKHX01000005.1 GCF_002848005.1 Varibaculum cambriense | reverse complement strand
CAGAAAGCAACCGCACCGCACGATCCTTAAAATCCTGAGAATACCTCTTAGACATATCCCTAATCCTCTCAAAAACGAGTAGGAACAAAACCCAGGACGATTCAAAACATCCTCACCGGCCTGGCTAAAACCCCGACCGAGCGACTACTAACCAAAGTAGAACAAGCACGCGAGAAACGAAAAACCAAACTCACCACCGGCATCAAAACCCACGCCGCCTAAAACATTTTTCCCGCTCAAACTATGTGAGGCACCAAAAAACTTTCGCGCTCAAATTGACATGAGGCACCACGCGGTTCGGGAAGGTGGTTGGCCTTAAAATATTTAGATTTTTACGTATTTGCGCCTGGTATTTAGTACTTTTTTTCTAATGTGAGGACATACGTCCTGTAAATCCCAGATTATCTATATATCTATTAGCACTTCCCTCATAGCGGGAATATTAATGTTGCTGCTGCCCGGCAAAAACGCCCATGTGCTGCCTGGCGTCAAGGCTGATTCGCCGCCTGGCAAAAACGCCCATGTGCTGCCTGGCGTCAAGGCTGATTCGCCGCCTGGCAAAAACGCCCATGTGCTGCCTGATGAGGCCACTCCTATGCCGCCCGCTGAGAACGCTGATTTGCCGTCTGGCAAGCGGACTGCTGTGCGCCTGACAAAAATGCTCCTTTGCCGCAGTCCCAGCAGCACCGGCGGTCAATTTCGGCGCTGGAGGGTCAGCTTGTCTTTGGAGGGTATTCCCGTCCCCGGAGGGCATTTTCAACCTTGGAGGGTGAATTTATCGCCGGAGGGTGCTATCGCCAGACCCCACCAGCACTTTCCGCCAAACACGCAACCATTCCACCCTCCCGAGACAAAAACACCCACCAAAATCAAAGCACCCTCCCCGCTCATGAGCACCCTCCCGAGACAAAAATGCCCTCCCCGCACATGAGCGCCCTCCCGAGACAAAAATGCCCTCCCCGCACATGAGCGCCCTCCCGAGGCAACAACACCTCCCGAGACATCTCAATAATGCCCCATTAATGCCAGTCCCCAGCGGGCAACAAACTCACAGTTTCCTTGCATGATTATTAGGAACAAGAGTTTGTTAACCATAGCTGTCAAGGTGTAGCTATGTTTCCTGAACTAATCAGCACCCAGGCGTTTTCGCGGAGAGTCCTTGCAGACTCCCTAGCGAACGGCTCCCTAATTAAGGTCGGGCGCGGACACGTGATTAGACCGCTGAAATCGGCAAACAAATGGGAAAGAATCCGACACGTAAAGTTGGGACAAATCGCCTCCCACGCAGCGCGCTGTAAAACTCCCCCGGTCTTTATCGGAGTTACTGCCGCCCTACTGCATGGCCTTTCCCTAAAATCTCTGCGCGGCGACACTCCTTTACACACCTCGACTAGGCATTTTGAAAAGAAAATGCTGCCAGCTTGGGTTGATGTCGACACCTCCCAAGGGCGCCCTATCCGCACGAAAATACCCCCGACTCCCCTGATTTTCCATAAAATCAGCCTCCCGAAAGATTCCACTAAATTTATCGGTCACCGAGTACGCATCACCGACCTTCCTACGACCACGTTGCAATGTGCCGCCTGGCTACCCGCTGGTAGTGCCCAGGCAGTAGCCGATTCCGCAGCTAGAAAGCTCATTCCGCAGTGGAGCCGCCTTGATCGCCGCGGCAGAGAGGCTTTCGCAGACCGGATTCCAAAACTGCGCGAGCAGATGTATAGCCTGGCCAGAAAGTACCGGAAGCGGCTCGGGGCGCCCCAAGCTCGGCGAATCCTCGCAAACATGGATCCCCGATTTGAAAGCTACGCGGAATCTTTATTTCATGCCGCCGCACAGTTAGCGCAGGTAAAACGACTAATTCCACAGTTCCAAGTCAAGATTTCCACCGCTCAAAGCTACTTTCTGGATGCTGCACTCCCGAAGATTCGTAAAGCTTTTGAAATCGACGGGATGCAGAAATATCGAAGCAATGATCCTCAGAAAGCTTACGAGGCTATCCAGGGTGAAAAACAGCGTCAAAGTCGGCTACAAAAACTCGGATGGCATATTTACCGATTCACCTACGAGGACGTGGCAGACACTCTGGGCTTCGCTAAATTCCTCCGGGAACGGCTCGGCACCAGTTGGAACGGTGTGGCACTTCCACCCCTATATCGCTTGAAAAAGCCTGCCTTTAATATGTAGAGATCTTAAGCGCCCTGATTCCAGTATCGCTTTGAACAGTTCTTTTGTGGTTTTAAACCCTCGCGGTAAGTGGTTGTTTCACGCACGAAACGGATCAATCGCCCCTAGTAATTCCTCCTCCTTAGCTCGTCCTCCTTATTTCGTCCATATCCTGCTGCTACCTTTCATCCGCACCTCATAAGCATATTCCTGCCCGCAGAAGATGAACCTGCCATCCTAATTAAAAGGAGTACATGCGCCCTCCGCACGCAAAACCACCCTCCCCAGACAGAAAGAACCACCAGCGCGAGGAATATTCGAGGGATCCAAAAACGGAATTGCCTAGAGCTGGAGGGTGATCTCAGCTCTGGAGGGTGAAAAAGTCAGGTGTAGACACATAACCAGGCAAAAGATGCGCCAGAATCACCCTCCGCACGCAAAAATACCCTCCAGACGCAAAAATGACCTCCCGAGACCGAAATACCCTCCACATGCAAAAGCGCCCTCCGCGCGTGACAAGACCCTCCAGCGACAGAAAGACCCGCCGGCGACGGGAGAAAGCGGAGTAAGCAGCTAAAAAGATTGTGACCCGAGGAGTTACCTCGAGCCACAACCGTCAAAAACTATTAAGAATATATCGGCACTACTTTCACCGAAAAGACAATCTATTCAGATCAGCACCTAACAGATAACAGTAGTTACCCCTGACGCTAGGACATTACCGACAAGCGGCTACTACAGGCGAATAACCTTGAAGCTGTTCGAATAGATCGGCGCTACCTTTACAACGTCACCCGGTTTGGGGGCGTGGATCAGCTTTCCGCCACCAACGTAGATGGCCACGTGACCAGACTTCCACAAAATGTCACCGGGCTGAGCTTGGCTGAGCGGCAGCTTAGTGCCAGAAGCCGCAATCCCGCCGGTGGTACGAGGTAGCGAATATCCCAGCTGGCGATACACATAACTCACGAAACCGGAACAATCAAAGCCTTCAGCCGGGCTGGCGTGACCCCAGTTGTATTTAATCCCCTGATACTGCATCGCGATTCCTACCGCGGTGCCATCGGCTTTGCCAAGGTCGCGACCTACAAAAGTCTCGGTGGAATCCGAGGAAGAGCGCTGCGTGTTCTGGGTAGGCGCAGCCGGAGCCGGAGCAGCAGTTACCTTAGCAGCTGCTACCGACTGAGCAGGTGAGCCAACCTCAGAAGTAACTTCTTGGTTAACGGTCAGCTTCTCAACCGTGCCTTTTGCAAGTTGAGCAGAATCCACGGAAGTGGCGATTTGTTTTGCAACGGTGGCGTCCGCGCTAGCGGGGACGGCGGCCGCTGCCACTACTGTCAGTGCAACTCCCGAGCCTGCCAGTGCCGACAAGCGCTTGCCGTTTTCAGAGGAAAACAGAGATTTCGCAGCTTGAGAAACCGGAGTGGAGGGACGGCTCGGAGCGCGGTGACGCGCCTGAAGTTTCTGTGTCACGATGAGAGCTCTCCTAAAAGTGCTTATTTCGCTTCTGGCCGGAAAACCTTTTTGGTAGCTACCCGAAAAAGTTCTCTGACCGATTGGTCGTAACTAAATATAATGCTTCGATAACGAAATGTCACGTTTTGGTTACGAAAGTTTTTTAATCTTTCTCCGCACCGCGACAGGCAAGTGGCTCGCCCCACAAAAACACGCGCCCTAAAAACCAGAAAATAGGCCGCAAAAATCAGTTATTAACGCAGTTCAGAGCCTATATGAAATAGAGTTAATCCCGATTGGAAACCCCTTCAACAAACAGGTGCTGCCCCAGAGACGTGTCAAGTAACACAGTTTTTTCCGTGTCGACCCCCATAACGGCAATCCGGCCGTTATCAGGTTGCAGATTGACTTCTCTACCAGGCAAAATACCCGCTTCATCAAAAAATGCCAACATGCGAGGCTCCGCTTGGATGGGTTCGCCGATTCGCACAATTTTGGTGGCCACAATGCCCCCAAATTGCTCCACGATTTGAGAAACCGACGTCCCCGAACCCTCAATCCCAGCGTGCCCATCGGGAATCGGATTGCCATAAGGGTCGGTAGAAGGGTGATGCAACAGATCCAGCAGGCGCATCTCAACAGCGTCGGACATCACGTGCTCCCAGCGACAAGCCTCATCGTGAACCATCACCCAATCCAGACCGATCAGATCCAACAACAAACGCTCAGCTAGGCGGTGTTTACGCACCACTTCTCGCGCTAGCTCCACCCCCTGATCGGTGAACTCAATGCGTCGATTATCTGCCAAGTAAAGTAGACCATCACGTTCCATGCGGGCAACAGTTTGGGAAACGGTCGGGCCCGAATGGTCTAGACGTTCCACGATCCGGGCACGCAGCGGAGGTACTCCGTCCTCGAGCATCTCGTAGACAGTTTTCAGATACATTTCGGTGGTATCAACCAAGTCACCCATCAATGCCCCTAACGCCGTGCCGTGCGCGGGAGCTGTCACCGCGCTTATCACTTCTTAGGTTAACTCGGTCGCCCGCGATTTATTGGCCTTGCCAGCATTTTCTACAGGAGGCCCGAAACAGATTCGCACCGATTTATGCACCTAGAGTAAGGTTTCCCCTATGGAGAACTTCGTTAACATTCCCCCAGAATTATTGCCCAAAAATAAAAAATTTGGGTCTGGACCCAGCTCAATAAGAAAAACTGCCCTTGCGAAAGTTGCCGCCAGCGACTTGCCCGGCACCTCGCACCGGCAAGCCCCCGTCAAAGACCTGGTGGGTTCGCTGCGCGCAGGATTAAAAGAATTATTCGCCCTCCCGGACGGATACGAGGTGGTGCTGGGTAACGGTGGCGCCACCACTTTTTGGGCGGTGGCCGCGTCCTCTTTAATTAGAGAGCGTTCCGCGCATGCCGTGTTCGGTTCTTTTGGCGCCAAGTTTGCGGAAACTGTCAGCGGGGCTCCCCACCTTAAAGATCCCTATCTAGAGCTCGGGGGCGTATCGGCGAGGGCGCAAGGCCGGGAAACCGAAAGCGAAATCTCGCTTTTGCATGGCGGGCAAGAGGGAATCGACGCCTATTGCTATCCCGCACATGAGACTTCTACCGGCGCCCTCAGTCCAGTAAAGCGCATTGCAGGCGGATTAAACCTGGTAGACGCGACTTCGGTTGCCGGGGGAATCCAGGTCGACATTTCGCAAACCGACGTTTATTACTTCTCGGGACAAAAATGTTTCGCGGCCGAGGGCGGGCTATGGGTGGCGCTGGCCTCCCCCGCCGCTCAGGAACGGGCGCAAGAAATAAAAGCAGACCCGGGTGCCGGACGCTGGATTCCACCAATACTAGATTTTTCGGTGGCGCTGAAGAACTCGGTTAAAAACCAGACCTTAAACACCCCGGCGATTGCCACCTTGATTTTATGGGAAGACCAGGTGCGGTGGATGCTGGAAAAAGGCGGACTAGAGACGATGGAAAAACGTACCCGCGCGTCCTCGGCGGTGCTATATGACTGGGCGCGTTCCCACCCGGATGCCTCCCCCTATGTAGCTAACCCGGAAGAACAGTCCCCGGTAGTGGTGACGATTGATTTCCACGATATTGATGCCAGTCAGGTGATCGCCCAGCTGCGTGCCAATGGGATCGTGGATATCGATCCTTACCGCGCTTTGGGGCGCAACCAGATCCGCGTGGCCTGCTTCCCCAATGTGGAAGTGGCCGATACCCAGGCGCTAACTGCCTGCCTAGACTATGTAATCGACCGCCTCTAGCACCTGACGCAGCTACCTGCGCCCGCTAAGCAGCGCTACAACGCTTATAAAGCAAATAGTCCGTGGGAGCAGCTCCTGGCCACTCCCACGGACTATTTGATTTCTTAAGGCTCTCGCCCCACCTGCTTTACGACAGTAGGGATTGGATGGGCCCTAAGCAGAAATAGATTACGAATAGGATCGAAACTACCCACATCAGGGGGTGGATCCGCGAAATTCGTCCGGAGGCGATCTTTACCACCACGTAGGTGATGAAGCCAAAGCCGATACCGACGGTAATCGAATAGGCGAACGGCATCATCATAATGGTCATGAAAGCGGGAATCGCCACGTCCGCGCGGGTCCACTCGATATCGCGCACATTCACCATCATTAGGAAGCCTACGAACACCAGGGCGGTGGAGGCCGCCTCGGCAGGTACCAGCTCCACGAGCGGGGCGATAAACATAGATACCCCGAACAGCAGGCCGGTGACTACCGAAGCCAAACCAGTACGCGCGCCCTCGCCTACCCCGGAGGTAGATTCCACGAAGGAGGTGTTAGAGGAAACCCCGCCGAGCCCCCCGGCCATGGCCGAAAGCGAGTCAATCAGCAGAATTTCGCGAGTCTTGGGCGGATTGCCGTTCTCGTCTAGTAGATTCGCGCCCGCGCCTACGGCCACCATAGTTCCCATAGTGTCGAAGAAGTCCGCCAGCATCAGCGAGAAAATCAACAGCACCACTCCCACCGCAGTGGTGTGGGGATTGGTGAAGGGACCGAAGAAGTCAATCGCACCGATAGTGGAAAAATCAGGCAGGGAAACCGGGGAGCCTTTCAGCTGCGGAACATTAGAAGCCCAAGCAGATACTGCCTCTTCATCGGCTGCCCGCGAACCCAGATGGGCGAAAGCCTGCACGATGAATGCCAAAACGGTGGCGCCCACAATCCCGATGAGAATCGCGCCTTGCACCTTGCGGATATAAAGCACAATGATCACGATCAGACCCACGCAGAATACTAGCGCCGGCCAGCCTACCAGGGAGCCGTTGACCCCCAGCTGTACCGGAGTGCCCCCGGGACGAATAATCCCGGCATTAATCAGACCGACAAACGCAATAAACAGCCCAATACCTACGCTAATCGCCGTTTTTAGCTGGGCAGGAACCGCTTTGAACACGGCCTCCCGAAAACCGGTCAACACCAAGATGGTGATGGCTACGCCTTCCCAAAAGATCAACCCCATCGCTTCCTGGTAGCTAAGCCCTAGAGCCTCGGGGTTTGCCAAAGTGAAAGCTACCACGGCGTTTAGCCCCATACCGGAGGCCAATGCCAGCGGGAAGTTTGCGACTAGCCCCATCAGCAGGGTCATTACGCAAGCGACCAGGGCGGTGCCGGCGGCGATGGCGGACTGGCTAATATCTTTGGGGGCCGCCACCCCTAAAATCGCGGCGTTAACCACCAAAATATAGGCCATCGCAAAGAAAGTGACCAGGCCGCCGCGGATTTCCCGCCCAACGGTGGAGCCCCTTTCCGAGATTTTAAAGAAACGATCTAAGGAACTATCCGACTTTTTCGCCGTATCTTGAGAAGCCAAGATAACTGTCCAATCCGCCACCAGGGGCATAGAAGTTACTTACAGGCTTATTATCGGGAGATTCCCAGGGTTTTTCCAATCTTGCCCGCTATCTGCAACTTAGTTGCAGATTCCCACGCAAGCACCTAGCTCTTAACGCTTGGCCTCCGGCCACTAAATTTCTACCTGCTCTACATCCAGTTCGTTCAGGCGCGCCGGTGTGGGTTGCCAGGGAGAAGTGTCCACCTTTACATCGGTTTCCGAATGGGAACCACAGGTGTGATCCATAGACACCACCCGGCCATCATCGACGGACCATTCATTGGTACATACCCCAAACATAGTGCGCATGCTGCCCGCTACCTTTAACAAGAACCCGCAGGTAGAACAAGTATTTTCCGGGAGCTTCTTCCGGGTCGTACCGCGCCGTGCCGGGCCTTGCTCTGAGTGGTACCAACGTTTAGCAGCCTGGGCGCGACCACAAGCCGAAAGTACCCGGGCACGCCCGAGACCCAGTTCCTCCACTGTACGCCGATCTAACTCTTCGGCATTGGTGTCCGCATAGGACTGATCAAGGCGGTCATCATCAGGTACGTAAGGTAGCACGTCCTCGCGTTTTATATCTTGAGGACGCAGGCGTTCTGCCCAGGGTACCCACGGGCGTGCCAGCAGTGCGTCCTCGCCCGGTAACAGGTCAATTTCGCATACGGTGGCTTTGCGTCCCCGCGGCACCCGCGCTAGAACCGCTACCCAGTGCCAGCCGCGGTAACCGGGCTTTAGACATTCAAAACTGTGGGTGGCCAGGCGTTCACCTTCGCTAGTGGCGCCCAAATGTTCGCCGATTTCTTCCGGCTTGGCGATAGGAGCCAGTCCTTGGCGAGCAATATCGACCGCGCCCGCCAGTACAGTATCTACTTTTCCCGCTTTACGCCGGGTAGTTTCACTCATGTGCGTCTTTCTTAGTTCACCGCCACCACTAGGCATCGAAATCGTCGGCAACTGCCCGCAGCAGCTGCGCGATCTTCGCACCATTTTCCGGGTAGCGTCCATGTCGCAAATGCCCGGAGGAGGCGTCCAATAATTTAATTAGGTCTTCTACTAGCGGCACCATGTCTTTGGGTTTGCGCCGCAAATTTTTTGCTACCGAGGGCGTTCGCTGCAAGATCTTTACCGATAGGGCTTGGGGACCGCGTCGCGAGTCAGCAACTGAAAACTCTACCCGCGTTCCCGCCGAGGGAGGTTTAGTGTCAGCAGGTAATACGCTGGCGTGTAAGAACACCTGCGAGCCGTCCTCTGCGGTGATAAACCCGAACCCTTTGTCGGCATCAAACCACTTAACTTTTCCGGTTGGCACTGATTTCTCCCCTACTTTTTCTAAATCTAGGTTACATGAGCCAACATATAACCCACTTCTTTGCATATGATAATGCAAAGTGGGGATTTAATCCGCTCCGGGCGATCCCCATTAGTTAGGGAGAAACTTACGTGAGAGTCTTAAAGAGAACCGGATTACTAGTAATAGTGCTTCTAGCTGCACTTTTTACCAGTTTCGCAGTTACTGGCAATATCGCAAATGCTGAGGAACCGCCGAAGATTTCCAATCATGTATATGACCCCGGTGACAAGCTCGGGAGCCAGGCCGACAAGGTAAAAGAACGGTTAGCCTCTTTGGATCGTTCGGGCTTGCACGTTTATGTGGCGTTCCCCTCGGAGTATTCCAATGACACCGTCAGCAATTGGAACTTGATGGCGCTACAAAAATCAGGTGCTCCCCAAGGCTCCTATATGCTCTCGATAGTGGCTGATAACCCTAATCAGACTATGTATTTGGCTTCTGCAGATAATGCCGCAAAACTCTCCCAGGAAGAATTATCTGCGATTGCCTCCGAAAAAATGGTACCCCTGCTCAATCAGCAAAAATATCCCGAGGCAGTGCTAGCTTATCTGGATGCGCTCTCAGCGAAAGCGCCGGAAATGGGGTCGGGACTGGCGGTTGCTCCTTGGGCAATGATTGCTTTCCTGATTGCCCTGATCGTGGTGATTATCGTGATTTCTCGGGTACTCCGGGCACGCAGACAAGCTCAAAAACGCGCCGAAGATCAGGCTGCGGGCGAAGCGGGTGAAGCTCTCTCACCACAGGAATCTCCGAGCCAGCTGCCCGCCTCCCCGTTAGCTAACCGGCAAGTTGGCGGCGCAGACTCGGAAGCCTCCGCAAGTAAAGAAGCTTCGAAAGTGACCGCGGTTGACGAGGACGAGAACGAGGACGAGCAGCCTAGCAAGGGTAAATTCCGCTTAAAGTTTGGGCGCAAAAAAGATAAATCCCCAGCTAAATCAAAGTCCCGGAAAGCACCGGTCGGTAAAGTCGATAAACCAGACTTCGCCGCCGTTAACCCAGAAAACTTCGCAGCCGCCGCCTCGCCGGCCGTCCCGGCAGCTCCGACTCCGCAAGAACCTAGCGCTACGGGTCTCGGGAGCAAAGAGGCAAACTTTGCGCCCGCAGCCGCGGGAACCGCGCCGGCTCAGGCAGCCGAGGCAGAACCTGCTATTCCCACCGGCCTTTCGGGCACTTTAGATACGCAAACAGCGGGCGGAAAAGTTCCTTCACTAGCGGAATTAGATCAAATCGCGTTAGCCCGCACTAGCTCGCATACCCCTGTCACTACCGCGGACAATGCGGCCAACCAGGTACCTGCCGCAGTACCACAGGCGCAACCGCCGGCGTCCGCGCAGCTACCGCAGTCTCAGCCGGAAGTGCAAGGGCTACCACAGACTCCGACCCCTGCCCCGGAGGCCTCGGGACAGCAACCAGTAATATCCCCGCAAGCAGCGCCACTACCGCAAGCACAACCGGGCGCATTTAGTCCCGAATCGATGAGTTTACCGGCAGAGGTTCCCGGGCAAGTTCCCGCGACTCCTCCCCTAGCAAACGCGCCTTACACCCCGGCCGCCAGCTCGCCTGTGGCGCCCGCAGCCGCGAATCCCGCGACGCCGCAGCGGCATAGTTCAGTGCTGCGTCCGGGCGAAACTACCTATTTGCCTCCACAGGCCAATGACGATGACACCCAGGTTACTTCTGCCTCGCAAATTAGGGATTATGGCCAGGAGCGTCGCGATGAGATCGCCCGGGCGAAAGCCCGTGCCCAGGCAGCTGATCGTTTCCGGGAAGAACAAGCCCAGAAACCGGATGCTATCCGCCCGGCGGTACCTCAACAGGCCGCCCCGAGCGTGGCTTACCCGCCGGCGAGCACTTCCCCTGCCGGCCAGGAGGCTGCCCCCCAGGTACCGGATAATGCCTCCTACCAGGCAGAACAACACAGACCCGGAGCGATGCCTACGCTCCCGCAAATGGCACCTGCGATTGACAAGCTGAATGCACGCTCTTTGCCACCAGTATCTCCACAGGCAATCCCGCAAGTATCGGGAGAGGTATCGGCAGCGAGGAACCGACCGGCTCCGTCCTCTTCGCCGGGGCAAGTATCCCAAACCCGCTCCTCGTCCTGGCAGCCAGCCCCGGTGCCAGAAAAGCCACAGGCTCCTGCTTCTCTAGCTACGACCTCGCCTGTGCCCTCACAGCCTTTCTCCCGGGAATCCGCTGCCCCGCAGATGCCAGCGCAACCCGTTCCCGCAAAGCCACAACCGGAAACGACCCCGGTGGCAGCGCCAGAATCTTCCCACCGGGAAGAAGCGCACCCGCAACCCGACTTTACGAAAGTATTGCGCCAGGCAGATTCTTGGACTCGTAAGGGAGCCAGCAAACTGGCGCTAGCGCAACAGCGGGTAGGCAAAACCGTAACTCAGCCTTTTGCTTTGGCGCTGGTTCGCGCTCAAGATAGCGTCCGGGCTGCGTTTGCGGAGTTTGCTACCGCCCAGTTACAGTCCCGCCCGATTGATCAGCAGATTGTAGCCGGAAACCTGCCCGGACCTCTGCGGGAATTACGTGACCAGATCACCCACTTTACGAATCTGTATCACCAGCAAACCCCGTTGAATGAGATCCTTGCTGGGTTCGAGCGGGAAATCGTTTCCTGCCGGGAAGAACTGGTCAGATGCCGCCTGATTGTGGAGCGTATCCAAAATGTTGACCCTCAAAAGGCCACTCGTATTGGCGGAGATGTCATGGGAGCCCATAAACTGCTTTCTCGGGCTCAGAACCTGATCGAGGACGCCAAGACTATGGATCGCGCCGGACAAGAAAACGAGGTTCTCAAAGCTACTGTACGCACTGAGAATCTCTTGTTGCAGGCGCAAAAGATCGTGCGCCAAGCACATGCGGAAGAGGCTGCCCTGCGAGCAGCCGCCAAAGTTGAGGCAGCTTTGACCTTTGCGGAAAAGGTTGAGCCGCTTAGTGAGCAGGTCGCGATTTTGATGGCAGCGGTCGATGACTATATCGGGGTGCATACCGCGAAAGTGGGAGTGGCTGCCCGCACCATGCTTGACCTAGCAAATCGCACTTTGACCCGTCTTGATCAGCCGGGAAGCCACGATCCGCAGGAAGCCTTGCGCCTCTTGCAACGCGCGCAGCAACAAACTGAGCAGGCTTTGCGACTGGCCGAAAACGATGTAGCGAAGCGTAGTTAGCAGAGCCCAGCCCGGCAAGGCCTCTTCTAACAAGGCCTCTTCTAAGAGCCCAACTTTTGCACTGGGGCGCGCTTGCGCGCCCGCTTGCCGATAAGATCTAGGTATGTGCTTAGCTCGATTCCGGCAACGTTTATTCGCCGCCTTCTGGATGCTGCTTACGGGTATGCTCGTGGCAGTCGCGCTAGCCAGCCCCGCCCTCGCGACCCCACCTGCCAATACTTTCGATAAGCATTTGTCGGATCCGAGTGGATATCTGGAAAACTCTGGGCAGGTAGCACAAGCGCTTAGCGAAGCCTCCCGCGCCGACTATCAGATTTATGCGGCTCTCACTGAAAGCTTTGCGCCGTTAGACGCGCAGCAATGGTGCGTTAAGTCCCGGGATCAAGGCGCGGGCAGTAGCCAAAGCGTGCTGCTAGCCATCGCGGTCAAGGAACGTGCTTACTACATTTGTCCTACAGCTGACGTCCGCATTAGCGATAGCAGGCAAAATCGCATAGTTCAAGGAATTGAGCCTTTACTCTCCCAGGGGAAATGGGATCAAGCGATTAAGGTTTTTGCTGCTAGCGCTACCGCTTCCTCCTCTGATATGGGCGGCGCCGTAAGTGAGGAAGAATCCGCGAGGACGGGTAATTGGTTGCGACCGCTAGCGTTAATCCTGGTGGTAGCGGGGATCGGTATCGGTATCATTGCTTTTATCCTTAGGCAGTCAAAGACCCGCACCCAAATAAGAACCCGGCAGGCCGCCGCAGATAAACAGATTGTCGAGCAAGCAGGCGGAGCGGTACTGGCCGCCGATGACGCCATCCGAGGGGCAAAAGAAGAACTAGAGTTCGCCAAGATGCAGCTAGGAGCAACGCAAACTGAAGAATATGCCCAGGTGCTAGCGCAGGCTACCCAGGCGCGAGATAGCGCTATGGAGAAGTTAGCGAGCTTGGATTCCCTAGCCGGTATTGAAAGAACCCAGCAGGCGCAAGAGGCCTTAAAGCAGGCTCAACGCTGCCTAGAGTTGCTATCGCAGCAGACAGAGAAATTGGCTAGGCTGCGAGAATCTTTAGCTTCTTTACCTAGCCGGATAAAGAATCAACTGTCACTAATTTCCGAGTTAGAAACCCAGGCAGAGCAGCTCCCTGGTATCGTAGCAGCGCTACATAAGACCTACCCCCAGGCGACATTAACTTCGCTGGAGGAGGCTCCTGAGCAGATCAGAAACCTATTGGGAGCCGCGCGGGAAACTTTGGAGCCCCTACAAAGCGAGCCGAGTTCGCCCGCCTTAAAAGTACAGGTACAAACCGCGGAGCGAGCTATTGCCCAGGCTCGCGCCTTGATCAAGGAAGTGTCCGAGGCCGAGGGGCAATTGGCGAACTTAAAGCAGTCGCTGCTGGCGGCGGTGACTTCGATTTCTGCTGACCTAGACGACGTAAAACGACTTAACTTACAGGATAAGTCGATCTTTCAGACGCTTTGCAGTAAAGCGCAGGCCGGAATTGATAACTGTCTGCAGGCTCGAGACGGGCAGGCAGATCCCTTGGCGGCGCTATCCGCGATTGCTCAGGCGGAAGCCGATTTGGATCAAGCGCTGGCGCCCTACCGGCAAGACAGTGAGCAAAAACAGAAGGGCGCGGCGAGATTACAGACGGCTTTAGATAGTGCGCAAGCCCGGATCGCTAGTGCAAATAGCTACGTTTCTAGCCACCGGGGAGCGGTAGGTTTGGATGCTCGCCAGTATCTAGCGCGCGCCGAATCCCTCTACCAGCAGGCACAGGATTCTCGGGGAGATACCGGGATAAAGCTAGCGGAATTGGCGGGAGAAGCTGCCGATAAAGCTCGGGAGAGCGCAAGTTTGGACTACCAGCAGCGCCGCAACGATTGGGGAGGCCAGCCCGGAGGCGGCGGTAGTGATTTTCTCACCGGGATGATTCTGGGCGGGATCTTGAATAGTGGCCGGGGTGCGGCAGGCGGATACGGCTGGGGCGCAGGCAGCGGCAATTCTGATTGGTCCGGTGGCGGCTTTGGTGGCGGTAGCGGCTCAGGTTTTGGGGGCAGTTTCGGCGGAGGTAACTCCGGCGGTGGCTTTGGAGGAAAATTTTAACCAGCCAAACTCCAATATTTCCAGTAAAATTGCTAGTTAGACAGGACCAACCAGTAGTAGGAGGCACCATGGCAGAGAAACAAACGATTTTGGGGCGGATTACCAATATGGCGAAAGCCAATATTAATGCGCTGCTAGATCGGGCAGAAGATCCGGAAAAAATGCTTGATCAGATGATTCGCGACTATACCAACTCGATTCATGAAGCTGAAAGCGCAGTTGCCCAGACGGTGGGAAACCTGCGGCTGGCAGAAAAAGATCTAGAGGAAGACCGTGCCGCAGCAACGCAATGGGGTGAAAAGGCTGCTTTGGCATCAACCAAGGCGGAAGAAGCACGCCAGAGCGGGGATGCGGCCGAGGCCGAACGCCTCGATAATCTGGCTCGCCTGGCGCTAGGTAAACAGATTGATTTTGAACAGCAAGTGAAGTCGCAAGAACCGCTGCTGGTTTCCCAAAAGGAAATGGCGGAACAGCTCAAGCAGGGGCTGTCCGGGATGAAAACCAAACTAGAGGATCTGAAGAACAAACGTGATCAACTGGTGGCGCGGCAAAAGACCGCGGAAGCTCAAAACCGAGTACAAGAAACTGCGCAAAAGTTTAACTTGGCCGATCCCACCAGTGAACTTAACCGTTTCGAGGAAAAAATCCGCAAACAGGAAGCCCTGGCAGCCGGACGCGCAGAGCTGGCTTCTGAGTCCCTAGAGAATCAGTTTGCGGAACTGGAAAAGTCTGGTTCAGCGGCAGAGATTGAGGCTCGTCTCGCGGCTTTGAAGAACCAGTAGCTCCCGCTTAAACCAACAGTTTTTCTAGATTTTGCTGGCGCCAGAAACATTTTCTGGCGCCAGCAAGTTTTTTGTACGGTAAACAGGTTCAAGTTTTGCATCATTATTTTCAGGAACATCAAGACCTTAATTTTTTAGGTGCGGTCAACACTAGCCCCAAAGGCAAATGAGACTTCAGCCCGCGAGTTTTGGCGATAATTCTAATGCCAGGACAGAACCTGCTCGCTGAGAGTAACGATCGCCACCCCCGCTAGCAAACACGCAAAACCCAAAGTTAAGCGATATTCTTTCGCGCGGCGGGTCAGGATAGGACCGAGCGCCCCTCCCACCATCGAGGTGAGGGCAAAAACCGTTACCACTACCAGGTCGATGCTCAGGGTCATTCCCATCCGGGCTAGCAGCGAAGAGGCGCAAGAAATAACCATAATCAGCAGCGAGGTGGCCGCCGCCTGTCGCATATTAAGGTGCAGCAAAATCACTAGCGCGGGCACCACGGCGAAGCCGCCGCCAACTCCAAAGAAGCCCGTCAAAAAGCCGGTTATCAGCGCCGCCAGCACCCATTTAAATAACCGGTTGACCAGGGGGCGGGGTTGTTTTGTCTTGCTTGTTGCCCCCGATTCGACCCCCGAAGAAGCAGCTTCCCCGGTGGCGTTTTCAGTATCCGAGGAAATCTCTCCGGCGTCCTCCTGCATAATTTTCCGGATTCGATCCCGATACTGGCGCCTGGAGGCGATCCCTTTCCGCGCCATCGCGATAGCTACCACTGCCGCTAGCAGCGCAAACAGTAACATCAAGTAGCGGCCGGGAGTGATCGCATTCAGGCGAGAACCCCCGATCGATCCGGCAGCACTAAAGACCGCAAAGAGTAAACCCCTCCGCCATTGCACATTGCCCGAAAGCGCATGCGGTATCAGCGAAACCAGAGCAGTCAGCCCCACGATAATCAGGGAGGCAGCCGCCGCCTCGTGCGGGGAAAAATGCAGTAAATATACCAGCACGGGGATAAATAGCATTCCCCCACCGGCGCCCAGCGCCCCCACAATCAGGCCGATTGTTAGTCCGATAGCGGCGGCAAGCAGTAGGAACATGACTATTTCGCTTTGTCGTATTCCTGCAGTGAACACACCCCATAGGTGCGGTCGCGAGTAGCTTCAATCGCCTGCACCGCTGCCTGGAACTGGGACATGGTGGTAATGATCGGTTTATCTGCAGCAGTAGTGGCGGTGCGGATTTCGTAACCATCCGCCCTCGCCCCGGAAGTGCCGGGGGTGTTGATCACCATATCGATGAGGCCGGCGCGGATCATATCCACTACTGTTTGCTCCCCGTCCGGCCCGCGTCCTTGGCTGGCTTTTCGCACTTCGGTAACCGGAATCCCGTAGCGGCGTAGCAAAGCAGCTGTACCTGCAGTTGCCATGATGGAGAACCCTAAATCAAATAAGCGCGACACCGGCAAGGCTAAGGCGCGTTTATCCTGGTCAGAAACCGATACGAACACAGTTCCTTTAGCGGGTAGATTTCCATAGGCCGCGGTCTGGCTCTTGGCGAAGGCGGTGGGGAAATCCCGGTCATACCCCATAACTTCCCCAGTAGACCGCATTTCAGGGCCTAGAACCGTATCGACAATTCTTCCGTCTTTGTCCCGGAAACGTTTAAACGGTAGCACCGCCTCTTTAACCGCGATCGGACGACCCGGAGTAGCAAAATCAGAATCATCTGCCGGCAGGTAGCCGCGCTCTTTGAGTTCTACAATTGAAGACCCCATCATCACCAGAGCAGCTGCCCGCGCCAGGGGCACTCCGGTAGCTTTAGCTACAAATGGTACCGTACGCGATGCTCGCGGATTGGCTTCAATCACATATAACACCCCGCTGACCAGGGCATATTGGATATTGATCAGGCCGCGCACCCCTACTCCGGCCGCGATCTTCTCGGTGGAGGTACGAATATGGGAAATAATCGCGTCCGAAAGGGTAATCGGGGGGAGTACGCAAGAAGAATCTCCAGAGTGAATCCCGGCCTCTTCGATATGCTCCATCACCCCGCCCAGGAACAGTTCCTGACCATCATAAAGGGCATCCACATCGATCTCGATGGCGTCATCGAGGAAACGATCAATCAGCAGCGGTCCGGTCATCACCGTGGAGTCAGATAGGTTGTAGCGATGCAGGTAGGAGTCAAGTTCCTCGCGCGAATACAAGATCTCCATTCCCCGTCCTCCCAACACAAAGGAAGGACGCACCAGAACCGGATACCCCACTTTTTCCGCCTGTTCAAAGGCCTGCTCCGGGGTGGTCGCAGTCCCATGCGCCGGAGCGGGCAGCCCCGCCTCATCCAGCACCCGGCCAAAGAGTTCGCGGTCTTCCGCGGCTTCAATCGCGCTCGGTGGAGTACCCACTATCGGCACCCCGGCCGCCTCTAGGCGCGAGGCTAAAGACAACGGGGTTTGCCCGCCTAGCTGCACAATCATCCCCGCTACCGGGCCCGCCGCACATTCGGCCTCGTAAATTTCCATCACGTGCTCGAAAGTAAGCGGCTCGAAATAGAGGCGGGAAGAAATATCGTAGTCGGTCGACACCGTTTCCGGGTTGCAGTTAACCATCACGGTGTCATAGTCAGATTGCAGTTCCTGGGTAGCGTGTACACAGGAATAATCGAACTCGATTCCCTGCCCGATCCGGTTCGGGCCAGAGCCCAAAATAATCACTGCCGGACGCTGACGCGGTTTAACCTCGCTGGTCAGATCATAGCTGGAGTAATAGTAGGGGGTTTGGGCGGGGAATTCTCCGGCGCAGGTATCTACCGTCTTGTAAACCGGACGAATCCCGAAGGCTTTGCGCACCTCCCGCACTACCTGGTCGGATACCGAGCGAATCTGCCCAATCTGCAGGTCAGAGAAACCGTGACGTTTCGCCTTGGTCAACAGTTGAGGGCTAATCGCTTCGGCTTCCCGGATTTCTTTCGCCACTTCATTCAGTAAGAACAGTTGGTCTAGGAACCAGCGGTCAATCTTAGTGGCTTCGTAGAGTTCCTCTAGACTCGCCCCCGCCCTAATCGCGTCCATCACTTGGATTAGGCGTTTTTCCGTAGGGATCTTGACCTGCTCTAATAGCTCCTCTTTAGCGGAGGAAAGCGGGGTATCCCAGCGGAAGTAGGTGCCCGCTTTATCCAAGGAAATCAGGGCTTTTTGCAGGGCTTCAGTAAAGTTGCGCCCCAGCGCCATCGCCTCGCCTACCGACTTCATGGCGGTGGTCAGCGTGGGGTCGGCGGCCGGGAACTTTTCGAAAGCAAAACGCGGCACTTTAACGACTACATAGTCCAAAGTGGGCTCGAAAGAAGCCGGCGTCGAACCGGTAATATCGTTGGGAATCTCGTCGAGGGTGTAACCGAGCGCCAGTTTTGCAGCCAGTTTCGCAATCGGGAAACCGGTAGCTTTCGACGCCAGGGCGGAGGAGCGAGACACCCGGGGATTCATCTCAATGACTACTACCCGACCAGTATCGGGGTGCACTGCGAATTGGATATTACACCCGCCAGTATCCACCCCTACTTCCCGGATCACGTTAATCCCAATATCGCGCAGATTCTGCAGCTCTCGGTCGGTTAGGGTGAGCGCCGGTGCCACCGTAATGGAATCGCCAGTATGTACCCCTACCGGGTCAACATTTTCGATAGAGCAGACCACGACCACGTTATCGGCCTTGTCGCGCATCAGCTCTAGTTCGTATTCTTTCCACCCCAAAATCGATTCTTCCAGCAGTACCTCGGAGGTGATGGAATCAGCCATGCCCCCTCCAGCGATGCGGATCAGATCCTGTTCGTTATAGGCAATACCCGAACCCATGCCGCCCATAGTGAAGGACGGGCGCACCACCAGCGGATATCCCAGCTCTTCGGCGGCTTTTCTACAATCTGCCAGGTTGTGAGCGATGAAAGAACGTGCCACTTCCGCTCCGCAGCGGTGTACTACCTTTTTGAACTCTTCGCGATCTTCACCGGCGTTAATCGCCTGGGCACTGGCACCGATTAGCTCCACCTGGTATTTTTCCAAGGTGCCATCTTGGGACAGAGCAATCGCGGTGTTGAGCGCGGTCTGCCCACCCAAAGTCGGCAGCAGGGCGTCGGGGCGTTCCTTTTCAATAATTGAAGCCACTACATGCGGGGTTATCGGCTCAATATAGGTGGCGTCTGCCATTTGGGCATCGGTCATAATGGTTGCCGGGTTGGAGTTAACCAAAATAACTCGCAGCCCTTCCGCTTTGAGGACGCGGCAGGCCTGACTCCCGGAATAGTCGAATTCGCAGGCCTGGCCGATTTGGATCGGTCCGGAACCAATAACTAGGACAGATTTAAGATCAGTTCTGCGTGGCATTTTTTTCCTTTGTTTCCTGCATGATTCTTAGGAACTTATCGAATAGATATTGGGCATCGTGGGGTCCAGCCGCCGCCTCGGGATGATACTGCACACTGAAAGCTGGCAGATCGAGGGCGCGCAAGCCCTCCACTACCCCATCGTTTAGCGCCAGGTGAGATACTTCTACCCGCCCGTAGCGTCCCCCATCGAAGGGTGCCACCGAAGGATGTTCCGCGGGAGCGTCTACCGCGAAACCGTGGTTATGGGCAGTGATCTGCACTTTTCCGCTTTCGCGGTCTACCACCGGTTGATTTACCCCGCGGTGACCGTAGGCGAGTTTATAGGTGCCGTACCCGAGAGCCCGCCCTAGGATTTGGTTACCGAAACAGATTCCAAAGAAGGGAATACCCGCGTCCAGCACCGCCCTCGCCAAAGCTACTTCGTGGTCTGCTGAGGCCGGGTCACCCGGTCCATTAGAGAAAAACACCCCATCGGGGTTCACCTGCATGATGTCTGCAAAGTTAGAGTGCTGCGGGAACACATGCACCTGGATTCCGCGCAGCGCCATCTGTTCGGGGGTGCGGGCTTTAATCCCCAAATCTAGGGCAGCCACTACCGCTAAGGGTTCTTTTCCTTCATATTCGCCGGCGGGTTCCACTACGTATTTTTCGTCGGTACTCACATCGGCCGCCAGCGCCGCACCTGCCATCACCGGCTGGTCGCGCACCACTGACACCAAAAGGTCGCGGGTAGCCTGGTCTAGATAGGTAGCGCCCGCCGGGAGGGCGTCTCCGGAAAAAATCCCGCCGCGCATAGCTCCAGCTTCCCGTAAATGCAAGGTCAGGGCGCGGGTATCTACTTCACAAATCCCTACCACGTCCTGGGACTTTAATAGGTCTTCTAGGTCGCCAGTAGAGCGCCAATTGGAAGCCCGCCGGGCGCGATCACGCACCACATATCCGGCTACCCAAACTCGGTTAGACTCCGGATCCGTCTCGTTTACCCCGGTATTTCCGATATGGGGAGCGGTTTGGATAACTATTTGGCGGTGATAGGACGGGTCAGTCAAAGTTTCCTGGTATCCGGTCATCCCCGTCGCGAACACTACTTCCCCCAGGGCGCGTCCGCGCTTGCCCCAGGCTTTGCCTTTCGCAATGAACCCGTCCTCCAACACGATTAAGGCCAGATCCGAGGAGTCCTGCTGCATACGATTACTCCTTATCTACGCTGCGTCTAAACGAGGGCGTATAGAAAAATTGCCCGCACCGGTCGGGCGCGAGCAAATGGTTAAGAGTTTCACTGCCTCTAAGCATACCGTAAGGCACTATCTGGACGTGATTTTTGTTCACCGCCTGGTAGCTACTGCAAAAGCGTTTCTATTGGGAGGGTATTTCTGTCCCCGGAGGGTCTTTTGGTTCCAGGAGGGTGGTTTTGCCGGGTAAGAAGGAGAAAAGCGAACAATTGCGCCCTCCACGGACAAAAACACCCTCCAGCGTCATAAATAGCAGGGGGTTCCCGCCAGAACTACTAGAAGTGAAGAACGCGAAGTGATGGGCGGGAGCAGTCTCCGATCAAAGAAGTATGCCTGAAACGATTGAGCCCAGAGAGTTTCCTTTGCATAATGGATACATGCGTGGAATTATTTTGGCCGGTGGATCCGGTACTCGTTTAAATCCAATCACTCTAGGCATTTCTAAACAGCTGGTACCGGTCTATGACAAACCGATGATTTACTATCCGATGAGCACCCTAATGCTTGCGGGTATTCAAGATATTTTAATCATCACTACCCCACACGATGCCCCGCAGTTCCATCGCCTATTGGGTAATGGATCGCAGTTTGGTATCAACCTGAGCTACACGGTTCAGGAAGAACCAAACGGCTTAGCACAGGCCTTCGTACTAGGAGCCGATCATATTGGCAATGACCCAGCTGCCTTAGTACTAGGTGACAACATCTTTTATGGCCCCGGCATGGGAGCCCGACTCCGCAGACACACGGATCCAGTGGGAGGTGCTGTGTTTGCCTATTACGTGAATGACCCGGAACGTTACGGGGTAGTGGAGTTTAATAGCGATTTCAAGGCAGTTTCTATCGAAGAAAAACCAGCTTCCCCCAAATCTAACTACGCAGTTCCAGGTCTATATTTTTACGATAACGACGTAGTGGAGATTGCGAAAAACCTGAAGCCATCAGCTCGCGGGGAATACGAAATCACCGATGTAAATAAGGTGTATCTTGAGGCCGGAAAACTTGCCGTGGAAGTCCTCCCCCGTGGTACTGCCTGGTTAGATACCGGCACCTTCGATTCTCTAGCGGATGCTACTAGCTTCGTACGTACGGTGGAGTCCCGCCAGGGGCTCAAAGTCGGGTGTCCGGAAGAAGTAGCGTGGCGAATGGGATTCCTAAGTGATGCCGAATTGGCAGAACGTGCGGAGCCACTGCGCAAGAGTGGCTATGGAGAATATCTACTAGAGATTATCGAGCGAGAGAAATAGTTTCCTTTTTAGCTATCTAGACCGGTCAACCTGGATTTACCTCCGCAGTAATCCCCCACCTGCCATTACTTACCTAATCAAGATGGGAAAAAATAACTGGTGCCGCCATTTGCCAGCGCTCCCGCCAATCTCCGATAGGTTTCACCCCGATGCGGTTAAGCGCCTGATGCCCCAATACCGAATAGTGAGGACGAGGAGCAGGGCGGTTAAAAGCTGCGGCAGTAGTTTCGCCTACCATAGCGGGATCTTTTCCGTAGGATTTTACAATCTCTTTCGTGAATCCGTGCCAATTGGTGCTACCGGAGGCAGTGCCGTGATATACCCCCGCGGGTGCTTTCGCTTCCACCAAATTAATGATTAAGTTTGCCAGATCAACCGTCCAGGTAGGCTGCCCCCATTCATCAGTCACCACTGATAACTGCTCATGAGCATCAGAGAGCTTGGCCATGGTTTTCGGGAAGCAGTTTCCGTATGCGCCATATAGCCAGGCCGTACGGATAATCAGATAATCATCTGTATAGGTGCGAACCGCCCATTCCCCCGCAGCTTTAGTGCGTCCATAGGCACTTTTGGGAGCCATTACTGCACCTTCCGGATAGGGGGTTTCGGCGTCTCCTGCAAATACATAGTCCGTCGATATCTGTACCAGTCGCACTCCTAAATCTGCACAGCGCCGAGCTAAAATTTCCGGGCCCGTAGCATTGACGGCGAAGGCAGCCGCTTCGTTTTCTTCTGCCGGATCGACCGCGGTAAATGCCGCCGTATTGACCACGATATCCGTATCATTTATTTGTTCGGTCACGGATTTTACGTTGGTAATATCAATTTCTGGCCGATCAAGAACTTTTACGGATTCCTTCCGATCGCGAAGTAGCTGTGCCAGGTCGGTGCCCAGCATGCCTTTGCCTCCAACTATCAACCAACGCATATTATCTCCTTCGCTGTATAGGTTTATTCCGTTATATAAATTGCTTTATTGTCATTGATGCCTGTGCACGGCCACAGAGTGATAACCACCTACAATTTTCAAATCTTAGACAATGTTTCTTTTCTTGTGTGCTCGGACTTTCCCCTGATATCGTTTGGACGACTTTCAGTTAGCTTAGGAAGTACCACGGTAACTATCACGGCCAGCGCGGTGTATGCCAACACCCCTAGAATTATGGTTAGCTGGGGACCAGGAACCCACCAGGCATCCCACCACCAGGTGCTTTCTCCTGGTATGTATTCGGTTCCCTTCCAATACCTGATCAGGTATACATGAAGACTGATTAGATGAGCACTCGCGGCACCAATGCACAGGATCCAGCGTTGTACCCTACTTAGCGATTTAGATACCGGAAAGCTAAATAACGCTGTTCCCACACACAAAGTAAAGAGCGGAAGAATATAGCGGGGCTGTACAAAATCTCCCACTTTAACATTCACTTGGTAAAGCCAAATTAGAGGGATAGTCAAGAATGCCAGGAGCAAAAGACCGGTAGCTATATTCTCTTTCCAACTTGTGCACTGCAGACCGAGAAAAAACATCCCGGACACTAAAACTACTGAGATTAGACACACCAGGGCAGGCATCCCTAATTCAAGCCACCCCAATCCAAACGATCCTCCGTAGAAACCATAGATAAAAAGGGGAAAATTATAGATATTTTTAATGATAATCTCCCGCGACTGCCCCGCTGCAGAGTCACCGGTTGCCAAAGTTTTGAAGAAATCTATAAAAACGGCCTTCCGCATGAATCTTACGATCACCGCAGCGGCGCCCGCTCCGATGGCTAAGACTCCAACAATGAGAACTAACAGCCGTTTACCTCTAAACCAGCTGCGAACTGAACCGGGGGCAACTCCGGTAAACAAGGCCGCACAAAGCGCCAATATACAGAAAATAACCGAATCATAACGAGCGTTCGCCCCAAATAAGAATGAAGCTATGGTCAGACAAAGCAGAACCCAGGGAACCTTCGAGGAAACAGAAAGACCCGAGCTCATCTCAGCATTGGCCTTTTTGCGGATAAGAAAACCCCTCAACGAAAAGAAGACCAATGTGGGAGCTAAAAGCGTCCACGAACTAGGATTCACGCTAGCAATCACTGATAAGCCTAGCGGCATCTGAGTGAGCAATATAGTAAGCCACAAGTTTATTCGCTGGCGACCAGGAAGGAAACCAGCCACCAGGCCAACTAAAGTAGTTACTATCAAAACATTTAAAATCCTGGTTCTCATCACCGTGGTGGTTAAATCTCGATCAACGAACAACCCGTGAAAGGAGAAGTAAGTGGGAGGATATTGATAGCTATAATTCCACCTGTCCGTAGTGATAAGCCCTGGTTTTCCAGCCTGCTCTTTGTAACAAGCAGCCGAATCCTCAATTTGTCGCACATAACAAAGAGAAGCCGCAAAATCCTTGGTCACTTTCACCTGGGTTTTTGACACATGAGAACAAATTCCCGGGCGATCCCCCTGCTGACAAAGAATCGACACTTCGTGAAAATCAGCATCCGCGGTACTTCCTGGTGGGGAAGCTATTGCCCATGCTAAAAGCGTAAATAAAAAGAGCAGGGGGGGAATCACCAGCTGTAAGGCACGTTGGAAACCTTTAGAACGCAGTTTTTTCCCGAGACTCAGGCTAACCATATGCTCAAGTTTACACATTAATAACTTTGTTAGTTTCTCCCATTTAAATTATAGCGATTAACCGCTTAGCTTATGATCGCTGAAACTGGTTCTTGCGCTTGGGAAGGACGCTTCAGGTTAATCACCGTGTCACATAGTTTTCAACAACTTTAGGCTATAATCTACCCAAGCGAGCATGGCGGAAAGTGGATTAAGAAAGCAGTGGTATTTTGCATAAGAATTCCATGGATTTGAGCAAGGACGCGCAGCAGCGATTTCGCTCATTAGCAGACCTGCCACTCACAGTTACTGTGCACCACGAGGGATTCTTCACCGGATTCGGTAGCTCGATGTTGGCCTTGTGGAACCGCCGTAAGTTAATCAAGCAACTTGCAAAACGAGAACTCAAATCTCGCTACAAAGATTCAGTGCTTGGCTACGCCTGGACATTAGCGAAGCCACTGGTAAACCTACTCATTTACTACTTAGTGATTGGGCGTATCTTAGGGGCGGAACGTTCAGTACCTGATTTCGCTGTTTATGTCTTCGCGGGACTAACGCTCTGGACATTTTTCAGCACCATGGTTAATTCCGCTACAACCTCCATTGTTGCCAACGCTGGAATTGTTAAGAAAGTATATCTACCGCGAGAAGTATTTCCCCTATCTGCAATCCTGGCTTCTTTTGTGGATTTCTTTTCCCAACTGGCAATTTTAATAATTGGGGCGGGACTAATAGCGGGGATTCCCCTCAAGTACACCTTTACCTATGGCTTGTTATCTCTAGCGGTATGTATAGTGTGGGCGCTGGCCTGCGGACTGTTTTTTTCCGCAGTTAACGTATATTTGCGGGATGTTCAATATATTGTGGAAGTACTACTTATGCTGGGATTTTGGCTTACCCCCAGCGTATACCCCTACACCATGCTGGCTTCAGTTGCCCCGAGTTGGGCGATCAATATCTATATGTTGAACCCCACCGCTATATCCAGCATGGGATTCCAAAAAGCCTTTTGGGCTGCAGGAGATCAAGTGACCTGGCCACCAGATTTAACGTGGCGCCTTTGGATAATGCTACTGGTCGGGCTGGTTTTATCCTTTGTTGCCCAAAGAGTATTTGCTCGCCTACAGGGTAACTTTGCGCAGGAGCTCTAAGATGACCCCAGACGTAATTCAGGTAAACCACGTATCAAAAATGTTTACGGTTCACAAGGCCAAGTCCCTGAAGGATCACCTAGTGAACATTGCAAAACGGGATAAACGCAGCTCTGAGTATTGGGCACTGCAGGATGTAAATTTGTCGGTCAAAGCGGGGGAATCCTTAGGTCTTGCCGGCCCTAATGGTTCAGGAAAATCCACCCTGCTTAAAGCTATCGGCGGTATCATCGCCCCCAATAAGGGGGAGATTCGCACCCGAGGGCGCCTGGCTGCTCTACTTGAACTAGGAGCTGGTTTTCACCCAGACCTAACCGGAAGGGAAAACATTTTCCTCAACGGTTCCATCATGGGACTGCCGGAAAGCGAAATTAAACGCCACTTAGATGACATTATTGATTTTTCGGGTATCCCGGATTTTATTGATACCCAGGTCAAGTTCTATTCTTCCGGGATGTATGTCCGTTTAGCTTTCGCGGTAGCTGTACATTCAGATCCCGACATACTGCTAGTTGATGAAGTGTTGGCGGTAGGAGATGAACTATTCCAACGTAAATGCCTGGAGAAGATCAAAGAGTTTCAGCGCGAAGGCCGCTCAATCATTCTGGTCTCTCACTCTGCTGACCAAATTTTGAATGTTTGTGACCGCGCAGTAATCCTAAACCAAGGAAAACTCGTAAAAGAAGGCGAAGTTGCTGATGCTATGGCCTTCCTCCATCAAAATTATCGTGATCAGCTAATATCTGAAGACGCAACTCCTGCAGAGATAATCTCGAGTTCGCCCTCTGCTCCTGATATATCTGCCGCTACTTCTTCTGCAAACATGTGGATCAAGAATATTCATATACTGGGTGACGCTGAGGAAGTGCTTTCCGGCTTTTCCACTATGACAAGTGGAGGAAATCTAGTTGCTCAGATCAATGTAGTAACTGACGCCCCGATAACGGGATATTATGTGCAAATGATATTTTCCAATATGCAAGGAGAGAAAGTTTGTACTATCGATTCTTCGCAAGCAGATATTCGTTTCCCGCAGATTAACGGGCGTTGGAGATTTCTCGTAACTATTCCGCATTTCCAGTTAGGAGCCGGAGATTATTCGGTGGGAGTTGTTCTGCGGACTCTAGATGGGAGAATACTAGAAGAACGAAAGAAAGCAGTGATGCTTTCCATACAGCCACAAAGAAAATCTGTTACTGGGTATGTAAACGCTCAGTTTGATATTGCTATGGAAGAATGGGATTAACGATGCATAGTAAACCGATTGATGTCACGGATGATAATAGCGCTTGTGGAGCTATTTATCGATATGTAATCAATAGCCTTCCGAATGACACAGAGATATTAGAAATAGGCGATGAGACTGGAGAATTTGGTGAGCTGTTGGCAGATCGTGGGCATCCGGTAACAGTCACTACAAACAGCGATCCTCATTCTTCTACTATTGCTACCAGAAACCTAACGGTCATTGACAGCAGAGCCGGACTTGGCAGTGTCACGAAGACGATTGGTAATACTTATGGAGCCGTAATTGTTTGGCTTGGAGATGCTGATCTTTTGCCAGTCTTGCAGGCAGCCAAGAAACTATTAGTTCCTGACGGAGTGCTGTTATTAGTGGCAAAAAATTCTTTGCATGGTTCTCGACGCATTGCGACTCTTGCCGGATTCGAACTGCCCACCGGGTTCAAGTATTGGGCTTTTTCCACACTGACTAAAAGTCTGACTATGGCTGGATTCTGCATTGAAACGGCGCACTCGGTAGTAAAAGAAGTTTTAGAAAATGACGAAAGTGGTAGCTCCGAAATAGTCCCCGAAAATGTGGTTGATTGGGTACGGCATCAGCCTCAAGCTATGGACGAAGAGTTCATACTAACGTGTACTCCCTCATCTTCTATCTCCTCCGAAGAAGTGGAGATAGCGCCCCTTATCCCCTACCCGAAGGTAGAGGATAAATTTACTGAATCTGCACGCCTGCTACGTAGCGAGGCTATCCATGGAAAGTTACGGGAGACCGAGCTGGAGCGCCTACGGAGCCGGGAATCAGAATTGCTGCGTTTGGCAAACGATCTCAAGATGAAAGAGCAAATCATTCGTAACGATGCTCAATATAAAAATGACCTTGAGGAGAAACTTGCACAAGCTACCCAGAAACTGGACAGGACGGATTTCAATAATCCCAAGGAAAAAATTCTGAAATTTATTGAGAAGGCAAAACAGAAACTTAAGGTGAGATAAGATGCCACTATTTTCTATTGTTGTACCTGTTTATAAACCTGAACCGCATCTTCTCGCCCAAACCATCGAATCTGTTCGCAAACAAAAGTGTGGAGATTGGGAATTACTTCTGGTAGACGATTGTTCAGATAATCCCGAAGTCACAAAAGTACTGCAGAAAAAATCCCAACTTGACTCCCGGATTAGGTTTCAAACCAGATCTAAAAATGGGGGAATTGTTGCGGCCTCTCAAGATGCACTAAACATGGCTGGCGGTAAGTGGATCGTGCTACTCGACCACGATGACCTGCTGACCAAGGATGCGCTGCAAGCAGTATCAGAAGCGATTCTAGCCCACCCGAAAGCTGGCTACATCTACTCCAATGAAGATAAGACCGATGAAAGTGGCATCAAGCATTGGGATACTTTTCAAAAACCAAAATGGTCCCCCGAACGCCTACGCCATCAAATGTATCTGGGTCACCTCTCAGTTTTGCGGGCAGATTTAGTAAAACAGGTTGGAGGATTCCGCCCTGGCTATGATGGCAGCCAGGATCACGACCTGGCACTGCGGGTTACTGAGCTTTGTGAAGAAGTAGTTCACATTCCAAAAGTTCTCTACCATTGGCGCGCGGTAAAAGGCTCTACAGCTGATAATCCCAACGAAAAAGATTATGCATCGGTATCCGGTCTAAAAGCGGTAAATGATCATTTACAACGGGTAGGCCGCCCCCATGACAAAGCGGTCATGTCCTCGCTTCCCCACACTTACGATACTATCCGCTATTTGAACCCGGATATTCGGGTTAGCGTCATTATACCTACCAGGGGAACTGCCGCTACTATCTGGGGCGAACGACGAGTAATGGTAACCGAAGCCGTTCGTTCTCTTTTGCAACATACCGATCATGAAAACCTGGAAATTGTAGTGGTTTACGATTCCGATACTCCCGCTGAGGTAGTAGCAGATTTGGATCGGATTGCCGGTGACAAATTTGTCGGTGTCAGATATGACAAACCTTTCAACTTTTCAGAAAAATGCAATGACGGTTTCGTGCACTCAACCGGACAGTACGTCCTGTTTATGAATGACGATATGCAAGTGAATTCCGATCGCTATATTGAGCAAATGTGTTCTCTTCTTAACGAGGAAGATCTGGGAGCTACCGGAGCCTATCTCGTGTACGAAGACGAGAGTATTCAGCACGTAGGCTTAATTTTCATTCGCGATGATTTACGCCATCCCTATCGGGAGCTATCCAGCCAAACCAACGGATATTTCAGCGAACTTCGCGTAAATCACGAGGTATCTGGAGTAACTGGTGCCTGTATGGCCATGCGCCGAGACGTATACGAGGAGGTAGGCGGCTTTTCAGAAGATCTACCCAACAACTTCAATGATGTAGATTTATGCTATAAAATCCGCTCTACCGGCAGGCGCATAGTCTGGTTAAGCGATGTTCGACTCTATCATTTTGAGTCAAAATCTCGTGTCAACAATGTGCAAAGCTGGGAAATTGGACGAATTTTTGGCATCTGGGGCATGCCCAAGCAAGATCCGTATATGCCTTATGTAGCAATGCACGGGGCAACCGTAGATAACCGCAGCCTCCCGCGGAGAATAGCTTCCCGGATAAAACGTGCGATTAAAGTGCTTATCGGAACGCAAAGGTGGAATGTTCCGCCTTCCCAGTTCGAGCAGTAATCCCGTCTGTTACTCCCCGAACCAGCCAATGCAGCTGCTCTCGCGAGCTACCAGTTAAAAATATATTTACTGCACTATAGGGAATAAGCCAAAGCAGATATCGGACACGCCAACGCCAAGGCATCAAGGAAGTGCGGCATAAAGCGATGGTATTGCGCACTACGTAATAGGATCGTACCGGGGCATGCACGTGCACCTTCCGTTTAAGTAGCGGTATCGCGACTGTACTGTCCCCAAAAGAATGAGGGAGCCTGCTGCCAGTACTAACCAACAGTTGATATCCCTGTTTCTCTGCCCGTAAACACCATTCCATGTCTACATGATCAATGAAATATCCTTCGTTCATCAGACCCACAGTTTGCAACGCTTCTTTGGAGATTAGACACCCAGAAGCCAGTAAGAATGCTACTGGCACAGCTGGGCGCGTAAGCTCCGTAGACTTTGCCTTGCCTGGAGCCCAACGCCGCTTTACATATACAAGTGGACTGCCTTTCCCCTTGCTATCCAAAATGCATGGCCCTACCGCTGCGATGGGGGGAAGCCGCTTAGCTGATGCCTTGGTGTTCATCTCGGTATAAAAAGATACGAGGCGGGAAACCATATCTGGTTGGGGCAGCGAGTCTTGATCAAACAGCAGAACGTAATCTGCTCCCTCTTTAAGGGCACGATTTATCCCCACGTTCTGAGCATGGGCAATCCCGGTGTTTTCATTTAGTTCCGTTAACAGCGCGCCTTCAGCAGAACATTCCGCTTTTAATAGGGCGAGCGAGTCAAGGGAAGAACCGTTATCTATAACAATTATTTGTTCAACCTGAGTAGTGAGACTATGCAAAAGATCCGCAACTCGGCCATCGGGTTCGTAGGTAACCACCACGGCATACACTATTTCCTCATCAGGGGAAAGACCTTGTCTATTGTCCTGCATCTCTTACCTAATTATTTCAACCTAGTCACTCAATAGATTTTTGCTCTCCAGTTTTCCATACTAATTTGAAAAATCTGATTACACCGGCGCTAAATCCTTTAGATAGCCTACGTCAAAGGAATTAATTATTGACATACTCGCGAAGATACAAACGAATTTCCATCCCTTACAGCCGCGAAACTAGAAGCACAATAGTTCCAGCGGTAGAATCTGGGTAACTAGATAGCTACCTCAAGCGAAGGGAAAATCCGTGAAAGTACTCGTAACTGGCGGAGCAGGATTCATTGGCGCTAATTTTGTGCACACCACTATTGAAACTATGCCCGAGGCCGAGGTAACCGTCCTCGACAAACTCACCTACGCGGGAAATCCCGACAGTATTGCGGGACTTGAACGTACCACCTTAGTGCAGGGAGATGTAGCTGACGCTGACACCGTTGATTCTCTAGTTGCGGAAGCAGATGTAGTGGTTCACTTTGCCGCTGAATCCCATAACGATAATTCTCTACGTAATCCTTGGCCCTTCATCTCCACCAATATCGTGGGCACTTATCAACTACTTGAGGCAGTGCGCCGCCACGGAACTCGTTATCACCATATTTCTACTGATGAAGTCTATGGCGATCTGGAAATTGGCGAGCCGCGTAAATTCAAGCCTGGCGACCCCTATATTCCCTCCTCCCCCTATTCCGCTTCCAAAGCTTCCTCGGATCATTTGGTACACGCCTGGGTACGCTCTTTCGGGGTAGCAGCCACGATCTCTAATTGCTCAAATAACTATGGCCCATACCAGCACATCGAAAAGTTTATTCCCCGTACCATTACCAACCTTTTCGATGGGATTAAACCGCGAGTTTATGGCACAGGCGAACAGATTCGCGATTGGATTCATGTATATGACCACAACACTGCGGTTTGGGAAATTATAAACAAGGGTACTATCGGTGAAACCTATCTTATCGGCGCCAATGGAGAAAAAACTAACCTGGAAGTCACCAAGATGATTTTGCAGGAGTTCGGGCTAGATCCTAACGATTTCGATCACGTCAACGATCGGCCAGGGCACGACCAGCGCTACGCGATTGACAACTCCAAACTAGTGGAAGAACTGGGATGGCAGCCGAAATATACTGATTTTAGCGAGGGGCTACGCAATACTATCGACTGGTATCGAGCGCATGAGGACTGGTGGCGTCACCAGAAATCGGAGATCGAAGCTGCATACCGCAAACAAGGCCAGTAGCACAAGGAATATTTCGCGTAGATGACAGAAAAAGTGCAACGCCGCCCGCGAGTTACCATTATCGGCACTCGCGGGTATCCGTCCCACTATGGCGGACTCGAAACTGCCGTGCGCCACCTAGTTCCCTATCTAGCTGATAAAGGATGGGAAGTAACCGTTTGGAATCGGCGGGACACACCTGGAGATTTAAAATCCTTACCACCTCACGTTAGTTGCCTTACTGCTCCCTCGGTGGAAGTTAAATCCTTATCTAATCTGTCTTCAGGTTTGACCTCTACGGTAGGAACCATTCTTCACGGCAGTGATGTGGCACTAGTTATGAACACCGCAAATGGTTTTTGGCTTCCCCTGCTACGTGCGGCGCGCATACCGACCCTGATAAATACCGACGGTTTAGAATGGCAGCGTGACAAGTGGGGAAACCTGGCAAAAAAGGTGCTCTACGCAGGAGCCTGGTGTACGGCAAAATTTGGAAACCACCTACTGTTTGATTCACAAGCAATTCGAGAATATTGGGAAAAAGAATTTGATCGCGGCGGCTTTTACGCTCCCTACGGCGGCGACCCGATACAGAATTTTTCAGATATGCATGGGATCCCGCAGGGAGATTACGTACTCCTAGTTTGCCGTTTTGTCCCTGAAAATACTGTAGAGGAATTCTTTGCGGCAGTACCGCAGATTGCTCGCAAATATCCGGTGGTACTGGTGGGATCTACGGGCTGGAATGGCCAGTTAGATAAACAAGCGCAGAAGTTAAGCCAAAAATATAAATCAGTGATCTGGATGGGACATGTGAATGATGAATCCCTTCTAAACCGGCTCTTTGCGCACTGCGGCCTCTACTTTCATGGGCACTCCGTGGGCGGGACTAATCCCGCCCTGGTACAAGCGATGACCTCTGGGTCGGCGATTTTGGCGCGGGACACCGTCTATTCCCGAGAGGTTTTAGGGGACTGCGGCGAATTCGTAAATCCCCATAGCGAAGAGATTGCTGCAGCTATTACGGCACTAATGGATAATCCGGCGCGCCGTAAATACCTGGGAAATGCTGGCTTCTTGCGCGCTAAAGAGCTTTTCACCTGGGAAAAAGTTTGTGCTACTTATCATGAGGCTTTGCGCACGACATGTTGGGAAAAATAAGCACCGCTCCCGATCCTATGAAAATTCATAAGTAAAATTAGAATTTTTCGGCTAGTTTTCCTCTTCGATACCAAGGATCTAGTTAAACGATGCTACTGTGAAAATGCGGATAAGCAAAAATAAGCAGGGACCACCTGGGGGAACATCATGGTTGAAATTATTCCGGCAACTAAACAAAAAACCGATATCGACGGACTCTTCGTAATTTATCCAAAACAGGTTACAGATGAGAGGGGCACTATTCGAGAGCTTTTCCGCCGTTCCTGGTTGGCCGAAAATGATATTCCTACGGTTTTTGAACAATGTAACAACACTCTTACCCACCATGGCGCAGTGCGAGGGCTACATGCAGAAGCAATGACCAAACTGGTGACGGTAGTTACCGGTGAAGTATTTGGAGCATACGTAGATATTCGCCCTGGATCACCAACTTTTGGCGCAGTGGTAACCGTGGAGATTACTCCCGGGGTGATGGTGTTGGTTCCCCAAGGCGTTTGCAATGGTTTTCAAGCTGTTTCCCCCGGAAACAGCGAATATCTTTATTTCTTTACCGATGAATGGCAGCCGGGTATGCCGGGAGGGGCTCTGACTCCTCTTGATCCAGAACTTGGTATTGAATGGCCAGTGAAGATTGACCCCGAGGATCGGTTGCAGATTTCGCAGAAGGATTTCGATGCTCCCCGCCTTAGCGACGTGCGAGCTGGTCTAAGCGACTAACTCTTCTAAGCATTTCTGCCTGTTGGCAATTAGGGGAACCTAACTTACACCTGCACCCTCCCCGTACCAAAACACCCTCCCGCGCCCATGAAAAGCGCACTTTCTCCGCCCATATTCACAAATCCGGAGGGCGATCTTGTCGCCGGAGGGTGAACTCGTCAGGTATCAAGAAGAAACGCGAGCAAAAACGCCCTCCCCGTACAAAAGCACCCTCCCGCGCCCATGAAAAGCGCACTTTCTCCGCCCATATTCACAAATCCGGAGGGTGATTCGGTCGCGGGAGGGCGATTTCGTTTTTAAAGTGAGGCTTCCCCAAAAAAAATTTAGATTCTTTAGATTCTGCAGTAATGCTTCGGGGATAAAAGTGCAAAAAAGGGTAGCCCCGGCGGAAACCCGGGCTAATGCCCGAGAACCCGCCAGGGCTACCCTTAAATCTTTAGGTAACTAGCTAAACAGCAGAGTTACTTCATCTTGGTGCCGACCGAGCCGAGACGCTCACACGCTTCGACTACGCGAGCGGCCATGCCGGCTTCGGCAGCTTTGCCCCACGAACGCGGGTCGTACTGCTTCTTGATGCCGACTTCGCCGTCAACCTTCAAAACACCTTCGTAGTTCTTGTACATCCAATCAGCAATCGGACGAGTGAAAGCGTACTGGGTGTCGGTGTCTACGTTCATCTTGATAACGCCGTTCTTTACCGCAGTGGCGATTTCTTCGGCAGTCGAACCGGAGCCACCGTGCATTACCAGGTCAAACGGACGGTCACCCTTGCCATACTTCTTACCTACGGCCTCTTGAATCTCACCCAAGATTTCCGGACGCAGTTTAACGTGTCCTGGCTTGTAGGCACCGTGGACGTTACCGAAGGTCAAAGCGGTCAGGTAACGTCCCTTTTCACCAAATCCCAAAGCTTCGGCGGTCTTCATGCCATCTTCGGGGGTGGTGTAGAGTTTCTCGTTGATTTCGCCAACGATACCGTCTTCTTCGCCACCGACAACGCCGATCTCGACCTCTAGGATGGTGTTGGCCTTAACCGACAGATCCAGCAGTTCCTGCGCGATTTCCAGGTTTTCTTTCAGCGGAACGGAGGAGCCATCCCACATATGGGACTGGTAGGCCGGCAAACGTCCCGCCTTAACCTCTTCCGCTTCTAGCTCCATTAGAGGACGAATCCAAGAATCAATGTTCTGCTTGGCGCAGTGGTCAGTGTGCAAAGCCACGGTGACCGGGTAATTCTTGGCAATCTCCCGCGCATAGGCGGCCATTGCCAGGGAGCCAGCTACCCGATCTTTAACGGTGGAGCCTGACCAGTATTCGGCACCGCCTACCGAAACCTGGATGATCCCGTCAGATTCTGCCTCAGCGAAACCACGAATTGCAGCAGTTAGCGTCTGGGAAGAAGTAACGTTGATCGCGGGATAAGCAAATTTGCCTTCCTTGGCGCGATCTAGCATTTCGTTATATACATCAGGGGTTGCAATAGGCACGAGGGCCCTCCTTTAAGATAGAGTTCTTACGTCTTTCATTCTCTCACAAGGTCTAGCTTAGTGCAGGGTCTTGTGTCCCAAATCTTTGTCACCCACATCTCAAAAGCGAGCTACTACTTCTCTCAACAACAGTTGCGTTCCAGTTAAGAATCAAACGTTTTCCCATCCGATTTTTATTTTGTCTCATTTGTCAGCCAGAGCGCTAAGTTGCCCCCTATATCTACTCGTCGCAACTCGGTTAAGTGATAGAAAAAATATATGACTCCCCAACCTAAAACTAATCGTTTACTTTCCCGTTTAGGACTGTTAAGCGTAATAATCCTGACTTTCTCGATGCTTTCAGCTTGCCAAAGCGTCAGTCTTGGCGGCTCGTCCTCCAAGGAAAGCAACTCTTACGACCCCGGTAACTATCAGCGACTGCCCTATCAACAATTAGCTGCCGAGTACGAAAACGGGGCGGCCGAGGTTTGGCGTACCCAAATCACCCATCTCAAAGGAACGCAGATAACACCATTCGTATCGGAAGATGGGGAAACGGTAGCGGTCGCCCTCTATACCATTCCTAATGAAAATAAAAGCGGAGTTTTCAGCATCACCGGCTACGATCTAGCCAGCGGTAAACAGAAGTGGCATAAAGATTTTGATGGTAACGACTCTACGATCAGCGCCATTGATCAGATAGGTCCCGAGGCTTGCCTGCCCCAAGCCTTTGGTAACCATATCGTTTGCAATACCGGGTTGATAGATATTTCTACCGGCGAGGTCGAGAGTCTTTCCGAGGCGGCATTCGGGACTTTCCCTGGCTCGGGGCAAGAGACCCAGCAGCTGCTTTTCAATACCAATGACCTGGCAGTCTTGTTCCATTACCAGCGAGATACAACCAGTAACATTTCTGTTATTAACCCGGATAATAAGGTGCTCTGGACCAAGCCGGTGGCAATTTTTTCAGCGCAAGGAATCTCTCCTATCTGCCGATTTGCCGACAAATTTGCAGTCTGCGCCGACCCGGATGGAAAAGTACAAATACTTGATCTAAAAACTGGAAAGGTGAAGAAGGAACTCACCCAATTAAAAGAGGATCCCGACTTCCACATGTTCAATGTCGCCCTGCAACTAGATCCCGATAATGAAGAAATCATCTTATGTCTTCCAGGGGCAGATTCAGCATGTGAAAAATACAAAGCAGATGGCACTCAGATTGACTCTGAAGACTTTAACCTTGAGATGGCTCGTCGTGGCGCGGTTACTCACGATCCCATGCGGGTAGATGAGTTGAGCTACCCGGCAACTAAAGAGATACCTGAAATCGGCGCTACTAAGAGCGTGCAACTCAATGGCCAGGACCAAGATAAACAAGAAATTCGTGCCACCAAAACCACTGGTAGCCAAGATCTCTGGCTCATTAACCACAGTGGCTACAATCAGTGGCGAGCCAGCGGAGGCTACCTTTTCTTGGCAACTGCCAGTGGAACAGCTAAAGATGCGAATGATCCTGACGACAACGGAGAATATACGGACAGCATTACTACAGATTTCGTCTTTATTCCTCCTCTTAGCAAGCAATACGAAGTAGGGAAAACTACTTTTGGGAGCGGCAAGAACGGTACCCGGGTACTTCGTGCCGGCAGCTTCACCGGTAGCGGAGACGGTGACCTGATCGGAGGCGCAGCTGAGGGGGTTGTGAAGGCCGGGAACAGCGCCAATGGTGGAAACGGGAAAGGAAAGTACGGGAAATACTCCTCTTCTTCGGGAACCCGACTGGGGGAAAACTACCTAGAGAATTCAGGAGCAAAGATTCCCGAACTACCCATACGTTCGGTAGCAATCGCCAATATCGACGGCGTATCGTCCTCCCAAATCCGGCTTACTCAACAGTTCTTTGATGATTTAGCTGCCGGGAACTTAGAGAGAATCCGTAAATCCTGTTGGACTATGCCTGCAGAAGTTATGGACAATCGCTATTTCAATGACCGGCTCCGCGGCGCGATTCTGCAGGCCGGGGCAGCAGGAGGACGCGTTGTAGATGGCGGTGCTGAATGGCAGGGCAAATATGTTTCAGTTATGTTCTCGCAACCGGAACTGAACTCCAACTATCCGTGTCCGGCGATTCGGGTAGGCGGAAAAATTGATGCGCTTAGCCCCGCGGATGCCGTCCATGTGGCCAAGCGAGTAGTGGGACAAATCGATGGGCAACCGATTCATGCCCACGATGACGGTCGCTACGAAACTGTGTGTGGAGCTTCTAGCTCTAGCCAAGTAAAGAGCGTGACACAGGGAGGTTTAGTCTCCAAGATCCGTGAGATAGCCGCTGGTGGCGGAGTGTCCATAAAACCGCTAAAGCAGCAAAAGGACGATGTGCTTTATAGAGCAAAAAGTGGCAGCGCTACCATCACCTTGCGCCAGCATTTAAAGACCAGTACTTACTGTATTGAACCGCGTTAGGAACGGCGGTGCTGAATCACCCACGCCCACATGGCTACCGCCGCGGCCGCGCCTACGTTTATGGAGCGGGTAGAGCCATATTGGGTAATCTCGTAAACCGCCGCGCATTCCGCGAGCATTTCTGGGCTCAGACCGTTCGCCTCCGACCCGAAAACCAGGCAACACTCTGCCGGTAAAACCGCGTCCTCCAGCGGCTGAGAACCTTCCACATTGTCAATCCCAATGAGGGCGATCCCTGCTCCCCGCGCCCAATGGGCAAAAGACTCGGCATCCGGGAAATGGTCTACATGCTGGTAGCGATCAGTTACCATCGCCCCCCGCTTATTCCAGCGATGTCTTCCTACGATATGTACCGAGTTAGCTCCGAAGGCATTTGCTGAACGTACGATGGAACCGATATTGAAATCATGATCGAGGTTTTCGATCGCCACCTGGAACGGGAAACGCTCGCTATCTAGGAAATCGCGAATAGCATCCCGACGCCAATAGCGAAAACGATCTTCCACATTGCGCCGGTCGCCTCCCGCCAGCAAATCAGGATCCCAATGCTCACCTTCTGGCCAGTGCTCTAGCCCGCCGGGCCAAGGTCCAACTCCGTTACCCATCGGATTAGACTTTAAACCGGTCGCGCTGCAAGTAACCGGTGAAGCGACACACCAGGGAACGGGGTGCTTTCCAAGTCAAGAAATCCATAACCTTATAAATCACAGATGGCACCGAGATTACCTTGCCCCGCGCCAGGTCGTTCAAGGCCTGTTCCACCACGTATTCCGGCGTTAGCCGAGCAATGGTGGGCACGTCCTCGATCTTGGTAGTGATCTTGCTGAAGAAGCCAGTATCGGTAGTGCCCGGCTTCAGCGCCATAACCTGAACCCCGCTGCCACGCAGTTCTTCCGCCAGGGCGCAACTGAAGATTTCTACCCAGGTTTTATGAGCCGCATAGGTTCCCATCGCCGTTCCGGAGGCTACCGAAGAAACATTCAAAATCGCGCCGCGCCCACGCCGGCGCATCCGAGAAGCCGCGGTTTGCGACAGCAACATGACTGCCCGCACCATTACATTTAACCCGCGCACCTGCTGGGAAGCAGATCCGTCAACAAAATCGTCTGCCAGGGCGAAACCAGCATTATTAACCAGTAGCGAAATCGGGCGCTCCTGGGCCGCCAAACGTCGCGCCACCGCTTTTAAGCCGGCCTGGGAAGCTAAATCTGCCGGCAACACCTCGCAGGTGACTCCATAAAAATTTTCGATCCGTTGCGCCTGTTCCAGCAAAATATTTTCGCGCCGGGCAACCATCACCACATTGTGTCCGCGCCCTGCCAACTGGTTACAGAACTCTAGCCCTAGCCCGCTGGAAGCTCCGGTTACTAAAACCCATGACATTTTTTAATCCCCTTCGATTCCTAAATCTGCCAAATTTAGTGCCGCCAGATATTTCCAGCCAGCTTGGTTAACCTTTTGCTTCGCCACATCGCCGCGGTCAACCACCACCGCTACACAAAGCACTTTGGCTCCTGCTTTTTCTGCTGCTTGCGCCGCCTGAATAGGTGAACCACCGGTGGTAGAAGTATCTTCTACAATAACTACCTGTTTGCCGGCAATATCTGGACCCTCAATCTGCCGTCCCATGCCATGATCTTTGGCTTCTTTACGCACTACGAAGGCGTCAATATCGAGGCCGCGCGACGAAGCGGCCTGCATGATCGCGAAGGCTACCGGATCGGCTCCCATAGTCAGACCCCCGACTGCGTCGATATCCTCTGGTAGAAAACCCGACTCTTCCAGCAGATCCAGCAGCACATGCCCAATCAACACCGAGGCTTCGTGATGCAAGGTAGAGCGACGCAGATCAATATAGAATGTGGATTTCTTTCCACTGGCCAGCGTGAAATCGCCATATTTAACAGATAGCTCTTTGATTAAGGAAACCAGGCGAGCTTTTTGAGAATCATTAGCGGTCATGGCAATCAGTTTATCGGTTTTGTAACCGATATGGTTAGCACATGAGGATTGCAACTTGGAACGTTAACTCTATTCGGGCTCGGCAAGACCGGGTAAGCGCGCTATTAGAGCGGGAAAACTTGGATGTTTTGGCGATACAAGAAACCAAGTGTCGCCCGGAGCAGTTCCCATCTGAGCCTTTCACCGCTGCCGGCTACGAGGTCGCGGTACATGGCGCGAACCAGTGGAATGGGGTGGCAATTATTTCTCGGGTAGGGCTCGAGGACGTGCAGCGGGATTTTCCCTCTCAACCCGCCTACGCTAACCCCGGGAAAGAACCGGTGGTGGAACCGCGCGCAATCAGCGCCACTTGTGGTGGGGTGCGTATCTTTTCTCTCTATGTTCCCAATGGACGCGAACTATCCCATCCCCACTACCGCTATAAGCTCTCCTGGCTAGAAAACTTGCGCAAATATGCATCCTCACTGCTCGAGGAGGATCCCCAGGCGCAACTGGCACTGATGGGTGACTGGAATATTGCCCCCTTTGACCAGGATGTGTGGGATATGGAGGTGTTCGCCGGCGCCACTCACGTGTCTGAACCCGAACGCGAGGCCTTCTTTTCTTTCGCAGATTCCGGTTTCACCGAAGTTACCCGCGACCTATTTGACCAGTACACATATTGGGACTATAAACAGCTACGTTTCCCCCGCAATGAAGGGATGCGGATTGATTTTGCCTACTGTTCCCCCGCCCTGGCAAAGCGGATCCAAGCCGCCGAGTCTTTACGCGAGGAACGGAAAGGCAAAGGCGCCTCTGACCATGTACCGGTGATTTTAGAGGTGGCTCCGTAAAACCCTTAGGCAGTTTTGGCTACTTCCCGCAGGGCGCAGTTTAGCTTCGGCCATAGCTGCTTATGGAGGGCGCCGAAAGCTTCTTGCCCTAAGAAAACTGCTCCCAGACGCGAGGTGGGGTCAATCCACAGAAAGGATCCGGATTGCCCAAAATGACCGTAAGTTTGCGCGCTGGAGCCAGGCAGCGTCCAGTGCGGGTCTTTGTCGGCGCGGACTTCGCAGCCGAGCCCCCAGGCATTGTCGCGATAGAATCCATACCCGGGCACCACTCCGGGTAGCTGCATCCCATCACTACCTGACCAGGCAGAAAACAGCCTTGGGCAGAGGAAACGCGGGCAGGCGGCCTCAAAAGCAAAAGCCAAAAGTTCCCGCAAGCTTCCGTGCATATCCCAGGCAGGTGACCCGCGCAGTTCGCGTTTTATCCCCAGGGGTGAAAACACCATTTCCACTACCCAGGTAGCAAAAGGAACCCCGCTGTGCTCGCTGAGGAGGTCGCCGAGAATCTCATAGCCAGAATTGGAGTACACCCTACGGCTATGGGGGTCGCGGGTAAACTCTCGTTTTTCATGATCGAGGCCGGCCCGGTGCGCCAGCAGGTCGGCGACACTCACCGGGCGGGGCTCGCTCACCCCCGGTAGCTGCTCTAAGGGCTGCTCTAGGTCGAGGACACCGTTTTCTACCGCCCCCAAAATCGTGCGGGAGGTAACCAGTTTGGTCACCGACATCCAAGGATAGACTTTATCCTGGTCACCCCAGGTACCTAGCAGCTTACAGCTTTCAGGCGCGCTGGAAGATTCAAAGGAAAAAAGCGCGCAAGAGACCGGAAAAGAGAACTGCTCTAAAACCGCAGCTACTGGGTCAAAAACCATCCCCACGAGTTCCTAGAAGGGGCGAGCTGCCATAACTGCGGTAAGTGCCGCCACCGCTTCACGCGGCACGACGCCAACATCCGCCAAGGTGTTGTATTCCTCGGTTTCGAGAACGCCGTTGATAACCAAACGCCCCAACAAATCGATGCTGAGAGCCTGATTTTCTTGCGCGTATTCGAGGTCGCTGGCCGTCAGGATGCCGGAACGAACAATCTTGTCCAGGATGTCCTCGGGCACGTCCGAAAGTCCGTATTTCTCCATTTCCTGGGAGGAAAGGCTGATGTATCCCTTTTCCAACAAATCTTCCAAGGTAAACCCAGCCACCTGTTCGATTGCAGCCATTGCCGAGGGGGAAGCAAAACCGCTGGACATGATGGCACGAAGTGCCTTGGGGTTGGAAAGATCGACCTGATTAATAATCAAGTTAGTCAAGGAACCGACCACATCTACCCCGTCCCTGTTGTAGAGCCACTGGATATGCAGGCCGTACCATTCGGCCAGAAGGGAATGCGCCAGTGTCTTCGGATCGGCATCCTTGTTAATCAGGTCGTCTGCTTGTAACTGACTAAATGCGCTAGTCAGCACGCTTTGCAATCCCTCAAAGCGGGCTGCAAAGTGATCGTGGGCGGGGTGCACCTCGTTGGAGGCTTCCACCGAAAGTATGCACTCCATTTCCACGATCGTGGGGTTAGAGCTGAGCTCGGTAGACAGTTCAGTAAAGGCATTAAATACTTCGAAAGGCTGCATATGCCGCATAGCCTGCACGTCGAAGTTAGAGCGATCCTCGTAGCGCTCGATAACCGCCATCAGGAGGGCTTCTTTGGAAGGGAAGTGATAGATAACCCCGGGATGAGAAATACCAACACGGCGAGCCACATCGCGCATAGATAGGCCGTGGTAGCCAACTTCCGCAATCATGTCTACGGTTGCGTCAAGTATGGCTTCGCGTCGAGCCACGCCACCGGCGTAGGGCCCGCGCTCCCCGCTCTTGTGTGCTGGTTTGGGCACCTGGGCATCCCCCTCCCTTTTGCCTACCGCCTATTATCTTTTTTATATCTGGGCACAAAAACCCCAAGCTCTAACTAGGATACAGTTTTTCCCCGCAAAGCACCTAACAAATCGATGACATTTCGTAGTTGAATTACATAAACAAAGATGGCATTAAGAATATATTTACTTTTCATAGTAAAAATTACCACACAACCTGCGAAACCATCATTGCTTTGCAAAAAAATAGTAAAAAGTGGCGCCGGGGACTATTGTCCCGTGGCGCCACTTTTCTGACATCATGTCATTAACTTAGCTGGAGATGGAACCTTCCCGCCGGAGCCGAGTGTCCCTGCGGTACCGTCACCTTGATTACGGAACCATCCTCCCACTTTCCGGCTAGCAGTCCCTGGGCCAGTTGGTCGCCGATCTCGGTTTGAATCAGACGGCGCAGCGGGCGCGCCCCGAACGCCGGGTCGTAACCGCGGTTAGCCAGCCAACTCTTGGCATCCTCACTAACCTCTAGCTGCAACCGCCGAGAAGCTAGGCGCTCCATAACCTGAGACAGCTGCAAATCCACAATCTGGGCAAGCTGAGCCCGACTGAGCGGCTTAAAGATCAAAATCTCGTCCAGCCGATTCAAGAACTCGGGTCGGAAATTAGCCTTGACCGCTTCCTTGACCAATCGTTCTTTCTCGTCCTCGCCCAGATCTTTCTCGGTCAGATACTGTGAACCTAGGTTAGAGGTCAGCACCAAAATAGTGTTACGAAAATCCACTACCCGGCCTTGCCCGTCAGTGAGTCTCCCGTCATCTAGTACCTGCAATAGGACGTGGAAGATTTCCGGATGCGCCTTTTCCACTTCATCCAGCAGAATCACCGAGTAGGGACGCCGCCGCACTGCCTCGGTCAGCTGTCCGCCTTCTTCATAACCCACATAGCCAGGAGGCGCTCCGATCAGGCGAGATACCGAGTGCTTTTCTCCGTATTCGCTCATATCGATGCGCACCATCGCGGCGGGGTCATCAAAGAGAAATGCCGCTAAGGACTTGGCAAGCTCGGTCTTCCCCACCCCGGTAGGACCAAGGAAGAGGAAGGATCCCGTGGGACGATTGGGGTCAGAGACTCCTGCCCGCGAGCGGCGGACTGCATCTGATACCGCTTGGACTGCCTGTTCCTGCCCGATTAGACGTTTACCAATCTCGGTTTCCATGTGCAGCAGCTTGTCAGTTTCGGTTTGCAGCATTTTCCCAGTGGGGATCCCCGTCCAGGACTCCACCACTTCGGCAACTTCGGTAGGACCGACTTTTTCTACCACCATCGCATCGGAGTCATCGCTTTGCTGCTCCTGCTTTTCAGCAGCGGTGATCGCGGCCTGGATTTGCGGGATTTCTCCGTTCTGCAGTCGTCCGGCACTTTCCCAATCGCCACTACGCATTGCCCGCTCTAACTGGGTGTTTAGCTTATCGAGTTGGGCACGCAAATCCCCGACCTTATTGCGGGAGGCTTTTTCGGATTCCCACCGCACATTGAGGTCATCCAAGACTTGTTGTTCCTTGGCGATTTCCGCGCGCAAATCTTCCAGCCGGGCTTTGGTCTGCTCATCTAGGCCTTCGCCCTCGGAATCAGCTAAATAGGCTTCTTCCATTTTCAGCCGGTCAACCTGACGGCGTTTTTCGTCTACCTCTACCGGACTGGAATCTAGCTCCATCCGTAGCCGCGAAGCGGCCTCATCAATCAGGTCAATAGCTTTATCCGGCAAGTTGCGGTCGGTGATATAGCGATCCGAAAGTTTCGCCGCCGCCACCAGCGCCCCATCGGTAATCGTCACCTTATGGTGCGCCTCGTACTTGGGGGCGATCCCGCGCAGAATCGCTACCGTATCTTCTACCGAGGGTTCGGCTACAAACACCTGTTGGAAGCGGCGCTCTAGAGCCGGGTCTTTCTCGATATTTTGCCGGTATTCGTCCAGGGTGGTGGCACCCACCATCCGTAGCTCACCGCGTGCCAGCATGGGTTTAATCATGTTGCCGGCGTCCATGGCACCCTCGGAACCGCCTCCGGCACCTACTACCGTATGCAGCTCGTCGATAAAGGTGATGACTTCCCCGCCGGCGTTCTTGATTTCTTCGAGGACGGCCTTGAGACGCTCTTCAAACTCGCCGCGGTACTTGGCGCCCGCGACCATCGCTCCTAAGTCCAGGCTAATCAGTTTCTTATTTTGTAAAGACTGGGGAACGTCACCGGCTACAATCCGCTGCGCTAGTCCTTCTACCACTGCGGTTTTACCTACCCCGGCCTCTCCAATTAGTACCGGGTTGTTTTTGGTACGCCGCGAGAGCACTTGGATTACCCGCCGGATTTCTTTATCCCGTCCGATTACCGGATCGAGTTTTCCGCTGCGCGCCACTTCCGTCAGGTCACGACCATACTTTTTCAAGGCATCGAAAGAAGCTTCGGGGTCTTCAGAAGTCACCGGATCTTTACGAATTTCCTTCAGCTTTTCCCGCAGCGCTTTAACGCTAGCGCCCGCACCATTTAGCAGGCGGCTAACGCCCGTTTGCCCTTCAGATTCATCGGCGAGGGCGATTAGCAGGTGTTCGGTGGATACGTATTCGTCGGTAAGTTCTCGTGCCAAATCACCGGCTTTATTAATAACCCGCCGCATAGCCAGGGAGGTTTGCACTTCCCCGACGGAACTGCCGGTGACGCTAGGCAGTGTTCCGAGCATATGATGCAGGGGCGCGTTAATCTGTTGGGTACGATTTGGTACTACCGCCTCCAGGAGCGCAAACGCGATCGAGTCGGTTTGTCCCAGCAAGGCATTTAAAAGATGTTCTGGCTCTACCTGAGGGTTTTTATTGGCTTGCGCGGTTTGCACCGCATCCCCTAAGGCAGCCTGCGATTTAACAGTAAGTTTAGTTTCCATATATTTCCTCCCATATTCCCATCCGGGTGGGATGGGGTGTTGCTATTTAGTCCAACACCCCTAAAGTTGAGTTTATTCCACTCAACTCTATATTCTGAGTTAGCTACCTCACTAGCAGTATTTGTTCTCCCCCAAAATAAGCAGGGGAAAATGCTAAGTGAACGCTAACTTAGCTAGCAAAAAAGCCCTTAACTCAGCAGAAAAGCCAGGCTCCAGCCCTACGACTACCGATAGTAGGAGTTATTTATTAATGCTTGTCGGTTATCCCGACCGCGTTTCACCGTCCACACAATCCCCCAAATAAGTAGTCCTAGACCGGTAAACCCTATTATGGTGGGCACCACAAAAGCGGCAATCAGAGGCCCGAAGGAAAGGTTAGGGAGAATGCCAATCGAGGTGATGGTGGCGTCTTTGTCATCGATGGGCTCACATTTAACCTTCAAGGTTCCGTGAGAATTAAGATTGTAGATAAAGGTATGTTGATCCCCTTCATCTGGGTCGGAGGCAAAACCGGCGACAAAACTATCATCCCCAGATAGGGACTCAATCTCTTCCCCATTAAAAGTTGCATCGCACCGTACATCACCACCGTTAGATGCTTCCACAATCAGCAGCGAAGTTCCCTGGTAGTCAGCAGTTCGGGTAATAGAATTGACACCAGAATGGGTTTCCTTATTGGAATCTAATTGCAGAACAGAAACCACTGCCATACTGACGAAAGCAATCGGTGCTACCACCAGCATCAGCACAATTCCTACTACCAAAACTGTGATCGGCAGGGCGCGAGATTTTGGATTCTTAGGGGGAGTCACCGGATTGTCCCCGAGGCCCGAAAAGCTGCCCGGACCGACATTTCCCGGTCCTCCTGCATTCGGCATTCCGGAGGGCGCATGCCACGAGTCAGAGCCATTCCCCCCGTAACCGGGAGGAACGGGAAACTTACGGGGTGGTTCCGGGAACGAGGGAGACGGCGAATTTTCTCCCCCAAAGTCCGGCGAAGAAGTATTTGGCGACTCAAAACTGACACTATTTTCACCGTTAGCTGCATTTGAACTCGGCATTTGCCCTGCAGAAGGCTCCGGCTGAGCGGATGCCGACCTAGCGGATTCTCTTTGTGAGGCCGGGTTGCCAGAGTGCAGCTCGCCATTCAACACCCATTGTTCCTGTTCGCTCGAGTGCGCGCCGTATTTATTAGGGGTTTCGCCCATAGTTCCTCCCGTTGATTAACCTGAGCCCCATTGTAAGCGTTAGCCCCGATTTTCGCCCCAAATAATCATTTGCCCGGGTAAGTAGGGAACGAGTTCCTGCCCCCGCACCACGCGCGAGCCTGGAAACTTAGTAAGCGGAGATACCTCACCGGTGGGCGCGGCTGAAAACACCCGTCCACGCCCGCGTTCATAAACAGCTAATCGCTGCCGTAGACGCTGATTTTCTGCAGTTAAGCGAGCGGCCTCGCGCCGCAACTCCAGCACCCGTTTAATTCCCGCTAGATTGATTCCTTCTTCTTGAGAAAGACGCTGGATTTCTCGCAGTTCAGCGATATCTTCAGTGCTATAACGCCGCCCCCGCCCCTTGGTGCGCTGCGGAATCACCAGGCCGATGCGGTCATATTGCCGCAGAGTTTGCGGATGCATCCCCGCCAATTCTGCGGCCACCGAGATCACATAGAGCGTTTCCATTGATCCCGCCACTAGCTTCTCTCGAGCTCAGCACGAGGATCGAAACCGGGATGATCTGCCCGAATCGCTTCCCCTAACTGGTGGGCAATATCAACTACCCGACTAGAAGGCTTGCGCGGGTTGACTATCCGTACTGTAGCCACCACGTCCAAGCCATTTAGTCCTTTCCCACGCAGGCGCAGTTTAGTACCAGAATCAGCCCCGGCAGGAATCTTAATAGTTGCAGTTTTCCCTCCCAGCAATGGCACTTTCACCGTGGCACCTGCCAGCGCCTCCGCCGCAGTCACCGGCAGCTGCATTTGCAGAGCCTTACCATCGAAGGAATACACCGGATCGGGGGTAACGTGCACCGTCACTACCAGGTCGCCATTTCCAGCTGGTCCGGGGCGTCCTTTACCACGCAGACGCAGTTTCTTACCGTCTCGGATCTTGCCGGGAATCCGCACGGTCATACTCTTGCCATCCACCGTCAGCTTCATGGTGCTGCCGGCAATAGCGGTGGGAAAATCTAGGGTGACTTCCGCGGCCAAATCTTGACCTTTCCCGCCACCGGGGAAACCGCCTGACCCCGCTCCAAAGGAACCGGGCGCCCCATAACTGGCTCGCCCTCCTGACGAAAACAGAGATCCAAACATGGAGCCGAGGTCGCCTTCTCCCAGGTTGATCCTAGCGGAGCCGGCCCCGGGAGCGGTTCCGCCCCCAAACATAGCGCCTAATACGTCTTCGAAGCCTCCGGCCCCACCACGACCTGAAGCGGGGCCGGCGCTGAAACGGGCACCACCGCCCGCCATCGCGCGAATAGCATCATATTGTCGCTTTTGCTCCGGGTCAGACAGTACCTGGTATGCCTCTCCGATCGCCTTAAACTTTTCCTCGGCAGCTTTATCACCCGGGTTTTGATCGGGATGATATTTACGTGCCAGCTTCCGGTAAGCCTTCTTAATGGCAGACTGATCCGCTTTTTTGGACACCCCGAGAGTGCCGTAAAAATCTTTGCCTATCCAATCTTGTCCGGCCATGAATGCTCACCTCCTTAATCCCTAATCTGGGTTATTTACTATTACTTTCGTTGCCCGTAACACGTTTTCGCCCACTTTGTATCCGGGCTGCAGCACCTGGGCAATACTGGGGTCACCCTCCCCACCACTTTGCGCCATCAGCGCTTCATGCACGTTGGGGTCGAATTCTTCCCCAGCACTGCCATAGCGCGTCAACCCAAAGTTGGTTTCCAGGGTATTTTCCAGTTTCTTAGCGATAGCTTCGAAGGGACCTTTCAGATCCCCGGCATCGCGAGCTGCTTGCACATCATCGAGGACACCTAGCAGTACCTGCAATACCGCTTTCTGCCCCTCACTATGGTGGGCAGACATATCGTTCTTACTGCGCTTAACATATGCGGAGTATTCCTGCTGCAAGTTATAGGTTTCCGCCCTTGCCCGCGCTAACTGGTCTTTTAGCTCCGCTACTTGGGTCTTCAGCTGGTCAATTTCCGCAGCCGATTCCGGATCCTGTTTCTTTTCCTCCGCCATGCTATCCGCCTCTTCGGCAGGAGCGGAGGCGTCAGCGATATCTTCCCCCAGGCGTGCAGCGAGATCGGCGAAAGCAGCGTTTTCATCCTTTGCAGCTTCCTCCGGTTTCTCGCTGTCCGCGAGAGCCGAATCCGCAGTGGCATCCGCCGGGAAATCTTCCGCCTTTTTTTCTTGGCTACCTGCGGTGGCCTCCGACGCCTCAGTTGCGGGCGGTTGGTCTGCCGGTGAGGCGGAAGAGTCCGCTTGTTTTTCTGGCTCTGGTTCCGAAGTGGGATGCAATGGATCTTTCACCTTGATCTTTATCCTCCGTTTCCCATTGTGCTCGTCCAAATTCTTACCTCCTGTCGGTGGGGCGCTCACTTTCGCGAGCGCCCCAGACAGCTGGGAACTGAAAAGCTAGTTCTTTTCGTCCTCTTCGTCGACAACTTCCGCATCGATTACGTCGTCTTCTGCCCCGGCACCGGCATCCTCAGCGGAGGCACCCGAGGCTGCCTCACTTTGCGCCGCTTCGGCCTGGGTTTGCGCATAGAGGGTTTCCCCGATCTTCTGCGACTTGGTATTCAGTTCTTCCATCGCAGTCTTCACGGCCTCGATATCCTCGCCCTCCAAAGCCTTCTTGACCTTGTCGGAGGCTTCGCGTACCTCTTTGGCGATCTCCTCAGGGAGTTTCTCCGCGTTATCTTTTAGCAGTTTCTCGATCGAGTAAACCGTCTGTTCTGCCGCGTTACGCAAATCGGCTTCTTCGCGCCGCTTCTCGTCCTCTTCGGCGTGGGCTTCCGCCTCTTTAACCATGCGGTCGATCTCTTCCTTGGAAAGCGCCGAACCCCCAGAAATAGTCATTGACTGTTCCTTATTGGTGTTCTGATCCTTCGCCGAGACGTGCACGATCCCGTTGGTGTCGATATCGAAAGTGACCTCGATCCGGGGAACCCCCATCGGCGCCGGCAAAATCCCGGTTAGTTGGAAGGTACCTAGCGACTTGTTATCGCGGGTAAAGGTACGTTCGCCTTGGAACACCTGGATTAGCACCGAATCCTGGTTATCTTCGGCAGTGGAGAAGATCTCCGAATGCTTAGTAGGAATCGCGCTATTGCGCTTGATCAGGGTGGTCATTACTCCGCCCTTGGTTTCAATTCCTAGCGACAAAGGAGTCACGTCAATCAGGAGGACGTCACTGCGGTCTCCCTGGATAATTCCGGTTTGCAGCGCGGCGCCGGTAGCCACCACTTCATCGGGGTTAACCGACTTATTGGCTTCTTTTCCACCGGTCAGGGTCTTTACCATATCGGCTACTGCCGGCATCCGGGTAGAGCCACCCACCAGTACCACGTGATCAATATCGGATACGTGAATCTTGGCATCCGCGATTACCTGTTCGAAGGGCTTGCGGGTGCGCTCTAGCAGATCCTGGGTCATTTCTTCGAAGTGGGCGCGAGTGAGGCGCTCATCGAGGTGGACCGGACCGGACTCGGCCATTGACAGGTACTGCAGGGAAATCTGAGTGGAGGTGGCCGAGGACAGTTCTTTCTTGGCCTGCTCCGCAGCATCACGCAAACGCTGGATCGCAATCTTGTCGTTCGACAAATCCACCCCGGTATTAGTTTTCACCGTACCGATCAGCCAATCCACAATCCGCTGATCCCAGTCGTCACCACCCAGGCGGTTATCCCCGTTAGTGGCACGCACCTCGATAGTAGAAAAGCCGTCCTCATCCTTCATTACCTCCAACAAGGAAACATCGAAAGTACCTCCGCCGAGGTCGAAGACCAGAATGGATTCGTCCTTTTCACTCTTTTCCAAGCCGTAGGCCAGGGCGGCCGCAGTCGGCTCGTTTACCAGGCGCAGCACGTTAAGTCCCGCAATTTTACCGGCATCTTTAGTGGCCTGACGCTGCGCATCGTTAAAGTAGGCCGGCACGGTGATTACCGCGTCCTGTACCGAATCCCCCAAGTATTCTTCGGCGTCTTTCTTAAGTTTGCCCAAAATAAAGGCGCTGATCTGCTGGGGATTGTATTCTTTATCGTCGATTTTTACTTTCCAGGAGCTATCTCCCATGTGGCGCTTCACCGAGGCGATGGTGCGATCCACATTGGTCACCGCCTGCCGCTTGGCAACTTCGCCCACCAGAACTTCCCCGGCCTTGGAGAACGCCACTACCGAGGGGGTGGTGCGCTGGCCTTCCGCATTGGCGATAATAGTGGGCTGCCCGCCTTCTAGAACCGCAATCGCGGAGTTGGTGGTGCCCAAGTCAATACCTACTGCACGTGCCATAATCTTTCCTTCCTAAGAATGTATTTAGTTAGTCTTTTTAGCTCTCGGCTCTGCCGGCTGACGCCCGATACTTCAATCTTGACGATGTCCGCTAAGATTCAATCAGCCTTGAGCCTCACACACTCAAGATTATCAAATCCTGAAGGACTATCAAGCCGTAACCTGAAAACCTGAGTCTACTTAACTCAACTCTTAATGATTGGCTTTTATTCCCTCATTCCCAAAAAAAATTTCAAAAAAACCAAAAAATGGCACCAAACTGGGCTTTTATCTTGAGAAAACGCCCTTAGAACTAAACCATCCTCGGGATTAAGCCTGCTAGGGTTAAGCTACTTCCCAAATTGCGCTTTCAGCGTATATCTTTTCTAGGTAGGATCCTTCCCAAAGATAAAGGAGAAATCATGGCAGTCGAACTGGTTGAAGAGTTCAGCGAGGAACTTGTAGAGGCATTTTCTCGCCTCATCCCCCAGCTTTCGCAGTCCGCTAAGCAGCTAACCCCCCAGCAGATCAAAGACTTCTGCGAACAAGACGGAGTTTACCTGCTAGTTTTCCGCTCCGAAGAGGGAAAAATTTTAGGGATGCTCTCTCTAGCAACCTTCAAAATCCCCACCGGAAAGCGGGCTTGGATCGAAGATGTAGTGGTGGATTCAGCTGCCCGCGGACACGGAGCAGGACAAAAACTAGTTGAGGCGGCAGTACGCCACGCCAAAAAGGTCGGGGCTAAAACCGTGGATCTCACGTCCCGCCCCTCGCGCGAAGCCGCCAACCGCCTATATCGACGTTGCGGATTTAAACAGCGCGAAACTAACGTTTACCGCTACGCCGACTAATCAGCCCCCGCTGATAGCTACCCCACGCGCAGGCGCGAGGACGCCAGCCGGTTTTCATCCTGGTGCAATATAAAACACACTATCGCAATAAAAGCGTATATCAGCTGGTAGAACCATTTTATTTTCGGTTTCCCCGGGGAGCTGTGCGGGCAAAAGCGTGAGTTAGCTAGCAATGTTACCCAAAGAGGGCGGCGCTCAGGTAACAATAGGGGCAAATGCAGTCGAGAATTAAGGAATGATTACATGAGCGCCCTGTCCATTCCCAGTGTGGGACTTTCCACCGGTTACCAGATTCCGCAATTCGGTTTTGGAACCTACAAAATCGCCCCGGAAGATTGCGTAGATGCGGTGAAATATGCCCTGGATCTAGGGATTCGCCATATCGATACCGCGCAAATGTACCACAACGAGGCGGAAGTGGGACGCGCCATTGAAGAGTCCGGGATTCCCCGCGACGAAATTTTCTTGACCACCAAACTCAATAACGACAAGCACCTCCCCGAGGACGCCCGGAAATCTTTCCGGCAAAGCCTGGAAGATTTACGCACCGACTATGTGGATCTATTTTTGATTCACTGGCCGCTTCCCACTCTCTACGGTGGCGATTTCGTGCAGACCTGGCGCACTCTCCTGGAGTTCCAGTATGACAAAACCGCACGTACCGTGGGGGTCTCGAACTTTCAGATCAATCACCTGGAGCGATTAATTGCGGAGACAGGGGTCACCCCGGCAGTCAACCAGGTAGAGATTCATCCCCAATTCTCCAATAATGAGCTGCGCGCATTCCATAACCGCCACCACATTGTGACCGAAGCTTGGTCGCCCCTGGCACGTGGAAATGTTTTAGGGGAAGAAAAAGTAGTGGCGGCGGCCAAGCGCCTAGGGAAAACTCCTGCCCAGGTAGTACTGCGTTGGGGTATTGAGCGCGGAGACGTCCTCTTCCCCAAGTCGGTTCACCCAGAACGCATTAAAGAAAACCTGGATATTTTTGATTTCCAGCTAGATGCACAGGCTAAAGCGGATTTAGATTCCCTGGATATGGGCGAGGCCGGGCGCTCCGGTTCTCACCCCGACACCATGGATCGCCTCTAAGCACCCCGGCCATGCCTCGCCCTCGCCACGCGACCACCCGTCCCCGACGATCTCTGGGGACACGAGTGGGAATATTTCTGCTATCACTCCTGGCGGTAGCCATCGTTTCTGCTTTAGCGTTTACCTTCTTTTCGGGTACCCCGAAAGCGGGGGCACCCGCAAAAAGTACCGCGACAAAGGAACTCCCACGCTTCAAGTCGCCTACTTCGTCACCGGTAGATTCCCCGCATCTGACGGTGGGATTACATGGGGACGCGAATACCATTGTCCGGCGCGGCGATCCCTATATTGAATCCGGAGCCTACTGTATTGATGACCGTTCCGGGATGGTAGACAAAGTGGAGGCAACGGGCAAAGTAGATACCCAAAAAATTGGGGAATACACCATCGAGTATCTCTGTACCAGTAATAATGCTCAGGCAACTACGAAACGGAAGATCGCAGTAGTTAACCCCGACTCCCGAGACTGGGCTAAAACCGGCGTTCCGGTGATGATGTATCACAACGTCTATGACCCCCAAAATCCGCCCAACCAGCTGAATAATAATTTTATTTCGATCCCGAAACTCGAAGAACAACTTAACTGGCTAAAAACTAATAACTTTTACCACCCCAGCTTTTCTGAGTTAAGGGCCTGGGCTGATAACCAGATTGCCCTCCCAGCAAAAAGCGTGATCCTCACCTTTGATGATGGAGATCCCGGGTTCTTGCAACATGGGCGAGCGCTATTAGACAAGTATCAGATCCCGGCTACTTCCTTTTTGATTGGAACTCTTGCTGCCAGCCAGCAGACGATCCGCAATAATCCCAGCCGCTATGTTGACTACCAGTCCCACTCTTGGGATATGCATAAACCGGGAGGACATATTGGGCACGGCGGACTGATTAGTGCGCTGAATAAGGATCAGATCAAGGCGGATCTCACAAAAGCCATTGATCTGGTAAAAAGCCGAGATGCCTTCGCCTATCCTTTCGGAGATGTTACCGAGGAAGGCTTGGCAGCAGTTAAAGAGCTAGACATCAAAGCCGCCTTCACCACCAAATACGGAAAAGTAAAGCCCGGCGCCGATTTCCGCCAATATCCCCGGGTACGAGTCAGCGGCGAGCAGAGCCTACAAAGCTACATCGCCAGCCTCTAAACAAGAGTTGGTGCGGTAAAAGCGCTCGGGGGCTGATCTTCACGGTTGGCGCAAGGGCTAGTTTTTTCCTCCCGCTTGAAAACATATATCGCCGTTCCCAGGAATAGGTTGGTGCGGCGGTAAATGCGGGGGCTAGATTTTTCCTCCTGCCCAAAAATTTGGAAAACGTAGCGACGTTTTCCAAATTTTGCGCCCGCCTAGCCGACTCGGACAAAATCTAGCCCCCGCGTTAATACAGGCTAGTTTTCGCGATGGGCGTGGTAGTAGTTGATCAATGCTTTGGTGGAAGGATCTTGCTGCTCCAAGACCTCTTTGTCACCGGCGATTGCCGGCGTTAGGGCTTTGGCGAGCTGTTTGCCCAGTTCCACGCCCCATTGGTCGAAGCTGTTAATCCCCCACACGACCCCTTGCACGAAAGTGATGTGTTCATAGAGGGCGATCAACTGTCCCAATACCGAGGGGGTTAGCCGCGACGCCATGATTGAGGTCGATGGCTTATTTCCGGGGAAAACCCGAGCCGGTACGATGGGTTCCGGGGTACCCTCGGCACGTACCTGATCAGCGGTCTTCCCAAAGGCAAGCGCCTGAGTTTGAGCAAAGAAATTACCCAAGAACAGCTCGTGCTGATCGCTGTCACCATCTTTAAGCGGCCAAGTAGGATTAGCGAAGGCAATAAAGTCGGCAGGAATCATTTGGGTGCCTTGGTGAATCAGCTGATAGAAGGCATGCTGACCGTTAGTGCCGGGCTCTCCCCAGAAAATTTCGCCGGTATCGTAGGTTACTGCTGCCCCGTCCCAGCGCACGGCTTTACCATTGGATTCCATGGTTAATTGCTGAAGGTAGGCGGGGAAACGATGCAGGTACTGGGAGTAGGGTAAGACCGCGTGGGTGGGCGCCTGCAAGAAGTTGCGGTACCACACGTTGATTAGCCCCATCAGCAGGGGAACGTTCTCACTGAGTGGAGCCGTCCGGAAATGTTCATCCATAGCGTGCATACCGGCCAAGAAATCAGAGAATCCTTCTTTCCCAATGGCCACGGCCAGCGCAGTGCCGACTGCGGAATCTACCGAGTAGCGTCCTCCTACCCAATTCCAAAAACCAAAGGCATTATCCGGATCAATACCGAATTCGGCTACTGCCTTAAGATTGGTAGACACTGCCACGAAATGCTTAGACACTGCCTGGCGGGAGTCCGGTTCACTCAGCTGCGCAGCGCTATCTTTGCCTTCCCAGATTCCGCGAGCAGCCAGCTGGTCTAGCAGCCAGGTGCGAGCCGCCCGGGCATTGGTGAGAGTTTCCAGGGTAGTGAAAGTTTTGGAAGCCACGATAAACAAGGTGGTTTCCGGATCTAGATCCTTCACTTTTTCGCAAAGATCCGTGGGATCAATATTCGATACGAAACGGCACTGCAGTCCCGGTTTCACATAGGGAAGTAGCGCTTCGTAGGCCATGGCGGGACCCAAATCTGAGCCTCCGATCCCGATATTTACTACCGTGCTAATCGGTTTTCCGGTAACCCCGAGCCATTTGCCTGCCCGTATTCTTTCAGCAAAATCGTAAACTTGCTCTAAAACGCCAGCTACATCGGCAGAAACATCCTGCCCATCAACTTCGAGTTTATCTTCCCGCGGACGCCGCAGCGCGGTATGGAGTACCGCGCGATCCTCGGTGGTATTAATATGTTCCCCCGCGAACATAGCATCGCGGTGAGCTTCGACTTTGGTTTGCGCGGCCAAGCGAGCCAGTGCCTCCAATACGGGGGCGGTTACCAAGTTCTTTGACAGATCAACCCGCAACCCAGCGGCAGTAAAACTGAGCTGTTCGGCGCGCTCGGGTTGTTGTTCAAACCAACCGGCGAGATCCGCCTGGAACGATTCGGCAAGATTAGTTAGCTCTTGCCAGGCCTGGGTGGTGCTGGGGTCAATCGGGGCGCTCATGTTTTCTCCTGTTCGAATTGGTTTTGGTTATAGGTTGGTAATTGGCAACGGACGGACTTCAATGTCCCATTCGTCGCGGGAAACCACCGAAATTATATCAACCAGCGGCAACCACCATTGGTTGAGGGGGCGACGCACCTTGGGGTCAACCTTTTGTTGCATTTGCAGTAAGGGGAAGGTTTCTATTCCTTGAGCTGACAGTCCCACCCCTAAGGGCTCGCTTCTATTTTGCGCGAATTGTTCGCTGAGCTCTTGAATCGCTGCCCGCACCAGGCGAGTAGCTAAAATGCGGTCAAAGGGCGAGGGTTCTCCCCCCTGCTGTAAATGTCCCAGAGCCGAGTGACGCACATCGAATAGCCCCTGTGATTCTTGCGCAAACACGGAGGCAATGAATTCTCGGTCATATTCACCCCCGGCTTCTTCGTTATGTAGAACCAGGCAAAGGCGACGACCATCACGGAAAGAGTCCCGCATCATTTTCACGTCGCCCGCTAGATCTTGCAGGTCATATGGATTTTCATCTAGGTAAACCAGCTCGGCTCCTGCCGCGATACCCGACATTAAGGAGAGGTATCCGCAGTGCCGTCCCATGGCATCGGCTACGAAGCAGCGCCGAGAGGCAGCCGCAGATTCTCGGATACGATCTAGCGCCCAGACAGCATTATTGAGGGCAGAATCAGCTCCGATAGAAAGCTCGGATCCCGGCAAATTGTTGTCGATTGATGCCGGAATGCAGATCATGGGAATGTTAAACGCCGGGTAACGCGAGGTTTCCTGGCGCATCTGATTAATCGACAAATAGGCGTTGTAGCCACCGATTACGATTAGGGCGTCGATGCGTTGTTCTTCGAGAGCTCGTCCAATCGCATAATATTCTTCCACCCGGGGAATCGGACGCAAGGTTCCGAGCTCCGCGCCTCCATCAAAACCCCAACCTTCAACGTCTTCCCAAGCCAGCTGCCTGACGTTTCCGGACATGAGACCTTCAAAGGAACCGTAGATTCCTAGCATTTCAAATCCCCGGTCAATACCTTGCCGCACTGCCGCTCTAGCGGCGGTATTCATCCCGGGAGCCAGTCCCCCTACGTGCATAATTGCTACCCGCCGAGCATCTTCCGGTAGTTCGTCCTGCTGGGGTGGAGTCGACATTACTTCATTAAGTGCCAGCATCTCACCGAAGGAACGTCCCCGTGCCTGCACTGCTTTTTCATATTCTTTCGCCTTGGTGAACTTGGCAACCGCGCGAGTATCGTTTACTGCTTTCATCAAGGGCAGGCGAGCGACTCGGTTATTACGTGCACCAATAATCACCGGCTCAGAGCTTTGATCCTGATGTAGCACTTCATACACTGCTGCATATCCCAGGGCAGTGGGCATCCAGCGATCATACGCCGAGGGCGTACCCCCGCGCTGTACGTGCCCCAAAATAGTCAGATGCGGGCGCTGACCGGTTTCTTGTTCGAGGGCATCGCATACATCATTGGCGGTAATGGGATTACCTTCATGATCGATAGCGCCTTCGGCTACCAAGACGATGGATTCGCGCCTGCCGGCCTCGCGTCCAGCTTGCAGTTTGTTGGCCAGGGTTTTCTGCCAGCCTTCTTCCGGAGGAGCTTCGGGGATAAACACATAGTCACACCCGCGGGCAACCGCGCTCATCAGCGGGAGATACCCGCAATGACGCCCCATAACCTCTACTACGAAAGTACGGCGATGGGAGGCGGCAGTCGAGGAGAGTTCATCCAGAGCCGCCAGGATTCGCTGTAGAGCCGAGTCGGTGCCGATGGTCATATCAAAACCAACTAAATCATTGTCGATAGAACCAACCAGGCCGGCTACTCGCAACTTTTCGTGTCCGGCTACCTGCTCGGGGGTTAGTTCTCCCGCCTGTACTAATTCTTCCAGCAGGCTGGACCATTCTTCTTGAAACTCATTAGTACCGGCTAGGGAGCCGTCACCGCCAATCGAAATCAGGCGATCAATCCCTTTTAGAACCAAGTTTTTAGCAGCTTTACGCAGCCCGGAGCGTTCCCGAAACTCCTTGCAGCGGGCAGTGCCGATTACGGTGCCCCCTTTATTGAGCACGCTAGAAACATCTGACCATCCCATCGGTTTGATCATGTCACCGCCGGTAACTGCTCCCTGCCAACCCTCCAGGATTGCATACGGCTGCGCACCCATTTTTAATGCCGTGCGCACGACTGCCCGCACCGCGGCGTTCATGCCCTGGGCATCCCCGCCCGAGGTTAAGACTCCTATCCGTTTCGGTTCCGGTTGCGTGGGTAGCCCCATTGTTCCTCCTCTGGAAGGCTGGTACCTAGGCGCTTCCCCTGGCAACCAGCGTCATCATTTTGTCAACTTCTTTGGGATCTGGCGCATCGATCTTTTCTCCGGATAAGAATTTAGCGAGCGCCTGGGCATAGATCTGCCCGCTAACTTCGGGATTGAAATCGATAGAGGTGAGCGGCGGGTTGAATAGTTGCCCTTCGGGGGCATTGCCCACCCCGATAACGGCACAGTCATTGGGAACCATGCGTCCACACATCCTAAGCGCCTGGATAACCTCCATCGCCAGGAAATCGTTATGGCAGATAAACCCGTCAACCCCGGGATTCTTTGAAAACAGTTGCACTAGCTCTCCAGAAAGATTAGGAGAGTTATATTCGGTGGTCAACATGGTGGGCGTGGGGCAACCGCCGAAAATACACCCTTGCAGTACCCCGGCATAACGCAACTGGTTTAAGTTTTCTAGCATCGGGCTGGAAGAACACAAGTACACCAGGTTGCGGTGCCCAGAAGAAACCATTCGGGAGGCCATCGCCCGGCCAGAGGCGCCATAGAGGGCTGCCACTACCGGATAGATGGGGGAATCAGTGGCAAAAATTGCCGGCTCGACCGATACTCCCAGGCTTTGTAACTGCTTATTTTGCTCTGCACTAAAGGACACCAGTGGCAAAATAGGGCCGATAAGTTTTGCGTTGTCAGCCAGCGCGTCAACATCGAGTTGATCACTGTTTAACTGCACCGGGATTAAATCAATCCCCATCTTGGCAGCTTCGAAGGTAACTCGCATAACGGTGCTCAGCATCGGGGAATTGTGTGGCATCGGAGGCAGTACCAACAGATAGCACTTCACTTCTGTCTGCGAATTCTTTGCCACTGTTCCCCTCCCTGCCTTGATAGCTAGCAACCCTATTTTTGAACGGTCAGTTCTAAAGTCAATACTAGCCTATTTCAACGATGCGACCAGCGTAAAAAATCGGGGCGGACGCTTCTTCTTTGCGTCCGCCCCGAAGAAGCCTGCAGGCTCGGGGATTTCCAGGCGGAAGTCACCCGTTAAAACCCCAAGGTCAACTGGGATTTAGGTTAAGCATCTTGCTTTAGCTGCTTAGCCAGGTTCTCAATGAGCACATTCATAAACCCATCGGTGTCTAGCCAGGGATGATCCTCGTCAATCAGGCGCGCTAGGTCTTTGGTCATTTGCCCACCTTCCACGGTGTCAATAATGACCTTTTCCAGAGTGTGTGCGAAATGAGAAACTTCCGGGGTGTTGTCCAGGTTGCCGCGATGCGCCAGACCGCGAGTCCAAGCAAAGATAGAGGCAATCGGGTTGGTGGAGGTCTTTTCTCCGCGCTGCCAGCGGCGATAGTGCCGGGTTACCGTACCATGCGCGGCCTCGGCCTCGACAGTGCGCCCATCAGGAGTCATAAGTACCGAGGTCATCAGCCCCAGAGAGCCAAAGCCTTGGGCTACCGTATCGGATTGCACATCACCGTCATAGTTCTTACAGGCCCAAACATATCCACCTTCCCATTTAAGGGAAGAAGCCACCATGTCATCAATCAATCGATGTTCATAGTGCAGGCCGGCTTCCTCGTATTGTGCCTTAAACTCGGCGTCATAAATGTCGGCAAAAATATCTTTGAACTGCCCGTCATAGGCTTTCAAAATAGTGTTCTTGGTGGACAGGTAAACCGGGTAACCACGCAGCAGGCCGTAGCGGAAGCAGGCGCGGGCAAAATCTTTAATGGAATCGTTGAAGTTGTACATTCCCATGGCAACTCCCCCACCTTCGGGGTATTCCACCACGGTGTGTTCGATGGGCTGGGAGTCATCTTTGGGATGGAAAGTAATAGTCAGGCTGCCCGCGCCGGGAATCTTGAAATCAGTAGCCTTGTATTGATCACCGAAGGCGTGGCGGGCGACCACGATCGGCTTTGTCCACCCGCCCACCAGGCGCGGTACATTGCTCATAATAATGGGTTCGCGAAAAATCACCCCGCCCAGGATATTGCGGATAGTGCCATTGGGGGATTTCCACATTTTCTTTAGCCCGAACTCTTCCACTCGCGCCTCATCGGGGGTAATGGTCGCGCATTTAACCCCTACGCCGTGCTCTTTAATCGCGTTAGCGGCATCAATAGTGACCTGATCACCGGTGGCATCACGGTTTTCGACGCTGAGGTCGTAGTAACGAAGATCCACGTCCAGGTAGGGAAGGATCAGTTCGTTACGGATTTTTTGCCAAATAATGCGGGTCATTTCATCGCCGTCTAGTTCGACGATCGGGCCGACTACTTTGATCTTTGCCATGAATAACTCCAAAAGCTGTAGTTTTAAGTCCTCACTATCAACTTTACTCGACATCGAGATAAATTAGCAATGGCTAGCGTTGTGAACTGGCAGGCGATTTTGCCGATCGCACCGGACGCTCCTACTCCGTTACCATTGCGCAGCGATAAACGCTTCGCCCAGAGTAGCTTCCTACCTTAAATTGGTTACATGCGGGTGCAGATTGGAAAAACTTGTGCGGCCAAGCCGGAGCCACTTATCTGGCTAGAGGCCGGACTGGGCGGGTCTATGCGCAGCTGGAACTTGACGTTCCCGATTCTTTGTCGCGCTTTTTACTGCGCCCGCTCCACTCGCTCCCCGATTTTACGCCCCGACGAGGACGGGGAGGTAACTTGGCAAAGCCTAGCAACCGAGATGCGAGCGGGCGGAGAAAAAACTGCACGCCACCTGGGAGCTACCTTTGATAATCCTCTGCCTATAGTGTTGGTAGGACACTCTTATGGGGCGATGCTGGTGCGAGTTTGGGCGGCGCAGCTACTAAAATCCCGCACGCTTTCCCGGGTACGCCCGGTAGGAATCGTACAAATAGACCCCTCTTTTGAAGGAAATTGCGAGGGCGCGGGCCCCCTCTATCAGGAAATAGAGCAAAAGCTCCTCGCTTGGATTTACCGCGGCGCCGCCCGCGAACAACCTTCCTTTTATATGGCCTGGCAAGACCTACAAGAGATTGACCTGTTGGATCGCCAGCTCCCCCAGCTGGTGATTTCCGCAGCTCACCGCCGCAACAGTAAAACCTGGCAAGGGCTTACTTCTTTTGCTCGCGCAATAGATGCCCGCTTAGTGCGCGCCGACTCTTCCCGCCACCTCTTGCAAGTTTTTGATCCGGTAACCGTCGCTAGTCAGATTATTGAGTTCACTGCTCGCACACGCGAGCAACTTGAACATAGGGGGTTTTAAGCGTTAAAACATTTGCAGCACCCCGGGGAAAACCTCTGCATGGGAAATAACTTAGGTACCCCTAAGAGGGGACTTTAACACTATGAGACCCCCCTGAACAGTTGCTTTATACTGCTACCTTATATTAAATTTATAGTGTTCTAATTACCGAAAATCCATATATAAAACACCGATATTCGCCCTCAAAAAGGAATGTCGGTTTCGGAGGTAGGAAGTCCCCGTGAAAGTTTCGCTAAGGCAAACCCTGACCCTAATGCTAGCGCTAGCATTAATACTTCCAGGAGCCATGATTCTATCCCGACCGCTGGAAGCGGGAGCCGCCGAACCCGGCAAATACGCGGATAATCTAAAAGCGGAGCCAGTAAAGCTACCCGCCGGCACCAACGCAAAGGATTTCGTTGCGAACCCGGCGCAACCCGATATCTACACTCTCCGTAGCGACTATAAAGTTGAACGAGACGGAGACTATGTCGTCAACTACCAGCCCTATGTCGCCACCGTCGGGGCGGACGCTACCGATGGGGAAAAAGCCAAGGTCAAGAAGACTATTAAGCTGCCGGATTTCCCGGGATACGCCAAGCCTCAGCAGGATGACGGCACCCCTATTAACGATTTTCTGATCAACTACCAGACCGTAGTGGCAGAAAGCCAAACCGGCACCAAGACGGAAAACACCTATGAAAAATCCCGAGACTTCAACTACAAAGCCAAAGAAAGCCACATCAAAATCAAGCATGTTTTCCAAGAACTTAATGATTTCGATAAATACGGCCCAAAGCCCGGGGAAACAAAGATAATTGAGAAAACTCAACCAGGTAAGGTCGGCTCCACGCTGGCAGTCAAACCTTTACCTGACTCTGAGATTAAGGGCTTTATCCCCGAAGCAGATTCGATTCCCGTCCAGGTTCCCCAGAATACTGAGACTTTTTTCGTTGAATACCGTTACAACCGTAACCACTTTGACGTTACTTTCGACAGCGATGGGGGTACGGAAGTTCCTTCCCGCACCCTCTACTACGGACAAGTTATTCCTCCTATCGCGGAATCTGATATCCCCACCAAAATTGGGGCGACGTTTGTTGGCTGGAAGCCGTCAGTGAATCTTGAAGGCACCGTGAACGGAACAAAAACTACTTTTCCGGCGGGGCAACTCATGAAAGATGGCTCCGGAAACGCAATCACGGATCTGGACGCTAAACTCATAATGCCAGCTACCAATGTAAAATTTACCGCTGTCTGGGAGGATAGACCTAAAGCGGATTATGCGATTCAATTCTGGACGGAAAAGGCTGACCATGCTAAGGACGCTTCCCTTTTAGACAAGTACGAATTCGTGGGCACTCGTGTGTATAAGAACCAGAACACGGGTCACCGCCCGGATTTAGCAGCAGAGCCAGTAAAGGACGTGGTATTCCCCGATTTGGATCAAGCTCGTTTAGATAAAATTTGGAGGGGTGAAAAATTCTATTATGGTCGGTTACCATATCTCAATAAGTTCTACACCTACAATAAGGATTTAACGAATAGCGAAAACGCTGATCCGAATGCTCCAGGTAGCGTAAAGCCTGTTTCCGCTACCGGCAAGACCGTCTATAACATCTATTTCGACCGACAAGTCTATGACCTGTACTTTACAAAATCAAATTCTACAAACGATACTTTCTATCCTGAAATTTGGCGACATCACAAAAAAATAGGGTGGCCAGGACACCCCTACCACTTCAAAGCCAGATTTAACCAGCGACTGTTAGACTGGCCGAATGACGCCTTAGAAACCAAGGGATTTTCTGATGGTAAGCAAAGTTTTGGGTGGACACCGAACTACGCTTCTCCAAGATTCGAGTACCGCGACACTCCTCCTTACCGGCTAACGGCACAAGAGTTCGTAGATGTGCCTGGCTACAATAATCTGGGCGGCTACACCAGTGAAATTGATGCTGGCGCCGGTGTCACTATCAAGGCTACACCACCAACTTTCACTACGCTTTCCTTTGGTATCTGGGAATCGGGTTCACGAGACCCAAGCTGGCAGGCTGTTCCTCACCACATGGATTTTTGGATGGATGGCTTCGAAGAAAACCCGGACTGGGATGGCAGGGATCCGAAAGAAAAATATGAGAAGATTATAGACTACGACCTTTATAGAAACAAGGCTGATACGGGTAGTCCCGACTATAATCATCCGGCTCCAATAGTCCAAGGCTTTACCCCTTACGAGGGTCGTGTGAAATCGATACCGCTGGACGCAGATGAGCTCGCAGCAATGAACGACGAGCGGGCAGACATAAAAGAATTTCCGACTGAAACGGTAGAGGATCCCTATGAAGGGGGAGAACCACACCCCAAGGGTGAAATGCAATTTATGTATACTTTCTTTAATCGTGCCGATGAATGGGGTGACCCACTAGAAGGCACCGACCCATTTAAAACAAATGGTTATATTCGTTTCTATTACAAACGCAATAAGTATAAATTACGTTTCAATAACGACCCCGCGACAATTAAGGCTGACAGTGATTATGCCGAGAACGAACAAACAGATATCTTTTATAAAAAACCTTTAAAGGATCTGAACCTAAATAATGTTGATACTTTGTCCAGCATGGGTCTAGACGGTCTCTTAGAATCGGATGGCAATGGAAAATCTCGCATCAAAAGGCCAGCGGGGCTTGCGCCCAATATGGTGTTCAAGGGCTGGGCTTTAGACCCTGCCGGGCTGAAAATGGTTTCGACTAGCGATGAAACCATGCCTGCCCATGCCCTTGTCCTCTACGCCAAGTGGGGGGAGCCAGACTTCAAGTGGAAGGTAACCTTTGATCCCGCTGGAGGTACCTTAGCTGATATTGACCCCAGTACCTTGGCTAAAGAGCAAAAAACTATTACCGAGGGTGATGCCGGTGAAGGAAAAGATATTACCTACCCAGTAAAGGGAAAAAATGAGGGAGACAAGCAAGTATTTACCCTCGTCCAGCGGCAAAAACTGGTAGAACCGAAAAAACCAACCCGGAAAGGCTATAGCTTCATGGGTTGGGAGGTACTGCGCTATAGGAAAGACGCTAAAGGTAACTACACCCAGGAAGTCGATACCTCTTATCACGACATCTATGGGGTTCCGGAACTTTATTCATACGGTAACGACGTAGTAAGTCCCATTTACCTGAAAGCAATTTGGGTAGAAAATGACATGGTGGATGTAAAGGTTTCCCACCACTTCTTGGATAAAGATTTTGCAAAGGATACTAAAGTAAATCCTAATCCTGCGGAAGATACCCTGAATGGCCAACGCGCCGGTCAATATACGGCCGCTATCGGCTCTCAGCAAAGCGACAAGTGGATTCTAGCTACTGGTGAGGAGCTAGAAAAATCGGAAGATCAAGGAATAAAAGATATTTACCAGGAATATAACCAGCGTACGGGATTTAATAACACCTACTTTCAAACCTTTAAAGTAGAGCCAGAAAAGATTTTAGAAAACGGCAATTTAGTTGATAATCCAAAATTCAAGGACAACCAGTTCCACTTCTTCTATCGTCCTTTCCGGATCCGTAATTACAAGGTCAACTATGTGGATCAAAGAGCTAAGGCGGAGCTAGCGAAAGCCACTACCGCTGCGGAAAAGAAAGAGATCATAAATAAATACCGCATCTTGGATCAAGAAGCGGTCACCAGTGGGGCACGGCATTACGATGCTCGCAACTACAAGCCGATAACCGGGTGGCGGCTGACGTCTGCGCGACAACAGCAGCTTTTCTACGATGTAGATGAAGATACCAATGAATTTAAAGGAATCAATGGTACCGGTTCCGATGAGATTACCTTCTACTATCAGGATGTAAGAATCATCAAAGTACCCCAAAATGACCCGACTCCGGACGGATACGTCCGGGTAACCTTCAAGGCCAGTAAAGGCGGCTCCTTTGGTACTGACAGTGAAGGAAAACCCATCAAGGAAATCCATTACGTGGTACTTAAGGGCATTAAGTCTGACCTGCTTCCAGTTCCCCAGGAATTGGGAAATGGAAAGAAGCCAGATGAAAATAAGTACTACATAACCCCAGAAGGGGGTAAGAGCTTTAAAAACTGGGCTGAAGAACCGCTGTTAGCGCGGGGTACCCCGATCACCAAAGACCATACCTTCACTGCTCAGTTCGATTGGGCGGATCTGATAGCCAAGGACGTAGTAACTACCGAGTCCTTTGATGACCCGGCTGGCACCTGGACCAATGATTTCGTGCCTAGCTTTACTGAGCTGCGAGCAGCTATTCAACTGCAGAGTAAAGATAAAACCCAGATAACTAAGCTTCCGGAGGACGCCACCGTAGAATTTGTAGATGAAAACGGTAACCCGGTAGCCACCCGGGATGATCTCTACAAGCTGGTAAGTGAGAAGGGAAAGACTGATGCGGAGGAACTCGTCCGCAAAGTAAACCTGAAAGCGAAAGTTAAGTTTGCAGACAGAGAAAAGATTGAAGAGATCGATCTACCAATAAAAGTTTATAAGAACCGGTACGACGGTCTTGCCGCTGGCGCGATGCCTGACTTCTTGAAGGCAGCAACCACCGGTAATGGTGATTTAGTGAAACTACTGGATGGCAAGCCTTATGTAAAGGTAACGGTGAATCCCACCAGCCGACTGGGTAATCAGACCATTAAGAGCTATTGGGTGAACCCCAAAGCTTGGGTAGAAATCCCCGAAATCGAGGTAACTGATAAAGAAAAGGCCTCCTCCGGGTTTAAGCATTGGTCTGCTAATAAAGCTGCCCAAAATGAGGGGCTAGCTAAGCTGGGAGTTTATGACTTCAATAAGCGGCATAAGTTCAGTGAGGACACGGTGATCACCCCGGTATTTGTAGATAAAGTAGTGACCCCGGTACCGGAAAAGAAGGAAAATAAGCCGGTGGTGTCTCCCGGCCCGGTGACTGGTGCTAATGCGCTACTCTACCTGTACGCGGCAGCTTTGTTCACCGCCGCTGGCACCGCGCTGGTAATCAGTAGAACCAGGAGGAAAGCGCAGCGGGCATAGCCGGCAAGCACCCCTGGGGGTAAAACCCAATGAGGGTGGGGACGCAGCTTAGCTGCGTCCCCACCCTCAAAAAAATTATTTGATGCTACCAGGGGCTATTACCCTTGGGGTCGTAGTCCCCTACTATTCGGCATCATTTAGGATTTCGCCGCTACCCTCGATCTGGCGGCTGCCGCGCTGCACCGCAATTTTACGGGGCTTAGCTTCTTCGGCCACCGGGATAACCAGCTTGAGGACTCCGTCCACATACTCCGCCTCTACCTGGTCAAGAGCTACCCCATTACCCAAGGTGAGCTGGCGGGCAAAAGTACCGAAGGGGCGTTCGTGGGTGAGCCATTGAGCCCCCGCGATTTCAGGAGATTTGCGCTCGGCACGAATAGTGAGGGTGCGATCCTCGATATCGATATCTACGCTATTCGGATCTACCCCCGGCAGATCAAAGAGGGCGATGAACTTTTCCCCATCGCGATAAAGATCCAGGGGCATCGCTGCCCGGGAGGGACCTTGACGCATGGCGTCATCAAAAATTGCTTCCATCTGGCGGAAGGGATCATACCTGCGAACCATGATTACTCCTTACCCCCGCAAAGCGGGAAATCTTCTCGCCGAGAGTTTCTCGGCCTCACGTCTATTATTTTGGCACTCTAAACCCCTTAGTGCTAGTAAATTATTCTGGAGGCGAAAAGTTAAGTCTTATAGACTCAACTTTACTTTTTTACTGCTTCTAGCCTCGTAAAAAACAAAGAAAATCCTTTTACCAGCAAATATCGCTCCCCTTTGAGGATTAGGGTAAATCTCAGACCAAAACGCCGACCCAAAGACGCCCTAAATCCACTAGTTACTGAGAAAATAAGAGCATGAGCACGCGATACCTACCTTTATTCGTCTACGGCACCTTGAAACTCGGTTCGCGCGGCTTTGGCTCCAGTCTGAAAGCCGCGGTGACCGAATTCGCCCCGGCCTATCTGCGGGAGGCCTCTCTGTATATCGGAGCGTCCTATCCGATGGCAATCCGCTCTATCGGCGGTACCGGAATCGTAGGACAGATCCTCTTGGTAGAACAGCGCCTGTTTGAAGAAACCCTAGAAGAACTCGACGAATACGAAGGATACTTGGGGGAAGGCGATCCCAATAATATGTACACTCGGCAAATCGTGCGGGTAGAGGTATTCCCGGATGAAGACAGCACCTGGGAAGGACCCACCCAAGATGTACAAGCCTATGTCTATATGGCTAACGCGGATTCTTTCCGCGATCACCGCGACGAACTGGTGCTCTCCCCCAGCGGTGATTGGGAAAACCACGAGGAGGAATGGGAAGAGCTCTCCCCCGCCCTCGAAGACACGCAAGACCCCAACATTGATGAGCGTTTCGCCGACGACGAGGACGAGGACGAGCTAGACCGCTAAAGCCTACTTCTTTCCTTTAGCGCCTACTACCAGGGATTGCTGATATTTCATCATCACCTTTTGCTGGGTTTGCTGCCCCGCCAGGAACCAACTTCCGTCCGCTTCCTGCCAAGCCATGATTTGCAGCGGGGTACCCTGCTTATCCTTAATCAATACTGCTTTCGCCCCACCGACATCGGCCTTACTCTCGGGGGTAAACACCAGATCGTCTATTTTCACGGTGGGCGACTGTTTAGACTGCGCGAAAGCTTTCTCAACTGCCTGTGTGCACTGCTCCACGCTATTTTGATCAGTTTTTTGGCTGACCGCTTGCACCAGTTCGCCTCGCGCTTCCTCGGAACTTAAAGCACAAATAGTTGCCGCATCCTTATCTAGTAGCGCCCCATAGTAGGCCTGCGCTCCCTCCTGGGGAGACGAGGCACCGGACGGCGTGAAAATCTTTTGCCAAATCCCGCTAGCATAAAGCGCTAGCCCGATAGCTGCCACTATGGCAGCTATCCCTAAGATCCAGGAGATAACGGTGCGCGAACGGGAATGAGTTTTCCTGACTTGCTCAGTTTTCTTCAAAGCAATCTGATCAACGTCGAAAGCCGAGCCAGAGCGAGTAGCCGCGACCTCCTCCCGGTCAACCCGTCCGCCGGCTTGATTCCCCCAAACTCGCTCACTTTCTTCGCTTTGGGTTTCCAGATCTGCCGGATCAGCAGCTTCCCTGCCGCCCGCTAGCGGCAAAATTTCCGGAACCTCAAACTGGTCGCCAGCTTCCTCTTCATCATCGGCGGTCGCTAGGTCCTCGTCGGTAGCTGCCGGGTCATTGTCGACCACTGCCACATCGTCCGCGGCGCGGTTCTGCGCACTCCCCGCGGTTTCCTCCTGCGGCTCCTGCTTGCCTGCCGGCTCGTCCTCGCCTGCAGTATCTGGCAAGGAGCTATCTTCCTCGACGGCTGCCGCAACAGCGGCATTTTCTGCAGGGTTCTCTGAGGGTGAAAGGGTTCCTTTGCTTAAGGAGCTGATATCTGCAGGTTCAGAGCTATGCCCAGCGGTTTCTTCTTCATCTTGTCGCTTAACCATAGAGCGATCCTATCGAGAAAACCCCGCTAGATGCGCATTAGAATCACCCCCATCCCTCGCTTAGAGGGACAAATAGCGATACCCTGAATTTAGGTCAATGAAAATCAGGATTACAGAAATAGCTGGTTATAGACCGTTGAAAGCATAATATTACCCAACCAAGTAGGGATAGAGATCATGGCAAATAGCCAAAAAGATAAGAAGAACCCGACCGTAGTACCCACCACCGAAGAAGCCAAAGAATTAATCCCTGCAAATAACGTTGCCGAGGATCAAGGCCAGGGACTGACCACCGTTGCCGACCAGGTAGTGGCCAAAGTTGCCGGTCTCGCCATCAAAGAGATCCCTGGAGTTTACGATCTGGGTAACTCCGCTGCTCGCGCCCTGGGGGCTTTGCGTTCTAAAGTCGGCGCCTCGGAGAGCATCACCCAGGGAATCTCGGTAGAAATCGGGCAGACCCAGACTGCGCTGGATGTAGTGCTGATTGTGGAATACCCCTACCCGGTACACGAAGTGGCCGACAAGGTACGGGAAGCTATTTTCTCGGCTGTCGAAGGGCTCGTGGGACTGGAAGTTACCGAGGTAAACATTAAGGTTACGGATGTGCACGTACCTGGCAATGAAGACGATGAAGCAGACGAGGACGGGAAAGACAAAAAGGATCTGAAGTAACTCTCGCCGGAAAGGAAAATAAGATGACCACCATCGCCGGTATTTTTTGTGGTGCTTTTCTGGCATATATGGCCGTAGCTCACGGATTTTTCGGATTCTTAGTCGCCGTTCTGTTTATGGCCATCGGGGCAGTATTGGGCAGGGCGGCTTCGGGAAAGCTTGATCTGAAAGGCGTGGGTGAAGCCCTAATCGGCAAGCACACTACCACCTCCGACTAAGAAGGAGGAGGCTCATGCATTCCGATAAGGAACCAACCGAGCTTGCGGGTATCACCACGGTCTCTGCACGCGCGATCCAAACCATTGTGGCCGCCACTACCGGAGAGCGAATCAGGGTTCCCAATGAGTTGATTAAAGTTAGCACCCATGACGACCAGGGACTCTTGGGGATAGATATTTCTTGCCCCCTGGACTATGACGCCCTGGACACCATTGGGCAAACCCCGAACACTTCGGTGTTTTCACTGGCAGGTGAGGCTCGGCAAGATATCGTTACCCGCGTTAGTCAGATCGCTGGAGTACAAGTGGGACGGGTAAACCTGCGACTAACCGGACTCTACAAGCACCAGGAACGGAGGCAGCTGCAATGAGTAAACAATCCAGCAAATCCGGACCTTATGTGTCGTATTTAGTTAGACGGGAAACTCATTCCTCCCGGGCGCTAATCAGCGTCATCGTGGCGCTGCTTCTGATGGCGGGGTTAGGATATTTAGCTACCGAGGGAGTGCTGGCCGCGCTAGGCCGCCCTCCCCTGCTGGCCACTCCCCAAGATTTGTGGGAGCAAGCCCCTGCCGCTTTGCAGGAGAAATATCGCCCCCTAGTAATTATCGTAGGGATAGTATTGGGGCTCTTCGGCCTGGGATTACTTGCTAAGGCAATTCTCCCCGGGACTTTAAGTAAACACGCATTAAAAGACGACCGCGCTGCCTACGTGGCCGATGACTCGGTAATTGCTTCCGGAATTTCCCGCTTGATGCGCGAAGATGCCGGTCTCCCCCAGGGAACGGTGTCTACCGCGGTTAGTAAACGCCGCTCGCTAAGCACCATCACTCCCACTACCGGGCGCCCGATTGACCAAGAGCAAATGCTTAAGCTTGCGAAGGACGAAGCTGCTTCCTGGCAGCTGCAGCCCCGGCTAAAAACCGCGATTAAGGTCAGCCAAGAGGGGAGGCTAGAAAAATGAGAAAACTACCTCGGGCATTGAACCGGATTCTGTTATTTCTTTTTGGCCTGCTTTTCTTAGCCAGCGGGAGGCTACTGGTGGGAGCGGCAACTTATAGGCCGCTGCGCGACCTGGTACTCAAATATCGCTCGCGTCTAGATAGTGAATACACTTCGCTAGCTCAGCAAGCAACCTTCAAAGTGTCGGGGCAGCAGTACTCCTGGGTACAGGTGGGACTGATTGTAGTCGCGATCATTGTCGCCCTTTTGCTGCTCAGCTGGATCTTTTCTCAGGGAGGCGGCAAGATTCGCTCGTTGGCTTTAAATGCAGCCGGGAAAGATTCAGAAAAAAAGGGTGAGATTACCGCCGATCTGGGGCTACTCCAGGGGATTATCGAGGACGAAATCAGCGACAGCCGCTGGATCTCGTCCTTGAAGGTGGCTTCTTGGGACGTGAAGAAGCAGCCCGGACTGCTGCTGAGCGCCGCGGTTTATAAGGGAGCAAATCCTCGAGAAGTAAAGGCTGAGCTTGACCAGGCAATCGCTAGGCTCGATCAAGTTTTAGGAATAAACATGCCGATTCTGGTACGACTAACCACGAATTGGCGAAGTAACTTAGGATCTGCGGATCGCGTAGATTCCGAGAAATAAAAGGAGAACAAAATGGGATTAGACGACAAGATTAAGAATACCGCTGAAGACTTGGGTGGCAAAGCTAAAGAAGCTGCCGGCAAAGTCAGCGGAGACAAGAATGTAGAAGCTGAAGGCAAAGCTGACCAGGTGGGTGCGGAAATCAAAGATAAGGTTTCCGAATTCTCGGATAAGGCCAAGGACATGGCCGAAGAAGCCGGCGCAAACCTGAAGGCTGCTGCTGAAAAAATCAAGGAAGGCTTCTCTAGCGATAAGTAAATCCAGAGAAAACTGAACTATAGAATAACTAATGCAAGGATCGGGAGGCGTTAGCCTCCCGATCCTTTTAGGTCTACTTGCCTAACGCTCGCTTCCGGCAGCCCCGCAGGCAGAGATTTCTAGGTCTGCCCCGATTAATCTAGTTGGGAAGGGGAAACCTTAGTTTCGTCGCCAATGCGCATATTCGCAATCTTGCCGGCTGCGCGTAGCTCTTTTAAGCGCGGAACTACTCGCCGCGTAATCCCCCAAGGATCAATCGTGTTTAGATAAATCCGGGTGCCGCCCTCGAAACCTGCCAGGGTAGAAATCCGCCATTTAACCAAAATCCGCCACCGCATGGGAGTGGAAACCGATAAGGGACGGTGGTACCACTCTTCATTACAAGGCACATCGGCGCCGGTAGCCGCATGGATCGCATGCAAAATATCAGAAACCGCCCGCGTCTTCTTTTCTCCGGCATCCCAAGGATTACAGGGTTTACCGAGCGGCCAAACTGCGATCGTGGGATAACGGTGTCCTACCCCAGCCATCGCAATCGCGTTCTCGTTTTGCGCCAGGATAAGGCCGCGAGTAGCCCGAATCTTCAAGATGGTGTGGTAAATATCGGGATCTTTGCGTAGACGTTCGCGTTCCTGCGTAGTCTGAACCGGAAATTCGTCAATCGCCACCAGTTGCTTATGGAGGTGATCGAAACTGGCACCCGCCGGTTTTAGCCAGTTCTGGAAAGCCGCCACATACTTGACTGCCGGATCCAGGTCGTAGAGCTCTCGCAGCGCGCTGGCGGTGAAGGCAGTATAGGCATGATGTTCCTCCGGAGTGAGGGTACCGGCCGAAGCCAGCTGAGAGGAATCAGTCGCTCCCGGAACAAAATGCCGATTAGCCACAATCAGATCATGCCCACCCGAGAAGAATGAATTCGCTTGCCCCAACATTTCCGGTTCACTGAGGCTATTTATCTCCTCATCATTCATCCCGTATTGGTGCAGTTTAGCGCGCATTACCCGGAGCACATGGTCATACCCGGTAGGGGTAGAAAGATATTCCGCCAAATGTTGGCGTTCCTTATCGGAAGGTTCATGGCCATGATTAAGATGCCAGTACTGGTAGGAAACGATCTCAAATAGGTTGGGAATCCGGCGAAAATCTGCCGGATATTTGCTGAGCTGCTCCGCGGATAGCCCCTCAACCATCCGAAAACTACCACAGCTAGTAGTCTTATCTTCCGGAAGCTCCTGATCCCCCAGTACAATCCGAGATTTTTCGGGAGGGGTTTCTAAATAGCGGTCAGAGCAAAACGCACAAGTAGAAGTATGGTCTTGGGCGCTAATAGGAGTGGGGTTAACCTGTGGCTTAGAAAGCGGGCGATGCCCCCGGCCCGGGACAGTCCACACTTCGGTTCCAGTTAACTGATTTCGTTGCTTAACGGTTCCATCTGCCAGTTTAACTAACGCCCGTGCGGCTGCTGCTTCCTCTTTTGCCATACTTCCAGCCTAGTTGCCTCCGGCCAATTTTTCGCCCACTCCCAGCGCGTGTAAGTCAGATGCGTTAAATGCTGGGGGTCTGGTTTATAGTGAGCGGAAGGGAAGGAGGTCAGTTGATTAAATATCTGGGGTCAAAACGTAACCTAGTACCCGCTTTAGGAAACATTGCTAGCGCTGCCGGTGCGCGCAGCGCTCTCGATCTTTTTTCCGGTACCACCCGGGTTGCCCAAGAGTTTAAGCGTCGCGGGATCTTCACCACTGCCTGCGACCTGGCCTCCTATAGTTATCAACTGGCGCGCACCTATATTGAGACCGATGCGGACACCGTTGATGTCGCTACCTTGCGCACCCATCTAGACGCCATGAGCTCCCTGGAAGGTAAAGAGGGTTATTTCACCGAGACTTTTTGCCGCCAGGCGCGCTTCTTCCAGCCCCACAATGGAAAACGCATCGACGCTTGCCGGGATTACCTGGTTGACCTGCAAGATGATCCGTTATTCCCGATATTACTAACTTCCTTGATGGAAGCCGCCGACCGGGTAGATTCCACCACCGGAGTCCAAATGGCCTATCTGAAAAAGTGGGCGCCGCGTTCCTATAACCAGTTAGAACTGCGGCTGCCGCAGCTGTTGTCCGGCAAGGGACAGGCGCTGCAAGGAGACGCCCTCAAACTGGTTGACCAAGTACCGGCAGTGGATCTCGCCTACCTCGATCCCCCCTACAACCAGCACCGTTACTTTACGAACTACCATATTTGGGAGACCCTGGTGCGTTGGGACGCCCCGGAAGCCTACGGAGTGGCGCGCAAACGGGTCGATGCCCGCGGCAATCAGCACCGCTCAGCGTTTAACTCCAAGCGCACTATGACGCAAAGTTTCTTTTCTCTGCTTACCCGGGTACGAGCCAAAACCATCGTGGTTTCCTATAATGACGAGGCTTGGATCGACGAGGACGAGATGGTTAACGCCATCTTGGAGGCCGGGTTTCCCCAGGTAAAAAAGTTTGGATTTTCGCAGCGCCGCTATGTGGGAGCAAAAATTGGGATCTATGATCCGCAAGGGAAAAAAGTGGGGAAGCCGGGAGCGGATCGTAATACTGAAAATGTGTTTGTAGGCGGCAGCAGTGCGACCGTTTCTCAGATCAGCACGGCTTTACTCCCTTAAACTGTCCGGTAGTTACCAGTTTTTAGTATTGGAGCCAGCCCTTAGCTTGCTGGGAGAGCTGCTCTAACAGGGATATTGCCTCTTGCGCCCGCGCTGCCGGCACCATCAAGTGATCATGATGCAGGCCGGATAAAACATTGCACGGAATAGATTGGCTGGCCAGCTGGGAAGCTACAGTAAACGTCAACCCGGTTTCTTCGAGGGAAACGTCGCAGTCCAAAGTAATTCGACGATAGATCTTTTTCCCCGCGGCCAAACCCGCAGCCTTTGCCTGTTCTAAGGGCACGATTGAGGTGAGTCCTTCTTCCTCTCTTATCTGCGCAAACGGCTCTAACCCCGCGGGCAAGCCATCCCGCTCTGACAAGAACACATACTTGCCATACATATGGGGATGCAGCTTAGACAATGCTAGGTCAAAGTCAGAATACGAACTCATAGTTTTAAGGTAGGGGGCTAAGGCCTGCCCGTGCTTTCTAGTCTCACACTGCGGTCGATATTTTCCGGTTTCAGCAGGTAAATACCAAAATTTTCAGGCGGTATTCAGCAACTTGTTTTAAAATACTGGCTCATTAATCCGGCCACGAAAAAATCGGCTTCCGCCCGACTCCTTTAACATTAATCCCGGCATAAGAGTCAGGACATCCGTCGATAAACACTCATCACTGCCCGTGCCACCGCTGAGGGCGCTTCTAAAGGCACCAGGTGCCCCGCGCGGGGCACCGAAACCACCCGGGTGCCGAGTGCCTTGGCCATTGCCTCGGCTTGCGCAGCAGTGGAGTTTTGATCTTGTTCCCCCCGAACCACCATTGCCGGTATTTGTGCCCGTCCCAGGGTCTCCAGACGGCCGGGACGAGCTGCCAAAGCGCGCTGCGCCCAAGAGATGGCCTCCCCGGGTGCCTCGTTAATCCATTTTTCCATCAGCTCCGGAATCTTAGGGAAATCCGTGAGAGTCTCTTTGGCCAGCATAGTGGGAATGGACTTCACCAGTTGCTCCTGTGCCCTGCCTACCAAGGCGCCGACTGCCATTTCTGTGCGCGCAGCCCGGGCGGCCGGAGTATCGATATCGGCTTTGGTACCCACGAGCACTACTCCGCCCACTAGGCGCGGGTGCCGTTCGATCATCGCCTGTGCGGTATATCCCCCCATAGAGTTACCGCACACTAGTATTTTTTCAGCCCCTTCTGCACGAACCGCCTGGGCTACATAATCCGCATAGATTTCTAAAGAGGGCGGATCTAACGGAATCGGGGAATGGCCAAACCCGGGAGGATCAATTGCGATCACCGGTACGCCCTCGAAACGACGCGCCACCCCTTCCCACATCCGATGGTCATAGGGGAAAGCTGCTAATAAAACTACTGCGGGAGTGCCCGCCATTCTATGCGCATCACGCGTAAAGATAGCCACGTTCATATTCCCCATCTTCGCACAGCTCGGCGGACAGGGGCACATAAACTGGCGTGATAGTTACGGAATTACATTTTCCGGTTTTTAAGGAATTTCCAAACGGGAAAAATCTAGAGGCCGCGTTCCCAACAGGAGCGGTGCCAGTGGCGACGCTGGTCTAGACCAGCTTGGGTACCGAAAAGAGAGTCGGTTCGCCAAGCCACCACATGTGCCTGTCCGACCTGGATCTCTTGGCTGCACCCGGGACACAGATAGGTCTTACGCGCCTGGGATAGGTATTGCACCTTAAATTCGCCATCTGGACGGGAAACTGCCCGCGGCATGGAAGCTAAAGATTCCATCCGTAGCGGACGATACTCCCCCCAGGGACGCTTACGAGAGCGCCTAGCCACTTAAAATACCCGGGATCCGCGTTTATAAACTTCCATAGGATTCAAATCTGCATCGGTGACCAGCAAATCAGCGAATTTCCCGGGAGCCACTTCCCCTAACTGAGGGTTGCCTAAGATTTTTGCCCCCTGCATAGAAGCACAATACACCGCATCTACCAGCGGGATTCCTGCTTTATGGGCGATTTTAACCTGATTGATCAGATGGGAAGTTCCCCCCGCGAGGCCTCCCCCGCGCTGGCTTAAAGTGGCTACGCCTTCTTTGACAGTTACCGCTTGTCCGCCCAAGACGTAGTCACCGTCGCCCATACCGGTCGCCGCCATAGCATCGGTAACAAATACCATCTGTTCGCGCCCGATCAGTTCATAAACATTACGTATTAAAGAGGGAGCTACATGAGTGCCATCGGCGATTAGTTCTACGATTACTCCGCCGCCGGCTGCATCCGCCAGGATCTCCGGAACCGGTCCGGGCTCGCGGTGATGTATCGGTGCCATCCCGTTAAATAGGTGGGTTACCGTGGCGTGCGCGCAGCGGGCATGCGCCGCATGTTGCAGGGTTTGTCGTACTTCTACCAAGGCGTCCCGCATTTTTTGGGAACTGGTATCGGTATGACCAAAGGAGGGAACTGCCCCACCCGCGATCAACGTTTCGGCCACTCCGGAAGGCCCCATCGCATAGGGTTTTTCAGGCGCGAAAGTCATCGACACCGCATAACCGCGCGAGGCAATCAACAGTTCGCGCGCTAAAGGTGCATTCGGGGCTTGAATATGGGCGGGATTTTGGGCACCGCAATGCCCTTGAGCGATGAAAGGGCCTTCAAAATGGATACCCGCGAGTTTACCCGCCTCGCACATTCCGGCCAATAATTCTGCTTTTTCGCGCAATACCATCGGGGATTGGGTAACTAGGGAGGCTACCAGAGAAGTAGTTCCCCAGCGTAGATGTTCAGCCACTGCCGCCAACGCCTGGTCTTCAGTTTGCGCATCGGGGAATGAAACCCCGCCACCTCCGTGGCAGTGCACGTCGATCAACCCGGGCAGCACGTAGCGATCGTCGCTAGGAGCGGTGGCTGCCAAAATTTCGTCACCAAAACCAGCTTCCTTAGCGGCAGTTGATTCCCCGATCCACACAATGGCATCTCCGGAAACTACCACTGCCCCATCGGTAATGATGCGATTCGCGGTTACTACTCGTCCGCGGATGGCGAATACTTCATTCATAGCTTCAATGCTCCTGCCCGATAAGTTGTATTGTCATTGCTTAAAACAGGCGCGATTCGGCGTCGTCTACTCCTCGCATGCTATCGTAATCCAAGGTTAGACAGCGAATCCCCCGATCCTCGGCAAGCGTTCTGGCCTGCGGTTTGATTACTTGTGCCGCAAAGATTCCCCGAACTTCCGGCATAATCGGATCGCGAGAAAGCAAATCTAGATAGCGGGTAAGTTGTTCGACGCCGTCGATTTCCCCGCGCCGCTTCACTTCGATAGCAACATGGTTCAGCTCCGGGTCAAAGACCAGCAAATCCACCGGACCTACCGGAGTGGGATATTCCCGCCGGATTAATTCCCATCCAGATCCCAAGATTTCCGGGACTTGGGCAGCTAGCAGCTCTTGTAAGTGCGCCTCCACCCCATCTTTTTGCAGTCCGGGATCCACCCCCAGCTCGCAACTGGTTTCCGAGAAAACCTCCCCGATCCGCAGCTTCAGCTGATCCCCAGTTTTCGCCGATTCTACTAGCCACACTTGCTCTATCCCGGCAGCCTCGTCCTCGGGCGGTACCGGTAATTCTTCGATAGTAGCCGGCCCCGCCATCCAGTTCAGGGGTTTATAGGAGCCTCCATCGCAGTGAATCAGCACCGAAGAATCGGCTTTCACCATGATCATGCGAGGCGCCATTGGCAAGAATGAGGTTAGACGACCGTTGTATTCAACGGAACAATTAGCGAAAAGTACGCGCATGGGAATCTATTCTAGGCTATAGGCAAACATGGTTCACCCGATCGATTATGGGGTTTACAAAGCCCTTTACCAGGACTGGGGAATTTCGCGAGGAGGAGCCGCCTCTGCCCAGGATACGAGGCCGGCGTGGTCGTCCTCGGAAAGAAACAGCCAAAAACGATGTGTATTCACCGTGACCGGTACCGCTACGTTCCGTATCCCTTTTTTGGACAGGTAATTGTGGACTTTCCCTAACTCTATCTGCCGGCGTGGCCAGGTTTTATCGGGACGGAAAGAAAGACCCGCTGCCTTATACCAGTTCAAAGACTCGGCCTCATAGACTGCGCACCCCTCGGTCCATCCGGAGGTTACGTCCGGTCGATAGGAGCACAAAAAAGCGCCCTGACGATATAACCGGTTCATGCGCCACAGAAAATATGTCGCTATTAATGCCAATAGGGCGGCAATCACCAAAATGATGAGCAGAAGAACTTTGAGCGCCGTCATGGCCTAACTATATCGCCTAAAACCAAATCTTTTTCGGTTTACAACCCATCAATGACGATGGTTACCTTATCCTCGTCAACGGAAACAAATCCCGGAACTACTTCAAAAACCCGGGCATCCGGGTCGTTCTCTTTCATCCCGACTTTAACTTTTCCCGCGGTAATAGTACCCAAAAAAGGAAGGTGACCAGGCAAAATCCCCAGCGAGCCTTCGGTAGTGGGCAGGGAGACGAATCCCGCCTGCCCACTAAACAGCTCCCCAGAGCGGGTAACCACTTTAACCGAAAGCGAACTCATTACGCCGCTTCCTTTTGCAGCTTCGCCCAGTTGCGCTCGAGATCCTCGATCCCGCCAATATTGAAGAACGCCTGCTCCGGAATGTGATCGTAGGTGCCTTCACAGATGCGCTTAAACGCCTCGATGGTTTCCGCCAGCGGAACCGTGGAGCCTTCGACCCCGGTGAATTTCTCTGCCATATAGGTGTTCTGCGACAGGAACTGCTGGATCCGGCGCGCCCGGTTGACGGTGAGCTTGTCCTCTTCAGAGAGCTCATCCATGCCTAGGATCGCGATAATATCTTGCAGTTCTTTGTTCTTTTGCAGAATCGACTTCACCTTAGTGGCTACCTCATAGTGTTCTTTACCCACATAGGTGGGATCCAAAATCCGCGAAGTCGAAGACAAGGGGTCAACCGCCGGGTAGAGACCACGGGAAGCTATGTCACGCGATAGCTCGGTAGTGGCGTCCAGGTGTGCGAAGGTAGTTGCCGGAGCCGGGTCGGTGTAGTCGTCAGCAGGCACGTAAATCGCCTGCAGCGAGGTAATCGAGTGTCCCGCCACCGAAGTAATCCGCTCCTGTAGGAGACCCATTTCATCAGCCAGGTTCGGCTGATACCCCACTGCCGAAGGCATGTGCCCGAGCAGGGTGGATACCTCGGAGCCGGCCTGGGTGAAACGGAAAATATTGTCGATAAACAGCAACACATCCTGATGCTGCACATCCCGGAAGTATTCCGCCATGGTCAGGCCGGTTAATGGAATGCGCAGACGCGTCCCCGGAGGCTCATCCATCTGTCCGAAGACCAGTGCGGTCTTATCAAAGACTCCCGCTTCATCCATTTCATGGATGAGGTCGTTACCCTCACGAGTACGCTCACCCACGCCCGCGAACACGGACACGCCGCCGTGATCTTGGGCCACGCGCTGAATCATTTCCTGAATCAACACAGTCTTGCCTACGCCTGCCCCACCGAAGAGGCCAATCTTTCCGCCCAGTACATAGGGAGTGAGCAGATCGATAACCTTAATTCCGGTTTCGAACATCTGGGTCTTAGATTCCAGCTGATCGAACGAGGGCGGATCGCGGTGAATCGGCCAACGTTCTTTAATATCGAGGGTCTCGCCCTCTTCCAGGTTGAGGCAGTCGCCGGTCACGTTAAATACGTGTCCCTTGGTAACATCGCCTACCGGAACCGAAATGGGAGCTCCCGTATCGGTTACCTCTTGTCCGCGCACCAACCCGTCAGTGGGCTTAAGCGCTAGGCAGCGCACCACGTCGTCCCCTAGGAACTGCGCTACCTCCAAGGTAAGCTTATGCGGAGCGGCTTCCCCCTCAATCTGGATCATCGTCTCCAGCGCGTTGTACATTTCCGGCAGATGATCCGGTGGGAACTCCACATCCACGATCGAGCCGATCACCTGGGAAACCCGTCCCACGCCCGTAGTCCGTTCGGTATCACTCATTAGAGTCTCCTTATTCCTTCGTTTCCTCTAGCGACCGGCGGCCAAAGCTTCTGCCCCGCCGACGATCTCCGTTATTTCAGTAGTAATTTCTGCCTGACGTGCGTTATTAGCCAGGCGAGTGTAACGCTCAATCATGTCCTGGGCGTTATCGCTTGCAGTGTGCATTGCGGTTTGCCTACTGGCGAGCTCACTGGCAGCTGCTTGCAGCAGCGCCGAGCGAATCCGCGAACGCACATACATGGGCAAGATCTGGTCTAGAACGGCCTCTGGGCTGGGCTCGAACTCGTATAGCGGAGGTACCTTGCCCTGCGGCTCATCCAGGTTGATATCCATCTCTTCCGCTTCTTCTTCCGAGATGACCTCCAGTGGCAACATTTTGCGCACTATCGGAACCTGTTTGACCATGTTCACGTAACGGGTGAATACCAGGTATACCTCACAGACTCCCTGGTGAATCACATCTGCCAAGAAAGCGTCGGTAAGGACATCGGCGATCTCGTAAGATTGCTCGATGGTGGGAGAATCCGAGTTACCACTCCAGGACTGTTCCACCGGAACTCCGCGGAAGCGAAAGTAACTTTCGGCCTTGCGCCCATAGGCGTAAAGCACCGGCTCTTTACCCTGTTCTTTTAGCTGATCCACCAGTTTTTCGGTTTCCCGCAAAATAGAGGCCGAATAGGCTCCGGCTAAACCGCGATCGGAGGTAACGCACATGACTGCTACCCGATCGGTATCCAGCCGCTCCCTGGTGATCGGATGATCAAAGGAAGAGTGTATCGCTAAAGCCGCCAAAGCCTGCGTGATTGCCGTATCGAAGGGCGTGGACTGAGTGGCAGCTTCGCGAGCCTTCCCGATCCGCGAGGCCGCGATCAGCTCCATAGCATGAAAGACCTTGCCCAGCGTCTGCGTGGCCTTGATCTTCTGCTTATATATCCGCTGCTTTCCGCTCAAGGTTAATCCTTTTTATCTTTCTTGTTGTGGCGATCTACCACCAGTTTTTCGCTATCGTGCTCAGCTTCGGAAACTTCTTCTGGAATATTAACTTCCGATTCGAGAACTCCCTGGGAAGAAACGAAACCGCTACGGAATTTTTCGACCGCCGCTTTTAAGGCTTGCTCCGTATCGGAATCGAACTGCCCAGTTTCTTTGATCTTGGCGGGTACATCCGAGTTCGCATGCAGATAAGCCAGCATCTCCGACTCGAAGCGGTGCACATCAGAAACCTCAATATCGTCCAGATATCCGCTGGTTCCTGCCCAAATCGAGCAAACCTGATCCTCGACCTCATAGGGAGTTGCCTGCGGCTGACGCAGCAATTCCATCAGCCGCGCACCCCGAGTTAGCTGCCGCTTGGTGGTGGCATCCAAATCGGAAGCGAACATCGCGAAAGCCTGCATATCGCGGTACTGTGCCAAAGTAATCTTCAAAGTACCAGAGACTTTCTTCATCGCTTTGACCTGCGCATCGCCGCCTACACGAGAAACTGAAATCCCCACGTCCACCGCCGGACGCTGGTTCGAGTTGAACAGATCCGACTGCAAGAAAATCTGGCCATCAGTAATCGAAATGACGTTGGTGGGAATATAGGCCGACACGTCATTGTCTTTGGTTTCAATCAAAGGCAAGCCGGTCATCGAGCCTCCGCCCAGCTCATCCGACAGCTTGGCGCAGCGCTCTAGCAGCCGCGAGTGCAGGTAGAAAACATCACCGGGGTAGGCTTCGCGCCCCGGCGGGCGACGCAGCAATAGAGAAACGCTACGGTAGGCTTCTGCCTGCTTGGACAGATCGTCAAAAATGATGAGGACGTGCTTACCCTGGTACATCCAGTGCTGACCGATAGCCGAACCGGTGTAGGGTGCCAGATATTTGAAGCCGGCAGAATCGGAAGCGGGAGCTGCCACGATGGTGGTGTATTCCATGGCTCCGGCGGCCTCTAACTGGCCACGTACGCTGGCGATGGTAGAACCTTTTTGACCAACCGCCACGTAAATGCAGCGCACCTGCTTGTTGGGATCACCACTTTCCCAGTTCTCGCGCTGGTTAAGTACGGCGTCAATCGCAATCGCAGTCTTACCGGTCTGGCGATCCCCAATGATCAGCTGCCGCTGACCCCGCCCAATCGGAATCATAGAGTCGATGGCTTTTAGACCGGTCTGCAGGGGCTCGTGCACGGATTTACGCATCATCACCCCGGGAGCCTGCAGCTCCAAGACCCGGCGTCCTTCGATATCCCCAATCTCGCCCAGGCCGTCTAGGGGCTGCCCCATGGGATCAACCACGCGCCCTAGATATCCGTCACCCACAGGAACGGATAACACCTCTCCGGTACGGCGCACCGGTTGGCCCTCTTCAATACCAGAAAAGTCCCCTAGTACAATCGCGCCGATCATGCGATCTTCCAAGTTCATTGCCAATCCGGTGGTGCCGTCAGCGAACTTGAGAAGTTCATTCGCCATTGCCCCCGGCAAGCCCTCAATCTGCGCGATACCATCAGCCGCCATCACTACATGCCCGATTTCGTCCTCGGTAGAGCGAGTGGGCTCATAGGAGCTTACGAAGTCCGCGAGGGAGTCACGAATCTTCTCCGGTTGGATTTGAAGTTCAGCCATGAAATTGCCTTTTCCTAACGTTCCGGTACTACCCGGCCAGTTTCTGCTTTGTTTCTTGAATGATGGTAGCCAAAGAGCCATCGAAAATTTGGGAACCCACCCGAACTTTCATGCCCCCTAGCACCGAAGGTTCTACGCTCACCTGTAGGTGAATGTTTTTTTGATAGCGCCGCGACAAGATGTCCCGGAGTCGTTCTGCTTGAGCATCGGCAAGCGGCGTCGCCACCTGCACCGTTGCCACCAGAGCATCTCCGGCAGCTGCCAGGTCACGACGCATATGACGCAAGTTTCCGGTTAGGGAAACCGAATTCTCAAGTTTGCCATCCCGACTAACTGCACTAACGGCGCGGACTGCCAAAGTTGTTGCCGGCCGTGACAGACTGGAGCCGAACAGTTCTTTTAGCAAGCGCACTCGATATTTGGAGTCTCGATTACGATCCGAAAGCGCGGAACGTACCTGCTGATTAGCGCGCACGAATCGTTCCAAAGCAAATATTTCGTCCGCAATCTCGATGGCTTTACCCTCGATTTGAGCACCGCATTGCACTGCGTATTCACCGAGACTTTCAATCACGGTGGGCAGTTCTTGGGAGCTGGGAGCCGCGCTAAGAGCAGTCTGTACTGTAGTCACCGCTACTTCTGACAGGTTATCCGCCAAAGCGGCGAGCAATCCTGCCCGATCTTGGTGGTTACGAGCCGGATCGGTGAGCGCCAATGCAATCCTAGTTGAGCCTTGCACCAGGTCAGAGAGTACAAAGAGGTCATCTGCCCAGTCGTAAAAACTGTGAGCAGCTACGCCCGTTTGCTGGGCTAAAACCGCTTTGCCCTGCTCTAGGGCTTGCCTACTGGATGCTCGCATTATTTCCTAACACTTTCCTTTTCGCAGGAGGTTTCCAGTTGATCCAGAAAACGGTCAATTACCCGTGCAGACAGATCCCGATCCGCCAACTGTTCGCCCACAATATTCTCTGCTAGTTCTGCAGCCAGCATCCCGACTTCAGTCTTTAGAGAAATCTCTGCCGCCTGTCGGTTCGCTTCTACCTGCCGCTGCGCCTGAGCGCTAATGCGTTCAGCTTCCTGGGTAGCTTGGGCTTTCGCTTCCGTCACAATCCGCTTTGCGCTCTCTTGCGCGTCAGAACGGATTTGGGCTGCTTCCTCGTGAGCCTGTCGCAACGCCAGTTCAGATTGGGCGTTAGCATCAGCGATTTCCTGTTTCGCCTGCTCCGCCTTTTCCAAACCTTCCTTAATAGTGGTGGCACGCTGATCGGTAATTTCTTTGTACTTGGGATAAACGTACTTCAAAATCACGAAGAAGAAGATCGCGATAATAATCGCAGACCAAACCAACTCGGGAATCGCAGGTAGCAGAATATTGTGTTCACCTGCCTCGGCCTGCTGAATCATGTTTAACATCAAGTTTCCCTTTTGCGATTAGATTAGAACAGGAATCCGGCAACCAAACCGATCAGTGCCAGCGCTTCCACGAAGGCGATACCAATGAACATATTGGTGGTTAGGCGGCCACCTAGTTCGGGCTGACGAGCCATAGATTCCTGGGTCTTACCAATTAAAATACCGAGACCGATACCAGGGCCGAGGCAGGCCAAGCCGTATCCAATAGTAGCGATTGATCCAGTCATTGTTTTCTTCTCTTTCTTTTCTTTATTTGTGGGTTTTCCCGCTGAAAGCGGAAGTCTTTAATGGGCGTGTACCGACTGCTCGACGTAGACCGCGGTCAGCACGGCAAACACATAGGCCTGTAGGAACGCAACAAAAATCTCGAAAGCGGTTACCGCGATTGCCGCCAGGAAGGTGACTAGCGATATCACCTTCAAACCTCCGGCGGCCGTAAGTAGGAAATAGTTGGAGGCCAAAATGGTCAGCGCTAACAGCATGTGTCCGGCGATCATATTAGCTAAAAGCCGGACAAACAAAGTGAAGGGACGAACGATGAAGGTCGAGAAAAACTCGATGGGAGTCAGCAAAATATAGAGCACTTTAGGAACGTTCGGGATAAATAACGAGGATTTAAAGTAGCCCCCAAATCCCTGTGCCCGGATCCCCGCAATGATGAACAGAAACCAGACAAATATTGCCAGTAGGAGCGGGATACCGGCCACGGCGCTACCCGCAATATTTAGCCCGGGGATCACTCCCCCAATATTCATAAAGAGGACGGTAAAGAAAATTGCGGTCACAAAACCGTTGTATTTCTTGGCGTATTCTTTACCCATCACTTGTTCAGAAATGTTGGTGCGGCAAAAATCCAGCAGGTATTCCATAGTAGATTGTGCCGCCCCGGGAACCATTTTCGCTCGGCGCGTGTATAGGATTGCGCAAATTAGGAAAGCCACTAGCAGCACTATCCGCACTAAGGTAATGCGGTTCATCTCGAAGGGAGTACCGGCGAAAGCTATTACGTCTGGAAAAAATTCGTCAATGGTAGGTGCCTCGAAACCGCCTTGCGGTATCAGGGTGGTTAGCCCACTAAGCATCAGTGACACTATCTGTTCCCTTCATTTCTGCCAATCTGGCCGAAAACTGTGATCTGGACTCCATCTTAACGCTTAATTTCGGTCTCTGGAACGGACTCCCAAATATCTCTAAAATAACTTAGCATAGGACCTGCGTCCCCGGTAACTAGACGGGACTTTACTATATATATACCTGGTCTAGACTTTTCCGATAGTAATTTTATTGGTTTTTGCTACCACTCGCGCCTCTCCGAGGGTGGTTAGTAAAATCGCGATTACTAACACCAGAAAAATAACTTTGCTATCCACCTGCGGCAAAGGACGCAGTAGCGCTACCGCCACAATAACTATGACCAGTTTCACTAAATAGGCTCCAAAAACATAGCCGCCGGTGCGTAGAGGATCACGCAATACCAGCCGGTTAGCCCCGATCCCCACTGCCGCCACCACCCACATGATTACCATGGCAGCTAGTGCCCCTAATGCTCCTGGCCAAGAACGAAATATTCCTGCCACCGGTACGGCAACCAGGGTCATAATCGCCAATATCACCACGACAACGCGGTTTCCTTTTCGAATAGCCATACGTGCCCCGTAGCGATCGGAAACTGCACAGACTTCCGACCCCTGCGATTCCCGCCTGCTAGCGCCACTGCGCGCGGCGCTATCATCACTTCCTGGCGTTTCTGCGGAGAACCTCTCGGCGTCCTCGGTCATTGATCCTCCTTTTCACGCGCGTGCCGGGGATAAGAATTGAAGCCCCTCGCATAATAGCTACGCAATCCCGGCAAGTAGGAAATGGTAACAATCAGGCAGGTTATCCCCCCTAGCAGCGCCAACATTAACTCCGCAACCCAGTCGAGCTTTAGCAGACAAACTGCCAGTACCGAGAAGTAAAACGCCCATAGGTACATCACCAACACCGCCCGGCGATGTGAATGCCCCATTTTCAGTAAGCGATGATGCAGATGCAGACGATCTGGTTTGAAGGGACTTTGGCCATTGGCCAAGCGACGAATCACCGCCATGATCATGTCAACAAAGGGCAGAGCCATCACCGCCAGCGGTAAAAGCAGCGGAATCGCTGCCGGGAGGAATTGCGAGGTACCCAGGGAAACTGGGTCTATTTGCCCAGTGACCACGATAAACATGCAGGAAATGGTGAGTCCCAGCAACATCGATCCCGAGTCACCCATGAAAATAGTGGCGGGATGAAAGTTAGAAGCCAAGAAACCGAGGCAAACCCCCACGATTACGATTCCGATCATGGCAGCAAAAGAGGCGTAACTTTGGGCATTGGTGAGGCGAATCAATAGATACGAATAGATAAAGAACGCTCCGGCTCCGATCAAAGTGATCCCGGCGGCTAAGCCATCGAGCCCATCCACAAAGTTAACTGCATTAGTAGAAAACACTATGATCAGCACGGTTATCAGAATCGACATCTTAGTCGAAGGTATGGTCATGCCAAAGATGGGGAATGAAACCACTTGAATGCCCTGCCAAGCAACCGCAGCTGCGATTAAGACCTGGCCAGAGAGCTTTGTCCACCAGTTCAAGTCGTAGATATCATCTACTACCCCTAGTAACGTGATCGCGATCGAACCAAAGATTAGTGCCCATACTTGGGGATCGGCATAAAACTGGGAAAAATAAGGCATTTCCCGGGAAATCAAAAATGCCCCGATTAGTCCGCAAAGCATGGCTACTCCGCCTAGTCGCGGAGTGGGAACCTGGTGAACATCACGCTCTCTTACGGGGGTCAAAACGTGAAGTGCCAGGGATATCCGGCGCACTATCGGGGTCACCAAGAAAGTAATCGCGCAGGCGATTACCCCAAGTAACAGATAGGCTTTCACGGTCTCTCCCTATTGTTTCGCCGCTTTCCCGGCCACCAGCTGTAGCTGCCGGGGCGGGATTGCCCCGCTACGTAGCACCGAGTATTCTGCTTCCTCTACCTTAACTATGGTGGAGGGTTCCCCAATCCGGCTACGTCCCGCGTCGAGGTATTCGGCAACCTTCTTTCCGAAATATTCTTGCGCTTGCGGCACCGTTTGCGCAGGCGGTAACCCATGTAGATTAGCTGAGGTTACTGCCAGTGGTCCGTTTTCCTGCAGTAATTGCAAAAGATCCCTTTGATCAGGCTGTCGTACCGCCACGGTTCCTCCCGTTACCCCCAGGTCAAGCGGTAAATCTTTTCGCGCCGGAAGCACCACAGTCAGAGCACCCGGCCAAAACTTCTCCATAAACGCTCTAGCTAGAGGAGGAATCTCGGGTACCAATGCAGCTGCTTGCGAAATACTGCTTACTAGCACCGGGGAGGGGAAATCCCGACCTCTACCTTTGGCGGTTAGCAGCCGATCTACTGCAGAAGCTGAGAAAGGATCTGCCGCGATCCCATAGACGGTATCGGTCGGAACTACCAGTAGTTTTCCGGCCGCGATCAAGCTTTTTAGAGTGACGATATCTTGTTTACTTAGCGGAGTTCGCATACTTGCATACTAGCGTTTTCGGCTCTGTTTACGCCCATAGGTCACCACTGCACTTCCCACCCCAATGCAGAGCAGTGAAAATCCAGTCAACCAAATATCGCGCTGACCTCCGGTTTGGGCTAACTGCCCGGGGGAGGCCGGGTCACTTATTTGCGGGGAAGGAGTATCCGTCTGCTCGGAAGGGGTAGCGGTAGGCTCACTAGAGTTCGGGGAGGGCGCCGGTGTGGTTGGCTGCGCCCCGGCTGCAGGAGTTACTTCTTTAGAGGCAGCGTTAGGGGGACGATCAAGAGGGGCTTCCACATAGTGCAGAGTTGGTTGGGGGGACGGATCCTCAGCGAAGGCGGTAGCGGTGAAAAATATGGGCAGTAACGCTACGGCGGTTACTGCCACGACCGCGCGAAACCAAGCCGCCATTTCCGCCCCTTCCTGCTATCTTCCAGCCATTTTACCTTAACGTTAGCATCGTTTAAGAGTCAGGTTGACCCGATTTTTACTTCCGTGCCAATAAATAACGAGGACGTCCATTGAGATCTTCTTGCGTCCTCATCTGATAAAATCCGATTTCACCAGCATATTCACGGAGCTTTTCCCCTTGCGTAGGGTCATGTTCCATCGCCAAAATTCCGTCTTTACTCAGCAACCGAAATGCTTGTTTCACGGTTTGCTTCGGGATATGGAGACCGTCTTCTCCCCCGCCCCAAAGTGCGAGCGGGGGATCCTTTAGTGCTTCTGGTTGCGTAATTGTACCGGGCGGCACATAGGGCGGGTTACTCACTATCAGATCGAAACTGCCCACCTGCTCTTCCCAAAGGTCAGGTTCGGCAACATCTGCGCAACTCACGGTAATGCGCTGCGCTAGATCTGGATAACGTTCCAGATTTTTCCGCGCGACCCCCAAGGCTTTTTCGCTGATCTCCACCATAAAAACCTCAGCCGAAGGCAATTCGCGGGCAAGAGTAAGAGCAATGGCACCCGATCCGCCACATAAATCCGCTGCTAACCTGGCTTTCCGCGCCCCCTGCGGGCGCAGGGCTAGTTCTACTAGATACTCGGTTTCCGGACGCACAATGAAGGCATCCGGACTAGAAAACAAGCGGAAGGAACCAAAAAACATCTCTTTTAATAGGTGCTGCAATGGCTCATGGGCACAGCGCCGTTCTACAAGTTCCCGGAAAACCTGCGTTTGAGCGGGAGTCAAAACCTGGGGGGCAAACAAAAATTCGTTGGCTCCACAGGCGGCACAATATAGAGCCATAATTTCTCGCGCCGGCTCCATGTCAGCTGCCGCATAGTGCTGGCGCGCCCAGCTAAATGCCTGTTGGCGGGAGAAACCGGCTGCGCTCATCAGCTAATCCGCGCAGCGCCTATTTATCCGACTTTCCGGAAAGCTGCTCTAGCCGATGTTCCTCGTCAAGTTTGATGGCCGAGTCGATCACCGGTTCCAATTGCCCATCAAGAACTTGGTCGAGGTTGTAAGCCTTGTAACCGGTGCGGTGATCAGCAATCCGATTCTCCGGGAAGTTATAGGTACGGATACGTTCGGAGCGATCCACCGTACGTACCTGGGAATGACGCTGCTCTGCCGCCTCTGCTTCCCGTTTGGCATCTTGTTCTGCTTTTAAGCGTGCTCGTAATACCCGGAACGCGGCTTCGCGGTTTTGGATCTGTGACTTCTCGTTTTGCATACTCACCACGATTCCGGTGGGAATATGGGTGAGCCGCACCGCGGAATCGGTGGTATTAACCGACTGTCCACCCGGTCCGGAGGAGCGGAATACATCTACCCGCACCTCGTTGGGGTCGATCTCTATCTCCCCTGCGTCTTCTACCTCCGGCATCACGAGCACCCCGGCAGCAGAAGTGTGAATACGCCCCTGCGACTCGGTTACCGGTACTCGCTGCACCCGGTGCACTCCCCCCTCATATTTGAGGTGCGCCCAAACCCCGTCCTCAGGGGCCACGTTTCCTTTGGCTTTAATCGCGATCTGAGCATCTTTTATTCCCCCGAGGTCATTGACGGTAGAGTCCAGAACCTGCAGGCTCCAGCCTTTGGCTTCGGCGTAACGTTCATACATGCGCAGCAAATCCCCAGCGAAGAGGGCGGACTCGTCCCCACCCGCACCTGCTTTAATCTCCATAATGACGTCACGAGCATCATCGGGATCACGGGGAGCCAACACTTTACGCAACTTATCTAGCGCCTGACTTTCTGCCTGCTCCATCTGGGGAATCTCGGCGGCAAAGTCCGGGTCTTCTTTAGCTAGCTCTTTTCCGGCCTGCAAATCTCCCTCGGCACTCTTCCAGGCCTCATAGGCTTTCGCTATCTGTGCTAGTTGGGTGTGCCGGCGACCGATCTTACGTGCCTTTTGCTGATCCTTTTGCACTTGCGGATCGCCCATCTTCATTTCCAGTTCAGTTTTTTCTGCGATTAGAGCCTTTACGGCTTCCTCGTCAATCGGCGATCCCACAGTTGCTCCTTATTAATCTTCGCGAACTGACTTCTACTCTACGTTGTCCGCCCAGGGCTAGAAAACCAAAACCCGCGATTGGTACCGGTTTATGTCTTTCCGGGTGCGAGTAAATCTAGATAAAAATAAAAAGTGTGGCCGACCCGTTGGCCGGCCACACTTAATACAAAGCTTACTTTTCGCGCTTGCGCTTGCCGTAACGGGCTTCGAAGCGAGCAACCCGCCCTCCGGTATCCATAATCTTCTGCTTACCGGTGTAGAAGGGGTGGCAGGCGGAGCACACATCTACCCGCATAGTGCCGGAGGTAATGGTAGAACGGGTTTCAAAAGTGTTCCCACAGGTGCAAGTAACCGTGGTGGGGACGTATTCGGGATGAATTCCCTGCTTCATGGTTTCTCCTTGAGGTTCTCAGGGCGCCGGGTCCAAATGCAGGTTACATAAGGTGAACCGGAACCGGATTTGATTATGCCACTTTGCACGTTACTAACGCCAGTTCTCAGGCAAAATGTGGTGGGGGTGACCTTTTATTTCTTCTACCCGGCCCCCATGTTCACCATCCGAATAACAATTCTGATAACAATCTAATAACAGCAGGAGTCTTGTCAGATTATTCCTGCTGGTCAAGAGGGATAAAAACCGGCTCCACCTGCACTGTGAGCAGACTTACCTAACCTGGCCATGTTGGAAGTCATTAAAGGCCGTTAGGATGAAGATGTTGTTTAATCGAGCCATTTTGGAAGCACAGATACCAATGTCGAAGAAAGCAAAAATTACCATTGCCGTGATAGTTACCGCGCTGGTGGCGCTGGTAGCGGCATTCGCTATTTATGTGACCTACTATGCGATAGGGAAAAAGGCACTGCCGGGCACCACGGTAGGGGAAGTCAAAGTATCGGGAATGACCAGCTCCCAGATCCAGAAACAACTGGAAGCCGCCCAAACCGACTACAAGGCAACTTTCTCAGGCCAGGGAATCGCAGAGAAATCATTTACCCCGCAAGAAATCGGCTACCGGTTAGACGCGAAAGCTACTGCGAAGAACGCGACGGAACGCAACAGCGCTTTCAGCTATGTCAGCAGCCTATTTAGTTCCCGCCAAGTAGATATCGTTCACGACATCGATCCGGCAGTAACCAACAAACTATCGCAGGATCTTTCTAAAGATATTCCCGGCTCCAAGCCTGCTACCGAGCCGGTAGTCAAAGCTAATGCCGAAGGAACCGGATTTGAAGTAGTTCCCGGCAAAGATGGATTCGGGGCTGATACTCAGACTCTGATCGCGGCAGCCAACAAAGTTATGGAAACTCAGCAGGATCAAAATTCCTCGATAAAGGTGAGCCCAGTTAAACCGCTGGCCAGCCAAGATATAGCACAACAAATGGCAAATGCAGCCGCTAAACTAACTGAAAACAAAGTCACCATCACTGCGGGAGAAAAAACCTTTACCGCTGACCAAAAAGCAAAGGTTAGTTTTGTAAAGATCCCTACCATCAGCAAAACCGCTAAACCTGAAGCAAATCAGCAGGCTGTCGGAGACTGGGTGAATAAGAATAAAGAGGCAGTTGAAGTTAAGAAGGTTGACGGGAAACGCTATGTCAATAGTGCCGGCAAAGTTCTAAAAACCGAGACCGAACCTAAAGATGGCGTAACGGTCAGCAACGGCAAAGAACTTACTCAAGAGATCAGTAAGAACTTTGCAGCTGGGAAAGATAGCGCCGTCAGCTACGAAACCCAGGTGGAAAAAGCGAGTATCAAAGACAAAACCATTGCGGATGGTGCGGAAAATCTAGCCTATATGGCTGCGCCGGGAGAAAAATGGATTGATATCAACCTGTCTAACTACTCCGTAACCGGGTATGAGGGCGCCACCGTCGTCAAAGGTCCGGTCGCTATGGTGCCGGGTGCCCCTGCTACCCCGACCATTAAGGGCAACTTCGCTATCGAGCGAAAATATCGCTCTAAAACCATGCGGGGATCCAACGCTGACGGCAGCCGCTATGTATCTCCGAACGTCCCCTACGCAATGTTCTTTTCCGGAGGTTACGCGCTACACGGAGCACCCTGGCGGGGATCCTTCGGCTGGGGCGGCCCCGGAGGTTCGCATGGTTGCGTGAATATGCCCGTGGGCGGAGCGCGCGATTTCTACGATTGGGCACCAATCGGAACCCCGGTTGTATCCCACAGTTAGGCATAGCATTAAGTAACTACCCCGTCCACCGATTTCGAACGCACCGATAGCAATGTCAAAGAAAACAAAAATTACCGTTACCGTGATTATTGGCGTGCTGGTGGCGCTGGTAGCGGCATTCGCTATTTATGTGACCTACTATGCGATGGGCAAAAAGGCACTGCCGGGAACCACAGTCGGGGAAGTCAAAGTATCCGGGATGACCAGCTCCCAGATTCAAAAGCAACTGGAAGCTGCCCAAACCGGCTATAAAGCAACTTTCTCAGGCCAGGGAATCAAACAGGTATCTTTTACTCCCCAAGAAATCGGCTACCGGGTTAATTCACAGGAAACTGCGCAGCAAGCAACTGCTCGCACCGGGGCTTTTAACTATCTGACCAGCCTGTTTGTTTCCCGCAAAGTTCCGGTTTCACATGAGTTTGATCCGACAGTTACCAATAAACTGTCGCAGGAAATCTCCCAGGGAATTTCCAGCGCTAAGCCGGCAACCGAGCCTACAGTCAAGCCCAATACTCAAGGTAACGGATTTGAAGTAGTTCCTGGCAAGGACGGGTTCGGGGCAGACACCGAGGCGCTAATTAAAGCTGCCGATAAGGTGGTATCCACACAGAAGAATCAGAACCTCAAATTGGCTGTGGGGCCGGTAAAGCCCCTGGTAGATATCAAGTTGGCACAAAACTTGGCAGATGCAGCCCAGAAGTTTACTCAGCCCCAGGTGAAGATAAAAGCTGGAGATAAGGAAATTGTCGCCGATCAGGCGACAAAAGTCGGTTTCGTAGCTATTCCCGCGGTTACTAAAACCGCCAAACCCACCGCTGATAATAAAGTTATTGCCGATTGGGTCAACGAGAATAAAGACGCGGTAGAAGTACAGAAAGTTGACGGGAAACGCTATGTTACTAGCGCCGGAAAGGTTCTAAAAACAGAGGTGGAGCCGAAAGACGGAGTCAAGGTCACTAATAGTGAGGAACTCACCAAGGAGATTACCGCTAACCTGGACGCCGGAAAAGATTCTTCCCTTGCCTATGAAACCCAGGTAGACAAGGCCTCTACTGAGGACAAAACTCTCGCCGAAGGGGCTGAGAATCTGGTGTATATGGCGGCTCCCGGCGAAAAATGGATTGATGTAAACCTGTCTAATTACTCCGTCATTGGCTATGAGGGAGCCACCCCTGCAAAGGGCAAGTTCACAGTAGGCATCGGGAAGCCCTCTACACCCACGATTCAAGGCAAATTTGCTATTGAACGCAAGTACGAATCTAAGACCATGCGCGGCGCCGACTATGTTGAGTACGGCATCCCTTATGCGATGTATTTTCACGGCGGATACGCCCTGCATGGGGCTTACAGCACGAACCACGGACAATGGTTCTTTGGAGTACCCGGAAAACGAATTTCGCACGGCTGTGTAAATATGCTTCCTGAGGACGCGAAATCTCTCTATGCGTGGGCGCCTATTGGTACCCCGGTAATCGTGCACCGCTAGCGGGCATCTACCCTGGCATCTAGGAGCCTCCCTGCCGCCGCCCCTGTGTCTGCCAGTAGCCCCGGGTTTTCCTAATGCGATAGCAGCCAGGAAATAATCAGGTCACCGGAGGCACGCAGCCCATCGTGATGCCAGTCTGGTTTTTCTCGGATATTGGCTCCCATAACCCGGCCAGTGTTTAGCGATAGCGCACGAGGAACGAAAATATCATCCCGGTAGACCACCGCATGCACCGGAACCTGATTTTCCGCCAATTTCTGGGGATCATAGAGTACCGGCCAGTCGGTTTCCGCCGCCAGCTCGTCCGCTAGTTCCGCCAGGGGCTGCAGCGCGGGATCGTTCGCGAATGCCCAGCTCCCGAAGTGTTCCCCGGTCAGGTAATAGGGTTGGCTCTTGTCCAGGGGATCGGCGTTTTGCGCGAACCCGGGAGCTTTTTCGCGAATCCGATCTGCCGCCCAGGCGGTCGGCTCTACTTCGCTTTGCGGCACCGCGTTGCCGTAAATAGTTTCATGCAAGAGGGCGTAGAGGGGATCTAGGGCGAAACTTACCCGGCTTCCTACCTGTCCTAAAAATTCTTGGGTGAGGTGGCGCTTGCCTCCGGTCTGCACAAACGGTGCTTCGAACAGGTAGCGCAGATTTTCCAGGCCATAGCTGCGTCCCAGCTCCAGGCCTACCTGCCGAATCCGATTGGGAGTAAGTTTTTCGCCATTAGGCAGATATTCATCATGTTCTAGCACGTGCGCGCAGGTTTGCCGGACTGCTCTCTCCATACCGGGCAGGGCATAGAACTCTTGGCAGCGCCGGGCGGTGGCCGCAAACGTGCGCTCATAGATGCGGTTTACCTTGGTTAGTCCCGGCAGGCCTCCAGTGATATAGGCTTTTTCGATGGCCTCCGGGAAACGGGAGAGATAGGCGGTGATAATGAAGCCGCCAAAACTTTGCCCCATGACTGTCCACTTTTTTATGCCTAGGGCGCGGCGCAATGCTTCGGCGTCCCCTACGATCTGGTCGGCGCGCATTAGCCGCAGCCAGGCTCCAGCACGGTTACCCAAAGCGGGGATAGTGACGTTATCGAGCGGGGTGGAGCGTCCGGTTCCCCGCTGGTCAAGCATGATAATTCGGTATTTTTCCAGCGCAGCTCCAAACCAGGGGGAAGACCAATCGGCCGGGCGCGACCCCTTACATCCCGGGCCGCCTTGGAAAAAGATCAGGTAAGGGCGGATTTCATCATCGTCGCGGGCAATTTCGCGGGCATAGATCTGGATATTGGTTTTCTGGATTTCGGCGTCTGCCCAGGATGGTAGAAACTGGTTTCCCGGTGCCGGAGAATCGGTTTTTTTCTGCGCCGATACAGAGGCTTCTTCGCTGGGAGGAACCGCAAAAAGTTCACTTTGTACCCCGCTCTCCTGGTTATCTGCCCCGCGCGCCAGGTTTACTACCGGATTTTTTGCCGAGTCCGGATACAGGTTTAGTGCCACTTCTGGGTGGTAGAGGGGCACAGTCAGAACGTGTTCGCGGATTAGGTAACGTCCCTGCCGATACTCGTTGGGGCTAGGGTTTTGTTCTAAATGCGGGTACAGAGGGCGCGCTGGAGGGGCTGCCGGAGCGGTCGGTTTTTGCTGGCCGCTAGTTTCGCGGGGGTCTTCTGACTGCCGGTATTTTGCGGATTTAGGAGCGTCATCAGCTGGTGCATCGGAAGTTCGCTCACTGATCCCTTCCTTCCCAGATTTCCAGCCCGGTCCGAAATCCGCTTCCCGGGGAGACCCCGACTGGTATGCCCGAGCGATCGCCTGCGCATGGGAGTCTGCCTGTTCATTGAGGGGATGCCCGGCATGTCCCTTTACCCATTCGAAACTGACTTTCCCTCTCCTAGCGGGGTCAGATAGCAGCTGGTCGAGGCGTTTCACCAGTTCCAGGTTGGCTACCGGTTTTCCGCCCCCAGTTTTCCAGCCTTTTTTCTTCCAGCCGAACCGCCATTTGGTCAGTATATTGATCACGTATTGGGAGTCCGCCTGAATCAATAAATCATCGTCTATTCCGGCAGTTTCGGTAAGTAAATCAGCTACTGCCATCAGTTCTGCCTGGTTATTAGTTCCCAAAGTAAAACCGCCGGCTCGCCAACAATCAGGTGACAGATACCAACACCAGCCGCCGGCACCGGGATTGCCGAGGGAGGAACCATCTGTTGCTGCGATAATCATCTATGCTCTCCTTACTGCACACCTGGCGAATCAAAATAACCTGGGGACGCCGGCCGGCGTCCCCAGGTTATCAGTATCAGACCTGTCGCTCAGGCAATAGATTTGTGCGTCTAGCCTGGCGATTAGCTGGCGGCTTTAAAATCAGTGACTAACTTGCTGCCAGCCGTGATTAACCGCCTAGTGCCAGAAATGGCGGGTACCGGTCAGGTAGAGGGTTACGCCTGCGTCCTGGCAGGCTTTGATGGTTTCTTCATCGCGAATGGAACCACCTGGCTGCACAATGGCTTTTACGCCCGCATCGATTAGAGTTTGCGGACCATCAGCGAAGGGGAAGAAAGCATCGGAGGCGGCCACCGAGCCGCGTGCCCGCTCGGGAGCGGCCTCGCCTTCCGGCGCCTGCCCCAAGGTATTGGCGCGCTGAACCGCCAGGGCGCAAGAATCAACGCGGTTGACTTGCCCCATGCCGATGCCGACCGTGGCCTGATTCTTTGCCAGCAAAATAGCATTCGATTTCACTGCCCGCACGGTCTTCCAGGCAAAGGCTAGGTCAGCTAGGGTTTGTTCATCTGCTGCCTGTCCGGCGGCCAAAGTCCAGTTTTCCGGATTATCACCCTCGGCCTGCAACCGGTCACGAGTTTGCGCCAGCACTCCCCCGCTGATCTGGCGGAACTCCCATTCCACCGGAGCGTCCGCATCAATCTGCAAAATCCGCAGATTCTTCTTGGTTTGCAGCAGCTCTAAGGCTTCTGCTTCATATTCGGGGGCAATAATCACTTCGGTGAAAATCGGTTTCACCTGCTGCGCCATCTTTAAGGTCACCTCACGGTTACAGGCAATCACCCCGCCATAGGCCGACAGCGGATCGCAGCCGTGCGCCAACAAGTGTGCCTTTGCGACGTCCTCGGCAATTGCAATCCCGCAGGGGTTGGCGTGTTTGATTACCGCCACGCAAGGCTCGCTATGGTCGGTAGCTGCGCGCCAAGCCGCATCGGCGTCAGTGTAGTTGTTGTAACTCATGGGTTTGCCGCCCAGTTGTTCCGCCTGCGCCAGGCCACCCTCTTCATCGGTGAAGCGGTAAACCGCGGCCTCCTGATGGGGATTTTCCCCATAACGCAAGCTGTGAAGTTCCTTTAGCTGCGGTTTCCACTGCTCCAGGTTTGGTAGAGCGCTGCTGCTAGCCTCGTCCTCGCCTTGGAGTTGCTTGGCGAACCAGGAAGAAATCTGGGTGTCGTAAATAGCGGTGTGGTTAAAAGCCTTAGCTGCAAGTTCCCGGCGCTCCGCGGCAGTGAAGCCCCCGCGCTGCAAAGCAGCCGCTAGATCATCATAGGAACTGGGATCAACAATCACTGCCACATCGGCGTGATTCTTGGCGGCCGCCCGAATCATCGACGGTCCCCCGATATCGATTTTTTCGATGCAATCCGCAAACCCGGCACCGGAAGCTACGGTGTCTGCGAAAGGATAAAGATTACAAACCACCAGGTCGATCGGGGTTACTTTTAGTTCCTTGAGTTGCGCAACGTGAGTTGGCAGCTCCCGGTTAGCCAAAATCCCGGCGTGAATCAGGGGGTGCAGGGTTTTTACCCTCCCGTCGAGGCATTCGGGAAACCCGGTTACCTGGGAAACTTCAGTGACCGCTACCCCGGCAGCGGCAATCTGGTGGGCGGTGGAGCCGGTGGAAATAATCTCTACCCCAGCTGCCTGCAGGCTTTTTGCCAGTTTATCCAGGCCGGTCTTATCGTACACGCTGACCAGGGCACGTTTAATGGGTTTAATTTCGCTCATGACGCGGGATCCTTTTGTTGCATTCTTTGTCCAGCCCAGGCGAGCGACTGTCCTTTTGCGTTCCCCAGTGGTGATCCACTTTTTTCGCCAGTCACGTTAGTGCCAGTCTACCCCGCTGGCCTCGACGGCGAAAGTTAGTCTTGGTCGGGGATTTCAATGGCTTGGGTGGAGGTGTCGTCCGCATCGTGGTGCGGTTTGCCAGCTTTTAGCCGTCCTCGTTTAAAAAGTGAGCGTTTGATTGCTGGCCGCCTGAGCTCTGCTGTCGGGAGCCGCTTAGCAGAAGATTTTATTTTTTCCAGTTCCTGGCGTTCTTTGGCGATAACTTCATCGGTTTTGCGTTCTGCCCAATCAGTGGCCAGATCTTTTATTTCCTCAGTGTCAACCGGGAGAGCTCCCCGCGAACGCGCAAACTTTTCTTCCGGAGTCTGCGGAGGGTCAACCGACTTACTCCCCTGCTCAGCTTGCGATTTTTCGGTGGTTTCGCGGCCGTCTTCGGTATCTTCGGGAGCATTTTCAGGATTTGTTTCCGTCTCGTCCTCAATGCCGCTGTCTTCACCAGCGGGGACAGGTTGCGAATCTGTTACCGGAAGTTCTGAGGGTTGCGCTACTTGGTTTGTTTCCGTAGCTTCTTTCGCAGCTGGGGACGCCTCCAGTGAATTACCTTCCCCGGCTGCTTCTGCCTGTTTTTCGTCCCTTCCGGTTGCTTCCGGGGAGCCAGCTTCCACATCCTCGTCCTGCGCAGTAGAGTCGGCGCTAACGCGATTTCGGGATTGGAATTCTTTGGCTTTTTCTTTTGCGGCTACAAAGCCCTGACGTCCAGCCTGCTCGCTCGCCCTCTTGAGTTTAAAGAAATTATCTGCCAGGTAAGCGCGAGCGCGCGGATGGGCAACCGTTGCTACCAGCAGGATCGGCATCCACACCAATATGAACCCCATCGCCGCGGTGGTCAGCGGGTCTACCCCCCAGGAGGACATGCGTCCCGTGCCAATGGAGCCAGAAGCTAAGAAGCAGAACCAAGTAGTTAAAACCGTAAACGAAAGGGTAGCGACCAGGAAAGAAGCCACGTGGGAAAAGAAATCTACCCGCGCCATGGAAGTGTAAAACAGGTATCCGCACAGTAAACTGAGCCCTACGATCACTGCTGGTATCCAGTACCCGGGAGTTTGGGTAGGTAATGCCCCCAAAATGGGGACTGCCGGAATGGGGCCGGTTTTCACCTCAGTCAGCGAACGGATAGTGCCGGTTCCTTGGTGAAATCCCGGCCCTAAAATCCAGGCTAGCGCCCAGGTTTGCACAGAAGGCAGGTAGAGCAGTTGTCCCAGCCAAATTAAAATCCCTGCCCCTAGGGAAAGACCGTACAGGTCATAGATATTCTTTACTGCCGGGAATTGGGTGCACACTTGGGCTATTACCAGGATCAAGGTTGCGATCCCGAATAGCTTGAACATTTGCCAGCCCGCGCGCACCCCGGAAATAACCCAGCCGGGTACGGTCCAAGTGCTATTAGTACCGTCCCAGCTGCGTTCATCACGGTCAATACCGAGGCGTCGGTTTTCTAGATCCCGGTTGTAGGCATTATCCGGTTTACGCACGCGGAGAATAAACTGCTGGTTCCAGCTGGTAACACGTTCGAAGTCAACTTTTAAGCGCGCTTTGGGATGCCGTAGGGAAGGTTTCTCCGTATCGGGACGCTGATCGCGATCAAAGAGATAAAAAGCGTAGATAACCGTGGCGAAACCGTGGAGTAACGCCCAAAAGAATAGTGCTCCCAGGCTGTAGGATCCGCGCACAACTAGCCCCACCAGGGAGGCGACTATTGCTTGCGCAAAGGGGTAAACCCACAGTACAGCTCTACTTTCGAAGACGAAAGTGCGCGCTAGGTGCCCTCCTAGCCAGAGATAAGCTATCCACAATCCCAAGGGGATCACCGATAAGGTGGCGGCTTGCCCGAGACCAGCGTGGAGAGGAACCGCGAATCCGAGAGCCCAGATACTGGCGCCTACGGCTAAGGAATCCGTCCATACAGTGTCAGCCATCCAGGGGTTGGCCGAGGTAGAAAAATATACTCCGGCACTGATGCCCAAGAAAATAAACCAGGGAATTATGCAGTTAAGGAGGGCGGCGGCCACCATCCGGGTGATTCCGCGAGGAACTCTCACCGTGAGGGTGCGCCGCCCTTTTTGGGAGCTAGTTTTAGACTTAGAGCCACCCGCATTAGCGGTGGTTTTGCCGCGAGTTAGGGTTTTCTTGCGCGGTAACCGTAGCTTCCCCAATAATCCGCGACCCGCAGCTTTCTTCACACTAGTGTCAGGCCGTTTCTTTCCTTTAAAAGCTGCTTGTTTAGCTACCCCAGGGCGTTGCTTTGAGCTTTCCCGGGGAATATTTCTGGCCGGTTTATCGGTTTTCCCCGTTTGGGTATGCGCAACCTGTTTCCTGGCTCCTGCAGATTGCCGAGGATTTCTGGGAAGATTAGGCCGGCGCAACATCCCTACTATTGTCCACTTTTTCGCCTCCTTACCGCTTAGGCGCACCGCGGTGCGGTAGGCCCGACACCAAATAATCGCTGGGGGCGGTGCTTAGCACCGCCCCCAGCGACATTTATAGGTATCCAGATTTTAGCTAGACCTCTGCCAACAGCAGGTAACCTAGCTATCTGACGCTGACTGTCAGTTAGCTAAGAGCCTTAAAAGCCTCCCGCGCCAGCTCTGCAGTTTGGGAAGGAGTCTTCCCCACTTTTACGCCATGGGCTTCCAAGGCTTCTTTCTTGGCTTGGGCAGTCCCGGCGGAACCGGAGACGATAGCACCTGCGTGTCCCATAGTTTTACCTTTAGGAGCAGTAAAGCCTGCTACATAGGCGATCACCGGCTTGGTGACATTAGCGGCGATATAGTCGGCGGCACGTTCTTCCGCGTCTCCCCCGATCTCACCGATCATCACGATTACCTTGGTGTCGGGATCTTTTTCAAAGGCCTCGAGCGCATCGATATGAGTGGTGCCCACCACCGGGTCACCGCCGATCCCCATACAGGTAGTAAAGCCAATATCGCGCAGTTCAAACATCATTTGATAGGTCAAAGTACCAGACTTGGATACCAAACCGATAGGACCAGAACCAGTAATATCGGCGGGCGTGATCCCCACATTAGACTGTCCCGGTGTAATGATCCCCGGACAGTTCGGACCGATAATCCGGCAACCCTTTTCCAGAGCAGCATTTACGAACTCGGTGGAATCCTGTACCGGAATCCCCTCGGTAATCACCACGATCAGCGGCATTCCCGCCTCGACCGCCTCTAACACCGCGCCCTTAGCAAAACGCGGAGGGACGAATACCACCGAAACATTCGCGCCCTCTTTTTCCATGGCTTCTTTTACGGTGCCAAAAACCGGCACCGAAACCGTTCCAGCTTTAACGCCTTTCTTTTCTGCGGCCTCTCCCAGGGGGACGATATCGAAATCGACCGTTTGCCCGGCTTTCTTGGGGTTGGTACCCCCTACCACATTGGTACCGGCCCCCAGCATTAATCGGGTGTGTTTGCGCCCCTCCGAACCGGTCATGCCCTGTACGACAATCCGGGCTGAGGAATCAAGGAATACTGACATTTGGTTTCTCCTTATTCTTTTACCGATTCTTAACAGCCAGCAGCGAGTTTAGCTGCCTGGGCGGCGCCAGCGTCCATAGTTTCTACCATGGTCACTTGCTCTAGGTTCGCTTCTTCCAAAATCTGGCGGCCGGCCGCCACCGCGTTGCCATCTAGGCGCACCACCAGTGGCTTCGTGGCCTTATCGCCCAACATTTCGATTGCTTTCACGATTCCGGAAGCTACCTGGTCGCAGGCGGTGATTCCCCCGAATACGTTTACGAATACTGACTTGACCTGGGGATCACCCAGAATAACGTCCAGTCCATCGGCCATTACCTGTGCGGAGGCACCGCCCCCAATATCAAGGAAGTTGGCTGGTTTAACTCCGTATTCTTCCCCGGCGTAGGCAACCACGTCCAGAGTCGACATCACCAAACCGGCGCCGTTACCAATAATTCCCACCTGACCTTCCAGGTGTACGTAGTTGAGACCTTTTTCTTTAGCTTTAGCTTCCAAAGGATCTTCAGTGCGTTTATCTACCAGTTCCTCGTGACCGGGGTGACGGAAACGGGCATTATCGTCTAGGGTAACTTTCCCGTCCAAGGCAATAATCTCGCCCTCTTCGCTGGATACCAGGGGGTTTACCTCTACTAGGGTGGCGTCCTCGCCCTGGTAAACATCCCAGAGCCCTTCCAGCACCGGTACGGCTTTAGCGATCAGCTCTTCGTCCTCAAAACCAGCCTGTGCAAGAATCTTGCGGGCGACATCTTCGTCAATACCAGTAACCGGCAGCGGTACCTTCGCCAAGGCTTCCGGGCGTTCTTTGGCTAGTTGCTCGATCTCCATGCCGCCTCCTTTAGAGCACATAGCCAGGTGGCGGCGGTTTGAGCGGTCAAGAAGAATGGAGAAATAGTATTCGGAAGCGATATCGGCACCAGCGGCAACTAACACCCGGTGCACGGTATGTCCCTTAATATCCATGCCTAAGATTTCTTCGGCTTTTTCGCGGGCTTCCTGGGGGCTGCGAGCCAGTTTAACCCCGCCAGCTTTTCCCCGTCCACCCGTCTTCACCTGCGCTTTTACTACCACTAGGGGCTGGGCGAGTTTCTCGGCAGCTTTTTGAGCTTCTTCGGGAGTTTCGGCCACGATCCCGGCTAGCACGGGTACTCCGTGAGCCGCAAAAAGGTCGCGAGCCTGGTATTCGTAAAGGTCCACTTGCACGTCCTCTCATTAAGTACCTTGACATCAAGATATAGGACTATAGTACCGCACATTTGCGCTTATTTCGTCACTAAAAGTGTTCTCAATCACTTATTGGCCGGGATTGATTTTACGCAAACGGGGCACAATTATTCACATAAAACAGACCTAGCCACGAGGGCGTAAAGAGGAAGTTTTCTTCCTTCCACGCAAGCTTCTGCCTCTTTTTCGGGCGAAACTCCCCAATAATTTTGGTTCACGATACGATTAATACTCAGTTGAAATCTCTTGGACGAAAAATCAAGAAAGTAGATTGGAAATAGCTATGCTCTTGTGGGATCGCGCCGCCCCGCTGATTGTGTGCTACTTCTTGGCGGCGTTGCTCATCCCCTTCCTAGTTAAATATTTTAGGCAACGCACATTTTACTTTGCTGCTCTTATGCCCTTTAGCGCCCTCGTCTGGACGCTATCGCACACTCGTCAGGCTTTCGGCACGGGATCGCAAGGGTTAGCTGAGTTTTATCAATGGTCAAGCGCGCTGGATTTAGAGATAGGGTTTCGACTTACTGGCCTGTCTTGGCTAATGCTGATAGTGATTAACCTGGTCGGCTCGCTAATCCTGGTTTACTGTGCGCAATATTTCTCCGAAGATTCTCCGCGACTACGCCAATTCATTGCCGCTTTCCTCGGGTTTGCGGCCTCTATGTCCGGTCTGGTCTTAGCGGATCACACCATGACCCTCTATTTCTTTTGGGAAATCACTACTTTCAGTTCCTTTATTTTGATTGGTCACGAAGCTGAGGAACGTGCCTCTCGCGCTGCCGCTCGCCAGGCGATTTTGGTGACCACTACCGGGTCTTTAAGTATGTTCGCGGGGTTTGTGATCCTGGGGATCATGCCGGGAGGCTCCTTTAGGATCAGCGAGCTGTTAACCGTATTGTCCTCCCCGACTGCCCTGGGAACACCGATCGAACCGATAGCGGCAGGCAGCGGATTGGCTTTGATTTTATTTGCGGCAGTTACCAAGTCGGCGATTTTCCCAACCCACTTTTGGCTCCCTTCCGCGATGGCCGCTCCCACTCCGGTTTCTGCGTTCCTACACGCGGCGGCCATGGTGAAAGCAGGGATCTACCTAATCGCTCGTTTTGCGCCCGCATTTGCTCGTTTTCCCGTTCTTATCTGGGCTATTGTCATTTTAGGGGCAGTGACTATGTTGCTCGGAGGCTACGCGGCGCTGCGGCAAACCGACTTAAAACTAGTGTTGGCTTTCGGCACGGTTTCCCAGCTGGGATTCCTGACTATGCTTATCGGTTCGGGCAGCCCTCAGCTATACCTGGCTGGTTTGTGTGTTCTGGCTGCTCATTCCACCTTTAAATCCGGTCTATTCCTGACTACCGGGACTATCGAAAAGCAAACCGGCACCCGCGAGTTCCCCAGTCTCTGCGGCCTGGGGGAACGCTCGCGCACGTTGGCTGTTTGCGCCTTAGCGGGGATTCTATCTATGTCCGGAATCCCAATAACCAGTGGATATTTGGGGAAAGAGCACGCGATCACCGCCCTGGTGGGCTCGGCGGACAACCGGCAGTCGGCAGTAGTTCTCGCAGTGCTGATTGTGGGCTCGGCTTTAACCTTTGCCTATTCGCTGCGCTATTTTTGGGGCGCTTTCAGTCATAAGCATGACCGCGAAGGTACTTGTCCCCATCGCCAAAAACTGCGGGCAACCGGTAAAACTCTGACCATCATTCCCGGGGTACTTACCGGACTTTCGTTGTTCTTGGGTTTCCTACCCGGTGTCCTTGACCATTTTTTGCGGCAAACCGCAATTCAAAGCTATGAGCAAGATCCGGGGAATCTCCATCTTTGGTCGGGGATCTTACCTGCCTTAGTGACTGTCGTTATCTTGGCAGCAGGTTTTGTCCTGTTTTGGAAGCGGGCACGGCTGGCGCGAGTGCAGCGGCGGTTGGCGTTTTCGCCGCGATGGAGCGCCCAGGGTCTGTATTCGCGGACTATCCGTTCTTTGGAGCACGGCGCTGCTTGGATTACCGGGAAGGTACAAACCGGTTCTCTTCCTGCTGACCTGTCAGTGATATTTACGGTTTCGGTAGTGGCAACTGGGGTATGCCTGCTGGGAATTAACGATATGCATAGCTGGCATTTCGCGGATTCTTTCGGGCAAGCATTCATTTGTTTTGCCCTGATCGGAATGGCCGCTATTTGTGTTGCTTCCCAACGCCGCCTGAATGCAGTACTGGCACTCTCAGCCTGTGGAGCGGCTGTGGCCGCCGTTTACGTACTGCAGGGGGCTCCGGACTTAGCACTAACCCAATTAGTGGTAGAGGCGGTTACCCTTACTTTGTTTTTGCTGGTACTACGACGCCTGCCGGCTAGGTTTTCCCGCCGGGTCAGCCGCTGGGCTCCCGGATACCGGATATTAATCGCCGCTGCCTGCGGAGTAGGCATCGTGTTATTGGGGCTGTCCACGTCCTCTGCCCGAATTCATGAACCGGTTTCGAACTTGGTCACTACGGAGGGAAGCATTTTTGCCGGGGGTCAGAACCTGGTCAATATCTTGCTGGTAGACGTAAGAGCCTGGGATACTGTCGGGGAACTTTCGGTACTGCTGGTTGCCGCTACCGGAGTTACCGCCCTGATCTACCTGCGAGGATTGTCTACCGCCCTGGCTAGGTCTCATCGGGAACGCCGGCACCGACTACTAATGAGGGCGCAGCGACGTCGGGGGCATTTGCGGGAGATTTCCGCTGGTCCCCAACAAACTTGGCTGGCAGTTACTACGTTAATCAGCCCGCGCCGCCGCTCGATTTTGCTGGAAGTTTCTACCCGGATCTTGTACCACACTTTGTTACTGGTGTCGCTATGGCTCTTATTTATCGGCCATAACAACCCGGGTGGAGGCTTTATTGGAGGCATGGTTGCCGGGATTGGGATTACGATCCGTTATTTCGCGGGCGGACGCTTTGAACTGCTAGAGGCAGTTCCGGCCAGACCGGGCGGGATCATTGCGGTCGGAATGACTACTGCCGTAGTTAGTGCCTTGATTCCTTTAGCGTTTGGCTACACCATTTTGCAAAGCGTGGAAGCGCATCTTGATTTAGGGATATTAGGGGAACTGCACTTCACTTCGGCAATGGGTCTAGATATCGGCGTGTATTTGCTGGTTATCGGGGTAGTGCTCGATTTATTGCAATCGCTAGGGTCAGAGATTGACCGCCAGGGTGAATCCGCTGGCCACCAGCTGCCGGAAGCGGATATTACCGGTCGGCAAGACCCGAAGGATCAAGCGGCAAGCTTACCGGATAATGACGAGGAAACTTTAGACTCCTCCTCTGCCAACAAAGAAAAGGATCTGGTGCAAACTAGCCTTTCCGCGTCTAAGCCTCAGGAGGCAAAGCGATGAGCGTTTCTTTATGCCTGTTATTAGCTGCCGGATTCCTAGTTGCCTGCGGGGTTTACCTGGTCACCGAACGTACTTTAACCCGGATAGTTATCGGGTTAGGGCTACTGGGTAATGGGATTAATCTATTCCTGCTTTCCCAGGGAGGACGCGCTGGTACGGCCCCAATTTTGGGTACTGCCCTGTCAAAAATGTCTGATCCTTTGCCGCAGGGAATGATCCTCACTGCCATCGTACTGTCGATGGCTACCACGGCGTTCGGCTTGGCACTTGCCTACCGTTCCTGGCGACTATCGGGTCATGATGAGGTTACCGATGACCTGGAAGATCGGCGTCTAGCGAAGACCGTGGGCGATACGGAACGCTTCTTGCGCCTGGATCTGGATGAGCTAGATAAGAGCCATGGCCGTAAAAGGAGGGAACTGTGAACTTTATTTTGGCGTTACCGGTTCTCCTTCCGCTGCTAGCGGCGGCTTTAACTTTGGGATTAGGGAGGCATTACCGCACTCAATCGGCGGTTGCCTTTGTGACGTTATCGCTTTCTTTGATCTTCGCCCTCGCGATTTTAGTGTTAACCGACCAGGCAACCCTGGTTTTAGATGTGGGTTCTTGGGCAGCGCCGATTGGAATTTCCCTGGTCGGTGACCGTCTCGCTGCAATAATGCTTTGCACGTCTTTAGTGGTAATGGTGGCGGTACTGGCTTATTCTCTTTCAGAAGGCACCGTCCACGAATCGGAAGATATTCCAACTCCGATTTTCCACCCCACCTACCTAGTGTTATGCGCCGGAGTAAATAACGCATTCCTCACCGGAGACATGTTTAACCTGTACGTGGGGGTAGAAATCCTGCTTACCTCCTCGTTTGTGTTGATTACTTTGGGAGGTACCCGGGATCGCATCCGCTCGGGCACGGTTTATGTGGCGGTCTCGATGGTGGGGTCAGCGATTTTCCTGGTAGCACTTGCCTGCCTGTACGGCGCTTGCGGCACCATGAATATGGCACAGCTGTCTATGCGGCTAACTGAAATCGATCCGGCAGTCGCCATGCTTATCCAAACGTTATTCCTGGTAGCGTTTGGTCTAAAGGCGGCGGTTTTCCCACTGTCCGCTTGGCTGCCGGACTCTTACCCCACCGCTCCTGCCCCGATTACTGCGGTATTTGCGGGTTTGCTGACCAAAGTTGGGGTGTATGCGATTATCCGGATGCAAGTGTTGATTTTCCCGACCTCACCAGTAGATGTGGTGTTGGCGGTTGTCGGGATTTTCACGATGATCGTGGGAATCTTGGGGGCAGTTGCCCAGGACGATATTAAGCGGTTGCTGTCTTTTACCCTGGTTTCCCATATCGGTTTCATGATTTGGGGGATTTCTCTAGCTAACACCTTGGGGATCGCCTCGGCAGTGTTTTACGCTGTCCACCATATTCTGGTGCAAACCACCTTGTTCTTAGTGGCAGGCATGATGGAGAAAATCGGCGGTTCTACCTCGCTGCGTCGTCTGCACTCTTTGGCCAAGATTTCCCCGCTGCTAGCGGTCTGGTATTTGATTCCGGCTTTCAACCTGGTGGGTTTCCCACCTTTGACGGGTTTTTTGGGCAAACTAGGGCTCGCCGAGGCGACGGCGGCCCGGAACACTCCCCTGGCTTGGGCGCTGCTGGCTGCGGGGCTAGTTGCCTCCCTGCTCACACTGTATGTGGTGGTCAAAATCTGGCTACAAACTTTCTGGCAGGGACGTGAATCCGCGCAAGAAAGTGGCGGTGAAGAAGAGGAAGCCGTCGATACCTTGAATCCGGCCTCCCGCATTCCCCGGGGAGTCTGGGCGGCAACCGGTTTTCTAACTGCGGTAACGATTGGACTATCAGTATTTGCCGGTCCGGTCTACACTTTCACCGAACGTGCCACTATCTCTATGTCCCGCGCTGAATATCAACGCGCGGTTTTGGGAGAGGACGGACGCGGACACGGGATCTCTAAGCTTGCCTCGGAAAACTGGGGAGATTCTTTAAACGAGAACAGGAACCATGCGGGGATCGCCGCAGCTAAAACCAGTACCAAGAGCTTTATTTTTGATGCTTGGTCGGTGTCCCCGCGGGAGTCGAATAATCCTCTATTACTGGAGGGCGGTAACCATGACTAGCGAAAACAGTGATAGCGTGGCTCAGCAGACCATAGCTGCGACTCCTGCCAGTGCCCCGCCACCGCGTCGTAGCCTGAAACAGCGTTTCCGTACTCTCCCTCGGCGCTGCTCTTTGGGGATGAGTGCCTGGTTGTTTGCGGTCTGGATGCTGCTGATTCGTGACCTGTCTGCTGTTTCTATCGGCGGTGGCGTGCTGATCGCGGTGGGGTTGCAAATATTTTTCCCGATGCCGCATGTTAATCCGGTAAAAAGATTCCGTCCCTTCCATGTTGCTTGGCTGGCACTACGCTTTGGTTGGGATCTTTTGGCTTCTGCATTACAAGTAGCGTATGTGGTGCTGCGGCAGAAACCCGCTCGTCCGCAGATAATTGAAGTGGAAATGATTACTCGCTCAGAGTTTTATTTAACTATGGCTTCCGCTATGACCTGCCTGGTACCAGGTTCTTTAGTAGTACGGGCTCGGATAAATCCCTCGCGAGTAACTTTGCACGTGTTAGATCGGGAGCTATCTAAAGGGGCGCGGGGGGTAGAGCAATCTTTGCACGCCCTCGAAATGAGAATTGTGAAAGCCCTGGGCAGTAAGGCAGAGATTCAAGAAGCTCAGGAGCGTTTGCAACGCTACGAGCAGCTGGTAGCGGAGGGTAAAATCCCCTATTCAGCCCAGAGCCCGTATGTCATTGACGAGGGCGCCCAGCCACGACCTGAGAGTGAAAGGCACTAGGCACTATGACTTTTATTTTCGCTTTAAACTGGGCGATGCTTAGTGTCGCTGAACTACTGGCTTTATACGTGTTGTGGCGGGGACCAGGGATTTTGAATCGTACCGTTGCCTTGGATCTGTTGACGGCGATCACTATCGGAATTATTTGTTTAGTGTCTGTTACCGGGGAGCGTGATGACACTATGCAGATTCTATTGGTGCTAACTTTGGTGAGTTTCTTGACCGCCACCGCGGTGGCGCGGATTATTGGGCAACGCTCCGCGGCAGAACTGGCACAAGATGCTGGACCCAACGTCGCTAAGAAACCGGAGCCTAAAGAGGACGCGGTTATCTCAGAAGGAGGACGTGATGAGTGAAAGCTGGTCTACCGCCCTCACCTACCTGGGGATAGCGATTTTAACTCTGGGTTCTGCCATGACGCTGATTGCTGCTATCGGGGTAGTTAAATTGCCGACTTTGTTGCAACGGCAACACGCTGCCACAAAACCGCAGTTAACTGGGTTTATTTTGACGTGTCTGGGCTTGGTGGCGATTCGCCAAACTTGGTCGTGGTTGACGGTAGTGCTGCTCGCTATTGTGCTGCAAACTCTAACTGCACCGATTGGTGCGCACTTGATTGGTAGAACCGCTAATCAACGCGGCGAGATCAAAGACGCAGGTGCAACAGTTTATCGCCACTTACATTTGCCAGTCCCCGGTAAAGATGTGTCTGAAGGCGAGGACGGTGTACGGCCGCGTTAACCGCAACCGAAATCATCACCTTGTTCGCAGTTTCACCATTTTACCTAACAAAATCGCGCCATTTTACCTAATCTAATCGCGCCAAATTACCTAACAAAATCACGCCAATTTACCTAATAGCTTATACTTACCTTGTCACCTACGAAAGGTTCGAACAGGTTATGCGTGAATATCGTCAGCGGTTGGTGGATAAAACCTTACAACAGGCGTTGCGACGCAGCGGAGCCGTTTTAGTCGAGGGTCCAAAATGGTGCGGAAAGACGACTACTGCGGAACAGGCTGCGGCGTCAATACGCTATCTCGACGAACCGGGAAAGCTGGAAAGCAATCAGCTGTTGGCAAAAATCAATCCCGCAGAGCTACTCGCTGGATCAGCTCCCCTGCTACTAGATGAGTGGCAGCTTGCTCCCGAACTGTGGGATGCCATCAGGTTTACGGTTGACCGCAGAGCCACACCCGGCCAGTTCATTTTGACCGGTTCGGCGGTGCCAGCGAACTTAGAGAAACTGCACCATACCGGGACAGGACGTTTCGCACGGATTCGGATGCGCCCTATGAGTCTGTACGAGTCGGGAGAATCAAGCGGTGCGGTAAGCTTGGCCAAGTTGTTCCAAAACTCGGCACGCGAGGATGTTGAAGCCCCACCAAATGCCGAAACCGCTCCGAGTGTACGCAACAGTACGAGCGGGTCGAAGGTATTGTCAGACCTACTTCGCTCGAAGTCCTCGGCAAACTCCCGAGAGCCAAGGTTTCTTGCCAGTTCCGCCCTGACAATCGAGGACTTATGCCAGGCGATAATTCGTGGTGGTTGGCCTCAAGCTACTTTTTTATCACCCGCTGATGCCACAGCCACCGCTAGGGATTATTTTCAGGCCGTGGTGACCCAAGATATCAGCAGAGTCGATGAAGTGAACCGGGACGAAGCCCGCACACGTCGTCTGATACGCTCTTACGCCCGTTTACAAGGATCACAAGCGGCAATAGCCACGATTCAGGCAGATATGCGCGCTCACGAGGCGCAGACAATGAGCCCGGATACGATAAACAACTATCTGGAGGCGCTGCGCCGGATTTTCGTTATTGAGGATCTTCCCGCTTGGAGCCCTAAGTTGCGTTCAAAAACCGCGATTCGAACCTCGGATACCAGGTATTTTACCGACCCCTCGATAGCTGCAGCCGCTTTAGAAGCCACCGGCAAAGACCTGGCGGGCGACCCGCAGACGCTGGGATTCCTATTCGAGACCCTAGCCGTACGCGATTTGCGAGCTTACACTGAAGCACTGGGTGGAGCCCTGTACCATTACCGGGACAAGAGCGGCTTGGAGTGCGACACCATCGCACATCTGGATGATGGAAGATACTCGTTGATTGAAATCAAGCTAGGCGGCGAAGACGCGATTGAAACTGCTGCTGCCACGTTAAAAAAGCTCGCCGGGCTCATTGACACCAGCAAAATGCGCGCCCCCTCTTTCTTGGCAGTTCTTACCGGAGTCGGAGAATTTGCCTACCAGCGCGCGGACGGGGTTTACGTAATACCGCTAGGAACATTAGGCTGTTAAAGCTGGTAACAGTTATTTTTAGAATCCCTCAAGTCCTAAGTCCAATTATCTTCACGGGTGCGAGGTACTTAGGAGGATTATTTGCGTAATTTCTCGGTAAACAGTGTATCCCCACGGGGATGGAACCTTTTATAGCTCTGGTCTCCAATCCAATAATCCGGTGAGATTATTCCCGTAAATACTGTCGGGTTGCTTCCGACAACGGCAAGGGATAATCACCGGTTTTTGTATAATCGTCCTGTAAGGCGACTAGCTGTACGCAAAGTATTTCCGGTAGTTCAATTTGTACTTCAAACGCGAGTGAAACAATAAAATCCAGGTCTTCGCCCTCGCCGTATTCATAATCTTCTATCAATTGTTGGACTGCGGGGCTAGCGGTTTTTTCGAGGTGAACACGCACCCTTCTATATAGATCTAAGTAGGTCAGCATGAATTAATCTTTCTAAGGTACGCATAGCTTTGTATTGTTTCCGATAAACCGCGTAAATCCTGCCTTGACGGCTTTTCTTGCAGAGGCGACGTCAGCTCAAGCTCAGTAGGCGCCAAGCACGGATAAACGTGTATAAAACAAAGAAACGTTCTAAAAGCAGAAACCCCTTAACAAGAATTTCGATAATCAACGAGGTCGAAAAAGTGAGTCCACATTTTCTAAACCCTAAAGTGAGGTAGAGGGTTATCGCTCCACAGATAAAGACTCCTAAGATGGAACCCGCCGAAGCCATTTTTTCAGTAGTTTGACAAAAAATAAGCAGTAAAAACTGCCAAATTGGTACCCATATTATTTCCCGAGCTCTATTACCAAAGTGTACTCTTTCGCCAGAGGGATAGAGGCCCGGAAGTGGAACGCGAAAATATAGTTCGTCCCGACTACCAGTTTTAGGATTGATGTCGGAAATCGTCCGCCAGTTCCCCAAGAACGGCCACTTTAAGATCTTTATCAGACCGATTTCGTTGCTCATTGGATACTCCTGTCATTTATCGCTTGCTCGAGATGGCTTACGCGTTCCTGGCTCGCTTTAGTTTATAGGCGCGTAATCGGGGAAAGCTTGGTACCTGCTGTCATAGGACACAACCTTCCCAAACGAAGATTATATTATAACACCATAATTCGCTTGTGAGTAACAATCTCGCCGCTCCGGGAATAGAAATAAATTTATGGCATCCCCGCAGGTGCGGGGCACTTTTCGATTCGCACGGTTGCGATTAGCCTGCCGGCGGATCATCCCCGCAGGTGCGGGGCACTTCTGACGAGTATTCCATCCGGAACGTTCTTCAACGGATCATCCCCGCAGGTGCGGGGCACTTCTGTCCCTAGATTCACTAATCGCGCTCATCAACGGATCATCCCCGCAGGTGCGGGGCACTTCTTTATTTCTCAACATTCCACTGCCTCCTCTACGGATCATCCCCGCAGGTGCGGGGCACTTCTTTCAGCCGCTAGTAGGGCGATAGAGGATTACGGATCATCCCCGCAGGTGCGGGGCACTTCGGGCGCCTCACCACCCGGGGATGTTGGGACACGGATCATCCCCGCAGGTGCGGGGCACTTTAGGCCGGTACCTGACCAAATGCTAAAAGATGCGGATCATCCCCGCAGGTGCGGGGCACTTCGGGTAAGAATATCCGCGAGCCGGGCAATGAACGGATCATCCCCGCAGGTGCGGGGCACTTAGTCCAGGGGATTAGCGCGGCATCGGCGGTTGCGGATCATCCCCGCAGGTGCGGGGCACTTTTAGGGAGGTTATTCTATGTACTGAGGATGAGCGGATCATCCCCGCAGGTGCGGGGCACTTTATAGATGAATATCTTCTCCGGTTTGGAATAGCGGATCATCCCCGCAGGTGCGGGGCACTTCGTCACTCCTACTGACTGGGGTTCTTTAAAGACGGATCATCCCCGCAGGTGCGGGGCACTTGACGCCGCCTACCTCAGGATGCCGGGTTAAAACGGATCATCCCCGCAGGTGCGGGGCACTTTTGGAGGCCGCGTAAATGTCTGCCCGTCAGTGCGGATCATCCCCGCAGGTGCGGGGCACTTGGGGTTAACCAGGTGATCCGCTCGGTCGAGTGCGGATCATCCCCGCAGGTGCGGGGCACTTATGATGCCCTGGTGCTTTGGCGTCACCGGATACGGATCATCCCCGCAGGTGCGGGGCACTTCGGGAATTTCGTTAGGAATTCAGGGGTGGCAGCGGATCATCCCCGCAGGTGCGGGGCACTTTCCTTGGGGTGGGCATGAGTTTTTGATCATGGCGGATCATCCCCGCAGGTGCGGGGCACTTACTCGATGAGCTGGGATATCGATCCAAAATATCCGCCGCTATAGCCATCCTATAGGTACTTACCGAGAATATTAGGGTTTACGCCTACGCATTTTCCGGCGCCTAGCAGCTATTGACCAGCCATACCCTTCATTACCATTAGATTTCCCTTGCCACGCTCCCGGCTCTCGCGCATTCCCCTCCCCTGCCGGGTTATCAGATTTTCTCCGCTCGGGATGCTGCAGCAAAGTCATCCCTTCTAGTTCCACTGGATTCCATTTATGCCCAGCCGAGCGCACGGCATAGCCTTGCTCATTATTAGTGCTGTATATCAGCAGCGCCTTACCCTGTTTCCGCTCAGCGACCACCAAATCCCATAGATTCTCCCTTACCCGGGCAGACAATCTTCCCACGAAAACTCCCGGGGATGCCTCTAGAAGCCAACGCGTTATATATCCGCGCAGTCCCGGCGGGCAGGCCGTCAAGATTAAAACCATCAAAACGGAGCGTCCCCCGTCTCAGCTGCATAATTAGAGCCGCCCTCAACATTTCCTTGATAGTAATCCCACAGGCGAATCCGGTTCTCTTTAACGTCGACGGACGCGTCCCGCTCTCCGGTAAGCAAGAAGATAATATCTTGGGCACACCGTTTCAGCAGTCCCTCTTGAAACACCCGGTCGCGCAGCTTAATCCGCATTCTAGTAGCAACGTCTTGCGCACCCTCGGAAACAATCTGGAATGCTAACGGGATTACGAATTCCGCTTTATAAAGATCCGCGATATCAAACACAAACGAACGCGAACGCCCTGTATGCACAATTCCTAACCCTGGCGAACAACCCAGAGCACAGATGACCGCATGAGCAATTCCATATAGGGAGGCGTTACCAGCAGAAAGCGCCTCGTTCACCGGATCGCTAACCTGGGAATTTTGGGAATCAAAAACTCTACCTGCCCAAGGAACCCCATATTCATCCGCCCAGCGCCGATACGTTTTCTTCATGCGGTAACCTTCCCGACCCCGCAACTGCCGCATGGAGAGCCCTTCCACGTCCTCATTACCAAAACGCATTTGGTACATTGCCCGGGCTACTTTGATTCTTTCATTTTGCGAGGACGAGCAACGCGCTTGCAGCTGCAGCAAGGCATTGGAATCAGCCAAGCTGCGACCACTGGCATAGAAGCGCACCCCGTTTTCTCCGACCCACACCACACTCACCCCACATTCACCTAACAGGCTCATCGCCTGGTGAGAAATCGTTGATCCTGGCCCCAGCAGCAGCGATGATATCGTTGCGGCCGGGACATGCACCGTACCCTGTTCATCCCGCAGGGTCAAAGCATTTTCTGCGCGGTGAACTATGCAGCGTTCCGCATAGAGGAATGACCAGCGGTCTTCAACGCGCGGCAATGCTTGCCGGGGAACCGGCTTATTTGCGAGGCCGTCTCCCATCACTAACTACCTAGGAGCCAGAGTTAGCAGACCACACCCGTAAGCCTTGGCCGCTCCTAAACCATTTTGCATGGCGCTGCGAAGCACCACAGGATCCTTAACAGTCAAAATTCCTTCGAATGCAACCCGGTTTAGGGTAACTAAAGATCCCGGTTTCCCCGATTTTCCTCGCTGGAAGCGAATGCGTTCTTTTTCCACGATTGCTACTGCCAAATCATTTTCTTCACCCTCGGATGGATTAACAGACACCTGGGGAATCTCAAACCCCCAACCCTCTGCTCTAGACGCCAACCAATTAACGCGGTCTTCATCCTTAACGATGGGAATCCGCTTAGAGCGTTTATCACCTTCGCCTTTCACTGCCCGAGTGGGAGTTGCCACTAGCCTAAAGTTCCAGCTGGTTCCCTCCGTGAGTTGCTCCAAGAAATGCTGATAGCTTTTCACTCCGTACGTGGACTCTATTTCTGGCCAGCCAGCCTCTTCAACAAGTTGGGTTAAATCCGGACGTATCGGCGACTGAATATATAGGTAATAACCCTTTTGATGGCGATCCAGACGCCAAAGAATCCGCGGAGGTTCCCCTCCCTCCCATTGAGAATCATGGAAACAGTTCTGCAAGATAGCCGCGTGCATCCGCTCCATAGAGGCGAGCAGCCTGGCAGCTCCCCGCCTCCACGGGTTTAAAGCACAGCGTGAAAGATAAATTTCGCTCACCACATACCTCCCGGATTGTGGGTGGTTAAGAACAATGGCTCGGTTTCGGTAGCTGCAATATCGGTCGGCACCTCGCATTTCCACCTGACTACGTCGCGCCACTCATATTGGCGATGATGGGAATCAAAACTGAGCGGAACATCGTGGACTTGATCGAAAATGCAGTCGTCACGTCTGTCCTCCGGCAGTAAATCTAGATCCGCAACCACCTCTAAACTCACTTTTTCGTTTTCGAGGTCGAGGGGTGAAGAGGATGTCCAGGTAGTTTTTCGCGATACTTTCTTTTGATACCACGAGGCCGCCTGCCAGGGGTAAACGTCAAGGTCATCTACCAGATTCCCCTCTGAGAGCTTCGGCCGGATAGGCGTCATAGGTGGAAATGCCCTTCGCCCTAAATACAGCGGAAACTTTGGTTTAGCCAAAGCCTCATTAAGGGCTTCAATCAAGGCGGTTTCCCCGCTGAGCCCGACAACAAATACCGCGTCTGCCAGGTAATATCGGTCAGAAAGAGGATACGCGGTCTTGCCATCAAAGGAAAGCGTGGTATGAAAATCTCGTTCCCGAGTTCCCGGCTGATCAATCCGAACCGCCATTTTCAGGTCAACTAAATCCTCAACCGGATCAACCCGGCGGCGTCCTTGTGCTGCCGCTAGCAGACCGATGATCCCACTTTTGGAGGGCTCCGAGGACGTCCTTCGCTTAGTAAATCGAGAGGAGGTTCCCCATGACTGCATCGGACCCTTGAGGGTCAAAAGCATATTCTTCATGGTTATTCACCCTTGGTAAGCAGTTCAGTCACCAGGTTGTCTAACTCTGAAACTAACTGAGGGAACGCCACTGGTTCCTGGATTTGCCGGAGCTGTTCCCGTGAGTCTCCGACCCCGCAGGTAAACTGGGCAAGAGGCTTGACCCCATAGGCGTCTTCGATGTCACCGGCTTCTTTGACCAGCCGAGATACTGAGGGAGCTAAGAATCCCGTATCTTCCCGGGAGGTAACCGCGTTCTCGAACGCTCCTACCAGCGAAACTGGCTGATCATCACGCACGGAAACGTAGATTGCTTCCGGAAGCGTCCGATTGGCAAAAGTGTTTTGCTTGCCGGTGGGCATAGCCTTGACAAATGCCTGAGCGAACGCATCAACTGCCCGTACAGTAGCATCGTCGCTTCCCAGGTTTTCCCGCAGCATATCCAGGTTAATAGTGGCGTAGCGATATAGGGTGGACGAGTTGAACTCAACCGTTCCCATCATCCCCGCTCCCGCATCGGTTTCTTCCTGATCTTGGGACTTTACGTCATCAACTGCGGTGAAGAAATCGAATTCGTTTTCTACGCTGTGGGTAGAAATTGCGTGTGCTACCTGGCAAGAGGCATCGACATTTACTGATGCGTCGTCAGCTACCATGCGGCCGAAAAGAGCCAAATCTACTGAGTGATTCCGATTCAACAGTTTTTCAATTTCGCGTTTCTTTGGCTTTTCTTCGTTAGCTGCTTTTTCGACCGCGTATTCCGCCAGTTGCCGCAGCTGCAAGGATGACAGGAAAACTAAATAGGTAGAAACATCATTGCCGACTTCTTCCTCGGCATCTTTCTTTGCACGCGGGGCTTTTAACTTGATTCCCAGCGCTTTAAATACATCTACCGCCAGTTTCGCAGATTCCGGTTCCAGATCTTGGTTTTGTGCCACTATCTGTTCAGCCAGCAAATCCACAATTCGATTGGTCCGATAGCCTAGATCCTCTTGATTGAGGAAGTCTCCAAATACTTGCCTGGTCTCCCGTTTCCAACACTGCGAGGAAACTCGTGCCCGGCGTTGTCCTCCAAAAGTTGCAGTCTTGGGGCTTCCGGAATCATCTCGGTTTACGCAAGAGGGGGGAACGTTTTGCAAAATATGAAAATCGATAAAGCTAGTCATGATAATCTCCTTTATTTGGTCTGTGAGTTGGTTTCTGATTTTTCGTTTTTTTGTCGGGCGTAGCCCCTCGCCCAGGAGAGGGTAACTTTTTGTCTACCCCCGGGGATGGCGAAGAGATAAAGGTCTTGCGCCAGCAGCCCGTAGTCAATAGCAATCGCGGCACGCGTTGATCCCAGCTGACCGATTAGTCCTTTCAAATGGTTGAAAAAACCGGAAAAAGTAGTGGACATAACCGCCGCGTCAAAATGACGTCGCACTGCTTTTTCGTTATCCATGCCTTCCAGCCATGCCAGCCTAGAGACAGCTTCTCCCAGGTTTACTCCCCGTTGATGCATGGGGGTCGTCCTGCCCCGTTGATGACGAGCATATAGCCACAAGGCACCGCGAATTGCCTGCTCCTTGGCAGTCAACAGATCCGAAGAGGTATTCCTTTCCGTTTCTGGGGAATCAACTAAATGCCACACCGAGGGAGGAAAAACATAGAGATCTTGGGATGCCTTGCGCAGCTCAGCCAAATCAGCACGAGCTTGCGGGGAATCGTTTAAATACCCCTGCTGCAAGGATTCAATTCGCCGTATCACTGTCCAACCAAGCTCACTGTAATAATGCTTACTTGATTGCTCTGCTTGCGTTTGATCACTCATGATTCTCCTTCGACTCATTGAAAACTGAGACCTTTGATTTCGTCTTCGAAAGTTTGATTGCAAACCATTTAACACAGTTAGGAAGATCAAAAATCGTTCCGTTTTTTACTCTTCCCTTCATTGCTTCATCTGGAGCAGCTGCTAGCAGTTCAGTTTCCAGTTTTTTAGCAATCCCGTATCCGGATTTCCAAAGCAAATCTAAGTCATATTCTGCAGACCCCACTCCTAGCAGCCAGGCTCGGAACTGACTGTCAATTTCTGAGTAAAAGCGCTCCCGCGCTGTCCGAGTAGCCAGGCTGGTGTCCTCAGCCCCAATGGCACGCTGCAGATTCCCCGCTAACGAAGCAATCGCACTAGCTAGCTCATCAAGCAGTTCCATCCCGGTTTTCACTAAGTACAAGGATTTTTGGTCTTTGCCAGTCAATAGACTAGGGGGGACTGCCAGATAATCGCTGATTGCTTCCGCAAAATATGATTCTTGGTCACCATATTCATACCCACAAGATCGCAACCTATAGGTTGTCGCTTCCGGCAGATAACCGTTTGAAAGCAACCAGCCCACCCAGCGCACTACCGCTGGTGGCAGGCTTGCTTCTACCTGCACCTCTTTGTAAGTTGCGGTTTTCCCAGGAAACTCGGGCAATAGGGATGTAATTCCCCGCCAAATTGCGCGACTGGGATCATGCTTGCGCGGCATATAAGTTATCAGTTTGTTTTTCTTGGTTTGAGGCTCAGAAAATCGCCATACTCCCATAGGTTCCCGGATCTGTGCGTTAGCAAACGCAGAAGTTTTCTTTTCTCCTAATCTATCGCCCTGGCAAAGTACTACACCGATTACTGAGTTACCGCCGTCAATTAGCCTTACTCGTCGAGATTGCCAAGTGAGCATATCGGCCAGCCCCTGGGGATAGATTTCTGCCCGTTGCCCCACCGGCTGTTCCTCACGTTCCCAGACAGGTAAATCAACTTCCGGATTGGTAGTAATGATTCCTGCGGCCTGGGCTTCTTCGCTTTCTTGTCCGGGCTGCCCAATGGCAAGGGTATTAAGCATCAGAGTTGAAAACAGAGTTTCCCCCTCCACGTAAACCCCACCTTGGGCACCTACCCAACCAGTTCCGATTGGATACCCCTTGCCCTGTTTAACTCTTTCATCCCCCACAGCACCAGATAATGTCCCTGATGGCGCGAATGCTTGCAAGTGAATAAGCTGCGCAGCCGCATCTGGATAGGACAGATTCTCTGTTCCCGCACCAATACGCATAGTGAAAAGTTGCTTGTTATCTGGTACATCGGAGAGAAATTTATCTATCTTAAAATAGGTGTTATCCGCCTTATGAACCGTGGGATGCTGAAAGAAAGGCCGTTCAGGATCGAATAAAAAGAATCGGTCCTTCCACGTTTCAAGATACTGCTCCACCAAACCCAAGGTTTCTTTCGGATTTTCATGAGCCCGCTGCCACGTCGACACATTCCATCCCCTGCTTGCCGCGCTGGCAACATACAACGTTCGCTGCATTATCGCTACCATGATTCGAAGTACCGCGAAACTTACGGCATCCTGACCGAAAGATAATCTTCGAATCTCGGGCGAAAGCAAAAAGCAATCACGCAGAGGAAGCACCTGATGTTTACCATTGCAGAACGCAACCGGAACCCAGGACTCATCAAGTAGGTTAAACTTCGATTCCTCAGTCACCGTACCTCCCTTCTAGAACCAATCTTTAGTCCCTAAGAATTTGCTAAAAATTCAGCACTGTTTTTAAACAGCACCCTTGATTGATAACTTTATCGCAACTGTGTGGGAAATACTAGTATTTAAATATTTTTGTTGAACTTATTTTCGATTTATTGTCGTTCTTTTCGCTCAAGCTAGTCATCACCACTGATAACATAAACGAAGCTCGAGAAAACTTGAGATGATCCGTGTGTGGGAACCACGCAATACCTCTGCCCCGCTTTTGCGGGGATTTTCCACACCGATTACACACCATTAAAGCTACAGCTAAATACCGGTTTATACATCCGAATCAGTATCAAAAATTTGTAAACCCACATCGCGGCGATAGGAAATAGTTTTCCCAAACCCGGTTCGGTACTCCCCGCCTCGTAGCGGGACAACTAATTGCCCCCGCAGCATAAAATCTTTTTCCCAATTCACCCCCAGGTCACGAGTTTCCTTTTCTAGCTCGTGGATGAATTCATCGATTACCTCCTCAAGTGCCCGACCTTTCACCCGAAGCCGGGTTGAAGGAATAGACACCAAGGAACGCACTAGTCTCTCCCGCAGCGTGCCGCTCGGCAATTCTTGTAAATCGATTTCCCGAGATTCTGGGTGACGATCAGTAGGAATCGTCGCAATGCCCTCTCCCTGTTGTGCGACCAGCAGCACTTCCACTCCGGAATCACCATCACGAACGCCAATGATTCCCATCTCATCGGGATCACTATCCGGATTGTTGCCCCCTAGCCAGTCAATCAAGGAGGCGGTATCAGTGTTGCGAGGCGGCGCCAACAGCCCCATAGCCGCACCCTCGGTCTTAGAATGCGCCTTATCTACTTTGCTTTTCTTAGTGCGCTGCAAAGTTTTACCCCAAGAATCGGGGGTAGCAACGGTTTCCTCATAGACAGCAGCCACCGCTGTCCCGATATCCGTGGGAATCTCCCAAGACTCCCCCGCGACCTCCCTGTCAAGAACATAAGCCGCAGTCCGCAACAACACGTCCTCGCCATAAACAAAGATTGAACCCCTATCAACCTGCGGCTTTGAACTATCTTTTCTGGGGATCCCCATTAGGATGCAGCGGGGCTGTCTAACCGCAGGAGGGCGAGCTTCCCTTTTATGACGATGAACCCGCCCCATGCGCTGAAACAGCAAATCAATAGGTGCTAGATCACTGTAAAGCACGTCGAAGTCAATATCGAGGCTCTGCTCAACCACCTGGGTACCCACCACGATTGCCCGCTTAGGACGGCAAGATTTTCCGGGCTTCCCAAAGGTACGCACCAGCCACTCATCATTATCTTGACGATCTTGCTGGGTAAAACGAGAATGCACCAAACTGACTTCATCCCGAAATACACCCCGCAAAGTTTCATAGGTACGTTGCGCATTAGCGACCGTATTGCGTACCACCAGGGCACATCCCCCATTTTGGAGGCGTTTTTCAAGATCCGTTAGCAGCCTCGCATCGCCCTCCCAATGCTCAACTTCGATCTTCTTGGTAGCCAAGACGGGCAAAGGACGAACTTTAACCCCCTGCGCATCCGAGTAAGAAAGTGCTGGATAGACGGTTTTTTGTGAAGGCGAGTCCGCGTTAGATTCTGGGGCTGGGACTGAAACCTTCCCGCCTCCTGTGGACTGAGGTTTCCGCATCGCCGCAAATACCGAAGTATCAAACGGTGTCGAACCTTTGTTCTCCTGAGCAGGCCGTTTCAGCCCTTTCCCTTTTTTATAGGCTGCAAACAGCTCTTCGCGCGCCCTCCGAGTGAGAGTGGCCGATAAAGCAATTACCGGCACCCCGAATGCCCCCAACCACTGCACAGTTCTCTTCAGGAATTCGCTGGTGTAGACGTCATAGCTATGCACTTCGTCAATGATGACGACTTTGTCGCTAATGCCCAGATGTCGCAAACTCACATGCTTGGTTTGCAATGCCGAAAACAGCAGGTGATCCACCGTACAAACCACTACGGAGGCTAGCAGCGCAGCCTTCTTGCTAAACCAGCGATGCACTACTGCCGGCTGCCGGCTGTGAGCAGACTCTTCATCGATGCCCATGGAAGAGCTCTGTCCTTGGGAAACCGCATTTCCGGCACTGGCGATTCTTCCGTATTGAATTTTCTTATATGCACTGTTTAAAGCGGCATTTCCGTGCTGCAGCTTTAGGCTAAAACCATTCTTCGCCGAGGTCTGCGCCCATTCAACTACTCGATTAAACATGGCATCGGTAGTGGCTTTTGTCGGTAGAGCTACCAACACCCCGGAAGTTCCTGCCCGCTTCGCCAAAATGGTGGCCGCCATTAACGCCGCCTCGGTCTTCCCCGCGCCCATAACCTCCTCAATTATCATCATGCCGGGTAACGTCATTTTTTGAGCGGATTCTACCGCTGCCACCTGCGCGGGACGCGCATGAGCATCAGCGCCTAAAGCGAATAGGGTTTGCAACAGCTGATCGGGGTCTTGAGAAAGTATTTCCGGCTGCCAGGAGGGCGGCAAGTGCAGCTTTTCCCAAGCAGCTTTAGTGCGCTGGCGATGATGATCAGGAGATAGCAACCTTTCCGGATATAGCTCATTCCAGTCGACTAGCGGGAAAAGTTCTTGATTCGAGGCGATCCAGTCGGCCATCACGGTAATGCCCGCCACCAGGCTTTGCCAGGTAGTTGGGAAAACTAACCCTTTACATTGGCGAATAATCTCTTGGCTATCAGTCCAGTTCATCCACCAATCCAATAATTCCCTGCGGATCTTTTTCCAGGTTTTATCACCATTAACAGCCAGAGGGAGATTGGGATTAGTCATATCATCATGTCGCCGCAAAGACACCGGGCGGCCATGATGAGCACCGATAATAGACCCCAACTGTTTAGCAGTCGCAGAAACATATTTCCTGTCCGGATCACCATGATTCCAGCGTGCCTCTAGCCATTTTTCAAACGCTATTTCCCCTATCCATGAGTGCGGACTTGATCCCCGCATTTCCTCTGCCCGCTCGCACCTGGTTAGCGAGTGTTTCAAAACTCGTTCATAGAGTTCGGTGTTCTGGGTAAGGAACATGGGCGAACATTTTCCAATGTCATGTGCGCCCACGATTAGCTTTAGTAAAGTTAAGGCTTTCCGCGAAGGCTCTTCAATGGTCTTTACCTGCAGCAACGGATCTGCCAATAATCGCCGCTGCCGTGGTGAGAGATACTTTTTCCAAATCAGCTCAGCGACTTCCCCCGAATCAGCCATATGTACAGCAAGCGGCAACCATTGCTTGTTTACGCCATCCGGAGGAGCCGAATGCCAGAAATTAGTTTTTGCCCAAATTGATAATGCTGCTTTAGAAAGCGGAAATTCTGACTCCACTCTCTTAGTAAACCTCATTAGGAGCGCCAAGAGGCCAGTTCTGAGGCAATTTCCTATGCACGTAATAATCGCAAAGGCAACCCGGAATTACCTGCACCGGGTTATTCCAACCGCATTCCTCTTACAGCGTCAGCCCCACCAGGTGGCCGACGGCACCAGTAATCAGCATGGCGAGGGCGCCGCCGATGATCACCCTAATCACCGCACGTCCTCGGGGAGCTTCGGAAAGCCATGCAGAGGTGTAACCCGCCAAACCTAGCGCCACCAGAGTCAAAATGAAGGTGGCGACAAACTTGGAGGCCGGCGGGAACAGCAGGATAGCCAGCATCGGCAAGATTGCACCTAAGACAAAGGAAATCGCAGACGAAAAAGCAGCATTCCAGGGGCTAACAAATTCTTCCGAATCAAGCGAGTAACGTGCCTCTACCTGCGCCGCCACCGGATCAATCGCAGAGTATTCTTTTGCCACTAACCTGGCGGTTTCCGCCGAGAGCCCTTTGCCCTCGTAGAGCTTAATCAGACCCGCAAACTCGCCCTCGGGATCTTTCATCAGCCGCGTCTTTTCTTTATGAACCAGCGCTTGCTCCGTATCCTTTTGGGTAGATACGGATACATATTCGCCTGCCGCCATGGAAATCGCCCCCGCGACCACTGCCGCCATCCCCGCGGTAAAGATCGCAATATTATTTTGGGGGTCAGCGGCGGCCACCCCGACTACTACGCCGGCGGTAGATACGATGCCGTCATTAGCTCCCAGCACCCCGGCACGCAACCAATTCAGCTTGGAGGCCGTCTTCACGCTTTCATCGGTATGCTCGTTGTGCTCTCGCGTACCGGAAGAAGTACCTAGTATTCTTTCTCCCACCAAAGTCATTTGGCACCTCCATTTACCAGCACGTTCAAGTCGTTCGATATTTTTCTGACTCCAAAGTCAGATTAGCAAGACAAAAATTTTTGCTCGTTAAAAAACGAGATACCGCGACTGGAAACAGATAAACCCAAGCGAAAGAGACCTCATCTTTAAGGGAAGGCGAGCCAAAGAAAAAATCCGAGATTCGTACCCCGCGCCCTCGAAAAATAGACCCGCAAATTGCGCGGCGGAATCAATCCCCTACTTCAAACCGTTTAGTCCCCCTCGCGCATCCGCGATCGGCTTCCCTGCCTATCTTCATGAGACAAAGTAGGGCTAACCTTAGTTAAAATTTGCGTCAGCTAATCAGAGAAAACCCGGGCTAACCGGCATAAATAGCGTCGACTTACCCTCAAAATTGCAAAATTATCAAAAGGGCTATCTTGCGTAAATACTTCTCCTTTCAAGACAGCTGAGGTCTCATACAGAGCAATGCCACCGAAAGCAAAAAACTAAAACTACCGCGCAGGCGCTGACTTACAGTTCCTGACTCTCGAGAAAACTGCGAACCGCGGCGGCACCGCGATAAGAGGCTTGCGCCCCTACTTTGGTGGTAGCCAGGGAAGAAACTGCGGCCGCCAGACAAGCGCCATCTGCTAAAGAACAGCCGGCAGCCAGTGCCGATAACAAAGTGCCCATGAAGGAATCCCCTGCTCCGGTGGTATCTACCGTATCCACTGGAAAAATTGGGATCCGGGTGGACTCACCATTATCTAGCACCAGCGAGCCGTCACCACCCAAAGTCAGCACTACCTGTGTCATTCCTAGTGAATCAACCGCTTCCCGCAACTGGTCAAGGTCTTCAACATCTATTTCCCGACCATTTAATACCGCCAGCTCGTGTTGGTTAACAATCAACACATCAACTAGTTTTAGAAGAGAATCAGGTGCCTGGGTTATAGGCGAAAAGTTCAGCACCACCTTAACGCCCGCCTCGTGCGCGATTCGAGCTGCTTCCTCAACTGCGTCCAGCGGAGCCTCCAGGCACAGCCCCAGGGTTTTCGCCGAGGTAATAACTTCACTCTCTTCCCGAACTAATTCTGCGTTTACCAGAGCATTTGTCCCCGCGGAATAAACGATAGTGTTTTCACCCGCCGCGTCCACGGTAATCAAAGTTGATCCCGATGCACCCTCGCGGCGTTTTACCCCGGTAGTGTCTACGCCGGCACTGTTAAGGGAGGCCATTAAGAGATCGCCATGGCCGTCATTGCCGACCGCTCCGATAATCTTAGTTTTCGCCCCCAAAAGGGCGCAAGTAACCGCCTGATTAGCGGATTTCCCGCCCGGCAAAGTCACCAACGGACCACCGATAACCGTTTCACCAGGACCTGGGAGTCGCTCGGTTTCTACAGTCAAATCGGCATTGATCGACCCCACCACCGTAACTGGCGCCCCTAAAGCATCCAGCACTCGCTGCGCGGTTGTCACTATTTCTTTCATCTGGTTCATGTTTCCTCACAAATACTAAAATTTTATTTCGCTAGCCTGGGGGCAGACTCCCGCACTAGCAGCGCGGTCATTACCTCGCTCACGAAACGTACCTTACTCATCAACAGTTGCCCTTCTGAACTCGGTCGATAGCATCGATCACCAGATCCCAGAAACGCTCAAAATCAAGGTGGGTAGCCGCCTGGGTATGGCAATCTTCTCCCGCTGGCTCCCTAAAGTCGGCAACCGTCATACCAGCGGTAAGATCCCCCCGCAACTCAATGTCAATCGGTACCCGCACGGTTTCTACAATGGTCGGGTCAATTAGATAAGCAATGGTGCACGGATCATGCACCGGAGGAAAGCCGAAACCTCGTGAATCTTGATAGGCTCGGCGGAGGAATACGAATAGATCCAGCACGAACTGCGCAACCGGGCCGCCCAGGGTTCGTATCTTCGCGGTGACTTCAGCGGTAGCCAGTGCCTGGTGGGTCAGATCTAAGCCCACCATCACTACTTCCCAAGGTTCATTGAATACGATATGAGCGGCCTCAGGATCGACCTTGATATTAAATTCGGCAACCGCCGACCAGTTTCCTTCGTGGTATCCCCCGCCCATGAGGACGACTTCGCGTACCCGTTCTACAACGCGCGGCTCCTTGCGCACTGCCATAGCGATATTGGTGAGCGGACCGGTGGGAACTAGGGTGATTTCGCCTGGTTCGTGCCTCATTATGATGTCAATAATCAGGTCAACCGCGTGTTGGTCAACGAGCGGTTGCGGTTCGGGGAGTACTACCCCATCTAAGCCGGATTCTCCGTGTTGCGCGGACGCGACCTCGGCCTTGCGAACCAGAGGACGATCGCAACCGGCGGCGATAGGCACGCTCTGCATACCGTAGACCGTTGCAATGCGGCGGGCATTATTGCTAACTTTTGCCAGCGTTTGATTACCGCCAACAGTGGTAACGGCCAGTAACTCAATCTCGGGGTTGGCGTGGGCAAGCAGCATAGCGATGGCATCGTCATGACCGGGATCGCAGTCCAGGATAATTTTTCGCGACATCTTTGTCTCCTTTGAGCGATTCTTACATCGTTAAGCGACCGTTTGCGCATGCTGAAAGTAGCACAAAACCGCAGGAAAAACCGGGTTATCAGAAGAATTTTACAATTTTGAAAATATTTACGTAAACATGCCACATAGATTATCTCGCACAGAAAAACATGACACTTCCCTCCATTAGGGTCGCGGCCGGTAAAAGTTTGGCTCAGCGGTTAGGTCGGCGCGGGCGGCAATTTTATCCGAGTGGGCGCGGTGGGCATAAGAAATCCGGAAAACGTAGCGACGTTTTCCGGATTTCTTGGGCGGGAGGAAAAATCGCTGCCCGAACAAGGTCGTGGAAGCTATCAGCGACACCTTACGACCCCGTACGGGCAGCAAATTCTATTGGCGAATCCCCCGATTAGGCCTCTTGTTTCTCTTTGCCGCTACGCTTATTTTCCTCGTCCGGGTGCCCCATACCTGCACTGGGGTTAAACCAAGTCCAGGCTAGGAACACCAGAGCAGTAACGAACAGCGCCACTCCGGAATACATATTGGCATTGATCGGGGTGTTATTAATGTCCTCCAAGTTATTTGCCACGTAGTCGGGAACCGTGGCGGGCTCAATCACCAAACCACAAATAATCAGGAATAATCCGATAATGCCCAACACCAGGCCGCAGATAACGCGAATATCGTAAATGTGAATCTTTCGTTTCATTTGTCTTAACCTCCCCTAGTGGAACAAAGAGTTTAGAATCAGCACCAAGACACCTGACACAATCGCCAGCGGAATCGGGCGACGCAGCAGTGGCAACTCGTGCAACTTCGGATCCACGCGGCGCTCTTTCGGCGTGAGCGACCAGACGAATCCTTCCAGCTCGCGGTAATCCTTGGGCTTGGTGAACATGGAAACCACCACATTTACCAGCACGCCTACTACAAAGGCCGCGCCCGCAGCAATGAAAGCTTGGCCCTGTCCGGGCAGCTCTAAAATCTTGTTCCAGCACAAAACGTTGACAAACAGTGCCGCCAACGTACCAAACAACAGACCCGTCCAGCCGCCGGAGGGCGTTGCCCGCTTCCACAACATACCGATAATGAACGAGGCAAACAGCGGGGCGTTAAACATCGAGAACAACTGCTGCAGCAGATCCATAATGTTGGGGTACAGCGAAGCAATCAACGCCGTAAATACGGCAACTGTACAGGCCACGATGGTAGCGTTGCGTCCTACCTTCAGATAGTGCTCATCGGATTCATTCGGCTTGAAATAGGCCTCATAAATATCGACAGTAAACACGGTGTTAAAAGCAGAAACATTAGCGGCCATACCGGCCATGAAGGAAGCCAGCAATCCGGCAATCGCCAAACCTAGCAAACCATTAGGCAACAAATCCCGCATCATCAGCAGCATCGCATCGTTATAGCTAACCTGATAGCCAGCCGGCACGTGCGAAGATAGGTTCGCGAGCGCTTCCTCGCCCACCCCCATATATTTCGGTCCGGCTTTAAGCCGCACGATTTCGGGAATCAAAACCCCTGCTACCATACCTGGGATGATCACCAGGAAGGGAATAAACATTTTCACGAAGGTGCCGATAATCGGGGTTTTCTGGGCGGCAGCGATGGAGTCGGAGGCCATCGCCCGCTGTACTTCCACGAAGTTGGTAGTCCAATAACCGAAAGCCAGCACGAAACCAAGTCCCATAACCAGACCAAACACCGACATTGCGGGGGAGTTAAACCCGGAAAGCAAAGTACCCGGCCAAGAATGCAGCTGGTTGTTGGGATCCTGGTAGACAGGGTTAGTAGCCTCGCCTGCCCACTTGGTGATCTTTTCAGTTAGCCCCTGATATCCGCCTACGCGGTATAGACCAATCAAAGTTACCGGCAACAGCGCCGCGACGATTACGAAGAACTGCAGCACCTCGTTATAAATAGCGGCTGCTAGGCCGCCGATACTGATGTAGGTGAGCACGATTAACGCGGCAATAATCAACGAAATCCATAGCGGGATTCCCAACATACCGTTGACGATTTTACCGAGTAGGTACAGGTTTACCCCGGCGATTAGCAGCTGGGCGAGGGCGAAAGAAATCCCGTTAATCAAGTGCGCGGCAGTCCCGTAGCGCTTGAGCATGAACTCTGGTACTGAACGTACCTTTGATCCGTAATAGAACGGCATCATTACTACGCCCAGGAACAGCATGGCCGGAATTGCGCCTACCCAGAAATAGTGGAAAGTAGGTAGCCCGTATTGGGCACCGTTGGCGCTCATTCCCATAATCTCAACTGCACCTAGGTTGGCGGACACGAACGCTAGCCCGGTCACCCAGGCTGGCAAAGAACGCCCGCCAGTCAAGAATTCGTCAGATGAACTGGCTTTCCGTTTCATCATGAACCCTACGGCCACTACGAATGCAAAGTACACAATGATTGGGAAATAGTCGTAAAACTTGGGCTCAATCAGGGTGGTTACCTCATTGGGCATCAGTAATATCGGGTGGATCATTCCCTCCCCCTTTTAATTTTAGGACTCCATTATCTCCGCCCAGTTTAAGGTGGTTTCCGAGAGAGGGAAGCCGCCCGGGGCTTTGGCGGTTAACAGACACTATAATGTGACAGAATGTCCTAGAAAATAGATTTTACCTAATCTTTTCCAATGCTTTTAGCTGTTAACGTTAACTTTTAACTCAAATTCGCAAGCTCTAAACTCTCTAAACTCGCTTTAGTTCTTTACTTTTCACCCTCCCCTATAACTACCCTCTGATTTTCATTCCCCCCAGAGCTGGTCGTATTCTTTTTATGTATTTAACCAAGGAGATTGCCCAGTAATGACAACTGAATCGAAAACAGCAGTAAAAGAACTAACTATTCGCAGCGTGATTATCGGAGGAATCATCACCCTGATTTTCACGGCCGCGAATGTTTATTTAGGGCTAAAAGTGGGGCTAACTTTCGCGACTTCGATTCCGGCGGCAGTTATTTCCATGGCGATTCTGCGGTATTTCAAAGATCATACCGTGCAAGAAAATAACATCGTACAGACTATTGCTTCGGCGGCCGGCACTTTATCGGCCATCATTTTCGTGCTGCCTGGCCTAATCATGGTGGGCTGGTGGACCGGCTTCCCCTATTGGACGACCGCTGCGCTGTGTGCGCTAGGCGGCATCTTGGGGGTTACCTACTCTATTCCCTTGCGGCGCGCCCTCGTAACCGGCTCTGACCTTACTTTTCCCGAGGGAGTAGCAGCCGCAGAAGTACTAAAAGTTGGGGACACCAGCGAAGGTGCCGCCGATAATCGCCGCGGTCTGCATGTGATTATTTGGGGAGCGATTTCCTCCGCGTTCTTTTCTCTGCTCACCAACCTGAAAATCGCGCTCTCCAGCGTGAGCACCGCTTTCAAAGTTGGCGCTGGGGGAACCATGGTAGGTACCAGCCTTTCCTTGGCGCTCATCGGTATCGGCCACCTGGTTGGCCTGGGCGTGGGCATCGCCATGGTTTGTGGCATGGTCATCAGTTACGGAGTGCTGCTCCCCTACTTTTCTTCCGGTCAGCTCGGCGGTGGAGACCTTGCCGAGGGCGTGCAAGGAATATTTGCTTCCGACGTGCGTTTCGTAGGCGCCGGGACTATCGCCATTGCCGCTATCTGGACGTTCCTAAAAATCATTGGTCCGATTATCCGGGGAATGCGCGAATCCTTGGCAGCTTCGCGTAGGCGCAAAGAGGGGGTGAATGTTCCCGCGCAAGAACGCGACCTGTCTCTGGGGTGGGTAGTAGGGATTACTTTGGCACTCATGATCCCGATCGGTCTGCTCTTATGGTTGTTCCTAAAGGGCACCCCCTTGGAACATCACACCGGTGGATTGATTTTCCTATCTATCCTGTTCATTTTGGCTCTCGGCTTAGCAGTTGCCAGTGTTTGCGGGTATATGGCGGGACTAATCGGTTCCTCCAACAGTCCGGTTTCGGGAGTGGGGATTCTAGTCGCGATTTTGACTGCCCTGGTGATTAAGGCGGCAGTACCCGCTGGAAGTGACCCTAAGACCTTAGTTGCCTACACCTTATTTACTGCAGCTATTGTTTTCGGGATTGCCACTATTTCTAATGACAACCTCCAAGATCTAAAGACCGGACAATTGGTCAACTCTACCCCCTGGAAACAGCAGGTAGCGCTGATGATCGGGGTGATTTTTGGTTCCCTGATTATTCCTCCGGTACTGCATTTGATGAATAATGCGTTTGGTTTCCAAGGAGCACCCGGTGCCGGTAAGAACGCGCTGGCCGCTCCACAAGCCTCCCTAATCGCAGAGCTAACCAAGGGGGTATTCGGAGGCGATATTGACTGGAGTCGCCTGGGTCTGGGAGCACTGATCGGGGTGGCCATCATCTTGATCGATGAGATTCTAAAGCACACCACTTCCCGTTACTCGCTGCCCCCGATCGCGGTGGGGATGGGAATGTATCTGCCCATTACCCTCACCATCCTGATTCCTGTCGGCGCTACTTGCGGAGTTCTCTATAACCGTTGGGCAAAAACTCGCAAGAATCCCGAGGCCGCCTCGCGGATGGGAACCTTGCTCGCCACTGGTTTGATTGTTGGCGAAAGCCTATGGGGCGTAGTTTATGCCGCGATTGTGGGCACGACTGGCAGCGAGGAACCCCTGGCTATCGTGCCTGATTCCTGGTCGGGAATGTCCTCATTAGTGGGGCTAGTTATCTTCGTTGCCTTCGCAGTCTTCAATTACCGCTACTCAAAGCAGCAGGCCGAAGCGTAAAATCAATCAGATTGATGACGCTAGAGGAGAATCAAACCCCTCTTTACCCGCACGCAACTGACTGACGTTGCTGCGCGGAAGATTGCGAGAAAAGCGCGGGGAATCGGTTTTATCCGAGCAGGCGCGGTGGGCATAAGAATTTGGAAAACGTCGCTACGTTTTCCAAATTCTTGGGCGGGAGGAAAAACCGATTTTCCGCGCGTAAACAGATCCCCGCTCTCTAAGGGAACTTTGTATTTTGGGGAGAATATGGGCGTCTATAGCCAGCGGCCGGGGAACTGCACCACACTGGCCTGCGGCTCCACCAGCTTCACCAGGTCACGATGTTCTATTCCAGCATCCAGGTAGGGGTCGCGGGAAGTAACTAGCCGGTAACCAAGCTTTTGATAGAACCCGATAACTGGCACTTGGGCTGCTATTTGTAGTAGCAGCGTCCCGCCACCCTCGGAATTCGCCCAGCAACTAAGCGCTAAACGTTCGGCGCCGAGTACCAGTTCTTTACCGTTACCGCACCCGCGGGCTGCGGGAAGTACGGCGAAACGTCCTAAATTTCCGGTTATAGTGTCCCGCGGCAACTGGGGAAACATTTCTGCCAGGTCGGCGGGAATCCCGATTTTCGGTGGGGTAATCCGTCCGGCCGCGATAGTGCCGGAGGCATCTTCACCTAAAAGGTGGATGGTTCCCTTAGCGAAGTCGATATCGTCTATTTCTAGGTCAAGGGAGATTCCTTGTTCCAGGTGGAAAACCGCGAGGCGGGTTGCAAAAATATCTAACATGTCGCCTGCGGTCTCGGCTTGACGAATCTGCATAGGGGTACTCATGCATTTAAGGATAACTATTTTTCGCGGCTCGGGACGGCTTCCCGGGGGTTACTTCCGGATAAGTATCACTTACCCCTCCCGGTACATAATGCCCATCATAGAACGCGGATAATGCCATTTGAGCACCCCGGGAGGAGCTACTGCCAGGCAGGTGCCGCATTCCAGGCAGGCCGCATATTCGATATCGACCGAACCGTCCTCGCGAGCGGTATAAACGTGAGCGGGACAAACGCGTTCTAATAGTTTGCCGGCGCCGGTGGCTTTCGCCAGTTCTTGATCGATCGATATATGGGACTCTTCTTCGTCTACCTCATAAATATTGGCAGTAAGCCTCTCAGATACGGATTCGGGAAGGTAATCAGTCATTTTAAATCGACCTCACTGCTTGTAAACCGAGCTTCACCAGGCGGCGCATACTCAGTGGCGATTTCTTCAACGCTGCCCGCGCCACCGGTAATAGGCGCTGTCGCGGCGTAGTGTCCAGGTTATAGACCCCGTGCAGGGCGTCCGCCGCCAGCTGGCCTACCTGGCCATACAGTTCCTGATTGTGTAGGAACTGCGGAGCTCGCGCGAAAGTTTCCATATCTTTGCCTACGAAAGTCGCCTGGTAGTTTTCTAGATATTTATTTAAGGAGGACGCGCTGTAGTTTTCCGCTTTAAGCGCCATGTCAATGGCGCTGGCGGCGGCTTGGGCAGATCCGGCCGCCAAATCCATTCCCCGAATCGTGAACCCGGTGTTGAGGGTAAACCCGGCGGCGTCCCCGATTAGCACCAGTCCGTCGTGAACCAGCCCGTGCTGCATGGTCTTTCCGCCCTCGGCTACCAGATGACAGCCATATTCCAGCAGCTTTCCCCCGCGCAGGAGCGGCTCGATGAAGGGGTGCTGCAAGAAATGATCATGCAGTTCAGAAGAGGATAACTGTTTTTTCTTCAGGTCATCTAGCATCGCCACGATCCCGATAGAAACCGAGTCGTGGTTGGTGTACAGGAAACCGCCGCCAGCTACCCCCTGAGTGCAGTCCCCCACCATTTGGTAGGCCACGCCCTCCCCTGCTTGCAGGTTGAAGCGTTCTTTAACGGTTTCTTCTCCTAACTGGATAACGGATTTTACCCCCACCCCCAGGTGACTAAGGGGTTCTTGGGGGCGAATCCCGGCGTATTGCGCCAGGAAGGAGTTCACCCCGTCAGCGGCCACGATTATTTTGCCGTATACGGTGTCCTCTCCGGCGCGCACCCCGCAGAACTTCCCGTCCTCACGCACCAGTTCATCGACTTTCATGCCCGGCATAATGGCGGCTCCGGCCTCTTCGGCCTGTTCCGCCAGCCAAGGATCCAGTTTGGCGCGCAAAACGCTCACGGCGTTAACTGGTTCTGCTAGGCGCTGATCCCAATACTCCAGGTTGATCGCGGAGGTCGGGTTGAGGAACGACAAAATGTTCTTGGTAATTTTCCGTTCCAGGGGCGCTTTTTCAATAAAGTCCGGGAAAATCTGGTTCATTACCTGGCAGTAAAACACCCCGCCGGAAAGGTTCTTAGCCCCCACTTCCGAGCCGCGCTCAATCAATAAGACCTGGTGACCCTCTTTTGCGAGTAGGTAGGCACATACCGTTCCGGCGACACCGCCACCTACGATGATGACATCAAAATCGTATTCCACGCTCATGTTTTATCTCGCTGCCTCCGTCAGGGCGGGTAGTACCTCGTACAGATCCCCCACAATACCGTAGTCTGCCTGTTTGAAGAACGGAGCCCGCTCGTCATTGTTAATAACTACCACGGTAGCAGCATTAGACATCCCGGCAGTGTGTTGGAGTTGCCCTGAGATTCCCACAGCGACATACAAATCGGGGCTAATATGCTGCCCAGAGATTCCTACGTACCGGTCACGTTCCAACCAACCAGCACCTTCGGCAAGCGGCCGTGAACAGGCAACCTCAGCACCGATAGAGTCTGCGAACTGCTCCAGTATCTTTAAGTCTTCAGCATTCTTAAAACCTCTACCAGCAGAAACAACCCTACGCGCCGCACCCAAAGGAGTTTTTACACTCTCAGCTTTGTCTACCGAAACAACTTTAACTTCGTAAGCAGCTGTAGATCCCTCCTCGATGCTTGGGGTATCTCCTTCGGTTTCAGTTCCTCCATCCACTACCGCCACAACCGATCCATTGATTCGGAAAGTTTGCAAAGTTATTCCCCCGTAGCGGGCAACAGTTATTTCACCCGGGCTAATTGTTTGCAGCCCGAAAAATATTGGGACTCCAAGTTTTGCCGCAACTGCTCCCGCTAACACCCGCGAGCCCGCAGTATTAGCGGCCAGGATAATGTCTTCCGACTCAGGTTGCACGCTAGCCGCCACTGCCGGAGCTAAAGTTTCTACCGGCTGATCGGGCGCTTTAGGAATACGAATTACCCGATCTACCCCCTTAATTTCGGCATCTCCTACCAGTACCACATGTATTTTCCCGCCGTAGTTCTTTCCTATTTCTACCAGCGCCGAAATCGCGCCGTCTACAGCGATAATCCAGGTATCAGACATTTTCTTTTTCCTTTCCTAAAGAACGTTCTCGGAGTGTAGTGCGGCGATCAACTCGGAAGCTGCATTCTCGCCAGAGAAGATTTTCTGTTTACGCATCCTAGATTCAGGTTTGCTCGAGCCGACGATTTCTTGCTCAACTGAGACAATGTTTAGGTCTGATACCGGAACCACCTCGAGAGGTTTCTTATTAGCAGCTAACACCTCCCTCATCGCAGGTGGTTTTACCGCTACCGCATCCGAGCTCATCGCCAACACTGCGGGAGTGGAAACCTCCAGAACTTTTACGCCTCCAGCTACAATCTGACTTACGCGATAACCGGCTCCTGCAGGTTCTACGGCACACACGTCTTGAAAACAGGGCCAACCCAAATAGCCAGCAATCAGAGCAGAGGTTATCCGGGATCCCTCATCAATTGAGGAGTCTCCGGTTAGCACTAGTTTCACATCGGACACTTTGCCAACCAGTTCAGCCAGAGCAGATGCTGTTTTACTCGCATTCCAGCTTGCGGTAGCCGCGTCAGCTACTACCAGCGCACTGTCTAGTCCCCGAGATAACGCAGTCTTCTTTGCCATAGATGAAGCTACGCTCTCCCCTCCGACAGAAATTCCCACCAGAGTAGTGTCGAGGGCGTCAGCTAGACTGCGTCCGACAGTTATCGCTACCGGATCATAATCTGAAAGTGCTGGTTTTACCCGACTCCAATCAACTTCTCCATCGGGTTTTACCAGTGCATCTTGTGGGTTTGCCGCATATTTATACGCCACTACTATACTCACGTTATTCTCCTTCCATAGGTGATGCTTTTGCGACGGCATGACTGCGAGAAAACTCGCATATTAGGTTTACTGCCGCGCTCCCACATCGCGGGTTTTAAATTTTTACAAATAGTTTGCTAATAAAATCTTTTTCTGCCAGATTGCGCATCTCCTGTGCTACGGTGTGGGTAACTAGTCGCTTTGAGGAGGATCTGGTGTCACCGAAGCCGCAGATAGGTCGCCCCCGCGACACGCTTGCTGATGAAAAGATTCTTCGCGCCGCCCTAACCGTATATGGACAATCCGGGTGGGCAGGTTTCAATCTCACCCAGGTGGCAAAAGAAGCTGGCGTAGGAAAATCCACCATGTACAGCCGGTTCCGTAACCGCGAAACCCTCTTGATTGCCGCCTTTGAACACCTAGTTAGTGAACACGTTCCCACTGGTGACACTGTCCAAGACCTCCTTCTAGATGAAATCGAGTACCGACTGGATCTCTACTTTGGGCAATTTTCCCAGGCAGTGCGCAGGATCTTTGTAGAAATGAGTTCTAGTGACCAACCGGTGATCACTAAGATTCATTCGATTACCTACGATCAACCAATTTCTCAGCTGCGCAACAAACTGTGGAAGTTTAAACAGGCAGGGATCATTCCTCACGACCAATCCATAACTCGATTGTTGGATGCAGTTGAGGGATCGGTTCTCATGCGAGCTTTTTCCCTGGATCCCGCAAATGTTGATTGTTTCAAAACCGAGTTTCGCGAATACGCGGAATCGGTAGTAGAAGACCAACTCTCCTTGCATCGAGACCTCCATTCTGACCATAAACGCCTAGTTTCGTAGCCAGTTCCACTAGGTAGTTCCCTGCCCGTAACCCGACTTCCTATCGCCGCAGTTTTTCTTATTTATATTCAATAATTCCCCAGTTCAAATGGGGTTTCGCTCCGGTAGTTTCGGCATCCTCATCAACGAGACGGAATCTCAACTCTCCGGATCCTACCTGCCACAATTGAGTCTTCAGAACTTGTCCCGGAAGTACGGGACTGGTAATCCGCGTCTTGAAGCGAGTTATCCTCTCTGGTTCCCCTGGGAAATATTGCGCAATGGCATGGCGCATGACCATACCGGCATATGAGATTGCATGCAAAATAGGACGCGGCTGCCCGTTCTCCTTGGCATACTCCCAGTCAATGTGTTGCGGATGCCAGTCACCAGAAAGTCGATAGATTAGAGCTTGGTTTTCGGGAATGCGTTCCGTAACTTCGATATCGGCAGGACGCTCGGGCATCTCAACCAAGTCTTTCGGTGCTTTCGGGCCTCCCCAGCCACCGTCATAAATTAGGCAATCCCAGGACTCATTAGTGAAAAGAAGGTTACCGTCTGAGTCATAGGTTCTTCCTACATGTTGAGCTAGTAAACCTCTACCTTCACCCCGATCAAAGAGCCCTTGCAGCACCACTCTAGTTTCTAAGCGGTCGGACATTTTGGTGATTGGCTGCTCGAAGCGAATATCAAAACCCCAATGCAAAGACCCGGCATAGTTATACCCATAATCGATAGTGCGAGTTACCTCTTGATCGACAATCAGCATTGCTCCGAACATGGGAAGTACTTTTAGCTTGGGGGAACGAGGATCTCCCTCGTTTAAATATTCCAGTCCCTCTTTTCCATCGATACCTGCTCCGCATCCTAAGGCGAATAACTCAAGATCACGGAAATTGTAGTCCCGAATGAAGGGACCGAACTCTCTGCCTACCATTTCTGTTTTTATGCGAGCCATGATTCTCCTTTGAATTTGCTTTAGGCCAACTTATTCTTTGCAACTTTGCCGTAATTTCCTTGCGGGAGTTCCCTGCGAAATTCCACAAAACTGGGAACTTTGTAATATGAAAGATTTTCTTGCGCGAAACTGACGATTTCCTCTTGGCTATATTTGACACCAGGCTCCAATACAACAAAAGCCTTGATAGCCTGGTCTCGAATACTATCGGGAACCCCAATAACTGCCGCTTGCTGTACCCCCGGGCATTGCATCAAAACATTTTCTACTTCTGCCGCGGATACATTTTCCCCGCCTCGTTTTATAAGATCCGAGTCCCGCCCGAGGAAGTAATACCACCCATCCCGGTCTTGTAAAGCGTAGTCATCAGTTCTTAACCATCCGTCCTCGGAAAGCACTCGTCTGGTTGCTTGTGGATCCTCCCAGTAGCCTGCCATCAAATTGATTCCAGGAGTTCCGTGAATTTCAATGCGTCCGCCCTCTTTACCTGGATTTTCCTCCCCCTGTGAGTCCACTAAACGCACCTGATAAGTAGGACCTACTTTGCCAATCGAGGGCCAGCGTCGCTCTGCGTGAGGCGAATCCGTAATTACCCCCACTAGACTTTCAGTTAATCCGTAGTTATTAAATAAACTCACCCCAAATCGGGCACAAAATTCTTGTTTTTCCCCAATCGATATGGGTAGAAAATAGTGCATTTCTCGCACACAGTGGTTCTGCTCCTCCAACTTCTTCGGTTGTCGGAGCATTGTTCGCACAATCATGGCCATACCCTGCGCTAAGGTAGCGTGGCGGATCCGGGCTTCCTCCCAAAAGCGTTTTGCGGAGTAGCGAGATTGTAAGACCAATGTGGCACCAGCAGTGATTACTGGGGCTAGCGCCGAAAGTTGGAAGTTGACATGAGAAACCACCATCGAAGTCAGGTAGCGATCTCGACAAGTCATACTCAACTCCCAATTGACATACAGACCAGAAAAAACTGCATTGGCGTTGGTGAGCATTACTCCTTTAGGAGACGAAGTGGTACCGGAAGTGAACATGATTTCCCAGAGATCAAGAGGCTCAATCTCTGATGTTGGCACCGTTTTATTAGATTTTTGCAGCTCACGTAGGAAAGACCCCTCGCCGGGATCGTCAACTAGGATAGCCGGAGGTGAAAAATCGGGGAGCCCTGCTTGTCGATAGCAGTCTTGTCTCGTGAGTACCAGACATGGCCGAGTTTTATTAACGATGTAAAGATACTCTTTAACTGTCGAAGCGGCATTTACCGGTACGATAACCACCCCAATTTTGGGGGCAGCAAGTAGCGCGACCAGGAATTCAACACAGTTATCCAGGTAGACGCACAAGCGATCTCCCTTTCGTAATCCCCGTTCGGCAAGTAGAGCCGCAAATTGCTCCGTAAGGTGGTCAAAATCTTGATAACTGTAGGTGACGCATTCCCGGGTATCAGTATTGACAAATGCTAAGAAAGGACGATCAGGGAAGGTGGCGCACTGCCGTCGCCACAGATCCCTAATCGTCGTTTTCTTAGCGGTGTCAAACATAGCCGAATGATTACGCCCACCTACAAAGTTGGTCGCGTCCTCTTCACTCCCCATCAAATCTAATATTGCCGGACTCTTTAAAACGCTCAATGTCTTCCGCGCTGAATCCGGCACGTTCCAATACATCTCGGGAATCGGCACCCAACGCAGGCATCGGTCGCCAGAAACCCCCAGGATTATTAGTAAACTTCGGGAAAGTATTCAGTCCCTTGACTCTCTTTCCTTGCGCGTTGTCCCATTCGATGAAACACTCTCTGTCCTTAACATGAGATTCCCTAAGTAGATCATCGAATTCATTAACCACCTGTGCCGCAATCTTGTGTGCCGAAAAGTCCTTTTCAACCTCGAACTTGGACTGCGTTTTTAGATATTGCTCTAACTTTCGCTGAATCAAATCAGCCTGCGGACTGTCCAGCCACAAGGCAGAGGTGTCCTCGGGATAGTCATCGGTACCCCAGAGATCTCCCAGGCCGATGGTCTCGAGCAGATACTTATTCTGCGGCACCCCGTATACACAAAGGCCGATGAAACCATCTTTACATTCCCACTCACCAATAGCACAAAGGTTTTGATGACGGGCACCAGGCCGGGGATAAGTTATCCCTTCATTTAGGTAATCCATCATGTAATAGCTACCAACACGCAGAATAGTTTCATACATCGCTACATCAATGCTTTCCCCCTGCCCGGTTAAGCGGGATTTGTGCAAGGCTGCCAGACTGGCAGAGATAATCATCAACGCATTAAAGTAGTCGGCACCGTAGGGTGCTATGTTCATAGGCTGTTCGGGGCTTCCATTTTGCGCGATCAAACCGGCATAAGCAGCAACCGTTAGATCGTAGGCAGCGGTATTAATTCTCGATGAGTCACCCCACTGACCAAACCCCGATACGTGCACAATAACTAGAGACGGATTAACCTCCCACAGCTGCTCATCGGTAATCCCTTTACGCTTCCACACGGGACCTTTAGAGGCCTCGATAAAAATATCGGTGTCCTTGATCAACCGTAGGAGTACCTCTTTACCTTCGGAAGTAAAGGGATGGATAGAAAGAGAACGCATGTTTCGCCGTTCCATTTCCTTGACCCACTTGGTGTCCCGCATGGAGTCACCAGTCCAAATATTCTCCATCCAGGTCACATCCGCTCCCCACTCGCCCATTATTGCTGCGGCAGTTGGCGCGGCAATTTCGACTGCAGAGTACAACACCCTTACATCATCAAGCGCTCCGAACGAAGGCTTTTCCGTGTTCATCGTCGCCCCCTAGCGGTAAGGACGCAGCGCCATAAAGGCGGTGTCCAGAATCATCATTTCGTCGGTTCCGCCAGATACCCGGTCTACCCGCAAATCACGCCAGAACCGCTGCACCCGGTGCTCACCTGCGATACCTATTCCCGCCAGCACCTGCAAAGCCTCATCTACCACTTCAAATGCCGCGTGCGAGCAGTAGTACTTTGCCATAGAGCCCTCGCCGCGACCGAGTAAACCTTGATCGTGACGCCAGGCAATTTCATAGAGCATATTTCTCATGTTGGTTAGTTTTACTTTCATGTCAGCAAACTTCAGTTGAACCAACTGGTACTTTCCAATTGCTCTCCCGCCCTGCTCTCGTTGATTGGCATAACGAGCCGCATCCTCATAGGCACAATAAGCGGTTCCGTAATTCGTTAAGGCAACTAAGAAACGCTCTAGGTTAAAATCACCGACTACGCGGCGGAAGGCACCGCCTTCCTCTCCAAACCTATCGGACTCCTCCAGCTCCACGTTTTCGAGGTATATCTCGGCACATGAATCCATACGCAGGCCTAGCTTTTCTAATGGCTCCTTGGTTATGCCAGGTTTCGCCATATCGACGAACCACTCCGTGTATTTGCTGTTGTCCTCGCTGTCGCGTGCCATGACAACCATGTAGGGGACGTGCATTCCCGAGGTCTGGAAAGTCTTATGACCGTTTAGGTAGACTTTCCCATCACGGCGAGTGTAGGTGGTTCGCATATCTTCAAAAGACGAGCCTGCTGACGGTTCAGTCATCGCATAGTTCAGCACTTGTTTGCCGGTACCTAAGTAGGCAAGAACAGCTTCTTTTTGCTCGTCGGTACCGTTTTTCAAAACGGTCTCTAACGCCGGTAACTGGTAGAGGACGTAAGTGGGGCCACCCAAGCGCCCCAGTTCCTCATAGGCCGCGGTCATGGTTACCCAGTCCAAACCTAGACCGTCGTATTCTTCGGGAATCGTTATCCGATCAAAACCAACCTCACAAATAGCATTGACCCATTCTTCGGGGTAGGTATGGGTCTCGTCGCATTCATGAAAATAGGTTTCCCAGTTCCTAGATTCCATCACTTCGCGAAAAGCATCAACCATAATCTGTTGATCTTCATTTAGTGAGAACTCCAATGCTCTCTCCTTTCAATGGGGGTATGTCTGGGGCGCTAGAAGATTTTCAGCGCCCCAGAAACCTCTGGTCTTATCGGGCAAACTTCTGGTAGAACTTGCCCGCATTTTCGATAGCTTCGTTAGCTGCTTTTAGCATCCGGGAGTGATGTAAGAAAGCATGGATTGTCCCTGCAAATACATCCAACTGCACCGGTATTTTATTCGCCTCAAGTATTTTTGCGAGCAGGCGGGAATCATCCAGCAAGGGATCTAGTTCTGCCGCTGCCAAATAAACTGGTGGCATCTGTTTGGTCAGATCATTGCGGAAAAGATCAACATAGGGCTGTTTAGTTTCCGACATGTCCTTCAAAGCGAGACTCTTGTAAAAATCGAAATCATCTTGAGTCAGTCCGTCCCACCATCCACCTAGTAGACGGGCGCTCATTGAGTCACTGAGCCCGAACCATCCATAAAACAGTAGTAATGCACGAATATCACTAAGGTTTATTCCTTCCCCCCGCAAAGCTAAGAAAGTAGCAAGTGAAATATGTGCACCGCCAGAATCCCCAGTGAATGAGAAGTCCCTGGGATCTATCCCCCACTCTTCATGGTGGTCTTGCAAATAGTGAAAGACCTGGACTGCCTCTTCGATCGGTTGGGGATACTTAGCCTCTGGGGATAGCGAGTAATCAGTGGCTACTACCGCCGCACCGGTTGCCCTAGCAACTAGCTTGGCCATCCGGTCATGAGTGTCAAGATTGCCCAACACCCAGCCTCCGCCATGGAAAAACATCACACAAGGAAGTGTCTCTGTTTCCACCGGTCGGTACTGTCTGATTTTAACCTCTCCCGTATTGGTGGGAACTGTCCCATCGCGCACTTCCACCATTTCAGGAGGATCTTGGTTCCAGTAAGCCCGTTCCTTGTTATAAGCAATCCGCATTTCCTCGAAGGACTGATCTGTGGAATAGACTCCCTTTGCTAGTTCTTCTTGTTTTGCAACCGCACGCTCAGTCTCTTGAGACCATAAATGTGGTACATCGAGTTTATTAACCATCGTTTCTCCTTAATCGTTCTCCTGTGAATGGGCGTCATTGTCTATTGCCGTCTCTTCAAGGTGTTCTTCCACCTGCTCCAACCGGGACTTATTTTTTCGCACATATAGCAATAGAGCAGCAGCAAATAGCATCGCTAATAAGGCCGAAGCTGCAAGAATCAAGAAAATTTGTGAATATGCGGCGTTTCCGTGGTTATCAATTAGCACCCCAAACCAAGTAGAAGAGAAAGTGTCAGGGGCGAAACCGATAACCGAGAGTAATCCCGTAGCTGTGCCGAACACTGAGATGGGCACTTTACCTTCCGACAACTGGGATGAAGCAATGCCATAAGCCCCGTTAGCCACAAAGCCCAGCAGGATAGTTACGATAGCTCCGACTACCGCGAAACTAGCTTCGTGGGGTAGAAGCATCAAGCAGAGCATCCCACAAACCACGATTATTGAACCGCCAATAATGACCTTCGAGGGAGAACCATTGCGTTTAGTGATTACCCCAAAAATTGGTCCTGATATTAGGGTTACCGCATAGGTGCGAACTATCGATACAAAAGACACTACCCCCAGAGATGCGCCAAGTACGTTTTGCAAATAGGGCGTAGTGTAGGCGACGCCGGTGTAATAGAAATAAACGAAAAACATCGTTCCGGCGCACAACCAAACGACCGGCATTTTCAAGGCGGTTAGTACCATCGAAAAATTAAAACCAGACGAATCTGCAGAGCCGATCTCTCCCGCAAACTTGGGTACCAGGAATATCGAAAGAATCCCCATTAAGAGCAGCAATCCCCCGATTACCGCCAGAGTGGTGGAAATTGCTAGGTCAAATTGGTTCCCGAACAGACCAATGATTCCCATTTGGAGAAAGCCACAAACTAGACCCACGGCTCCGTATATGCCGTAGGAAATACCAATATTGCGCCCGTAAGATTCTTCCTCAGAAATCAGTCGTACCAGTTTGAAGCGCACTCCCCACCAAACCAAGATGGTAGTAACCCCCATTGCCACAAAGACCAGCATCAAGGTACCAACAGACGGCAGCAGAGCAAATACGAAGGTTAGAGCGGCTGTAGAGATCAAACCGGCCGCATTCAGAGTTCGCATTCTAAATTTGTCAGCCACTATCCCTGAAGGCAGATAGCAAATCAAAGCGGTTGTCGCATATGCGGACATCAACACCCCAAGATCAGCATTTGTGCAGTTCAAAGCCTTCATCAAGGGGTCGTAGAACACTAATTTCATGTATGGAGGTATGTAAATCATTGAACTGGCCATTGATACTAATATCAACAGCATTACGCGTCTACCCCGGGAAAGATCCAGGGCAACAACCTCGCCGCTTCTAAATAGTTTCATACTGATTCCTTTCAAGTTATCCCTGAGGAAATTGGTATTGATAGGGTCGGAATAAAACCCTTTTTTCTTCGACGCTGAAGAAAATATTTTGATCTATTAAATAACGGGAATTACTATTTAAAAGACCAATTTCCAGATTTTCAATTACATATTGAAAAGTAAAAAGTTTCAGACGCCAATAGTCCAAAACTCTTTTATTTAGTCGCAAATCCCCGCCCCGGAGGCGGTTAGGCTCGTACGTACCTTTACGTACTTTATACGCCGGCCTTTGTAGCCACGCCACGAACTAAGCTTATAAGAGCACCTAGCGCCTCGCAAGGATTTTTACGATATTTTATTTTAGAATCTTTTCATATTTTCATAAAGGCAAAACTACCGATCCCCAATGCGGGACTAAAGTCCATTTATGTTAATTTAAAATTCTACCAACTGGAACAATTTAACTGATATTCATTTATAAATTAACGCTAATTTTTAAAAAATATTTTACTGTTAACCAGAACATGCCTTATGGACGAATATAGTCCTTAAATATCTGCTGATTATTACCAGGCTTCGCTTCCTTCCAACCCCCCTAGATTCAAACTATTCCCGCAATGACATAGCGAGTGATTCGCAAAATAATCAGAAGTAGAAAATTACCCTCGCCTTGTGGATTGTTAGACTGGCTTTACAGCGGTAAGGGAGGGCGATGAGCGGGCAGCAGGCAGCTAGCGGGCAGAATCAGCGGGCTGAGCGACGCCACAACCCGCGCAAAAAAAGTAGCCCTCCAGCTCACCGCCGCACAAAAGCCTTAAATAACCCTCCTGCAAAGATCAACTTTCCCGAGGAACTTCCGGTTAGTGCGCGGCGGCAAGAAATCGCCGAAGCTATCGCCAACCACCAGGTGGTAGTAGTTTCCGGGGAAACTGGTTCTGGGAAAACTACGCAGTTGCCAAAAATCTGTTTAGAGATAGGCAGAGGACGCGGCGCCCTCATCGGACACACCCAGCCGCGCCGGATAGCTGCCCGCTCAGTGGCTACCCGGATAGCCCACGAGCTGGGAGAAGACCTGGGGAAGACCATCGGGTTCCAGGTGCGATTCACTGATGTGGTCTCTAGTAAAACCATGGTCAAGTTAATGACGGATGGGATTTTACTAGCGGAAATCCGCACCGATCCCCTGCTGAAACGGTATGACACTATCATCGTGGATGAAGCCCACGAACGCTCCCTGAATATTGATTTCATTTTGGGGTATTTGGCGCGCTTGCTGCCCCGCCGCCCCGATCTGAAAGTCATTATTACCTCGGCAACTATTGATTCCCAGCGTTTTGCCGAGCATTTTTCCCGCCCCGGTTTCCCCGTTCCGATTATTGAAGTTTCGGGACGCACCTACCCGGTTCAGGTGCGCTACCGCCCCCTGGATGGCTCCGATAGCACGGATGAGGACGAAGAGGGCGATGAGGAATCCTTCGAAGAAAACCGTAAGCACCTCCCGCGCCAGCAAAAAGAGGGAGCCGCCCGCGGTGAAACAAAAGACCAGACCGAGGGGATCTGCCAGGCAGTTGAGGAACTCTTTGCTTGCGGTCGCGGCGATATTTTGGTGTTTTTGCCAGGCGAGCGGGATATTCGGGACACCGAGGCCGCCCTCGCCGCGCATCTAGGTCAGCGGTACGTGCGCGTTGGGGAACGCTCAAACACCCCGGGAGCAGTAGAAATCTTGCCGCTATTTGCCCGGCTATCCCCGGCGGAACAGCAACGAGTCTTCGCCCCGCACCCTTATCCGCGAATCGTGCTCGCCACCAATGTGGCAGAAACTTCCCTAACCGTGCCGGGCATAAAGTATGTGATTGATCCTGGTCTGGCGCGGATTTCGCGTTATTCGCAGCGCACCAAAGTGCAGCGCCTGCCGATTGAAGAAGTTTCCCAAGCCAGTGCCCGACAGCGAGCGGGGCGTTGTGGGCGGATTAGTGACGGGATTTGTATCCGGCTGTATTCGGAAGAGAATTTCCTGGCACGTCCCCGTTTTACTGAACCCGAGATTTTACGAACCTCCTTGGCGGCAGTGATTTTGGCGATGGCCTCGTTAAACCTGGGGAAAGTCGCCGATTTTCCCTTTATCGATGCGCCGGATCCGCGGCAAGTCCGGGACGGGGAACAGCTGCTTTACGAACTGGGTGCTCTTTCGGAGCGGGGCGAAAACACAGCGGGTTACCGCCTCACCAAGCTGGGCAAACGCCTAGCGAAGCTGCCGATTGATCCGCGTCTGGCGCGGATGCTGCTAGAGGCTGACCGGCGCGGCTGCGTATCGGAGGCGCTAGTAATAGTTTCCGCGCTTTCGATGCAAGATGTACGTCTGCGACCCTTAGAACACCAGGAAGCCGCTGATCAAGCTCATTCGCGTTTCCTGGACCCCAGCTCCGATTTCTTGACTTACCTGAATCTTTGGCGCTACCTGCGCACCCAATCCCGCGATCTATCCGGGAGTGCTTTTCGGAGAATGTGTCAGCGCGAATTTCTGCATTACCTGCGTACTCGGGAATGGCAAGATCTCACCGGCCAACTGCGGCAACTATTAAAAGAGCTGGGAATTAGCGCACGTCCCTTGGCGAAACCGTCCCGCTCCACCTACCAGATAGATCCGGAGTCTCGCGAGCTAATTGTGGCCTGCCAAAACCTCACCTCAAAATATTCTGACACGGATGCTATTCATCGGTCCCTACTGGTGGGAATGCTTTCGGGGATTGGCAACTGGGATCAGCGCGCCAAACAGTACCTGGCTCCGCGCGGCGCTCGCTTCACCATCTGGCCAGGTTCGGGGCTCTCTAACCGCACATTCGATTGGGTAATGGCTGCGGAACTGGTAGAAACCTCCCGGCTTTTTGCCCGCAATGTGGCCCGGGTTAACCCCGATTGGATTATTCACGCCGGGAAACACCTGGTGAAACGCTCCTATGGGGAGCCGTATTGGTCAAGTAGGAAAGGCACAGCGCTAGTGCCGGAACGGGTTACCCTCTACGGGCTCACGATTGCCGCGGACGTGCCGGTGCCTCTGTCTCGGCTGGGAAATAAAGCAATGCCGGCGCTATCTCCTGCGGTCAGTAAGCTGGATCTGCCTGGCGAGCAAAGCCCGCAAACCGCTCGGGAGTGGGCGCGCGCCCTCTTTATTGCTAACGCCCTGGTCAGGGGGGATGCCCCCTTGAATTATCCCTTCTTGAAACGCAATGAAAAGATGCTGGAGCGTGCCCGGGAAGTTGAGCAACGCACCCGCCAGGCCGGAATGGTGGCCGGCGAGGACGCTTTGGCGGCCTTTTTCGCTGCCCGCTTGGGTAGAGAGGTAACCAATCCGGGAACTTTCGCGGCCTGGTTTAAACGTCAAGATGACCCCCATATATTGGATTACCCCGAAGACGTGGTGCTCACCCCAACAGCCACCCAAAAAGCGCCCCGCAACTATTCCAGTGGTAAAGCCGCGGATCATTCGATTGGGGGCAGAACTGATTTGGCGGGCAAACTTACCCGGCTCTCTCGCGCCGGATTCCCCGACCGCTGGGTAGGGGCAGATTTTAGTTTGCCCCTGCAGTATCACTTTGCCCCGGGCAAGGAAGAAGATGGGATCACCTGCCAGGTTAGCTTAGAGCAGTTGCCGTACCTTAATCCGCAAGAGTTTCAATGGACAGTCCCGGGGCTCTGGCCGCAGCTGTTCACCGCGCTGATCCGGGCATTACCGAAAACGGTGCGCCGCCAGTTGGTGCCTGCCCCGCAGGTGGCGGCGGAAGTTAGCGCGTGGATTGAGCGTGAACTGGCCAATCCCGCGGCTCCTGCTGGCGCTGCCGAAAGCCGCGAGCCTACCCCGGTACAGATTAAGCAAGAGGAAGCGTTGCAGGCTTCCCTGGGACGCTTAGCCGTTTGGGCGGGGATTGAAAAAAGTAATAATAACCCGTCTACCAGTGAAAATCAGCCTAAAGTTCCGGGGAATGCAGGCGGCACAAAGAACGTAGATCCAAACCCTGCGGAGAGCACAGAACAGGGAGGAAACGGGCACTCGCCAGGGGCAGGCGCCCCCCAAGCCACTGCAACCACAGCGCCGGATACCTCTAAACAGCCTAGCCACCGCAACCAAGCAGACGCCGCAAGGAAAAAGCAGTTAACCGCCCCCTCGCGGCCACTGGCTTCGCTGTTTATCGCGGCTCTCGACCAACTGCGCGCCGTGGAAGTAACCGAGCAAGACTTTTCCCAGGCGGTCACGGCTTTGCCCGCGCATTTGCGAATTCGCTTTGCACTTCACGTGGGGAAAGAACAGATATATTCTCGCGACCTCGAAAAACTGCAGAGACGTTACGGAAAGAAAGGACGCGCCGCCCGCAAGCAAGTAATTCGTGACGCGCTTTCGCAGGTGAGTAAAGCCGAAAGCGGAAAGAAGAACTCGGCACCTTCGAAAACCACCCGGAGCAGCAGTAAAGGCACTAATGGCGATGGGCAGCATTTCCCGGAAACAGACTTTTCTCCTTCCTGGCCGCAGGTACGCGGAAAAACGGCAGTTTTACCTACTCAAATAACCACTACTGCCGGCGGGATACCCGGACAAGCCTTCCCAGGCTTACTGCCGCAACGCCTGCCGCGCCCCTTCGGATTATCACTACTGTCGGGTCCGCAAAAAAACCGCTACGAAAACCCGCGTTCCGCCAAGAAAAATAGCGAAGCAAGCAATCAGATGGATTCAAGCTCCCCTACTTTCCCGGTGCGAGTGGCGCGCTTTGAAAACTTAGCGCAAGCTCAACGCTCCCACCATTTCGGGGTTACCTACCTGCTTTGCTCCCAGCTCTGCCTGCCCCCTGGACGGATTTCTAGTCGTTGGCCAGCGCATTTAGCGCTAAACCTGGCGGCACTGCCCTACGAAAAAGCCGCTTTGCTCGCAGATCTGCAGCTGGTAGCCACCTGGCGTTGCCTAGACCAAGCAAAAGTCGATACCTGGACAGTTCGAGATTCTTCGACCCTGCGGCAGCTGGCTACAGATTTCCGCGACCGTTTCGAGGACGAGGTTTACAGCCTCGCCCGCGAAACTGGGGAGATCGGTGGCAGCTACCGAGAGGTATCAGCCGCGCTATCTGGGCATTTCCCGCTCAGCGCTTTAGGGGAAGTTACCCAGGTGCGCTCCCAGCTATCGCAGATTATCTACCCGGGATTCCTGTGGGATTTATGCGAGGGAGCCGAAGATTTAGGGCGTTACCTACAGGCGATAGTTACCCGCCTCCAAAAGGCAAGCCAGGGACAAAACAGCGGGAGCCACCAGGAGGAACAGGCTTTAGCTATTTGGGAGGGCGCGCGCGAAAAAGTAGCAAACCAGGAAAATCTAGCTGCAAATCCTGCTGCCGTAGCTGCCCTAATCCATGGGCGCTGGCTAGTGGAAGAACTGCGGGTTTCGCTATTTGCCCAGCCCTTGGGTACGCGGGAGCGGGTTTCCCTCAAGCGCCTGAGCAAGCTCCTAAAAGAGGCGCAAGTCTAAGCTGCTTCCCTTAGAACAATAACAAAATTGCGGCTGCGACCAGGGTGATTAGGGCGCCCACTCCTAAGCCGATCGCCACTCCGCCTACGATTTCTTTCACTGCGCTGCGGCGGGGAGCAGGCGCGCCTTGACGGGGGGAAGCACTCGATAAGTTGTCGGTAAAACCGGGGCTGTTTCTCCGGGCTCCTAAGGTTTGTTCGTTTGCGGACTCATCCTGCTCCCGCGGCGGCAAGAATCCCCCGGGGGATCCCGCTCCTGTCCCGATAGCCTCCTCGGTATTAACCATAATCGCCGGGGGCAAGCTCACCGGATGCCAGACAGGAGCCGCCGGTTCCACCTGCCCGCGGGCGGTCTGCCCCGACTGGGTTTCGTCCTCATCGTGGGCGGGAATAATCGGTTTCGCCGAAGCCAAGGAAGTCTTAGCGTCTGCTGGGGAAATCCGCACTACATCTGCTAAAGGTTGCGGCGGTGGAGGCTCCTTTAATACCGGCAGGGCATCAAGAGGACGCACCTGGTCAACTACCGATTTTAAGAGGGCGTGGGTCTGGGCAGCACTGGGGCGCACCGAAGTCTCTTTCGCCAGCATTTGGGTGATCACATTCCACAGGGAACTGGGAATTCCCGGCAGCATCCCCGGCATATCGTAGAACTGATGCTCTAATACTTCCCCCACCGTCCCTCTAAAGGGGGTGATCCCACAGAGTAACTCGTAAAGAATCACGCCTAGGGAATAAATATCAGTTTTTGAGCTGACTCCTTTGCCTTCAATCATCTCCGGCGCCATATAGTAGGGGGTTCCAGAACGCTTCGTAGTCTGGATTTCGTAGCGAGGATCAATCCATCTGGCTAAACCAAAATCCGCGATTTTGGGCACCAGGTAGCCCCCTTGTCGTTTCAATAAAATATTGGAGGGCTTTAAATCGCGATGCACAATCCCGGCGTGATGAATCGGGGAAAGACCAGCGGCAATCCCCATGCAATAGTAGACGGCATCTAAGGGCAGCAGCGTACCCCGCTTTTTCAGCAGCTCCCCCAAATCCCCACCATCGGTATATTCCATAATGATCGCCATATATTCCGGGGTTTGGATCAGGTCATAAACCTCCACAATGTTTTGATGCCGCACCCCGGTAACCAGATCTTTTTCCATGCGAAAACGCTGCGCAATCCCCGGCTTAATTGCTAACTTCGAACGCAAAATTTTTGCGGCGTAAATATTTCCTCGAGTATCGGCTACCTTCCACACTTCCCCCATGGTGCCCGAACCTAAGGCTTTGAGCAGACGATAACCAGCGAGATAAAACGGGGTTTGCTGGGGAGCGGGTGCTCCCTGGTTAGCTACCGGCATTTGAGGGGATCTATAGCCGCCACCATTGCCAAAATCATGCGGACCTTGGCCGGGATATTCGGGATACTGGCTCACCTTTTACCTCCTCGACCTGGCTAACGGAACGGCAGTTAGCGCGGCGAATACGGCGTAAAATCCTCCTAATATCAGCAGGTTAGCCCCCCACCGACCTTTAGTCGGTTTCCAACGCTGATGAGTTTCAGGAATCGTGATAGGCTCCGGTTTCTTTAAGGTTTCAGCCTTAGGAGGTTCCTGCCCCAAAGCCTTCGCCTGTTTCTTGGCGTCCTCGTTACGTTGGTCAATCTTCGCTTTGTTCTCCGCATAGGTTTTATCCTGTTTTTTCTGCGCGTCCAAAGCAGATTGCCGATGCACCCGATTCAAATCCACCGAGGCGGCACCGGCCGAATAAGCCCATTGAGAAGAAACCGTAGAAGACAACAGGTGTCCCGCGCTGGAATCCGCAAAATCGATCACGCCCCCACACATCACCAACTGCACCATCAGCAGCACAATCATCACCGGAGTAGTTTGTTCTGCGCTGCGCACCAAAGCAGAAAAGAATAGCCCCAAGGAGGACGCCGCCAAAGTTGCCAGCAAGCAGGCAAGGAACAGTTCCCAACGGAAAGGCAAGGCAACCCCGTTTTTAGGAATCCGATTCAGCAGAGTTATTACCACTGTAAGAATCCCTGCCTGCACCACCGCCGATAATCCCAGGCTGATGATTTTTGATAGCAGATAGGCACCTAAACGCAACCCCACCGCTGATTCTCGGAGAAAAATAGCGCGCTCGCGCACCAGCTCCCTAATCGCGGGTACCAGTCCCATCAGTACCGCCCCAAAAATCACGATCACCAAGAGCATTCCTGGCGATTTGATTCCCTCGGTATCGGTGCTGCCCACGAACCCGGTTTTCCCCGGAACCACTAGGGATAATACCGCCATCACTAGCGGCAGCGCCACCGTAAAAATAACTACCAGAGGATCTGCCATCATCAGTCGCATTTGGCGGGAAAACAAGGTGCGACTTTGCCTTAACAGAGAATGCTTCTTCGGTTGGATTAGTTGTTTTTGCGTCGGAGCTGCCCTACCGCCCGCACTTACCCCCGCTAGGCTTAGCGACCTCTTTATATCTTGAAGGTTCACCCTTCCCGAGGAAGCGAACATAGCTTGCATCTGGTCAGGAGCCCGCGAAAGTAAATCATAGATTTCCGGAAAATCTTTTACCCCTAGAGGAGCAAAGAATCCCTTGATTCCCGCGGGCGGACCAAAGTATGCGACTTTTCCCCCGGGAGCTAGCAATAGCACATTATCCGCCATACCCAGATTGGCAGTTGAATGGGTAATAACTACCACGGTGCGCCCTGGCTGCCCGTTTTGGCCGTGTGCCAGTTTAGCTAAAAGTGCCATGACCTCTCGATCCAGATTAGGATCCAACCCCGAAGTGGGCTCATCCAGGAACAATAAATCGGGTTCATCTAGAAGTTCCATTGCGGTAGACACCCGTTTACGCTGCCCTCCCGACATCCGTTTTACTTTGGTATCGGCGTGGGCTTGGAGATCTAGCTGATTGATTACTCTCTGCACTGCTTCTTCGCGAACTTTAGCGGGAGTATCATCCGGAAAGCGCAGTTTAGCTGCATAATCTAAAACTTTTCTCCCGGTCAAATCCAGATGCAATAAATCATCTTGGGGAACTGCAGAAATCCGGTCAGAAAGCGCCGAGGCATATTGGCTCATCTCCAAACCTTCAAAATAGGTGGCGCCCTTTTGCGGTTTGAGCTTGCCCATCATGCAATTAAGAAGGGTAGATTTTCCCGCTCCCGAAGGGCCGATCACTGCCAACAAAGAATCTTTAGGAACCGCAAAAGATACCCGATCCAAAATGGGCTTTTTCGCCCCTGCGCCCTTTTGACGTTCTGCGGCACTGGTTCCTACCAGAAAAGACATATCGTCCACGATTAGCGCATCGTGTCTTTGCCCTTCAGCAACTATCGAACCTATTCGAACCAGATTATCTCCCACTAAGCGCAGAGAAATCCTCCCTACGGTTAACACATCGCCCGGCTGTATTTGAGCGGAGCGTACCCGCAGACCGTTGATAAAAACTCCGTTTGTCGACCCTAAATCAGTAACTGTTAATCCACCATGATTGGTTGAAATCACGGCGTGATGGGAGGAAACCAGCGGATCGGGCAGTACAACTTCGTTGTCGGCACCGCGTCCAATATGGAAAATCTGTCCGGGAGCAGGAATCGGGATTTGGTTACCCGCCCCCACAATTTCCCGGTTATCCGTTTTACCCAAATTAGCGGGAAGTCGGGGCGGGGCGGGGCGGGGCGGTTTTTTAGCGACTCCTAGAGTTGTCCACCCGGTAGGAACCAACATGTCGGAACGAGAAAGCGGCTGTGAAGGCGTGTTCGGGGCGGTTTGTGGAATCGCTACCGACCGTGGAGGCGGAATCTTCCCCACCCCTTTGGGGGAAGCTACTCGCGGTGGTAGAGCCGAAACTGGTCGCAAAGACACCCCTGGACCAGCCGCCTTTTTCAGATTGTTGCCAAGTATTCGCTCTTCATAGGTAATTACCGGAGCCGACGCTTGAATCCCGAGATGAATCTGCCCGTTGCCCTCTAACACATATTCTGCGCCGGGACGTAGCCTTTGACCACCGATACATACTCCGTTAGTTGATTTAAGATCTGTTACTGTCCAGCGGCCGTTTAGGTAGGAAATTCTTAGATGGTTACGTGAGACTATGGGATCTTGCACCCGCAAACCTGCAGATTTGTCCCGTCCCACCACAATGCTCTGTCCAGAAGATAGGGCAATCGTTTTTGCTCCCCACTTCACCAATAGCTGCGTGCCCATATGTCCTCTTTAACGAAATCCTTAACTTTACCCTCCTCAAGTTTACGGATTTCAGAGACGAAAAGTTACTACGGATGGCCTAGGTTAGTTCACACGCTCAATTTTGCGGAGTTCGCGCAGGTATGCCCGGTGGTGATGGGGAGCTCCGCCCCGGTATGTCCAGGTAAATATGTTTTCCACTCGGAAATCACGAGAACATTTCGAACAGGCTAAAACTCGGGTAGGGGTGCGAAAACGTTCAATACGGTGGCCGGCTTTACATACTCCGATCCAGGGAGCCGGGAGGGAGGGGGCATCCGGGGATACTGTACGTTCAGCTCGCCCTCCTAAAGACTTAACTGCCTGCTGCCAGCGCTTACCATGCCCCACCTTAGGCCCTACTTGCGCGTGAGCGACCTCGTGTAAAACAACTTCCCGCGCAGCAGCTGAATCGTAGAGCGGAAGCAGATAGCGAGAAAAACTAATCCGTTTATCTCCAAAATGGCAGGCGCCCGCACGGCGGCGCGCATGATCCAGGCCAACTTCCCAGTCCTGCAAACCGCAGGCATCCAAGGTGCGACGCGCTAGCGCTAATACCTCTTCCAAGCTGTCTACTTCCACAAGCGGATCCGCCCCGCTACCTAGCAGGGATGGTAACTAGCGATTACCCTTAGTGTCCTAGCCCCTCCGCAGTCACCGGAGGCAGAGTAGACCACGGGAAATTAATCCATTTGTCGGTGTGTTTTAGTACGTAGTCAGGTTTAATAATCGACCGCGACTTTACATAGATACAAGCACATTTGGCTTCTGAGACCGCTACCCGCTCGCCTTCTTGCCCCGAAGGAATCCCGCGTTCGCGAATCAGCCGCATCACCAACTCTAAAGTTTTCCCCGAATCGGCAACATCATCGACTACTAGCACTCGTTTACCGGACAGAGCCGAAACATCCATGAGCGGTGGAATTAGCACTGGCTCAGGCAGAGTTTCCTCTATATCGGTATAAAACTCTACATTCATGGTGCCGATTGCTTTTAGTCCTAACGCGTAAGACAAAGCACCCGCCGGCAACAACCCCCCGCGAGCCACCGCCACTACTAACTCGGGCATCCACCCGGAATCTACAATATTTTGCGCGATTTGTCGGGTGGCATCTCCGAATCCTTGCCAGGTGAGCACTTCCCGATCTTGTGTATCTGCCATAAAACTAGCCTAGCTATCTTTAGTAAACTTTTTGAAACTGCGAGCGGATATTTTTCTCTGATTACCCTCCCCTAGCTATTTATCTGGGAAAACACTTCCCCCGTTTTCCTCGTAATATTATCTATCTCGATTAAGGTCTCCCCCTTTTGCCTTCTTTGCACTAAGCTGAGTAGCCGTGCGCTTTTTAAATGGAATGTCGGCACCTTATGAGCTGACCTATGACGATGTTTTTATGGTTCCCTCGCGTTCGGGAATAGCTTCCCGCTTCGACGTGGATCTATCTTCCGACGACGGTAGTGGCACTACGGTGCCGATTATCGTCGCCAATATGACGGCAGTTGCCGGGAAACGGATGGCGGAAACAGTTTCTCGCCGCGGAGGTCTAGTAACTCTGCCTCAGGACGTTCCCGGCGACATCATCGCTAAAACCGTAGCCAAGGTAAAAGCCTGTCACACGGTTTATGACACTCCGGTAGTACTCGGCCCCCACGACACGGTAGCCGCAGCACTGTCCCTGATTTCGAAGCGCTCCCACCGCGCGGTACTAGTTGCAGATGAAGAAAACCGCCCGATCGGAGTAGTTCCCGAGTCAGCGTTGGCGGGAGTAGATCACTTTGCGCAGCTACATACGGTGATGGACACCCGCACCTTACTTTTGCCGGAAGGGATTGGCCCCGAGGACGCTTACCGCCAGTTAGCAGAAGAACACCTGGGGCTCGGCGCAGTAGTTGATAATGACGGACGCCTAGTCGGGGTAATGACCGCACCGGGAGCGGTGCGTTCCTCCATCTACACCCCCAACACCGATAAAGACGGCAAGCTGCGGGTAGCGGCGGCGATCGGCATTAACGGTGACGTGGCCGGACGCGCCTGCCAACTGGTAGCAGCAGGCGTAGATGTCTTAGTGGTCGACACTGCCCACGGTTATCAAGATAAAACCATCCAGGCTTTAGAGGCAGTACGAGCCACCGGAGTGGAAGTGCCGATCGTGGCAGGAAACGTGGTCACCGCAGACGCAGTATCTGAACTGGCTGCTGCCGGTGCCGATATTTTGAAAGTCGGCATTGGGCCAGGCGCGATGTGCACTACCCGGATGGCGACTGGCGTAGGCCGACCCCAATTCTCGGCGGTACTCGAATGTTCCCGCCGCGCCCACGAACTAGGGAAGCACGTTTGGGCTGACGGCGGCGTGCGTCATCCGCGAGACGTGGCCTTAGCTTTGGCAGCCGGAGCCTCGAATGTGATGGTCGGCTCCTGGTTCGCCGGTACCCACGAATCTCCTGGCGATATCGTACGCGACGGGAATGGACGCCCCTACAAAGAAAACTTTGGGATGGCCTCCCGTCGGGCAGTTCGTAACCGTAACGCCACCTCCCGCGGCTTTGAACGCGCCCGTAAAGAACTATTCGAAGAGGGGATCTCTACCTCGCGGATGTACCTAGATCCTGCCCGTCCCGGGGTGGAAAACTTGATCGACCAAATCTTGGCGGGAGTGCGTTCCTCCTTTACCTATGCAGGTGCCACTAACCAGGCAGAATTCCGGGAAAAAGCCATCGTTGGGATTCAAAGCGCCGCCGGATATAAAGAGGGCGCACCCGTAGAAAGCTCCTGGTAACCTCTCGTCAATATGACAAGAAAACACCACCTAAATGGCTAACGAAAGGAATCCCATTGACCCGGGTACTGTTCGTATGTACCGGTAACATTTGCCGGTCAGTTATGGCACAGGCAGTTGCCGCCCAAAAGGCCGAAGAAGAAACTCTCGATAACCTGGTTTTTGATTCCGTGGGAGTCTCTGACGAAGAACACGGCAATCCCCCCGACTACCGCGCGGTACATATCCTAGAAGATCACGGTTGGCTGGTTCCCGATCACCATGCCCGTCAGATCAGTCGCAGTGATTTCGAAGATTTCGATCTACTACTCGCCATGACCAGTGGTCATCAGCGCGCCCTCACCCGTCTAGCGCAGCGTTGGGGAGCCGATGAGAGCAAAATTCGTCTCTACCGCGAGTTTGATCCCGAGGCCAGCGAGGGCGATATGGAGGTTCCCGATCCCTGGTATGGCGGGGAGCGCGAATTCGCCGACACCTTGGAAGTAATCGAGCGGGTAACCCCAGTAATCCTAGAAGTCCTCTCCGACCTCTCCTGACCCTACTCACTGAATGTTCTAAGCCTCGGCTACTAAGCGAGGGGAAAAAGTTTTTCCTCCCGTTCCCGCGTGGAGCCTAGGTTTTTCCTCCCGCCCAAGAATTCGGAAAACGTAGCGGCGTTTTCCGAATTCTTATGCCCACCGCACCTACTCGGATAAAACCTAGTCTCCACGCTCGCTGGTACCACCTACGTAAGGGGCACAGCAGGAACAAGGATCCCGGAAGATGCGCACTGAACGTGCAGGGGCGGATTTATGCCGCAGGGTAGGCACCGGGCACTAAATCCGTGAAAATGCCAGAGCATTTTCCGGATTTCGGGGCGCGAGGCAAAATCCGCCCCCTGTGCGCGGACTAATGCGGGAGGAAAAACCCAGGCTCCGCACATAACTTCGGAGCGTTTTTACGGCTCGACCCGATACCGGAAGAAAAGATAATACAGCGCGTGTGGGCATCAGTTTGCCTAGATTTGGGTTTTAGCGCTTAAAATCGAGGAAACGAAAAGCGATCGATAAGGGAACGCCAATGCCGAAAAAACCAGTCGAGGTTGAGGACATTATTCAAAATCATTCGGGGGGATTGCAACGCAACCTCTCAAATCGGCATATCCAGTTAATCGCGATTGGCGGCGCCATCGGGACCGGACTGTTTATGGGATCCGGACGCACGATTCATTTGGCTGGTCCTTCGGTGCTATTGGTTTACGCCATTATTGGGGCAGTGCTATACCTGGTGATGCGATGTATGGGGGAATTGTTGATTTCCAATCACCGCTATGGCACTTTCGCCGATTTCATTACTGACCTGTTAGGGCCAGGCGCTGGTTTTGTAGTGGGATGGACTTATTGGCTGTGTTGGATAGTTACCGGCACTGCCGAGGTGATCGCGATTGCCGGTTATTTCAATTTTTGGTGGCCAGATCTGCCGCGTTGGATTCCCGCGATTGCTACGGTGGCACTATTATTTTTCCTTAACGCCCTGACGGTGAAGGCTTTCGGGGAAACCGAGTTTTGGTTCTCCATGATAAAAATCATCGCGATTATTGCCCTGATCTGTTGCGGAGCGGTGATGGTGATTATCGGGTTTACCTCCCCCGATGGGCAGCGCGCCACCATCACTAATCTGTGGTCGCACCCGGGAGTTACTGGTTCCGGGGTCTTCCCGAATGGGTTTTCCGGATTCCTAGGCGGATTCCAACTGGCAATCTTTAGCTTCGTGGGGATCGAGCTGGTTGGTACTACGGCCGCAGAAACTAAAGATCCCGAAAAATCGCTCCCCAAAGCCATTAACTCGATTCCGTTGCGGGTGCTGTTATTTTATGTTCTGGCGTTGGCAGCGATTATGTCGGTTACTCCCTGGGATTCTCTTGACCCGGAATCATCCCCCTTCGTAGGCCTATTTTCCCTGGTGGGACTGGTCTTTGCAGCTTCCCTAGTTAACCTGGTGGTAATGACTTCGGCCGCCTCGTCATGCAACTCGGGAGTTTATTCCACCTCCCGAATGATGTACGCCATGGCACTGCGCAGTGATGCCCCAAAGATCTTCCGGAAGCTTTCCCGCCGCTCCGTACCCTTAAATGCCCTGATTGTTACCTGCCTGTTCTTGCTTACCTCCATTGCTCTGATGGCAGTAGGCGGCACGGTAATGGAAGCGTTTACCCTGGTAACTTCGGTGGCCTCGGTGCTATTTATGTTCGTATGGGTCATGATAGTGGCCTCCTACGTAGAGTTTCGCCGTCGCCTGCCCAAAAAGCATGAAGAATCAATATTTGCCATGCCCGGCGGATATTTTTCTATCGCGGTAATCAGTGTCTTTATTGTGGCGATGGTGTTCGTCCTCGGCCTCGATCCCGCCACCCTGTATGCCATGTTGGCCAGCCTGCTATGGATTGCTGTCATCGTTGCAGTATCGTTCCTGGTACGCCGCACTCCCCACAACGCTAAAGTTCGCGCCGAGTTCGCTGATCGGCGCCGCCGGGAACTAGCAGCCGCCCGGGAGTACCAAGCCAAATAACCCGCCCGCAGATTCTAGATCCTCCCGGTTGCAGTTTCCCGCGCGGAGCCTAGGTTTTTCCTCGCGCCCCGAAATCCGGAAAATGCTCTGGCATTTTCACGGATTTAGTGCCCGGTGCCTACCCTGCGGCATAAATCCGCCCCTGCACGCTCAGTGCGCATCTCTCGGCAGCTTTTCCCCGCTGCGCCCCTTACGTAGGTGGTACCAGCGAGCGTGGAGCCTAGGTTTTATCCGAGTGGGTGCGGTGGGCATAAGAATTCGGAAAACGCCGCTACGTTTTCCGAATTCTTGGGCGGGAGGAAAAACCTAGGCTCCACGCGAGAACAGGAGGAAAAACTTCACCTCCGCGCTCAACCCGAGCGCTTTTACGACCTCGACACGTTATTCGCGGGGGAATTAACGGGAGACTTAGGCTGAGTGGGCTTTTAGGTGGCGATAGCGACTAAGAGCCGCGAAAATATCTTGGAGACGCGGAGCTGCCAGGAATGCCGGGTAACGTCCAGCGGCGAATGCCTGCCAACTGGAGGATCCGAACTCGGTCGCGAAACGGGCGCAGGCATCTGCAATAGTTTCTTTACCGGTGGCGTCAGTGACCAGAGCTCGAATCGCGTAAGCAATCGCTTCTGCCTGTCCGGGATCCACTACTTGGGCGAGGACAGAAATATCGATTTCTTCGCGATTCAAGCGCAAAGTAGCGGTGCCTTCCGCGCGAGTCTTTTCGCGCCTTCCTGCAGGCGGAGGCGGGCAAGATAGCAGGAGCCGCTTGCGCACTGCCTCTTGTGGCCAGGGAGCCGCCGCGCTATCCGTGCTGCTGGCTACGCCCTCTGCGCTGCTCACTTCGTGTGCTTTAGTGGTGGCATCGTAGGGAAGATAGTTTTCTAGCAGCAGCACCTGGTCGGCTAAATCCAGGAAATCTCCCGAGCCTCCCATCACCATAATGGTGGATACTCCCAGTTCGTCCCGGATGCCTCCTACCCGGTCGATTAAAGGAATAATCGGCTCGCTGCGCACCAGCTGCCGCATCCGACTATCGCGCAATAATAGGTTGGTGGCCGAGGTATCTTCGTCAATCAGCAGCGCCCGCGAGCCGCACTCTATGGCTTCAGTAATCGCCGCTGCTTGTGAGGTTGAGCCCGAGGCATTTTCGGTAAAGAACTGCCGCGTGTCACTTCCCCCCGGTAGAGAGCCGATAAATAAAGAAATATCGGTGCCAGTTATCGCCCGACCGTCCTCGGCGCGCACTTTTATCGCATCCGGCAAAGTAGCTACCAGTTCCCGGCCATCACCAGGGATATGGGGGTACACCGCGCGCTCTAATGCTTCGAGCAGCGTAGATTTACCGTGATAACCGCCCCCTACAATCACAGTAATGCCTTGCGGGATCGCCATTCCGAAAATTTTCCCACTATAGGGCAGCTCTACGCTTTGCACTAGGGGCGAGGGAGCATCCTCACCTAACACCGTAGGTAGGTGGAAAGGCACCGCATTTTTCATCGGTAAATCGCTGATTCCGGAGGCCCGAGCCAGCAGTGCCCCATCCGCCACGAAGGCCACCCACCCGCGCTCACTAAGAATCTTTTGCAGTGCTACATGGTCTTTTAAAGTGTGAATATGGCGAGTAAGGTCGACTAAATCTGGACCGTCTTCCTCACCAAAACATACGGTTTTATAGACCATTTCACACAGGTCATAGTCCAAGAACCGGGCGAAATTACGCCCTAGGATCCGCCGACCTGCCGCCGGGAAAGGAACCTGGACGCGCAGTTCTAGCCCGTCTTCACTCAGGGTTACCGAGGAGCGCGGCAGGATTTCTTGCCCCACCGGCGCAATCCGCAGTTGTGCCTCAGATTTCCCACCCGAGCGCCGCGCCCCAAAAATTTTGCGGGCTCGCCGCGCCAAGAAATCACCGGTCGCAATCCGCCCTAGCTGGTCGCATGCAATTTCAGCGGGAATCTGGGTGGTATCCAGCGGTACTAATATCCGGCAGGCAGAAGGCGGAGCAAAAGGGTCGGACTGCACCCGGTCGATAGAGAAACTAAAATCCCCGAAACTCCATTGCCCGATTAACTGTTTATAGCCCCCATAGGAGCGGCCATCTAGTGATTTTGTTTTCCGAATTAGCTCATCTGCATCCCGCATAGTTCCCTATTCTATGACGCACTCAAGTTCGCCTTGTAGACTGGCAGGGTACCCCGAGGTAGCTTCCAAGCATTGCAAGGTGGCTGCGTAAATAAAGTCAGAGGATGGAAGGGATTTTTCGTGACTGACAAGCTGAAACTGGTTGACACAATCCAAGCAATCAACTGGAACGATATCCAGGACGATAAAGATCAGGAAGTTTGGGATCGGCTCACCGGGAACTTCTGGTTGCCAGAAAAGATTCCGCTGTCGAATGATCTACCCTCCTGGAAAACCCTGAAACCAGAAGAACAGCTGATGACTAACCGGGTGTTTACCGGCCTAACCTTGCTGGATACCCTGCAGGGCACGGTGGGTGCGGTTTCATTGATTCCAGATGCCCGCACCCCGCACGAGGAGGCGGTTTATACCAATATCGCCTTTATGGAGAGCGTACACGCGAAATCGTATTCCTCGATTTTCTCCACTTTGCTGTCCACTACCGAGATCAACGAGTCTTTCCGTTGGAGTGAAGAAAACGAGAACCTGCAGCGTAAAGCGCATATCATCATGAACTACTATCAGGGTGATGATCCAGAAAAACGCAAAGTAGCTTCCACCTTGCTGGAGTCTTTCCTGTTCTATTCCGGGTTTTACGCCCCCATGTACTGGTCGGCACATGCCAAGCTAACTAACACTGCGGATTTGATTCGCTTGATTATCCGGGATGAAGCAGTACACGGCTACTACATTGGTTATAAATACCAGTTGGCGGTCAACGAGTCCTCTCCGGAGCGTCAACAAGAACTCAAGGACTACACCTTTGACCTCTTGTCAGAGCTTTACGATAACGAAGAATCCTATACCGAGGATCTGTACGATCCCCTAGGGCTGACCGAGGACGTTAAGAAATTCTTGCGTTACAACGCCAATAAAGCCCTGATGAACCTGGGTTACGAGGCGCTATTCCCGGCGGATTCTACCGATGTAAACCCCGCGATTTTGGCGGCACTTTCACCTTCGGCGGATGAAAACCATGACTTCTTCTCCGGGTCAGGTTCTTCCTATGTGATCGGCGAGATCGTCGATACCGAGGACGATGACTGGGACTTCTAGATTTCTCAGGGCGCAGCTGCGTTAGGAAAAACTAGTAGTTTGCGGGTGAGAAAGAAAATTTATTCTTTCCCACCCGCAAACTATCTGTCTGTTATTGGAGTCTTAGCTACCTAGCGCCCGCCATAGTAGCCAAGTATCCCTAGAGCATACAGGATACGCAGCCTTCGACCTCGGTTCCCTGCAGGGCGTGCTGACGCAGACGCATATAGTAAAGGGTCTTAATCCCTTTACGCCAGGCGTAAATATAGTTCTTGTTTACCTCGCGGGTAGTGACCGTATCCGGGTAGAACAGCGTCAAACTGAGACCCTGATCGACGTGCTGGGTAGCCACCGCATAGGTGTCGATAATCTTTTGCGGACCGATCTCGTAGGCATCCTGGTAGTACTCCAGGTTGTCGTTATCCATATAGGGAGCCGGATAGTAAACCCGCCCGATCTTGCCTTCTTTACGAATCTCGATCTTGGCCACGATCGGGTGGATCGAGGAAGTGGAGTTATTAATATAGGAAATCGACCCGGTTGGCGGCACCGCCTGTAGATTCTGGTGATACATTCCGTATTCCCGGACTTTTTCCGCCAGTTTCTTCCAATCTTCGCTGGTAGGTACCTTAATAGAGGATTTTTCTAGCAGCTGGCGGCATTTTTCGGTCTTGGGAGTCCAGTCTCCGTTAATGTATTTCTCGAAGTACTGCCCAGAGTAATACTGGGAATCTTCGAAGCCTTCAAAGCGTTCCCCGCGCTCTTTAGCAATCTTGCACGAGGCTTTAATCGCTTCGAATGCCACGGTCATGAAATACATATTGGTGAAGTCCAGGGCTTCTTCACTGCCATAGAATACCTTTTCCCGCGCCAGGTAGCCGTGCAGGTTCATTTGCCCGAGGCCAATAGCGTGGCTCATGCGGTTGCCGCGCTCGATCGAAGGCACTGCCCGAATATTTGACAGGTCAGATACGCTGGTCAAGCCGCGGATCGCGGTCTCAATGGTGGCGGAAAAGTCCGGAGAATCCATAGTCTTGGCAATATTTAGCGAAGCTAGGTTACAGGAAATATCTTTACCCACCTGCTCATAGGTGAGGTCTTCGTTGAACTCGCTCTTTTCCGAGACCTGCAAGATCTCTGAACACAGGTTGGACATGGAGATCCGTCCCTTGATCGGGTTAGCCCGGTTCACGGTGTCCTCGTAAACAATATAGGGGTAACCGGATTCGAACTGGATCTCCGCCAAGGTCTGGAAGAAACGACGCGCGTCAATCTTCTTCTTGCGAATCCGCCCGTCCTCTACCATTTCCCGATAATGCTCGGTGATGGAAATATCGCTCATCGGTTTCCCGTAGACCCGCTCTATATCGTAGGGGCTAAACAGGTACATGGGTTCTTTATTGCGTGCCAGGTGGAAAGTAATATCCGGGATTACCACCCCCAAAGACAGGGACTTAATCCGGATTTTCTCGTCCGCATTTTCCCGCTTGGTGTCCAAGAATTCCATAATGTCGGGGTGGTGAGCGTTAAGATAAACTGCGCCCGCACCTTGCCGCGCCCCCAATTGGTTGGCGTAAGAGAAGGAATCCTCGAGCAGTTTCATTACCGGAACTACCCCGGAGGACTGATTCTCTATTTTCTTAATCGGGGCACCTGCTTCCCGCAGGTTAGTAAGCGAGAGGGCGACCCCGCCTCCGCGTTTAGAAAGCTGCAACGCAGAGTTGATGCCGCGCGCGATCGACTCCATATTGTCCTCGATACGCAGCAGGAAGCAGGAAACCAATTCCCCACGCGCTTTCTTGCCCGCATTTAGGAAAGTGGGGGTGGCCGGCTGGAAACGACCGGTCATAATCTCGTCTACTAGGTGCTTGGCAAGTTCCTCGTCCCCGCGCGCCAGGTAGAGCGCCACCATACATACCCGATCCTCGAAACGCTCCAGGTAGCGCTTACCGTCGAAGGTTTTCAAAGTATAGGAGGTGTAATACTTAAATGCCCCCAGGAAGGTGGGGAAACGGAACTTATAGGCATAAGCCCGCTTAAATAGGTCTTTGACGAACTGGAACTGGTATTGATCCAGAACTTCCTGTTCGTAATAACCCTCACTGACCAGGTACTTCATTTTTTCTTCCAGGTCGTGGAAGAACACCGTGTTCTGGTTTACGTGCTGCAAGAAATACTGCCGGGCTGCCTCTTTATCGGCCCAAAATTGGATCTTGCCCTCTTTGTCATACAGGTTCAGTTCCGCGTTTAAAGCGTGATAGTCCAGCTCGGGAGCGGGGGCGGTTTCTACTCCGGTGTCAGTTAGATTTTCTGCCAAAACTCATTCAGTCCTTTACGGCATATCTCAACATCTTGGGAGGTTCCCAAGAGTTCGTACTTGTACATAAACGGGATTTTTAGTTTTTGGGCGAGAATATCGCCAGCTAGACAATACGCTTTGCCAAAGTTCGTATTTCCGCTGGCAATAACGCCTACGCAGTGATCGCGGTTGCTTTTTTCGTTTAAGAACTTGATTACCTGCTTGGGCACAGCGCCTTTAATATTTCCGCCCCCATAAGTAGGCACCACAATCACATAGGGCTCATTGACATACAGGAAGGGGTCGCGAGGACGCAGCGGAATTCTTTTGTTACGAAAACCTAGTTTCTCTACAAAACGCTTAGTGTTACCGGTTGCGGAAGAAAAGTAGACCAGCAGAGGTTCCGTATCGCTCACCTTTGACCTGCCTTACTGTTTTCGTTTCTCGCTAATACCTGCTCTGGGATGCACTATTAATATTGCTTCCGCAATACCGCGCCCCTGGAGGGCGCGAAGTATCCGGAATATATTTTAAAAGCTTTTGGAGGATGCGCCCGCCTTAGGCAGTAGCCACCGCACGCGCGGCGACTGCTAGTCCCTTGATCTTATCGGGCCGGAATCCGCTCCAAGAATCGGAATCAGTTACCACTACCGGAGCCTGCACGAACCCTAAAGATTTTACGTGTTCGAGAGCGTTCGGATCTTGGCTCATATCAACTTCCGCGTAAGCAATTCCTTGCTTTTTGAGGGCGCGCTTAGTCGCATCACACTGCACACAACGGGGCTTAGAGTAAACGGTGATCGACATGTTTCTGCGCTCCTTATTTTCGCTTTCTTCATCTGCGCTATTCAAAGAATAACATCATTGTAGTTTTTCTGTCGCCAGATTTAGGCGATGAGGTAAACACTACACCTAGTAGCGACTTAACACCAGTACCCCAAGATAGTGTGTTTGGGGATAACCGGTGGAAAGAGGGCGAATTCCTGGGGATACCCAACGAACCCGAACAATCTACTAGCTGGACACCCGGCACCTGCCTGCCTTTTAGGGTGAAATCTAGTTCGAGATGATTGGTGAGCAGTTCCACCAAAATTGTGGATAAAAACTTTCACTGGCGTGTCGCAAGCGTCCGAGCACCCGGTCGGACTTTACCTATTACTTGCCGCACAGGAGAGAAGTTTTTCCTCCCGTACTAGTCCGCGTACAGGGGCGGATTTTGCCTCGCGCCCCGAAATCCGGAAAATGCTCTGGCATTTTCACGGATTTGATGCCCGGAGCCTACCCTGCGGCATAAATCCGCCCCTGCACGCTCAGTGGGTATCTCTCGGTTCTTGTTCCCGCTGAGATGCTTACGTGTGTGGTACCAGCGAGCGTGGAGCCTGGGTTTTATCCGAGTGGGTGCGGTGGGCATAAGAATTCGGAAAACGCCGCTACGTTTTCCGAATTCTTGGGCAGGAGGAAAAACCCAGGCTTCACGCGGAAAACGGCAGGAGGAAAAACTTCTCCCCCGCGCACAGAGCGAGAGGAAAAACCTAGGCTCCGCGCACTCACCCCAGACCCGCAGCACAGGAACACCAAATGTAGATAGGGTGGTACCCAGAACAGCTGACAATTAAGGAGCAGGCGATGAGTGAACGCATGAACGTGGAATCTTTCAACTTAGACCACACGAAAGTGGCGGCTCCCTTTGTGCGGGTAGCCGATCGCAAACAGCTACCAGGTGGCGATGAACTGGTCAAATACGATGTGCGTTTTTGTCAACCAAACCAGGCACACTTGGAAATGGACACCGTGCACTCGATTGAACATCTCACCGCGGAGCTGATGCGCAACCACACCGACAAATTGATTGATTTTTCGCCTATGGGTTGCCAAACCGGTTTTTATGCCCTGATGTTGGGGGTAGAACCTGACGAGTTCACGCAGCTACTAACGCTAACTTTTGAAGATATTCAAAGCGCCGACCAGGTTCCCGCGGCGAATGAGCGTCAATGCGGGTGGGGCGCCCATCACAGCCTCTCCGGGGCGCAAGAGGCTACTGCTCGTTTCTTGGCGGCGCGAGAAAGCTGGAACCAGGTTTACCGTTAGGAGAAAATCCGCAATGAACAGCTGTGACACCGTTATTATCTGCGCAGAACTGACCGAACTTGCTCCCTTTGTCAGTAGGGGGTGGTTACAGGAGTGCCTTGCTCACCGTTTTGCGGACTCCTACCAGCCACAAGACCCAGAAAAAGTATTCCCTACTCCTGTCAGAGAGCTCTCGGGGATGCGCTTTTACCCCCTGGAGTTACCGGAGATCCCCGGAGAAGTCTTCGGGGTACAAAGCGGGGTGGGAATGGTTAACGCTGCCCGCACCACTGCGATCGCGATTGAGGTATTAGGGGCGCGCCAGGTGCTATATTCGGGCACCGCTGGTGGTTTAGCCAAAGACAGCCAGGTGGGGGAAGTCATTTTCGGCGACAACTACGTGTTTCACAGCGCAGATGCTACCGCTTTTGGTTATCAACGCGGGCAACTCCCGGGCATGCCAGCTAACTATGCAGGTAACGAAAGATTACTAGCGAGCGTCCGCAGCCTCTTAACCGATCCTGGCACGGATACTTCACCCCGGGAAACCGCCGCCTCCCGATTTAAAAATCTTACTTTTGCGGGAGGAACGGAGCTTGCCAACGCTTTAAAGGAAATCCCGGCACGTTGCGGCACCATCGCCACCGGGGATTCTTTTATTACTGACGCTAATGTCAGTGCAGTACGCTCGGCCTTTCCGGGGGCTCTAGCTGCAGAAATGGAGTCGGCCGCCGCAGCCCAAGTGGCATTTTTATCCCAGATCCCCTTCTTGGCGGTGCGCTGCGTTTCCGACCTCTGCTCCCCGGAAGGGCAAGACGTCTATCACGGTAACGCCGCTGTTTGTGGGGCGCTCGCCGCGGCGGCCACCATCTGCCTCCTGGGAGCCTGCTAAACCTATCCATGCCGCCAGCAGCGTCACAGTTTGTGGCACAGATATCTGCTGTTTTTGCGGACGATTAAAACTTTCCCCTAGCCGGCGGGGTATGATATTCACGTAATCTGATTTGCAGTAGGAGAATAGTCATGTCCTCATCCCGTCCTCGTAAATTTAAAGTAATCATTGGGGTAATAGTAGGGGTCGCATTATTGTGTTCGGCTGTATTGATCGCTTACGCGGCAACCAGAGATTCGGGAACCCCGAAAGCCGCCGCTTCCACCACGACTTCTAAAAAAACTCCCGCTAAAACTAAGACCCCCAAAACTACCTCCACCACCACTACCCCCACTCCTACTCGTCCTCCGGTGGATTGCACTAAGGAAAAGTGTGTGGCCTTAACTTTTGATGATGGCTCCGGTCCGGACACTCCGAAACTCTTGGATACTTTAAAGGCGGAAAATGTTCCCGCTACTTTCCTACTGGTGGGTAAGGCGGTTGCCACTTACCCGGATACGGTGGCACGAGAGTTCAAGGAGGGGCACTCCCTAGGCGTTCATACCTGGAACCATCCGCAGTTAACTAAACTTCCTGACGACAAAATAGTCAGCGAAATAAACAGCACGGCAGATGCGATCAAGAAAGCTGCCCCGGATGCGCAGATTACCTTTACTCGCCCACCCTATGGAGCTTTTAACCCCCGGGTAATTTCCGTCTTGAAATCCTTAAATCATGCTGCTCTAATCTGGGATGTTGACACTTTGGATTGGAAGCATCGGGACCCTAATGCGGTACTAGCTCAGGTACAAAAGCAAACTAAACCGGGGTCGATTATTTTGATGCACGATATTCACCCCACCAGCGTGCAAGCAGTACCCGAGATCATTAAATACCTACGCTCTCAAGGGTTCACAATGGTGACGGTTCCCGAATTATTCGGAGGATCGCTCACTCCCGGTAAGATTTATTTTGATCAAAACATGGTTCGCGAATAATTGCGGCCACTAGGTTTTTCCGACAGGATTTCCCAGAAATACTGTATTTATTACCGGAGCTTTAAGGCTCCGGGGTAGTCATAGCATCTACTTCCGCATCGGGATGGGCAGCGATCAGATCGTGCAGTGAGGACGCGGAAGCAATCATCCGAGCCATTCCGTGGGTTCCCACTACCCCCGCAAGCGCGGTTCCTAACCCCATTTCGGCAAGAGCATCGGCTTTTAGTCCCGGCCAGCCGTGCAACTTCGTTTGTAGATCAGCGGGTATTTGCGCGAGCCCAATTCCGGCTGCAAATAATGCTCCCACTAAACCGGCGATAGTATCAGTTGCCCCTCCCAACTGTACCGCGAGGGAGGTGGCGCGGCGGAAGGCATCTTGTCCGCTAAGGGGCATCTCGGCATGCTCGATTTTCACGGCCTGGAGGATCCCCGCCACTGCCTGTAAGGCGGTAACTGCATAGGTGTTGTCACGCGGAGGTTTAAAATAGGTTTCCTCGGCTTGTTGCAACCATTCACGCCATTGTTCCCGGTGATCTGTAGGCAGCAACGCTATTCCCGCCCCCAAGTTAATCCGGTTTGCCCAAGTTTCCTCGCCGGGGAGCGGATCAGTAACTGCCCGACGGATCGCTTCCGTATAGATCACCGCTGCCTCACTGGCTAAAGGATCCACATGGGTTAGTTCGGTTACTGCCCGCACTGACTCTGCTGTCCACTGGGGATCTTTTATTCGGGTGAGCCCCAAAATAGCGCAGCGGCTAAGCGGACCGGCTCCGGAAGTGCGGCGGGTACGCAAATGAAAATAGGCGGTGGCGGAACGCATTTTTCGAGCGGGGTTTATATTGGAAATATCATTGCTGGTGGTTTCTAACACCACCCTAGTGGGGGCATCTATTTTGCGGGTTCCCCCGTGGTACCAAGCCAAATAACGGGTAGCGACGGCATCTAAGCCTTCTTCGGTGGTCAAATCGATTCCGGTGACCGCAACTTCTGCTATACAGATGCCCAACTGGGTGGCTTCCGACCATTCTCCGGGACTTAGACGTCCCGCAGCTCCCTGCATCCGGGGAGTTCCTTCTAGAGGAGGGGTTTTAAATTCGTAGCCGACCCCTAGCGCGTTACCACAAGCTTGCCCCACGAGGACACCACTAGCCCGATCTGCCATTATGGCTAGGGGTGCTTGTCCGCCGCGCCGGATCAAGTCATTTTCTTGATCGGTGCGTTCTGGATTTTTATCACGCGCTTCAGCCACTCTTTCAACTTTAATGCACCTACTAGTGGATAGGCGAGATTCCCCTGGCTATAACGCGTGGTTAGCGAAATAGCCAGGGGTGAGAGGCAGTAGTTGTCCTCTTTTGGCGAGCCCGCTCACTTGCGGCGAGCACGATAGGAAACTACTAGTCCCCCACATCCGAGTGCTATCAGGGCCGCCGACAGCGGACCAGAGGGATTGGCACCGGTCTCGGAAAGCACGGTCGGCTCCATTGCGGGTGGAGGCGGCGTTGAAGAGGTGGGGGGAGTAGGCGGAGGCGGGGCCTGGGGCAGGACATACTGTTCATCCGTTTCGGTTTCCGAACTTCTAAAAGCCTCCGTCCGCGAGTCCCCTTCATAGCTAGTGACAAACACATAAGTGTCTTTACATTCCAAACGTTCCAGGCTGAGCGGATTCCCGTCTTTGTCCTTGTCTACGTTATAGGTTCCGTTCTTTGCAGGTAGTTCGACCCTAGCTAAAGGTTCTTTCCCTTGTGCATCTTGATCTTTAATGGGCTGGGGCAGACAGTAAAGGTCATTGCGGACTACCGGTTCATCACCTTTCCATTTGCCGCTGCCCCCAAAATCCGGGTGGTCGTCGGGAAATCCACTCAGCTCTACCTGATCGGTCAGTATTTTTTCCTGTTTATCGGTTACTACTTTTGCTTGAGTTTTCACCCCGGGAGAAAACGGCAGCACTTGAGTTTCCGCTTCCTCAAAAAAGTTGGGGACATAGTCTGTTTTTAAGTAAGTACCCTCTGGCTGTAAATCGCGATGAGCAGCGGCTACAAAAGTATAGAAACCGGGTTTGTTTATCTTATAGGGATCGGTTTCGTTAGAGATAGTGACCCCCTGCTCTGCCTCCTGCGCATTTTTAGGAGTAGCGGGTATCTTCCAGGTTTTTAATGGCTGTGCCTCTGTTGGGATCTGCCCCGGGCCGCGCGCAGAGCTAAAAGGACCGTAGAGCGACAGGTCGATCATTACGGTTTGCCAGGTTTCCTTTCCGGTATTTTTCGCCCACGTTCCTTCCGGTTTCACCAAAATCGTGTCCGTTAGTCCCGTTCCTTGTGCTAGCGGTTTCATTTGTGATTGCGTCTGCGTTTTTACTGCAAAGAATTGGCGCGGATCAACACCTGTGGCTGCGCTGGCACTTATTTGCGAATTTGGCCCCGCAATCAGTAGATCTTGCCAGCGCGCGTGTTCCCAAATTTCGTAACTAACGGGCGGCAGTCCTGCCACCTGAACCTGCGCACTCACTTTTCCAGGGCCGGTTACCTCGATCGGGAGTTCTTTAACGGCGGCCGTGGAGGAAGTGCTCAGGGTTTTAGGTTGGCCTTTACTGGAAAAATGCGCCGGTCCCGTTAAGGTAACGCTTTCTTTGAGGCCACTCATCGGGCGCCCAGCCGCACTTTGAGGCACTGGCAAGCGCACGCTTCCTTGCGTGGATCCCGGGTTTACTTTTATTTCCGGGGCTCCCATCCGGTAGGGGCCGGCATAGGCGGCGGCTTGCTGCAAGAGCTGGGCTGCCCGTTGCTTAATCTGGGCGGAACCAGTTTGTTTGCTAAGAAGACGTCCTGATAACGAATGAATAGCGTAGACAGTAGCGCCCAGTTCTGGGTTGCCTTTATTGATAGCACCGCGAAGTTGTCCGGCTAGATAAGCTACCCGGTATTGCTGGGCGGCGGGAAAGACTACCGTTGTTCCTTTTACCTGGTATTTAACTTCGAAGGTAGCCCTGTTGGAGCGGTATTCTTGTCCCGCACCGATTACCCTACGCCCCTGATAATTAATCCATTTGTTTCGCGGCGAGTTGATCTGCCGATCGGTGGCGCAGACCGCCACTTTGCTACCGTCCGTGGATTTGCGGGCGTTTAGCTGCATTTTTGAGTCGCCATAGTTTTCCCAAGCTGCCCCCGGTCCGGCGGCTTGGGAAGTTCCTTGATCGGTAATAACCATAGCCGAGGTGATCATGGCGATGGCGGCGGCCAACCCTATGAGGCTGAGGCGTTTTCGGCGCCGGTATCGCTGCTGACGTCGGGGATTAATCCTTGAGGAAGAATCGGGGATCTGATTATTGTTTGCGGAAGTACTACCGCTGTTTTTTGCTGTTTTCATAGTCTCAGATTCCACCGCAGGAACCGGTAAAGCGAGATCCGAAAAATATTTTCAGAGTTTTTGGTAGCGATTTCCTCTTGGGGACAATCTGCGGGAACTATCCCCTACTTAAGCCGTTTTCCCCCAGGAATACCGTCCTATTTTTACAAAATAGCTGGACAAATCAGCCAAAATATACTTTAATCACAATAGAAACATTTATAACATCCGCAACTTACGTAACAAAATGGTCCCAATGGTTAGTAAGAAAAATATTTATAAAACAGCAGTCGGCATTCTCGCCCTATCGTTAGCAGTACTTTCAATTCCCCTGTCATCAGCGTTTGGGGAAACTGGCTTCCGGGCGGGAAACATCATTTCTGACGCCAATATGTACCAGGCGACCCCCTCCATGTCAGCTGCGGAAATTCAAAAATTCCTGAATACTCAAGGGGCAGCATGCCGCGGAAATGGATGTCTGAAAAACATCCGCCTAAACACCAGATCCTTTAATGCAGACCCGTACTGCAAGGGCAAATACCAGGGAGCAAACAACGAGCCAGTTTCGCAAGTTATTTACAAGATTTCCCAAGCTTGCCAGATCAACCCGAAAGTATTGCTAGTAACCATTCAAAAGGAACAGGCCGGAATTACGCAGAACTTAACAACGGCTAAACAAAACAAACTCACCGGTTACGGATGCCCGGACGGCAGACCCTGCAGTGAGCAATACTATGGGGTGCAAAACCAAATCTACCAGGCAGCACACCAGTTCCAGCGCTACCGCATCAAATCGCCAAAATACAGTTTCCGCAGCGGAATAACCGCCAACATCCAATTTTCTTACCAAAGCGGATGCGGGTCTTCCAAAGTAAAACTGGAAAACCAAGCGACCGCATCGCTCTACAACTACACCCCCTACCAGCCTAATCAAGCTTTACTTTCGGGTAACCCCGATCGCTGTTCCTCAGACGGTAACTACAATTTCTTCAAAATTTATCAGCGCTGGTTTGGCGATCCGCGCAGCACAATTTCCGCGGTCACACCGAGTGAGAAAGTTGCAGTTCCTCAAAGCGGGTACACCGGCACTTCCAATAACACCAAGGCCCAAGCCACCAAGGAACAGGTCGCTAGTGCCCCGGCTACTGGCAGCAACGCTAACGCCGCCCAAAAGGTAGGCTTGGCTAGTTCTAGATCCTCCAGCACTGCTACAACTGCAAATTCTCAGGCCAGTACCAGCCCCCAGTTGGCTAGCAATTCCAAGCCTGTAGATAGTTCCCAGGCTGCGAAGGATACGGCCGCTCAAAACGCTGCTGCGAAGGCCGCAGAGCAAGAAAAAGCTCAGCAGGAGGCAAAGGCAGCAGCGCAAGCAGCTCAACAGGCTGCCAAGGCGGCAGAAGCAAAGAAAGCGGCAGCCGCGGCTGAGCAAGCGCGCGCTACAGCCGCTGCCCAACAAGAAAAACCAACCCAGCCAAGTTCGGATTCCCAAACCGCTAAGTCTCAAAGCGAAGCGTCAGCCCAGCCCCAACCGACTACCGCCACCCCGGCCACAACCCTGCCAGCGAAGGCGGCTACTAAGCCAGCAACCTCCAGCAATAGCCCGGCTTTGGCCACTACTGGCACCATTGGCGGCTCGGCAACTATCTTGGCAATGGTCTTAGTGATAGCGGGTTGGAGGATTCGCAAAAACGTGATCGACAACCGCCCGATCCGCGTTAACTGCTAACGGACGCTAATACCTGCGCGATAATTTCTTGGGTCTGCCCCGGCCCGGTGGTCGCGCAGGTTTGCACTCCGGTGCGCACCGCCGGATAGTCATTTCCGTCCGGGTCAAGACGGTCACCCACAAATAGGACTTGGGCAGGTTCCAGCGCCGTTTGCGCAAGAAACTTCTCCACCCCATAGGCTTTATCGATCCCGCGCATAGTAATATCGACGGAAGTTGACCCGCCGGAAAGTACTGTTAACTCTGGTAGGAGCTTGCCGGCACGGGCAGCTAACTTTGCCCGTTTAGATCCGCTAGGATCCCAAGCATCTTTTGCATCCTTTGCTGCTTGTTGTCCGAGTGCGGAATAGGTTAGCTGCGAACCCCGGTTTTCGATTATTTCTCCTACCGGATTTTCGCACCAATAGCCGAGGGAACGAGCGACATCCTCTATTACTTTCCGCGCCTTCTCCACCTGCTCTGGAGCCATTTTCAGTACATACTGTGCCTTCCACTCCCCGTCTTCAAAGAGATAGTAGCGAGTACCGCAAGTGGGCAGTAGATGTAGCTGCTGAGGGCAGAAGTCTTGCTCCGCTAAAGGTTCTAACAGCTGGCGGGAAAATTGCCGAAAGGATCCCCCACTGATCACGCCGGTGGGTAAAGCGCAGGTAAGACGCGCGAAAACCCTCGCCATCTCGGGCGGCATTGCCTGTTTCGAGGGCGCCAACGTGCCATCCAGGTCAAATATCATCGCCTTAATCGCGCCCACTTATTGCCTTTCTGTCGCACTTATACAAGGTAGCCAAAAAGCCATTGTAAAGCTAAAACTAAAGCGGAACTGCATTTGCCTGGGGCAGCTTGGTTTAGCTACTTACTCCCGGATAATTGGAACCGAGGATCACCTCTCTAGATATAGCTACAGCACTGGCACCAAGAAGACTTAAGAATGGGATATCGCGACCATTTCCGCCTTTCAGCATTGCCATGTAATCGTTTTCACAATGGCGATTTTAATCTAGCGATTACCGTTCTTACCAGCGGTTTTACTGAGCTTAAAAACTAAAAATCGCCAAAAGTTCTCATATTTTTTGTCCCGACATTGACTCCCCTTCCAGAAAGCTTCTATAGTAAACATGTAAACGTTTCCACGAGGGAAAAAGTTCAACCGAACTTTTCGAATCGCCAGAACAGAAAGAGAGAAAATAAAAATGGCTACTTTGGTTACTCCTTCGATTTCAATGTCTTCTACTCGGCTTGAAGAGCCGAAGATGGTTGCCTACATCGCTTTCATCTCCCTGATGGTAGCTGGTGTAGCGATCGCTTTGATCGGCGCGTTTTCCGCTTACGCGGTCACCGCGATCTTGGGCGGACTGCTGACCGCTGTTAGCGGATTCGGTTTCGCCTGGTCCACTGTTTATTTCCAGCTCAAGGGAGAATAGGTTTACCCGGCGTTTGCCTAAAACCATGCGCGTCGCTGCCAGCGACGCCTAAAGTCTCGCTGGACTAGAAAATATAGCTGAATAGAATCTCAGAAAGTCTAGGCGCCAACGCACTTACCGCATCAGGCGCCAAGATAGTCTGGACAGCCTCCTAACGATGCTAGTCTCGGCAGGCTCTCTCAAGACTGTTACTTTTGCGGGGCGGATGGATTTCCATCCGCCCCGCTTTTCTAATTTCAAGCCGAGGTTCGACACCTTCGGTTCTCTTTTAGCCAGGCATATTGGGCGACACCTTGACATTTTTGGGCACTACCCCAGTCACAGATCTTACAACTGCTACTGACAGGCACCCCAGAGCCGCCTTAGCTAAGGAGCCAGGGACAAATAAAACGCCATATATTTAAAAAGGGCGGGCAGGTTCTTTTTGATAAGAACCTGCCCGCCCAGTTACGGCAACTAGCAGCTACCTAATCACTCCAACGGAGTAACTCCTACAGCGACATATCAACCACGGCACGGCCTTGTACCTTGCCCTGAGAAAGCAGCTTATAGGTGGCGCCGGCTTCTTCTAGCGGAATCCGCTTGGTAACAATCTTCCGGTAATCAATCATTCCCAGATCTGCCATCCGGATTACCTCCGGCAGATCCTGGCGGGTACGGGCACCATACGACCCCAGGATGTGCTGAGAGCGACGTACTAGACGGTTAATCTCTACCTGCGCAGTTTGTACTCCGGCACCCAGACCGATCGGCACCATGCGGCCTCCATCTTTAAGCACATCCAGGGCAGTGGTCCAGGTTTCCGGACGCCCGAGCGCCTCGAAAGCCACATCTACGCCCTTACCGTCGGTGATCTTGAGGATTTCCGCACGCGCATCCTGAGTGACCGAATTGATCACGTCGGTGGCACCCAATTCTTTAGCGCTGGCGAGCTTGTCATCGGAAATATCGATTGCCACGATCTGGCTGGCGCCAAAGGCTTTGGCGATCTGAATAATGTTAGAACCCACGCCTCCGGTAGCAACTACCGCCACGGATTCACCAAAGTGCAGGTCAGCACCGCGGCGTACCGCTCCATAGGCGGTCATAGCTGCGCAACCAATAATTGCCGAGGAAACTAAATCCATACTAGAAGGCACAACCGCTACGGAAGTGGAAGGCACTACCGCGTATTCGGCGAGCCCACCCATGGAGTACATGGCGATTTCACTGCCATCTAGATCGGCCAGACGGGTGGTGCCGTCATAGAGTTTGCCCTGCAGGCGGTTCAGGTCAAAGAAAGGCGCGCATAGGTCGTCACGCCCAGACGCACAGGCTTCACACTGACCACAAGGCATAAGGAAAGCTCCAGAAACATATTGGCCAACTTCCAGCCCGGTGTGTTCATTGCCTTCACCTAGCTCCACGATTTGCCCGGCAACTTCATGTCCGAGGACGCAGGGCTTGGGGAAGTCAATAGCTCCCCCAATTACATGCAGGTCAGAGTGACAAAGACCGCAGGCAGCGACTTTGATGAGTACCTCGCCCGCCTTGGGATGGGGGGTACGAATCTCATTTACTTCCAGTCCCTTCTCAACATCACGAAGAACTGCGGCCTTCATTGTCTCGGGAATCGTCATATCCTGCTCCTTTGCTAGTGTTCAAATCTTAATTTTTTCAGCCTTGACGGGTGCAGCTACCACAGCTACTCCTGCCAGTTACTTCCAGTATCGTACAGATTTGAATCTTTGTCCATACATTTTGACAAAAAGTTGTTTTTTTACCGAAAGATTTTATTAAAGAGGACGTACGCGGGACTATAGACACAAACAAAAACGCTGCATAAGAAAATTCAAGACAGTTTCGACATGCGTTGGTATTACTATATAAATGTAATTACAATAGCTCTAACGGGTTGCGCTGACCGGAACGTTCCGGGGTTTCCCTAGCCTTACCCCTTAGAGACAACAAACTACAGATACTGCCTCTAACCCTAGAGCCCGCCGCGATGGTGCCGCGAACACCCCAGTATCTACCGGATCCTAGAAAGGAAACCATGCTTGACCTCACTCCTGGTTTAATCGCTATCTTGGTAGCCTGTGCCCTGATGTGCGGACTGGCAAAGACTGCTCTTCCAGGGCTAGCGTGCATACCGGTAGCTATCCTGGCAGCAGTAATGCCTACCCGTCCCTCCACTGCCCTAATGCTGCTGATGCTGCTCACCGGGGATTTACTGGCCATCTGGACCTACCGCCGCGATGCTGACTGGAAAGTTCTGCGCGGCTTGTTCCCACCGGTAGCCGTGGGGGTAGCTATCGGCGCCGTTTTTCTGGCAAAAGTATCTAACCAGGTAATGAAAGTTTCTATCGGGATTATTATTTTGGCGCTGACTGCCCTCACCCTGGGGTTAATCTGGTATGCGCGTCGCACCGGGCACGACCTGGCGACCTCGATGAGCACTTCCCTGCCCGCGCGGCTTTTTTACGGTTCCCTGTCGGGCTTTACCACTATGGCAGCCAACTCGGGAGGCCCAGTGGTCTCCCTGTATTTCCTGGCCTCCCGCTTTGAAGTCCGCCGCTTCATGGGCACTCAAGCCTGGTTTTTCTTTATCGTAAACCTGCTAAAACTACCCTTTTCCGCCGGTATCGGCTTGATTGACCGGCAAATGCTGCTAATCGCCCTATGCCTAGCTCCCCTAGTTCTCGGGGCAGCACTACTAGGGCGCTGGTGGATAGGGCGTATCGACAATAAGATCTTCGATCCGATTGTCACTACCCTAACCATCGTTTCCGCAGTGTTCTTACTGCTCTAGCCGCGAGTGCGCCGCGTAATCTGCGGGCGCGGGAAACCTGATAAGCGCGGGGAAAGATTTTTCCTCCCGCCCAAGAATTCGGAAAAAGACCGCAGGCATTTTCCGAATTCTTATGCCCACCGCACCTGCTCGGATAAAACCTTTCCCCGCGCCTATTTACACTCAATACCCCCCACACTTTTTCCCTGCATTTCACCGCAGTAAGAAAATAACTGAAAGCTAATCCCATAATCGGTTCCACACGGGTTATTCAGCAGATGCAAACGCGGGGGCGAGCTGAGCTCGCCCCCGCGTATCAGGTAACTGACCTACAGATTTTCACCTATAGATTTAGCAGTTACTTGCTGTAAATGTGCTCCATGTAGGATTCGATTTCATCCAAGGAGCGTCCGGAAGTTTCCGGCATAATCTTGAACAGCACCACCGCAATGATCAGGTTCAGTACCCCGTACATTGCGTAGGTGGGGCCACCGCCCAGAGCAGCAATCATCGGCGGGAAGGTCCAGGTGATAATGGCGTTCATAATCCACATGCAGAAGATGGCAGTACCATTCATAATTCCGCGCACATTTGCGGGGAACATTTCGCCCAACATTGTCCAGACTACGGTACCGTTCGAAGACTGTACCACCAGCATGAATAGCGACATCATGAACAGCACCAAGTACCCGGCCCACACCGGTACACTGCCGGCTGCATCATGAGGAGCAATCACAAACTGGAAGATTAGGGCGATTCCCAGCAGCAGGATACCTACCAGGGTAACGTCCCAGATCAAAATAGTGCGCCGACGGAACTTGGTAATCAGAATCAAGCCGATTGCCGAGCCCACTACGCTCATCACGCCGTTAGCGACCTGCGCAGTAATCGCGGCAGAGGTTCCCATACCGGCAATACCCAAGACTTTCGGGGCGTAATACATAACGGTATTTACCCCGGTAGTCTGGTTTACAATCGCCAGGAATATACCAACGAACATTAGTTTACGCAGCCAGGGCGTGTTCATTACGTCGCGGAAAGTACCCTTCTTGCCATGTTTTTCATTCTGGCGAGCCTCGACCATCTCGTAGAGTTCCTCGGTAAGATCCCCATCTTTCTTCGGGTCACGTACCCGCTTCAAGGAACCAATAGCGGCGTAAACTTCCTGCTGCAGCACATGCCAACGGGAAGATTCCGGCATCAGATGCATCCCGATCCACAGGGCAACGGCAGGCACTGAACAGAGCACAATCATCCAGCGCCAGGCAGCGCCGTTACCGGCCGAAACCGTCATATTGGAGATGAAATCATGTGCTGCCTGCACATCGTGACTACCCAGGTGCTTAGACACGATTGCGTTCAAAGCATCCCAGGAGTATTCTCCGGCCTTCACTACCCCAGACGGATCCGATTTTACGGTAATCTTGGGTCCACCGTGAGCTGAGTTAATGATGGCATTCATGGAGAAGGCTAACAGCTGGCCGACCACAATCATCAGCTGGTCAACAGCCACGATGGTACCGCGAATGCGCTTAGGCGCAGTTTCCGCCAGGAATACCGGCACCGTTGCCGAGGCGCCACCAACGGCCAACCCCAGGATCAGGCGGAACGGATACATTACCCAAATATTGGGGGCAAAAGTATTTCCGAGAGCGCCGATCAGGAACAGAATCGCCAGCATGATGATGTTGTGCCGGCGTCCATAACGGTCGGAGAGCCGTCCTCCAAATAGCGCCCCGAAGGCTGCGCCGAGGGTAAGAATACCGCCAATCGCGCCCTCTTGAGCCGGGGTGATCCCCATACCGCCCGCGCCGTGGGGCATATACATATAGGGCAAGGCCCCGGAGATAACCCCGGTGTCATACCCGAATAGCAGGGAGCCGAGGGTGGCCACCGCGGCCACGGCGATAACTCCGCGATGCTTTCCCGATGCTGGGGTTTCCTGCATCATTTCGCGCAGTTTATCTTTACTTAACTCGTTGAGAGGAGTTTTTTCATTATATTTTTCCACTGGTCAAACTTTCTTCATTTAAGGGAGGGGTTATTTGTCGTAAGTGGTGGTTCCGCTTACCTTGGGGACTTCGTGCCATTTACCGTCTGCGGCTGAGGCCACGGTTGCCTGGTCAATCTCGGCTGCAGACCAGCCATCGGCAACTGAGGGTGCCACCTGGTCACCGGTTAATACACCCGACAGGAACTGGAAGCACTCGACTGCTTTCATATCATCAAAGCCCATCGAAGTACCTGCCCCGGGCTGGAAGCGCGAGAAATGCGGATAATGCGGATTTGCCATCGAGCGCACATACCCGTGAATAACCCCATTATCCTGTCCGATACATGCCTGTAGATCATTGAGATATTCAAAGTTCCAACGCACCGAACCTTCGGTACCATAAACTTCCACAATGTACTCAGCACGCGGGCCCACGCTCACGCGAGAAGACTCCATAGTCCCCACCACGCCGGAATCAAAACGCACCATCATGGCCACATAGTCCTCGTTCCCGACTTCCTTCTTTTCATCAGAAACTTCCCAACCAGTATGACCCACACCGGCCTTAGTAGGAATAGGACGTTCTTTAATAAATGTGTCAGTAAGCGCCGAGACCTCGCTAATCCGGTCACGCAACACATATTGCACCAAATCAGCCCCGTGACTCATCAGGTCACCGACCACACCAGCACCTGCCTTTTCCCGGTCATAACGCCAGGTATAAGGCCCTTCAGGACTAGAAGCATAATCAGCGATCAACCAACAACGAACATTAGTAATCCGCCCCAGCTTCCCCCGTGCAATCAGTTCCCGCGCTTGCTCAACCGCCGGGGTATGGCGATAGTTAAAACCAACCGCCGTGTTAAGCCCCGCCTTCGCCGCAGCCTCAGCAATCTCCCGCGACTCAGCCGCACTTACTCCCATCGGTTTTTCAATCCAGAAAGGCTTGCCAGCCTCCGCCGCCGCAACCGCAATTTCACGATGCAAAAAGTTCGGCGAACAAATAGACACTACATCCACTTCCGGATCTGAGAGCACCTCCCGGTAATCAGCAACCGCTTTCTCAAAACCCAAAGCATTAGTTGCCAGCTCTTGGGTCTGCGCGATCGGATCACAAGCAACCACCAAACGCACCTCAGCTCCCAACTCGGGGAAACGCTCAGCCATCGCCTTATAGGAACGCGTATGCAAGCGCCCCATCCAGCCCAGGGATATTACCCCTACGCCGATTTTTTTCTTATCGGACATATAAACTCCTTACCCAGCCACCATCGGCTGTCATCCATTCAGCGCGTCGGAGCCTCCCTGCTCGCTAACGCACGCCCTCCAATGTAACCGAAATATTTCTGGTTGTCTACATTTGACTTAACATTGTTACATTTAATAATCAGATGGGGTAAGGACCTGAAAATATAAAGAGGCGCGGGGAGAGTTTCCCCGGGCATTTGCCCGATAAAACTCTCCCCGCGCCTGCAGCTATCAGGAACCAGACAAAAGATCTTACCAGATCTTAAGCGCTACGGTCCCCTCAAAAAGCTATCGAAAACCTACTTAGCTTTCTCAATGATTTCGCTAACCCGCCAACGCTTGGTTTTGGACAGCGGACGAGTCTCCATAATCCGTACCAAGTCGCCGGTGCCGCATTCGTTGTTCTCGTCGTGCACCTTGTAGCGCTTGCGGCGGTTGATCACCTTGCCGTACAAGCGGTGCTTAACGCGATCTTCTACCTGCACTACTACGGTCTTGTCCATTTTGTCGGATACCACGTAGCCCTGCAGCACCTTGCGGTGATTACGCTCTACCGTAGCGGTTTTCTCTGTTTCTTCGCTCATGAATCCTACTCCTCAGCCTGCGGAGCGGTACGAATACCGAGCTCCCGCTCTCTAGCGATGGTGTAAATGCGGGCAATATCGCGACGCAACTGCCCGATCTGTCCACGATCCTCACCAGCACCGGTGGCCAGCTGGAAACGCAGATTGAACAGCTCGGTCTTAGCTTCGTCTAGTTTCTGGGAAAGCTGTTCTTCATCCAGCAAATCCAAATCAGACATTTTAAGGCCCTTTGCCATTACTGATCACCGCCTTCACGACTGATGAACCGGGTCTTAATCGGCAGCTTGTGCTGCGCACGGCTCATCGCTTCCCGAGCGACGTCTTCAGACACGCCCGCCAATTCGAACAGTACGCGACCGGGTTTCACCGGAGCCACCCACCATTCGGGAGAGCCTTTACCAGAACCCATACGAGTTTCTGCCGGCTTCTTGGTCAGCGGACGGTCAGGGAAAATGTTGATCCACACTTTACCGCCACGCTTAATGTAGCGTGTCATCGCGATACGAGCGGCCTCAATCTGCCGGTTAGTGATATAGGCGTGATCAAGAGCCTGAATCCCGTATTCGCCGAACGCCAGTTCGGTACCGCGCTTAGCCATGCCCTTACGGTTGGGGCGATGCTGTTTGCGCCATTTAGTCCTACGAGGAATTAACACGTTACTCCTCCGTTCCGTTTTCTTGCGGCTTCTCGGCCTCGGCTACCGGCTTTTCAGCAGGAGCTTCAGCTGCGGGTGCCTCTTTTTCCGAGGACGCAGCCTCGGCGTTTTCTGCCGAAGCCTGGGCAGCGGCCTCTTGCCGGCCTTCGCCGCGTCCGCGACGTCCACCGCGTCCGCCATCCCGACCAGCGCGTCCGCGACGTCCACCGCCGCGGCCACCCCGTCCACCGGATTCCGCCTGTTTACGAGCAAATTCGGTTTCGGTGAGGTCGCCTTTATAGATCCACACTTTCACGCCGATGCGTCCGAAAGTGGTGTGAGCTTCATAGAAGCCGTAATCGATCAGGGCTCGCAGCGTATGCAACGGCACCCGACCTTCGCGGTAGAACTCTGAACGTGACATTTCTGCCCCGCCCAGACGGCCCGAGCACTGCACCCGGATACCGAGGGCTCCCCCGCGCAGCGCCGACTGCATGCCTTTACGCATTGCGCGCCTAAAGGACACGCGGGCAGCGAGCTGTTCGGCGATTCCTTGTGCCACTAGCTGCGCGTCGATCTCGGGGTTCTTAACCTCGAGGATGTTCAGCTGCACCTGCTTACCGGTGAGTTTCTCCAGATCGGCGCGCAGGCGATCGGCTTCTGCACCGCGCCGGCCAATGACGATACCGGGGCGAGCAGTGTGCAAATCGACCCGTACCCGGTCACGAGTACGTTCAATATCGATCTGCGAAATCCCGGCGCGCTCCAGGCTTTTCTCCATGACCTTGCGAATGCGCACATCTTCATCTACGAAATCACTGTAACGCTGTCCCGGCTTAGTGGAGTCCGAGAACCAGCGGGAACGGTGATCGGTGGTGATACCTAGCCGAAAACCGGTAGGGCTAACCTTTTGTCCCATTAGTCGTTCTCCTCTTCCTGTTTGCCGTCAGAAACCTCGATCGTGATGTGGCTGGTCCGCTTGAGGATTTGCCCAGCGCGCCCTTGTGCGCGCGGACGGAACCGCTTCATCGTGGGGCCTTCATCTACGTATGCCCGCGAAACTTTCAGTTCCGCAAACGTCTCTTTGTCGCCAGACCGATCAGCTTGAGCGGCGGCGTTGTACATTGCGCTGCGAAGCACCTTGCGAACATCAGTTGCGACCGCTTGCGGAGCGAAACGCAGGATGTCGTAGGCCTCGAGGGCGTTCTTGCCGCGAATCATGTTCACGACGCGACGCGACTTCTGCGGCGTAGAGCGCACGAAACGCGCTTTCGCCATGCCTTCCATCTTTGCCTTCTTTCTCTTCCGGCGCGCCTAGCGGCGGCGTGCCTTTCGGTCGTCCTTGTCATGTCCGCGGAAGGTACGAGTAGGAGCAAATTCGCCCAACTTGTGACCAACCATATTTTCGGTGATGTACACCGGAACGTGCTTGCGTCCGTCGTGTACCGCGATAGTGTGCCCAATAAAATCGGGGGTAATCATAGAGCGGCGTGACCAGGTCTTGATAACCGACTTTTTATTGGCGTCATTCAGAGCGTCGACTTTTTTCATCAAATGGTCGTCGACGAAAGGACCCTTCTTTAGGCTACGTGCCATGATTTATCTCCTACCTAACGCTTCTTGCCGGTCCGCCGACGACGCACAATAAGGCGATCGCTGGCTTTATTCGGACGGCGGGTACGACCCTCGGGCTTACCCCAGGGGCTAACCGGGTGACGACCACCGGAGGTACGGCCTTCGCCGCCACCGTGCGGGTGATCAACCGGGTTCATTACCACACCACGTACCTTCGGACGCTGTCCCTTCCAGCGCATCCGTCCGGCCTTACCCCAAGTGATATTGCCGTGGTCAGAGTTGCCAACCTCGCCGATGGTGGCGCGGCAAGCAGCCTCTACGTTACGGATTTCCCCGGAGGGCATACGCAACTGGGCGTATTTGCCTTCTTTCGCCACTAGCTGCACGGAAACCCCGGCGCTACGAGCGATCTTGGCTCCCCCACCAGGACGCATCTCCACCGCGTGAATCACAGTACCCAAGGGAATGTTGGTCAGCGGCAAGCAGTTGCCAGGCTTAATATCGGCAGCCGGCCCCTGTTCGATGCGGTCGCCCTGATGCAGTTTATTGGGGGCGATGATGTAACGCTTGTCGCCATCTGCATAGTGCAGGAGAGCGATATTGGCGCTGCGGTTCGGATCATATTCGATGTGGGCAACCTTTGCGGGCACCCCATCTTTGTCGTGACGACGGAAATCAATCACGCGGTAACGGCGCTTATGCCCCCCGCCACGCCGGCGGGAAGTGATACGGCCGTCGTTGTTACGTCCACCGGTTTTGTGGATAGGACGCAGCAGAGACTTCTCCGGATGGTCGCGAGTGATTTCCGCGAAATCGGAAACCGATGCGAAGCGACGCCCGGGAGTAGTCGGCTTGTATTTACGAATACCCATTACTTGTTCACCCCTTACGCAGACGCTTCGTTGAAGATATCGATTGTGCCTTCGGCGAGGGTAATAATGGCGCGTTTGCCATCTTTCCGCTTGCCATATCCGGTACGAGTACGTACCCGCTTACCTTTGCGCGCAATCGTGTTTACGGTCTTTACTTTCACATCGAAGATTTTTTCGATGGCGATCCGAATCTCGGTCTTATTGGCTTTGGGGTCTACCTCGAAAGTGTATTTCCCCTGATCCATCAGGCCATAGGCTTTTTCCGAGACGATCGGGCGGTAAATAATATCCCGCGGGTTCTTAGTAACCTCGAGTGCCATTGCTTTACGCCTCCTGTCCGGTCTTATCGGCGATGAACTGGCGAATCGCGGCCTCGGTGAAGATAACGTCCTCGTTGTTGAGCACGTCGTAGGTGTTGAGCTGGTCAACCATTAGCAGGTGAACCTGCGGCAGGTTGCGCACCGACAATACCTGTTCTTCTTCCGAGCGGGTCAGCACTACCAGGACGTAGCGCTGATCTACCAGGGATTCAATGTGTTCGCGACCCGCCTTGGTCGAGGGGGTTTCCCCGGCAACCAACTGGGACACGAGATGCATACGATCCTTACGTACCCGATCAGACAGGGCGCAAGCCAGAGCCGCGGCCTTCATCTTCTTGGGGGTGCGCTGGGAGTAATCGCGCGGGTGCGGGCCATGTACGACTCCGCCGCCACGCCACTGCGGCGCGCGAATCGAGCCTTGACGAGCCCGACCGGTGCCTTTCTGACGCCAAGGCTTCTTGCCGCCGCCACGCACCTGACCACGGGTCTTCGTGGAGTGAGTACCCTGACGAGCCGCCGCGAGCTGGGCGTTAACTACCTGGTGCATCAAAGCAATATTGGGATCCCGATCAAAAATGCTGGCGGGCAGATCAACGCTGCCTACTTCTTTACCAGCGGGATCAGTTACGTTTAGCGAAAGATTAGTCATAGTTACGCACCTTTCACTGCACTACGAATCAGGACAATGCCGCCCTTGGGACCGGGAATAGCACCGGTAACCAAGACAATGCCTTTTTCGGCATCGACTGCCTGAACTTTAAGATTTTGGATGGTACGGCGATCCCCACCCATGCGTCCGGCCATACGTAGGCCTTTGAATACGCGTCCGGGGGTGGCACAAGCGCCGATGGAACCAGGTTTGCGGTGGTTACGGTGAGCACCATGGGAGGCGGAAACGCCGGCAAAGCCGTGACGCTTCATAACCCCGGCGAAGCCTTTACCTTTGGTCTTTCCGGTAACATCCACTTTCTGGCCGACTTCAAAAATGTCGGCAGCCAGTTCCTGGCCAAGAGTAAATTCGTCATCTCCGCCAGTGCGCACCTCTACCAGGTGGCGACGGGGGCTGACGCCTGCTTTATTGAAATGGCCGGCAAGGGGCTTGGTGACTTTGCGCTGGTCAATCTGGCCGAAACCGATTTGAATGGCGGTGTAGCCATCGGTTTCTTGGTCGCGAACCTGCGTCACCACGTTCTTGTCGACCTGCACGACGGTGATGGGAACGACTTTTCCGTCCTCGTCCCAAACCTGCGTCATGCCTAGCTTGCGGCCGAGAAGTGCCCGAGTGGGTACTGCGGCAGCCGGCTGGGTCTGCGTGGTCATAATTATTTTCCTTAGAGTTTGATCTCGATGTTTACGTCAGCGGGCAAATCGAGACGCATTAGCGAATCGACTGCCTTAGGCGTCGGGTCGACAATATCGATGAGCCGTTTGTGCGTACGCATCTCGAACTGCTCACGACTGTCCTTGTACTTGTGTGGCGACCGAATCACGGTGAACGTGTTCTTTTCGGTCGGCAAAGGTACTGGGCCTACCACTGTGGCGCCCGCGCGCTGGACCGTTTCCACGATCTTTTTCGCGGACGAGTCAATGACCTGGTGGTCATACGACTTCAGCCGGATGCGGATTTTCTGTCCCGCCATTCCGTCTACCTCTTCTTCTTCCGTAGATGTTTCCCCGGTGTTTATCCCGGGCCTGCCAGGGGATTTCCTCCCTTGCTTGCGCTAAGGTCGCGAGGGCGAACTTAGCCGGTTGCAAGCGCAAGAATCCCTAAAAAGTTTAGGGAGGTGATCTGTGCGATTCCTGGCGAACTGTTTCACCAGGCACGAATCGATTCCTGCGTTCTTGCTGCCGGGCGCTAGGAGAGCGGGTACGCAGAGCGCACCTTTCAACTAGAGCCAGTAAACTACTTTAACGCGCTCGCCAGAACCCTTTCAAGCTGCACTCATGTGAATGACCCCACGTCCCCGCATCCGGGCGTGTCGCGGCACTCATTTTCTGCCGCGCAAGGGTTGCTTTTAGTATCATTCTGCGCGAAAACTAGGTTTTTCCTCCCGCGCGCACGATTCGCAGGAGGCACAGCGCATAGTAATCCCCCGCGCGGGCTTGGAACCGCGCGGGGGATGGAGTTTTTTAGGCTACGGCGGAATTAATTAGCGGCAGCGGGGGTTTCTTCTTCTTGGCGACGGCGCCGCGCGGCGGCAACCAGGATCCCGGTACTAAAGAGTACGCCCGCTGCGATCAGGAACGGCACCACGTAGACACCGGTCTTGGGCATATGCGGCTTCGCTGGAGGCGGGGTCACGGGAGCGGGAGTTTGTTCCGCCATCATCTTGGGGGTAACCGAAATATTGAAACTCCATACGTGCAGGTCAGGATTACCGGAGGGCATGGTAATCAGGAACGGCTTGATGCGACCATATTTATGGGTGGTGTCTGCCGGTTTCTGGTCACTCACCAGGTAGAGCCCCACCGGCAGGTTAGTGAAGGTCACGTTGCCCGCGTCATCGGTAGTCATGGTTTTTGCCGGTTCTAAGCCTTTGGCCTCAGCCTGCTTAACTGTCATCTTTTGCAGTTGCGTCCAGTCGGCGGTAGGTAAATCTACCCCCTTGACCCGGTTAATCTGAATCACTTGTCCCCCGGCCGGACCGTTGGGCAAGGCTCCCGGTTTGGGGTCATCGTAAGGATTGGCAGCAGTCTTGCTTATATGTAGCTGTCCGAGGCGCGCCGGGTTGAAACTTGTCGGGTCGAGACCGGTGATATCACCCACCACTACTGGTTGATCCGATTGCGGTGAGGCCATCGCCGAGGTTGGTACCAGGGCAAGCATTAGTGCGGCCAGCATCCCCAAGCCGGCTTTCAGCTTGCGTCGCATGCTGTTCACTGTGTCCTCCTTGCTTTTCGTGGCGGGTAATGAGTAGTCATCTCGGCGTCGGTGGCGGGGATTCCGCCACTGGCAATCGGGGGTGATTCCCCGGATGTTTCCTTATTTTCTTCTTCGTCCTCGTCGCGGCGGCGCTGCCTCCACAGCCACCAACCGAGCAGCAGGGCTGCTAGGCAGGCCACAAAGATTATGGCTCCCATCCACCATGGCCATTCCAGCTTGCCGGCTCCGGCGAAGGGATCGGTCTTATCCATCGGCACCCGCTCCCCGGTCACTAACAGCCGGTGACTGTTGATTCCGTAGGGCGTGCAGGTGAGGACGGTTAAAAGGTCTTTGCCTTCTTGCCGCTGCAGGCTTTTCACCTGGTTGGGGCGGACTACCCGAATCCAACGCACCTGGTATTTGAGCTCTTGCCCCGCTACCTGTATATAGATAGCGTCACCTTTCTTAACCTTGGTGAGGTTATCGAGCAAAGTGGCTGTTGAGAGCCCGCTATGCCCGGTGAGTACCGCGTGCGTTCCTTTCCCCCCGACCGGGAGTGAGGATCCGTATAGGTGCCCGATTCCGCGTTCTAGGGTGTCTGGTTGAGAACCGTGATAGATAGGTAAATCTACTTTGATTCCCGGGATTACCAGCCGCCCCATCTCCGGGACGATATTTAGTTGTTTTAGATACACCTGATAGGGGTTGTTGTCTTTGGCTACCCGCGCCAACCAGGGATCCAGGATGGGAGCACCCGGAGTATGTCGGTTATACGCTTGGGCTGCCTTGAAGGATTCAGTCAGCTGCTGCCTATTAAGATGTTTTCCTGCTTTTGAGTATTCATAGGCGATCTGGAGTTGGCGGGCATTGTTCCATTGGGTTGCCACCACGGGGTATAACAACACCGCAATACCCGCCAACGCCAGGATTACAGGAATCAGAGTGGAACCGCGGCTGCGTTGAACTTTGCCTTTACGCTGCTCGGTTTCTCCGCTGGTTTTCTCTTTCTTCCCCAATTTTCGCCTTGCTATTTAGTGTCGGGGAGCAGGGTTGCTCCCCGACACTTTATTTTAGTTACGCGCGCACCCGATTGCGACGAGCATAGTAGTATGCTCCGCCCAAGAGTCCGGCTGCCACGATCAGGAAGAGGGCAATGCCCGCTCCACCGGTTAGGGGCAGCTTAGACAGAATGTCCGAGCTCTTCAGGGTGTTCTCGTACTCGGTTACTACCGGTTTATTATCTGTGGCCGCAGTCGTTACCGTGCTTTCGTCAAAAGTGACTTTAACTACGGCGTTACCCAACTCGTATCCGGTAGGTGCCTTGGTCTGCACCACGCACAGACCATTAGCATGCGCACCTATAGCAGTTTTGGATATTTCTCCCGCTTTCAATCCGGTAAACACTGCTTTACCTGTGGTGGAAGGATCGCCAGTGGCCTTGGAGTCACAGGCATAAACATCAAAGGTGGCACCCTTAGCGTTAAGATCGATCGTACCATCAACGTTATTAATCTTCAGTTTAGCCATATGATCTTCAGTGCCGCCCGGGCCGGTACCGCTTCCGCCGCCTTCACCCTTTTTGGACTCGAATTTGTAATCAGCAGCGTTCTTAGCCACCCACTTGTCAGCAGACTGCGTCCAAATGGGGTCGCCCTCAGGAGCAAGTTTACCGGTCAGGGTTACGCGCAAGACCTTCTCCTTGTAGTTGAGAATTTTAGCTAGCCCGCTATCGGTCAGCTTAATCCCGTACTTAGGATCGGTAATCTTTTGGTAATCCCCGGCTGCCAAAGTCGCTACCACCGAAGTGCCATCAACAATCTCCACTTTCACAATCCTAGAGTTGCTATCATCCACTTTCAGCGGACCCGAGGGGGTATCAGTAACCTGATAGCTCTTGAACGCGTCTTCTCCGTCGGTCAACGTAGGAATCGGCGCATCAATCTGGAATGTCATCTCCGTTCCGGGTACGAGCACCGTATCCTTATCGGTAATATTCGTTTTGGTGATTTTACCGGCAGAACCGTTCTTGGGGTACACGGTCACGGTATCCATCCAGGTTCCAGTATCCGGATCGGTCATTGGAATCAGAATCAAGGACGGCTTTGCCACCTTTTTACCGGAAGGAGCCGCAGTCTGGGTCAAGAGATACAAACCAGGCTTGACCTTAAACGAAGTCTTGCCATTTACCAAATCTTGGGTTTGTACAGCTCCGGTTTCTGTTGACGCCTTGAAGTTAGCGGGAGTCGCCTTGGTGGCTGCATTGTAACCAGCAGTGGTGGTTACATCGTAGTCACCTTTTGTCAGCTTGAAAGTACCCGAATCCAGTGCCTTGGTGGCATCGAAATGACCGCTCTTACCATCGGCGGTAACTCCGGTCTCACCTACCTGCGGCTCTACCGAAATCGTGTACTCTTTATTTTTATCAATCGCGGGGGCAGCGCTGGCGCCTGGAGCACCCACTGCTACCAGACCCAGGGCAGCCATGCCCAAGGCGGCAGCTGTAGCCATCCCCCTCCGAACAAATTTCTTTGTGTTAGAAAACATTTTTACCTCATTTATGTATTTTGATTGTTTACGTTGGAAAATTTTCTTAGCTTCTTTGTTTTAAGATCTTTGCGCGTTACCCCCTGTTAACCCAGGGTCACTGCCGGACCGGAAAAATCTTTCACGAGCTAAAGACTGTCTCCAGGCAGCAAGCATCCACCCCGCAGGTAGACGTGGCAGGCACGCGCGGTGAATTATTTTCATTCGCGCCTCCTATGCCACATCACGGCTGCCGAAGCGGCCACCAGGGAGATTCCCAGTAGCCACAACCAGGGTAAATAGCCACCGGTCAGGGGTAGTTTCCCGAACTTTACATCCGCCAATTCGATCTGCCAGGCCTTGACTTCCTCGGTGGGCGCATAGGCGGCAACTAGACCAGAACTGCCAGTTTCCTTACTGAGGGTGACCTTGGTGTCTTGCTCAGCCGGCTGGTTAGCGGGATTTACGGTAATGTCAAACTTCCAAGCGAAGGGGAACCTTTCGCCTGCATTCTTACCGGCACTGGTGTTACCCATCAGGTAGGTACCCGGAGCTAGCTCGGTCTTCGATTCATACACGCCCGGTTTACCCTCAACTGGCACCAAATCTATTTGATCCCCGGGCTCTACTGTCGGATTCTGGGCGGTTCCCCCGGCCTTTGTTGCATACAGGGAGAAGGTAGCATCGGGTACGACCTCTCCCTGGGGAGACTTAGCTTTATAGATACGCACTTTGGTTCCGTTGTTGAAAACGGAATACAGTACTACGCCGCGTCGGTTATTTTGCTCCAAAGTAACCTCGAAGGGCGATGTCGTGAGCTGGGTCTTGCCGGTAACCTCGCCTCTTTCATTTCCCGTGAACTTGACGGTGTCATCCAGGACTATTCCCAGAACATTCACATTCTGATCCCAAGGCACCCAGTTGGCTGCCAGTTTCAGGTGGGGCTGAGCCGATACAGCTTTAGTGCCAGTAACTTTGCATTTACTGCCCCCGATTACTTTCTTTAGCGGAACAAAGGTAGCGCGTACCGCCTCGTCAGTTGTTCCTTCTACCTTCGGGTACCCATCGGGGTACTCATTAGGTAGAGGTAGACCCGCTGGAGCTTCACACGAGTAGGAGTACTGGTACCTGGTAGTATCCTTCGGCAACGCTTCGTCCCGGCGATCGCCCTCAACTGCCGTACCTATTTCATAAATCACGAAGGGAATGAAATAAGTGTCCTCGAAGGTAAGAGTAGTTTCATTCTCACCTGTGGTATCCAAGTTTGCGGGAACAACTTTCAAAGGATCTGGTACCAACTGGTTAGGAACAGACTCGAATTGAGTTTCTGCCCCCGAGGTTTCTACCGTGGCAGTGGGTTGCAATAACAATTTACTCTGGTACTTCGCTATCGGATCTTTGTGATCTTGATTTACATGCCAGAAAACACACTGGGAAGTAGCAGGCACAAAGGCTCCTCCTGCGCCTTCAGCCGAGAACAGGTTAATTTCGCTGTCCGCTGCTAGCACCTTAGAGTCCTGATATACCAGCGGTTTACCCTGTTCATCTCGGAGATACTTATCGGTACATTCATAGTGAAGCGTGTAGCCAACATCGTTATTGTCAACCAGGGCTTTACCAAAGGACTTTTGCGTAGCAGTATCATCTTTGGTCACCACCTGCTTCACTTTAAGTTTCGCAGCCGGACGATCAAACTTGTTATCGATGGTGAAAATAGATTGTTTCTGCTGTCGGTTACTGTCTAGTCCCACTAAATCGCCATGCACGATAAAGCCCAAGATTTCCTTTTCATCATCCTTCTTTTTAAGTTGTTTATTCTCCTTCTTGGTTTTAAAGAGAGCGGTCAAACCATCTTCACCGGCAGTATCAGTGGGTTGAGAGGAATCTTTGGCAATCGTGGTAGTCACCTGAGCGTCTAACTCGGGGAACTTTGCTTCCGCCAGCACGCAGCTATAGCCCACCGGAACCATCTGTGATCCGATGGCATCCTGCCACACACCAGGATTGGTAGCACTTTCTTCAAAGGTCAAGTCCACGTTAATACTCTGCGCGGCGACCGCTTCCTGGAATTCGGCTTCGTTTTCGAAAACCTCCGAACCTCCGATTAGGGACGGGGGTGCACAATAGAGTCGCGCTTTAAAAGTCTTGCCTTTAGCTAAGGGCGCCCCATTACCACTGTTAGTCAAACTCACTTTCACCTGGGTTTTTTCAAAGGTATAGTTATTCCAAGGAACCATGGTGCCGGCAAAGTTCTCTGGCAAGGTGTCGGGGATTATCGGATTAATCCGCTTGCCACGGGCATCCTTTGCATCAACGTTGCCGTAGCCGGCTTTGTAGATATTGTTCCGAGCTGGTTGGTCCCGGGGCAAAAGTACCTGCGCTTTAATCGTGGTACCTTCATTTGCGGGGCGACACTTGTTGGAGGCTTCTTCACAGGGACTCGCTGGTTCTCGGGAACGGTAACCGGGGGTGATTTCCCAATAGTGATCCAATAATGTTTGTCTTACCTGTGCCGTTGCCATGTCCTCGCTGACAGTACAGACTGCACCTGCCGGCAGAGCATCAACCACATGCCATTCACCCTGGGTGAAACGACCCATTTGGGTACTGACACTGGGGTGTAGATTGCGCTCTTGCAGCCTATCAGCCAGGTCATCACCAAAGGTGGCGGGAGCATCGGTATCGACAGTAATTGTACGGAGACCAGGAATAGGAATCGGCTTCCCGTTCAAACTACAGCTCCAGTTCATTTTGAACTGTTTACCGCCGGAGATAATGGCTACCCCCTCGCCACCAACTTTCTTCTTAAAGTTGAAAGAAGCCAGTTGCAGGCGATAGTCACGCTGCAAAGAGATGGTTTGATCCGCAGCTGATTTCCACTGATAACTATATTCGTCACTGTTGGAGGGGGCGCCTGGACCAGTCCAAACGACTGGTTGCAAAGTAGTTCCAGTTATCTTCAATGCCGAATCACTGGTGTTAGCCGTACAGTCCCAATTGGCAGGTACTTCTAAAGGACTCGCGGTACCATCATTGGAAACGTTAACCGCGAAGTTAGCAGTGGACTGATTAGCACCACTACCTAGGGTGCAGGTAACGCCCATTGACACCTTGGTGGTCTTAGCGGGATTGCTATCAATCCCCAGTACGGCTTCACGCCATTCCTTCGGCACCTGAATTTTGGTGGTAGTGTCATCGGCACTCTTGGAAGTCCACATAGTGGAGTTAGCAGCCAGATTTACCGTGGCGGTCTTGGTCTTGGCCCACAGTCGAATAACAGCGTTAGCCCTGTTATTTCCGACAGGAGCAGTAAACTGGTAAGCAACGGGGCTGTCTTGAGCTTGTGCTAAATCGTCTTGATTTGACCACTTCCACTCAATTTTCCCCTCTAAATCATCGAGATCGGCTTTAACTGTACAACTTGCACCTTCAGCGATGTCGTTGGAGGGAACAGTGGTACTGGTGCCACCTTTCAAATCAATCGTGATGGGTACCTGCGTTGGGTTTGCTCCCGGTTTTTCACACTCGACCGTCGCATCCAAAGAATCGGGAATCTTCAGAGCGTCATACTGGGGTCGGGATTTCACTAGACCCTGTACCGAAATTTCACCCGCGCTTGGTAGCGAATAGGTGGTAGTCAAATTCGCGGTAGCTCCATTTTCCCCAATTGTCACGCTCTGGGGAGGAGCCGCATACTTGACTCCCAGTCCCTCCACATCTTGTGGCACAGATTGCAAGTCGCAAACGGAACCTGCTGGAATCTCTGGCACTCTTACGCTGCCATTTCCAGTGATAGTCGCGGTTTTACTTATTGTCTTTGAATCACCAGGCAACTGACAGGAAACGCTAACTAGGTTATCCTTGCTCTCTAAATTGCTCTTCATGCCCGTAGCTGGCTCCGGCTGCTTATATGCAACCTGATGGTTAATAGTTAAATCAACCTCTTTATAGTCAAGAGTGTTTTTAACGGTAACCGGAGTCTCTATCGTAGTGTCTGTTATCTTTACCGGAGGAATCGTAGGCAATTGCAACTGGGCATTGGAAACAGCGGTATTAGCACCTATCGCTTCCTCAGTTAGGTCGCAGCTAAGACCGGCAGGAACTTTTTCCACCAATTCGGATTCAGTGCTGGTAACCCCGAACTTATAGATGTCTTGCCCTGCAATCGGCACAGTGGTATTTACTTCCGGATCCTTACAGGTCAGATTCATGGGGAATCTTTTACCAATTCCCAAAGTAGCCGCGGGACCGTCTAGTTCTTTCGTTACCCGCAACTTGCCCTGCAGGCGCTGCAAATCCTCGGTTATGTTAATAACGCTTTCGCCGGGAGAATGCACCCAGAAATAGTTATTCCTACAGTTCTTAGCCTGCGAAGCTGAAAGTTTAGCTTTCGCGTCCTCTGCACAGACATTGGAATTATAGCTGTCTTTGGTAATCACGCCATCAATCTTTACCGGTTCCCCCACATCTAGATTAGGTCCACTGATGTTCTGATTTGGCGGAGTGGTAGAGAATAAACAGTGGGTACCTACCGGCCATGAATCTTTTCCGGCTGCATCTTTGCCTAACACTAGCTCGGCAGTGCCATCAGTCTTTACCCCCACCCAGGTGGCCCCTACATAGCCAGGGTAGTTTCCAGTATTTTTCTCCGGCAATTCCGGGGGCTTAGTGGGGTCGGGCATAAAGCGACAGTTGTAGTACAACGGCACTTTGTCCGGCAATTTCTTTTGCGCAATTCTTGCTGCCAAAGCGGGGTCGTTCTTCGAATTAGCGAAGTTAAACTTGACCCGAATAGAAGCGCGCAAGGAATCATAGATGGTTTCCGATAGCAGCTCCGAGTTATCTTTAGTGGCGGTCTGCGGATTGTAAAGCGTAATATTCCCTACAATGACATTTTTTATCGACTGCAGACCGGCAGGATCCATAATCTTCTGTGTCTGATTCTCATCCACCTGGAAGTTAGTTCCCGTGAATACACTCTTAGAACCAAAATAGGCATTAGCCTGGTCATAGGTGAAGCCTTGGGGCATCTTTATATCTTCGGTGATAGTACACTTCGTGCCTACTGGCACTGGTCCATTCGCCGTTAAATCAATGTCAGGCTCCAGATTCGCAACCAGGTCTAATCCCTTAATCTGCCGCGTAGTGGTACCCGGGGTGCCAACCACAGCATTTGGATCTTCCCCCAGAGGGTCTTTACAGCTCCAAGTAATGGTGTAGCTGGCACCGTCACCTTTGGTGTACTTGTTATTAGCATCGGGATATCCGCCCACTATGTACCGAATCTGCGAATTTGCGCTGGCCTTCTTTTTGTAGATCATCTTCTGCAGCGGACGCGAGTAAGTAGCACACTTAATCGAATAGTATTTTTTGATCTGGTCTGCAGTTATTTTAAAGCCGACTTTTCCAGCTGCATCAGGAGCAAGTTCATCCGGGGTAAACTTAATGAAATCTCCGCTTTCTCTGTCCATACCGCCGCAGCGCACATTTTTTTGCTGGAACTTGGTAAGCACAGAATCGTTGCTTCTGACGGGTCGCCTAATCTCCACCCCTTTGGACATATTCGCTTTGTTAAGGTTTAACACCACACGCCCATAGGAACCTGTTAAATAGTTCTGCGGATTAACAGTAGTATCGGAAGGAGTAAAGTCAATCTTTTGACCAGCATTGGGCTTCGCATAGCGAAAATCTTGGTCTACCAGGTCAGATGTTAGCGAAAAGTGGGTGTCTTCCGTCAACCACCGTCGCATAGTCTTTGCATAGGTGCCGTTAGCAATCCCGTCCTTTGAGTATTTCCCCCGGAAATACTCGCCCCCTTTTCCGAACCAGCCGGGATTAGGGTCACCCCTATCATCAGGAAAATCAATATATTGATAGTTATCGGTGGAAGAGTACTTGTCGGGATAGTAGGGATCATCGCCAGTCAAATAACGCATGAAATAGGTACGAGACTCTCCCCATCTTTGAATCCAATAACCCATACCCACAGTGCGAATATCTGCACCCAAACCGCGAATCATCCGCACCACATCTAGCATGGCCAGGCGACCGGGGTTCCGCTCTAAATCATCGGGATTATTCCAGTGGTACCCGTGAGCATCGTCCGTATCCAAATTATCGGAGTCGACCACAAAGTTACCTTCTTTATCGTGGTAAGTAACCCAGCGACCCTTACGAGAATCCCACCAAGTATTTTTTTCCAGACGCCAGTGGGGATCGGAAACCGACATGATAATGATTTTGGAGTAGAGCGGCCGCGGTACGAAATTAGGATCGTCAGCGTGTTCTTTCTTTTGTTGCTCCTGATATTGGTACATATCCCGATAGAGCTTACCCAGCCCCCATTCACTGTTACCACCGAACCAGGTTTGGGATCTTGCCCCTCCGTATCCATCGGAAGCATCTAGTGAACGGATTTTATTAATAACTTTATCGAAACCCGCCTGGTCAGCTAGCGAGGTAGCTTTCAAGTCAGGACCATTGATGCCATCGTTCTTATCCATCTTCCGGGCATAGTGATAGATACCAATGGACAGTGGCGACCCCTTTAAAGAAGTAATGACTTTCTCAAGTTCTTTATTCTGCCCCCAGTTCCTACATAGACCATCAACATTGGCTCTGCCTGGCCAATCTTGCGGGTTATCGCTATTAGGGTTAGCCGGGCAATCTCTGATATTACTTCTGGGAATAACGCCCCCCATAGATTGGTAGCCATACGCATTGCCAAACTCGAAAACTAAGGCAACAGAACCGGCGCTCTTAATATCCTTAGATTCCTCTTCCCGGTTGGGATCTGAGGGCCAGGGGTCATCCGCACTCCCAATGATAGGGTGATTGGGGTCAGCGGGTTCTGCCTGCGCCTTAGGGAGCGCCAATACTGCCACGGGAATCAACGCCAGCACCAGACCCAACAGGGTCAGCACCGCGGTCAGCTTTTGATATCGCTTATGTCCTGCCACGTTGCACCTAACAATCCTAGTAAAAACTACGCCCCCCCCCCCCCCCGG
>NZ_PKHX01000004.1:243870-261115 GCF_002848005.1 Varibaculum cambriense | reverse complement strand
CCCCCGCCTCAAACGAATCAACAGCCGCCACACGCTGCTCCACCGACAACGAACTATCAGGACGCACAATACACCCCCAACCCTAAAACTGAACAAATAACCGTCCAACTTTCAGGGTTCAGTACATTCAATCTTTATCACTCACTATCTTGGATAAAACTGAACAAATAACCGTCCAACTTCCGGGGTTCAATGCACTTTCGGGGTTCTGTGCATTCATATTGACCTCAATTACTTTTATTTCAGTACCTGAATACCGCATTATCGAAGGTGCTTTTAAAACAAGCGCCTAAAACCGAATTTTGCTCTGTTGCCAGAGCAGGCCTAGTGGCATCCTAAGCACGTCTAAGGCCTTGGAGTACACGCCTCCAAGGCCTTAGAGTCAGCGATTTAAAGGGCAAAAATCCCCACGGCTTTAACCGTCAATTTGCGGAGCCACATCAACAAATTCGGTTATAGGCGCCGCTTGCTCACGCACCTTTTGAGCTTCGGCTTCGCTAACTATCCCCTCCGCCTTTTCTTCGGCATCACACCGCGCCTTGTAGTTTTCTATCTCATGCGCCTTGGCCGCCTCATCCCAGCCAAGAATATCAGCAGCTATTGTCGCAACCTCGTCAATAACAGCCAATCCGCGATCCCGATGCTCGTAACAGAGCCTGGTGCGGCGCGCCAGTAAGTCTTCCACATGCAAAGCACCCTCATGCAAAACACCAAAGGCTATTTCTGCACGCAGATACTCTTCAGCCCCCTTAAGTCCCTTCCCTAAAGAAGGATCCTTCTCAATCATTTTGAAAATCAGCTTGATATCACTTCCATACCTGTTTAACAGATCTTCTACGTGATCCACGCTCAAACCGTTTTTCTTTGCCAGCGCCTCACGCTGCTCCCACATAGCTTCATAGTAAACAGCTCCAGAAAGCGGAGTGCTTCTGGTAACGCACGGCATCCGCTTAGCCAGCTCCTTACCCAAGGCAAAATCAACAGCATCTTCAGCCATCTGCCTGTAACTCGTAAGCTTTCCACCTGCTATAACAGTGAGCCCCGGAGCAGCTTCGGTAACTGTGTGCTCCCTGGAAACCTTGGTTGACTTAGCCTTATCTCCGTCCAAAGTTCCTGGCTGCAACAAAGGCCGTAGCCCAGCGAAAGCCCCAATGATGTCATCACGTGTTAGCGGGTTAGCCAGCACCGAGTTCGCATGCTCAAGCAGATAATCAATATCCTCAGAATCAGGTACCGGTTCCAACCTGTTTTCATGGTATTTAGTATCAGTAGTTCCTATAACCCAATAACGCTTCCACGGGATTATAAATAACACAGACTTCTCTGTGCGCAAGAATAAACCAACTTTGGAATCAATCTTTTCCTTTGGCACAACAATATGGATGCCCTTGGAGGCCAAAACTTTCAAGCCACCCGTAGAACCGGAAAGAGACTGCGATTTCTCAGTCCAAACCCCCGTTGCATTAATGATGGATTTTGCCTTAACCACATGTTCAGCGCCAGTTTCCATATCACGAAGTTTGGCGCCAACCACCTTGTTTCCATCCTTGAGCATTTCAACAACCTGGGTGCGATTAGCAGCCAAAGCGCCAAACTGAGCGGCCGTGCGAACCAGATTCACCACCAGACGGGCGTCATCCACCCTGGCATCGTAGTAAACCAAAGAGCCAATAAGTGCGTCTTTTTTCAACGCGGGCGCAAGCTCCAATGACCCTTTCTTCGAGTAGTGCTTTTGAATGGGCACCGAACCCCTATGTGCAAACTGTGCGATGGCGTCATACATTCCCACCCCAACAGCCGAATAAGCCCGCTCTATTACGCGCATTTTTATGGGCCACAAAAAAGGCTGTGCTTTCACCAAATGCGGAGCCGTGTGGGTAAGCAATAAGCCACGTTCCCTCAAAGACTCAGCAACCAAGGCAAAATTAAGTTGATAAAGGTATCGCAGACCACCGTGCACCAGCTTTGAAGATCGCGACGAAGTGCCGGAGGCCCAGTCTTGCGCCTCGACTATACCGACTCGCAAACCACGGCTTGCCGCGTCCAGTGAGATCCCCGCTCCCGTAACACCTCCGCCAATCACTAAAACATCAAGCGGCTTTTCCTCCATATCGCGTAGCGCCTCTTCGCGCTTGCTTGGCGATAACTGCGTCGTGAACATCGTAGCTCCATTCGTATTAGTTAATTTAGGGCAATGCAATTAGCCCTAAGGTTAGGCTAACCTAAGTAAGCGCTAATGGGCATCACATTTGAGCATTTTTTCACCGACTGCTCACCTTAGGACATAAAATCACGTATTTACCCGTGAAAATAACCCGGCCTTAAAATAAGTAGAAAGAATTGTGTCCTTTGAAAACTCCCCAGGCCCGCTAAAAATCCTAAAAGAATGAAGAGGTAATCAAAACAGGCCCTAATGCGCAGAAGGAAACACAAAAATGGGGGGACGGTTATTAACCGAACCCCCCAAAAAAGCTTTCATTGGCCAATCACAGATGCGGCCAAAAGGAAGCATCAATTCTACTTAAGGTCATATAACCCCGCTGTGCGGCCTTTATTAAAGGTTGTTCCGCGAGGGCGGACTGTGTGAGAAAACATCTAGCGGCACGGAATCTGGTAGCTACCAAAGTCCCGCCATCTTCCGAAGCAGGCATCAGTACTTCGTTGACATCCAGTGTTGCCCTGGTGAGTGCGGCCGCTGCCTCGACCCCGAGATCATCGACAACGAGGGTCAGTGTGCCGGATTTGATTTCCTTCAGTTGCCATGATGTTTCCTTTCTGTTGGATCCTCGTATTGAGGGGTGATCTGCTTTTCTCGGTTATTCTTGAGGTTGGTGCGTGTGAACGAAGGGCGAGGTTGTGATGGCGCGGGGTAAAGCGGTAGAGCTCTTGTTCACGGGTTCGTTAGGCGTTTTCGCGAGGCAAGATCGCTATCTCTAAACCGGCGAGTACGACTTCTATGATGATTTCAAAGTATTCCTGACTCATGCGGTCTTCATTTTTCGGGTTGGCTAGCGGAATTAAGTAGCCTTGGATGATGTCAGCCAGCGTTGTGGAGCAGGCAGCTAGGGGCTGAAGTTGGGTAATCATTTGGCCTAGGTCGTGGCGCTGTTCCTGCTTGGTTGGACTGCGCAAGTTGCGAGCAGTAATGCTCCACAGCATCGTGTTGATGATAATTGAGTATGCGATGTGAATGTACTTGCTAAAACCAGCGTCTCGTAGTTTTTCGTAAGCCACCTCCAAGATTGGTATAACCGCGGCGTCCATATGTCCATACATCAGTTTGTCGGTGACTCCGGGGAATTCAAGAAAGACGGGCCTGACATTTTCTGCTAGGGAGATGAACCAATCTTTCCATTCCAGCTGCTCGTCCGGTAGTTCGATGGTGCTAGTGATCTCGCCTATTACAGAAGCGGTAATGGCGTCACGGTTTTGGTAATGGTGGTAGATGACAGAGGGAACTACTCCCAGACGCTGCGCAAGGTCACGAATCGACCATTTTTCTAGACCGCACTCTCGGGTCAGTTCCATTGCGGTGTACATGATCTTTTCCTGCGTCAGCCAGGCGCGTCTACCCGTGTTTACCCGCTTGTCTTTATTCCCCACGAAAACAGCATACCCTCAACCTCGACAATACTAGAACATTGTTCTAGTATTGTTTCAGCTTGATTGGTAGCTCACTTTGGAAAGGATGTTTTAATGTGCGCCACTAATGAACGAAACCAGAAAGTCGAATCAAAAATAACGGGACTGTTTCCCCTGTTTTTGACGGTTTTACTGGCATATATGGGGCAGATGATTCTTAATCCAATTCTGGCTCCGCTATCGCGCGAAATCGGGCTGAAGGAATGGCACATTGGCGCCACCATTTCGTTAGCAGCCATAATGTTTTCTCTTACCTCCACCAGGTGGGGACGGGTCTCATTGCGATGGGGATCTCGGCGTATCTTGCTTATTGGCATGCTTGCCGGAATCCTGGCTCTAAGCGGATTCGCTATGGTGGTGTGGCTAGGATTCAAGGGTCTGCTCACCGGCATAGCGTTGATCATAGGAGTAGTCATAACTAGGGGCGTGCTGTACGGCGGTGCCATCGCATCAGTTTCCCCAGCCGCGCAAACCTACGTTGTGACTCATACCTACAATGAGACGCAACGGGTAAAAGGTCTGGGAGTCTTGGGCGCTGCACAAGGATTCTCGTCTATTCTTGGAGCCTTATTGGGCGGCAGCCTTGCAGCTATAGGAGGTTTCATGATGCCCTTGCTGGTGATGCCTCTGGTCATGCTTTTGGGCGTTGCCGTTTTGCTGCTAACATTCAAACCCACAGGTGGCGAAGAAAAAGTCGCTCAACCGGCAAAAGTTTCCTATTTTGATTCAAGAGTATTCGTGTTCCTAGCTTGCGGTTTCCTAATGTTTACTGCTTTTTCTACCGTGGCTACACTTTTCGGCTTTTTACTGCAGGATGTTTTGAAGCTAGCGGCCGGCGTAACAGCAGGGCTCACCGCTTTGTGCATGTCAATAATGGGTGTGGTGATGATACTGGCGCAGGCCTTGGTGGCTCCAAGGTTAAACTGGGGTGCTAAAAAACTCTTTAGAAGAGGATTAATAATCGTTCTTCTCGGGTTACTACTCTTGGTTTATCCACTAAATCTTGGACTGTTCATCGTGGCCAGCATCTTGACAGGCTTTGGTCTAGGCCTGGCGATGCCTGGCTACAACACGGCGCCTACTTTGCAAATGAAGCCCGAAGAACAAGGTGGGCTGGCCGGGTTGATTAATGCTAACAATGGTGCAGCCTATGTAGTGGCACCGATAGCCTCCACCGCGCTTTACGGACTCTCTCCGTGGCTACCAATGACATGTTGCACAGTCCTGATAGCTGCGGCAATTTTGCTGAGTTTTTACCATCCCGAGTTCCGCAAATAATCTCTTTATGATTAGAAGTAAAAACCATAAAAATTCCTGCTAAAGCGGTGTTGACTTCAGGAGAACTATGATGTCTAGTCGCTACGAGATTCAAACAAACTCAAACGTCTCAAAAACCCCATGCAAACACGGGGTCATTCAGCTCAATCGCTTGTAATGGTGTGTATATTCTTCTTGGTAATGACCCTGAAGCTATTGAGAATACTTGGTGCTATATAGGCAAGACAGAAAACTTTGTAGAGCGCCTGCGCGATCATGACAAAAAACGAAACTGCAGTGGGAAAAGGTCGGGTTAATATCCAAAAGTTATTGTTGCTAGCTTGCAACGGTCTTTTAACGAGGGGGCATTGGGGTTATTTAGAAGCCCGTCTGGTTGAAATCGCTAAGAATGCTGAGCGCTGTTCTATGCCTGATAACAAGCAAACCGCTCGGGTTAGGAAGCTTTCTGAAGCGCAACGAGCATCAGCAGAATTATTTTTAGACAATATGAAGCTGATTTTGCCAATCCTGGGAGTCAACGTTTTGCGTTCCCCAGAAAATACTGTGCAACCAGACAACGCTCAGATAGTTTCTTCGCCTATTTTCCATCTGCGCAGACGTAGAGATGGTCTAGATGCCTCGATGCAGCTGATTGATGGAGAGTTTTTCCTTCTCAAGGGGTCAATCGTGGTTGCTAGCTGGGAAACGAGTAAAGCCAGAAGTCAGGCAACGGTTAACTCCTATACGGCTATCGCTAGTCGTCACCAAAAGTTAGTTAGTGATGGGTCAATCCGCATAGAAAATAAGCGGGGCGTGGTCACCCGGGATATTGCTTTTACTTCTCCTTCTGCGACGGTTGCCATAGTGTTAGCTACTTCTGCCATTGCTAGAGCGGGTTAGGTTTGTGCGAAAATAGCTGTATGACTAAAATCGGAGCTTCGCATTTGCCTGTGTTAGGTGTAGGTCCGATATATGTTTCGGGTATTTTTACCGTCACGATTGCAGCGAGTCTTGTCCATTTTTTAGGCTGGATCGCAAACGGAACTATCGGAAATAGTTCGGTGCATAACCTCATGATTGCGGCAGGTCTGGTTTTGATGGTGGTTGCGGTAATCGTGTGGGTTTCAGCTGTTTTTGGCTCTCACATGGTCGAAAGCGTTAAAACTGGTCAGCTTATGACTACCGGGATATACGCTTGGGTTAGACATCCCGTATATTCTTCCTTCCTGCTATTAAACTGCGGTCTGCTGCTCATACAAGTGAACTGGTGGCTACTAACCCTCCCGTTCATCTATTGGGTGGCGTTGACTGTTTTGATGAAACACACTGAAGAACGCTGGCTTGAAAATGAATTCGGGGATGAATACATCCAATACGCTGCCCGCGTTAATCGGATTTTTCCTTGGCCGCCCCAACGCCTCACCAAACCCCGAGAGTCATAAACTGATCCGCTAACGGGCGGTGCGGCGCAAGCGGCAAACAATGCTGCCGGCGGCCCCTAGCAAGCAAGCTAGAAGCGCGATTTGGCCAACCAAAGTCCCGGTCTGAGGCAAAGTGGAGATCTGGGTTACCTGAGTAGGCTCAGTTTTCTTCACTGGAGCAATTTTAGGGACTGGATGCACAGTGGGGTGCTTACCAGAATGCTCTGTGGGCTTAACGGAAGGCTGGTTTCCAGGTTGGTTATCAGCGCATATGTGGATTTCTTGGTCGGTCATATTCCGCGATTGACTCTCAGTTTTTTCCTTCGCGTTAGCAGTATCTAAAACCCATTCATGTTTATTGCTATCCCATTTATGAGGGGTAGTGGTGATGGTCCTACTTTGGGATACCTTTCGATCGGCACAATTTTTAGCCCCCGGGTGATTGTTATCAGCCCACTTAGAAGTATCAACTTTAGCTTCCGGTTGCTCTGGGCGAGCATTAACATTGAGAATTCCTGCGGTAAATTCTAGTGAATATGCTCCGGTTACTGCGTCTTTAAGTTTTAAAGTTCCTTGCTTAATCGCAACCTTTCCCGCCGGGGTCTCTGCCCCGTAGTCAGCGCTGAGGGCGCCTGTGAGTAAATCTTTGCTATGAGCCGCATCCACCTGGTAATCCAATACTGGTAGTGGTTCGCCTTGCCATATCTGTGCCGGAGTTGCCGTTACTTTTACTATTTCATTAGGGCGAATTAGGTAGGTGGTCTTATCTACAATTTTGTCTCTAACCGAATCCAACATGGCAGAAACTGTTTGTCCGTCACCCGGGGTAGCGTTTAACACCGTGCCATCGTCAACATTGCGAATATGGTAAGGGCCGGCTATAAACTTAAACCAGCTAGAAATATTACGCTTTAAAGCAGCGCCTTTGATTCGTACACTCGTGCGCCCCTCAGTAGCGAAAACGTCTGCGACGGTCTCTTCCTCAACCTGGCTAATATCCCAGCCAGATACGTCCAAATTTTCTATGCTGCTGGCTCCGGCAAACATATTGTGCATATTGGTAACTTTGTTGGTCTTCCACTTTGACACATCTGGTTTCGCGGCAGTTGCTGCAGTAAAGACACCTTCCATGTTGGTAACTTGGCTGGTATCCCATTTGGCGACATCCGGGGTGGCAGCAGTAGCTTTGTAGAACATGTCGCTTAGGTCTGTTACCTGGTTGGTTTTCCAGGCTGATACGTCCGGATTAGCCGCTTTCGCATTCCGGAACATGCCGCTCAGATTGGTTACCTTTTCGGTGTTCCAGTTCGAGGTGTTCGGACTCGCGAGAATTGCTCCGTTAAACATGCCCCGCATATTAGTGACTTGACTGGTATCCCAGTTTGATACGTCCGGATTAGCCATTTTCGCTCCCTGGAACATTCCATTCATTCCGGTAACCTTGCTGGTATCCCAGTTTGAAGTATCGGGATTAGCTGCTTCCGTCGCGCCGAACATTACACTCATATCGGTGACCTTGCTGGTATCCCAGTTAGAGGTATTCGGGTTCGCCAGCGTCGCTTTATAGAACATGGCGCTCATGTCGGTGACGTTTTCGGTGTTCCAGTTGGAAGTATTCGGGTTGGCGACCGCAGCCGTATGGAACATTCCGTTCATAGTGGTGACCTTGCTGGTATTCCAGTTTGAAGTATCGGGATTAGCTGCTTCTGTAGCGCCGAACATTCCGCTCATATTGGTGACCTTGCTGGTATCCCAGTTAGAGGTATTCGGGTTCGCCAGCGTCGCCTTATAGAACATGGCGCTCATGTCGGTGACTTTGCCGGTATTAATACCAGTATCCGGAAAGTCGATGCTGGCCTTGTCACAGTGGGAAAAAAGGAAGCTGGAATCTTGTGGGAAATCTATGGTGGTGCCCGGATCAGGAATAAATTTTATTTCCACTGGCTGCGGTTCGGCTGGCTTGGCGTTGCGGTTTGCGTCTTTAACAGTTCCGCAGAATCTACTATTGGGCTCATTGTAGGTAGCCGGAGTTTTAGACATCCATTTGTCTCGATCTAGCTGACCATGGCCACTGACGGTCAGGATTTTGGCTGTCGGATCCCAGGAGGCAGTGAGGTTATCTCCTACACTGGTCGTTTCGGTATCTGCTGCATAAGCTACTGTAACTCCTAAAGAAGTTAAGAATAGGCTGGCGGCAGCAAAAATGGTGCCTGCAATAAACAGGTGACGAGAAGTAGTAGTTTCCCTATAATTTGATGTATGCCTCATGATTTCTCCCAAAAACCTTCAGTGAATTCATCAATGCCAAATCACTATAAAAACAATTGGCATTAACCTCTAGACTTTTTCCTTAAATATTGAAGTAATAGCCATTGCAACGACCTCTAACCGGAAATACTTGCAAATAATTCCGTGTATGCTACCTACCTATTCCGAACTATTGTGCGGCTATTTTCCATCCAGAGGCCGCCTGCCGCTCATCCCAAAAATCTCGGTAAATCCCCTCGCAATTTACAAGGTCATTGTGGGTGCCAATCTGAGCCACTTGCCCCTGATTGTCTAGAACCACAATCTGGTCAGCCCGTGTAATCGTGTGGAGTTTATGCGCGATTACCAACATGGTGGATTGGCGACGTAATACTTCGAAAGAGCGCAGCAGATTTGCTTCATTCTCGGCATCCAGAGCGCTGGTAGCTTCATCGAAGAGCACAATCGGAGCATTTTTTAAAATAGCGCGAGCAATCGAAACTCGTTGGCGTTCCCCTCCTGATAATGCGCAGCCACCTTCACCAACGTTTGTATCCCAACCATCGGGAAGGCGGCTAACAATATCGTTGACACCTGCTAGTTCTGCCGCATGTAGTAGAGCCTCTTTGCTCGCATTGGAGTTACCGATGCGGATATTTGCTTCCAAAGTGTCATCGAAAAGATAGACATCTTGGAAAACCATTGAAATCTGGCTCATTAAATCTTCAGTCGTCAGTTCTCTGACATCTCGACCTCCAACGAGTACCGCACCCGAGCTTACGTCCCAAAATCGGCAAATCAAGCGGGCAATAGTGGTTTTACCTGCGCCCGAAGGGCCTACAAGTGCGGTCATAGTGTGGGGAGCGACGGTGAAACTGACTTTGTTTAGCACCTGCTTATCATTCCCGTAAGCAAAATCAACCTCTCGAAGCGCAACTTGGTGGGGTAGGGGTTGAGGTAGCGAAGTTTCCGGCTCGGGCAGAGGGCGTGCATCCAATACTTCGTTAATAGTCGCCATTGTCGGTCCAACCGCCAATAACCCGGTTCGACAATCAGAAATCGTGGAAAGGTAATGAGTAATTTCTAGGCTTATCCCAATGACCGCCACCACTGCCAGGGGAGCAAGGCTTCCAGTAAAAGCAAGATGAACACTGGAAATAATCATTACCACGCAAATTGTTTGCGAGGCGATACCGCCGAGGAAATTCCCGATGCATTCTATCCATAGTCGGCGAGTGGATCTGCGGCGATTTTCTGCTAAAGCCGTGGCCATTTGAGGGTAAATCGTCTGGTCACATGCACGGAGCATAGATTGACAGGTAGAAAATTCTACAATCCGATCAGCTAGTTCAGTAGCCGCCGGGGCCGCGTAGGCGCTGGCAGCACTGTCAAGATAGGTTAGTGCCCACATCAGAATCAGGTAACAGATTAGGCATAACGCAAAAATTGACCCCAGGAGGGGGTACCACCAGAGCAAACCAGCAAGCAGCGTCAGCAAAGTGACGGTGGCGGCAGACAGTTCCGTGAGCAAGTGGGCACTCAGATTGCCGAGCTCATTGACAGTAGCTGCCCCTAGACGGGACAAACGCCCGGTAGTATCAGTGGAGAACCATCCCAGGGGCAGTTTTGCCAACTGATCCCCGACGCGGCGATGGACAGAACGCATCACCGAAAACGCGCCTTCGTAGGAGAACCGATCTCGTATGTAGATACTGATCGCTCCGATAATCGCCGTGACGAGCAGGGTTAAGATCCAGAGGTTAGCGTTATTGGCGGTTTCTTCCTGCCTGCTAGCCCAGGTATTTGCGAGCTGAATCAGCGCAAGTAAGCCTACCCCCTGCGCAATGCCGCTGATGATCCGAGCTGCCCAGCTGATACTCCTGCTGTGATTTTGAGAGTTGGCGCTGAGGCGGAAATTTGTTCGAATTATGTCGATAGCTCCCGTTGACTTAGCCATTTCAGTTTCGTCCTCCTTCCGTAAACTCAACATTGGATGCCGACCACAGGCGGCGGTAGAGTTCTATATTTTGTAGCTTCTGGTGATTACCGCAGGCCACCAGCTCTCCTTTATCAAGGAGGACGATTTGATCGACGTTCTTGACTGAATCTGGGCGGTGATCAATAACCAGAACAGTACGTCCGACCATCAGATGGTTAATGGCTTTTTGGATTTGTGCTTCACATTCCGGATCTACCATGGCTGCTGCCTCATCCAATATGAGTATCGGCGCATCCAATAGTAAGGTTCTGGCGATCGCAATTCGCTGAGCTTGCCCCCCAGATAGCTTCAAATCTTCCCCGACAACACTGTCATATCCTTTAGGCAGCGCCATGATTTCGTCATGAATCTGTGCCTGGCGAGCAGCGTTAATAATCTCGGCTTCATCTGCATCGTGTCGCCCGATAGAAATATTGTCGCGAATGGAAGCCCGCAAGAGCTGCGCATCTTGCAAGACGAACCCGAGATGATGGTAGAGGTCGCTTCTACTCAGTTCTTTAAGGTTGACTCCACCGATTAGTACTGTGCCTGTATCGGGATCTAGGAAGCGGGCGGCCAATTTGGCTAGGGTAGTTTTCCCAGCCCCTGATGGCCCCATGAGAGCGGTTACTGTACCGGGCGCACAACGTAAGGAAACATTATCCAAAGCTAGGGTATGGCCATAGCTGAGCGATACATTTTTAAATTCGATGCTTGCGTCTTGGGGTAAATGCAGTGACTGATCCGGGCAGGAGAGGGGCTTTACCCTAAGAAGATCAAGAATCCTTTTGGCCGCGGCACCCGCTAACTGGTAATTCCAAGCAAGCTGGGTTACCAGGTTAATTGATGAGGGCAGCGCGATGGCAATTAAACAACCGGCAACTACTTCTACCGGACTAACCCAATGTTTGGAGACGAACCAGGGGCCGACAATACCAAATAAGAGAACGATCAATGGGGTAGAGGTGAGGGCGGTAGTCAGGGAAGCCGCATGCACCATTGGACGATTCCATTCCTCCATATAGTCACAGGCTTCATTAGCGCTGTGGGCATATTTGCGGTGTGCTTTTCCGGTGATCCCAAAAGTTTTAACCACCTGGATGCCTTTTACAAACTCCACCATTGCGGAGGAAACCTGATCAAGTTTTGCATCAAGTTCTAAGGATTTATCGCTCATTCCCCGCATCATCACCGCGTAGGCAATGATGTAAATCGGCACCGTAACAATTACTAAAAGTCCGAGTCTTAAATCAATAGTGAAGGTATAACCCGCGCAAAATATGGGCACTAGGGTAGCGATCAGTGAATCTACGGGGCGGTGTGCTACTAGCACATGTAGATTCTTTACATCGTCTTGCAGTACTTTACGCACATGTCCGGAAGTGTTATCGCTAAACCAAGTTAAAGGAGCTTGCCCCAGAAAACGGATAATCTTTTGCTGAATACTTGCGGATAGGCGATGATCTGCAATATGGGTAACCAACAAGCCCACAAAATAGGCGAATAACCCTCCACAAAATGTTCCGATTAACACCTGTACCCAAAATATGATAACGCTTTGGTTGGGGGATACGCCCTTGCCCAATGAGGTTAGGAGTTCGTTGCCGATCCCCACTAAAGCAACGAAAGGAAAAACTCGCAAAATAGCGGAGATAACGGCCATTACTTGACCGACTCGCAGCGCCATTTGTACGGGAGCTAAGAGTTCTCGTAATGCGGCTTTACCTTGTTTGCTGGTCAGCTTGATATTTGCCGCTGCATCTTTTTCTGATTCGCTAACTTGGTGATCATTCACTGGGCTTCCTCTTTCAATGTTTCTCTTGGTCGGGCGCGGTAAGTTGCACGTTTATTTCACTATCGAGAGGCTGAAGTAATAGCTGATAATCGGCAACTTCATTGATGAACTCCAAGTCGTGACTAATAATCAGGATCGCTTTGTCCTTTGCGGCTAGTGAGCGAATCTGAGAACTGATCGATAGTAGGTGCTGGTAATCAACCCCCGAGGTGGGTTCATCGAATACGTAAAGCTCTGCCTGGCTCGCCAGGGCATTGGCAATAACGAGACGTTGTTTTTGTCCTCCGGAAAGAGTCATTGGGTGCCGTTCAGATAATCCTTGCAACCCCAGATCACCTAGCAGCGCCTGCACCTGCTCTTTACTAAGATTGTCATTTCCTAGTACGACCTCTGTCGCTACCGTTTCAGCAAATAGTTGCCGGTTTACATCTTGCATTACTAGCACGCTGCGTTTTTGTCTGTCTGCCGCTCGGCAGGATTTGCCGCTAAAACTAATAACGCTGCCTCCTTCCGGGTGAGCTAACCCGATGAGGGTGCGCGCAAGAGTAGTTTTGCCTGCTCCGTTCGGGCCTACTAGCGCAACTACTTTTCCCTTCGGTAAACATAGGGAAGGAATATTGAGGACGCGATGTTTGCCGTAACTGAACCTTAAATTTTTTGCGGTGATACCGTCCGCCTGCTGATCAGGATTGGTGCAAACGCACATTTTCGGTTTTTCCAGGGTGCGCAACCCTAACTCTTTACGCTGTTTAGAAGACAAACTAAAAAACTCGTCCGCAGTAAACAAATGCTGGATTCGCCCTTCACCCATAATCACGACTTGATCTGCGAGACCCTTTAGAGGGTAAACGCGGTGCTCGGCTACTACCAGGGTCCAACCCGCGCTTTTTAATCTTTGTAAGACTTCGCTGAATGCGGAGATTGCTTCAGGGGAAAGATTAGAGGTGGGCTCGTCTAAAAGCAGGATTTGCTGCGGTCCGGCAACTGCTGCTGCGCAAGCAACCAGCTGCAATTCACCTCCGGAAAGCTTACGTAACTCTTTGCCTAGCAGACGCTGAATGCCCCAGGTGTTTACAGCTTCCGCGATCCGGTTAGCGGTTGTTTGGGGGGTATCTCCGGCATTTTCGCTCGCGAATGCTAACTCTTCTAGTACATTTGCCGTAAAAATTGGGAACGGGGATTTTGAAAAACTGTCCCGGCGGTACGCCCTAATTGTTGGATATCTGTTTGCACGGTATCGAGACCGGCAAGGGTAGTGTGTCCGCTGAGATTACCCTTATAAAGTTCGGGTATTAAACCGTTCAGAAGTTTTAATAGGGTCGACTTGCCTGCTCCGGAAGGACCGGTGATTAGGGTACAGGATCCTGTAGGGAAAGCGAGGTTGATATCGCTTACTGCGCTAACGTGAGCTGATGAGGTTTCTTCGTCCGGGTTGAACTGGTAATCGAAGGAGGCATTGTCGATTAAGGTGCTCATTTGAATCCGCCCGAGAGTATAGCTAGATGGTCTGAGTAGGGGATGAGAGCTATCAGGGCGATTAGCGTCAGTATCCAGAGGGCGTCTAGTCGGTTGAATCGAAGCTGTTTCAAAGTACTTGGGCAAATAGTGGACCCTAAACCGCGCACCATGCCGGCGGCGGTCATTTCATCAGCGGTTCGGGCGCAGGATGCCAGTAAGGGAACTAAAACCATTTCTAGAAAATGGAGGGGATGTAAGAGGGCGCGCCATCCCATTTGTAATCCCCGCAGGGACATTGCTTCTCTTACTGCACGGTATTCCCGAAATACTGTCGGTATGAATCGTAATAGCACTACCAGGGGAACGGTTACAGCTATCGGTATGCGTAAGCTGCGAAGACCGGCTACGAGTTCTCCGGGGACGATAGTTTTAATCGCGTAACCTGCCAGACCGCCAACAGTGCAAATCCTTATCATCCAGTAGCCTAAAACCATTAGGAACGCGGTGAGGGCGCTTGGCCAGATTCTGGGGAAAAGATAGATGCAAGCGACCCAGGTTCCTTCCACGGCGAGGAAACCTAGCGCCCATGAATAGCAGCGTGACAATAGTAAAGCCAAGAGCGCAATACCGGCTACCAGGAAAGTGATCACTATGGGTAGTCGCGACATTACCAGGGCATTTAATACGAATATAACCAGTATTACGGTGCGCGGATCTGGCCGGGAATGCCGTTGGTTAGCTGCTAAGATTTCAGCGCTGGTGACCTGATCCTGGTGATAGCTTGCTGCTGATCCGGGGGCGCTAGTTTGGCATTGAAGGCTCATTACTTTGCGATGCCAGCTTTACGGAAGTGCCGCGCCATTAGAGAATTTCCGAAGACTCCGCCGATAAGCCCGAGAACGAAAACTCCCACGCCCCAGGCCACAATCATCCATGGTGACAAGAACCAGCGTAATGAATCTGCATAGGCAGTCCCCATAGAGTCAGCAATATATTTGTAGTAGCCCTGAGCGTCAATGAATACCGGGAACCAGGGCAGCACGTACCAAATGGACATGACGGCGTATCCTAGGACCCGAAAAACCGCTGATTTTTTAGCGAAGAGGAAGTCTGCGGCTAGTCCCAGCAAGGGTGTAAGTAGGGCAGTAACCCAGGGGTGCCCGGTAATTACCATTAAAATCCCTACTAATAGTCCCATTAATGCTAGGGCGCCAATCTTTGGCACCCGCGACTTAAATAGCATGACTACGGCGCCGTTAGCGATAAGTCCTAAGGCGTAGCCCACAAACATCATTGCTGGATTAATGATGCCTAGCATTCCAGTGCCGAAAACTAGCACAAAATAAATTGCGGTGAAAACGCCAATGTTGATGAAGTCGCGTGTTTTCATGCGATATATCCCTTCTAATTTTCAATTAGGTAAGCCTTGCCTAACAAAAGGGTAGCTTGGGTGCCCCCTGCTTAGTCAAGTGGAGTCCGGTAATCTATTCGACATATAGGCAGGGGGAGGGGAGCTAAGGGAGTAACTAGCCCACAGAGGGCTCGCCTCTTAGCAGATTTACTAGCCCATACTGCAGCGTCCCAGGTTTTGTTCCTATTTATTCCAGGCAGGACTTAAATCCAGGTTTGCTTCAAAAGTTTCGGGTATCCTAAATTTAATGTTCTACTACCCGAAATTTTAGGAGTAATAAATATGGATAACATTGCCAAGATCCTCAGCGATGCCGGGCTGGAAAATCCCGCAGTAGCTGAGTATGTAGCGCACTGGGCCGGAATTACCGAACCCGCTGCCATCGAAGTCATTTCCGCAAAGGATGACGACCGACTCATCGCCGAAGGCTTAGCCACCGGTGAAATCGCACCTGCGGGTGATGGACTCTACTACTCCCGCTCCTACTACAAGGACACGGCGCGCAGCGAGGAACGCACCGTCGTCGCCACCCACAATCCGCAAGAAGCCGGAATTTACAACAACTGGCACGACGCCACGGAAGTAACTGCCCGGCAGTTGGAAAGCATGAAGGGCGCCTCCCGGAGTAAAACAATGTACGTGGTGCCCTACCTGATGGCACCGCCGAAATCGCCGCTAGAAAAGTGGGCTCGCGGGGTGGAACTTACCGACAACCTCACCGTGGTTCTTCACATGATCCGCATGGCCCGGGTTGGCGTAGAACATCTGAACAATTTGGAAAATCCGGCAGAATTCGTGCGCGCAGTGCACGTGACCGGCGACCTGAAGAACTTGGGGCAGGGCACCGATAAGGATAAGCGCCTGTTTGCCACGGTGGCCGACGAACGCACAATTTTGCACTTCGGTTCCTCCTACGGTGGCAACGCGCTGCTCGGCAAGATCGCCCACGGTCTGCGCCAAGCTTCTTACGACGGCTGGGCCTCCGGGGAATTCCTTTCCGAACAGTTCATGCTGATCGGGATTAAGGATAAGCTCAAGGATCACACCTACTACGTGTGCGGCGGCTTCCCCTCAGCTTCCGGTAAAACCAACCTCGCTATGATGCTAGCCCCGGACGCCTTGGGTGACCGCTACGAAGTTTACTTCTACGGCGATGACATCGTGTGGCTGCACGTTGGCGAAGACGGCAAGATTTACGGCATGAATCCCGAATACGGCGCGTTCGGCGTGGCAAAGGACACCAACTGGCAGTCTAATCCCACCGCCATGGACGCCATCAAAGAAGGTTCTAAGACGCTCTTCACCAACGTCGCCTACAACCCCGAAACCCAAGAGCTGTGGTGGGAAGGTAAGACCCCGGACTACCCCGAAGACGTTACTGGCTGGCGGGATTGGAAGGGCGAAAAGATTTCCGACCGCCCGGCCGATCGACAGCGCTCCGAGGCCAAGGGCGACGAGTGGGCACATCCCAATTCCCGCTTCACCACATCTTTGGCTAACGTGCCCAACGTAGCCCCCGATTACGAAGAACCGCAAGGGGTGCCAATTGACGCCATCATCTTTGGCGGGCGAGTAAAGGACCGGGAGCCGCTTATCCGGGCAATCACCGACCTAGCCGAGGGCGTATACGACGGTTTGACCCTGGGCGCCCAAGCCACTTTCGCGGCTGAAGGCAAGGAGGGCGTGCTGCGTTACGATCCGATGTCGATGCGCCCCTTCATGTCCTACCCCGAAGGGGACTACGCGACCCACTGGTTGAAAATAATTGGCTCCGCGAAGGAACAGCCCATTTTTGCGCACGTGAACTGGTTCCAGCGCGATCCGGAAGACGGACACTTCCGCTGGCCTGGCTACCGCGACAACCTGCGAGCGCTGCTTTGGCTGCTAGATGTTAAGGAAGGGCGCGCTGAGGGCGTGCAAACACCGGTAGGTATTTTGCCGAAGAAGGAAGAGTTGAATCTGGATGGTTTCGAAGGTGACGACGCCGATCTGGATAAGCTTCTTTCCATCGACACCGATCTGTGGAAGAAGGAGAT
>NZ_PKHX01000004.1:0-243508 GCF_002848005.1 Varibaculum cambriense | reverse complement strand
GAAGAGAGCCTAGCAGCGCTTGCGTCCGCTAGACACCCTCTAAGACATGATGGGAGGCCTTGTTCCCACCTTCTGCACCTTCTACTTTACCGCAGCACTCGTAGTAGATTTTGAGATCCCAAAATCCCCTGCAGGATTACGCGATAAATGAACGTCCTCTGCATCGCGCTACGTTCGGTAACCGGAAGCCCAGAAGACGTCGGCTCAAATATAAACGGATAGGACGAGTTCATCTGGTGGTTTTTAACGTCGCTCGGTTTGGGACGTAGCCAGTTTCCAAGCCCCATGGTTTTTCCCATCTGGACATGAAAAAATGAGTGCATGCAAAGGTGGAAAAGACGCGGCACGTGGGTACGACTTGGCGGGCTTTTCGCGTGCTATCTTTTACTGCCTGCTATTACTAGAGCCGCCATCGGAGTATTCAGTGCCCCTGATTCAGGCATGATGCTGTTTATCTTGATACTGTTCATAGTGTTTCCGCTAATAACCGTCGCGCTAGCCGCCTGGGACGGAATCGCGGAAGGCTTCACTGTTTTATGGATAGTGATGCCGATACTGTTTTTCATGGTGCCCATGCTGATCTTTTTCAACGAATCCGCGCTGATCTACGGAGGGGTCTATTCACTGCTAGCAGTAATAGCTAACAAGATCGGCAGCTTGTTTTACTCAAAACCTCACAGCACCAACAGCCCCCGCGAATCATAAACCGTACCGCTACTTGGGTTATTGTCACTGCAATAGGGTCTGTGGAAGCAGGTATCCCGGTTTTGTTAGTGGCCGCGGTGGGGTGGGGCAGCTACGGGCGGGGAGCGAGGCGGGCAAACTTTTCTACCTGTTTCGCCCCGCCGTAAATCTGTACTTGGTCGCCTTCGGAAAGTGCTACTGCCCCGAGTACCGGTTGCCATTGGTTTTCCCGCAGTACTGCCACGATCTTTACCCCGTGCCGGTTCCAAAGGTCGACCTCATCGAGAGGCCCGGCTGCAGACTTGGGAAGAATAGTTCTAACCATCGCGGTGCCGGAAGACAGCTCTACATAGTCCAGGTTTACCCCGCGTACCAGGTGGGCTACCCGCCGCCCCATCGCTACCTCGGGGTAAACGATATGGGGGACCCCAATCTGTTCCAAGATACGTCCGTGGGCGGTTCCGGAGGACTTTGCCCACAGGTTCTTAACCCCCATATCGGTGAGCAGGGAGCAAGTGAGGATCGATGCCTCCACGTGGGGGCCGCCAATCCCGACTACTACGCCATCACAATCGGCCACCCCGAGTTCAGTAATGGACGCAATATCGGTGGCATCCGTTTGCGCCACCTGGCTCAAGATACCGTTATTACGATTTACTATCGTCTCGTTTAAATCAATGCCGATAACCACGGCATAGTCGGACATGAGTTCGCGGGCTACGGCGCTACCAAAGCGTCCTAAGCCCAGCACTGCATATGTAGGTTTCGAGAAATTAACCAATGATCGGCCTTTCTGTGGGGAAGGAAATTTTAGAGGCGCTAGGTGCGAAAGCGAGTGCGGTAGCAACCGTAATCGGACCTAATCGCCCAATAATCATTAAAGCTATAAGTATTAACTGCGAAGGATCGTTAAGTAGCGGCGTTATTCCGGTAGATAGACCTACGGTACCAAAAGCGGAGAACACTTCAAATAGGGTTTGCGACAAGGTGAAGTGGGTCAAGAACATGATCGAAATGGTGGAGCTAACCACCAAGATGAATCCCAGCACCACCACCGCGACTGCTTGATGGACGACCTCGGAAGAAATGCTTTTTCCAAATACCACTGCTTGGTTACGACCGCGGATAACCGCAGCGACAATCGCCAGGAGGGCAAACATGGTGGTGATTTTGATACCCCCGGCAGTTCCGGCCGGTCCAGCGCCGATAAACATAAAAGTGTCCATCGCAAACAAGGTGGATTCGTGCATTTGTCCAATATCTATCGAGTTAAAACCGGTGGTGCGGGTTTGGACTGCTTGAAATATTCCGGCCAGGATCGCATCAGCGGTAGGGAGTTTGCCCAAAGTTTTCGGGTTATGCCACTCGAAAGCCGTAACCAGTAGGGAAGAAAATACCAGCAGACCGCCGGTCCCAGCTATCATCATCCGAGTGTGCAGCGACCAGCGATAAGGCTTGAATAGGCTGGTACGCAGTTGGAAGAGGACCGGGAATCCCAAACCTCCGATAATGATCGCAATAATCAGGGGCAGACACACCCCCCAATCGCCCACAAAGGAAGACATATTGTCGGAATAGAGGGCGAAGCCAGCATTATTAAAAGCCGAAACTGCGTGAAAAACCCCATGCCAGAGGGCGCGGGGCAGCGAATACCCTAGGGACAGGAAACGAATCGTCAGGGGAATAGCGGTGAGTAGCTCAATCAAGAGAGAAGTTCCCAGTACCCGGCGCAACAGCACGCCCAACCTGCCGGTGACGCTGCGCCGTTCGGCCGCTGAAGCCAGCTTGGCGCTATGGCTTTCTCGGCGGATTACTGCTTGGGCGAGTACGGCCGCAAAACTCATCACTCCGAAGCCGCCTACCTGTATTAATAGTAAAATTACGACTTTGCCAAAATCCGTCCAATAGGTGGCGGTGTCAACAATTGTTAAGCCGGTAACGCAAAGGGCAGAGGTGGCGGTAAATAAGGCCGGGAGTAGCGGCAGCCCCCCGACATGCACCGTTGATAACGGCAGCATTAGTAGGCAGGTTCCTATCAGTAGGGCGATAAGGAACCCGGATAATATCACTGCCGCATAGTTAAAATAATGCCGCTGTGTTTTGGACACGAACTGCATCCTACGCAGCATTGCCCCCTCCTGCAAGTGAGCGATTCTCGTCGAAAAAAGTTAGCTGTTTTTCCAGGTTAAAAGGGGTAATAGTAACTATGGATATTGCAGTATTTTCTAGTGGGTTGGTTCTTGCCTTCCAGGCAAACATAGCTGTGATTTTTTACGCCGCATTATTTTCGGTATCTCCAGCGAGATATTCTGGCACCAGGTCTAAATACTGCTACCGCTAGTGGGGAATATGAACAGAAAAGCCGCGAACCTTTGTCTGATCGGCGTTATTGTCGCCTTGATCCTGGGGATGGTGCTTTTATCGCCCCTGGCGCAGGCTGCTGGTGACGAGGACGAAGATACAGCCGCCCTCTATGCAACTATCTATACCCGGGCTAAGTGCACCGATTTGGAGATCCAAGAAGGTACCGGCTGGTTTGCTGACTCCTACGAGATCGAGGCCGCAGACGTCACCTCGGACAAAACCCTAGAAAATGGGTTGCGAAAATGCGAGATTGAATTCGCCCTCGAGGCCGCAGATTACCCGGTGGGCAAGGAAATCACCTTTTCCGTAAAGAAAGGTTTTTCGCAGATCGGGGAGCCGGTAAAAGTAAAGGTTGCGGCGGGCTCTGATGGAACCCCGGAAATGCGGATGACTTTTAAAGAAAAAATCTCGGCGCGCTACGACATTACTATGGTCGATGAAGCCGGGAAATCCCTTCCGGGCACCGCGGAATCCTTTGAAATCCCGCTATACAACTCGGTTAGCCAGGAAAATGAGACTGTTACGGTCAGGAAGGATTCTGCTGGTCACGGTTTCCTAAAAGAAGCAACTTATGCTGATAACGGCAAGTTTGCCCCGAGCTCCCTGGTGCCGGCAACGCAAGCAGATTTGCCGAACGTCACCTTGAAAAATGGCGGGAAGAAAAACCCGTATTCGGTGCAAAAAGTGCTGGCCAAAGCCGGTGGGTTCCAGCTGGTTTTAAAGCAAGTAAAGCTGGTGGATCAGACCTATCACGTGACTATTAAACGCCCCCTGGAAGTGCTGGAGGAGAGCGACACCTGGAAGTTTAATATCGGGGGCAAAGCGGATCCCCAAGCAGAAAAACAGCTTTCTCTGCCGACTGCCAGCGGTGATTATTCTTTCGACATTCAAGCAACCGGGGTGCCTGAGGGGGCGAAGCTATCTTTGCCCAGCCTGCCGCAAAAATATATGTATTACGGAATTGCTGGGCAAGAATTCGATTCGGCGACCAACACTTTGACGGTTACCCTCGGAAAACAGGTGTATATCCTGGCTTCTAATATTGAAAGCGTCAAGTATGACTCTTTTGCAACTGCCTATGCGAAAGATGGTTTTACCCTGGGGCTGTATAACCAGCAAGGAAAGCTGATCGCAAAATCTACTGCTACTAAAACCGCCTACGATTTTCCGGCAAGCCTGTTTAAGGCAGTAACTCCGGGGGAGTATACGGTGCGGATTGAGGACGCAGCGTCAGCCTTTAAGAATGACTACGACCTGTCCTTACAGTACGGAGTTGACCTGGCAGAAAATGGGCGGCTAACTATGAAGATGCTCCGCTCAGGCAGTGATGAAGAGGTATGGGCTAATCCCTATGGCGGTACCGATGATCGCTTTAAGGATGATGCGCGCTCGCGGGCTTTGATTGGTTACAAGACCCCGCTGCTATTGCTGGTACCGAAAAAACCGAGTTTCGCCAAAGTGATTGACCAGGCGAAGTATCCGATTGGGGAGGACGGTAAGAAAGCCTACGCCAGCCGGGGAGACCTGATCGACTACCGGATTAACGCTAAGGTACCCGGAGATCACCGCCTGGTGGTTGCCTATGGCAAGTATGTAGACATGGGCTTTAAGGACACCGCTACGGTAGTCGATAAGCTAGATGAACGCCTGGAACTGGTTACCGGATCCTTAAAAGTCATGGAGGGCGAAACGGTAGCTACGGATTTTGAGGCCCGCTATAACCCGGACACCCGGGAGATTAAGCTGCTAGATCACGCTAAAACCCAGGTAGCAGAGTTCGACTTTCTTAAGGCGATTAAGATTCCTGCGGAACGAAAACTCACGATTAAGTTCCAGGTGAAGTTGAAAAAGCTGGGGGAGCAGCCGATTTATAACCGGATTCCGGATTCGGAAACCGAGATTATCCCTTACCTGGATTTGCTAGTTAAGAAACACTGGGAGGGCGGGAATGATCTGCTCAAAAATATCGATATGCGCGATTATATCGATAATTTCGAAGTGGAAACCTGGCAGGGAGAGAACAAAATAGCGACCGAGTCGGTACGCAAGTATTTGAAAGCCGGCAGTTTCCAGCAGGGTGAGGGTAAAGATTTTGAGTTCTCCCTCGAGAAGCTCCCTAAATATACGCCCGCAGATGTGGAGAAGAAACCGGAAGAGCGGGTAGAGCTTACCTATAAGGTGACAGAGAATTTACCGGCAGAACTTACGGGCAAGTTTAAAGTCAGTCAAGTCGCGCAAGCCGAGCAGAATGATGGGGTTAACCTGGCGTACTTCACCAATACTTTGATTCCACCCACGCCGCCAGCGACCCCACCAAGCACCCCGCCGGTGACGCCTCCTAAGGTTCCTCCTACCACCCCTCCGGTACCGGAAGAAATAGGTGATACCGGCAGCGGGGCAGCCACTCTCTTGGGGATTTGCGCCGTCGGGGTAGTACTGGGAGCGATGATTGTTTTGCGTCGCCGCTACCGCTAAGCCGAAAGGTCGTCCTCAATCTAAGTACGAGCTATTGCGGTAAGCAAAGCTCTTAGATGTGCGCATCGCTATCTCTGGGAGTTACTGCGGTAAAACTTCTCCGCCTTTAGGTGAAAAGATCCGCAGCCAGTTGGGGAGAGTAATCGCGATTAGGATCAGCACAACTGCCAGCGCTCCTAGCCATCCGAACTGTTCCTGCAATACCAGGGCGCCTATTATCGCTGCTACCGCCGGGTTTAAAGCTGCTAATATCCCGGTCATTTCTGCCGATACTCGCGCTTGCGCAACCGGTTGGAACGTAAAACCGAAAATCGTACACACCACCACCAGCACTGCCAACATTCCCCATTGCGCGGGAGAGGAAGGCAAATGCGGGGATTCCAAGAACAGACTGGCGATTCCAGCCAGCAGTGCGAGCGTACCCAGCTGAATAATGCCGACCGTAAACCCTTCCGCGGGGCTATGGGTTACTCGATCGGTGACGATGATGGTTACTGCGTAGCAGACGGCTCCCAGTAGGGCGATTAACAGCCCGGCAGATAGGTTCCCGCCGGGCAGCGTCAGCATCCCCACCCCGGTAACCGCTAGGAATGCCGATAGTAGCATTACGGGATTAGGGCGCACCCTCGCCAAAGCGGCAGTTGCGAGTGGCACCATCACAATACTGGTGTGTTCGGTGAGCGCTACCGGGCCGGTATCTGCCATGGTTAAGGCGGTGAGCTCTAATGACATCACCAGGAAATATAAGAATCCAATCAGGAATCCCGCTATCCATACTTTTCGGCTGGCGCGAAAGAGGCGGCGGGCAAATAGCGCTGCCAGTACCAGGAAGGCAATCCCAAACCTGAACGCCAATACGTTGAAGGTGCTCATGGTTTCTAGCAGCAGTTTGCTGAAAATAAACGAAGTGCCCCGCGCCATCATCACCAGAGCTAACAGTATCTCCAGCCCGCGCGTACTCGTTTTATTCATCTTCGTCACCCTATCAGCGAAGAGGGTGACGAAGATGTCAATATTCCAATACTGAAATTCTGGTTACGAACCTTGGGGTATCCCGTTAGCGCTGGATTACCCGCTGGCGAATGTCTTGCAACTGCTTGGGGGAGGGGGTGTCGCTGGCCAGACCAAACGGCATTTGCGCATCTAGCACCCAAGTTTCGGGCAGGTCAAACATTTGCTTAACCTCGTGGTCAATCACCGGATTGTAGTGTTGCAGGGAAGCACCAATTCCTGCCTCGCGGAGCGCTACCCACAGCGAGAATTGCAACATGGCCAGGGACTGCGCCGCCCAATGCGGGAACTTATCGGCGTAGGCGGTGAACTTGCCCGCCATTTCTTCGGTGACTTCCTGGTCATAAAAGTAGAGAATAGTGCCGTAACCAGCCCGGAAAGAATCAATTTTTTCCCGCGGAACTTTACCTTCGAAAACCTCGAAAACCCGATTCCAGAGGGCGTCTTGATTCTCTCCGGTAACTACCAGGAGCCGCTGCGACTGCATATTGAAGGCATCCGGCACCTGCGCGGTTACCTCGTCAATCAAATCCAGCAGTTCCTGATGGCTCAGGGGAATCTTCCGGTCCAGCTGGTATCGGGAGCGCCGATTCTGCAATAGTTCCAAGGTCTTCATAGCTATTCCTTTCCTCTATTTCCCCTTAATCTTCTAGAAGAAAGCGCCAAGTCGCTAGAGGCGACGCAGAAATTCAGCTTAAGGCGCATAATCTATCCCCACGATCACGGCTAGTTCGTATTGTTATTTTCCATTAACAGGGAACTGGCTAGCTCTGCCATAGAGCCGGAAGATTTAACTACTGAAGTAAAGAGGTCGCGCTTACGTTGCTGCAGCTGGGATACTTTTTCTTCGATGGTTCCCTTCGCTACCAGGCGGTAGACATTGACTGGACGGTCTTGCCCGATGCGGTGAGCGCGATCGATTGCCTGTTCTTCGACTGCCGGGTTCCACCACGGATCCATCACAAACACATAGTCGGCGGCAGTCAAAGTCAGCCCCGTCCCGCCTGCCCGCAGGGAAATCAAAAAAGCTTGCGCGTCTCCCTCGGAAAACTCCTTAACTACCTGGTCACGCTGCCGAGTAGACCCATCCAGATAAGCGGTTTTTATTCCTGCCTCCTCCAAAGTCTCTTTAATCAACTTTAAATAGGAAGTGAACTGGGAAAACACTAGGGCTTTATGGCCAGGTATCGCTTGTAACTGTTCCACTAGAGCATTAGTTTTCGCGCTAGTTATCCCGGCACGTCCTCCTACCAGACGCAGGTCTAAGCTGGCTCTCCGCAGCGCCGTCAGCGCCGCCAAAATCGACATCCGATCCCCGGATTGCAGCAACCCGCTAATCTGGCGGCGTGCCTGGGTTTCCAGTTCCCGATAAGCGGAGCTATGCCCCGGCTCTAAATCAACCCGCAACACCTGTTCAATCTTCGGAGGCAAATCCGGTGCTACCTCTGCTTTAGTGCGCCGCAACATATAGGGAGCCACCAGCGAACGCACCTGGTCGATCCCGCGCAGCTGCAGGGCCGCAAACTGTTCCCGCGAAAGCAACGTGCCTGGTTGCGCCAAAGATAAAATCGCATGCAAATCCGCTAAAGAATTCTCTAGGGGAGTGCCGGTAGCACAAATCGTCCACTCGCGGCGTAGATCCGCGAGGACGCGCCAGGCTTGGGTACGCGGATTCTTCACCAGCTGCGCCTCGTCACAAATTACCCCCTGCCACTGAGGCTCTAAGAAAGCCTCGGCATGGCGGCGCAGCAACCCGTAGGAAGTGACCACTAAATCTGCCTCGTGGAAACCGTCCTCGATTTCGGTGCCGCTGCGCAGGGCCCGCACCTCTATCTCAGGGTAAAAGCATTGTGCCTGGGATTCCCAAACATTGATCACCGAGGTTGGCGCTACTACCAGCACTGGATTTGAGGTGGGTAAGGATTTAATCGCCGCTAAAATCTGCAGAGTTTTTCCCAATCCCATTTCATCAGCGAGCACCGCTCCGGGACCAATCGACAGTTGCGCCAGCAACCAAGACACGCCCGTGCATTGATATTCGCGCAGCTTGGCGGTGTGGGGCGGGGCAATCGGCGGCAACTTTAGCTGGCGTGACTTCCAGGCTTCCAGGCCGCGCACCTGTGCTTGCGTACCCTCCAGAATCTGGGAGAGGTCAATAATCGCCGGGTGGATCCCACGGCGATTAAGGCCGGCGCGCTCACTAAGCAGCGTCAGCCGATCCAGATCGGCTTCACTAAGATAAGTATCGGCATCGATTAGTCCGCCCCGCTCGCGAATTTGGGCAATCTCGGAGGATGTAAAGTCACGGTCACCTAAACGCAGCCGCACCTGCGGGGTAAACCAGCCGTAAGTATTGGGGGATAAATCCACGATGATCTCTCCACCCTGTTGCGAAAATGAACGCGGAATTCCGTGGCGGTTAACTTCTAAATCCTGGCCGTCAAAAACGGTTTCCAGCTCATCCAAAATCTGGTTTATGCGGTGAGCGGGGCAAGAAAGGAAGCTATCGAAAGTGAAAACTCCTTCTTGACGGCGCAACCACTTCGTCACCTGGGTTTTCAGCTGCGCAATCTGGTCAGGCGGGACGCTGGTTTCAATCTTTTGCCCCTCAAGCTCGCGCATGGCGCGCAGGTGAATTCGGTAAAGGTCCTCTGCCTGGGAAGTTCCCACTTCCAGCAGGTAGCGATATTTGGGGAACTCAAAACTGTCATCCAAAGAATAGACCGGGAAACTTTCGCTAAGGCACGGAAAATCTTGCAACAAAAAATCCGCTAAATCTGCTTGCGGTATCCGCACCGGTTTCGCCCCCAACACCCGGTTAAGCGCTCCGAAGCGATCATCCCAGAAGGCGAAACACCCTAGTTCTGCGCTGGCCACCAGTTCTAAACCGGCCGCCACGCAAGTAGCGGCGACCGTACGCCCGGCCGGGTCTTTACCGGCAGAAAAATCAATCCCAAAACGTAGAGCTGCGTCGCCAGGAGCACAAATATCCAGGAAAGGACGCGCCAGAACTGGAGAGAAATGCAGGGGAGTGAGGGGCTCGGTGCCGAGGGCAAAAGAAAATCCCGCCTGCGCCAAGGTACGGATCGCGGGGGATACTTGCGCGGCCTCCTCGGAAGATAATCGCTGGGGAGCTTTTTCCAATAGCCCAGCCACCTGACGCAGGCAGCTGAGCTGCGTCCTATCTAAACCGGCAGAAACTGATTCCCATTTAGTTTGGCAAAGGTCACGCCAACTGGCACGATTGCGGGTCCAAGTGCCAGAAACTTCCCGGCGTAAAGGATGGAAACTGCCATCCAATTCGATACAAATTCCCAGGTCAGCGCCAGGAGTAATTTCGGGGTGCGGGGAGGTAAACATCGCGCCTATCAGGCGTCGCCACGCCGGTTCCGGGACATTGTTACTCACGCGTTCCTCCTTGGCTCATCCTTTCTACTTTAGCAAGGGCGTTAGACTGGGCTCTATGAAGATTGTGCGATTTCGGATCGATGCCAACCCTATTTACGGAGCTCTAGAGGACGAAAGTGAGCGAATCGTTGCCCTCAAAGGTGACCCCCTGTTCCAAAAGGCGGAACCTTCCGGGCAGCTATATAACTTAGAGGAGGCGCGGCTGCTATCTCCGGTGATTCCCCGCTCGAAAGCAGTTAGCTGCTGCGCGAATCTGCCGGGTAAAGCGGCGGGAGACGAGTGGCCACAGGTGGCTATCAAACCCAATACGGCGGTGATTGGACCAGATGACCCCATCGCCATTCCTGCTTGGGGAGGCGGCACGGCACGCGCCTTCGTGGGGATCGCAGCGGTCGCCAAGACTATTTGTAAAAACGTGACCCCGGAGCAGGTGGGGTCGGTGATCGCTGGGTGGACTATCGGGGTAGACTTTGCGAGCGGCGGGGATGAAATTAGTTTCACTCAGTCCAAGGCTTGGGACACTTCTGCCGCAATCGGTCCGTGGATTGTAGTTGACCCTGGTTTTAATCCCGATAACGTCACCATTAGCGCTAGCGTTTCCGGGCAGGAGATTGCCTCCGTTAGCAGCGCAGACTTGCCGCTGAAAGCCGCTGAGACTTTCGCGAAGGTAAGTTCTATGATTACCCTGCTACCCGGGGACGTAGTGATCGTAGGAGGAATCGAGTTGCCACAGCCCTTAAGCGCTGGTGAGCGCCTAACAAGCGCCATCACCGGGGTAGGACAGATGGAAAATATGGTGGTTAGCGCCAACCGCTAACCCATTTACACCAGCTGCTGTGCAGAAACCCTAATCATTTTCTGCTTCTCGCAGCGCGCTAGCTAGCCGCCGGGTCATCTCCAGGAACAGGTAGCGGGGAGTAGCGGCGTTAAGCCGCAACAACCCGGGGTATCCGGTACCCAGGATTTCGCCGCCATTTACCCCTACTCGCGCTTTCTCCTCCGCGATTTTGACCGGGTTTTCGCCATAGTTACTCGCGTCCCATAGTGACAGGTAGGTGCCTTCCACTTCCGGGATTTGCAGCCGGGGAGCAATCTGCAGCGCCAAGTCCCGGGAGCGGGCAAGGTTTTCGCTAATATAAGCTTTGATTTCTTGCAGCCAAGCGCCGCCCTCTTGATAGGCAGCCCGGGCAGCCAGTGCCCCCAGAGGAGTCGCGCCCATCGCTAGCTGGGTAGTTACCCCTGACTCTTCAAATTGATCGCGTAGCGGCGAGGGCGGCAAAATCATTTGCGCGCAATGGAGACCCGCCAAATTCCAGCCTTTAGAGGCCGCATGCGCAGTCACGGTGATCTGGGCAAACTCCGGGTCTAGGCTAGCGAAAGGAATGTGGCGAGCCTTATCGGTCAGCACCAAGGGAGCATGGATTTCATCCGCAAACACCGTTACTTGATGGGCAAGTGCCAGCTGCCCTACTTTTCGCAGCTCGGCTTCGCTGAGGACTCTCCCGGTGGGGTTCCACGGGTTACAAAGCACCAGCAACTTAGCTTTTTCCTGACGAAGGGCTCTATCGAGCGCCGCAAAGTCAAGCTCCCAACGTCCCTGATAATAGCGACTTTTAACTTCGATTAGTTCCCGTCCTGCCTGGATGGGGATAGTTAAAAACGGCATATAGGCGGGAGTAGGTACCACCACCGCTTCTCCGGGGTTAGTCATCAGTTGGATTTGGGCACGCAGAATCGAAAGTACATCGGAGGAAATAAACACATCTTCGGCGCTAACCTGCCACCCATAGGATGCAGCGAGAAAACGCCCGGTTTCTCGCTGGAGATCATTTGCCAGTCGCGGCGGCATATAGCCAAAGAAACCATCATCGATAGCGCGGTGCAGGCAGCGTGCAACCGCAGGCGCGGTTCCAAAATCCATTTCCGCAACCCAGGCTCCCCATAAAGGCTCGCCCTCCAAGGTTTTTCCCGTCCATTTTAAAGATCCTCTACGGCGTAGTTCCTGCAGGGATAAGCGGTCAAAATCTTGCATATATCCACCCTACGCCTCTAGCTGTACCTGCAGTGGTTTACGGCTTAGAGCAGGCCATCGAAAACGAATCGGACACGCGTAGCCTCTCTTCCCAATCCTTCAGGTTCGAGAATCAGGCGGGGCGCGAAGTAGAATCAAGGGGAACTAACGATTTTACGCAAGGAGATTATAGGTATGAATCCGGATTCCACTTCCCCTATTCGGGTGCGGTTTTGCCCTTCACCCACTGGTACCCCACATGTGGGAATGGTGCGTACCTGCCTGTTTAACTGGGCTTACGCGCGCCATACCGGGGGAACTTTCGTTTTCCGGATCGAGGACACCGACGCCAAACGCGACTCAGAAGAATCCTTTGAGCAAATCCTAGAGTCGCTGCGCTGGCTGGGGCTAGATTGGGACGAGGGCGTCGGCAAGGGCGGCCCCTACGGCCCCTACCGGCAAAGCGAACGGATGGATATCTACAAAGAGGTAGCGGATAAGCTGCTCGCTGGGGGGTATGCCTACGAATCTTATTCCACCCCCGAGGAAATTGCGGCGCGTCATAAAGCCGCCGGGCGTAACCCACATCTGGGCTATGACGGCTATGACCGCAACCTGACGGAAGAACAGATTGCGGCTTTTCGCGCGGAAGGGCGCCAGCCGGTTTTGCGCATGCGGATGCCCGATGAAGATATTACTTTCCATGACCTGGTACGCGGAGACATCACTTTCCAAGCCGGTTCAGTTCCCGACTATGTGATTGTGCGCGGCGGCGGCGACCCCCTCTACACCCTGGTAAACCCAGTAGATGACGCCCTAATGCATATTACGCACGTGCTGCGCGGAGAAGACCTGCTCTCGTCCACTCCCCGCCAAATCGTGCTTTACCGCGCCCTCATCGAGTTAGGGATCGCAGACCGCGTCCCCGAGTTCGCGCACCTGCCCTACGTCATGGGGGAGGGCAATAAGAAACTATCTAAGCGGGATCCAGAATCTAACCTGCTGTTGCACCGGGAAAACGGGATGATCCCCGAAGGGCTAGTGAACTATTTAGCGCTGTTAGGGTGGGCTTTATCGGCCGATCGGGACGTGTTTAGCAAGGAAGAGATGATCGCGGCCTTCGATATTGAGGACGTCAACCCCAATCCGGCGCGCTTTGACTCCAAGAAAGCACTGGCGATTAACGCTGACCATATTCGGATGCTGGAAACCGGTGATTTCACTGAGCGGATCGTTCCCTATCTGCACGCCGGCGGATTTATAAGCGCCGATAACCTCGCCGATTTAACCGATAAAGAAAAACAGCTTTTGGAGGCTGCCGCTCCGCTTGCCCAAAGCCGAATGCAGGTACTTTCCCAAGCTAAGAGCCTGCTGGGATTCCTGTTTATTGCGGATGACCAGGTGGAATATCAAGAAAAGCCGCTACGTAAACTCAAAGATAATGCCCCGCAGGTACTCGAGGCCGCGGCCAAAGTAGTAGCAGACCTGCCAGAAGGCCAAGTTGGCGAGGCCGGCACCATTGGAGATCCCGAGGCGGTTAAAGCCGCTATGAGCCAGGTAATGGTCGAAGAAATGGGGCTTAAACCTCGCGTTGCTTTCCAACCGCTCTTTATGGCGATCACCGGCTCTAACGTGTCGATCCCGGTATTTGACTCCATTGGAATCTTGGGGAAAGAGGCCACCATAAAACGCCTGCATAAACTACAAAACCATCTGGAACAGGCGTAACGTCAGGTGATTAGTCACACAAGGAATTTATTTGAAGCTGCCTAAGTGCCTGCGTTAGAGTAGATGACTGCAGCCCGGCGCAAGCCGCGGTTAGCAGCCCTTGGGGTATGGTGTAATCGGTAACACAGCTGATTCTGGTTCAGCCATTCTAGGTTCAAGTCCTGGTACCCCAGCAAAAATGGGAACCTGCTGGTTCTTGTTTCTGGCCCCCATAGTCTAGAGGCCTAGGACACCGCCCTCTCACGGCGTAGACACGGGTTCGAATCCCGTTGGGGGTACCACTGGCACATTCACCTTTTTAACCTTTATTTACTTTGAAAGTTGTAATCTTTTTAGTCCCAAAGCCGAACTTGCGCCAATGCTAAAGTTATAGTCATGTCTGGAAAAATTGTTGCTACTCGCGGGATGCGAGACTTTCTACCCACCGAAAAAACTTGGCGTGAACGCGTCCTTAGCGTCCTGCGCGAAACCTATACTTCCCTGGGGTTCATGGAGATAGAAACCCCTGCCCTGGAGCCGATTGAACGGCTGCAATCTGGGCAAGGTGGGGAAAACGAGAAAATGATTTTCCAGGTGATGCGACGCGGCCTGGATCCCCAAACCGGTATCCTGCCCGCCGAGGCCGTAGACCTGGGACTACGCTATGACTTGACCCTTCCCCTAACCCGCTACTTCGCCAGTCACCAGGCCGAACTGCCCAACGTGTTTCGTGCCTTCCAGACCGGTCCGGTATGGCGCGCTGAGCGCCCGCAAAAGGGTCGTTTCCGCCAGTTTAACCAGGTAGATATCGATATTTTGGGGGAGGCCTCCTTTAGCGCAGAAGTCGAAATCATCGTGACCATGTGGAACGCAATCGGCAAACTGGGGCTAGATAAAGATTCCACGATTTTGCTTAACGATCGCCGGTTCCTACGGGAACTAATGAAAGCGGCCGGGGTTGCAGACGAAAAACACGATAGCGCCTTCATCACCCTCGACAAACTGGAAAAAATCGGAGAAGAGGGCGTTATAAAAGAACTAGTCGGGCAGGAAATCGCCACTGACTCCCAAGCAAAATCCCTAGTAGAAGCAGTAAGTAGTATCGCAAAGCTAGAACTGGGCAGTGACGTGGAAACCGTGCAGGTTCCTTCTCTTAACGCCGAACTTCCGCTGTTTGACCTGGGGATAATCGCCTCCCAAGTGCGAGAAATCGCCCCGGATATCAAGGTTTCTTTCACCCCCACTTTGGTGCGCGGCATGGGGTATTACACCGGCCCGATTTTCGAAGTTTCCCACACCGCCTCCGGCTCCTCGATTTGTGGAGGCGGACGCTATGACGGGGTAGTAGGGCGCTGGCTGGGGCGAGATGTCCCCGCCGTTGGCTTCAGCTTCGGGTTTGAACGGATCGTGGATCTAGTATCCCTGCCTGAGGAAGGGCAGCAGCTAAAAGTGGCGCTGGCCTATCAAAAGCCCCATGAAGCCTTAGCGGCGTTGCATCTGCGCGAAGGACTGCTGGCAGCCGGAGCTAGTAACGCCGGTCTGCTGAAAGCCCCGCGCAAAATGTCGGCCGGCTTCTTCGAGCAGGCAGCCTCCCTCGGCTACAACCGGGCGTTGCTGCCTAGTCGTTACCTAGAGGTTGCAGACCAGGATAACCCGGACTTTGCGGCTTTGCTGGAGCAGGCGCGCGTCCTCGAAAACTAGCACGAGGAGCACAATCGCTCTAAAAGCCTCCCTAGCACCTGCTCAGCCAGGAAGAGCTAGGGAGGCTTTAGGTTTTAGCTTTGGATCTTTCCGGCAGCTTTTAAATGCCGTACCCGAATTTGCAGGGCGATGGCGGCCAGGATCACGGAAGCGAAGGTTCCCATCAATACCCCCAAGGATCCTGCTTGGGTCAGTTCCGCGTCCCCTCTAAAGGCCAGGTGGGAAATCAGAAGTGCCACCGTGAAGCCGATACCAGCGGTTATGGAAACTGGGAGTACGTCGCGCAGCCCTACGCCCTCACCTAGAGTCAAGGGAGTTACCTTGGTGAACAGGGCTACGGAACCGAAGATTCCTAGCACTTTACCAAGGGGCATCGCCAGCATGACCGAAAGCGCGATCGGGTGGGTAATCACGTTGAGGGGACCGCCGGCCACATCCACCACATTTACCCCGGCAGCGAAGAAAGCGAAGATCGGCACCGCCAGTCCCGCGCTAAAGGGGTTGACTGCTTCCGTGAGACGTTCAGTTTCCGGTTCACTCTCGCCGGGGAGCTGTTTGGCGGGAACCGTCATGCCTAGCAGCACTCCGGAGATAGTGGCGTGTACCCCGGAATCAAACATGAAGTACCAGGTCACAATACCCAGGGGAACTAGAATCCACCAGCGTCCCCAGCGTTTTTGCGCTAAGAAACCAAAAATCGCGGCGCAAATAAACGCCAGCAATAGGGAAATAAATTTCATTCCCGTGGCATAGAAGATGGCGATTACTAAAATCCCACCCAAGTCATCGGCGACTGCCAGGGTTAGCAGGAAGGTGCGAGCCGCTAGGGGCAGGCCACGTCCAAAGATCTGCAAAATCGCCACTGCGAAAGCAATATCGGTGGCGGTGGGGATTGCCCAGCCGTGCCAAGCGTTATCCCCGGAAATAGCGGTTACTACCAGGTAGACGGTGGCCGGCCCGATCATCCCGAAAAGGGCAGCGATAATCGGCATGGCAGCAACTTTAATATTGTGCAGGGAACCTACCGCGAACTCTTGTTTTAGTTCCAGGCCCACCGCGAAGAAGAACAGGGTGAGAATGCCATCTTGTGCCCACTCATGTACCGCTAGGTGTAACCCTAAGGAACGCGGACCAAACTCAAAGTTAGAAAGCGCCATATATCCTTCCCGCACCGGGGAAGGGGCGTTCGCCAGGATTAGCGCCAAGATAGCGGCGGAGACCAAAATCATACCGGCCACGATGTCATTAGCTAGTACTCGCTTAATGGAGGTAGCAACCCCGTGGGGAGATTCCTCGCTGTAATCCTTAGGCGAGGGAGCTGCTAGATCCTGATAGTCAGGGGGACTAACCAGTTCTTCAACCTCTTTTTCCAGCGGAAAGTAATGAATGTCCCGCTGCGTTTCTTTTTTCCCGGATCCTGTGTCTTTGTCTCCATGTCTTTCGCGCATGTTCCTATGCTAGCGGTTATTCGTTTCGACAATCGGGGATGCCTGAGGTTTAATATGGAGTGGCGCTTTACAAAAGGTTTTCACTTTTGGTAAAACAAAACTTGGCTGGTGCGCACTAGCGTATCCCAGGGAATAATAAAAGCCCTGGTAAAGCCCCCGTAGCCCAATCGGTAGAGGCAGCTGACTTAAAATCAGTCCAGTGTCGGTTCGAGTCCGACCGGGGGTACCACTCATTATTTTTGCGGAAGTCATCCAGAAAGTTTTAAGAAACATTCACTAATAATTTGATTAGTGGCCTGGCTTCCGCCTCTGAAAACTTACAGGGCGCAACTAATGCAGTTGCCAAGCGGAAGTGGCTGGTATCGGAAGAAGGAGAAATCTAGATGGCAAATCCGGTTATGAATCAAGTAGGCGAGCAGATGCGTCGCACTCCCGCCGGTTATCCCGAAATGCCTGGCTACCAGGTGGGAGGGGACGCGCGGTCCGCTAATCCGAGATATCCGCAGTCCGCTACCCCCGGCGTTCCCGGACAAAGCACCTCGATTCCCGGACAAACTACCTTTGATCAAGGTCAGCAACTGGGTGAGCAGCAGCGAGTGAGCCGTCCCATGACTTTAGACGATGTGCTGGTACGCACCGGTCTGAGCTTCGGGGTAATGGTACTGGCCGCGGCGGCGCTATGGTTTTGGGGCGTAAATGACTTAACGGCTAACGCGGGAACTATGCTCACCATTTCTTCAGTTTCCGCTTTGGTGGCTTTCGCGCTGGTGTTGGTTTCTTCCTTCCGTCGTAAGCCTTCAGCGGCGATCACTTTGGGTTATTCCTTCTTTGAAGGGCTGTTCATCGGTGGTGTTTCCGCGTTCTTTGAATACAGCTATCCCGGGATCGTCGTGCAAGCCCTGATCGGAACAGTTGCCGTATTCGTTACCTGCCTGGTGCTGTTTAAATCGGGACTGGTGCGGGTCAACTCGAAGTTCATGAAGATCTTGCTGCTTGGCATGGTTTCAATCATTGTTTATCGCCTCTTGGCGATGGTGTTAGCGATGGTTACTCCCTCCAGCGCGGTAGGTAACATTGATCAGATTACCGTGATGGGACTGCCCTTAGGACTGTTGGTGGGGCTATTCGCGGTGATTTTTGGAGCCATGTCCCTGATTTCAGACTTCGATATGGTTCGCGAGGGCGTGCGCCTGGGGGTGGATAAAGATATGTCCTGGAGCTGCGCCCTGGGGATTATGGTGACGGTGGTCTGGCTCTACGTGGAGATCCTGCGGATCCTAGCGATCGTGAGAGACAACTAAATAAAAAACTTTGCTTCGGGGCGACTACAATAAGGCTAGTCGCCCCGAAGTGCTTTTAGAGAGGAAATAGCTGTGCCGGTGATAGTAAGAACTCCCACTTTGGTTGATGCTGCCGGCGCGGCCATGGCGCATCGCCGGATTCTAACCGAAACTATCGGCAGTCAGGCTCCGGAGACTTTTTGGGAAAAACATACTGAAGAGGCACTGCTCAGTTATTGGCACCAGCAGATTTTACAGACTAAAGGGCGCCGAATAGCCTTTGCTTCTCGGGGACGCCAAGTGGTGGGAATGGCCTACGTTACTCCCTCACCCCAAGATGATCATCAGTTGGGGCCGGCTCCGCGTAACCTAGATATTGCTTTTTTCGGTATTATCCGCGAGAGCTATTCTCCAGATATTGCTCAACGGCTTTTGGATTATGTACTCGATGCTGATACCCCTGCACAAGCCTGGGTATTGCGTTCGGATCAGGTGAAGCGCCGTTTTTTGCGAGTAAATGGCTTCACAATGGATGGTCTTAGTATCGTCGATGAAGATTCGGGACAAACGATATCTCGGATGACCCGTTAACAGAGTTTCAAACTGGCAGGACTTAGTTACCGAATTTAGCAACTAACTAGCCACGGTAGCGGGAAGCTGGTTTTTAAGCTAGCTCAAGGACGCTGCTAGGGTTGAACTATGAACTCTCGTCTCGAACGAATTCGGCAGACCGGTCGCAAGTGGCTTAGCAATCTTCCCCGTCCCGAGTCTGCGGCACCTGCTGCCCCGTCGGACATCGAATCCTATAACCAGGACTTAGCGAAAGCCAAAGCCAATACTGAGCCAGTCTCAGAAAAAGAAGCGGTTCCGCTCACCTTACGGGTAGCCGCAGACTGGTCTTGGCGCCTATTGGTGATTACGGTTGCTTTTGCGGGATTTCTATATGTAGTCGCTAAGTTCCAAGTAATTGTGGTTCCGGTAGCGGTAGCGTTGTTACTATCGGTGCTGCTAGAGCCGCTACTGCGAATTCTATATGTAAAATTGCATTTTCCGCGGACTTTAGCGGCGGCGGTTACTCTGATTATTGGGTTGGGGATCGTGACTGCGATGATCTCCATCTCCAGCACCCAATTGGCTAGCGAGCTTCCTAATCTAATCGCACATACTAAAGAGGGCGTGGATGAAGGTATCCACTGGCTAGCTACTGGTCCATTAAAAATGGATACCGAGACGGCCACGAGGCTGTGGGAGCAAGCCCAAGACCAAATTCAAAGCTATGCCCGTAAGAATGCTTCTTGGCTGGCATCCAATGCCTTGGGAACTATGTCAGCGGTGGCGGGAGCCTTCACCGGGGCGCTGGCTGCCTTATTCTGCCTGTTCTTCTTCCTGAAAGATGGCCGTAAAATTTGGCAATGGTTCTTGCGGCTTCTTCCGCGTTCGGCGCGTAATCCCCTAAACGAGGCAGCTATTCGCGGCTGGGTAACTCTTGGTGCCTATACTCGCACCCAATGCCTAGTAGCGGCAATTGACGCGGTTGGTATCGGTGGGGGCGCCTACCTGATTGGGGTGCCACTAGCGATTCCCTTGGCGATTTTAGTGTTCCTGGCGGCCTTCGTACCGATTTTGGGAGCAATCCTCTCCGGGATGATGGCGGTAGCTATCGCTTTGGTAGATAAAGGTTTCACCACCGCTATCGTGATGCTGATTATTATTTTGGTAGTCCAACAGGTCGAATCCAATTTGCTGCAACCGGCTCTAATGTCGAATGCGGTCAGTCTGCATCCAGTCGCAGTGCTCTTGGCAGTGGCCGGCGGTGGTGCCGCTATGGGAATCGTGGGGGCAGTTTTCGCGGTTCCGATCTTGGCTTTCGTGAATACTACCGTGCTCTACCTGCGCGGCTATGACAGTTTTATTCGCCTCAGCTACCAGAAGGATCGTCCAGGTGGTCCTCCCGGATCTTTAGATCGCGAACTTGCGGAAGCGGCGCGACCTAGCGAACAAAATCTAGCGGAAGCCCGCCAAGCAAAGGCAGAGGCGGAAAAGGATGGGGAGCGGCAAAGTCTTCGGGAACATGCGGAGCAGGCCGAAAAAGTACAGAAAGAAATTCAAAGCACTCTTTCTGAGTTTGCCAGTGCCGATCCTAACCAGATGCTCCCGGGGGACGCGAAAACTGATTTTGAGGTAGGGGCGACCACTAAAATTAAAAAAGTTGCCCAGGCCGAACAGGCAGCCCGCGAAGAGGGAGACGGCGCCTCCTCACCGGAAGATAAATCGGAAACTGCCGGTAGCGAAGAATAAGTTTTTACTTACCCATTCGCCTTTCTCGCAGGGCAAAGTCGCGCAGTGCGCGGTAGAAGTCGATTTTGCGGAAATCGGGCCAGAAGGCTTCGCAAAAATAGTATTCGGAGTGAGTGGACTGCCACATCAAGAATCCAGATAACCGTTGTTCACCCGAGGTACGAATAACTAAATCCGGGTCAGGCTGGCCGGCGGTATAGACGTGGGAAGTTATTTCATCTACGGATAGTTCTTGAGCTACGGTTTCTAAAGTAGCGCCCTCCTGTGCCTTTTCCAGTAACAAGTTGCGCACGGCTTCGGTAATTTCTTCGCGTCCTCCATATCCGACCGCAATGTTTACGGTTAGGGGAGAGTCGGTACGCGTTTGATCTACCGCCCGTTGTAGACGCTGTTGTACCTGATCCGGCAGGAGAGAAAGATTCCCTAACAACCGCAAATGCCAGCGGTCAAGGGAAGCTATTTGTTCTACAACGGTGCAAATAATGTCAAAGAGCTTGCTGAGTTCTTCTCCGGAGCGACGCAGATTATCGGTAGAGAGCATCCAGAGGGTAACTACCGGAATCCCGACCTCTTCACTCCACCCTAAAAATTCGAGAGCCTTGTCAGCACCAACTCTATGGCCAGTTTCAGATTGCGCCCCCACCTGGTGCGCCCAGCGCCGATTCCCATCCAGGATTACCCCCACGTGGCGCGGCAAAGATTCAGTAGGCAGCGCCTTTTCTAGGTTGCGGGCATAGAGTCGATAGACCAGATCTGTAAGGTGAGTCAAGCTTGCTCCTTTAGAGTTAATAGTTGAATTTTACCCCCTACGGTATGCTGTTGACAGTATTGCGCCCCTACATTAGCGTAGGTCGCAAGTAAAATAGTCTGCCGTAGCTTTTAGGCTGGGACAGGTTTCTATCTGACCCGAGGAGGACGGATGACACCTGATGAAGGAACATACACGCAGGTAAAAAAACGAGTAACGGACTCTCTAAATGTCTTGCCCAAGCCTAAAATGCGGGGATGGATTCACACCGTTACCGTACCGCTTTCTCTGGCTGCCTCCATTGTGCTGATTTGTTTAGCCAATACCGCTAACGAACGCTGGGCGTGTGCGGTCTATTTGGTTTGTTCCCTACTGCTTTTCGGGGTTTCTTCGCTGTACCACCGCATAGATTGGGGCAAACGTGCTCACAGCGTGATGCGCCGCCTCGATCATTGCAATATTTTCTTGTTGATTGCGGGGTCTTATACCCCGATCGCAGTCTCCCTCTTGTCTTACCCCCAGGCGAGAAACCTATTGGTGCTGGTGTGGCTGGGTGCCTTGGCCGGAATCTTACTTTCGATATTTTGGCCAGGTGCTCCCCGGTGGCTGTATGTTCCCATCTACATTTTGCTGGGGTGGGTAGCTGTGGGCTATATGGCGCCGCTACGTCAAGCCGGCGGATTGGCTCTGATCTGGCTGCTGATAGCGGGGGGACTTTGCTACACAATAGGCGCGGTTTTTTATGGTCTGCGTTGGCCAGGTAGAAATGCCCGCTACTTTGGCTACCACGAGATTTTTCATGCCGGTACGGTGGCGGGGTGGACTTGTATTTGTATTGCCGCTTATTTCGCGGTCCTGGCATGACCGGAGAGTTTAGACTGGTAGTTCCCACAGATTGCCCCTGATAGCAACTTAAGCGGCAATTTGTTACACTGATACCTGCTGTTTTACTGACCGCGCTCGGCGTGGTCAGTCTTTTGTTTTATTAGCTGAGGAGAACACGATGGCAGACAAGACTTGGATGACCCAGGAATCATATGATCGTCTCAAAGAAGAGCTACGCCATCTCGAAGAAGTAGAGCGTCCGGCGATCGCCCGTCGAATCGATGAGGCTCGCCAAGAGGGTGACTTAAAAGAAAATGGCGGCTACCATGCAGCTCGAGAACAACAGTCTTGGAATGAAACTCGGATTCTGCAGCTAAAAGAAATCATGGAAAATGCCGAGATAGGCGAGCCGCCTGCAGATGACGGCATTGTAGAGCCCGGGATGGTGGTAAAAGCTACCTTAGGGAGGCGGGAAGTGAACTTCTTGATGGGGTCACGCGAAGCCAGCCCCGACGTACATATGGATGTCTATTCCCCGGATGCTCCGCTGGGGCAAGCAATTATGGGGCATAAAGTGGGCGAAACCGTTGATTACCTGGCTCCCAATGGCAAAACCATCCAGGTAAAGCTACTGGAAGTGACTCCCTACCAGTAATTTGGGGTTTGTTGGGGAGACAGGTGAAGTTATTCGACCTTTACCCAACGCCGCGCAGCCGGGGAAGTAATCGCTAAAATCGCCAACACCGATAGGGTAGTGGAAGTAATCCAGAGGGGAGTGCCAGAAGCGCCCTCAATCCCCAAAGACTCCATCATCCGCACAAATACCGTTGCAGTTAGCACCAATAGCAAGCCTAGGCGCATCCATTTTTGGTGAAATAAAGTTCCCACGATTAAGACGGTAAGTAAGACCGCTAACGCCATGAAACCGTAGCCTGCCAGGCGGGTCTGGTAAAAAGAAAAGCCCAATTCATCAGCGTATTTCGGATTGGTGGCTAAAATGTAGCCGACAACTGCCAGTTCCAGGGCGTGCAACGCTGTTAAAGTAATCCCGCAGGCCAAAGAAGTGGCTGGTACCTGGCGGTCACGCAGCAACCGGCGTTTCTTTTTCTTTTCTGTCTGTTCGCGGGAAGAACGCAAATACCCTTTGTGTTGCAAAGCCAGGTTTTCATGTGGATTCAAGTGCTCTTCGCTGACTAGGTTCGCTTCAATCACCGGCATGCTGCCATCGGTTTGCACCCGGTCGCCTCCGCCGTTGCGCGAGTGATAGGCGCTGGTAGCGTCGGGAATCACCTCCACCTCTACGCTGGTGCAGGCTTCGCGGACGGTGTCTACTACATGGTCACGTTCAATATCGATGTTTTCGTCAATCTTGTGAGTGATCTGCAAAGTAAATAGCGATAGGCCGACCGCCTTATCGAAAGTTGCCGCTGCCAGCCAATCCACCTGGATTCCCCCCGGCAGTTTCCAGCCTCGGGAACTTTCCAAAAACGCACATGGTGTCGCTTACTGGGGTTACCGTCTACCTCTTGTTGATAGGCAAAATCTTGTTTCCGTCCAAAAAGGTAGAGCGGAGAAACCGGAGCCGCTGGGTAAGAGCGCTTAAGAACACTGGCGAAAATAATTTTCCAAGAAGAAGAAAGCGTGATCTCATCAGCCATTGTCCAACCGGCTGCCTGCAGCGCCAGGTGGATATCATCCTCTTCTCCCAGCCAAGCCAGGTTAATGGGATCCCCCAAAATCCCATCCCCGGTTTTAGAACGCCCAATGTAATAGTCCGGAACATAGAGCGAAGACATTATTTGATGCAGGCGCGGTAGTGCTAGGTAGGCTAAAAGCACCCAGAAAAAAGTTAAATAAACCAAGATCACCAGAGAAAATTGGAAACCATGTTTTAGCAAGATCCAAGCCAGACGCACGGTTAGAACCGCGGCGATTACCACAAAAACGTAATCGACGATCTGGTAGAGGGTGAGGGGAGCAGAGCGGTGATACCCCAGCTTTTGCCCCAATTCAAAGGGCAGGTGCTCGTCGTTTTCTGTCCCCTCTTGCGGGGTAACCTCTTGGTCTTTCGTATTCGCTAGGGCGTCCGCTGGCAGCTGTTCCTTAATCCCGGTATTGAGTGACGGCTTATCTTCGCTGGTTGGCATGACTATTCTGATTTCTTAGCCTGTTCCAAACGTTGCTTGGCCTCATCTAAAAAGGATTGACAGTGACTCGCGAGCTGTTCCCCGCGCTCCCACACCTTCAAAGATTCCTCGAGTCCCAGCTTGCCGGACTCTAACTGGGCAATCGCGGCCACCAACTGTTCGCGCGCCTGCTCATAGGAAAGTTCTCCCACTGGAACTTCCGTATTTTCTTCACTCATCATTGCCTCCTAAGCTTTTTTCTGATTCGTACCAAAAACCTTGGTTACCGCGGTGCCATCAGCGAAAATCGCCTCTAACAGATCCCCTTTACTTACCTGCGACACCGAATTGACGACCCCACCGGCAGGCGAACGCAAAATGCTATAGCCACGCTCCAAAATCCCCTGGGGAGAATAGGCTTTCAAAGCATCACGCCATCCGCGCAGGGAAGTTAGCTGGTTTTCCAGCTGGGTTTCAAAACGAAAACGCAACCGCTGACCCTCTAGCGCCAAAGAATGTTCCTGAGCCGCAATAACCGCGCTAGGGTCGGCCAGGACGGGGCGGGCGCGCAGCTGGGCTAACTGCCCTAAATGTTGATCTAAGAGGGCGAGCATCTGGGTGCGCAAACGGGAGCGGGCGCCCTGAACTCCCAAAGATTCCTCCTGTAAATCCGGCACAATCCGCCGCGCCGCATCGGTGGGGGTAGAAGCCCGATAGTCAGCCACAAAATCCAGCAGCGGAGCATCCTCCTCATGCCCGATAGCAGAAACTAGGGGGGTGCGCGCCGCCGCGGCTGCTCGCACTAGGGATTCATCGGAAAAAGGTAGCAGATCTTCGACTGCGCCGCCGCCGCGGGAAATCACAATCACCTCTACCTGGGGGAGGGAGTCCAGTTCGGCTAGCGCCCGAGTTACTTCCGCGGCGCAAGTGGGACCTTGTACTGCGACTTCCCTTATCTCGAACTCGGCTAGTGGCCAGCGTGCTAAAGCGTTTACCATTACGTCCTGTTTGGCTTTAGCGTTGCGCCCTACGATCAAACCGATTTTGCGGGGAATCACCGGTAGCGGTTGCTTGTTTTCCTGGGAAAATAGTCCTTCGGCGGCTAGTTTCTTGCGGAGTGCCTCAATCTGGGCAAGCAGGTTTCCCACCCCGACTGCGTGGACTTCCTTAGCCATCAGCGAAAGAGAACCTGAACCCTCATAAAAATCGGGTTTGGCATACACAACTACTTGCGCGCCCTCGGTAAAGTTATCCCCGACCGCATCGAGTACCGTAGGCCAGCACTTTACCGTCATGGAAGTGCTTTGGTTGGCGTCACGCAGAACAAAGAAAGCCATGCGCGCGCCCGGACGGCGTTTATATTCCACCACCTGCCCGCTGACCCACAGCGGCGACATTCGGTTCACATATTTCTTGATATTAGCGGTCAGCAAAGATAGCGGCCACGGGTTTTCCCGAGTGGTTTGGGCAGCCGTGGGAGCCAGTGGTGTTTGCGGACCCCGAGGATTTGTGCGCACCGCTTCATTCTACCCACAGGTACTGCCCGGCAGTCACCGGTTCGGCGGGAAGTAAAATACCTGAGTAGGATAGGGGCGTGGCAACTAAGAAGGTACTCTTGGCATCCCCGCGCGGTTACTGCGCGGGAGTAGATCGCGCGGTAGACGTAGTAGAAAAAGCCTTAGCGCTCTATGGAGCCCCAGTTTATGTGCGTAAAGAGATTGTGCATAACAAGTTCGTGGTTGAACAGCTAAGTGCCAAGGGTGCGCGTTTTGTAACTGAACTAGATGAAGTTCCCACCGGGGCGCGGGTAGTGTTTTCCGCCCACGGAGTATCTCCGGCGGTGCGGGAAGAGGCCAAGCGGCGGGGACTGAAAACCGTGGATGCCACCTGCCCTCTGGTGACCAAAGTTCACCGCGAAGCCCTGCGTTTTGCCAAAGCAGACTATGACATTGTGCTGGTGGGGCACGAAGGACACGAGGAAGTTGAAGGCACCCAAGGGGAAGCTCCCGAACATATTCAAGTAGTAGGCGATCCTGAGAATGTAGATCAAGTGCAGGTGCGCGACCGGGAAAAAGTGGTGTGGCTATCGCAAACTACTTTAAGCCTTGATGAAACTAGAGAAACTGTAGATAGACTGCGGGAACGATTCCCCGAATTGAGTGATCCCCCCAGTGAAGATATTTGTTTCGCCACTCAAAACCGGCAGGGTGCAGTAAAAAAGATTGCGGAACAGGCCGAGGTAGTAGTGGTGGTAGGGTCAGCGAACTCCTCCAACTCGGTGCGGTTAAAAGAAGTGGCAGAAGTAGGCGGGGCCCAGCGCGCCTATCGCATTGATAAGGCCTTAGAGATGGAAGAGATCTGGTTCGAAGGGGTGGAAACCGTGGGGCTAACCTCCGGTGCTTCCGTGCCAGAAGTATTGGTAAAAGAGGTTTTAGCCCAGCTGGCACAATGGGGATTTGCGGAAGTAGAGGAAGTGGAAACCGCCCAGGAAACAGTAACTTTCGCGCTGCCTTTACCCTTGCGTAAAGAACTGACAGAAGCAGGAATTATAAAAACCAATAACCGCCGGCGTACCAACGATCCGGGGCATACCTGCTAGGGGCAAGCATGCTTACCTCGCTACCCTTCGTTATCCTCTTTTGCGCGGCAGCGGTCGCTCTGCTGCTAGCACTGCCTTTTATGATTCGCAAAACCGGGCGTTACTTACGCTCGGTTTTGGTGGTTTTATTGGTAGCCGTGATCCAGGTGGTGGCAGTGGGGCTGCTGGTCAACTTGCCGATGCAATACGTATCTACCCCTTCTGAGCTGTGGCAGATGGTTAGCAATCAGCAAAACCGTCAGGTAAAAATCAGTGATACCCAGCGGGGATCCAAAATAGCTGCCAAGAAATCTGGGAGAGCAGACAAGCGCGTATCCGCTGCCTCCGAAAAACTAAATCTCTTGACCGCGCCGGCTTTACCGGGGCAAGAAGAATGGATCCCTAGCTTTAAACCTTTATCGAACGGCCGGCAACTAACAGTGTTCTCCGGGCCGAAATCTGGGGTAAAAGAGCAGGTGATCGTGTGGACGCCGCAGGGGTATGATCCCCTGGATAAAACCACTACCTATAACGTTTTAGAGTTTATTCATGGCTACCCGGGATCTCCGGTATCGGTCGCCCTCGCCCTCGATTTTTCTAACAACCTGCAAAAAGCAATTGATAGCGGAGAGATCGCTCCCACTATCGTGGTTATTCCGGAAGGAAACGTTGACCTTAAAGCTCCCACCTGCGCGGACGTAAAGAACGGGGCGCAAACTGCCACCTGGCTTAGTTTCGATGTTCCCAAAATGGTGCGCTCTAGCTTCCCTAATGTGTCTGATAAGCGTAAAGACTGGATGATCGCCGGGAATTCTTCCGGAGCTTATTGCGGCGCGCGTCTGGGGATTCTCTACGGGGATGTTTTTGGGACTAGCGCAGTGCTTTCCGGCTACGATCAGCCGATTGTGGGGTCTTGGGGAGGAAAAAATAGCACCGGATTCCGAGACAACACCCTGTCGGTTTTAGTGGGGCAGGAACGTCCCTGGCCAGTAAATATGTATGTTTCGGGGGCGAGGCTAGATAAAGATTCCCTGCATCTAGCGAAATCCTTTTCGCAGACTTCTTTTAAACCAGGCGACCGGGTACAACTACATGTCACGTCGAAAGGCGGACACAATTGGGCAATTTGGCGGGAGCAAATGCCTGAGCTTTACCGCTGGTGGGAACAGGTGCGCAGTAGCGACTCCCCGAAGACCGCCCAGGTTAAAGGGGTTGATTCAGCGCTGCTGCCAGATACTGGTCCGGGGGTATTTTCCCTCATGGGGTGGGGAACCATGGTGCTGGCAGGTGTGGTGGCCGTTTTGGCGTTGGCGGTGTTGATTCGCCGAGTCCCGAAAGTAATGAAAGCGGGCACCCGCGCCGCCTATTTACGTTCTCTGGCGGGATCGATAGCCGCCATGCTGCTGGTTATAGTGGCGGTGCTGCTCCCTATCAACCGCTGGGGGGAGTTCTATACCTCGCTGGCAGAGATTGTGCAGACCCTTACCGGGGCAGGCTAGCGGGAGCCACCGAGAACGGGCAGGGAGCGTACTCGGGAACTAATCGTTTTTTTGGCTAGATTTCCTGCCGCTTTCGCCCTTCGATAGGGTAGAGGCGTGGCTTTAACAATTGGGATTGCAGGATTACCTAACGTCGGTAAATCAACTTTGTTCAATGCGCTAACCCGCGCAACCGTGCTTGCCGCGAATTATCCGTTCGCGACTATCGACCCCAACGTGGGGGTAGTACCGCTGCCGGATCCGCGATTGCAGAAACTGGCAGAAATGTTCAAGTCAGTCAAGACCGTGCCCGCCACGGTTTCTTTCGTAGATATTGCGGGAATCGTAAAAGGCGCCTCCCAAGGGGAAGGGCTAGGTAATCAGTTCCTAGCCAATATTCGGGAAGCCGACGCCATCTGCCAAGTCACCCGAGTGTTTAGCGACCCGGACGTGGTGCACGTAGATGGCAAGATCGATCCTGCCTCCGATATTGAAACTATCTCTACCGAGCTAATCCTGGCTGACCTGCAGACTCTAGAAAAAGCAGTGCCGCGGCTAGAAAAGGAAGTGCGCGGACGGAAAACTCCGCCGGAAGTGTTAGCGGAAGTAAAGAAAGCCCAGGCGATATTAGAGGACGGAGAGCTTTTATCTGCCCACGGTGACTTGGATAAAGAGCTGCTAAAAGAATTCCAGTTGATGACTTTGAAGCCTTTTATTTATGTGTTCAATATGGATGCCGAACAGGTGCTGGATGGGGATCAGCGCCGCGAACTCGAAAAGCTGGTAGCGCCGGCGAAAGCCATTTTTCTAGATGCCCAGTTCGAGGCCGACCTAGTGGAACTGGATGAAGAGGATGCCCGGGAAATGCTGGAAGAATCCGGGCAAAGCGAATCCGGACTCGACCAATTAGCCCGGGTAGGTTTCGATACTTTGGGCCTGCAAACTTTCCTAACTGCCGGGGAAAAAGAGTCCCGTGCCTGGACCATTCATAAAGGCTGGACCGCTCCCCAGGCGGCCGGGGTAATTCATAGCGATTTTGAGCGCGGATTCATCAAAGCTGAGATTATTGGTTTCGACGAGTTAGTGGAGCTAGGTTCGATTCATGCCGCCCGTGATGCGGGAAAGCTGCGTCAAGAAGGCAAAGAATACGTAATGCAGGACGGCGACGTAGTCGAATTCAAATTTAACGTCTAGCGTCTGCTGAGTGCTGTCTGTCTATTAGATCCGGGCTTTTGGATAAGAAAGAGGGACAAACGCGATGGAATTTATTCTTCGAGACTAATCGAGCAGGCTGCGGTACTGTTTGCGTGCCTTCATCGAGTGGATGATCGTTTCGGTGCCGTGTTTCGTGGCGCTCCGTCGTACATCCATTTCTAGATGGCATCTTTTAACGCTTCGCGGATTGCCTGTGACCTTGACCATCCGTTGGCAGCCGCATACTTGTCGAGATTCAAGATCTCACTGGGGGAAAGTCGAATGGAGATAACCTTAGCGGCATCTTCATGGCGCGGTTTCCTTCCTCGACGTCGAAGCGTCTCTACGTCGTAGCCGTTTTCGGCTTCGGCCACCCATGCATCGATTTGCTCTTCGCAGACTGGTTGCCCGTTGATAGTTTTCATGCCCGTAATTGTAATACGAAATAGGGGGAGGGGCTAGGGTGAGGTTACTTTCTTTCGAAAACCCGTCGAATTCACATTTAACGTCTAGCGTTATTAACGGATTACGTTATACTATTTAGATGATTAGGTCGTTCGGGAACAAGGAAACGGAGCGGCTGTGGAATCGGCAGCCGGTACGTTCTCTTGACCCGCGAATCCAGCGGACTGCACTGCGTAAACTACGTCAAGTTGGCGCTGCAGTTTGCCTAGAAGATTTGCGGGTTCCACCGGGAAACCGGCTAGAAGCGCTCAAGGGCGACCGCTCAGGACAATATAGCATCAGGATAAATGAACAGTGGAGGATGTGTTTTGTATGGACGTCCTCCGGCCCCAAGGAGGTGGAGATTGTTGACTACCATTGAAAAGCTAGCCCCTATTCACCCCGGTGAAGTCCTCAGTGAAGACTTTCTTACTGAAATGGGGCTTAGCCAGAATAAACTAGCTGTCTCAATTGGGGTGCCGCCACGGCGCATCAATGAAATTGTGCATGGTAAGCGAGGAATAAGCGCGGACACTGCCCTGCGTCTTTCACGCTTCTTTGGAACTTCTGCTGAGTTTTGGTTGAATCTACAATCCCGCTATGAGCTTGATCTTGCCAGTGACCGTTCAGGAGCTGAACTTGACCAGATAAAACCCCTGCAGGTGGCGTAGAGGGCAGTTAGAGGGCGCACCCTCTGCCTCTAAAATCCAGGTGTTGCGGAAAGATTTCCGCGGTGCTCACATCCGCTGGTTTACTTTAGTCAAGTCGCGCCAGATTGTTTTTGATGTCGTAAGGTGTTTCCGGTGAACAAATCACCGTGTGAATTAGCAGTTCAATAAGAGCAATCTCTGAAAAGTGCACACTGAATTGCTTGAAAAGTGCTTAGTAAATTGTCTGAAAAGTGCGCAATGAATTGCTTGAAAAGTGCTCAATGCCCAGGTAGACTTCTTTTGGAGGTAGGGTAGTGAGCTTAAAAAAACCGGGATATCGATCAAGGCTTATCGACGAAAAAATCGCAAGATATTTAAACATCTTCGGAGCTGTCTCTATTGAGGGACCGAAGTGGTGTGGAAAGACTTGGACGAGCTTGGCGCAAGCAAATAGCGTCAGTTATCTAACGGATCGAAGTCAGCGTGACCTGGCAATGGTTGATCCCAAATACATCTTTACTCACCTAAGTCCGCAATTGATTGATGAATGGCAGATTGTTCCCGAGATTTGGGATGCAGTACGGCATGAGTGTGACACAGACCGGGAAAAGGGGAAATTTGTCCTCACCGGTTCAACCGCTTTGAAAGTCAATGAAGGCACGCACAAAGTATTCCACTCCGGGGTGGGAAGAATAGTAACCCTGCGCATGCATCCTATGAGCCTGTATGAATCAGGTGATTCCACTGGGGAGGTATCGCTTTCGGGACTATTGGAAGGAACTGTCGAAACGGGATACGTGGGCAAGGTAGAGCTGGAAAAACTTGCCCGTCTCATTATTAGAGGGGGATGGCCGGAAAACATCTACACCGCGGAAGAAGATTGCGGAGTTATTCCCGAAAGCTATATTGATTCCTTGGTGACTAAAGATATGCATGAAGGGGCAGTTAAGAAACGTAACCCGCACAAGATGCGTATGCTTTTACGTTCGCTTTCCAGAAATGAGTCAACTTTAGTAGGAAACAAAACCCTGGTTAAAGATATCGAAGAATATGAAAATCAAGATGAAATAATCGAAAGCCGCGCCACCATCGCAGATTACCTCGGCGTCCTAGACAGTTTATATTTAACCGCAAATCAAGAAGCCTTCAGTCTTAATTACCGCTCCTCAGCAAGAATTGGGAAAGCAGCGAAACGGCATCTGGTGGATCCTTCCCTTTGTTGTGCAAGCCTGGGTCTCAGTGTTGAAAAATTGCTGCATGACCATGAAACCTTTGGTCTGCTATTTGAGGCACTGGTGGAGCGGGATTTACGAATTTTGGCCGACTATCACGGAGGTCATCTTTTCCATTTCCGCGATAATGCTTCGGGTGATGAAGTAGATGCCATCCTCGAATTTAAGAATGGCGACTATGCGGCCTTTGAAATTAAACTAAGTGATGGCAGCATCGATGATGCAATAACCAGTCTTACTCGCTTCTACCAATACGCAAAGAAAAAGCCGAAAGTGATGGGGATTATCGTAGGACACCTGCAAGCGGTAATGCAGGATAAAGAAACCGGAATCTACATGATCCCGGCCACCTCCCTCAAGCCTTAACGGTTCTGTATCAACGCGGCAGTTAATATGGAAGAGGTAGTAGGGAAACCCTACTGCAGGCGGGGCGGGAAAATTAGCGCTTAGAGGGCGTACGCCCTGCCTCTGATAAATCCAGGCGTCGCTAACAGAGCTTTGACTAAGCAATTTCTCCGATGATTACGTTCCACTGGTGCACTTTGCGCTCGGTAATGAAACCGGCGAGGAAGAAAGGATCCTCAGCTAAAGCGGTGAGGGCGTCCTCGCTAGATTCGGCTTCCACTGCGATGAGCGCGCCCGGATGGGGGTCATTGACCCAAGAGCCCACTAGTTTCACAATCCCTTGATCGTGCAGGGCGCGCAGATGAGCGCGGTGGTCAGGGCGTACCTCATCCATTTTTGCAGCAGCGGCAGGGTCGTAAAAATATTCAATCGCGAATAAAGCCATAAAAGATCACTCCTAAAAATCAACGGTGCTTCTATTATCACCCTGGCGTGTCCCGGTGGGGAAAATAACTTTGCTACAGGTGGCAGTCAGGTAAAAACGGATGCGCCCTCTAAAATAGCCCTATGGATGAAATCGAGCAGGCGAGCGGGGCATATCTAGATCACCTGGCGATTGAACGCGGACTATCAAATAACACTGTCGGCTCCTACCGGCGTGACTTGGCGCGTTACCACGAATATTTAGTCGGTGCTGGTGTTCATTCTCTAGCGGAAATCACCCCCGAAACTTTGCGGGCGTTCTTGCAGGCAGCCGCAGCCGGAGAAGACGGGAAAAACCCGTTGGCGGCCTCTTCAATTGCGCGGCTAATGGCCTCTCTGCGCGGATTCCACGGCTTTATGTTAAACGAACGATTGAGTAGCACTGACCCCACCGAGAGCCTAGAAAATCCCCGCCTAGCGCGACCGCTTCCCAAAGCACTCAGCATCACCCAGACTCGCGTCCTGCTGGAAGCTTTTAGCGGGGAAGACCCCGCTTCTTTGCGCTCGCGAGCACTGCTGGAGACCTTGTATGCGTCGGGAGCCCGGGTGAGTGAGGTGTGCGCCCTAGACGTGGATGATTTAGGAGTTTTAGCTGGTAGTGAGGCAGAGGATTCGGAAGAAAACCCGATTACCCTAGTTACCGTAACCGGAAAAGGCAACAAGCAACGGCTAGTACCGCTAGGGGAATACGCAGTCAAGGCCTTAGAAGCGTATTTGGTACGCGCCCGCCCACAGCTTGCGCAAAAAGGCCGGGGTAGTTCCGCGCTGTTCTTGAATCTGCGGGGAGGGCGTCTAAGCCGGCAAAGCGCCTGGAATATTATTCGCGAGGCCGCGGAAAAAGCGGGGATAAAAACACCGGTTTCACCCCACAGCCTGCGGCATTCCTTCGCCACCCATATGTTAGAGGGCGGAGCGGACGTTAGGGTAGTGCAAGAGCTGCTCGGTCACGTGAACGTAACCACCACCCAGATCTATACCAAGGTCACCGCGACTTTGTTGCGCGAGGTGTACCAAGAGACCCATCCGCGTGCCCGGTAGTGGTTGGTGCCGGTTGTGGGGGTGCAGGGTAGTGCGGGGTGGTGCGGGAAAAATATTTTTCCTCCTGCCCAAAGTCTGGAAAATACTGACGTATTTTCTCAGACTTTATGCCCACCGCACCTACTCGGATAAAATATTTTCCCCGCACAGGACGTCACCGCAGCTACTCAGAAAAATAATTTGCTCATTGTGTGCCACTGCTTGAATCAGGTCTTAGCTCCACAATCCCGCAAGTTATTCTGATGTGCCTGGAGAAGTCTACCTGTACTTAAATCTCTGCCAGCGAGTTATTTTCGCTTCTTTTTTAATATGGCAGTAGCTAGATACCGATCTCGCGATACCGAATGGGGATAAAAGGCTACGGGAACGCCGCTTGGTAACATTTTTTCTCAGGTTGTCATATCGTTATAAGGGTGAGCGATATTCAACCAGGTTTGATGCCCCCGCCAACCCCGAAAGATGCGGAGTTTCCCGCGCCTGCGCCCCTAAAGTCTCATGGGCCCGCGCGGATTATTGCCATGTGCAACCAAAAAGGCGGGGTTGGTAAGACTACTACCACCATTAACTTGGCTGCGTCTTTGGCAGAGTATGGGCGCAAGGTGCTGATTGTAGATTTCGATCCCCAAGGTGCCGCGACTGCCGGACTGGGGGTAAACGGCAACGACCTGGACGCCACTATCTACAATGTGCTCCTGGATCGCAACGTCAATGTGGAGCAGGTTATTCATCCCACTGCGATCGAGGGTATGGATCTGGTGCCGGCCAATATCGATCTTTCCGCTGCCGAGATTCAAATGGTTAACGAGGTCGCCCGGGAAATGGCGCTCGCCCGCGCCCTCCACCCGGTTAGCGAAAAGTATGATGTGATTTTGATTGATTGCCAGCCGTCCCTGGGGTTGCTGACGGTGAATGCTCTGACTGCGGCGCACGGGGTAATGATCCCCATGGAAACCGAATTTTTCGCCCTGCGTGGGGTAGCACTGCTGGTAGAAACCATTGAAAAAGTCCGTGACCGTCTAAACCCGAAACTGAAGATAGACGGGATTTTGGCGACTATGGTCGATACCCGCACCCTACATTCGCGAGAAGTAATGGAGCGCCTGCAAGAGGCATTCGGGGATCGGGTCTATCAGACGGTTATTCGCCGGACTGTAAAGTTCCCGGACGCCTCGGTAGCTACCGAACCGATCACTACTTTTGCGCCTTCTCATCCGGGAGCGGCAGCTTACCGGCAGTTGGCGCGCGAGGTTATTGCTCGTGGTGACGCCGCCTAACTCGCCGGCTACTGCGACTAATCTCCAAGCAGTAAATGGGGAAGGGGCAACGCTGTTTCCTCCTCAGCTAGGCGGAAAAACCGAGCCGGAAAAAGTTCCCCCTTTTGAACTGGAACTAGAAGTATTTTCCGGGCCGCTAGATCTGCTGCTCTCCTTGATTATCAAGAATAAACTGGATATTACCGAGGTGGCATTAGCGCAGGTAACCGATGATTTTATAGCCTATATGCAGGCATTTCCGGATTTATCGCAAGCCTCCCAGTTCCTAGAGATCGCAGCCACTTTGCTAAATATCAAGGCCAGTCAGCTGCTGCCGGGAGAAGAAACCGAGGAACTAGATCCCGAATATTTAGAGGCACGCGACCTGCTATTTTCTCGGCTATTACAGTACCGTGCCTATAAGGAAGTCGCAGAGTATTTACGTGAGCGCATCGGGGAAGGTCAGGCTTACTATCCGCGGGAAGTTCCCCTGCCCGCCAAGTTCGCTCGCCTCTTGCCACCGCTACGAGTGGACTTCACCCCCGAAGATTTAGCCCGCGCCGCCGCGGAGGCTTTTACCCGCCGTCCGCCGCAAGTTTCCCTGTCCCATCTACACCTGCCGCAAGCCTCTCTGGCAGAGCAAGCCCAAATCGTGGTTGCCGAGTTAAAACGAAGCGGCAAAGCTAGCTTTAGCGAGCTAACCCGCTCCGCCAAAAACGCCACTGAAAGAGTCACCCGTTTCCTGGCTTTACTGGAACTCTACCGGCATCGCTGCGTGGAATTTACCCAAGAAAGCGCGCTGGAAGAACTTTATGTGACCTTAGATACTAAGGAAATCCCAGACTTCAACAACTTTATTTTTGACGAATATGGAGCCACCGATGACTAACTCCGCCGATGAACAGCTACTGGCCGGCCTCGAGGCAATTTTGATTGTCGCCAGTGAGCCACTAAGCCCCGAGGAACTCGCGCCGCGCCTTAAAAGCAACCCCCAACAGGTAAAGGTAGCTTTAGAGCAATTGCGTGCCGAATATGCAGGCGAAACCGCTCGTCCTCACGGATTCATATTACGCAACGTGGCTGGAGGATGGCGGATCTATTCTGCCCCCGCGCAAGAAGAAGTAGTCTCCGACTTCCTAACCCAAGGGGGAACCTCCCATCTGTCCAACCCCGCTTTAGAAACCCTAGCCGTAATCGCTTACCGCCAGCCGGTCTCCCGCTCGGTGATCGCCAGTATTAGGGGAGTGAGCGTAGATGGGGTAGTACGAACCCTGTTAGCGCACGACTTAATTAGAGAAGTTGAGCGGGCAGATTCGGGGGCGATTCTTTACGGCACCACTACCAGTTTCTTAGAACGAATGGGGCTAGCCAGCCTAGATGAACTCCCGCCGCTGGCTCCGCATCTGCCGGGCAGTGAAGAACTAGACGAGTTAGAAGCCCGGCTCAAAGAATAATTTGGCGCCGCGATAGGATGAGGGCAGTTAAGAAATAAAACCCAATAGGAGAAGCCAAGTTGACTGATCTTAGTTCCTATCAGGAAAGCGATGAGGGTACCGACCGTCAAGGGCGCCGGGCTGACAAAATCCCCTTAGCCCCGATGCCTCCCCGCCGTCAAGACCCGCAGGTGCCCGTGTTAAAACCGCAAACCAGCACCGAAAGCGGTAAAGAAGAACGACTACAAAAAGTTTTGGCCGCTGCCGGGGTAGCATCCCGGCGTGCCTGCGAAAAACTGATTGTTTCCGGGCGGGTGAAAGTCAACGGCAAAGTGGTGCGCGAGCTAGGTACCAAAGTTGACCCCGATCAGGTGATGTTGCATGTAGATGGACAGCTAGTGATGATTGATGATTCCCGAGTAACGATCGCCCTCAATAAACCCACCGGGGTGGAATCTTCCCTCCGTGGTGACCCCCACGACCTCACCCAATTTTTGACCGACTACCGGGAACGACTGTTCCATGTCGGCAGGTTAGACGTGGATACTTCCGGACTTTTGCTGCTAACTAACGATGGGGAACTGGCTAACCGCCTCACCCATCCCTCCTGGGAGGTGCCGAAAACCTATTTAGCCACGGTTAAAGGCAAATTTACCGGCAAAACTGCCCAGGAGCTGCGCTCCGGAATCATTCTGGATGACGGGTTTGCGCAGGCTGACCGGGTATCAATAAAAGGTACTCACGGGGGGCTCACCTTGGTGGAAATTGAGCTGCATCTGGGACGAAACCGGATTGTGCGTCGCATGTTAGAGGAGGTAGGAGCCCCGGTGATGGAGCTATCGCGGATTGCGCATGGCACCGTTAAACTGGGGACTTTGCCCCTAGGGGCAACCCGTCGCCTCTCAAAACCTGAGCTAAGCGTACTGATGCAAAGCGTCGGCCTTTAGGGTGAAGCTATGGCAAACACACAGTCTCCGCCCTCTGTCACCGAGGTAGGTACCACCGAACCAGTATTGATTATTGGAGCGGGCCTGCTAGGCGCATCCCTGGGGATGCGCCTGAGCAAACTGGGAGTCCAAGTTTTTTTACGCGATATTTATCCGGTAGTTAGCGCTCTGGCCTGCGATATGGGAGCCGGTAGTAACTGGGAGGAAAACTCCCCCGAACCCGCGCTAGTAGTGGTAGCCACGCCTCCTGATGTGGCTGCCGACCAGGTAATCGCTGCTCTAAAAGAGTTCCCGAGTGCCCTAGTTACCGATGTGGCCTCGGTAAAAAGCGTGATTTTAGAGGAAGTTGCGCAGGCCGGCGCGGATCTGACCCGCTACGTAGGCTCGCATCCTATGGCGGGCAGAGAGCGTTCCGGGACGGCGTTTGCCCGCGAAGACCTGTTCGAGTCTCGCCCCTGGGTGATAGTTCCCAACCAGGAAACTGCGACGGGGGCAGTTTTAGCGATGCGCAGCCTCGCTTTAGATGTAGGTTCCCTGCCGCTGCAACTGGATGCGGAAACTCATGACCAATCGGTGGCGTTAGTTTCCCATGTTCCCCAATTGGTATCTTCCCTCTTAGCCGCGCAACTCGCGAAAGCGATGCCGGAATCCTTAGGACTAGCGGGGCAAGGGCTGCGGGATACCACCCGGATTGCTTCTTCCGATCCCGCCCTGTGGGCAGCAATCATTGCGGGTAACGCCGAGCATGTAGCGAAAGTGTTGCGGGGATTTGCTGATGATATGCAGCAAGTTTTGCACGCCCTCGAACATCCCGGAGCCAATATCCCATCCCCCAGCTTGGTAGGAGCCGTAACCTTAGCGATGCGACAAGGCAACTTAGGTGTGGCGCGTATCCCCGGCAAACACGGGGGAGCACCCCGACGCTACCAGGAAGTAATGGTTAAAGTGCCAGACGAGGCCGGTACCTTAGGCAGACTTTTCCAGGCGGTAGGAGAGACCGGTATCAATATTGAAGATTTGGAACTGGAGCACTCCCCAGGAGCGGCCTTCGGGATAGCCCGGTTGTCGATTGAACCTAACTCCGCGGCCTCGCTGGCGGAAAAACTGGAGATAAAAGGCTGGGAAATCGTGTCTTCTTAGCTTATTCGCTTTAGATATTAGCGAGGAAGCTATCCTAAACGGCTATAAATGGCATAGTATCGAAGGGTAGGGGACGCATTCGCGCGTTCCAGTAATAATGCTTTCAGAAGGGTTATAACGCTATGTCAGGTGACGGTTCGCAATACGTTAGCCAGCAGATTCTTGGAGCCGGCTTGGTAATCGCCATTGATGGTCCCAGCGGGGCAGGCAAATCTACCATCGCGCGCCTATCTGCTGCGGAGCTAGGCACTAACTTTTTGAACACTGGCGCTATGTATCGCGCCCTCACCTGGTATGCCCTGCAGCAACATGCAGATCTAAATGACTCTGCGACGCTTACGACGCTGGCCACCACGATTCCGATGCAGGTAGAAGCAGTCGCCCATGCTCCGCGTATCTTGATCGAGGGGCGGGACGTGACTCGTTTCCTGCACGGGGAGGAAGTAAATAGCGCTGTCTCCCAGGTTAGTGCGGTTCCCGGGGTACGTGAACAGATGATTGCCCGCCAACGGCAAATCATCCAAGCCGCCCAAGCATCCGGGCGGGGAATCGTAGCCGAAGGGCGCGATATTACTACCGTGGTGGCTCCGGATGCAGACGTTAAAATCTTGCTCACTGCCTCTCCCGAGGTGCGCGAGCAGCGCCGCGCCCAGCAGCCAGGAGCCGGTAGCGATGCAGTTGCCGCCCGTGACCTGGCCGACTCCCAAGTAAACAACTTCACGACTCCTGCTCCCGGGGTTGAACTGCTAGATTCTTCCGACCTGGATGAACAAGAAACTATGGAAGCGGTAGTGGAAATGGTCGGCCGGACTTTCCGGGCGCGTCAAGGATAAGGTTTCGCCAAAGCCACCTGGCCTCGCCTAAACTAAAAGGCGTGAGTGAAGACTTAAACCCCGCGGATTCTGCGAATCTGCTCAGTGAAATTGAGCTACAGGATGACGATCTGGAGCTACTTGAGGGCGAAGCTGCCTCTGCGCAAACGCCGGACAGCGGCGCCCTGCCGGTACTTGCGGTTATCGGGCGCCCAAACGTAGGTAAATCCACCCTGGTCAACCGAATTTTAGGGCGGCGCGCGGCCGTTGTACAAGACCAGCCGGGAGTAACCCGCGATCGGGTACGTTACCAAGCGCAGTGGGCGGGTAAAGATTTCCAATTGCTGGACACTGGCGGCTGGGAACTGGGCGTAAAGGGTTTGGATCAGATGGTGGCGGCGCAAGCCGAAGCCTCGATCCAGCTTGCCGATGCGGTGCTATTTGTAACCGATGCCGGGGTGGGACCCACCGAAACCGATATGCAGATTGCTCGGATTTTGCAGCGCTGTAATAAACCGGTGATTTTAGTAGCCAATAAGGTTGATTCCGAGCGGGTGGAGGCCGATGCGGCCGCGCTGTGGTCATTGGGGCTAGGAGAACCCTTCCCGCTGTCTGCCCTCCATGGGCGGGGCAGTGGTGATCTGTTGGATAAAGCGATTGGAATGCTGCCGGAAGAATCCCAGTATTCGCGGGCGCTTCCAGAGGGCAGCCCGGGGCGCGTGGCGCTGATTGGTCGCCCTAATGTGGGTAAGTCTTCGCTGCTTAACGCGCTTGCCGGTTCCCAGCGAGTAGTGGTCAACGAACTGGCAGGTACTACCCGTGATCCGGTAGATGAAGTAATCGAGATCGCTGGGGTTCCCTGGACATTCGTGGATACCGCCGGGATTCGCCGCCGGATGCTGAAGAGTCGGGGTGCGGACTTTTATGCTTCCTTGCGCACCCAGGCCGCGATTGAGGAGGCCGATGTGGCAATGGTGTTACTCGATGCCTCCCAGCCCCTGGCCAGCGCGGATATTAGGATCATTGAAGATGTTATTTCTGCGGGTCGGGCTCTGGTACTGGTAAACAATAAATGGGATTTGCTGGATGAGGAACGTCGCCACGATTTAGAACGCGAATGGGAACTGCAGCTGTCTCACGTGGATTGGGCTCCCCGAGTTAACCTTTCGGCGAAAACCGCCTGGCATACTAACCGGATCCAGGGGGCTTTAGCCCAGGCACTTGCAGGTTGGAATACCCGGATTACCACCAGTGAACTTAACACTTTCCTGGGGCGGTTGGTTGCTGAACATCCGCACCCGGTTAGGGGAGGAAAACAGCCGCGGATCATGTTCGCTACCCAGGTTTCAGCAGCTCCTCCCCGGTTTGTGCTCTTTACCACCGGGTTCCTAGATCCGTCCTATCGCCGCTTTATCGAACATCGCCTGCGCGAAGAGTACGGTTTTATCGGCAGTCCCATCCAAATTTCGGTACGGGTACGCGAACGCCGTAAGCGTTAGCAAGCCAGGCAGTAGGGTGCTGCAGGCCGTAAAAAGGCAAATGCGCCCTCGTGAGCATAGTTCCTAAGAAGATGGTTCCTATCCGAGAGGAATCTGTCTTAGTGAGGATTTTCATAAGGGGGTTTTATCTGGCGGCTTTGGCGCGGAAAGCTAAAAATAGCGCAGCTTACCCGGAAGGAGAATAGATTAAAACGGGCGATTAAAACGCCAATATCCTGGGGTTACGCCCTGATCAGTACCTCGAGTGGGACTCGAACCCACATGTCCGGTGAAGGACGGCGGATTTTGAATCCGCTGCGTCTACCAATTCCGCCATCGAGGCTTTTTTGTAACGCTGTTAAGCGCGACGGGTTTCAGTCTAATATAGACACGTGGCAACTTCGAAATCTAACACCAAGAAAAATCAGACTGCTTCCCGTAAAGTGCTGGTAGCCGAGGATGAAACCCTGATCCGCCTGGATATTGTGGAAACTCTCACGGATGCCGGTTACGAAGTAGTAGCCGAGGCCGGAGATGGGGAAGCTGCCTATCAGGCAGCGATAGAAAACCATCCTGACCTGTGTGTAATGGATGTAAAGATGCCCAAAATGGACGGAATTACGGCTGCGGAAAAGATCATGAAGGAGATCTCTTGCGCAGTAGTGATGCTCACCGCATTTTCGCAAAAAGAGTTGGTGGAGCGAGCGCGAGACGCAGGCGCCATGGCCTATGTGGTTAAACCTTTCACCCCTGCCGAACTCTTGCCGGCAGTAGAAATCGCGCTTTCCCGCCATAGTGAGATTCAATCTTTGGAAGGTGAAGTAGCTGACTTGCAGGATCGTTTCGAGACTCGCAAAGTGGTAGATCGGGCTAAAGGGCTGCTGATGGAAAACATGGAAATGAGTGAACCGGATGCTTTCCGTTGGATCCAAACCACTTCCATGAATCGGCGCCTCACTATGCGCGAAGTTGCCGAAGCCGTGGTGGAACAGATCGGCTAAAGCCAGTTAAGCAGCAACTATAGGCGGTTGCTGTGACAGTAAGGCCTTTCCTTTAGGATGGTTACCAGGAGGAAAACATGGCCGAAAATAAAACTCTGCTAGTAGTTGACGGGCATTCCGCAGCTTTTCGCGCGTTCTACGCCCTTGACCCCGCAAATTTCCGTACCCAAGAGGGACAATACACTAACGCGGTATTCGGGTTCTTGCGGATGCTGGTTAAGATGCTACAAGAGGAGCAACCCGACTATTTAGCGGTGGCTTTTGACGTTTCGCGCCATTCTTTCCGCACCGAGGAATACCCCGAATACAAGGCCGGCCGCAAACCTACTCCGCCCGAATTTTCTGGACAAGTTGAACTGATTAAAGAGGCACTAGCTCATCTGGGAATCACTACCTTAGAACAAGAAAATATCGAGGCCGACGACATTTTGGCTACCCTAGCTAGCCGAGGAAGTGCTGCCGGGTTCCAGGTGTTGGTCGCTAGCGGGGATCGCGATACTTTCCAGTTATCAAACGAGCAAGTTACCGTGCTTTATCCTTCCCGCTCGATCACTGACCTTAAGCGGATGACACCCGGGGCTATTGAAGAAAAATACGGGGTACCGCCGCACCGGTATCCCGAGATTGCCGCCTTGGTGGGAGAAAAAGCCGATAATCTCCCCGGGGTTCCCGGGGTGGGGGAGAAAACCGCTGCCTCCTGGATAAATAAATATGACGGCTTAGCAGGAGTGATCGCCCATGCCGCCGATATTGGCGGTAAACGCGGGGAAGACCTGCGCGCTCACCTGGAGGACGTTAAACGTAACCGGAAACTGAATGCGCTGCTGACCGATCTGGATTTAGGAGTAGAGGTTTCAGAACTCACCTTTGGGAAAGCCGATGCCGGGCAGCTAGAAAAACTACTAGACAAATTGGAGATTGGACAGGGCACCCGCCAGGCTTTAGCCAGTATCCCCGCATTCGCCCTCGCAGCTAAGCCCGCGGAAAAACGCCCCGAAGTTAAACTTATTGCTCCAGAAAAGATAGCGGCCTGGATAGCCGACCTTAGCGGTCCGGTAGGGGTAGTAGTCGAAGGAGTTACCACTCCGGGCAGCGGAGAGGCCACCCAGGTTACTTTGGCCAGTAAAAACGAAGCAGCCAGTATTAGTCTCATTGAAGATGATGCAGACACCGTAGCGGCGCTGCGCCAGTGGTTGCAAGACCCTAAGGAGAGCATTTTCCATAACTGGAAGAGCGCCTGGCACGCCCTGAAAGGGGCGGGGATCACGCTCGGTTTGCCCAGTTGGGACAGTGAAATTGGTGGCTATCTGCTAGATCCTTCTGCCCGCTCCTACGGCATCGAGGTATTGAGCGGGAAAATTTTGGGGCGTCCTTTGGTGGTAGCAGAAAAAGAAGCTAGCGGACAGACGGCCTTGGACCTTTCCGGTACCTCGAACACTAAGACCGCCCAGATCGCAGCGGCTCTACCCGAGATTGCTAGCGGGGAACAAGCACGGTTAGCTACCGGAAGTGCCCAGCATTTATGGCTAGAGATGGAGCGGCCGATCGCCGAGATTCTTGCCCGGATGGAAGATACCGGAATTGCCCTTTCTGACCAGGTGCTAGGGGATTTAGAAAATGATTTAAGGCGGCAAACCGAGGACGCTAAGCAGGCGGCCAGAAGCGAAGTAAACCGGCCAGAGCTGAATCTTTCTAGCCCCAAACAGCTGCAAGAAGTGTTATTTGACCAGTTGGGGATGCCGAAAACGAAGAAAACTCGTACCGGATACACCACGAATGCGGATGCCCTGGAGTGGCTATTTAGCAAAACCGAGCATCCGTTCTTGCAGTATCTGCTGGCGCACCGGGACTCGATTAAACTTTTGCAGACCGTGGAAGGGTTGCAAAAGGCAGTGCAAGCTGATGGCCGGATCCACACCACTTTTAAGCAAACTGTGACTGCTACCGGCAGGCTCTCATCTGCCGATCCCAACTTGCAGAACATTCCGGTACGCTCCGATACTGGGCAACGTATCCGGGAGGCCTTTGTGTGCGGATCAGGATTCGAAAACTTGATGAGCGTGGATTATTCCCAGATTGAGATGCGGGTAATGGCGCATATGTCAGGGGATCAAGATCTGATAGCGGCCATTAGGACTGGCGAAGATTTACACCGCACTATGGCGGCCATGATTTTCGGGATTCCCGCTGAACAGGTCGATGATCAGATGCGCTCGCAGGTAAAAGCCACTTCCTATGGTTTGGCCTACGGCCTGTCGGCTTACGGACTGGCGAATCAGCTGCGGATTGGCCAAAAGGAAGCCGAAAAGCTAATGGAAAGTTATTTTCAACGTTTCGGCAAAGTTCGCAACTATTTGCGGCAGATCGTGGAGGAGGCGCGCGAGCGGGGCTATACCGAAACCATGCAGGGGCGGCGTCGGCAACTGCCCGACCTCAGAAGCTCCAATCACACTTTACGGCGCATGGCGGAGCGCGCAGCCCTTAATGCCCCCATCCAGGGCACGGCTGCGGATTTGATGAAGCAGGCAATGATTCGGGTGGATCAGGAACTGAAGAAGCAAAAGTTGGCTTCTCGGGTGCTACTGCAGATCCATGATGAATTAATCCTGGAAGTAGCTCCGGGGGAGGAAGAGCGGTTGCGTGCCCTGGTAGAGGAAGCAATGTGCCATGCTGCGGAGCTTGCCGTACCCCTGGTAGTCGGCATCGGGGTGGGGGAAAACTGGCGGAGCGCCGCCCATTAGGCAGCTGCGTATTGCGGTAACGCAGAGCAGCTTCGGAACCTTCCGGCTCGCCCTCACCCCTCATAACACTGTGTGATCGCCTACATTTTGCCAAAATACCCTCCGCAAGGGGTCTTTCAGCTGGAGCCGAAAGGGTTTTTGCTGATAGGCTCAACAAGGTTTCTCTTATGAGGAACCAAATTGTCCATATTGTCTATTAAGTCCGTTTTGGAGAAATTATCTCTATGACCACCTCTACTGAGCAGCTGGATCAAGTTGCCGTAAACGATATCGGTTCACAAGAAGAACTACTTGCTGCAATCGATAAAACTATTAAGTACTTTGGCGATGGCGACATCGTTACCGGTACTGTCGTGCGGGTCGACCGCGATGAAGTCCTCCTCGATATTGGTTATAAAACCGAGGGCGTTATCCTCTCCCGCGAACTATCCATCAAACATGATGTGAGTCCCGAAGACGTTGTCCAGGTGGGCGACGAAATCGAAGCCCTGGTATTGCAGAAGGAAGATAAGGAGGGGCGCTTACTGCTTTCGAAGAAGCGTGCCCAATACGAGCGTGCCTGGGGCGACGTCCAGAAGGTCAAGGAAGCCGATGGCGTGGTCACCGGTACCGTGATCGAGGTGGTCAAGGGCGGCCTGATTTTGGATATCGGTCTGCGTGGTTTCTTGCCGGCTTCGCTGGTAGAGATGCGCCGGGTACGCGACCTCGCTCCCTATATTGGTCGCGAGCTCGAAGCCAAGATTATTGAACTGGATGAGAACCGCAATAACGTGGTGCTTTCCCGTCGTGCCTGGTTGGAGCAAACCCAGGCGGAGGTACGTACCCAGTTCCTGGATACCTTGCAAAAGGGTCAGATTCGTTCCGGCGTGGTTTCTTCCATCGTCAACTTCGGTGCGTTCGTGGACTTGGGCGGAGTAGACGGCCTGGTGCACGTATCCGAACTTTCTTGGAAGCATATCGATCACCCCTCCGAAGTGGTGGAAGTTGGCCAGGAAGTTTCGGTCGAGGTACTGGATGTGGATATGGATCGCGAACGGGTTTCGCTGTCCTTGAAAGCCACCCAGGAAGATCCTTGGCAGACCTTCGCGCGCACCCACGCTATCGGCCAAGTGGTGCCGGGCAAGGTAACCAAGCTGGTTCCCTTCGGCGCGTTTGTGCGGGTCGAGGACGGGATCGAAGGCTTGGTACATATCTCTGAACTGGCGCAGCGTCACGTAGAGGTACCGGAACAGGTCGTTAAAGTCGGCGAAGAAGTATTCGTTAAGGTTATCGATATTGATCTGGATCGCCGCCGCATTTCGCTGTCGCTCAAGCAGGCGAATGAAGGCGTTGACCCCAATACCACCGAGTTTGATCCTTCGCTTTACGGCATGACCGCCGAATACGACGAAGAAGGCAACTACAAGTACCCCGAAGGCTTCGATCCGGAAACCAATGAGTGGATGGAAGGCTACGAGGCGCAGCGGGAAGCTTGGGAAGAAGAATACGCCCAGGCAGAAGCCCGGTGGAAGGCTCACAAGGAGCAGGTGGCTAAGGCTCTGGAAGCCGATACGGAAGCCGCCGCTACCCGTCCGGATCCCGCAGAGAACGCTAGCTACTCCACCGAGAGTGAAGACTCGACCGGTACTTTGGCTTCTGATGAAGCTCTAGCTGCTCTCCGCGAGAAGCTAACTGGCGAGTAAACAGTTAATCGCAGTTCTACCTAAGAGCTGTGACACTTAACTTTCAGGGTGGGCAGAAGCAGAAATGCTTCTGCCCACCCTATTTTTTCCCGGGCAGAGCCGTGAATATTGGATATTTGCTTTGATTTTTTTATCTACCGTTTTCCCTAGCTAATGCCTGGTAGCGTGAAGCTATGAATCTGATGCCGGATAGCGATGACGAGGGCAAGAACAGTAGCTCCTTGCAATCAAATGCGCACTCTTCTAACCCCTATGGGCCTCCCGGTAAGATTCTGCCTGCAGGGCAGCCGCCAACGTTTGCTCCCTATCCTTATCCCCATGCCCACCAGGGCGGGGGTGCTGTCTATCCGCAGCCGGCAGCCCCGCCCGCGCCAGTACCGGCAGCATTTCCTGCGTCGTATCGGCAGCAGGGTGCGGGGAATCTTTTAAATCCAGCGGTTTCTTTTAACCCCAACTCGCCTGAGAGCAGCGATTCGACCTCTCAGAGATTACCGGTCGTGCTCTTGATAATCGGGATAGTAATCGCCTTAGCCTACCTAGTTTTCTTACTGCTGGTACTGGTAAAACCAGACATGCTGTCGTTAGCTGCTTTCCCTTCACAGCCGGTTTCGATAACTGCCGACGTGGATCAACTGCTTGCTAGCAGCTTTATAGGGCTGTGGTGAATATCGGGTTATAAGGTAGGTACATAAAGATGCTAGCTTCTCCAGTTTCCAGTAGCGCCGGTAAACCGGGCAGCCTAGTGCTGCGTTTATTAGTGGTGCTAGTTGTCTTGGTGCTGATCGATCTGATGTTGACTATTTACCTGTTTGGGTTTTCTGATGGCTCCGGCAGGCTGGGAGGGGGACTGAGTAAGGGAAAAACGCCCACCGTCTCCACGGTGATCGAAGTGCATAAGCAGATAAAAAGCGATGTTTTTACTCCCTACGTTGCTGTCGAATCTAGTCCGGCAGCGATGGTTAAAGAGAGCGTAGATATTTGGCTAATTTTTATTACTAGCGAAGGGGCAAGTGCCCAACCCTTGTCTGGGGATGGCAAAGCGAAAGGGGAGCCGTTTAGTTTGCCGGCCTGCGATAACGGTCTGGCGCAGCCCTATGAGGTATTCGGGGGACAGATAGTTTGTAAGGGCGCACTAGGGGAGAAAGACAACCTGGCTTCGGCTGCTAAAAACGGGGAATGCGCGGGAGAAGTAATCTACCGTGACAGCCAGGTTACGGTCTGCGCAACTCCTAGCGCTAAGCAGGTACAAACAGTTGGTTACCTGCAAAAAGGTAAGACTATTTGGAAAACTAGCCTGCAGGATAAACCGGCCTTGGCAGCCAATAGTAAATCCATTTGGGCAACTCGCATTACCGATAAGCAGGGGAAGATCAGTTATCAAAGATTTGATGTACCCGGCACGCCAGATCCGGGCAGTGAAAAGCCGGCTGGCTGGGATGCAATTAAGAAGGTGGATTTTAACAATATCGATATAACTAATGCTTCGGGTGAGCCACGCAAACTCACGGATGGAAGGTTCAAGGAGTCGCCAGACCCAGGTCGGGATATAGGACTCGCCGTAGGCATCAGACAGAACGACAAGGTGTATGCCGATATCAATGGCGATGGATACCTAGACTTCGCCCAGGTTCTCTATCTACAAACTGTTGGAGGAGAGATACCGGAAAGAGATGAGGGAGAACGTACTTTTCAAGGGAGAGTTCACCAGATACTGGTGTGGATTTGGGATCCCCAAAGCCAAAAACCAAAGTTGATGGAGCCCAAGCTGATTCCTCCCAGTTATGGTCCTTTATGTGGAGGAGGTGACCATTCCGAGGCACTATTTGCCGCGGATTTGTCTGCAGCTGAGGGGTATGGGCTTAATGTGCAATACCTATTCAGTGATACCGGGTGGAGCGATATGGTTTCCTCGGGTGCTAGCGATGATCTTTTGACTACGACAACGCGGACTGAGCAGGCGCAATATCGAGTAATTGCGAATAATTTAGTTAGATATCAAGATGGTATTTACTCGGCGGTGGTGCCTGCAGAAGGCTGCATTAACCCAATTGATTCTGATGATGATCCAGCAACAGTACCCGATCTGCTTCCTTTTCGTAATGCTCAAGCCTCATTGTCTTTTTCTGCTCAAGATCCTAAATATCGAGGATACTATTGGTTTGCAGTATGGAAAGATCCTCAAGGGAATATCTTGTGGTATGCCTTTGATGAGTCCAAAGAACACTACGTACTTGGTTGGTCAAAATAAAACTTCTATTGCGTTAAGCCATTTTGGTTAGGCGCCCGCATGTCCTGACAACTATTGGACAGTAGCACCAAGGTTTGCGCTTGGGTGGAAGTGGATTCGCTCGATAGGCTGGCATCGTGAGTGAACTATTGATTTACCGTAACCCGGATCGGGGCGCGCGTTGGACGGCGGCTTCGCCTGCTAATGCTCTCTCAGTGGCAGTAACCGGCGGGATCGGCTCCGGTAAATCCACTGCGGTACACACTTTAAGAGCTTTAGGGGCAAAAACTTGTAGCGCCGACGAACTGGCGGGGCAGGCTCTGGTGGATTTAGCGCCCGATATTGCCCGCGCTTTTGACCAACCCGATTGGGAAACTGGCGTCGACCGCAGCGCCCTCGCCGCGATCGTGTTTAATAATTCCGATGCCCGCTTCCTCCTAGAATCGATAACTCACCCTTATATTGCGTTTCTTTCCGATCGTTTCTTCGCATCTCTAACCCCCGGGGACATCGGTATTTACGATATTCCGTTGCTAGCCGAAAACCCGAATGCACGGGCTTTTGACGTAATCGTGGCAGTGACTGCGCCCCTTAGGCAGCGTTACCAGCGCCTCCAAGAGCGCTCCGGTATGGAGCCGGCACAAGTAGATGCCCGGATATCCGCCCAGGCCACTGAGGAACAACGCCGCGCGATTGCCAACTATGAACTGATAAATGACACTACCCGCGAAGATCTGCGGCGCACTATCGCCTCGGAGCTGTGGCCGGAGTTGCGGCGCCTGGTCGATGGCAACAACTAATAGAATCGGTTCATGAAAGTATGCGGGTCCAATTAGGCGCGGGCAGAGGTTTTTCCTCCTGCCCAAAAACTCGAAAAAGCCACGGGCATTTTTCGAGTTTTGCGCCCGCCTAGCCGACTCGGATAAAACCTCTGCCCGCGCCGCTTAGGTGTTCACGCAACCACCCCAAACTCGAACCTACTATCTGCGTTCCCGAAAAAGGCCTCGGCGCCGCCAAAAAAATTAACAGATAATACTCTGGGGCTAACTGGACTAGCACCCCGGGGTGGCTGCTAGATTAGGCGGGTGACAACTTTAGAAAAATCTGAAAAATCTGTTCCTTCAAAGTCCCCAGCCCTCGACCAAGAAACCTCTTCGCTAGTCCGCGGCGCCGCAACTTTTGCCCGCAGCCCGCGCGGCCTTTTCGATATTTGCGTTATTTTCTTCGTGGCCTTCCTGTTAATCGCCAATATTTGCGCCACTAAAGCGATTCAGATAGGGCCGATTGTTTTCGATGGGGGAGCCATTACTTTCCCCCTCACCTACGTCCTCGGGGACGTAATCAGCGAAGTCTGGGGACTGCGCGCCGCAAAACGCGCCATCCTGATGGGCTTCGTGATTTCCGTAATGGCGTCTCTGACCTTCTGGGTAGTGGGGATGCTTCCACCCGAAGCCTCCTACCAAAATAACGAGGCCTTCCAGAGCGTGCTGGGGTTTGTACCCCGGATTGTAATCGCTTCTATGGCCGGATACGTGCTGGGCAACTGGCTCAATGCTTATGTACTGGTGAAAATCAAAGAGCGCTGGGGCGAGAACAATATGTGGGTGCGGCTAGTGACCTCCACCTTGGCAGGCGAACTGGTCGATTCCATCGTTTTTTGTACTATCGCGTTTGGGGGAATCATGAGTTTCTCCCAGTTGCTGATCTATATTTTCCTCGGCGGTTACCTCTATAAATGCGCGGTAGAAATCCTGTGCCTGCCTTTCACTTACCTGGTCATTTCCCGGGTAAAGAAGCATGAGGGGTACGGACTTGACCTTCACTAAAGTAGCGGATCTGCCCGGCAGGCGGGGACGCGCGGGCATTATCCATACCCCGCATGGAGATATTCCCACCCCTGCCTTCATCCCGGTGGGCACCAAAGCCACGGTGAAAACGGTGCTGCCAGAGACTATGAAACAGCTAGGGGCAGCGGCGATCCTCTCTAACGCCTACCATCTCTACCTGCAGCCCGGGTCGGAAGTTATTGACCAGGCAGGAGGGCTCGCCCGGTTTATGAACTGGAACGGCCCCACTTTTACCGACTCCGGCGGCTTCCAGGTGCTCTCCCTAGGTTCTGGGTATAAGAAAGTGCTTTCGGGAGAGTTTACCGGTTCAGGGCGCGCCGACCATACGGTGGCAGCAAAGAAAGAGCGCCACGCACATGTAGATGACGAGGGCGTTACTTTCCGTTCCCACCTGGATGGTTCCCGGCATCGGTTTACTCCCGAAGTTTCTATGCAGATCCAGCACCAGCTGGGCGCCGATATTATGATGGCTTTCGATGAGCTGACCACTTTGCTGAATTCTCGCGAATACCAGGTGGAATCCCTAGAGCGTACCCGGCGCTGGGCGGAGCGTTGTTTAGCGGAGCATGAGCGCCTCACTCTCGAACGCGCCGATAAGCCTTACCAAATGCTTTACGGGGTTATCCAAGGGGCGCAATATGAAGATTTGCGACGTAAAGCCTCCCGCGATTTATCTGCGATGGAAGTGGCAGGGCGCAGCTTCGATGGTTTTGGAATCGGAGGTGCTTTTGAGAAAGAAAACTTGGCCACCATCGTGGATTGGGTTTGCGAAGAATTACCGGAAGATAAACCTCGTCACCTGCTGGGACTGAGCGAACCCGACGATATTTTTGCCGGGGTAGAAGCCGGGGCAGATACTTTTGATTGCGTAAATCCCTCCCGGATAGGGCGCAACGGCGGACTCTATGGACGTTATGGACGCTTTAACCTGACTCGCTCTGAATTTAAACGCGATTTTGCGGCTCCGGTGGCGGACTGCAGCTGTTACACCTGCCAGAACTACTCGATTGCCTACCTGCATCACCTGTTTAAAGCCAAAGAAATGTTGGGCTTTACTCTGGCGACTATTCACAATGAATACTTCACCGTGCAGCTGGTACGCGGGATTAGACAATCCATTATTGAGGGCGACTATCCGGAATATAAAAAGCGCGTCCTCGGCGACTTTTATGGGGGTCAGCCGCTGCGCTCTCATTGGGGATAATAGCAACCTGAGTTTAATTTATGACTTAGGTTGCACTTATCTGTTTGAGGGGGTGTGTACTACTTTAATTTGAGAAAATATATCTGTAACAATAAGTACCCTTACTGGCAGCGATCCTGCCGGAGGAGCTGAATAATTGATGTCTACTACCGTAGAGAATTCAACGAATAATGCGTGGCGCACTTTTGTCCAGGGGAAATGGAATAAAGAAATCGATGTCCGCGATTTCATTCAAAAGAACTACACCCCCTACGAGGGCAATGCGGATTTCTTAAGCGGGCCGACCTCCAAAACCCAGAAACTCTGGCAAGCGCTAGAGGAAAACTATCTTTCAATAGAACGTCAAAAACGAGTCTTCGATGTCGACACCGACACACCGGCCGATATTGATGCTTTCGGGCCCGGTTACATCAGTGAAGAAGATGACGTAATCGTTGGTCTGCAAACCGATACCCCCTTAAAGCGGGCGATGATGCCCAACGGCGGGTGGCGCATGGTAGAAACCGCGATTAAAGAAGCCGGGAAAGAAATCAATCCAGAAGTAAAAGAAATCTTTACTCGTTACCGCAAAACCCATAATGACGCGGTATTTGATATTTATACTCCTCGAATTCGGGCGGCTCGATCTTCCCACATCATCACCGGTCTGCCAGATGCCTATGGACGCGGCCGGATTATCGGTGACTATCGACGCGTCGCCCTATATGGGGTAGACCAGCTAATCGCTTGGAAACAGGAAGATAAAGACAAAGTCGCCGACAAGCCCTTTAGCGAACATTGGGCGCGCTACCGGGAAGAACACTCTGAGCAGATTAAGGCGCTGAAGAAGCTTAAAGCCATGGCCGCCAGCTACGGTTTCGATATTTCCGGCCCGGCGAAGAACGCTAAAGAGGCTGTGCAATGGATCTATTTTGGTTACCTGGCCGCAGTGAAAAGCCAAGACGGAGCCGCTATGTCTATCGGACGCCTCTCGGCTTTCTTCGACTGTTATTTTGAGCGTGATTTCGCGGAAGGCACCCTAGATGAACAGGGCGCCCAAGAAATCATTGACGCCCTGGTAGTTAAATTGCGGATCGTGCGATTCCTACGTACCGAAGCCTATGACCAAATCTTTTCCGGTGACCCCTACTGGGCTACCTGGTCAGATGCGGGTTTCGGGGAGGACGGACGCACCCTCGTTACCAAAACCTCCTTCCGGCTTTTGCAGACCCTAATAAATCTGGGGCCGGCACCCGAACCCAATATCACCATTTTTTGGTCCCCGCGTTTGCCGGAAGGCTATAAAGAGTTCTGCGCGAAGATTTCCATCGAAACTTCCTCTATCCAGTATGAAGCCGATGATCAGATTCGCCGCCAGTGGGGCGATGACGCTGCCATTGCCTGCTGTGTTTCCCCCATGAGAGTCGGTAAACAAATGCAGTTCTTCGGCGCGCGGGTAAACGCGGCTAAAACCCTGCTTTACGCGATTAACGGTGGACGCGACGAAGTAACCGGCAAACAAGTAGTGCCCGGATATGAAGGTATCGTTGGTGACGGTCCCCTGGACTTCAATGATGTGTGGGAACGTTACGAGAAAATGCTGGACTGGGTGGTGGGCACCTATGTGGAGGCGCTCAACATTATTCACTACTGCCATGACCGTTACGCCTACGAATGCCTAGAGATGGCTCTGCATGACAGCGATATTGTGCGTACTATGGGCTGCGGAATCGCGGGACTATCGATTGTGGCGGACTCCCTGTCGGCTATCAAATACGCCAAGGTCACCCCGGTACGTGACGAAACCGGCTTGGTGGTGGACTACCACACCGAAGGGGACTTCCCCTGCTATGGAAATGACGATGACCGCGTCGATGACATCGCGGCCACCATCGTGCACACGGTAATGGCAAAGATCAAAGAAATTAAACTCTATCGGGATGCCATTCCAACCCAGTCAGTACTCACTATCACCTCCAACGTGGTTTACGGTAAAGCCACCGGGGCGTTCCCCTCCGGACATGAGGCTGGAACCCCCTTTGCTCCCGGCGCCAACCCGGAAAATGGAATGGATTCGCATGGGATGCTGGCCTCGATGCTCTCGGTAGGCAAACTGGATTACCATGACGCATTGGATGGTATTTCTTTGACCAACACCATCGTGCCTTCTTCGCTCGGACGAACCAAAGAGGAACAAATCCAGAACCTAGTGGGGATTATGGACGCCGGTTTCATTCCCCAAGACTCTTCCTGCTGAAAAACTCTCTGCCCGAAGAGGCTCCAGGTGCTTTCGTTAGGCGTAGACGCAGCCGGTTAGGGCAGAAAACGAACTAGAAATAATCAAGAAACAAACAAAATAGGAGAAACCATGAGTGTAAAAACTTTTGATGAGCGGCTCGCTTCTATGAAAGCCAATCGTGAAGCCCGCGGGGGAGTGCAAGGCCTCTACCACGCTAATATCAACGTGCTAAATCGCGACACTTTAGAAGATGCAATGAAAAACCCGGAAAAATACCCCCAGCTAACAGTGCGGGTTTCCGGTTATGCAGTTAACTTCGTGAAGCTAACTCGCGAACAGCAGCTAGACGTTATTTCCCGTACTTTCCATAACCAGCTCTAAACTTTAAATATTGGTGCCGGGCGGGTATCTTCCTTCCATAAGGAGATGCCCGCCCTCACCATAAACAAAATGGAGTAGTTACCAAAGGGAAACAGACAAGGCGGGGCTAATGGAAATAACTGGCGGTGCCGAAAATATCAGCGTCAGTGCTGATGGGATTACCGGAGAATATGCTCCCGAGCCGTTAGAAGAGCAAGTTCCTCGTACGCGCGGTTCCGGTTTAGGAGCGCTAAGAGAAGCCCCCGAGATGAGCCACTCCCAGCACAACCAGGCTGTCCGCGAAGGCAAGCTAGCTTCAGTGCACTCCTGGGAACTGGTGACTGCCGTAGACGGCCCCGGTACCCGGCTTACTCTGTTTTTATCAGGCTGCCCCCTGCGCTGCCAGTACTGCCACAACCCGGATACTTTCCAGATGCGTTCTGGCCATACCGTCACTCTTACCGATGTGTTTAAGCTGGTAACACGTTATCGCGCTATTTTTAAGGTCACCGGAGGGGGACTGACTATTTCTGGGGGAGAGGCCTTAATGCAGATGACTTTTGTGCGAAACCTGCTGCGACGCTGTCACCAGGAAGGTATCCATACTTGCCTCGACACTTCGGGATTCTTAGGTGCTAATTTGAATTCTGCCGACCTGGATAATCTGGATTTAGTGCTCCTGGATGTTAAAAGCGGAGACGAAGCCACCTACCAGCAAGTGACTGGACGCGTCCTCGCCCCTACGATTACTTTTGGCGATCGCCTAGCTGAAGCCAAAGTCCCGGTGTGGGTGCGCTTCGTATTGGTTCCTGGGCTAACCGATGACCCAGAAAATATTGCGAAAGTAGCACAGATTGCCCAGCGTTGGCCAAATCTGGAACGCCTCGAGATCTTACCGTTCCATCAGATGGCTCGGGACAAATGGGAAAACCTGGGGTTGGACTATCATCTAGCAGATACCCCGGTGCCCACTAAAGAGCAGGTAGAGGCAGCGAAACAGATCATGCGCGAACAAGGTATCCAACAGGTGTTTTCTTCCTAAACCACTGTTTCCCTAACGCGGGGGAAGAAAACGCCAATCTTCCCGGCACATTTTCGACAGGTCAAACTGCTGGCAGAACTGGCTAGCTGTTTCCACCGGGGCAAACCCTAAGGAACTAGAAAGCAACCTCAAGATTTCAGCACTATTCACCCCGCGCTCTCCAAGTTCAGCCAAAGTTACCGCTCCATCCCGTTTGGCTAGCCGCTCTCCTTTTTGATTCAGCACCAGGGGAACGTGCACCCAGTTGGGCGGGGTAGAACCCAATAACTGATGCAGATAGTTCTGCCGGGCAACCGAAGAAAGCAAGTCCCGGCCGCGGCACACCTGGGTTACCCCTTGATAGGCATCATCAACTACACAAACAAAGTTATAGGAAAACACTCCGTCCGAGCGGCGGAGCACGAAATCATCAACTACCCCGGTCTGGAGCCCGTAAACCGCATCCGTGAAGGTCAAAGTTTCTTGATTGCTGCGCAGGCGAAGCGCAGGGCCGCGTCCTACTTTTGAAAGTTCTTCCCGCTTTCGGGCGCGCTCGGCAGGGGTGAGATCGCGGCAATACCCCGGATATGCTCCCGGAGGAGTATGCGGGGCCGAAGCAATTTGCGATAGCTCCCGGCGCGAACAGTAACATTCATAAACCAGCCCCGCCGCTTCTAGCTGCGCAAGCGCCTCCTCATAACGCCGGAGACAACTTGATTGCACCAAAGGTTCTCCGTCCCAATCAATCCCGAGAGCCGCTAAATCTGCCAGCTGCAGGGCACGGAAAGGCTCACGGGAACGGGCATCTAAATCCTCAAAACGCAGCACAAAACGCCCGCCGCTTTGCCGAGCCAGCGCCCACCCAATCAGGGCGGTGCGCAGATTCCCCAAATGCAAAGCGCCAGTAGGACTGGGTGCATAACGACCAACGAGCGTAAAACTGCCCTCCGCTAGTAGGGTAAGTAGAAACGGCTTCATTTTAATCGCAATGAGCACCTAGGTAGAATAGCCAGGTAATAACTTAATCCGTAACTAGGAGGATCAAACGTGGCAGCACAGGCAGCAGGGCTAATCAACGTCCAGATTGCAGGGGAGACTAAAGAGGTAGCTGCCACTTGCACCGGCCTGGATTTGTGGGGCAAGGACCGCAGCGTGGTAGCGATGCTGGTCGCGGGCGAACCCTGGGACCTGGCGCGAACCCTTCCCGAAGGGGCACAGGTAGAACCGATTACCGCTGATAGTGAAGCGGGACTGGAAATTATTCGCCACTCCACCACCCACGTCCTCGCCCAAGCGGTGCAGCAGGTTTACCCCGATGCCAACCTGGGAGTCGGCCCCTACATCACTGACGGTTTTTACTACGATTTCGGCAATATCGATCCGGTAACTCCCGAGCTGCTAAAAGACCTGGAAAAACGGATGAAGAAAATCGTTAAAAGCGGGCAGCGTTTTGTGCGCCGGGAAGTAAGCGACGAGGAAGCCCGTCGCGAACTTGCCGATCAACCCTACAAACTGGAACTGATCGAATCCAAAGGTCACGGGCCTGACCAAGCGGAAGGTGCCAGCGTAGAGGTAGGAGCTGGAACCCTAACCATTTATGACAATGTGGAGCGTTCCGGCGAATGCGCCTGGAAGGATCTGTGCCGCGGCCCGCATGTACCGAACACTCGCTATATCGGTAACGGGTTCGCCCTCACCAAATCTTCCGCCGCCTATTGGAAGGGCAATCAAGCCAATGATCACCTGCAACGCATCTATGGCACCGCTTGGGCCAGCAAAGATGATCTAGTTGCCTATCAAACCCGTATGCGCGAAGCTGAGCGGCGCGATCACCGCAAACTGGGACGCGAACTGGATCTGTTCTCTTTCCCGGACGAGATTGGCTCCGGCCTGCCGGTATTCCACCCCAAAGGCGCGATTATCCGCAACGAAATGGAAGAATACTCCCGCAAGCGGCATATCGAATCCGGATATTCCTTCGTTTACAGCCCCCACATCACCAAAGCCGATCTGTTCAAAACCTCTGGCCACCTGGATTGGTATGCAGATGGCATGTATCCGCCCATGCACCTAGATGAAGAGCATGACCAGGAAGGTAATATTACCAAGCAGGGGCAAGACTACTACCTGAAACCTATGAACTGCCCCATGCATAACCTGATTTTTGCTTCCAAGGGGCGTTCTTACCGCGAACTGCCGCTGCGGCTTTTCGAGTTCGGTACCGTTTATCGCTACGAAAAATCTGGGGTGGTGCACGGACTTACCCGCGCTCGCGGATTCACGCAAGACGATTCCCACATTTACTGCACCCGCGAACAGATGCGCGATGAGCTGGCCAGCCTGCTTACTTTCGTCCTCGATCTGTTAAAAGATTTTGGGCTAGAGGATTTCTATCTGGAGCTGTCCACCAAGAATCCCGACAAATTCGTAGGTGACGATGACACTTGGGAAGAAGCTACCCGCACCTTGGAGGAGGTAGCGACCGCTTCGGGACTGAAACTAGTCCCGGATCCGGGCGGAGCCGCCTTCTACGGGCCAAAAATCTCGGTACAAGCTAAGGACGCGATCGGACGCACCTGGCAAATGTCCACTATTCAATTGGACTTCAACCTGCCGGAACGTTTCGACCTTACCTACACCGCTGCCGATGGTTCTCACCAGCGTCCAGTGATGATTCATCGCGCCCTCTTCGGCTCGATAGAACGCTTCTTCGGGGTACTGCTGGAACACTATGCCGGTGCCTTCCCCGCCTGGCTGGCACCGGTCCAGGTGCGCTGCGTACCGGTAGCCGAAGCCTTCAACGACTACCTATTCAAGGTTGCTGAGCAGTTACGCAAACAAGGGGTGCGAGTCGAGGTCGATACCTCCGATGATCGCTTTGGCAAGAAAATCCGTAATGCCTCTAAAGATAAAATCCCCTTTACCCTGATTGCCGGGGGAGAGGACGCCGAGGCGGGGGCGGTTTCCTTCCGTTACCGCGACGGCAGCCAAGAAAACGGGGTGCCAATCGAGGAAGCAATCAATAAGATCACTGCCGCAATCGCAGAACGGAAATAGCTGATGACCTCGCCGGATTCTAGCGCGCTGCCGACCGAAGATTCTCGCTGCTTCGGGGGAGTTCCCGACGCCTTCCACCGTCTGTGGACTCCCCATCGCCAGGTTTATATTTCTGGTCAGGAGCGTCCGGCCACAAAGAAGAGTGAAGACTGCCCCTTTTGTGCCGCCCCCCATCGCAGCGATGAGGACGCCCTGATTGTTTATCGGGGAGAAAAAGTCTTCGCGCTCATGAACCTGTTCCCCTACAACTCGGGGCATATGTTGATTTGCCCCTACCGGCATGTATCTGAATACATTGACCTGGACGCGGACGAGCGCGCCGAATTCGGGGAAGTAACTGCGCAGGCCATTAGAACCTTGAAAAAGGTGGCGAACCCCGCCGGTTTTAACTTAGGGATGAATCAAGGGGAAGTTGCCGGAGCCGGCATCGCCGGACACCTGCATCAACATATCGTTCCCCGCTGGGCTGGCGACGCTAATTTCTTCCCCTTGATTGCCCGTACCAAAGCAGTGCCGCAGCTTTTAGGGCAGGCACGTGAACAATTGGCTAACGGCTGGCAGGGGTAGTTAATGCTGGGAAATCATGGACGAGGTCTAGCTAGCGCTATTTTCACCGCCCCCGCCAAGCTACTGGCTAAAGCGGGCGTGACCCCCAATATGGTTACTGTTGCCGGTACCGTAATCAATATGGCCTTAGCTATCGGCTTGTTGGCGCGGGGATATTTAGCACTCGGGGGAATCCTGATCGGCGTTACTGCCTTCGCCGATTCCCTAGATGGGGTGCTCGCGCGGCTTACCAATCAGACCAGCGAGTTTGGAGCCTTCCTGGATTCTTCTCTTGATCGTTTGGCGGATGGCGCGATTTTTGGATCCCTACTTTATTGGGCGATTAGTGGCATGGCTCCAGGAGGAATCCGTACCAGCACCATCATCGCTGCTATCTGCGCTCTGGTGGGAGCAGGAGCGGTGCCCTACGTGCGGGCGCGCGGTGAAGCCCTCGGGGTAGTTGCCAAAGTCGGGATCGGGGAGCGTACCGACCGCCTAGTGGTTGCCCTGGTGGGCGCCGGAATAACTGACTTGGGCGCTCCTTTGATCTGTTTCCCGCTCGCCCTGTCTTGGGTTGCTTTCGCTAGCTTTATTACCGTCGGGCAAAGAATCATGTACGTCAGAAAGCACCTAAAGTAAGTGAAAACTGGGATTTTTTCGAGTGAAAAACTTGCGCGGGCAGGCTTAAAACTGCTGTCGAAAGTACCACTTCCCCTAGCCCAGGGAATCGGCAATCTGATCGGGGAAGTGCTCTACCGAATCGATACCTCCGGGGCTCAGCAATACCGGAAAAATCTGCGACATTTAGGGATCGCAGACAACAAAATCGAAGAAACTGTGCGGCAGGGTCTAAAAGGCTATATGCGGTTATTTTCTGAAACCGCTTTATTGGGGGGATTTTCTCATTCCCAACTTCTGGCGCGCGTACGGATTGCCGGGGATCGCGAATCTTTGCTGGAGGACTGCGCCCGCGGCAATGTGTGCTTAGCACTCACCCATTCGGGAAACTGGGATTTAGCGGGTTACTTTGCCAGCCAGGAAGCAATACCGGTCCTTACCGTGGCAGAAAAAGTAAAACCGGAAGCGCTGTTCCAGGCGTTTACCCGAGTACGCCAACAGGCTAATATGCGGATAATTGCGGTCACCAAAGGGGAAAAGCCTTTCGCTAACCTAGTGACAGCCGCGGGGGAAGGACACTATTTGATTCCTCTGCTCGCTGACCGGGATATTACTGGCCGGGGGGTAGAAGTTACCCTGGGAAACTCAAAAGCCCTAGTAGCAGCGGGTCCGGTCGCCCTCGCCCAGAAAATTAATGCCCCGCTTTACTGTGGACATATCTCTGTGGAAAAGTTAGGACGCGCCCGCCGGGGAGCAGCTCGTTCCCGCTGGGGCATAGTGATAAATATTTCCGGTCCCATAAAGCCGGATAGAGTAGAAAATATGACTAAAGAATGGGCTAGCAGGGTGGGGAAAATGATTTTGGATTCCCCCGAGTCTTGGTTCATGCTGCAAAAATTATTTGTAGCTGATTTAGATCCGGAGCGCTTAGCACGCGCTCGTCAGCGCGCCAGGCAGGAGACCCAGCCATGAAAATCGGAATCGTTTGTCCCTATGCTTACGACGTACCGGGTGGAGTACAGTTTCACGTACGTGACCAGGCAGAAGAACTGCGGCGGCGTGGCCACGAAGTTTCAGTATTTGCCCCGGTAGAAACCGAATATAGCGAGGACGGGTTCGTAAACGCCGGAAAAACTTTCGCGATTCCCTATAACGGATCCGTAGCTCGTCTAGCCTTTGGACCGCGAGTGGCAGCCCGCACTCGCCAATGGGTGACCACCAGTGATTTCGATATTTTGCATGTGCATGAACCAGCCACGCCCTCGGTATCTTTAATCGCCCTGCAACATGCGCGCTGCCCGGTGGTAGGCACTTTCCATGCTGCCTTGGAAAGATCTTTGCTCTATACCCTGGGTAAACCGGTGGTGCAATCGATAAAAGAGAAACTTAGCGCGCAAATCGCAGTCTCTAAGGAGGCGCGGCGTACTTTGCAACGTTACCAAGATGGGGACGCTACCGTGATTCCCAACGGGGTTGACTTTCCCGCGTTCGCAGGGGCAAGTTCCAGTCCCCAGTGGCAACAGAGCGAACAATCACCAGTGTTCTGTTTCTTAGGGCGCCTAGATGAACCTCGAAAAGGGCTGTCGATCCTGGTAGCAGCCATTCCGATGGTGTTAGAAAAATATCCTGCCGCTCGCTTCTTAATTGCTGGTCCCGGCACCGCTAGTCGCGCTCGCGCTGCTCTAGAGCCCTTTGGAACCAGCGTAGAGTTCTTGGGGGCACTTAGCGAAGAAGAAAAAAAGTCTCTTTTTAAATCCGCCACCGCCTATATCGCTCCGCAAACCGGGGGAGAGTCCTTCGGGATTGTGCTGGTAGAAGCCATGGCAGCTAACTGTCTGGTAGTTGCGTCCTCGATTCCCGCGTTTTCTGCAGTCCTAGAGCAGGGGAGACTAGGTAAAATTTTTGCTTCCGAGGACGCAAATTCGCTGGCTGAAGAACTATTAGCAGTGTGTGACAATAGGGAAGCAGCCTCCCAGCTAGCCAGCTGTGGACACCAAGGCGCAAAGCGTTATGACTGGTCGAACGTAACTGACCAAGTTTTAGCGGTTTATGAACACTGCCTAGAAGAAATACATAAAGACAGGCACAGCAACTGCTAGTTAGTTTTGCAAATGCCTAGGAGAAAAATAATCTCCCAGGTTAGACAAGTTAGACTAGGGTTAGCCCAACAAAGGAGGACTAGGTGAGCCAATCGAATCCCGGGTATCTGCCGGCAAATCCGGTGCTGCCTGAGTCTGGCACCAGCTACCCTTCGGTCACCGACCAGCTAGTTGCTAGTTACAGTTTTGATGCCCGCAGTTTGCCCGTGGATCCGCTGATTCCTCATCCCGCTGTTTCCCAACGGGTTTCCGCCCAACCGCTACTGGTAGACCCGGGAGCAGAAAAAGCTAGCAGAACTTCGCGTTTGCGTTCTTTTCCCTGGCTGGAAGTACTGTGTTTGCTAGCAGCCGGGGGTGGACTTACCTATTTGGCGCTTTTTGTGGCCTCGGAAGAATCCATCACTACCACCATAGGCGCCGTAATTGCTGCCTTATTGCCCATGGCGATCGTGGTAATTGTGATGGTGTGGCTAGATCGTTGGGCGCCAAAACCGTGGTGGCTACTAGTAATAGCTTTCCTATGGGGGGCGGGGATCGCCTCCGTATGTGCTTTGGGGCTGAATACCTTCTCCGGGGAGAAGCTACAGTCGGTAGATTTTGGTCCCACTCCTTTTCAATCTTTTGGTCTCTTGGCTACCATCGTGGCTCCGATAGTTGAAGAGTCCTTAAAAGGTCTCGGGGTAGTAATCATTATGTTGGCCAGGCGCCGCTCGGTGAAAAGTCCCCTCGACGGGGTAGTGATTGCCGGGATTCTGGCCGCGGGCTTTGCTTTCACGGAAAACGTGCTTTATTTTGCCCGTTTTTACGAACAACTCCCGGTAGTTTTCTTTATGCGGGCGATGCTAGGGCCCTTTGGTCACACCGTTTACACTTCGATTTTTGGTCTCGCGGTGGGGATGGCGCTTACCCGCATTGCCTCGCCTAAAATGCGGATTATTCTGCCGGTTTCCGGTTTGGTTTCTGCGATTTGTTTGCATGCCGCCTGGAACGGATTAGCCACCTATTCGGCGCTGCTGTTTGTGGTTTCCTATGTGTTTTTCTGGGGGCCGATGTTCATCACTTGGCTAGTAATTAACCTGGTAGTGTCGGTGCGCCAACGCAACGCCATCGAAAATGGCCTCCAAGCCTATATCGCGGCTGGCTGGATTGATGTTCGCGAATCCCAAATGCTCTGTTCCCTTTCGGGGAGGCGCCGGGCTCGGCGTTCAGCTCGCACTATTTCGCCCGCAGCTCGCCGCGCACTATCGGAATTCCAACAGGTGGCGACGGTTTTGGCGCTTAACTATGTAGCCAGTTCTCACCGCGGGCTCTCCGAAGGTACCCAGAAAGAAAACGAAGAGTCAGTGAAGAAGTTACTGGCGGCTCGCAGGCATTTTGCTGCTGCCTGCACCGCAGTGGGTGCCTATCGTATGGGGCGAGCCTAGGGTGAGCTCCGGTTTTCGAGTGCCGCGTCCGCTCCCGAATCCTTTTCCGCCTAAAGGAGATAATCCGCTCGGGCCGGACTGGCCAGTCGATAAGGATGGTTACCCCGGTCGCCACGCTGCCCGGATAGTGTCGTTTGATTCTCAAGGGCGCGTCCTCTTGATCAGTGGTCATGATTTTTCTGATCCCACCCATCGCTGGTGGTTTACCCCCGGAGGGGGAATTGAAGGCGGAGAAACCCGCGAACAGGCGGCTCTGCGGGAATTTAAAGAAGAAACTGGAATCACCCTTGACCGTGATCAGTTGCAAGGCCCGGTACTTTACCGGGAATCTTTGCTAAAGTTCCGTAAACTTTGGGCTATCCAGGCAGAACATTTTTTCTTAGTGCGCATAAAAGCAGATGCACCCCGGACTGTTCCCGCCCAGTGGACGCCCTCGGAAAAGCAACTTTTAGAAGATATCCGCTGGGTTCCCCTTACGGAACTAAAGCACTTAGGCGAGCGGGAAACTATCTACCCTAACTGTCTGCCGGAACTGGCTCAGCAGTGGGCTAGCGGTTGGGATGGCAGCTGCGGCAGCGTCTACGATTAAGGCTTTTTAGACGGTTAGGGTGCAAAAGCGCTAAAATCAGGCTTGGTATTTTGAAAATTAATTGCGCGAGAGGAACTTAAGGAGAGCGAATGTCGGGTCACTCAAAGTGGGCTACCACCAAACATAAGAAAGCGGCAATCGACGCTAAGCGGGGTAAACTATTTGCCCGGTTGATTAAGAATATCGAGGTAGCAGCCCGTACTGGCGGTGGCGATCCGGCGGGAAACCCTACCCTTTTTGACGCGATTCAAAAGGCGAAAAAGAACTCGGTACCTGCCGATAACATCAAACGAGCAGTAGCGCGCGGTTCTGGTGCCGAGGCCGGGGGCGCGGACTGGCAGACCATTTCCTACGAAGGTTACGGCCCGGGTGGGGTAGCGATGCTGGTAGAGTGCCTTACCGATAATAAGAACCGGGCAGCTGCCGATGTGCGTACAGCCTTTAGTAAGAACGGCGGCAACCTGGCTGATCCTGGTTCCGTTTCCTACCTATTCAACCGGATCGGAGCTATTGAGGTAGCTAAGGCCGAGGGCGTAGACGAAGATACCATTTTGATGGCGGTTCTGGACGCGGGAGCCGAGGAAGTCGAGGAAGGCGCAGAAAACTTCACCATTATTTGTGATCCCACAAATCTGGTTGAGGTGCGCAAGGCCTTGCAAGATGCCGGCATTGACTACGACTCGGCAGAATCTCAGTGGAAAGCTACCACCGAAGCAGAGCTGGATCTGGCAAAGTATCGCCAGGTAATGCGGCTGATCGATGCCCTAGAAGACAGCGATGACGTGCAAGACGTATTCACTAATCTCTCGGTAAGCCCCGAGGTACAAGCCCAATACGAGGAAGAAGAATAGGCAATATCTTTGCGGATAATCGGGATTGACCCCGGTCTTACTCGCTGCGGGATCGGGATCATTGATATGGATTCGCAGCGGCGTGCCCAGCTGGTGCATGTCGAGGTCGCCCGATCTCCGCAAAATATGGCGTCTCATTTCCGCCTAGATAAGATCCGCCAGCGGATTGCGGCAGCTATTGAAGAACACCAGCCGGAAGTAATGTCCATTGAGCGGGTGTTTGCGCAAGACAACGTGCAATCAGTTACCTCCACCATGTGGGTGATGGGGATAGCCATGAGCGAAGCCGCCGCCCACCGTCTGCCGCTAGCGATCCATACCCCCTCGGAAGTCAAAGCCGCAGTTACCGGCTCGGGGGTAGCCGATAAGTCTCAAGTCCAGCATATGGTGCAACGGATTTTACGGATGGATAAAGTGGTGCGGCCTGCCGATGCTGCCGATGCTCTAGCAATCGCGATATGTCATGGTTGGCGTCAAGACGGTTTGCAGGGAGCGAGTCGGGATGGCACCGTTAACGTTTCCCTATCAGGCAAGATTTCTGCACGGGGGGATCTTACTCCCGCCCAAAAAATGTGGGCACAGGCGCAGGCGGCTAGCCGACGTACCGGCGCGGTTGATCCCCGGCTTAGGCGAAATAAGGGCAAGTAGGATAGCGTTTACTAAGTAGCTAGCTAGCGGAGATTCTATATGATTACGCATTTATCAGGAACCATTGAGGAAGTAAGGCTAGATAAAGCCACTATTGACGTATCCGGTGTGGGCTACAGCTTCTTTGCCACTCCCGCTACTTTAGCTACCTTGGCTGCAGGCCAAGAGACCAAAATCTTGACCCACTTGGTGGTACGCGAAGATGCCTGGTTACTATTTGGCTTCGCCGGGCGCGATGAGCGCGATATTTTCTCCACCCTTATCACCATTTCCGGGATCGGTCCCAAGCTGGCATTGGCGGCTCTCGCGGTGTTTAGCCCCGACGAATTACGGGCAGCGGTGTCTCGCGGTGATCTGGCGGCACTTACCCAAATTCCGGGGGTTGGTAAGAAGTCTGCGCAAAGAATCTTGGTAGAAATTGGGGATAAGCTGGGCGAACCTTCCGGAGTAGAAGCCGACTCTAGCAGCGGGATTGGTAGTGCCGGGCGCGAAGAAGTTTGCCACGCCCTCGAACAGCTGGGGTGGCGAACCCCGCTGGCACAAAAAGCGGTTAAAGAGGCAGCCGAAGCTAACCCGCAAGCGCAGGTGCCGGAACTTTTGCGTGCGGCCTTACAATTACTGGGTAAGCATCACGCATAGGGGAGCAACGTGGAAGAAACAAACGAGTGGGCGATCAGCTCTCCGGTAGGGCCGGGGGCGGATGAGGTAGAGCGAGCCGCCGAGGCCGCGCTGCGCCCCAAAGATCTCGACTCTTTCGTAGGGCAAGAAAAGATTCGCCGCCAGTTGGATTTGGTACTCAAAGCGGCTATCGGGAGGGGAGCTACCCCTGACCATGTGCTATTAGCTGGTCCTCCCGGTTTAGGAAAAACTACTCTGGCGATGATTATTGCCCACGAAACCGGTACTTCTTTGCGGCTTACCTCCGGCCCGGCGATTCAGCACGCCGGAGATCTAGCGGCAATCCTTTCCGCTCTGCAAGAGGGCGACGTGCTATTTATCGACGAGATTCACCGCTTGGCGCGCACCGCGGAAGAAATGCTTTACCTGGCGATGGAAGATTTCCGGGTCGATGTGGTGGTGGGCAAAGGCCCGGGGGCGACTTCGATTCCCTTGACGCTACCCCCGTTTACAGTCGTGGGCGCTACTACGCGATCTGGGCTGCTACCTGCGCCTTTGCGGGATCGCTTCGGTTTTACCGCTCACCTAGACTATTACAGCACCGCAGAATTAGAACAAGTGTTGACCAGGTCGGCGCGGCTGATGGAGGCAGAACTCGATCCGCGCGCAGCTGCGGAAATGGCGGCGCGTTCGCGGGGAACTCCCCGGATTGCTAACCGTTTGCTGCGCCGAGTTATCGACTATGCCCAGGTACACGGAGACGGCACGCTATCTTTAGAAGCCGCGAAAGCGGCTCTAGACCTGTTCGAGGTAGACCCGGCGGGCTTAGATCGCTTGGATCGCTCAGTTCTAGAGGCGCTCTGCAATCGTTTTGCCGGCGGTCCGGTCGGGCTAACCACTTTGGCAGTTTCCGTGGGGGAGGAACCGGAAACCGTGGAAACCGTTTCGGAGCCTTACCTGGTGCGGGAGGGATTTATCGCCCGCACTCCCCGGGGGCGTATCGCTACCCCTAATGCCTTTGCTCATTTGGGGTTGACCCCGCCACGGGCAGGTAGCGAAGCCTCGCTTTTTGACTTGCCCAACCCCGAATCAGGGGGCGACTGGTCACAAAACCGGTCTAAACCGGGTGCGAAAGATGAAACAGATGTCCTTTAACGCTTAGAATCATTAAGGTTAAGAATTTTAGACTGGAAGGTTGACAATGGGAAGTGGAGTACTTCTAGCCGTCATTGGCGCGTTCTTATTGATGATGATTTTTTCTTCACGCAATGCCAAGAAAAAACAAACAGAGCAGCGCAACAAACTAGCTAACGATATGGTGCCCGGTGCCTGGGTGATGACCACCTCGGGTTTTTATGGACGCTACGTTGAAACCGATGGGGACGTAATCGTGCTCGAAACCTCGGATGGAACCGAAACCCTGTGGACATCTCGGGCGATTGTCAGCGTGGGGAACCCGCCGTTCGCGCCGGATACCGAAGACGCTGACCCCCAGGACGCGGACACAGAAAAATCTGATGAAGCTGACAAAGAAGAAGATGCTAAGGATCTGGCAGTAGATTCCCCGGAAGAAGGAACTGCTGCTGACGAGGCAAACGACGACGCTGCTGCTGCTGCGGATGGCGATCCGAGCGAAAAGAACTAATAAGCGAAAAAATAAACACCGTATATAACGGAAAGAACGACATTGGCGAAGAAAAAATATCACGCTGGACGCACACTGGCGTTTTTCCTGGTACTTGTGCTGGCTTTAACGGGAACCCTGCTGGTGGGGGTACTCACTAAGAAAGCTAAACCCACCCCCTCTTTGGCTCTGGATTTGGAGGGCGGAACTCAGCTGATCCTCACCCCGAAAGGTAATGCTGCTTCCGGAGCTAAACGCGCAGTTACCGCTGAGGATATTACCCAGGCGATTGAGGTTATTAGGCAGCGTGTCGACGCTTCCGGGGTTTCGGAAGCGGAAATCACCTCCCAGGGTAACTCCAATATTTTGGTGTCCTTACCCGGTAACCCTTCCAAAGAAACTTTGGATTTGGTGCGCCAGTCTGCCGAGTTGTATTTCCGGGCGGTATTGCGTTCTGCCCCGGGGGTTCCCCAGTCGGTGATGGCTCAGCAGGCAGAGCAACAACAAGCAGGCAAGAAACAGGCGAAACCGGCCAATATTGATCCGGAAGCTTTCGCTAAGCAAATGGCGGATCTTGACCATGACGGCAAGATCAGTGATAAGCGAGCCACCCAGCCGAAAGATAATTCCGACGATGCCTGGATAACCGAAAAAGTTCTGCAAGAGTTCTATGCCAAAGATTGTCAGCAAAAGAGCTCGCGGGAGGGCGGCTCCTCCGGTGATATTAAGAAACCATTGGTAGCCTGCTCTAGCGAAGGGCACGAGAAGTATATTTTGTCTCCTGCCGAGGTTTCGGGTGCCCGGATAACTTCTGCAGAATCGGGCATGGGTACCGGGGCTTCCGGACAATCCACTGGTCAATGGATAGTGACTCTTTCCTTTGATAAGCAGGGGGCTTCCACATTCGCGGATATCACCACCCGGATGATGAAGTACCGCCATCAACCGGTTGCGGGAGAAAATGGCTTGCCACCGGGGCAAAATAACGATAAGAACCGGTTTGCGATCGTACTCGATGGCTTGGTAGTTTCCGCGCCGGGAGTAAATAACGCGATCACTAACGGTAAAGCGGAAATTTCTGGGTCTTTCACCCGGTCTTCTTCCACCGCTCTGGCTAACCAGTTGAAGTTTGGTTCGCTGCCGCTCAACTTCGATGTGCAATCCGAACAGCAGGTTTCGGCAACTCTCGGTGCTGACCAGCTACGATATGGGGTTATCGCCGGTATCATCGGTTTGATTCTGGTGGTGTTCTACCTGATTTGGCAGTACCGTGGCCTAGCGATAGTAGCTGTTGGCTCCCTGGTGAGTGCCGGCGTGCTCCTCTACCTGACCTTGACTTTATTGTCCTGGTCGATGGGCTATCGCCTCTCCCTAGCGGGTATTGCGGGCGTGATCGTTTCTATCGGGACTACCGCCGACTCCTTCATTATTTACTTCGAGAGGATTCGCGACGAGGTTCGCGACGGCAAAGCCTTATCGAGCGCGGTCAGCGTTGGTTGGGATCGGGCAAAACGCACTATCGTTACCTCCGACTTGGTGAACGTGCTAGCGGCTTGCGTGCTCTACTTCCTGGCAGTGGGCGGGGTGCAAGGCTTCGCCTTCACCCTCGGGATCACCACCTTGATCGACTTGGCGCTAATCTTCATCTTCACTCACCCGATGATGGTGTGGTTACTGCGGTTTAAGTTCTTCGGGGAAGGACATAAGCTCTCCGGCCTCGATCCAGAGCACCTGGGTGCACAGCGCGGAACCTACCGGTATGTAGGCGCGGGACAAGTACGCAAGATTCGCTCTGTCTACAAATCTAAGCCGGAAGAGGACGCCGGAAAGTCAGATAATGACAAAGCTGAGGAGCCAGCCGCGGAAAAAGCGGATTCGAACGAGGATGATGCTCCCGCAGATGAGCTAGCGTCAGTATCCGCGACGGACCAGGAGGAAGAAAAATGAGTTTCGCAAGTTGGGGTAACGCCCTCTATTCTGGTCGCAAATCTTACAAGTTCATTGATAACCGCAAATACCTGCTGATTGCGGGGGCGGCATTAATGCTGATCTCAGTGCTGGCGATGTCAGTGCTGGGGCTGGAGCGCTCTATTGACTTTAAGGGCGGCACCGAATTTACAGTTTCTTCGGTGGCAGGCAGAGATCAAGCCCCGGCTCAAAAGGTAGTAAACGCCAACCCTAAGCTCAAGGGTTCCTCGGTGAACTCGGTGGGAGCTTCTTCGATTCGGGTGCAATCAGTTTCTCTAGATACCACCGCTAAACGCCAGGTGGTTTCAGATCTAGCTAAAGCCTATAAGGTGCCAGAAGCTAAAGTAGCGGCAACCACGATTGGCCCGTCTTGGGGCGCGGACGTGACCTTTAAGGCACTGCAATCTCTGGTGATTTTCTTCATCCTGGTAGCCCTGATGCTGTGGGCATACTTTAGAACCTGGACAATGGCGTTCTCGGCATTGTTCGCGCTCTGTCATGACGTGCTGATAACTGGTCTGGTTTTAGCGCTGACTCGGGTAGAGATTTCCCCGGCCACTATCATCGGGGTGCTCACCATTTTGGGTTACTCCCTCTACGACACCGTGGTGGTCTTCGATAAGGTACGCGAACTTTCGGTTGATTTCGAACAGCAAACCCGCTCTACCTATGGCGAGATCGTTAACCTGGCCATTAACCAGACCCTGGTGCGTTCGATTAACACCTCGGTGGTGGCGCTGCTGCCGGTTACCTCGATTCTGCTGATTTCCTGGATCACTCTTGGGGGCGGCACCCTGCGTGACATTTCGCTAGCGCTATTTGTGGGGATGATCGCCGGTACCTTGTCTTCGATTCTGATTGCGCCTTCTATGCTGATGGTACTGCGTTCGCGCACCGAAAAGATCTCCAGCCACACCCAAAAGGTACTGGAGAAGCGCGCTGGTGGCAGCGAGCAGGTCGAGGGCAAGGAGACAGAGCTTTCCCGGGTGGCACAGCCTTTGAAAGCCGGTCATCACCAGGGACAACAAGCACAACCCAAACGTACCCCCAGGAGCAAACGATGATAAACCCCAAACTAGCTCCCTTAGGAAAAATTATTCGAGAGAATCTGCGCGATGTACCAGATTTTCCGCAAACGGGGGTACTCTTTCGGGATATTTCCCCGCTGCTGGCTAACGGGGAAGCCTTTTCCCAGCTGGTGAAAGGGCTAGCTGACTTTTATCGCGGCCGGGTAGATTTAGTTGCCGGTCTGGAGTCCCGGGGATTCTTAATTGCGGCTCCGGTAGCGGTCGAACTGGGGCTAGGTACCTTAATGATTCGCAAAGCCGGGAAACTTCCCGGTCCGGTAATCGGGATCGACTACGGCCTCGAGTACGGCAAATCCCGCATGGAACTACAGCCGGATTCTATTAAAGAGGGCGCGCGGGTTTTAGTACTCGATGACGTGCTGGCTACTGGTGGCACCGTAAATGCTTCGGCGGCGCTGATCAAACGTGCCGGGGCAGTAGTCGAATCCGTGTGCGTTTTGATGGAGCTGGAAGAACTCGATGGGCGTGACCACATCGGCGACCTAGAATGTGAAGCCCTGACTCTGATCTAGGGTATTTGCGTCTCCTTTTCTCTCCCATTGGCAGATCTAACTGGCAAATTGGGGAAATGACTGGGGGGTCATTAAACTAGATACATGAGTTCTATCACTCCCGATGAGGGCGCCAACGCAGTTCCGTCCTCGCGGGTGCGTGCTTCTTTGGCCTGGTTAACTGGGCGTTCAAAGAACATTGATCCCCATATTCAAGCCTTGGTGCGGGCGCTACGCGCCAATCACCCGAAAGCGGATATTTCCCTGATTGAACGCGCCTATCAGACGGCCTCACGCTGCCATGAAGGGCAGTTCCGTAAATCCGGGGAGCCCTATATTACCCATCCGGTAGCGGTGGCTACTATCTTGGCAGAAATCGGGATGACCAGCACCACTTTGGCGGCGGCGCTGCTACATGACACAGTAGAGGACACCGACTATACCCTGGAGCAACTGACTGCCGATTTTGGAGAGGAAATCGCCCTCCTGGTTGATGGGGTAACCAAACTAGACAAAGTCACCTACGGGCAGGCGGCGCAGTCCGAAACCGTGCGCAAAATGATTATCTCCATGTCCCGCGATATTCGGGTGCTGGTGATAAAACTGGGCGACCGCCTCCATAATGCGCGTACCTGGAAATATGTTTCCCCCAAATCGGCACAAAACAAGGCGCGCGAAACCCTAGAGATTTTTGCGCCCCTAGCCCATCGCCTGGGGATGAATACCATCAAATGGGAGCTAGAGGACCTAGCTTTTAAGACTCTCTATCCGGATCTATATGAAGAAATCGATAACCTGGTGCATGAACGCGCCCCGGAGCGCGAAAAATATCTGCGGGAAGTAATCGACAAAATCAAAGAAGATCTGCGGGTAAATAAAATCGCGGGAGAAGTTACCGGGCGTCCGAAACATCACTATTCCATTTATCAAAAGATGATTGTGCGCGGGCGCGATTTTGACGATATCTATGACCTGGTTGGGGTGCGAGTACTGGTAGATACGGTGCGGGATTGTTATGCAGTCCTCGGGGAAATGCATGCGCGTTGGAACCCGATCCCGGGGCGTTTTAAAGACTATATTGCGATGCCTAAATTCAATCTGTACCAGTCGCTACATACTACGGTGGTAGGACCCGGGGGTAAACCGGTAGAAATCCAGATTCGCACCTGGGAAATGCATCGCCGCGCCGAATATGGAATCGCTGCTCACTGGCGCTATAAAGAAGACCCGAACGCTAAAGCAGCAGGCGATAATAAAGGAGTATTGGCTGATAGCGGGGAAATGGGTTGGCTGCGCCAATTGGTGGATTGGCAAAAGGAAACCCAAGACCCGGGTGAATTCTTGGATTCGCTGCGCTATGAAATGTCAGGATCCCGGGTATATGTGTTTACCCCGGCGGGAGAAGTTAAAGACCTGCCTGCTGGCGCTACCCCGGTAGATTTTGCCTACGCGGTACATACCGAGGTCGGCAACCGCACTGTGGGGGCAAAAGTGGGCGGCAAACTGGTGCCTCTGGACACCAAATTGGAAAATGGGGACAGCGTCGAGGTGCTAACTTCGCGCTCTCCAAATTCGGGACCTTCCCGGGATTGGCTAAAGTTTGTGGCCAGCCCCCGGGCTCGTAACAAGATTAAGGCGTGGTTCTCTAAAGAACGGCGAGAAGAAGCTATCGAAGTCGGACAAGGCCTGATTTCGACCTATATGCGCAAGCAAAATCTACCTTTGCAGCGCCTGATGAGCCATGAGACGATGACGGCTTTAGCCTCCGGGATGGGTTATGCCGATGTCTCCGCCCTCTATGCAGCAGTGGGGAGCCACCATGTTTCCGCAGCGCATGTAGTTGAAAAACTAATGGAAAGCGCTGGAGGAGAGGACGGCGCTGAGGAGACCCTTTCCGAGGCAGTGCTTCCCGAACAGGTTGAGGCGCGGCCTAGCGGCGGTAACGAAGGTACCGGTATCCAGGTGGAAGGGATGAAACAGGGGGAAATCTGGACGAAGATTGCCCGCTGCTGTAACCCGCTACCGGGAGATAAAATTGTCGGGTTTGTTACCCGAGGGCACGGGGTGTCTGTCCATCGTGAGGAATGTTCCAATGCCCAAAACTTGATGGCTCATCCCGAACGGGTAGTGAAGGTTTCTTGGGCAGAGCATCCAACTGCAAAATTCCAAGTAGAAATTGAGATTCAGGCGCTCGATCGCGAAGGATTAATTAATGACGTTACCCAGGTATTGGCGGATTATCGCGCTAATATTCTGGCAGCTTCCATGAACACTTCTTCGGATCGGGTAGCTACTTCCCGTTACACCTTCGAAGTGGCAGATTCTCGTTATTTGCAAGCGATTTTGAATGATATCCATAAGATCCCGGGGGTGTTTTTAGCAAAACGCACCACCGCTACTTTACGGAAACAACCGGTCAACCAAAGCCAATAGCCGGGCGCGGTTCCAGCTGTCCTTACCGGCCAGGTGTGGATGTTGGTCACAATAATGCAGAGCTGCTGGCGGGCTCAGCAGATTGACTTTCCCGAGGCGTACAAAATCATTACTGGAGCCGCGACCTCGGCTAGCGGCTTGGTCTGTTAAGCTCTGGTTGCCTTCTCGATGGCACCCTAGGGAGAAAATCCCCTGTTGCTTCAGGCGCCGGCGCGAGAGCGCATCCAGCTGGATCCAGTAGCGGGCATCAGCTGCGCGCCGGGGACGGCGCAAACTAGCGATATATACCGTCTCCGGGGGACGGGAGTTTCCTGCCCAAATCCAGGCGGCGGAGTGCGCAGAGAGGAAACATCCGTTAGGAACTAGGGGAGCCAAAAAGAGCGCCCGCCCATATATGGAAGCTAAAGTAACCGGCTCGGCCAGTAAATCAACCGCTCTGCTCTGGCTACGAATAAAACGACTGCCGCGCAGTAGCGAGGATCGCGCTGCCCCTTGCAGGACTTGGTTTCCCAAGGCATCAACCAGGATTGCTTCCATGGATTTAGCCTGGCTGGTACCAGGAACCTAAACAATACCGCCAGTACCTGGTAAGGAAAACTAAAATCTAAAGAGACTGTGGAAAACCGTTATCCCTGGTATCTAGCTTGTGCCAAGAAAGGGTTATGGGCTTTTTCCAACCCAAATACTGTGGCTGGGCCATGTCCGGGAAGCAGTAGGGTGTCAGGGTGAATCACATTTTGCAGGGTGCGCAAAGTATGCAGCATCTGCTGGGAGTCACCGCCGGGCAGATCGGTGCGGCCAACCGAGCCAGCAAAAATTACGTCTCCTGATAAAGCCAGCTGGCGAGGAGCCTCTTTTTCCCGTCCCGATTTCTGGAGCCACTGATCGTAAATAGTTTGTGCTTCCGGTTCTGCATTTCCGCACCAGGTCTCAGCTTCAAAAAGGAATAGCGTGGATCCTTCCGTGTGTCCGGGAGCGGGAACTGCCCGCATAAAAATTCCCGGCGCTAGTTCTACTCCTTCGCTGGTGGCGGCGCCTGGCAGCACCTGCAAGTTTTCGGGCTCTGTCCAGGGCGGGAGCGCTAGTTCATGCTCAGCGCGTTCGCGAGGATCTAGCTTTTCCGGGTGAAAACGGTATTCGTCAGGGGCAGGAATATAAACCGGAGCCTTGCCGGCCAGAGCGTGGGCATCCCAGATATGGTCAGCATGTCCATGAGTACACAGTACCGCCGCCACGGTTACCTCCAGGCGTTTTAGTGCCGCTTGCAGCTGGTCTAAAGCACCAGAACCGGGGTCTACAATCAGGGCTTCCCGGCTCCCGGAAGCTAAGAGCAGATAGGGGTTTTCCGAATAGAAGGGGGCATAAAATTTTTCGATCCTCATAGGGATATCTTAAAGGATGTGCGCCCTTGGTGGTTTAGCAGCTCTAGGGCATAATATGGTTAAGGAGCAATCAGCTCCGCGCGCAGGCGGCTAATCCTAGCCGCTAAAATAACTGATTTAAGGAAAAAATTAGTGACTGAACAGCCCGATACCGCTCCCAAGCCCAAACCCGTTCCCACCCCGGGGAAGATTCGTTTACCTAGGGAAAATAAACCGGTAGCCCCGGTAAGAACCCCTGATTTTTCGGCAGCCTTGCCTTTTGGGCGCGTTGATGAAGAGGGACGCGTCTGGGTTAAAGACGGGGAAGCGGAACGTCAGATTGGACAGTTCCCGGCGGAAGTTCCCGAGAATCCCCTAAATATCTATGTGCGGCGCTACCTGGATATAGCTGCCCAAATATCACTGTTTGCAGAGCGACTGCCCCGACTGGCCGAACGCGAAATTGACCAGACTATGAAGTCACTGCGCGAGCAGGTCAGGGAGCCAGCTGCAGTGGGTGATCTGCCTGCTCTGCGGGAAAAAGTTGCTCAGCTGCAGGAAAAAGCGGATAAACGAAAAGAAGAAGCTGCTCGGCAGCGGGCGGAGGCGAAAGAAGATGCGCGTAAAAGCCGCGAGCAAGTGGTGGTGCGTGCCGAAGAAATCGCTGCGCAAGATTCTGCTCGTACCCAGTGGAAACACTCTGGTCAAGAATTAAGAGACCTACTGGACGAGTGGAAACGTCTGCAGCATGCTGGGCCACGGATTGACCGAGGCGTAGAAGATGAACTTTGGAAGCGCTTTGCGGCGGCTCGTTCCACCTTCGACAAGAAGCGCCGCGCATTCTTCACCGAGTTGGATGCCACTCAGGCTCAGGCAAAGGCGGCGAAAGAAAAACTTATTGCCGAGGCCGAAGCCCTCTCAGATTCCACTAACTGGGGCGAAACGACCCGCGCTTACCGGGATTTGATGACCCGCTGGAAGGCAGCGGGACGCGCTTCCCGCCGGGAAGATGATGCGCTCTGGCAGCGCTTCCACCGGGCGCAACAGAAGTTCTTTGACGCTCGCAATGCTCAAAACGAAGCTGTGAGCGCCTTAGAAGGGGAGAACCTGGCGAAGAAAGAAGCTCTCTTGGTAAAGGCTGAAACCCTCAAAGAGCTTACCGACGTAGACGAGATCAAATCCCGCCTGCGCCCCTTACAAGAGCAGTGGGATGAAATTGGGCATGTGCCGCGCGCCGATATTGATCGCGTGGAACGGCGGATGCGGGCGGTGGAAGATCACCTGCGTGGTCTAGAAGAAGAAATTTGGCGCAAATCTAATCCGGAAACTAAGGCACGCGCCGAAGGTATGGCGGGACAGCTCAAAGATCTTATCGACCAGATTAAGGCGGAGATCGCCCAGGCAGAAGCGGATGGGGATAGCAAGAAAGCAGAAGAGCTACAAGAGTCGCTAAAAGCTCGTGAGGCTTGGCTAAAGCAGGTAGAGTCGTTTTAGGAGCTGTTAACGTCAACAAAGAGGTCTGTGATGAGCAAAACGGGACTAGCCCAGGCAGTTGAAAAAATGGAGCAAGCCGGGGTTAGCCCCGCCGCCATCTCGGTCTTTTCCCACTATTACCAGGTTTTAGAGGGCGAACATACCGGTTTTATTCCCGAGGAAACTATATCTCCGCTTACTAGCGTGGATCGGTTGGAAGCTAACCAGGTTAGTGCCGAGCAGGCGCAGGCTGCTTTAACTAAAACCGTGATGATTAAGCTCAATGGGGGACTAGGCACCTCCATGGGGATGGATAAAGCTAAGTCTTTATTGCCAGTGCGCTCCGGGTTGACCTTCCTGGATATTATTTGCCAACAAGTGCTGGCCGCGCGTAAGGAATACGGGGTAAACCTGCCCCTGATTTTCATGAACTCCTTCCGCACCCAAGCCGACACTTTGGCGGCGCTGCAACGCCACCCGGGGATTGAAGTTGCGGGATTGCCTCTGGACTTTTTACAGAATCAAGAGCCGAAGCTGCGCGCCGATGATTTAACCCCGGTGTCTTGGGAAAAGGATCCCTCTTTGGAGTGGTGTCCACCTGGTCACGGCGATATCTATACTGCCCTCTATGGCTCCGGATTGTTAGATAAACTGATCGCGGCCGGTTACCGCTATGCGATGACTTCTAACTCCGATAACTTGGGAGCTACCCCGAATGCCCAGATTGCGGGCTGGTTTGCGGCCAGTGGCGCGCCCTATGCGGCTGAGCTTTGCGTGCGCACTATCAATGATCGTAAAGGTGGGCATTTAGCGATCCGCAAGGCGGATGAACAATTGATTTTGCGGGATACTGCCCAGACTCCGCCGGAGCAAATGGATTACTTTACTGATGAACATCGCCACCCCTTCTTTCACACTAATAATCTCTGGTTTGACCTGGTGAAATTACGGGATGCCCTGGTAGAAAATAACGCGGTGCTCGGGCTACCCTTAATCGCCAATCACAAGACAGTTGACCCTGCCGATCCCGAAAGTCCGGCGGTTATTCAAATGGAAACCGCCATGGGGGCAGCGATTGCATCCTTTAAGGGAGCAACTGCCATCTTGGTGCCGCGTAGTCGCTTCCTCCCGGTGAAAACCACTAATGAGCTGACTTTGTTGCGTTCTGATATCTACGATCTGGGCGATGACTATCACCTGCGCAAGGTAAATGAGCAAGAAGTAGCAGTGGATTTAGATTCCCACTTCTTTAAGAAGATCTCTGATTTTGAGGCGCGTTTCCCGGAAGGGGTACCTTCCCTGCGGGAAGCTAGCGGATTTAAAGTGACCGGCCCTTTTACTTTCGGTAAAGACGTAAAGGTTAAAGGCCAAGTTAGCTTGGAGACTACGGAAGAACAATTGGTGGCGGCGGGCAGCTGCCTGGCGGGATAAACCGCTAAGCTGCGGGCAAATCCCCTTCGGATCAGAGAGGGGAAAACACCAGCAGCGTGAAATTCGCTTAAAAGAAAACTGCTGAACCGGGATATTCTGCTGGGAACAGAAAATCCCTAGCCGCGACGTTTACGCTTAAAATCGCGTTTTTTGCCGTGCTTTTTACCGCTGTGTTTACCGGGGCCTTCGTCCTCACGCATCCGCAGGGTGCGTCCCGACACCCGGGCTTTAGCAATCTTACGAATGGTTTCGGGGGGAAGCGGGCGAGCCATCTCTACTAACGAGAAACTCTGCAGAATATCTATATGCCCCACATCGCCACCTTTGAGACCGCCTTCTCCGGTAATCGCCCCCACTATGGCTCCCGGTTTTACCCGGTCGCGACGTCCTACCTCCACTCGGTAGCGTCGAGAAGAACCGGCGGAGAAATGGCGGCGGGCTGAACCCTTAGCGCGGGAGCTCTTGCCTCCTTCGTTTTCGCGGCCTTCTTCGAAACTGGCGGAGATGAAGCGCCCTAGCTCGTCGACTTTTTCTTCCCGGCGGACTCGGAACTCTAGTTTGCGTTTTTCGGGTCCGAAATCCCCGCTTGCTAAAGCTAGGAGGGCGGCAGCGGCATCCCCAATATCCATTCCTTTCGCCACTACCAGGTCTTGGATAGCGTCATAGTAGACTTCCATTTCCCCTTTTTCGAGACGTCGTCCAATCTGTTCGGTCATCCGATTGGCGCGTGCCTGCGCTACCTGGTCGGGAGAAGGGATAAAAACTTCGGTCATTTTTTCCCCGGTAAGTTTTTCAATTACTCGTTTCCGAGGGCGCTCCCGAGGAGTAAAGAAGGTTAGGGAAGTACCTTCGCGTCCGGCTCGCCCGGTGCGACCGATGCGATGTACATAAGCTTCGGCTTCTCGTGGCACATCATAATTGACTACTAACCCAATGCGTTCGACATCCAAGCCTCGCGCAGCCACGTCGGTGGCCACCAGTACATCTAAGGTGCCTTCCCGCAGGCGGGCTACAATCCGTTCCCGCTCTGCCTGGGCTACATCCCCACTAATGGCCGCGGCCAAGAATCCGGCGTTCTGAAGTTCACTTCCCACCTGTTCGGCATCGATCCGGGTACGCACAAACACAATGGAAGCTGCGGCATCACTAAGCGCTAGTACGCGACATAAAGCCTCGGATTTGAACTTAAAAGGCACTACCGCATAGGTCTGATTCACCGTCTCCACCGTGGAAGATTGTGGCGCGATTGAAATCTCTACCGGATTGGACAAGTGACGCTCCGCGATCCGTTTGATGGCGGGAGGCATCGTGGCAGAAAAGAGGGCGCGGATGGCATCGCGGTTAGCGCCGCTAGCGATCTGATCCACGTCCTCGGAAAAACCCATCCGCAGCATTTCATCGGCTTCGTCCAGAACAAAGAACTTGAGCGCCGATAAATTCAGCTCCCCGCGCTCCATTAGATCCATAATCCGTCCAGGGGTGCCGACTACGATTTGGGCGCCCTCTCGCAGTGCCGAAATCTGCGGCCCGTAAGAGGCGCCGCCATAAACCGCCACTACCTTCAGGTTCATCCCCCGGGAAAACTCGGTAAGGGCAGTAGCTGATTGGGCAGCCAGTTCCCTGGTAGGAGCGAGAATTAGGGCTTGAACATGGCCGGTTTTGTCACATGCGGACAGAATAGGCAGTCCGAAGGCCGCGGTTTTCCCGGTTCCAGTTTGCGCAATCCCTACAACATCCCGTCCCGCCATCAACGGGGGAATCCCTTGCCGCTGGATCGGGGTGGGCTCGCTAAACCCCATGTCTTCTAAGGTGTCCAAAATGATTTCCGGTAACCCCAAGTCAGAAAAGAAAGTGGTTTCCTTTGGGGCTTCCGGTTCTTTAGCGGCGTCTGCTTCGGGGGTATCGAAGCTGCCCTCTAGGTCTAGTTCCCTGGTTTCAAAGTCGGGATTGGTTTCCAAAGAGGACGCACTCGTCCCCGCGGCTATTTCGCTCATGTTTATGCCTGTCTGCTTAAATATCATTCGCTTTAACGTTACCGGAGGTAGCAGGCAAGTGAAGAAATCCCAGCCAGTGAATCGCGACACCAACCCCGGCAGGAAATCCCTCCCACTGGCGCGGGAGGCTAAACTATTAACAGTTATATGAGGAAAGGAATAGCATTGCTCAGAACGCATGACGCGGGAAGTCTAAACCGCGACCTGGTGGGAGAAACAGTAGAACTTGCGGGATGGCTTGATCGCCGCCGCGATCATGGAGGCGTCTGCTTCATTGATTTGCGGGATGCCTCCGGGGTAGCTCAGGTAGTTATTCATGACGAGAAAATTGCCCATGAGCTGCGTAGCGAATATGTTTTGCGGATCAAAGGCGAGGTACATCCCCGTCCGGAGGGCAATGAGAATCCGGAACTGCCGACTGGCGAAATCGAGGTTTACGCCGATGAAGTTGAGGTACTGAACCCGGCAGCCGCGCTACCTTTCCAAGTTTCAGTCCACGCCGAGGACTCCGGAAAAGTTGGCGAAGATGCGCGTTTGAAATACCGCTACCTGGATTTGCGTCGCCCGGAGATGCAAAACCGGCTGCGCCTGCGCTCGAAGGTCTCTAAAGTCACTCGCGATACTTTAGATTCTCTAGGTTTCGTAGAAATCGAAACCCCGACTTTGACCCGCTCGACTCCCGAGGGCGCCCGCGACTTCTTGGTACCGGCGCGTCTAGCCCCGGGTTCCTGGTATGCCTTGCCGCAGTCTCCCCAGCTGTTCAAACAGCTACTGATGGTGGCGGGGATGGAACGCTACTATCAGATTGCCCGCTGCTACCGGGACGAGGACTTCCGCGCTGATCGTCAGCCCGAGTTCACTCAGCTGGACGTGGAGATGAGCTTCGTACGGCAAGAGGACGTTATCGAGGTAGCCGAACAGGTACTGACCAACATCTTCAAGCTGATTGATGTCAATATCGAAACCCCAATTCCCCATATGACCTACGCCGATGCCATGGCGCGCTTTGGTACTGATAAACCGGATTTGCGTTTTGGTCTAGAACTTACTGACCTTACGGAATACTTCAAAGACACTCCCTTTAGGGTGTTTTCCAACGCTGAATACGTGGGCGCAGTGGTGATGCCGGGTGGTGCCTCCCAGCCGCGGCGTACTTTCGATAAGTGGCAAGACTGGGCGCGTTCGCGCGGCGGTAAAGGTCTGGCCTACGTAAAGGTAGAAGAAGATGGCACCCTTTCGGGACCGGTAGCCAAGAACCTGACTGACACGGAACGGGAAGGCCTAGCCGCGGTAACCGGTGCTAAACCAGGGGACTGCATCTTCTTTGGTGCCGGCAAGATTGATGAAGCCCGCGCCCTGCTGGGGGCAGCACGCCTAGAAATTGGTGCCCGCTGCAACCTGTTAGACCCGAATGAATGGAAGTTCGTGTGGGTGGTTGATGCTCCGCTGTTTAAGCCTTCAGCGGCCGCTAAAGCGGAAGGAGACGTGGCACTGGGAGCTTCTGCCTGGACCGCGGTACACCACGCCTTTACTTCTCCTAAACCGGAATGGCTTGACCGCTTTGAGGAAGACCCAGGGAACGCCCTGGCCTACGCCTACGATATTGTGCTGAACGGTAACGAAATCGGAGGCGGCTCCATCCGTATTCACCGTCGCGACGTGCAAGAACGTATTTTCCAGGTGATGGGATTGTCGCCGGAGGCCGCCCAAGAAAAGTTTGGTTTCTTGCTGAACGCCTTCAAATATGGCGCGCCTCCCCACGGCGGAATCGCTTTCGGTTGGGATCGGATCGTGTCTTTGATGACCCATGCGGATTCGATTCGCGACGTGATCGCTTTCCCCAAGTCTGGAGGTGGATACGATCCCTTAACCGATGCTCCGGCTCCGATTACGCCCGAGCAGCGTAAAGAAAGCGGCGTCGACTTCGTTCCCGAGGACGAAGAAGACTAACCGCGATAATAACTTTACTTGCCGCCCCTACCTGGCTTGGATCGGGTAGGGGCGGCAAAGTTTATGCCCCCTTACCGTTCAGATTAGGCGGGTTTAGCGGCCAGGCGGCGCGCCAATATTGCGCACACTACTAACTGGAATTGGTGAAACACAATCACCGGAATAGTAACTGCCGCAACCGTAGCGGGCGGAAAAATAATGGCGGCCATCGGCAAGCCAGTAGCCAGGGACTTTTTCGATCCACACATCAGCAGCACAATCCGGTCGCGTCGCTCTAAGGATACCCAACGTCCCAAATTCCAGGTGAGGGTGAGCATGATGGCCAATACGATCAGGCATTGCAGTAGCAATAATCCCACTTGCTCTGCCGAGATTTTTTGCCAAAGACCGCCGGCAGTCGCCCCGCAAACTGAAGAGGCGACAATCGCTAAAATAGTGCCGTTATCGGTGGCTTTTGTCAGCGCGCGATGCTCATTTAACCACTTACCGATAAACCGGTGAACTAGCTGCCCTAACACAAAGGGTAGTAACAGTTGCAATAGCACATTTACTACCCGGGAAGCCTCGATTCCGCTGGCTCTACCCATGACCACAAACACCAGGGCAGGGGTGAGAATGATGCCTGCGATATTAGAGATGGTAGCCGAGCAAACCGCGCCTGCGATATTCCCTCCGGCAATAGAAGTAAAGGTTACCGAGGACTGTACCGTAGAAGGCAGCAAAGTTAAATAGAGGGTTCCCAGGGCGAATACTGGCCCCAAGAGTTTCAGATCCAGTGGGTGCATCGCTATTCCCAGTAGCGGGAAAAGTACGAAGGTAGAAAACGCAACCGCGCCTTGCAGGCGCCAGTTCTTTAACCCTTCCCAAATTTCTTCAGTAGATAGGCGCGCCCCATAAAGAAAAAACAACAGCACGATTAGGGCGTTCCCTAAATAGCCGAGGGCGTCAACCAACACCGCAGGTACCGGGATTAAAATCCCCAACCCCAAAATAACCAGGATGGAAAGGATAAAAGGATCTAGGAATCTACTTAACCGTTGCGCTCTACTCACAAAACCAAGATACCGGGGGAGAGCGCAGCTGGCCTAACCTGCGTCAAAGCCTGGGCGCAAGCGCTGATAGTTAAGAAAATAGCCGTAATGGCCGCCGGCCTAACAGTCGGCGAAAGTTCCCACTACCGGCGCCCATTCCCGCACGGTCATAGTTTTCACGATCCCCGCCTGCGCATAGGGATCGCCCTCTAAAATCTGCTTAGCTTCTTCCGCGTCGCGAGCGAGCATAATGGTCAATGAGCCCTGTTCATGCAAGGTGGCGGTTCTGCCGGTAGAAAGTACCGTACCTAGGCTATTTAGCCGGCGCATAAAGGCACGATGATTGGCACGGATCTCGCTTTTGAGTCCCACGAGTTTAGGGTCATAGTCGTACAGGACTATGTAAAGACTCATCCCCTGATTATCTTCGTGTCCTGGAGTGGTCATCCTTACCTCCTGTTTTGCAGCGGCTAGCTGAGATTGACTCTCAAAATGCTAACTGCTTCTATCCTAACGCAGGTTTTAGCGCAAAATGCGATTATTTTAGGACCCCGATAGTTCCTGGTCCCGGGATACTGCCGCATTTACCGCGGCACGGGCAGCCGCCGAAAAACCGGCATCTTCCATGGCTAACAGGCCGGCTACCGTGGTACCTGCCGGGGAGCACACCTGATCCACTAACGCCTGGGGGTTTAGACCTTGCGGCAGATTTTCGAGGACGTTTTGTGCCGAACCGGCTACCGCTTGCGCCACTATCCGAGTAGCTTCCTCTTTCTTAAAGCCGTGGGCAACCCCCGCTTGCGCCAGGGCATCAACGAAACGGTAAATCCACGCCGGGGAGCACCCGGCAAGCGCGGCAAAGGCAGCGAAATGGTCTTCCGGTACCAGTGCGGTTTTCCCAATGGCATCAAACATGGCGCGCACTTCGCTGAGGGCTTCTTCACTAACGTATTGGTTGGCAGCAATCCCCGACATGGACTGGTTGATTTGGGCATTCACATTCGGCATTACCCGCACCACTGGGGTTTGTGCCGGTAAATGCGCTGCGATCGCAGCGATAGGTTTTCCGGCAGCCACCGAGATCACTACCGGTTTTCCGGCAAGGGCATCGCCTAAGTCATCGAGCAGAGGCGCGATCATATAGGGTTTTACCCCCAGCAGTAGGTATTGGGATTGCCGAGCTACGGTAGCGGCATCTGGGGCTACTGGCAGGGAAAACTCCTCCTCGAGGGCGCGCATCCGCTCTCGGGTGCGGTTGAACGCCAAAATCTCCTCTGGCTGCATTTGGCCGGAAGACAGGAGGCCGCGCACGATCGCGCCTCCCATTGCGCCAACCCCGATAACCCCTAACTTGACCATGCGTCCTCCAAAAAAGTGATTTATGCCAACTGTGTCTATCTTAGCGCGGACAAAATTTCCAGAAAAAGTTAAACCGGCTATGCTGTTTGCAAGTGGCGTTGATCCGGCTATCACCGAGGAGCCTCTGGAAGAACCCTCAAAGTAGGCAGTAGAACCAGACGGGTAAGCCCGTAACAGCAGTTAATGAGGCCCAGATTTTTGGGTGAAGCGGGGTGGTACCGCGGGGCTGGAAAGCCTACGTCCCGGCACTGGCAGTAACAGCTCGAAATAGGTGAGGTTTAACGTGGGCTACTATCCGCGGCATAAAGATGGCGATGTTTCCGCCAATCCCTCTTTTCCCCAGTTAGAGGAAGAGACCCTGAAATATTGGAAGCAGAACGACACTTTCCGCAAGTCGATTGCCCAAAGAGAGGCCGGAGATGCGGGAGCTAATGAGTTCGTCTTCTATGACGGCCCTCCTTTTGCTAACGGTTTGCCTCACTATGGGCATTTGCTGACCGGCTATGTAAAAGATGTGGTGGGACGCTACCAAACTATGCAAGGTCACCGGGTGGAGCGGCGCTTTGGCTGGGACACGCACGGACTGCCGGCAGAATTGGAAGCAGAACGCATTCTGGAGATTGAAGACAAATCTGAGATCGAAGGCCCGGGCGGTATTGGGATTGAAAAATTCAATCAGACCTGCCGGGAATCAGTGCTGCGCTACACCAAAGAGTGGGAAGAATACGTTACCCGTCAGGCACGTTGGGTAGATTTCGATAACGACTACAAGACGCTCGACGTTAACTATATGGAGTCGGTGATCTGGGCGTTTAAACAGCTCTACGATAAGGGTCTCGCCTATGAAGGTTTTCGGGTATTGCCCTATTGCTGGAACGACCAGACTCCGCTGTCTAACCATGAATTGAAAATGGATGACGATATTTATCAGGATCGTCAAGACAATACGGTGACCGTGGGGCTCCGCCTGGAAACCGGAGAGCTGGCGCTGGTATGGACCACCACTCCCTGGACGTTGCCCTCTAACCTGGCAATCGCGGTCGGCCCGGAAATTACTTATGTAACCGTGCAGGTAGACCCGGATCTAGAGTCGCCGGTTGCCGGGGAGAAAGTTATTATCGCGCGTGACCTGCTTCCTGCCTATGCCAAGGAATTGGGCGAAGAACCTCAGATTGTGGCGGAGTACCCGGGTTCAGAGCTGGTGGGGCGCTCCTATGAACCGATTTTTGACTACTACCAAGGCCAGCTAGGCGAGGGGGAAACCCCGGGCGCTAAGGCCTATCATGTGTTGGCGGCAGACTTTGTAACCACCACTGATGGTACCGGTCTGGTACACCAGGCGCCTTACGGCGAGGACGATATGATCCTGCTAACCGCCAATGGGATTAACGCGGTCACCCCGGTAGATGACGCCGGATTGTTCACCGCGGAGGTTTCCGACTACCAGGGGATGCAGATTTTCGATGCGAATAAACAGATCATTCGCGACTTCCGCCTGGGTAACGAGGATGACCAAGGCCCCTTGGCGCGCACCCCGAAAGAAAAACGGGCAGTGCTGGTGCGGCAACAGTCCTTCGTGCACTCTTATCCGCACTGTTGGCGGTGCCGCAAGCCGTTGATCTATAAACCGGTTTCCTCTTGGTTCGTGAAAGTAACCGACTTCCGCGAGCGGATGGTAGAGCTAAACCAGCAGATCAGCTGGGTGCCCGAGCATATTAAGGATGGACAGTTTGGTAAATGGCTGGAGGGTGCCCGTGACTGGTCGATTTCGCGTAACCGTTTCTGGGGTAGCCCCATTCCGGTGTGGAAATCTGATGATCCTGCCTATCCGCGCGTAGATGTTTATGGTTCGCTGGCAGAACTAGAAAAAGATTTCGGGGTGGAAGTTAAAGATTTGCACCGGCCATTTATTGACACGTTGGTGCGTCCTAACCCGGATGATCCCACCGGCAAATCGATGATGCGCCGGATCCCGGACGTGTTGGATTGCTGGTTTGATTCCGGTTCCATGCCCTATGCGCAGGTGCATTATCCCTTTGAAAACCAGCAATGGTTCGAGGATCACTATCCGGGTGATTTCATTGTGGAATACATTGGGCAGACTCGCGGCTGGTTCTACCTGCTACACGTTTTGGCCACTGCGCTTTTTGATCGTCCGGCCTTTACTTCCTGTGTTTCTCACGGGATTGTGCTCGGCGATGACGGCCGCAAAATGTCGAAGTCGCTGCGTAACTACCCGGATGTGAACGAAGTGTTCGACACCTACGGTTCGGATGCGATGCGTTGGTTCCTAATGTCCTCCCCGGTGGTGCGAGGCGGAAACCTGGTGGTAAAGAGCGAGGGAATCCGGGATACGGTGCGCCACGTGATTTTGCCGCTCTGGAACATTTATTACTTCTTCGCCCTATACGCTGGTTCTTGCAATAAAGGTGCCGGCTATCAAGCGAAAGCCTTGGATCTAGCGGATCCGAAAACTCTCGAGCAGCTGGGAGTTATGGATCGGTATCTGCTGGCGCGCAGCCGCAACTTGGCACTAAACGTCAAGGAGCTACTGGATAGCTACGATATTCCGGGGGCTTGCGATGCGGTGAGCGAACATTTGGATTTGCTGACTAACTGGTATGTGCGTACCTCTCGGGATCGTTTCTGGAACGAGGAGGCCGCAGCTTACGACACGCTTTACACCTGCCTAGAAGTGTTGATGCGAGTGATGGCACCGCTAGCTCCGCTAGTGACCGAAGAAATCTGGCGGGGACTGACCGGGGGAGAGTCGGTACATCTCTGCGACTACCCGGTAATCCCGGATACGGTGGATGATCCGGCTTTGGTATCGGCTATGGATATGGTGCGGGAAGTAGTTTCGGCGACGCATTCACTGCGCAAAACCCATAACCTGCGGGTACGGCAACCGCTGCAGTCCCTAACGGTAGTCGATGACGATAGCCAGCAGCTGGCAGATTTCTCGGAATTGATCGCCGGGGAAGTAAATGTAAAACAGGTAGTGTTGCAGGCTTCTAGCGAATCGGGACTGCAACTGCAGCGGCAACTGAAGCTGAATCCGAAAGCCTTTGCCCCTCAGATCCGCAAAGCTACCTCCCAGCTGTTTAAAGCCCAAAAAACTGGGCAGTGGCGAGAAGAGGGCGAAACGGTAGTTTTCCCCGAGGTAGTAGTTAATGACCAGCCGGTTACCTTAAGTGGAGACCAGTTCTCGCTGTCTACCACGGTAGAGGTCGAGGATGGCCAGGTGGCCACGGTTTTAGGTGATGGGGCAGTGGTGGTGCTCGATACCGAGATCACCCCCGAGCTAGAAGCCGAAGGTTATGCCCGCGACTTGGTACGCTCCATTCAAGATGAGCGTAAAAACCAGGATCTGCATGTGTCTGACCGTATCGAGCTAGTGCTGGAAGTTCCTAGCGAGCGAGTCGCCAGCGTTGAGGCTCATGCGCAGATGATCGCTCATGAAGTCTTGGCTACGGACCTTAAAGTTCAGGCCGGATCAGAAGATGCGGTGAAGATTAATATTACTGCGGTGCATCCGGTAACGGCATAAACGGTTTGCACAGTAATAAGTTTCCGCCGGCAACCCCTAGTTGCCGGCGGAAACTTATTTTTTTAGACCAGGCGGATTAAGCAGCGACTAACACTTTGAGTCCGTTTTCTTTGAGTTCTGTGCGTGCCCAATCGGGGGTATCTCCGTCGATAATCGCAGTATCGAAGTCGCTTAGGGGACCTACTTTAAATAGGGCGGAACGCCGGAACTTGGAAGCATCTGCCACCAGGATTTTGCGCCGTGAGGCAGCTAGCAGCGCCCGTTTAAATTTCGCCACCTGCTGATCGGGGTGGAAGCAATATCCATGACTGATAGCGGTGGCTGACATAATGCAAACATCAATGTTTAACTGGCTGACTGCAAGTTCGGTTAAATCCCCGAAATAGGCATCTGCCCAAGTCTCGTAGGTGCCTCCCAACAAGATCAGGCGCACTCCCTTTTGCTCCCGTATCCGTTGCGCCAGGAACTCGGCATTAGTAATCACGGTCAGCGGAGCCAGAGATTCCAGATTTTCTACTAGGGGGAGATTCGTGGAGGAATCATCTAAGGCCAGCGACATGCCGCTGCGTAAAAATTTTTGTGATAACCGGGCAAATTTGGATTTTACCGGAGCGTTAGTCGCGATTCGCAAGCGCGCCGAGGCCTCTATAAGCGAAGACTCCACCGCGGTTATCTCTTTCCGGTCTAGTTGGACTAAACCGCCCTTTTCCAGCTCGGCAATATCACGGTAGACCGTCATTTCTGAAACGCCTAGCTTTGCCGCCAGCTCTTCTACGCGTGCCGAACCGCCTCGCGCCACCTGCTGTAAGATCAGCTGCTGGCGCGAGGCGGGAGTGGACTTAGTACTCTCAGGCACGAGGTAGCACGGCTTTCGCTACTACGTCCTTAACCGATAGATCCTCAGATTCTAGGATCTGGTTAACTGCAGCCAGTAGCGGCAGCTGATCTTTAATCTCGGAGGCGTGTTGCTCCACGAACTTGGCGGCCAAGGCAGCTGCCGGAACCCCCTCGACGGTTTGCTCCAGGCGATCCATTTCTGCCAGTGCCTCTTTGGGGTTTTCGCCTCGTCCTAGACGCACTCCGTAGACCTTGTTACGACCCGAAAGGCCAGTAACTTCTAGGTCGCCAACCCCCGGCAAACCGAAAGCAGTTTCCATCTTGGCGCCTTGAGACTGCCCTAGGAGGGACATTTCTTTGACGGCCTGGGTGAAAGTGGCGGCTTTCAGGTTGTGGTGGGGGATACCGGTGGCTTCTTCGAGACCGTCGGCAATCCCGAGGGCGATCGCATACACGTTCTTCATCGGGGCGCAAATCTCCACCCCGACTTCATCATCGCTGAATTCGATGGCGTAGTTTTCAGTGCATGCTTCGGTGGCATATTTCTTGGCTACCGCCAGATCTTTGCAACCAAAAATGGTGGCGGTGGGTTTGCGCCCCGCACATTCATTGGCTTTAACCGGGCCGGCGATCGCTACGATTGGAGGCAGCTGGTCGTAGCCATTTTCTTTAGCGATGCGGCGAATAGCGGTAGGTAGCTGCTCAATAATTCCCTTTTCATCGGGGCAGAACCCCTTCGAAGTTAACCAGATCGCATCGGCCTTCGCCATCCCTGCCAGCGCCATCTCGGTAATCTTAGGTACCCCCACAGAGGCTACCGACATGACTACCACGTTAGCCCCTTCCAAAGCTTCTGCCAGCTGGTCGCTACGATAGGTTTTTACTCCCTTAGCCAAGGGCTCGTTGGTGCGCGGATGGGGTTTTCCGGCCTCGACGGCATCGAGTAGATGATCGTCTAACCAAGTTCCCCACAGGCGTACCTCCCAGCCCGCATCGGCAACCGGGGTACACAGGGCAGAGCCCATAGCGCCTGCCCCTAGAACAGTAATAACACTCATTGTTTCTCTTTTCTCTTATAGCTCGGCCGCTGGGGACTCGGGCCTGGTGGATGGATACTTGCGCGACAAGTCATGCAAATCTTCGAATATGTCTTGTAGGCGGGGATAGAGTTTGCGCTGCACGCTGGCTACTTCCTGGTAGCGCTGGTGGAGCTCCATATCCGGTTCAATGGTTTCGCCATAGTGTGCCATCTTCTTCGCGGCGGTGGCGACATCATTGTTGCCGTAGACCCCGGTAGAGGCCATCGCCAATACTGCTGCCCCCAGGGCTGAAATTTCATCTTCGAGGCAAACGGTAATCGGCAAACCGGTACAATCCGACATGATCTGGCGCCATAGCTTCGAACGGGTACCCCCGCCCATGGCGCGCAATCCTTCGAGCTTGACTCCGGTACCCTTTTCAATCGAATCCAGGTTCAAACGCATTTCAAAGCCGATCGACTCCAAAATAGAACGATACATATGGGCGCGCGAATGGGTGCCGCGCCAACCAACTACGGCTCCGCGAGCTACCGAATCCCAGTAGGGGCTTTGTACCGCATTCCAATACGGCAAGGTGATCAAGCCTTCACAGCCCGGCGGAATCTGGGAGGCAGCATCATCAAGGGCGGGATCCGGCTCGCCTAGCAGTTTGGGGTCGCCAAGCGCTTCCCTAAACCAACCAGCCAGGTAGGATCCGGAAGACTGGAGTACTTCGAACACGTAGTTTCCGGGGATTCCAGACACGTGGGTGCGGAATACCGGGTCATAGCGATACTCCGGGGATTCCACGCCCGCATTCACCGCAGTGCCCAGGTTGAGGAACGCTACTTCCGGGCTGGTGGCCGCCGCACCGATACCGGCGGCTTGTCCATCGCCCAGGCCAGCAATAATCGGGACTTCTTTAATTCCCCATTCGGCTGCCAGATCCGGCAGGAGAGTTCCCATAGGTTTGGACGGTTCTACCAGGTCGGCCATCTGTTCCCGGGTGACTCCGGCGATCTCCAAAAGCTCGGGAGCATAGTCGCGTTTTTGGACATCGAAAAGACCCAGGGAATCGGTGGCGGCTTGCGAGGATACCCATTTACCGGTCAGGCGGAAGGCAATATAACCGTGGACTTCCACCACTTTATAGGCTTTCTTGAAAACTTCGGGCTCATGTTCTTTAACCCAGGCCATCTTGTAAATGCCGGGGGTAACCCCAGCCGGTTTACCGGAAAGTTGATGAATGTGTTCATTACCGTATTTGCGGATCTGGTCGGTGGCGCGGCCATCTAGCCACAAAATCCCGTTACGCAAGGGGCGACCATCTTTATCAAAGGGAGCGAACGATTCGCGTTGATGGGTGATGCCGATGGCGGCAACCCGTTCGCGATCTTTGGCGCTAATCTTGGATAACACTTCTCCGATTACAGCGTAAACACTTTCCCACCAGCGCAAAGGATTATGTTCATAGTGATCCATCGCGGGGGTGTGGAGCTGAATATTGCGTTTGGCGGTATGCCATACGGTACCGGCGGCATCCACCAAAATGGCTTTTGACGAGGTAGTAGAGGAGTCGATTGCTACTACCAAAGGACCTTCGGATAGGCGGTGCTGTTCTTTCGTCATGTTTTTGCATTCTCCTTCGAATGTGGAAGCTGACAATTCCAGGGTAACTAAGAAAAATCCAAAATACAACAATTTTACTGTTTTATTTAACATTTATTTTGTTAAACCACTGGCGATAGGGAACTTTTACTGTTTCGAGGGAGCAGGAACCGGACAGTTTTAGCAGCGAAGAGCGTAAAACTTGGGAGGGTGGGCGCGCCCTCAGTAGGATATGAGCTGAAAAGGGGGAACAAGTGCATAATCAAGACGGTCAAGAACGGCAGGTTAACCCGTACGAAGAGATTGCCAAAAATGCTAACGGCGCAAGCGGGGGGATCGATCCCGATCTGCTGCCTTATTTGGCGGAAGCCGATCGCGAAGAACGAATAGATTTGCCCATCAGCGACAACTCCGCAGACCAGCAGGATAGCGAACGCCTGCGGGCAGTGCTGCAAGCGGGGGGAATCGCTTTGCCCGAGGAAATCCTTGACTTAGCAGCCGCAGAGGAAGAAACCCCCGAAAATAGTCGCGATAATTCCGCGGTAGCAACGGCAGCGGATTCGCCAACTTCTGATGCATCTTTGCAAGCGGATTTCGAGGTGGCTCAGGTTTATGCCCAGATCCTTTCTCGGCGCCCCGAGCATAATATTTCGCCAACTAAGGCGCGGATCGAGCGCGCCCTCGACTATCTTTCGGATCCGCAACTGTCTTATCCCAGTTTGCATATTGCCGGTACCAACGGAAAAACCTCTACCGCGCGGATTGCGGACAGTCTGCTGAGTGCCCAAGGGCTGCGGGTAGGACGCTTTACTTCCCCGCACCTGGTGAGCGTGCGGGAGCGGATCTCGATTGACGGGGAACCGATCAGCCCCCAGGCGTTCTTGCAAGCCAACCAGGACGTGGAACCGATTATCGCCCTCGCTGATAAAGAGGGCGAAAATGCGGGGCAAGGCCAGCTTTCTTTCTTTGAATATCTAACCGCCTTGGCTTTCCAAGCTTTTGCTTCCGCTCCTATCGACGTGGGGGTAATCGAAGTGGGGATGGGGGGACGCTGGGATTCCACCAATGTCCTTGACAGCGCGGTGCAGGTTATCTGCCCGATTTCTTTCGATCATGAAAAATGGTTGGGGAACACTCTTGCCCAGATCGCCAAGGAAAAAGCGGGGATTATTCAACCGGGTGCCACCGTTATTTGCGGGCCGCAAGAAGCAGAAGCTCTAGAGGTTATCCGCGAAGTTTGCCGGGAGAAAAATGCGACTTTGCGCCTTTACGGAGAAGATTTCACGGTTAGGGAGCAGAAAATGGCGGTCGGGGGACAGATGTTTACCCTCACCACCCCGGCAGCCATCTATCAAGATCTCTACTTGCCGCTCTTTGGTAATCATCAGGCGATTAACGCTGCCCTGGCCATAACGGCCGTAGAGGCATTGGGAGCAGGCAAAGTCCTTTCGGAGGAAGTGCTGGCAGCGGGGTTGGACGCAGCGCGTTCTCCCGGGCGCCTGGAGGTATTGGGAGGTTCTCCTACAATTATAGTCGATGCGGCGCATAATCCGGCAGGAGCTGCGGCGCTTAGAGCCGGGATTGAGGATGCGTTCGGGTTCCAAAAAGTAGTGGGCGTTTTCTCGGCGATGGGCGATAAAAACGTGGAAGGGATCCTCGCGGAAATGGAGCCGTTGCTGGATGCGGTGGTGACTTTGCCGCTGGAGGGCGAACGTGCCATGGAACCGGTAGAACTGGCGAAAATCGCGGGAGAAGTATTTGGGACCGAGCAAACATTCGCGGCGCCTAGTCTCTTGGATGCAGTGGATCAAGCGGTCTCCCTAACAGAAGAAGGAAATCTTCCGGGTGACGCGGTCGGGATCGTTATTTTTGGTTCGGTAGTTTTGGCGGGGCAGGCTCGCCAGTTACTGGCGGCACGACTAAAATCGGAAAATCCTTCTCAATGAGGACAGATCTACGCAAGCAGTAAGCAATCTCTTAGTAAATGTGAAAAGATATCAAGGTGACTTTAACCGTTGCAGTCGACGCCTATATGCTTGCAGAAGCTAACCTAGTGGGTTGGGCATGGGTGATTGACCAAGATAATTGGGCATGCGGATACGTGGAGGATTCCGCATCGATTACGCAAGCCCAATTTAGAGCGGTATTTTCTTTTGTGCGTCGCTGCCACCAGGTTAACGAACCGCTGGTTATTTTCACTTCTTCCGAATATGTGGCGGCAGTGCTGCAAACCTGGCGGCATCAATGGCGCAGTAATGACTGGCGCAAACTCGATGGGATGCCGGTTACTGATCTTTCTATTATTCGCAATATTGATCATTTTCTAGAAGGAAAATCTTTGCAAGTAGCCTGTGCCGGGTCTAAGGAACAAGCCTTGCTAACCCAGGCACATATTTATGCCCGCGAAGTGGTCTATGCGCATCGTGACGGCAAAGAAGTAAACCTAGGTCCGGGGGTTAACCCCGAATTGCTCAGTGGCCATTACCAGCAGAACCTAGAGAATTTAGTGGTAAGCGAATTGCCGCTGCCGAAGAACAAGAAAGATGTTCCCGATAACGTAACCAAGTTTCCCCGCACCAATCAGAGCCAGCATACGGCAACTTCGTGGCGAGAAGGCCCCAATTCCGGGCCGGTGGCCGTGGGGGGATTAGGCTCTCCAGCACGGGGAGCCGCCGCCAATTTACGTGCCATCACCCAGGTAGTAAGAGACGAGGATCTGCGTTTTCAAAAGTATTGCGCCAGTGCCGACCGGGTAAAAATTAGGGAATTGATGCATCCGGATTTTATGTCAATCGGGGAGCTGGGGGTTCCGATTTCCCGTACCGAGTCAGCGGCACTGCTGGCAGAGGCTCCGCCTTCGCCCTCGGAAGTAGAGGTACGCGAGCTCGGCCCCCACACCGCGCAGGTTATTTATTATGATTCCGATGCAGTGCAGTCTTGGATTTGGATTCGTTACCAAAACAATCAGGCGCGCATGATTTTTCAGCAGATTACCAAGCGTCCCCCCGATGTTTTTGGAATGTAACTGCGGCTGCTGATTCGGGATTGTCCCCTCTTATTTGGAGCATTAACTACCCCGGCTAATATTGCTGCTACTTATGGTTTCATCAGGGAAAATAGGGTATAAAAATGTTCTTTGGCTCCGGAAAACCGGAGCCAAAGAACATTATCAGGAGTATTAACTTTTAGCTAGTTAGAGACTTTATAGCCCCACCTCGGCGGAGAAGTCTCCTTCTTCTAGACGCTTCTTCACAGTCGTGAGGTAGCGAGCGGCGTCCGCACCGTCGATTAGGCGGTGGTCATAGGAAAGTGCCAGGTAAACCAGGGAACGCACCGCGATAGTGTCATTACCCTCGGAATCCTTCACTACCATCGGCCGGCGCACAATCGTGCCCAGACCCAAAATCGCTTCCTCCGGGTAGTTAACTACCGGAGTATCGAAGAGGGCGCCGCGAGAACCGGTGTTGGTAATCGAGAAGGTACCACCAGACATTTCATCGATACTGATGGAACCATCACGAACTTTCGCGGCCAGCTCGTTGATCTTGCGGGCAATAGCCGCGATCGTCAGATCGCCACAGTTCTTGATCACTGGCACCATCAGACCCTTGTCCGAGTCCACCGCAATCCCGACGTTCTCGTGATCAAAGTAGGTGACCTCGTTGGTTTCGTCATTTACCCGCGAGTTGATCTTCGGATGCGCCTTCAAGGCTTCCACGGCCGCTTTCACAAAGAAAGGCAAGAAGGACAGCTTGGTGCCTTCCCGCTGCGCGAAAGAGTCCTTGGCGCGTGCCCGCAGATTCGCAATCCGGGTAACGTCTACCTCGACCACGGTAGTTAGCTGCGCGGTAGAGGCTAGCGAGTTCATCATGTGCTTGGCGATAGTCTGGCGCATCCGGGAAAGTTTCTCGGTCTTGCCCCGTTCTTGCGCCGGCTGGATCGGAGGTAGCGGAGCTGCAGGCACTTCCGGAGCTGCCGCCGGTGCTGCTTGCGGTTTCTGCGCAGCTGCCAGCACGTCCTCGCGCCGAATCCGCCCGCCTACGCCACTGCCTTTAAGACTAGAAATATCTACGCCCTTTTCACGCGCCAGTTTGCGGACGATCGGGGTCACGTAGCCACCACTTACCTGCTTGGCTGCCTGTGGCTTATCTGCCGGCTTTGCGCTAGGAGCAGCAGCTGGAGGTGTCGGAGCCGCCGGTGCTTTAGGCGCCGCGGGAGCCGGAGGGGCTGCCGGTGGCTTCGGGGCGGCTGGGGTCTCTGCAGCTTTGGGAGCCGGGGGCGCAGCCGGAGCAGCCGGAACTGCTGGAACTGCTGGAGCATTATCGGAGGGCGGAACTACCTGCCCTTCTGCGGTCATAGTGCCCGGATAACCAGTGTGTACCTGCGGGTATGCCCACTGGACTACGTGATGGTCGCCTTCGCGTTTAATCGAAGAAGGAATACCTGCGCCTGGCAGTTCTGCCGGGTTTTCCGGCAGGCTGGGGGCGGGAGGAGCCGCGGGTACTGCAGGAGCAGCCGGTGCCGCAGGGGCTGCCGGAGCCGCAGAAGCCTCCGGGGTCGCAGGGGCGCTAGTTTCCGCCGGAGCAGCTGCACCATCGCCTACCCGGCAGAGCACCGTACCAACATCTACGGTTTCGTCCTCTTGCACCAAAATTTCAGTGACCACTCCCGCGATTGGGGAAGGTACTTCGGAATCGACTTTGTCAGTAGACACTTCCAGTAAGGGCTCGTCTACCTCTACTTTGTCGCCGACCTTCTTCAGCCAGCGAGAAACCGTGCCTTCGGTTACCGATTCGCCCAGAGCCGGCATCTCTACGGCCTGTCCGCCACCTGCCGGAGCCGAGCTGGCTGGTGGGGTCGGCGGAACCGGGGAAGCGGCCGGGGCAGCGGGAGCAGCTGGAGTTTCTTCAGCTGCAGGAGCAGCTGGGGCGGCAGGGGCGGCCGAACCAACTTCGTCTGCTGCACCTACCCGGCAAACTACCGTTCCCACATCTACGGTTTCGTCTTCCTCTACCAGAATCTCGGTGATTACTCCCGCGATCGGGGAGGGGACTTCCGAGTCAACTTTGTCGGTGGAAACCTCCAGTAAGGGTTCATCTACTGCTACCTGGTCGCCAACTTTCTTGAGCCAGCGAGAAACCGTACCTTCGGTTACCGATTCGCCCAGAGCGGGCATCTCAATATCTTGTGCCATATTATTAATCTACCTTTCTGGACTTTAGGAATGTAAGGGTTTGCCGGCAAGAGCCAATCCGGCTTCACCAATTGCTTCGTCTTGGGTGGGGTGGGTGTGCACCAGAGCCGCCAAATCCTCCGGGAAGGCTTCCCAGTTGACCATCAATTGGCCTTCACCAACCAGTTCGCCCACCCGTTTACCGAGGGCATGGAAGCCCACAATCGGGCCATCCTTTTGCGCCACCAATTTAATAATGCCGCCAGTACCTAGAATCTGGGATTTACCGTTGCCTGCCAGATTATACTCGGTGACTTTCACCCCGTCTTTTCCGAACTCTTCTTCCGCTTGCTTCTGGGTTAAACCGACCGAAGCGATCTCAGGTTCACAGAAAGTAACCCGGGGAATATTGTGCTCTACCAAAGGCTGCGGATCCAGCCCCCCTAAGTATTCGGCGAGGAAAATGCCTTGCGCGAAACCGCGATGCGCCAGTTGCAGACCGGGAACAATATCGCCAACTGCATATACGCCGGGAACATTAGTCATCAAGTGTTCATCTACCGGGATGAAACCGCGATCAATATTTACCCCGATATCTTCAAATCCCATATCTTTGGTGCGCGGGCCGCGCCCGACCGCTACCAGCAGTACATCGGCATCGAAAGTATCGCCGGACTGGGTCTTAACCTGTACCGAGTTACCGGTTTGGGTAACTGAATCGAACATGGTGCCGGTCTTAAAGGCGATCCCGCGGGATCGGAATGCCCGCTCTAGGCCTTTAGAAACGGAGGCGTCCTCGTTATTGGCTAAATGGGGTAGCCCCTCAATCACGGTTACCTCGGAGCCCAAGGAAGCCCAGAGGCTGGCGAACTCGATTCCGATAACTCCGCCGCCAAGCACCACTGCCTTGTTCGGTACCCAATCGAGTTGCAGCGCCTGATCGGAAGTGATTACCCGCCCCTCGATTTCCAGACCCGGAAGGGACTTGGAATATGAGCCGGTAGCCAGTACCAGGTTCTTGCCCTGGTAAGTTTCCGAGCCTACTTGGACGGTGTTGGGGCTGATAACTCGACCCCAACCTTGGATGTAGTCGATCTTGCGGGCTTTGACCAGACCCTGTAGTCCCTTGTGGAGGCGGGAAATGGTCTTGTCGCGGAAGCGGCCAACTTCGTGCATGTCAACGCCCTCAAAACTGGCCTTAACTCCCAGGCGAGAGGCTTCTTTGATGGCGTCAACTGTTTCCGCCACGTGCAACATTGCCTTGGTGGGGATACAACCCCGGTGGAGGCAGGTGCCGCCCACTTTGTCCCCCTCGATCAGGGCGACTTTCATTCCCAGTTGAGAAGCGCGCAAAGCGGTAGCGTATCCACCGCTGCCCGCGCCCAAGACTACAACGTCATAGGTGCTCGTCATTGTGAAGTTCTCCTTGATAAAATCACGACTATGTCCGACCATGAGTGGGCGGGGAAAAACTTGAGGTTTGTCCCTGCCGGCACAGTTACAGACACCTGCAGACATTGTTTCATTTTTGGCCGGTAAACGCACGGTGAATAACCCTCTTTCTCAAGACGGCGAAAAAATGTGAAGGAGAATACAAATTTATCTGCAAGGTCGGTGCAAGCGGGCAGGGTTCTGGCAACTAGTGCAGGTAGAATTTAAAGACACCTACCGCAAAAATTCGGAGAAGATCTTGTCAACATCTGAGTCTGCGCAGCAGTCCCATAAGGATCCGCGCACCGCCTCTTGGGGAGCCGGGCGCATCTTCATGGCGGGCTTAGTGGTGTTTGCGGTGGTTGCTCTGTTCCATGAATTTTCCACCCTGCCAGCTTCGGGTTCTGCCGGGTATGGGCTGGCTATGCTGTCACTGGCTAACGTGGCGCATTGGATAGTGCTAGCAATCGCGGTAATTCATAATGGACGGCGGATGCGCTTGCTTGCCTGGGGACTCAGTGGGATTGAAACCCTGCTGCTGGTGCTATTTGCCTTGGTGTTTTCCTCTCCGCATTTAGATAGCTCGCAGCTACTATTCAACTGGGGGCAGGCCTACTATTATTTCCCCGCGATTTTAACCGCGCTGACCATTATCTGGCTGCTGGTTTCTTCCCCGCTGCGCTCCGGGAATAAGAATTAGACCAAATCTGGGTAAGAGTTTTGCCGCAGGGCTTCATAGAGGCCGATAGAAGCGGAAATAGTTAGGTTTAGGGAACGCAAATGCGGCACCATCGGGATCCGCACCAGGTCAGCAACCCGGGGATGCGCCATGACTTCCTCGGGAAGCCCGGTAGGTTCAGGGCCAAATAGCAGCCCGTCCTCGCTTCCGTAGGAGGCATCTTGAAAGTGCAGCTTAGCGTGACCGGTAAAAGCATGGATTTTTCCGGGGATATCGGCGAGGGCGTCCTCTAGATTAGGGTGTACTTTCACGTGCGCGAGGTCGTGGTAGTCCAGTCCGGCGCGCTTTAGCTTAGTGTCATCCATATCGAAACAAAGCGGTTCCACCAGGTGCAATAAGGTACCGGTGCAGGCGGATAAGCGGATAGCAGCTCCGGTGTTTCCCGGGATACGCGGCTCGAAATAGATCAAATGCAACACGGCCTCGATTCTATTGCCTTTTCCGAGGGGCAAATAATTCGGGTGAGGTTATCGGGTAGTGATTCTGCTGCCTAAGCGGGGCTATTCACGTAGCCTAGAGGCAAACGCACTGACTTTACTGGAGGAATCATGGATCTTAACTCCCGCCCGCTCGCCCTCGATCCTTACGAGGCGCTGCCGCAGCTTCCTACTTTTACTCTGACTTCTGCCGATATGACTGCAGGGGGTCAGATGCCCACCGCGCAGATAGCGGCAGGGGAGAACCTATCTCCGCAGCTTTCTTGGAGTGGTTTTCCCAAAGAAACCAAGTCTTTCCTGCTTACTTGCTTTGACCCGGATGCCCCTACGCCTTCCGGGTTTTGGCATTGGTTGATTACTGATATCCCGGCGGAGATGACTTCCCTGCCCACCGGTGCGGGTAGCAGTGACTTAGAACTTGAGGGCGCGGCTTTCCATTTGCGCAACGATGGGGGCGGCTGGTCCTATATGGGGGCGGCTCCGCCGAAGGGCGATCGCCCGCACCGCTATATTTTCGCGGTTCACGCCCTGGATACGGAAACTTTGGAACTGGATGAGGATGCCTCGGCGGCTGCTGCTAACTTCCAGGCGCTTTTCCATTCCCTGGCGCGCGCTACTCTCGAGGTTACCTACCAGAATAAGTAGGGACGGTGGCATAAACGGCAAGGCAACGAGGACTCGTCCTGCAAATATTCAAGAGGTCTCGTACGAGGTTTTCCGATCTGTCGGATTACATCAAGGTGTATCTGGACGAAATAACCCCAACTGATAGCGGAATGAAAGGGGGCAACGGGCGTAGGTTAGACGAGATTGCGTTTCTTTAAGAAGGTAAGGAGCTTAGTATCCATAAGTTTCTTGATGATTTGGCTATAGATTTCATTCTTTTTGAGAATGTCTCCGGTTCCGTCCCGCAGGTCGTATTCGAGCCGGGTTTTCAGGAAGAGGGATTCTAAAAGCCCGCAGCATACCGCAACCCCATCAGGACTCAGACGCTTAGAGGCTTCAATATAAACCTCCGTAATCGCGAAGAGATTTTCCACAAGATTTTCCTTCTTATCAGGAGCTAGGCTAGAGACTCCCTCAAAAATCGCGTAAATCTGATCGGGCGTCAGTTTTTCCCAGGTGACCGCATTCTTCGGGTCAGCCAGGATCTCAGAAGGTACCGGTAATTTTTCATTTAAGAAATAGGTCGCGAATGCTAAATATGCCTGTTCACCTACTGTGGCTACGAAGTCCATATTTATGCCGTCGGTTCTAAAACCGTCTTCGTACAAGGCAACTTGGCGCGCTAGGTTATCCCAGGAACGCGGCGAGCACCATCCGCCTACGTACCCCGACCCCACCTCGGGCATATCGTGAATCATGTTCGTATTCCGAGTCAAGAAACCAGTAATAATCGCCCGGGTATCTGCCTCATCTGGATTTTCGAAACCTTTTCCAAAGTTACTCGGAAAGTTACGTAGGAAGAACTGATTATCAACTTCGGCGTAGAAGTGAACCAGGCGATTCGACATTGGCAAGGAAAGTTCGGTGCCGTCAAGGGTTTGTTCCATGGGGTTAGATGCCAGAATCATCCACACGTTGTCCGGTAAGAAACGCCCTCCGGGAAGGCGTCGAGACTGGATAGCTGTCAGTAACGAGTTTTGTACCACCGGGGGAGTAGATAGGAACTCGTCAAACAGCAAAATGACCTCGCCGTCATATTTGCGCACGAAAGCTAAGAAATCAGGATCGGTATACCGGCTCTCTAAAACTCCGTCCTGGTCCTCTTGCGGAACCGGTAGCCCTGCAATATCGGTAGGTTCCATGGTGGAGCCAATCACCACGAACAGTTTCCGTTCTACCTCTTTAGCGAGCTGTTCCACCATCGCAGTTTTCCCGATCCCGGGATCTCCCCAAATAATTGGAACATTGCCAGCCCTACAGGTGATTGCGATTTTTTCCGCGAGAGCACTCGAGTTTTCGGAAAGCATCTTCTTGGTGGCCATAACTAAAACAACTCTTTCTTTTATCTTATTTTCGGGTAAAAAATGGACTTTAAGCGGGGCTATTTTTTCGCAGGAACCGGAATAACTCCTTTACTTAGCCATTTGGGAATGCCATATTTTTCGCAAACTTCTTCGGAAGAGGTCGTAGCAGAAAAATCGGTATTAACCGCTAAAATAATAGTTTCTACTCGCTTCAAGCCCTCGGGTTCCTCTTTCAACCAAGGGGTTTCGCAGTCAGTTATTAGAATAAAAATATCGGGACGGAACTTACCTTTAAGTTCAGAGGCCGCGATCAGAGCTCTGCTCATATCGGTGCCCCCGCCCGAGTACAAATATCGAAAAATACTCTTTACTTTGGAGAACTTGATCAGTGAAGTATCTCCAGAGCGCACTATTTCCGCATCTCTATCTGCCTCTTGCAGCTCTTCGGTTTCTACGTCAACAAAAAACGCATAGGCGCTCTTCACCGTGTGAGAACGTAAAATAGCATCAATCTCGCCGGCTACATGGTTCAAAGTTTTTCCCACAGACATAGATCCGGAAACATCGATGCCGATAACGATATTCGGCTCAAAGTTTTTTTCGCCACGAAACGCCGGATAGTAGGGTTTCCCCACGCCGTAACTATGTCGTCTACTCGGTTTTCGCCAGGTGTAGTTATAACGAGGGCGGGAGTTACTTATTTTGGTACCCAATACCCGGGATAAACGTCTTTTCCAAGGTACGACTGAGGGCGCTAAATGCCTGTTTGCCCATCCCACCAAATCTTCATGAGCCGCACCCCAAACAGGATTATTCTCGGCATGTTCTTTAACCCGGGAAGCTACTTCGCGAATCGCAGCTGTCTTTTCCATGGATTGGTCATCGAAACCGGGATCTAGTTTTTGCGCCGCATCCAGGATTTCTTGAGTCAGTTGGGAGCGTCCGCAACTTGTTCGCTGATTGCCATCAGACTCGTCGTCACTACCCGTTTTCTGCTCTTTGCTGCTACTAGACTCGTCTTCATCGTCGCTGGATCCGTCTACGCTGTCTCCGATGTCACCTCGCGTTCCCAGCTCAGGTAAGTCAGGTATGTAGTCGAGGTATTCTCTCCAGGTTAAATGTTTGGGAAGCTCCGAAAAGCTGCCACTGCCGGGTAGGCAAGCGGTCATCCCCGTCCACCCTTCCTCTATATGAGGAATATGCTGGTTGATTTCTAAATCCATAGCGATGTTTACCGTGGAGGCATAGTATTGCCCGTGAACTTCAGCGGATACAATTGAGTGCATATTTATTACGTGCCACGCCTCGTGCTGTACCACGCGTCCAAAATCTTCTATCCCGACCTTGTTAGATTCCAGGAAATCAAAGTCGATAAACACGTGGCCTTTGCTATCGGATGCTAAAGTTTTTAATCCCGGTAGGCTCAAAGGCTTTAAACGCACCAAGATCGGTGCTAAATAGGGCGCATTCTGGAAGCTGAGGCAGGAGTAGAGGGCATAGTTATACAGCTCGCGCTGATCGGAGGTTAATTTTTGGGGTTCCATATGTTCTCTCGGTTTTCTTTTGCGGAAAAAGCTACACCCAGGCCCGGGGGGCCTCAGGTAGTGACCAAACTTTTTGTCGAGCTGCATCACTAAATAGATGGGATCCGTCAAGTCTCCCATCTCTGGGTACGTACCATTTCATGAATGCCCGCACGCAATCTGTGGCGGCTTTTATATCCCCATTAGCCAGGAAAAGACAGTTATAGAACTCAGGCCAGGCCGGATAACAGCTATCCCAGACGCTAGGTTGATTGTCTTTAGTGAGTCTTTGGGCACCTGCCCAAGGGGAAGCCTCCTTATCTGAATACTGGTAGGGGGTGGGGGTGGAGCGTAACTCCTTCATAAAGTCTAAAAATATCTTGCGGTCTTTTTCAGTCAAGGAAGCATAGATTGCACGGTGAAAAGCGCCGCAGTTGTAGCTCAAGTTAGTAATCAGATCATCTTGGGTTAGCCGGTTTGTCTCCTTGGAGGAGTTTATATGTCCTTTCCAGTCATATTCCCAATTTTCGAAGCCAATAAAGCTCAAAGAATCATGATCCAACTCGTTTTCTTTGCTTAATTCTCGCACGTAAACGTTGCCATCTTCTCCCAGATAAAGAGATTCGATACTATTTTTAATAATCCCTAGCCTTAGAAGTTCAGATCCGTCAGAAGCTAATTCAAAAGTTTTATTCTGGCCGTTAACTGTGGCCACTAAGCGCCCAGAGCGAGAGTATTCCAGGGTCCGATTTTTTTGTTTTTTTATGGCCACTATTGGCGAAGATTCAGGACTGACCTTGTGGGTTGCCTCGAGTCGTCCCTTCTTGGATATACGGTTGTAGATATAAAAACGGATCTTCCCATCGGAATTACGAATGAAGAACCAGCGGAATTCGAAACCGTCAGTCCCCGAGGAATCGCTGTCTCTCGCAGTGTTCTTGGTTCGAGATACCGGGGTGTAGTCAATTGCGGATTCAATGTCTATCTGCATGTTGATAAGCGTCGCACGGTGTTCACCGTGGTGCAGCCACAGCAATTCCCCATTAGCGTCCGGAACAACTGTGAGGTCTCCGCTAAAGTGCGGGCAAAAATTGAGGTTTGGGGGAACCTCGACATTCTTCCTTGCTCTTCGATAGGGAACACCTTTGCGGTCCACGTACACTCCGTTTTCACAGAAAACCTCTCCGGCGAGCCAGCGACGTTCGGGAGGGATAGGAGAAACTATTCCGTAGTTTAAATCCATCCAGTATAGGCGGTGACTATCATCTTCTAGGATTGCATCGAAATAGGAGAAGTGTCGGAACTTTATGTTTTTGGCTTCTAGCTTCGGGGTATCTAGGTATCGTAGCCGCCACAGATTTTTGTTCTTATCAATCATCATGGTTCCGCAGTATTTGCGTAATTGGGCACGCGGCTTAGATGTCTTCATCTCCCATACATGTTCCGGGGCGCCTGCCCCCTCAAATATTTTTTGAAAATCGTGATCGAATTGTTTTAAGTATTTTTCTTCCAACGCCGGGATCGGTACTTTCCAGATCTCCAGTGCTTCTCGGGCGAGTTTGCCTAGCCTAGTAGATGATTGCGATTGCCGGGGTGATGTCCGGTTAAAGTTACCGGAGTCAACTAGGCGAGTGGTTTTAGCTATGTTGTTGCCGGTGAAGGGAAGAATCCCCATGAAGAGGGTGGTCTTGGCTCGTAGCTGACCTTCATTTAAAGAGCTCCACCTATTCCAAATCCTTGCCAAAACCGGGATATCGTCTTCGGGAACTGAAGCGACTCCAAAAATAGGGTGAAGGACTTCTAGTTCTAAACCGGTCATATATGGCCACCTGGTGAGGCGTCTGGCGATTTTGCCTGCTTCCTCCTTCGTGTTCATCGATACGGGGGAAAGGGAAAGATCTGTGGTTTTTTGAGAATTGGTTACTGGTTTTTTAAGGAAAGGATCTTCTAGAGGGTATAGCAGGTTTTTATCTACTGTGCCATCAGCATTTATGGTTATTTCTAGGTAACGAGTCTGGAACCCCGCATTTCCCTGATGGATCACTAATCGCAGAGTTTGGGAAAATTTATCTTCTTGAGTTATGAATACTTCTGAGAGGTTTCCGGTACCTAAAAATGTCACTTTTTTGCCGTAATGTAACTCTAAATCGCCGTTTATTTTTTCTCTTATTTCAACCTTGCGTCTTTTAAATTTACCTTTAACTGCAAAAGTGCAATCGTTAGGTAGTTTTATCCATTCGGTTTCAGCTTCTCCCGGAGAGAACGGGTTGGTGTCGACTATCGCATAGTAGGAATCCCCCGATTTAGTGCGCGCTAGAACTAGAGCGGGGCGATATTCCTGGGGAGCTAAACCGGCAGGATAGAAATCCGTGACCAGCGAGGAGGTGACTTGCTCTTGGCGTGAGGATTCGGGTTTGCTAGCGGTATATCCGCTAGTTAAGGGAGTGAGCCGGGGCCGACAGGAAAAGTACTCCAGAGAATTGGGATCTAAACCAGCCAGGTTGTCTAGGGAGTTCTGATTAACCTGCGAGCTATCTTGATTCTTGGCGTAGAACCCGACGGTAGTCGGGAAAACTACTGTTCCTTCCGTCGCTAGGTGGATATCAATTTCAGTGTCGAGAGGCCTGCGAAGATCTTCTGCTAGTAGTTTTCCTTTCCAAGTAACGTATTCCCCACTGGAGTTAATCCCGAGGTTAACACCGAGGGGAGTTACTTTGGGAGCAATTTTTTCGACTTTACCTGGGTAAGGAGACCCAGTTTTGTCGCAAAAAAACAGATAGCGATTATTGGAGCGCACAATGTAGAAATCACCATGTGTGTTATTGGCACTCGTGTCAATGCATCTGTGTACATTGTTGATTTTTGCGAATAACCTGCTGAAAGATCCTCTGGAGGATTTAGCCCAAAGAGAGTTGTCTTCGCCGAGTATCAGGGTAGTTCCATACTCGGTTTCCCACGAATACTTGGAGTTAGGAGCCGATCCCACTAGGCATTCGACTACTTTCCGCACTCCAGCAGCGGTTTCGGGGGAGGGGGAGAGGATCTCGTGGTAAGCAAAAATTTCGTTTACCACCATCTCGGAAAGCGATTCCATGAAGTTCCTCTTTTCTACCTTTTTTCTATCTCGCCGTTGCCGCTGCTCTGCGTCGCTGCTATGCGTAGCTGTCACCCTCAACTGTGGTCGTCCTGGCAGGAATGACCCCTGTGCGTGCCCGCCCGGTTTAACCAGTTTTGATACCCGGTATAGCCGGCGTGCAACCTCGTTATTCGATTATAGACGCTCAATACTATTTCCGAGGGTGTACGCGAAATGCAGTAAACTAAAGACCATGTCTAAGCGTAAAAACACTATCGATGATTTCTTGGTTTGGGTGGGGATTATCCTGGTGGCGGTCTCGGCTATTTTGGACTTCTTTTTGTTGTTTACAGCTAACTATCTTAGAAACATGCTATTCACCCTCCCGATCTGGGCTTTAGGATTTGCTTGCTTTGTGATAATCGGGAATCGGGAAAAGAATAAAAAGACCCGTGGCAAAAAATAAAACGATAGTGTGTCGGTGATTGTCTGCCGGAGAAGCATCCTTGCTTTTTATAGGGAGCTGGTGCCGTGTTGGGTATTGTTGCAGTGGTGAATCGTTTATAGGGCGCTGCCGTAAACGGAATCGCGGCAGGGGCTTCAGTCAATCTCAAACAGAAGTTGCCGGTTCGGCTCTTACATACCGAAGAGATCCGCGTGTGAGCCAGTTCGGTTTAAGAACAATATGAGGTTCTCGCCGTCTATACGATAGACCAAGAGCCAATCCGGTTTTATATGGCATTCCCGAAAGCCTCGGAAATTGCCTCCAAGGTCGTGATCTCGATGTTTAGGAGCAAGAGGTTTCCTTTCGGCGAGACGCTTGATAACGGAGCTCAGTAGTTCCAGATCCAAACCGCGTTTTTTCGCAAGTTTCAAGTCCTTCTTGAAGCGGTTGGAAAGAACAATGTTTAGCCTCATGCAAGGACATCTTTCATTGCTTCTTCGAAGCTGTTATAGCGCGGGTACTTTTCGGGGTGTGCCTTCATTTCCTCGTATTCCTGCAAGGCAGCCAGGGTCTGGGCGTTAGGAATATCGCGCGATATTTGGAATGGGATTGCCTGATCCCGCACGGTTTGCCGCAAGAATATAGTGACCGCAGTAGTTAGATCCATGCCCAGGTCTTTGAGTAAGAGCTGCGCGGAGCGCTTGAGATCAGCGTCCAAATTGATGTTGGTACTAACTTTAGCCATCGTTACCCCTCCTGTTGTTACATAAATACTAAAAACAATGGCATTAAAAATCAATGGTTATGTGCGTGCTATATGCGTAATGTGCATATAATTATTATTTTTCGCGGTTCAAGCTCTAGATACGGAAACTTTGAAACTGGATGAGGACGCCTGGGCGGTTGCTGCTAACTTCCAGGCGGTGTTTTATTCTTGGGCGCGCGGCGGGGGTTTTGGCATGCGCGAGCCTCGCTAGACTATTAACTAGTTCTTTACCTAGGGGGTTCTAGTGGCGGCATCAGATCAGCGCGCTAATTTGCATCGTACGATTTGGTGGGTTGCCAATGATTTACGCGGCAGCGTAGATGGTTGGGATTTCAAAGCCTAGGTGTTGACCACACTGAGGTAGCCGTTTCTTGCGGCGCCAATTTCGTTAGTTATCATTCAGCCCATGTTCTCGGGTAGCAAGTATCCGTTTCCAATATGACTCGCGACTTATAATGTCTTCGACTTTTGTTTTTGTGTCGAAAATTTCCAGGATCGAATACTGGAAATTATCAATAATGTACTGGCTGCCTTTTTCAGCTTTAAGCTGCTTAAGTTTATTATTTCCGCCGGTGAGGTTATTTAGGTCAGCGTATGCAGCCCAGCGTTGCCACAGCCCTCTGTCATTTCCGGAGGCGGAACCAATATAGAGCTTTCCGGTATGGCGGTCAGTGATGACGTAGACAGCCTTGACGTTTGAGAGCGCTTGCTTCCAGTTTGCTTCCTCATTCTCGATGATTCGTTCCAAATCTTTGTGCTTAAGTGAAACCCGGTTATAACCCGGAAAAGCACCGAGTTTAGTGGCGGGGGCAAGCTCATAAACTACAGGGTTCAGGCTGCTAGATTGCAGCATGTCATACCTTCGGTTATACGCATTACGCCCGATTGATTTTTCCAGTTTAATGATGAGCCGCTTACGGTATCTCAAATAATCATCCATTAGCTCAAGGCGGTAGCCACGGCCATTGTTAATTTCAGGTGCTATTTTATTTACTCGATACATTCCTCCAAAGATGTAGTAGTTCGAACCGTATGGATAATATTGTGCGAGCGTGATTAGGTAGTCGGCTTGATCTAAGTTGTGATTGCCACCTTTTTTCGAGCGCCACTCATTCATCTCTAACCACATATCAGAGTCATCAAGCAGAAGATCCCAGGCTGGCGTTAATGGATTATTCGGATGGACATTGAACTTTACTTTGGTTCTGGTTGGATCTGGTGGAACGATGAAGTCCGTAAACCGAATCTCGGGATCTTCTTTTCGGCTAGCATCATCCATTGGTTTCTCCTTGTCACAAATCACCGGTTAATGGCGAGTTGACAATAATCCTAATTTATTTTCCCCAGATTCCTGGTTTAGATGATTGAGGTTTTAAAGCATAGGTACCGGGAATGTTGTCATCTCGGAACGCAAGACCAACTGGCTAAATAAGCTACAGCCGAGGGCGGGGAGGCAGATTTCAACTACGCCCAAATAATAAGGTGAGTGGGAAAAATACGGATATTCCCCAATCTTCTAAGCGGAGCTACTTGCGGATTTTAAGTTTTTACGGGGGTTGAGGAGGGCGCAATAACACCCCATTTACTTTGGGAGCTGCTTGCAGCGTATTTTATTACCCCAGTTGTTAGTAGCAGCGCTTGTATGCAGTTACGTTTGCTGTATTGCCTATTTCTTACGTAATGTACCGATGCGTGGCGATTAAATTCGCGAGGAGGTTTGTCAGCGGTCCATGGACGGAAAGCTTTATGAGCGTTCCACACTGGTAGCCAAGTTAATAGCTGTCTAAGACTTTCTGTCTCCGCATCGAGTGGTGCATCAGCTTCGGGTTTATGAACAGTTATTTTTTCTCTGGCAGGTTTATCGGGTATGAGCTTGATAATCAAAGAGTCAAGAGTAACGGTAAGTAAAGCTTGTGCTGGCTGCGGGTGTTTATCTCTGATACAACTTATCGCTTCTAATACAAACTCAGATTCTGGTACTTTACTTTTAACATTCTCGCTGCTAATTAATTTTTCACAATCATCAAGTATTTGTTCGTAATATGTATTGAGAAGTTTGCGTCGTTCTGCAGTGGTATTTGACCTAACTAGCTTTACTAATATTGATGCTCGTGGCGCGCCATAAACCCCGATTGCTTCTTCGTGGGCAAACTGTGCTATTTCACTTATCGTTAACTCGTCAAGAACGTCAATTAGATTTTGGGGAAGCCAAGTTCTACGGATCTTATCAACATGATCTTGTATCCGTTGTAGGTCTTTTAACAGAGATTTAAATAATTTATTAAAATGTTGCTGATCTGCAGTAAAGATATCCAAAGTCTGAATTTTAAACTGCGGAATGGATATCTTAAAAGGTAGATTATTTATTTGAGCCCTAAGAGAATCTATTGAGTTTAAAGCAGGAGCTAATGATCTTTTAAGGGTTTCCATAGTTGATATTTGCTCACTTAGAGCTTTAGCCGCCGGGATGAGGGAATGCATAGCTGTGGCGCTAATCGGTTGACCAACGTTCCCCAAAACCTTATCGAAGCTATTATTTTGGGATTCTGTACTCATATCTACTAGCTTTCAGTTCTAGAACTAGCATCTCAGTTCATTACAAGCTTGCCGGGGTTACCGTCTAGTTAACCGATCCTTGCTCACTGTTCTTCATCGATAATGAATTCGGGGAGTGTGCAGGTTAGCTCTAGGGTGCGCATCGATACCGTGACTAATGCCGGGATTAGTTTGACGATATAGGCAGGATCATTGATCTCACGACAATAATCATTGGGGTCATTGAGAATGTCGGTCTTGGTATCAGTCTTAATGCGATAGCGATCTACCATCCACTCTAAGGGGCTGCGTCCGCCAATCTTGTATTCATTGGCTTGTTCAGGAATCCCCGTGAAGGTCACATACTCGTTATACACCAAGGTAGTGTAATCTTTGGCGCGTTTACCGGGCTTCTTCCCCCAGGTCAGTTGTTTTAGGTGATACTTCTGCCAATCATCTTGGGGTGCTATCAGACTGGTTTTTGCGGTAATCCCTGGATAGGGGGCAACTTCTTCATAGTTCACATGGAGTTCCGCTAGTTCCCGCCCGATATTGGCGTAGCTCCAAAAATCCTGCACCTTCGGAATTCGGGGCAGCATCTTCTTTAAATCAGCTTCATAACGTTCCCGGAACTGCGGATGGTGCAGCAGGGCATAGATATAAAAGAAAATATCTTCTTTGCTGATCGCCTCTTCCCGATAATGATGGCGGTAGGCGCTAAGCGTGGAATCGTTAATGTTATCCCGGCGGCAGTAACCCTCAATTTGTGCCGGTACCTGCATGCCGATGGGCTTACTAAAATCAAAACTCCCGGAAAATTCCTCTGGCGTATCAAAATCTTCCCAGTTACCGGTAGACGCAAATAGTGAATTATCGTCCTCGGTTTTTTCTGTTTTCTCCCAGGTATAGAGGGGAAACCATTGAGCCTTTGAAGTCATCTCAAGATCGGGCAACAAGGTAGAAATAAAGACTGAAAATTCGCGTCTCCGTTCACCAATGGGACCGATAGCTAGATTTGGTTGCTTGGGGGTGGGGAAAATCTGCGGTATTTGATAGACACGCTCATTAATAACTCGTTCAAAATAAACACTCTGTTTTGTAAACGGTCTATAAATCGATTGTTGTAAACAATTCTTGCGGAGCTGCAGCTTTACTCCTCGTTCAAGTTCTTTGTCAAGTTCTCCGCCCCAGGATACCCAGGTTTGATCTTCATTAACCTGAGATCGATTATGTCCGCTTGATACCTCTTGGTTGTAGTTATTAATCATTCGTTGCATATTTGATTCCACTGCTTGGCGTGAGAAGTTGTAGCACCAGGCATCTCGGGTAGTGGCAAGTCCACGAGAATAATTTTGAAAAATAGCGGGTGTACTGGCTTTGCCCTTGGAACGTTTGTTCCCCATTTCCTGGAACTCTAGGTACCTTTCATCGCGTTGATTAATCCAGTCTCCGTGGGCGTTGGGGATAATTTGCTCAAACTCGGTTCCGGCTATAGAGGTTTCCCGCGTTAGCAAGTCTAATTTTTCTTGTCGCGCCAAATAGTCATCCACCTCGGCGTAATGAATACGGCAGGGACGAGAAGAAGCGTCTTTCTCCTTAACCAGAATCGTAATCGCAACTCCGGTCATAATCGGAAATACGTTGCCCCCTTCTTGAGCAGCTGCTTCGCCCATTTTGCCCCGAATGCTACCACGCAGGTTATAGATATAAATATCGCTAAATTCCTGCGCCCAACTGAGCCGAACCCCATCAGCGGTATTGCCGTCGATAAAGGAACTATTGGATACAAAGGCGATAATTCCTTCTTCACCAACGCGGTCACTTGCCCAGCGCAGCGCCCGGAAGTAGGAATCGTAGAGGCTGTTCTTATTAGTGGCGCTGGAACGAGCCACATAAGTCTTTTCTATTCGCGCATCCAATTGGGGATACTTCAAATTCTGATTATTATCGTTGGCACTCTTTTGCCCGGCAGAATAGGGCGGATTCATCACCACCACCCGGATAGGGGCTTCTCGCTGCCGCTTCACGCGCTCCAGATTGGCCTGAAAATCACCAATACCAGCAAGTTGTCCTTCACCTTCGCGCAGTTGGAAAGTATCGGTCAAAGTTATGCCGGGGAATTCTAGATAACCTTGGTCTTGTCCGCGTTCCGCTTGTATCTGGTGGTAAACCTGCTCGATATTGATACTGGCGATATAGTAGCTGAGCAGTACGATTTCATTAGCGAAAATTTCGTGTAGATATTTGTGTTCGAGCTGTTCGGGAGGAATAATCTCGGATTGCAGCAAGCGACTCACGAAGGTTCCGGTTCCCAGGAAGGGATCGATAATCGATACTCCGCTATCACCCAGGCTCTTGCCAAAATACTTTTGCATGGCATATTCCGCTGATTTTAGGATGTAGTCCACCACCGGCACCGGGGTAAACACTATCCCGAGACGATCTTTAATAGCGGGGAAAGCCTTGGTGAAGAAGCGATCGTAAAGAGTGCGCATGATTTCTTGTTTGCCCGCAAGGTTATCGATGGTAGTAATCTTCTCGGCCATAGTGGCATAGAATTTTGCCAGCGGTTCCCGCTCTTTTTCAAAAATCTGATTGGTAGCCAGGCGATCCAAAATGGCTTGCATTGCCTGGCTAACCGGGTTTTGGGCGGTGAAGTCCTGATTTGGAAACATGGCATCAAATAGCGGCTTTGTAATCAGATGCTGCGCCAGCATCTCCACCGCCTCGGCATTGTCAATAGCCGGATTCAAAGTAGTTTGCAAAGATTCCACAAACTTAGCGAAGTAATCTTGATTTAGCGGATCTTCTAGAAGATGGTCAATCAGGTTAATATAACGGCTGGCGATATCGGCTATGTCCTGGCTCCAATCATCCCAGTAAAGCCGGTTACCGACTTTCTTCACGATTTTGGAATAAACCGCATCTTTCCATTCGGAACTGGGAATATTTAGCATGGCTTGAACTCCGCTGACTGCGTTATCCGCAGGAATCCCATCACCAGTGCCAACTTCAGTGCCTTCGATGTCGGTAGTAGAAACAGAGTCACGCTCTTTTGTTTTAGCGAGATTTACTACCTCCACCATGATGTTTTCGGGAGGATTCTCGTTGTACTCGATGGCGTTTATCGTGGAATCAAAACGTTCGTCATGAGCACGAATAGCTTGTAGCACCTGCCAGACAACCGCAAAACGCTTATTGTCATCCATTGCCTTTTCCGGTTCAGTGCCAACCGGTACCGCAACCGGCAAAATGATATAGCCAAACTCTTTGCCCTCAGCTTTGCGCATAACCCTGCCAACTGCTTGGATTACATCCACCTGTGACCTGCGAGGATTGAGGAAAAGTACCGCATCCAGGGTTGGAACATCTACTCCCTCAGAAAGACAGCGAGCATTGGTAAGAATGCGGCAAACCGGATGATCATCCGAGGTCTCTGACTTTAACCAATCGAGTGCTTCGCCACGCTCGATAGCATTCATGGAACCATCAACGTGCTTACACTGCACTTCGAGGTTATCGCTCTCATCGGTGTTACTGAGGTCTTGCAGGTGAGCGCGTACTAACTCTGGGAACTCGGCAGTTATCTGTTTTGAGGTCTTGATATCTTTGGCAAAAGCCACAGCTCGGCGCATCGGTGATTTATCTTCGCCGTATTGCACATCAAATAGGTCACTTTTACGTTTGGAAAGGGCATTCCAACATCCCACGAGTTTCGCGGCTTCGGGGATCGTTAGTTCGCCTTCGGGGAGATCCTGTTGGAAAAACTCGGTTATCTGATCTTCCGGTACTGCCAGGACTACCACTTTATAATCGGTGAGCAATCCCAAACTTACAGCTTGACCGAATCCGAGTCGATGAAAAACCTTGCCGTAAAGAGATTCATCATCCATCGAAGCAAGAATGGCATCGTTTTCTTTCGCTACATTCTTGACTCGAGGCTGGAAAATACGCGGAGTAGCAGTCATATAAAGCCGTTTTTCCGCGCGTAAATAAGTATTGTCGTGTACCCGAGTAAAAGCAGACTCGTCCTCGCCCGAAAGCGTAACGCCCGTGGTTCTATGCGCTTCATCGCAAATAATCAGATCGAAGTCGCGCCATTGCTTTCCAGCGAGTTCTTGCGCCTGATGCACGATATCAATCGATTGATAGGTGCAGAACACTACTTGTAGTCCTTCATCCCCTTGGTGTTTTAAAAGAGAATCTGCAAGTTTCTTGGCATCGGTAGTGGGGGGAGTTTTCAAATCAACGGTGGCGATATCCACCAGGTCTTCGCGTTTCCTACGTTTGCGGTTAACTTTGGTATCCGAGCAAACACTCCAAGCGGAAAAAGGAACTTGCACCTCAGATGCCCATTCGCTCAGAGTCTGACTCATTAGAGACAAAGACGGAACCATAAACATGATGCGAGCACTTCCGCCAAGATCATCGGTGTGCTGTTCAGCGATTTTTAGCGAGGTGAAGGTTTTCCCGGTACCGCAGGCCATCACCAAGGTTCCTCTATCGTGAGACTTGAATCCCTCAAACACATCATTGATTGCATTTACCTGGTGGTCGCGCAAAATTTTAGGTTGCCGATGCTGAGGAGCATCATCAGGGGAGTTAAAAGAATAGGTAGTCCAATCAATATTCGAATTGCGCAAATCAGTAAGCCCGATTCGAGTAACTGGCTTACTTTGCCCTTCGATAGCTGTTTCGGCGTTATCGCTCCAAGGCACGCCAGTGGTTTCTACAAAAATGCGACGCTTGAACGGTTCTTTACCAGAATCGGAAAGAAACGAATCGAGATTCCCTTTTTGGATCGTGTGCCCCTGCCGGTAAAACTTGCACTGAATCGCCACCGCAGGGGTGTCAGCTGTCGGTTCTGAGCCATCGGCAGGCATATCTTCGGTCTCAATCGCTACCAGATCAATCCCGGTATCTGGTTTCCCAGCTAAACCGCCACCAGGCCAGTCCCTCCACAGATATACTGCACCGAACTGCGACCCCATCTGCGAATCATTGAGTAGATACGAACGAATTAGCTGCTCGAACAAGTTACCTTTATTGCGTTCCGAATCAGCGATTTCGCGATATTCAGTCAACAGCGCGTCAAAGGCGGCAACGCTACGGGCTGCTTCTTGCTGGGTATCAACCGCATTCAAGGAATCCGAGGCGGAATTACCTTCACCTTTTAGAGCGACTTGCTCTGAAAAAATATCGGTGTTCAAGGTATTTCTCCTTCGTTGAATTTAGTTCGCCGAGACTGTTTGTCAGGAACGGCATCCTCGCGTTATTGCAGCTTTTTGTGGATGCATAGCCGCCTGTCTATAAATAAGATATCTCTTTGCGAGCGCTTACACTTTAAGCCTCGCTGGGTAGTTTCGGTTTTGTTGTCAATAGTTAATTTGCCCCTGGTAGTAAGAAAGACTTTTTTGATCGCTTCCACACTCTCGGGTAGTTTCGACCAGGTGCTACAAAGGGAAGCATTGAGAGGCTTGCAAAGAACGCGTCCTCCGTGCGGAGGTAACTAGGATCCGCGCCAGACTCGCTGGACGTTAGTAGCTAACGTCCAGCCCGCAAGAGGTATCTGAGCTTATAACCCGGTTGCTACGATGCTAGTTAATCTTCGGATGAGGAGCATAAGGTCGTATAAAAAGATTTCGCCTCCCGGCATTAACCGGGAGGCGAAATGTAGGTTGCTAGTTGGTTACTTGAACCTGCGGGCGGTTAGCACACCGCCTGCAAGGAGCAGTAGAGCGGAGATGCCGATTAGGGCAGTGACCTCAGCGCCAGTTGAAGCCAACTTCTTCATAGGCTGAGCCGGCTTGCATGCTGGGGACAATGCAGTATTGTGGCTGTCCCAGGTCCACTTAGTTTGGGCGTTTTCAGCTAGGGCGTAACCGTCCAGCGCGGAGGCCTTAACTTCTACTTTAGAGTTGTACGGGTAGATGTACTTGCCATCCTTGTTAGCATTCAGCTTAACGCCATTAGAAGTAACGGTGTAGGCAACGCCCTCGGTCTGCTTGATCGTCACGTAAGGTTCGACGGTGCAAGAAGCAGGATCATCCGCGGAAGGATTGATCAGCTTCGGAGCAACCGGAGTTGCTAGTTTGCACTGCTTAGGAGCAACATTGAACTCCCACTTGGTGTCGCCCTTAACTTGGATCTTGTCCGTGAAATCCTTCTTCAATAGGGCTGCTACCGAAACTTTGGTTCCCTCGGTAACAGTTTCGTAGTCAAAGTACTTGGACTCGGGAAGCTGAACCGTACCCTCAACGCCGCACTTATTTGCCTCTACTAGAGTGGGGGCCTTGGGAGTCATCGTGCGGATAGCTGAGCTTACCTTCACCGTCCAGCCTTTAGAGTCATTACCTTCAACGCTTTCAACGCGGAAGAGCTTAGCTTGTTCCGGATCGTCAATGGAAGCAGTCAGTGTGTACTTCTTATAACGACCTACGTAACCAGAGAAGAGATTCAAGTCGTTGCCGATGGAGGCCCGAGTGATGCGAGTATCTTCGCGCTTCGCTCTATCTACTTCAGCGGAAGGTCTATGGCTGGCTCCATTAGCGAAAACATAGCTGTTTACCGCAGGTTTGCTGTCCTTATTTTCAAGAGTGGTGGTCTTACCTTCCTTAGTCAGCTTTAGACCAATGCTCACTTTCGGAGCCTTTCCCTCAGGGATTACCCCAAGGTAGGTTTCTCCGTCCCACTCGCCTTCGGTCAACTTAAACTCGAAATCGGTGTTGGCCTGCTGATCCATGGCGAGCTGTTTAACACCATCGCTATAACCAGTTGAAAAAGAGAACTTACTAGGTCCCCACTTCCCGTCGCGATACTGGTAGCAGTCGTTAACGCCGATCTTGTCAACACCCTTGTACGCTTTCTTGTCGAGTTTTATTTCAAGGGGAATTTTTTCATCTTTGCCAACAGTGAGTTGGAGCATTGGCCACTCGTAACCAAGCCGGGAACCTGTTTTCTTACCGTCTTTGAATTCGTAGACTTCGCAGTATAGAAGCATGTCAATTTTGGAGCCTTCCAGATTGGGGTCGTACCGTTTGACCTTGTTACTCCAAGTAACATCGAAGGTCTTGACGTTACTACTCTCATCTACGCTATTTGCTGCGGTAGCGGTAACAGCGCTCCCCAGTGTCAGAGCCGCCACGCCTGCAAAAGCAGCCGTGGTTCGCAACCAATTCTTCATTATTCCTCCCTCAATATGGTGAGATGTTCTTAACGAGTGTATCAAGGAAATTCCCCTACCGGTACCCCTGTTACTGCTAGTCGGGTTGAACGCAAAAAGCGGGTTATAGAAAAGCTGAAAACCTTCTTCGATCGCTTCCACACCCTCGGATAAATCTTTACCTGTAAAGACGGCAAAACTTAGCTATTCCGGAAACTCCCCGCCGCTTTGGGTGGGGCGGGTTTTAGGATTTTGAGTATGTATCATCCATCTTGGTGGCGAAAACTTTGGAAAGATTTGGGGTATAGAACCGGGTTTCGCCCAACCAGGATCCCGATTGCAGACCTCAGGGAGATTAAACGGTGGGCGCAAACCCGAATTCCTCTGGAAAAACAAGACCGCTACTGTATCGATATTGAAGTTTTGAATCAGCACGTGGAGGTAGTGGAGTATCGTCCCCGTTTTCCGCAGCGAAAGATAAAGCTGCAGGGATCGCAAACCCTAGTTGATGTTTGGGTTGCCGAAAAAGCAAAAAGTGGCGCTAGCCAGGTCGAAATTATTGAGCGTGCAGATTGCAACCTTCATTACCATCCCGATCTGGACAAATGGAGTCTTTGTTATCGGTCTCCGGATAGTAGAACCTGCACGCCCTATTTTTGGGGACCTTACGATCCCGGGTCACTGGCCAAGGCGTTAAAGACAATCGAGGTCGATAAAGCCAGAGATTGGTACGACAGCCTAGCCCATCCCGATTGGACGACGACCCCTCCGCCCACCCTAGAGCAGACGCGGTCGATACTGCTCGGGGCAGCACTAGGGGAGGCCTACGGGGCGTCAGCAGCAGGTATTTCTACCGGTTCTTGGGGCACAGATACTGCCAGGGCAGTAGCCATGATGGAATCTTTTATCCGAAATAGCAGCGAATATTGCGAATTATATAGCCCAAGAGACGTGGCAAAAAATTATTAGCCGCCTCAGAGCGTTTCCAGAGCGGGCAGACAGATCTGGAATCAGCAGACACTCGAGTACGTGACAACGAGGCGCTGCGGCGAACTTTTCCCCTACTGCTCCATGCGCTTAGTCTGTGGCTTGACCGGCGCATAATCTGCGATTGGGGCTCCGAATTAGTCTGTGAGGCTGCGGCATTAACTCACGCCGATGATGTCTCTCAGTTATCTTGCCTGTACTTTTGTGAGTTCCTCCGTTTTATTCTTGCTGGTGAAAGTATTGAGCAGGCCTATAGAAAAACTTCGCAAATCCTTTTCCATTATTACTGGCTTGATGACGCGCAGTGGCAAAAAGCCATTGCTATGCATAAACGAATTTTGAGCCCCAACTTCTTAGCGCTAACGCCAGCAGACTTCCGTCCCTCTAGCAACGTGGTGGACACCCTAGAAATCGTCCTCTATTCACTTTTGCACACCACTTCTTTTAGCGAAGCCATCGAAACCGCTGTCAGTTTCGGAGGGGACAGCGCCGCCTACGGCGTTCTAACAGGGGCAGTTGCGGGTGCTGCCTACGGAGAAAAGGAGATCCCTGCTGAATGGTTAGCCAAGCTGAAACGCCGCGACTACCTCGGAAAAGTAGCTGAACGTTTCCAGCAAATAGATCGCCGCTTCTATCCCGGGTAGACCGAGAGGCGATTGCCGCCATGTTAGAGGAGGAACAGATTGCCAAAGACCCCCGCGTTCCCGGCTACGCAAGTGCCCGTGAAGCATTTGCTGCCGCTCTTAGCGAAGACGACTAATGGCGCACTATGCCATTAAGTACTCCACGTAGTTTCGCAAATAACTGACCGGATCCCACTCGGATCTCTTTTAGGGGCTGAACCAATTATCTGCAGCCCTAAAAAACGGCGAAAGCTGCCGTGTAGGCACTGTTGTCAGTAAAATAGAAACCGTCTGGTGTGTTTTGTTCATTTTCTAAAGCGCGAGGGGAGAAGTGCAATGTCTGCGAAAGTGCGTATAGCGCCCCCTCTTTACGAGTGGGCTTTGGTACGTAGCGGGAAAACCGTCACTGACCTCGAAAAAAATTTTCCTAAGCTGCCTGAATGGATGTCTGGCGTTAGTGTTCCTACTTTTACGGAGGCAGAAAAATTCGCTGCCAAAACTCATACGCCTTTTGCTTTTCTTTTTCTTGATACCCCTCCTGAGGAAAACCTGCCCATAGCTGATATGCGGACGCTTAAAGACTCTGCGATTCGCCAGCCTTCCGGGGATTTGCTCGACACTATTTATAACGCGCAACGCACCCAAGATTGGTATCGCGACTACGCCCTAAGCAACGGGGCAGAAAAACTGTCTTTTGTAGGTTCCGTAGGCGTGAATAACAACGTGAGCGAAGTAGCAGCCGAAATCAGTGATCTCCTTGATTTTGGGTTTGATTCTCGAAAACGAATTGACAATATGTCCAGTTTGTATCGTCACCTAGTCGACAAGGTCGAAAAACTTGGAATCCTGGTGCTTACTAACGGAGTGGTAGGAAACAATACTCACAGAAAACTGAGTGTCGAAGAGTTCCGGGGTTTTTCTTTAAGCGATGAGATTGCGCCTCTTATTTTTGTCAATGGAGCTGACGGTTATTCTGCGAGAATCTTTACCCTTTTACACGAACTAGGGCATATCTGGCTTGGCCATAGCGCGTTGTCTGACGCGGATTTATCTCTCAACGATTCCAATAGCGCAAAATCTGAGGAGCGCTGGTGTAACCAACTCGCGGGGGAGATCCTACTTCCTAAGGATGTTCTTGAGGGTATGCGCGCTACCAAGGTCACCGAAGAATCTGTTACTAAACTTGCGCGAGAAGCCGGCTGCAGCGTCTTGGTGGTGCTGCACAGCCTTTTTGATGCCGACTTTCTTAGCTGGAGCCAGTATCAGGAACTATATGACCGGGAGCTGAGCGCGATAGCCGAAAGAGAAAGCAAGGGGAAACAGACCGGGGGCGGAGATTTTTATAAAACTATCCCTCTGCGCAACTCTCCTACTTTTACCCGCGCTGTGATTGTCTCTACCTTGGAGGGGAATACTCTTTATCGGGATGCCTTTCGGATGCTCGGCACAAAAAAGCCTCAAACTTTCCGTAACCTGGCTGAAAAGCTGGCGGTGGGTTAAATGTATGTGCTGGATAGTAATGTTTTTATCGAAGCCAAAAACCGGTATTACGGATTCGATATCGCTCCGGGATTTTGGGAATGGTTAGAGCGTAGCTATATGACCGGGAAAATCTGCAGTATCAAACCGGTTTATGATGAACTAACTACCGGGGATGACGAACTTGCAGATTGGGTAAAGCTGAAGCCACACAAAGGTATATTCACTACTATCGATGGTGATCAAGCTATCTATGATTTTGTCAATCAAATTGCAACTTGGGCAGAAGGTAAGAAATATAAATATTCAGCGATACAGAAGTTTGCGGACTGTGCAGATCCATTTTTGATCGCCTTCGCTGCAGCCCACGGATATACGGTAGTAACTAATGAGCGCCCAGAACCTGACTCTCGAAGATCAGTAAAAATTCCTGACGTCTGTAAAGCGTTTGACGTAAAATACTGCGACACCTTTACGTTGTTCCGTTCAACAGGTGCGCAGCTGGTGCTTAGATAGTTTTCGTGAGGGCGATTATCGCGACCTCGGAAAAGTAGCTGAACGTTTCCAGCAAATAGATCGCCGCTTCTATCCCGGGTAGACCGATAACCTCGCTGCTTGTGGCCATGCCTAGCCGCCCAGTTTAGTGGCACCTAAAACCATATTCTCTGCTTTGGATTTTCCCGTTTACCCATTTGGGTAAACGGGAATCCTGGGGCGAGGTTTTATCGCAATTTTTGGTTCATATTTTTTACTTCGGCGCGAGCTACTAGCCAATTAAACAGCCAAATCAGCAGATAGATAAGCACTATGGTGATGATTACCCCGAGCATATCGAAGCTAGAGCCCCACCATTTAAGGTAGCTGCCAGCTGCGATCCCGCAGATAAGGATGATTCCGAAATGCATGGTGGTATTGAGGATAAGCGGTCGGGTTTCGTTACGGTAAAGCAACCCCGCGAAGCTACCAATGATGCCGTAGGCTGCATAAATAAGCCGCTCAATTAGTACTGCCACGTTTTCGTTACCAAAAGTATTTAAGAATTCTGGAGCTCCAGGGTAATAGCTAGAGGAGGAAAGAGAAGAGAAAATAAGTTCAATACTGGTGCCGATAATGATCCCAATGCAAGCCCCTACCAGGGTGAGATCAACTATTTTTTTAGTTTTCATGGGTTTTATCCTTTCGTATGAGTTAGAGGTTTTCTGCGGGGGTTAGAGTCCGAGTTTGGATTTAAAAGCTGGAAGTTGCCGGCGGGAAACGTAATAGCGAGAGCCATCTTTTAGCTGCACACTGATCGTTCCCGAGAAAGAAAGATCAAGTTTTTTGATCGCGGCAATATTGACGATTTCTGATTGCGAAATACGTACGAAATCGCCTGCAGGTAGAGATTCTTCGAGTTCATACATTCGGGCTTTAATTCGCCAATCACCCTTACTGGTGTGGGCATACACCGCCTTCTTTTTAGTAAAAAACGCGAGTATCGCGCGCACTTCCAACACTGTGGCGTCATTCCCACTTGTTCCGATGAGGCGGCGAAGCGGGCGCTCGATTGCGGGGGAGGAGGAACTATCTAGGCTACCGGAAACGAGCCTTTGAATCGCCTGCACCTCAGCATCGACCTCCCGCGCCGTTACCGTCACGATAGTTTCAGTTACGGTGGGATCAATCGTGAGCGTGAATTTCAATCCGTTCCGACTCCTTTCCTCTCGCACTTACCAGCAATATTGTGCAAAACACGCGCGCTTGAGTATCTGGTACTTACAGTTAAAAGCCTCATCGCTGACAGTACAAATAATATGAACTAAGCGGTATAAAAACCGTGTTAAGCGGGAGGATTTCGAGCCTCTCGCACGCCCTCAATGGTAGATTTTCTGCGTTAAAAGTATCCCCAGAAAATGTCCGTGGTTACCGCTGCCCTGGGATCTTGCGTGCAGTCGTTGTGACGAAGACGCTACCGAACCTATCTGTAATTTCTAAATACTACTTCTGTCATGAAAAGCATTGATTTATTCGTGCAAATAGCATACTATGCACCTAAAAGGGGATATATTATGGCTACAACAAATATCAGTATTCGTATGGACGCGACCTTGAAAAAAGAGGCGGATCAGCTGTTTAACGAGATGGGAATGAATATTTCTACCGCGTTTAACGTTTTCGTGCGGCAAGCTATCCGCGAGCGTGCCATTCCTTTTCAGATTCAACTAGGCAACCCCAATAGGGAGACGATCGCCGCCATGCTAGAGGCGGAGCAGATTGCCAAAGATCCCCGCGTTCCCGGCTACGCAAGTGCCCGTGAAGCATTTGCTGCGGCTCTAAGTGAGGATGACTAATGGCGCGCTATGCCATTAAATACTCCTCGCAGTTTCGCAAACAACTCAAAGCTGCAAAAAAGCGGGGAAAAGACCTCGGAAAACTAGCGAGGATCGTTGACCTTCTGGCGAGCGATACTCCTTTACCGGAAAAATGTCGAGACCATGCGCTAACTGGCAACTGGGTAAAACATCGAGAGTGTCATATAGAACCAGACTGGTTGCTGATTTACTACAAGCAAGACGACGTGCTGGTGCTGTCCCTAGTTGCAACCGGAAGTCACTCAGATCTCTTTTAGGGGCTGAACTACTAATCTGCACCCCTCAAAGGTAGATTTTCTACCCCAAAAGCACTCCCGGAAAAAAGGGTGACAAATCGGGGGAGGCTCCCTATAATCGAACGTATGTTCGATAGGTTGGCTCAGTTGCAGCGCCTGGAAAAGGCGCGCCAGGTTTTGGCGATGCAGTCTCGCACCCCCAAGCCACTGGCCAGCGCTTATCAAAAAGTAACGGGCGGAGCGCAGCTGCTAGAGATAGCCGCCGAAAAAATGGGGGAGAGCGGCTGGGCAGTATTCCTAGATTTCCCCGATCTAGGCTGGCAGCGCGCCTGGCAAATCGGGCTGGACTTAAGGCGGGTAATCACCATTCCCTATACCGGCGGCAGCGCCCTGGCATGCGCCCAACTTTTCGTACCCTGCGCGGCAGTCCTGGCTATCGGGATGGTAGATTACGGCCCGCAGCAACAACGGATTCTAACCGCGAAAGCACGCCGCTCCGGCTGCGTAATCTTGTCTGCGTCGGCCTGGGCAGGCGCTATCTCCCTAGAAGCTAACGCCCTGCCTGCTACGAGTTCCCTTGGGGCAGCAACCGCCATAAAGGTGAGTGCGTGATGGATCCTCTGCGCTCTGCAACCCCACTATCGGCGTTATTGGGTTTATGTCTGGCGTTTCGTTTTCTCCTAGCTGTCCCGATTAAGGCGAGGAGGGCGAGGTGAACGAGAGATTACTAGCCCTCTATATCCCCGAGTGGCCAGCCCAAGCCGCCCAGCTCCCCCTAGATGAAGCAGTCGCGCTGTGTAGCGGCGGGCGGGTGCAGGCAGTCACGGCTCCCGCGAGAGCCGCCGGAATCAGGCCGCAGATGCGGCTAAAGCAAGCGCGGGTCCTCTGTCCCTCCCTCAAAGAAAAACCCTACTCACTGGCAGCTGCGGAACTGGCGTTTCAACCGGTTATCGAGGCCGTGGCCGAGCAACTCTATACCCCTAAATGTTGGTTTCCCGGGCTGGTGAGCGCCGCCTTAAGTCGCAGTCAGCGCCGCGCCGAAACCGCCTTCGCCGAAGAACTAACCGAAGACTTAGCACAGGTAGGATACGCGGTGCAGATTGGGATCGCTAGCGGCACTTTAGCGACGTGCCTAGCTGCCCGCGAACAGCTGCTGGTTTCTGATTCCCAGCTAATGCCGTTTCTTGGTGCGCAACCCCTAAGTAGCCTGGGGTTTTTCTTGCGTCCGGGGATAAAAATAAGCGGATTCGATTTCTCCGACCAGTACCTAACAAAAATGACAGACAGCCTAACCCATTTGGGAATCACCACCTTGGGGCAAATGTGCGCCCTGGGACGCCCGGCGTTGATCCGGCGTTTCGGTACTCTAGGAGCGATTAGCTACGACTTAGCGAGCGGGGAAAACCTAGAGGACGCTGCCAAGGTGAAAACCGCGCCCGCCTCACCCGGGCTCTACCAATTCTTCACCCCACCTGCCAGCTCCCTCACCCAGCTGTTACTGCCCGCCCGGGCATTAGTAGTAGAAATGTATGCCCGCCTGCGCGCAAACGGGCAGGTGTGCACCCAGGTACAGTTTATTTGCCGCTGCGAAAACGGAAAAGTACTTAGCCGCAGCTGGAACCTGGGGGTAGAGGTCAGCAGCAAAGACCTAGTAGAACGGATAAAACACCAGTTAGAGACGGTTACAGTCGGAGGTAGCGGCAGCAAAGCTCTAGGGGCGGTCTCGCAGATAGAGCTGCATCCCTTAAAGACGGTAGATGCCCGCCAGGCGATGACCCCGCTTTGGGGACAAAACGCCGATCCTCCCCAGGAAGTCGATCAGGCAGCCCGCAGCGCCAGCTCTTTATTAGGTAAACGTGGAGTGCGGGTACCCCATTTAACCAGTGGATATGATCCGCGTTCAGTGATTGAACTGAAACCTTGGCAAGAGCGGGGGAGCCAAAAGCGTCCGCGCCCTAGAGTCGGGGCGCTCAGTGGGGTAGCACCGGAAATAGTTTTCATGCACCCCAAACCGGCGGGAATTATCGATAGTCGCGGCCGGAAAATTCTGCCCGGACGAGACGGACAGCTAAAAGCCCCGGTCAAATGGGTGCGGGTAGCCGGACGGAAAATAGCGGTGAAGAAAACCGAAGGTCCCTGGCCCATAAACGGACAGTGGTGGCGCCCCGGAGTTCCCAATCACCTAGGTCCCCGGATTTTCCTGCGAGTTTACGGCGAGCAAGAAACTTTACTGCTGGTGTACCGCAAATCCTCCTGGTGGTTAGATGCCTGGGAGGGGCAAAAATGAGTGGCTACATCGAGTTGCACGCTCATTCTGCCTATTCCTTCGCCGTCGGGGCGTGTTCGCCGCGCGAAATGGTGCGCGGGGCGAAAAAGCTGGGGCTATCCGGTCTAGCGCTACTCGATTATGACGGAGTTTACGGGTTGATGGAGGCACGCGCCGCCGCCCGCCAAGCCGGTCTCGCTTTCTTGCCGGGGTGCGAATTTACTTTAGAGGACGAAACCCATCTGCCAGTTATCTGCCGATCTGACCAGGGGTATTCTGCTTTAACTGGAGCAATCAGCGCCCATCACCTAGCTGCCGGCAAGCGAGAAGCAGACCGGCAAAACCTAGCTGAGTTAGCCTCCTGGGCAAAAGGGCAATGGCTAGTATTAACCGGCACCCGCGCCGGACCGCTGCGGCGCGTACTTTACCGCTCCGGAATCGCGGCGGCAGCTCGCTGCCTCGAGCAACTAAAAGAGATGTTTGGAGCAGAAAACGTAGCGGTAGAGGCCGCCTTAGCCGGTTTCGATGGGGAAGAGCGCCTAGCGGCGCAACTAGATCACTTGGCGCGCAAAACTAAGTTGCCCTTAGTAGCCACCAGCGCTGCCCGCTGCGCTGATCCTGCCAGTCAGCACCTGGCAGACGTTATGACCGCCACCCGCCACCGCCTGCCCCTAGATAAAGTTCAAGACTTCCTCCCCGCCGCGCATGCCATGTTGCGGTCTCCGGAGCAACTGCGCCGTATCTACCAGCAGATTCCCCACGCCCTCGAAAATGCGGCCGCAATCGGAAAAGACCTGATTTTTGATTTTTCTACCCCGGTGCCGCATCTACCTTTAGCGAGGGTGCCGCCCGGATATAGCGCCGACTCCTACCTGGAGAAGCTTTCCTGGCAGGGGGCGCGTAGCCGCTATGGGGATCCGGTGCCGGAAAAAGCGGCAGAGACAATTCGACAAGAATTGAAAGTGATTTTCCAAAAAGGATTCTCCGGGTACTTCCTGATTGTGAAAGAAATAGTTGACTACTGTTTTTCCTCCGGTATCTATGTGCAAGGACGTGGCTCTGCTGCCAATTCGGCGGTCTGTTACTGCCTGGGAATCACCGCGGTAGATGCGGTGCGCCACCAAATGCTATTCGACCGTTTCCTGACCCCAGACCGTAAAGATCTGCCCGATATTGACCTGGATATTGAATCTAATCAACGCGAAAAAGTACTTCAGCACGTCTACGCCAAATATGGCCGGGAAAATGCCGCTCAAGTGGCTAATGTGATTAGTTATCGCCCGCGAGCCGCGCTAAAAGACGCCTCCCGCGCCCTCGGATATGATGCCAAGACCGCCGCGAAATGGGCGCGGCTAGACCGAAAGGCTTTACCGGAAAACGTGCGAAATATAGCTACTCAGTTACAAAAACTTCCGCGTCACCTGGGGATCCACTGTGGCGGGATGGTGCTTTCCGATAAGCCGCTTACCGAAGTGGCCGCGATTAACTGGGCAAATATGCCGGGGCGAACCGTGGTGCAATGGGATAAAGATAGCTGTGCCGAAGCCGGGTTAGTGAAAATCGATTTACTCTCCCTGGGGATGATGGGGGCGCTGCGCACTGCTTTTGAAACTTTACAGGCGCATGGCGAAAAATCGCCCTCCGGCGAGCCTTGGCGCCTACATAACTTACCCCCGGAAGATCCCCGGGTTTACCAGCTGTTACAGGCAGCCGATACCGTCGGGGTTTTCCAGGTAGAGTCCCGCGCCCAAATGTCTACTCTGCCGCGCCTGAAACCTAAATGCTTCTATGACCTGGTAGTCGAAGTGGCTTTGATTCGTCCCGGCCCGATCCAAGGGCAAGCCGTAAACCCCTATTTGGCGCGCCGCTTAGGGCGCGAAAAAGTTACTTACCTGCATCCGCTGCTAAAACCCGCCCTGGAACGCACCTTAGGGGTGCCACTTTTTCAAGAACAACTAATGCGGATCGCCAAAGACGCCGCCGGGTTTAACGGTTCCCAATCAGATAACCTGCGCCGGGCGATGGGACGCAAAAACCCGGGGGAGCACCTAGCTGATTTGCGCGCCGAGTTTTTTCGGGGCATGGAAAAGAATCAGATCCCGCCGCCGGTACAAGAAAAAATCTGGGCGCAAATGTCCGGCTTCGCCGAGTTCGGTTTCCCAGAATCTCACGCTTTTTCCTTCGCCTACCTGGTGTATGCCTCCGCCTGGCTAAAAGCCTATTATCCCGCAGTTTTTTACGCCGCGATCCTCGCTAACCAGCCGATGGGATTTTATTCCCCGCAATCATTAATCTCCGATGCTCGCCGCCACGGAATAAAAATCTTACGCCCAGACGTAAACACCTCCCAGAAAGATTCGGTTCCCGGAGACGACCTCACTTCCCTAAACCTGGGACTATCAGAGATCCGCGGGATGCGGACGCCGTGGATAGAAAGCATTTTAGATGCCCGCGAAGCTGGTTCCTTTAAAACCTTGGAGGACTTTACTTCCCGCGCCCGCCTGCCCACTGCCGCCCTGGAACTGCTGGCTGGCGCGGGCACGCTTTCTTCCCTGGGGGTGACCCGGCGCGAAGGGCTCTGGCGCGCGCCCCTGCTAGCTGCCCCGCAAAAATGCTTTTACCAGCCAGAACTACCGGGGATCACCCTCAGCGAGGCGACACCTAACTTAGCGCCCTTAAGTACCGGGGAACAAGTAAAATGGGACAGCTCTGCCCTGGGAATTAGCCTGTGGGGATACCCCACGAAACTAGTGCGAGCAGAACTTACCCGGCGGGGGATCCTCCCAGCCGCTAGGCTGCGCCCGCAACTAGCCGGCAAACGTATCCGCTGCGCGGGGCTAGTTACGCACCGCCAACGCCCCCACACTGCCAAAGGGGTAGTGTTTTTATCTTTAGAGGACGAAACCGGGCTAGTCAACGTGATCTGCCAAGTTGGTTGCTGGCAGCGTTACCGCCGCCTCGCCCTCAGCCAAAACGCCCTCATCGTTCGGGGAGTGTTGCAAGCCAAAGACGGAGCCCTAGCGCTACTGGCAGATAAAATCGAGCCCTTAAACCTGCCGGTAGAAACCAAATCTCGAGATTTTCGTTAGCGGCGGCAGCGGCAAAGCAAGCCCCCGCCCCTAGCTGTCTGCCCATCAGCTAGCTACTTTCCTACCCCAAAAGCTGTTATACGCGCCCTCGGGGTAAAGAAAAGTAGCTACTTGGCTAGTGGAAAAGGCAAAAACGGTACTGCTATTTACCGGTGCGAGCCCGCTTAGAGCGCCGCGCCCCATCGAGTTCTTCTAGCACCAGGCGGCGCAGCGCCTTATCGGCATCCGGGTTCTCTGTTAGCCAACGCTCTGTCCGCTCCACCAGGTCAAATCCTTCCCTACTTTGCACGGCTAAGGGGTAAAGCCCGCCTACCAGGGATTCTGCCATATGCATAGTGCGGGAGGACCAAATATCGTTAAGTGCCGCAAAATAGGGCTCGATCATATCGGCGGCATCGGCTGGCTGCAGCCAGAGGGAACGTGCAATCCCCACGGTCAAGGCATCAATCTGCCCATTGGTGAGGCTAGTGTCTTCCAGCACCCGCTGCGCCCACTGCGTCTTGTTTTCTCGACCCGGTAGCGCGGCGCGCGCCAAGAAAGCATTCTCCCGGCCGGTAATCGTATCGTCGCTTTCCTCCATTTTGCGGATCATATCTTCGTCGGCCTGCCCATTAGCGGCGAGGGCAAAGAGCATATCCCAACGCAAATCCGTATCTACACTGACGCCCTCAAGCACTTTGCCTTCCGCAAACCAACGCTTAATTTCCGGTGCTTCCTTTCCTCCCGCAACCTGCAAGAATGCCCGCACCAATTGGCGTTGCCGATCCGAGCCCGCTTCCGCTTCTTCTGCCAGAGCCAAAAGTGCCGGAGCCAGCAGGCGATGAGCGCTAGCGGGATCAGCAGCATAGTAGACCAAAGCGCCCTGGATATGCCGTAGAATCCCGTTCAACACTGAAGAATTAGTTTCGTGTTTGAGCGCACCCAAAGCCATCTCTAAGTATTTCGAAGCACTCAGATCCCCGTCGCGCACCATATCCCAGGCGGCACACATAATCACTGCTCGCGGCAATGAATCCGCGAAATCGCCAACGCGATTACGCAGTACCTCCCAGGAGTCAGCATCAAAACGGATCTTCGCATACGCTAAATCCTCGTAGTTCAGCACATAGACGTCATGGTTGGTACCCACCAAACCGGGAACCGCGGTGACCTCGCCTTTAATATCTACGTCGGCGCGGCGCACCAACACCAGTTTCCCGCGGGAATCAAAATCATAGGCGCCGACGCTAGTGGCGTGGGGGCGTAAACTGGTGCCTTCCTGCGGCAAAGACTGGATAATGTTGAAGCTGGTGACTTTACCGCTGGGGTCGCGTTCAATTTGCGACTCCAACTGGGTAATCCCGGCCTCAAGCAGCCAAACCTGACTCCACTGCTTTAAATTGCGGCCACTGGCGTTCTCGAGTTCTCCCAAGAAATCGGCCAAAGTGGCATTGGAATATTCGTGGCTAGCGAAATAGCTACGCAAAGCGGATAAGAAATTACCTTCACCCACATAAGCCACTAGTTGCCGCAGCACGCAAGCGCCCTTGGAATAGGTGATCCCATCGAAGTTAACTTCCACATCTGCGAGATCACTGATCGGCGCCACAATCGGATGGGTAGTAGGCAGCTGATCGCAGTTGACTCCCCAGACTTTGCGCATCGTAAACCCGGTCCAGGCATCCTGGAAGCGAGTGCCTTCTGCCATGCACCAATAGGACATAAACTCGGCAAAAGACTCATTTAGCCACAGGTCATCCCACCATTTCATGGTGACCAGATCCCCAAACCACATATGAGCCAGCTCGTGCAGAATCGTGTTAGTTAGCTGTTCCAGCTGCGCTCCAGACGGCTTAGTGCGGAAAATATATTCATCCCGGAAAGTAATGCAACCGGCGTTTTCCATTGCCCCCGCGTTATATTCGGGAACAAAAATCTGGTCATACTTGGTGAAGGGATAGGGGCGACCGTAGTGAGACTCGTAAAAACGGAATCCCGCGATGGTTTGTTCTATTACAAAATCCGCGTCCAGATACTTGGCTAGCGATTGCCGGCAGTAAACCCCCAAGGGAATGGAGCGTCCATCGATACTGGTAAGCACCGATTTGACGCTATGGTAGGGGCCGGCGACCAGGGCAGTGATATAGCTGGATAGTAAAGGCGTGCGTTCAAAATGGAAAACATGTTGCTTAGTATCCCCGGCACGCTCCACCTTTAAAGATTGCGGACGCGGGGTATCCATATTTGACAGCACCGTCCAGCTTTCCGGAACGGTCACCGAGAACTGGTAGGTCGCTTTCAGATCGGGTTGCTCAAAACAAGCAAATACTCGCCGCGCATCCGGCACCTCAAACTGGGTGTAAACATAGGTGAGGCCATCGGCGGGGTCCGTAAAGCGATGCGCACCCTCGCCAGTATGCATATAGGCGCAGTTAGCCACCACTTCCAGGCGGTTTTCTGCCTGCAGGTTGCTAAGCTCAATCCGGTTATCGCGGTAACAATCAGTACCCAGATCTTGCCCATTTAGCTGAATAGACAGCACCTCGGGGGCGATTAAATCCACGAAAGTACTGGCGCCCGCTTGGGCGGTAAAATCAATCACCGTGCGGGAGGCAAAAGTGTCTCCGCTTTCCGATAGTTCCACCTGAACGGTGTAATCGACTTTCCCGATAACGTTCTTGCGTTCTTCTGCCTCAATCTTCGTCAGATTAGTACCCGGCATAACCTCTCCTGTTTTTAGACCTATCCTAATGCTTACTTTTCAAGTGTTCCTATTCCCAGATTCTTACCCGTTCCTCCGGCTCCATCCAGAGCTTATCCGCGGGCGTGGTCTGGAAAGTATCGTGGAAAGCATCCAAGTTACGTACTACCCCGTTACAGCGGAACTCGGCAGGGGAGTGGGGGTCAATCACCAGGCGTTGGCGAGCCGCTTCGGGGCGAATCGCGGTGCGCCACACCCGGGCCCAAGAATAAAAGAACTCTGGTGCCAAGTCGCTTTCTTCCGGATGCGCTCTCTTCCAAGCTTTAAAAGCAATCGCTAATCCGCCCAGATCCCCGATGTTTTCTCCAATAGTGAGGGCGCCGTTGACGTGTACGTCCTCGCCCGGCAGTTCGCTGGGGCGGTAGCTATCGTATTGCGCGATTAACGCTGCGGTACGTTTAGTAAACTCTTCCCGGTCGTCCTCGGTCCACCATTCGGTAAGCTTGCCGTCACCGTCATAGTGGGAGCCTTGATCATCGAAACCATGCCCGATTTCGTGGCCGATCACCGCACCGATACCGCCAAAGTTAGCGGCATACGAAGCCTCAGGATCAAAAAATGGGGGCTGCAGAATGGCGGCCGGAAAGACGATTTCGTTAGTGAGCGGAGAATAATAGGCGTTCACCGTTTGCGGGCTCATATGCCATTCTTCTTTATCTACCGGTTTTAAAATCCGCGCCAGCTGGAAGTCAGTTTCAAAAGCACTGGAAGCGCGAATCATATCTACCAGGGTGTCGCCTTCGTTAAAGCGCAGACCGCTATCGTCGCGCCAGCGGCGCGGATACCCGATTTTGTAAGTAAATTTGGACAGTTTTTCGAGGGCGCGCGTGCGGGTTTCGTCCCCCATCCAATCAAGTTTTTCGATTCCCTCTCGATAGGCCTCCAAAAGCGCCCCCACGAGTCTCTCCATTGCATCGCGGCGTTCCGGCGGGAAATGGTAGGCCACGTAAGCGCGCCCGAGAGCTTCATCCAAAACTGATTCCACGGTTCCTACTGCCCGTTTCCATAGCTTGGGGCGCTGGGGAGTCCCCGACAAAGTAGTGCCGTAGAAAGAAAAGCGGAGTTCTTGCAGCTGCGGAGCCAGGTAGGGGGCGAAGGCCAGGACCACTTTCATCTGCAGATAGCGTTTTAAGATCGCTAGATCGGTGTTCGCCCACAGCTGGGCAAAGCCTTCCTGATAGGAAGGCATATACACGTTAATCGGATCCGCACCGGACTCAAGTTTTACCCTCAAACCGTCCGCCCAAGCAGTATAGGCAAACCCGGTATTTTTACGGGTAAACTCCTCAAAAGTGGTGGGGTTATTGGTGGCTTGCGCATCGCGGCTACGCACCGCATCCCAATGGTGACCCGCTAACGCGGTTTCAAAATCGAAAATCTGCTGAGCGAAGTCGGCTTCCGTTCCCGCGGCAGCAATCCCGCTTTCCCGCGCCATTTGCGCTAAAAATTCCCGGTATTTTTCCCGAATTTCGCGGTGTTCATCCTGATGGTAATAGGATTCATCGGGCAATCCCAGCCCCGCCTGATAGAACTGTCCGATATAGCGTTCGGGATTTTCGGCATCGATACTGACCAGGAAAGCTACTGGGGAATCAATGCCTTCCCGCTCCAACTCTCCCAGTACCTGGGCTAACTCCTCCCGGCTTGCGCAGGAGTCCACTTTTTTTAGCAGGGGAGCAATCGGGGCGGTTCCCTGCGCGGTGAGCGCTTCTTGATCCAGATAAGCCTGAAAGAGCTGTCCCATCCGGCTAGCATCAAAATCCCAACGTTCACTGCTGGTTTCACTTTCCTGCGGGCGTTCCAGTTTCCCGGCTGCCGCATTTTCGCAAAGGGTGCGGCAGTGAGCCAGTGCGTCCTCTACCAGGTCGCGGAAAGCCCCATCAACCGCGCGGTCAGCTGGGATTTCATAGCTATCTAGCCAAGCGCCATTGATATGGCGGTAAAGGTCATCTTGAATACGCGGGGTCTGCCCGCCGGAATTTTCACTCATACTTCAAGCCTAGATATTCCCGGCGGTTTGGCAAACGTAGCCCCCTAGGCAAGAATTGTCCTATGCCAGAGGGACATTCTATTCACCGTTTAGCCATCGCTTTTACCGAGTTAGCAAAACTTGGGATTGCGCGTGCCTCCTCCCCGCAGGGACGTTTTGCTGAGGGCGCGGCCGCCCTCGATAACGCAAAAATTACTCGCCCCTGGGCGTGGGGTAAACACCTGTTCCTAGATTTTGCTGTTCCCCAGCCAGCCACTTTGCATGTTCATTTGGGGCTGTATGGTTCCTGGAAGTTCCAAGCCGGGGAGGGCATAGCCTTGCCCGGCCATATCGGCGCTCCCCGGATGCCGGGCGAACACCCCGGGGATACCTATAAACATTTTTCTGGCCAGTTCCAGCCGATCCCTCCCGGAGAAAATGTGCGGCTGCGGCTAGAGTTTTCGCGGGCAGTAGCTGACCTTTCTGGTCCGAACCAATGCGAACTGCTCGATAAAGCGGGGGTAGAGAAAATTTTGGATCGCCTTGGCCCTGATCCGCTGGTGGATTCTTGCACGGCTGAGGATTTTATTGCTCGCGCCCGCAAAACTACCCGCCGAATCGGGGAAGTAGTAATGGATCAATCTTTTATCGCCGGCCCCGGCAATATCTACCGCGCCGAATGCCTATTCCGCTGCGGGATCAACCCTAACCGGCAGGCAGCTAAAGTCTCGGTAAAGCGCTTGCAGACACTATGGGAAGACTTGCGTTCCCAGATGCGGCGCGGCCTCAAAGAAGGCTTGATCTGCACCACTGATGATCCTTCCCAGGGGCGTTTTTGGGTTTACCAGCGCTCTGGGGAGTCCTGTCGGCGCTGCGGAGCGATTGTTCGTGACCAGATTGTGGCCGGCAGGCGCAGCTACTGGTGTCCTAAGTGTCAAAAGTAAGACGCTTCTGCGAGGGCGTGCCCGCAAAAACGTGCCGGGCGGATCCCTCTAGAGGTGTCCTATTCGAAAACCACGGTGCGGTTACCGTTTAGCAGAATTCGCCGCTGGGAATACCAGGTGACGGCCTGTGCCAGCACCCGTCGTTCCACGTCCTGTCCCTTTTGCACCATGGAGGCAGTGGAGTCGCGGTGAGAGACCGGAATCACCTCTTGAGCAATAATCGGGCCTTCGTCTAGGTCGGGGGTTACGAAATGGGCGGTGGCCCCGATCAGTTTCACTCCCCGCTGATGCGCCTGATGATAGGGGCGCGCGCCTTTAAAAGAAGGTAAGAACGAGTGGTGAATATTGATCACTTGGCCGTGAAGGCGCTCGCAAACCTTATCGGACAAGATTTGCATATAGCGCGCCAGCACCACCAATTCCACATTTTCCGCATCGATGAGAGCGAGCAGCTCTGCCTCGGCCTTGGCTTTGGTGTCCTTGGTCACCGGGATACACAGGAAGGGCACATCATAGAACTGGGCGAGGGGAGCTAAATCGGGGTGGTTACCGATTACCGCCACTACTTCCAGCGGTAGATTCAAATTGCGGCGGCGATATAGCAGGTCAGACAGGCAATGTCCCTCTTTGGAAACCATAATGATGGTGCGCACCTTTTTGCCGACCTCATTTACGCTCCAACGCATCGCATACTGCTGCGCCAAGGGGGTGAAAGCCTCCCTGACTTCCTCTACATTGCGCCGGGTGTGAATCTCTACCCGCATAAAGAAACTTTTAGTTTCCGGGTCATCAAACTGTTGAGAATCGACAATATTGCCGTCTACCTCGACAATCACTTTAGTGACGTCATGGACAATGCCAGGACGGTCAGGACAAGACAAGGTCAAAACAAGATGCGATACGGGTTCGGTCATGGCGCAAACTATACCAGCGTCAGCGCCCGCCCTATATTCTCGACTCCCAAAATTTTTGTTACCAATATGTGACAAACGGGTGAGTCGGAAAAAGTTTTGCGCTAACATTGAAAAGCCCGCCAGGATAGGTAGGCATAGAACTAGCAAGAGGAGGACTCCATGAGCGAAAACGGCTTGGCAGATCCCATAACTACCGCGGTTATCGGTGCTATTAGGGATGATGATCTGGTTGCAGGCAGTGCGCTTTCGGAAGATGCTCGCGCTACCATTGCGCAACTTCCGGAGGGGTCAGCTTTGCTGGTAGTCGTGCGCGGCCCCAACGTAGGAGCTCGCTTCTTACTGAATGCGGAGAAAGTCACGGTAGGGCGCAAACCCAAATGCGATATTTTCCTTGATGACGTCACCGTTTCGCGTAAACACGCTAACTTTGTGCGTGAAGAGGGCGGTTACGTGGTTCGGGATGCCGGTTCCCTTAACGGCACCTATGTAAACCGCGAACGGGTAGATTCCATCCAGTTGAAAACTGGCGATAGCGTACAAATCGGTAAATACCGGATGGTTTACTATGCTTCGCGGAGGGATTCCTAGAGTTGCGGGCGGCATCGGCGAGGCGGAATGCGCAGCCAGAGGAAAAAACTGCGTCCTGGCCGGCGGGGGTATCCACTAAACCGGTTTTTTCCATCGGGAAAGTAGTCGAACGCGTAAAAGGAGAGTACCCGACTATTTCGGTCTCCAAGCTGCGTTTTTTAGAAGAACAAGGAATAGTTTCCCCGGCGCGCACTGCCTCGGGATACCGCAAATATTCGGCTGCTGATATCGAGAGGGTGCGCTTTTGTCTTTCTCGCCAACGCGACTCTTTCTTGCCGCTGCGGGTTATTCGCGAGCAACTAGCACAACTCGATGCGGGGCATACTCTCAGTGAGGTTCCCTCTCCCCAGCAGGCGGCGCGTCTGATTGCTTCCGAAGGACAATTGGTTACTTCTGCAGCGCCGGATGGGGCGCTTACGACCCGGGAACTGTTGGATCTAAGTGGGGTTTCCACTGCCGAATTAGATTCTTTTGTACAGGCGGGACTGGTTTCGCCGGATTTGGCGGGGCGGTTTCCTCCTCGCAGTCACCAAATCGTTAAGCTGGCTAGCCTGCTGGTGGAACAGGGGATCCCTCCGCGTCAGCTGCGGTTTTTAAAAACTGCGGCTTTGCGTTTACTAGACCTGGTAGAGCGGGCGGCTACTCCGGTGGGTTACCGCGCTAACGGCGTGGCGAAGGCACGCCACCTGTCGGAAACGCAAGAACTTTCCGAAGCCGCTGCCCAAATGTTTTTGCAGATGGTACGAGTTTCTGCGGAAAAGCTGAATTAAACCTCAAGTAAAGCTTGAGACTTTCCGCAAAAGGTTCTTGACCGACCAGGGCAAAGAAAATACCGTTAAGACTGTAGTTAAACCAATCGTCAGGGAGTTGTCCATGGATAGGCAGCCGCGCCCGCAGCGTTCGCAAGGCATGTTATTTGGAGATACCTTAGCGGATCTGGATACCGAGACCGGCTATCGCGGCCCTATTGCTTGTAAAGCGGCAGGGATAACCTACCGGCAACTGGACTATTGGGCACGCACTGGACTGGTAGAGCCTACGATTCGCTCGGCCAAAGGTTCCGGTTCCCATCGCCTCTATTCTTTCCGCGATATTCTAGTACTAAAAATTGTAAAACGCCTGCTAGATACGGGTGTTTCCCTGCAACAGATCCGAATAGCGGTCGACGCCCTATCTAAGCGGGGAGTAGAGTCTCTTTCCTCCATCACCCTAATGTCCGATGGAGCCTCGGTTTACGAATGCACCTCCACCGACGAGGTAATCGACCTGGTGCAAGGGGGACAAGGCGTATTCGGTATCGCGGTAGGCCGGGTTTGGCGAGAGATTGAAGGCACCTTAGCGGAACTGCCGGTAGAGTCGGCCAAGCAAGAACTGAAAGTTCCCGATGAGCTTGCGGCTGCCCGGGCGCGGCGAAATGCCGGATAGCGGTGGAAATCCTAGTTTTCCTAATTGGTTTAGCCGCCGGAATCTTAGGCGGCTACGGTCTACATAAATGGATTTGGCATCTGCCTCGGCGCAGAGCGAACCTGCCGAGTGAGGCTACCAATACCGATATTTTGTCCCATGAAATTCGTACCCCTTTGGCGCTGATTTCTGGGGCGGCGGAACTTTTAGAATCTACTCCTTTGGATGAGCGACAAAGCCGTCTGTTGCACACCGTTACCACTAACTCCGCGCACGCGATTCGCCTAGCGGAAACCTTTTTAACCGGTGCCAAGATTCGTGGCTCGGGGCTAAGACTAGAAAAAGAAGATGTGGATTTGCGGGCGCTCGTGCGGGAGGCAGCCTCGCAGGTGCGAGAAATCTTAGCGGTAGATATTTTGTTAACCGATCCGGGCGCCCCGCTTTATGTATACGGGGATCGGCAATTACTCTCGCAGGTGATTTGGAACCTGATCAATAATGCGGCTCGCCACTGCCGAGAAGGTGTAAAAATAGTGGTGCGTTCTTTCCAGGACGGATCGCAAGTTATTTTAGAAGCCACCGATAATGGCGCCGGAATCTCTAAGAGTCAGCGCCGTGATTTGTTTACCTATTACGGGGGACAAACCACCCAGGCCGCGACGGCGAACTCCGGGGCGGGACTAGGGTTGGGGGTAGTTTCCCAGATCGTTCGCGGCCATGGGGGAGAAATAATGGTTGACACTCTAGAGGAGAGAGGAACTACATTTGTAGTGAGTCTGCCCAAGGGAGGAACAAAGTGAAACCACTGGTGCTGGTAGTAGATGACGAATCACAAATGCGCGAAATTGTTCGTTACACCCTGGAGGAAACCGGTTGTGAAGTCCTGGAGGCCTCCGGCGCGGCCTCGGCCTGGAAACTGGTGAAATCTTCAGATTTAGCACTGGTGATACTGGATTTAATGTTGCCGGATGGATCGGGGGTAGAGCTGGCAAAACGCATTAGGTCAGCGGTAAAAGTTCCAATTCTAATGCTTACTGCCCTGGGAGATCCGCAGCAACGCATCGAAGGGTTGCAGGCGGGGGCCGATGACTATTTACCTAAACCCTTTTCTCCCCGGGAACTATCCTTGCGGGTAGAAGCGATTTTACGGCGTACCCATAAAATGCGGCAGGTAGAACCCCGGCGGGAACTTGGCCCCCTTTCGCTCGATACCGCACGGGGACGCGCCTACTATCAAGCTAAAGATTTAAAGCTGTCAGAAACCGAATTTAAGTTACTGCGAGTATTAGCCGAGGCAAACGGGGGAGTAGTAACCATTCGGGAACTACTAAACCAAGTTTGGGAAACCACTTCTACCTCCGGGGGTCGCGATATGGTAAAAACTACTATTTACCGCTTGCGCGCCAAACTGCGGGCGGCCGGCAGTGATGAAATGATTCATACCCTGCGCGGAGGCGGATATATTTTGGAATATCTAGGGCGGGAAAACTAAATCTGGGTAACAGCATCGTTACTGGGTGTCACCGCTAACCGGGCTGGTTGTTACCAGTAAGCAGGCAAACTAAACTCTGTAAGTTTCCATAAGGCGGTTCCGGCCGCCACGAACACAGCGGAGTGATTATGGCATCCCCAAAAGGCTTTTCCTGGCTCAAGGCGCCGGCGCCGGCGCCACGACTACCGGAAAATAAAGTCAAACATATGTTCCCTCGCCTGCGACTGCAGGTTTTCCTCGGTATCTTCATCGGCTATGCCGGTTTTTATCTGATTAGAAACAATATCTCCTCCATCGCCCCCTTACTGATGGATGACACTGGCATCGACAAAGTTGGAGTGGGGATTATCGCGAACGCGGTTCTGTTTGCCTACGGGCTCTCAAAGTTCTTCTCCGCGATGATTTCTGACCGTTCCAACGCCCGCTATTTCCTGGTGATCGGCCTCGCGCTATCGGCATGTACCAACCTAGTAGTAGCGTTCGTGCCTTGGGTAACCGCCTCGGTAGGTATCTTTGCCACCGTCATGTTTTTCAATGGCTGGTTCCAAGGTATGGGATGGCCACCATGCGGAAGGGTACTAGTACACTGGTTCTCTACCAATGAACGCGGTACCATCACCTCTATTTGGAATACTGCTCACAACGTCGGAGGCGCCCTGCTACCTACTTTGGTCGGTATTGGCCTGGCCTGGACCGCCAATGATTGGCGCTCGGCCTTTTGGCTGCCCGCAGTAATCGCCTTGCTAGTAGCGTTTATTGGATTCTTGTTGATTCGGGATACTCCCGAATCTCTGGGGCTTCCCCCGATTGAGGAATACCGTAACGACCCGGCCAAAGTGGAAGTTGACGAGGGCGAAAAGATGTCCGCCAAGGATTTGATTTTCAAACACGTCCTCACCAACCGCACGATCGTAATGCTGGCAGTGGCTAACGTATTTGTCTATGCCCTGCGTTATGGGGTACTCAACTGGATTACCGTCTACATGCACGAAAAGCATCATGCGGAGATTGGTTCTGGCCTGGCGGGTATCTTCGCCTATGAAATCGCAGGGATCGTCGGTACGTTGCTGTGTGGCTGGATGTCAGATAAAGTTTTTAAAGGCTACCGCTCGGGGGCAGGAATCTTCTTTACTATCTGCACCGCCTTGGCAATCCTGGGGTACTGGTTAGCGCCCGTAGGGACTCCCATGTGGGTATTGATCCTGTTAGTAGCGCTCATCGGGGGACTTATTTACGGTCCGGTAATGCTGATTGGTTTGCAGGCTATTGACCTTTCTCCTCGTAACGTAGCCGGCACCGCCGCTGGTTTTACCGGCCTGTTTGGATACCTGTTGGGAGCTACTTTGGCTTCCACTGGGGTAGGGCTGCTAGTTCATAACTTCGGTTGGAACCTGACCTTTATGGTATTTATCGTCTTTTCGGTATTGACGGTCTTAATCTTTGCGATCGTGGGACGCGATGAACGGCGGATTATGAGCGCCCATAAACAAAAACTGGACGATATGGCATAAGAACAGGCGAAGCGCGCCTAAGGCTAGAATCTGATCCAATTTCCCAAAGCAGGCTGGCGGAAACCAAAATGTTTCCGCCAGCCTGCTATCGTTACTGACATGCGGTCCCGCTTATTAGTGCTATTAACTGTGCTCTTTAGCTTAGTTTTAAGCGGATGCCATCCCGCAGAAAAAGAACAACTAGCGTTTATTTGTTCCAACGAAGAATCCATCTGTAAAAATTGGCGGGATACCTATGCCGCTGCCACGGGAAAGAATGTTTCCTACCTGCGCTTGCCTACTGCCCAAGCCCTGACTCGGATTGCTTCTAGCCCCAAAACCCACGAGTTTGATGTCTGGGTGGGAGGCCCGGCAGAAAACTATGTACTAGCTAAGCGTCGCGGCCTCCTATCTGCCTATAAGCCGACCGGAATCACCGCTATTCCGCCAGCTATGCGTGATTCTCAAGGTTACTGGTTTGGGGTTTATGGCTCTTTACTCGGTTTTTGTTCTGATCAAGCAGCCTTAGCTGCCCGGGGATTGCCGGTACCTAAAACGTGGGAGGAGTTAGCAAAACCGCAATATCGCGGCCTGGTAGCGGCCTCTTCTCCTCTTACTTCGGGAACCGCCTTTACCGTGGTGCGGGTATTGGATGAAATCTATACAAACCAGGCGAGCAGCGCCATCCGTAAGATTTACGACAATGTACCGCGTCTGACCAACTCGGGAACGGCTCCAGTAAAATTGGTGTTGGCAGGAGAAGCCGCGATCGCGATTACCTTCACCCCCTATTGTGCCGGTAAGAGCGAAGCCAGCAAGACCGTGACTATCTCCTATCCGCGGGAGGGCACCTCCTATGAGATCGGGTCGGCAGCCCTTTTGAAAAACGCGCGTCACCGCGGGGAAGCAAAAATGTTCCTGGATTGGCTCTCACAAAAACCCGGCCAAGAGGTAGCGGTTAAATCGGCCACCCCCCAATTGGCGATTACTCGGGATATCCCCGGGTCATTAGCTTCGCGTTTGCAGCAAGCGGATCCCTATATTTTGCCGGCACGTCCGCAAAAATCCGCGGCTGACCGCGATCGCTGGTTAACTTGGTTCGCCAGGCAAGGGTGGCAGAAGTGAAAAAGATATTACTGCGCTCCCTATGCTGGTCAATCATTATTGGCTTTTGTGTTCTCGCAGCTATTTGGCCACTTGCCTTTGTAGTTCGCGCGGCGATTGTAAAATCGAGCCCCGGAGAAGAAGCCATTACTGCCTCCATTCACCTGTCTCTAATAGAGGCTAGCGGTTCGGCGATTCTAGCCACTGCCTGGGGGAGTGGAGCCGCCTTAGGAACCCGTTTTCTGCCGGATCCTTTTCGGCAACTAGCAACTGTACTGTGTCTATGTCCCATCGCGATTCCGCCCTTTATTGTTGCCAGTTGTCTGCGTTCCTTCGCGGGCTCATCCGCGAGCATCCTGGTCGGGCCGCTCCCGGTAATCGCGGTTTTTGCCTTCTCGCTCGCCCCCTTAGCCTATTTTTCGGCGCGCTCCACTTTACAAACCATCCGTCCAGATCAACTAGACCAGGCGCGAATCTTGGGGCTAAGTAACTGGCAGGTTTTTCGGCTAGTAATCTCCCGCCCGCTATTGGTATCGATTCCTTTATCGCTGGGGGTCACTTTTTCTTTAGCGCTTTCCGACCCGCTAGTACCTGACCTGGTGGGCGGGAAAACTATGAACGCTGCCCACTCGTTGTGGCTGCGATCAACCGGTAGTTTCGAAACCGCATTTTTAGGACGAGCCTCCCTGGTATTAATCGGCCTCTGTCTCTGTGTAGCCGGGATTCTAATCGGTCTCTACTTCACCACCTACCGCCGGTTTTTCCCCGCTTCCTCCCTGGGGGAACGGAGTTTTTCGTTAGGACCTGCCCGCCCGCTCCCGCTCTTAGCGGTAACCCTCTATGCCGCGGCCTCAGCCTGCTTACTTCTTTACCTGTTGTTACACGCGAGGTTTTCTTTCGATAAGTTGGAATCGGTTATAAACACCTGGTTACTGTCCGCCTTTGCTGCCGGCCTGTGTTTAATGGTGCTAGCGGCCACCAGAGGCGCCGGAGCAAAAAGACGAAATCTGGGAGTAGAAGCCTTGTTTATTGTGATCCTGTCTCTGCCGGGAGCCGCTATTGGTGCTGGCTGGATGCTTTCGCGGCAACAGGGTTTGCCCTGGCCTTTCTCCAGTGGAGGGTTCTTATCCCTGTGTTCCTTCCTCTTAATCGGCATGCCGGTTACCTATTTTTTGGCGGCGCGTTTTAGAGCCATCGGCCAAGCCGAATTTGAGTCGGTGAAAGTTTTAGGCGTCGGTAGGGTGGAAGCAGCTCTAAAAATACTGCTTCCTGCCGTTAGACGTTACTTTAGTTTGACTCTCGCCACCGTAGTCGCGATTTCCACCACCTTATCGGCACCGCTGATGTGGGTAGCGGCTCCCGATACTCCGGTAGTAGTGCCGCAAATGTTTGCCATGGTTGATGAAGCGAATTATGCACCAGCTTTCGGACTAACGCTGGCGGTATTAATTGTCTCAATTTTGTTATTTATCCTGGTACCGAAGGAGGAGGGAAAATGGAACCGTCCGCGCTAACCGTAAAAGATCTCCAGGTTTGGCGTTCTTCACACTGGGTGCTTGGCCCGGTGTCCTTTAGCGTTGACCCCGGGGAACTGGTGGTGATTATCGGACCTTCGGGAGCGGGAAAAACTACTTTATTGCGAGCCATTGCGGGACTACAGCCCAGCAGTGGCAAGGTCTTTTGCGGGGACGAGGACGTATCTGACTTTTCTCCCGGCGCCCGCGCTAGCGCGCTGGTAGCCGATAGGGATGGCCTGTTTCCCCATCTGACAGTACAGGAAAATGTGGCCTTAGCCGGAGGTAACGCGGAAGACCTGCAGGTAACCCTAACTGATCTGGGTTTAAGTTCTCTCGCGCGGCAATACCCCGGGTCGCTATCTACCGGGCAGCGGCAAATGGTAGCTTTAGCGCGAGCCCTGCTGCGCCGCCCTCGTTGGCTTCTTTTTGATGAGCCGCTAGCCCATGTCGACCCCTATTCGCGCCTGCGACTGCGCGGAGAAATCTTACGGATCCACCGACGGATTGGGGCTGCATCCCTGTATGTTACCCATGACCTGCCGGAAGCCTATGCGATTGCCGACCGGATTATCTTGCTGCGCGAGGGAAAAATCATCCAGGACGATTATCCTGAAGATCTGGTATCCCATCCGGCAGACCTGCAAACTGCCCTCTACCTGGGAGCTACCACCCAAGTTAGCACTACCGCGCTGATTAACACTGACCGATTTGGGCAAGTTAGTGCCCAGTTCACCGCTTTTGGACAGTCTCTGGAGGTTCCCGCTGCCGATAGCTTAGCTACCGCCAATGGGCAGACCCGAAAAATAGTGGCGTTGGGCTCGCCCTATTCGGTTGAAATTAGTAACCTCCCGCTAGAACGCAAGAAAGATCCCATCCAAGGGGATGTGGGGCAAGTAGTGGGATCTTTTTTCGAAGGAGATACCTACCTTTTACAAGTAGAAACCGAGTTCGGGGTACTCGCCAGTCGCCGGCAAAGCGGGGATGAACCCTTCATTGTGGGAGATCGAGTGGCAGTGAAGGCTCTGCCCACCCATCTTTGGGCGGTGCCGGCTTAACTCTTAGCTCGGGGCTTTTTCGGAAAGTTTAAGGAATACACCAATTTTTTAGCTACCCACTGGGGCGAGTATATTTATACAGGTTTCGGGAAGACTCTTCCCCATCCCTAGTTAAAGCTAGGCGCTAATCCGCCCCATCATGAAGGAGTAACCTATGCCGATTTTGGCCTCTAAAGAATCTCTAACTGCTTTTGAACAGTGGAATGAGACTATTTCCGGCCTCCTCGATACTGCCTATAACAATTCGGTGGTCTGGCTGTTGATGCTCACCCTGCTGGGGGTGGGTATCTGGCTCACAATACGCACCAAAGGCATGCAGGTGAGCATGTTTACCCACATGCTAAAAGTAATTACTCGTTCTCGTGGTGGTTCCGAAGGGGGAATTTCTTCCTTCCAAGCGTTTGCGATTGGGCTGGCCGACAGGGTAGGCACCGGCTCAATTACCGGGGTAGCACTGGCGGTAGTTGCCGGTGGCCCCGGATCGGTTTTTTGGATGTGGATAGTGGCGCTAGTCGGTATGGCTACTGCTTTTGTTGAGGCCACCTTGGCGCAGCTATTTAAAGTCCGTAACGGAGACGGTACTTTCCGGGGCGGTCCGGCCTTTTATATTCAACGCGGCTTGGGCTCGCGTACCTGGGGGGTTATCTTTGCGGTGCTACTTATCTTTGCCTACGGATTTAGCTTCGAAATGATCCAGGCGAACTCGATTTCCCAGTTAGCCAACTCAGAATATTTAGGCTTCCCAGTTTGGGCAACCGCCTTGATCCTAGTGCTTTTAACCTTGCCGCTAGTAGTGGGCGGGGTACGCAAAATTGCTGAATTCTCGGAATATCTAGCTCCGGCGATGGCGCTGCTTTATGTAGGCATGGGAATCTTGGTGATTATCCTCAACTACGATCGGATTCCTTTTGTTTTCCGGGAAATCTTTATGGGGGCCTTCGGGCAGTCAAACACCTACCTGCCGCCGGCTGTTGCGGGAGCCGGGGGAGCGTTCATCGCGGCGATTACTACCGGTACTAAGCGGGGTCTGTTTACTAACGAGGCCGGAATGGGATCGGCTCCTAACGCGGCTGCTATTGCCACTGTGCGTCACCCTGCCACCCAGGGAATGATTCAAGCTCTCGGAGTTTTCGTGGACACCATGCTGGTTTGTACCTCAACCGCCTTCATTATTTTGATGTCAGCGCCTTTCTGGGATACGCAAAACCATGTCGATGGGGCAGTGCTGACTATGGATTCGATAGTGACTTCTTTGGGATCCAATAACACCACCCAAACGGTGGTGTTCGTGTTCGTGATGGTAATGATGGTTTGTTTCGGTTATTCCACCATCCTGGGGAACTATACCTATGCGGAAACCAATTACAAGTTTATTGTGGGCGTAGACCGCTCCGCTTTACCTTTGAAATTGCTGGTAATCGCCTCTACCGCGGTTGGGGCGATTCTGCCTTTGAAATCAGTGTGGTCGATTGCTGACTGGGCGACCGCCCTGATGGCCTTGGTTAACTTGGTAGCCCTAATTTTCTTGGGGAAGTGGGCAGTGGGTGCCTTGCGCGACTACCGGGCGCAAATGAAGACTGCTGATCCGGCCGGGCCGATCTTCTGTTCGAAAAATAACCAATACCTGCCGGGGGAGCTCCCCACCCGGGTTTGGACAACCCCGGGTGGGTTCGATCCCGCTTGGGATACTGCTAGTTCCCCGGCAGGCACGGTTAAATAACTATTTGCCGCTCGCTTAGTCGAGCTGCTCGAACTTGCGGCTCCAGGCCGAACGGATGGGGTTGGCGTCTGCCATCATGATCTCTAAGCGATCATTGGCGACTTCTACCACCTGTCCCAGGGCGACTACCCGTTCGTGCCGCGGAGAGTTCTCTAGCCGGTGTAGGCCGTCCTTAATGATTTCGTCCACGCTATCCATTCGCGACAGCAGTGCCACTAGCGGCAGATTGAACTTTTCATGATAGGAACTTTCCAAAGTGTGCAGCTGAGCTTTTTGTTCTTCGGTGAGCTGTCCCAGGGCCAAAGAACCCACGTCCTGCGAAATTGCTTTGGCTTCGCTTTCGCTGGCAGTCAGCATCGCGGTTACATCCGGATAGGCAGCAATTAGCTGATCCTGCGCGTCTTCACCCGCCACCATCACTGCGTCTTGCAGCGCTTCTTTAAGTTCGCCTACATCCTGGAAGGGACGCATTTCGGCTGCTGCCTGTAGCGGCCAAGTTACCCCATTGAACAAGCGGGAGAAGGTGTTTACAAACTCTGCTTCGCTCATCTTGTTTACTGCCCGCAAGGAGCGGCGCTTGCCGGTAGCACCTAGTGCCACGTCCTCGCCCTTCGCTCGCGGTCCGACATGGAAGAACAACAGGTTGAGCAAAATCGCGGTAATCGAGCCGAGAGTTACCCCGGAGGCAAAGAAGATTTGTGCCCAAGCGGGGAAGGCATCGGCGATCGCCGGTTTGAAGGAAACTAGCATCGCCAGTGCAATCGAGGTAGTCAGAATAATCCCGTTACGGGTATCGGAAAGATCCACCCGGGAGAGGGTTTGAATCCCCACTAAGGTTAGGTTGGCAAATAAAGCCATGGAGGCTCCGCCCAGCACCGGAGAGGGGATTGAAGCTACAATCGCGCCCGCCTTGGGAATAACTCCCAAAATGATCATAATTCCGCCGGCACAAGCCACTACCCAGCGAGAATGCACTTTAGTGAGCCGTACCAAACCAATATTTTGCGCGAAACAGGTGTAGGGGAAAGAGTTCAAGATTCCCCCTAAAGTAGTGGAGAGTCCGTCGGCGCGCAAAGCCGCGGTGATCTCTTTCTTTCCGATGCGTTTGCCCACGATTTCACCGGTGGCAAAGACGTCACCGGTAGTTTCTACCATGGTCAGCAACATGACTACTATCATGGAGATGCAGGCAGTTAAGGAGAACTGCGGCCAGCCGAAATAGAACGGGGTAGTGACCGCTACCCAGGAAGATTTGCCTACCTCGCTAAAGGAGGCGTCACCGAGAGCCACTGCCACTCCGGTACCAATCACTAGCCCCGCTAGCACGGCCAGGGTGCCCATAAAGCCTTTAAAGAAGCGTTGGATGAGGACAATTAGCGCTAAGGTTCCCAGGCCATAGGCCAAAGAACGCAAAGTTATCGGCATGGGCGGTACCTGCTCATCGACGCGTCCAATCACGTCAGCGGCAGATACTCCCAGCAAAGTGGTACCCATAGTGGTTAGCACAATCCCGATAACTAACGGGGGGAAGAAACGAATCAGTTTGGCACAAATTGGAGCCGCGAAGAAGGTGAATAGTCCGGCTACAATGACTGCTCCGTAAATGGTGGGGAGAACTCCTACGCCGCCTTCTTGATTAACTGCGAGACCGATCGCAATCATCGGAGAGATCGCCATGGTGGTTACGCCTTGAATAATCGGCAGGCGCACCCCGATACGCCAAAAACCAATCGACTGAATCAGGGTAGCAAGTCCACAGGTAAACAAGTCAGCGTTAATCAAATGCACCGTGGTAGTGGGATCTAGTTTAAGTCCGCCGGCAACTACCAGGGGAACAACCACTGCGCCTGCGTAAAACGCTAAAACGTGCTGCACGGAGAGCAACAGCGTCCGAGGAGCCGAAGGCACTTGGTCAACCGGATGTTTTTTAGTTTTTCTATCTTTAATTTCGGCTTCTAGGGAATCACCTAGAGCTTTCAGTGGTGGATTTAGCGGCTCATCAGCTGCCATCGTGGATATTCTCCTTTGTGGTTTGCCGGAAATACTTCCACAGCTAATTCAAGCGCTTGGCAACCTAGAACTCAAAACGACAGGAGAAGGGGATATGTGGGAGGAGATAACCGGGGAATCGCCCTAAACCGTTTAGTTGACATAATGTACATTATCGGATCGAAGTGTTGGGGTTTAGGTAGGGGTAACAACTGGCTGAGCAAATACCAGTACCCGGATACTGACTATCTACGGCCGGAACCAGAAGGTCTGATCCCGATCTTGCCCGCGACAAATGCCTGCAGTTGCCCGTATCTACCCGTCAGCTGGTGATGCGCATATCCATCAGCGTTACTCCTGTAGAAAATGGAGTCCAGAAAGCGCGCGCTTGCACTTATGTGATTAAAACTCTCTTTGCCCGATTTTTTGGTAGGCCAACTGTTAATATCAAAAGCAGAGTAAATACCCAGTAAATCCAATGATGGAAGGGAAAAATATGACCACTGAATGGAATGAACTTGATCAACGAGCAGTTAAAACGGCGAAGCTTTTAGCTGCCGATGCGGTAGAAAAAGCCGGTAGCGGACACCCGGGAACCCCGATTTCCCTAGCTGCGGCGGCATATTTGCTTTACCAGCGGCACCTGCGGTTTGATCCGCAAGATTCAGATTGGTTAGGACGCGACCGCTTCGTACTTTCAGCGGGACACGCCTCGCTCTTGCAATACATTCAGCTGTATCTGGCAGGGCAAAATATGGAACTTGACGATCTAAAGAAGTTCCGTACCTTTGATTCCTATACTCCTGGCCACCCCGAGTACGGACATACTAAAGGCGTAGAGGTAACCACCGGTCCCCTGGGATCCGGTATCGCTTCCGCAGTCGGCTTTGCGATGGCTTCCCGGCGGGCGCACGGCATGCTGGACCCGGACACTCCCCTAGGCGAAAGCCCCTTTGACCACAATGTTTACGTCATCGCTGGTGATGGCTGCCTCCAGGAAGGAATTTCTGGCGAAGCTTGCTCTTTGGCGGGAGTACAAGATCTTGGTAACTTGATTGTGATTTGGGATGATAACCACATCTCTATCGAGGATGACACCGATATTTCGTTCCAGGAGGACGTGCTAAAACGCTATGAATCCTACGGCTGGCACACCCAGCGTGTGGATTGGCTGGCCGCGGACGGCAAGTATGACGAAGACGTAAATGCTCTTGACCAGGCAATTAATGCGGCTAAAGCCGAAAAGCATCGGCCTTCCATCATTGCCTTGCGCACGATTATTGGTTGGCCTTCGCCTAACAAGCAGAACACCGGGGCGATCCATGGCGCGAAACTGGGTGAAGCAGAACTTAAGGAATTCAAGAAAGTTCTGGGAGCTGACCCGGACAAAATGTTTGATATTGACGAAGAAGCTGTCAAGCACTCCCGCGACAACGCCGCTGCGCGTGCTCAGGAAGCTCATGCTGATTGGGATGCTCGCTTTGACGCCTGGAAGCAGGCTAATCCGGATAAGAATGACCTGCTAGAGCGGATTCTTGCTGGCAAACTTCCCGAAGGTATCGAGGATGCGCTTCCGGTATTTACTGCCGGAGAATCCCTTGCTACTCGCGCGGCCTCTGGGAAAGTTATTTCCGCAATCGGCGCAGTAATGCCGGAATACTGGGGTGGATCCGCAGACCTCGCAGGTTCAAATAACACTACGATTGCCGATGCACCCAGTTTTATCCCCGAATCTGCACAAACCGACATGTGGAAAGGTAACCCCTTCGGTCGGGTGCTGCACTTTGGGGTGCGCGAACACGGTATGGGCGGAATTATGAACGGGATTGCCCTGGATGGCCTTACCCGCGTGTTCGGGGGAACCTTCTTTGTATTTAGTGACTACATGCGCGGCGCAGTCCGTCTAGCTGCCCTAATGGATATTCCGGTGACTTATGTTTGGACCCACGACTCCATTGGCGTGGGCGAAGACGGTCCTACCCACCAGCCGGTGGAGCATTTGACTGCCTACCGGGCAATCCCCAACCTGGCGATTGTGCGGCCTATGGATGCCAATGAAACCGCCGCCTCCTGGCTGGCGATTTTGCGTCAGCGGGGACCGGCCGGTTTGATTTTAACCCGGCAAGGTTTACCGATCGTAGAGCGCGAAGACATGGAAGGTGCGGGAGCCCAAGCTCTGGCTAGCGCCAAGAATGTAGAAAAGGGCGCCTATATTTTGGCCGATACCGAAGGACAGCCAGATGTCATTTTGCTGGCCTCTGGCTCCGAAGTTCAGTTTGCGCTACAGGCTCGGGAAACCTTAGCTAAAGAATCCATCGCTGCCCGGGTAGTATCGGTCCCCTGTATGGAATGGTTCAAAGCCCAAGGCGCTGACTACCGCGAGCAGGTACTCCCGGCAGCCGTAAAAGCCCGAGTCTCGATCGAAGCTGGACTAGTTGATCCCTGGCGCGACCTAGTCGGTGACAACGGAGAAAGTATCGGCTTAGATGATTTCGGGTTACCGGGGGCAGCCGGTGAGCTGTTTGCCCATTACGGACTAGACAGTGATCACGTGGTTGCTGCTGCCAAACGCTCCTTGGAGCGCGTGCGCTCATAAGTGCAGGTTCGCAGAACTGGTAGGGAGAATATCCCTAAGTGGTATAGAAAGAATTTAGGTCATCAATGCTGATGACCAGAGGAGGAAAATAATGGGACTTCGAATAGTAATCGGAGCAGATTCAGCCGCTGTCGACTATAAAGAAATAATCAAAAAAGATTTAGAGGCAGACGAGCGAGTAGAAAAAGTAATTGATATCGGGCTAAACGCCGGCGAGGACGTTGACTACCCGCATGTGGGTATCAAGGGTGCACGCATGGTTGCTGCCGGAGAAGTAGACCGCGCCTTGCTGCTGTGTGGTACCGGAATCGGGATGGCGATTGTCGCCAATAAGGTTCCTGGTATTCGCGCTAGCGTGGGACATGACTCTTTCAGTGTGGAACGCCTGATTAAGTCCAATAACGGACAGGTTTTAACTATGGGACAGCGCGTGATCGGTATTGAACTCGCGCGGCGCCTAGTTAAAGAATGGCTAGGTTACGAGTTCGACCCCCAGTCCAACTCGGCACGGAAAGTCCAGTTAATCTGTGACTACGAAGTACCGGAGACCGACGGGGAGACTACTCCCGGTAGCTGTAGCTAGCTCACACTCCCCTAACTTCCCGGCTCGGAAAGGGCCGAGCCGGGATATTTAAAGTTTGGCAATTTTGCCAAACCCCATCTGAATAAAGGTATTAAAAAACATGATCGAAACAATACAAATGGCGGCGCAAGCGAGCGACTTCGTTAACTCCTTTGGCCCCACAGCTGGATTCTCGCTGTTTTGGGCAATCTGCGCCATTGGCGGGGGAATGATCGGGGCCGGAATCGGTGGTAACTGGGCCTTCGTAATGACCGGTTTCTCCGTGTTCCTCGGCTTTGCGGTAGCTGCCACCACGGGAAGCGATGTCGTCCTCAACTACATGGCATTCGGGCCGGTATTCGGTCCCCACATTTGCTTCGCAGCTGCAGCTGCTGCCCACGCTTACGCCGGTAAACTTGGCCTCAACGGAGAGAAAAAGGGCAAGGATATTGATACCTCTCCCGCCGGGTTTGGTAATCCGACCCTGCTCTGGATCGGCGCTGCTTTCGGCTTGGGTGGCTACCTGGTAGAACGCTGCATCCGCTTGATTCCTTGGTTTGGTCACAACACCGACACCGTGGCATTAACGGTTCTGCTGTCTGGTCTCGTAGCCCGGCTAATCTTCGGTAAGACCGGAATCTTCAACTGGACTTCCCAGCTCACCGATAAGGAATGCTGGCTGCGCTGGCAGGAAAAGCCTTCCCAGTGGATCACCATCGGGGTGGCAGCTTCGCTATTGTCCGGTGGCCTGACCTTAACCGTCGCCTACCTGCTTCCGCATGTGAGTCCAGAAACCGAAAAGGTATTGCTGGCTAATGCCCAGACTCTGCCCTTCGGTATTTCTGCGATCACCATTTTGATGCTGATTCTCGGCTTCAAGATTCCCGTCACCCACCACATTACGATTACCGCTGGTCTAGCGGCCATGGTTTGGTTCCCAATTTTAGGAAACAGCCTGCTTTTGGCGCTAGTAGCCTCGGTGGTATTTGGAGTGATGGCAGCAGGCCTAGCCGAATTCGCTCAAAGGTTGATGTATGCCCGCGGAGATACTCATATTGACCCGCCCGCCGCAGCGATTTGGATTTCCCACACCATCGTGCGTGGTTTGGGATTGCTGGTAATGGCAGCAATGGTCTAAAAATAACTAAGCGTTGGGGTGGAAAGCGAAGTTGCTTTCCACCCCAACCTCACAAACTGCTGGAGAGGAAAACAGATGCAAACAGGAAATGGTTTAAAGTTCCCCACCGAGTTTTATGATGCCTATATCTTCGATATGGATGGCACCATTTATCTGGGAGACCACCTATTACCCGGGGCGAAAAGACTAATCGAGGAACTGCGGCGTCGCGAGATTCCGGTGCGTTTCCTGTCGAATAATCCCACCAAAGACCCCCATCTTTATGTAGACAAACTAGAAGGAATGGATATTCCCACTCCCCTAGAAGATATTGCCAACACGGTGGTCACGATGACCCGTTGGCTAAAAGATCACCACGCTGACAAAACCGTCTTCCCGATTGCGGAGCAGCCTTTGATTGATGCTCTGCATGATGCCGGCATCAAAATCAGTGATGATCCCGAAAAAATCGATATTGTGATCGCGTCCTACGACCGCACCTTTGACTATCGCAAGCTGCAGATAGCGTTTGACGCCATCTGGTTCCATAAACGGGCTATTTTGGTGGCTACTAACCCTGACCGCTACTGCCCCTTCCCGGGCGGGCGCGGCGAACCAGATTGTGCCGCCATTATTGCCGCGATCGAAGCCTGCACTCAAACCAAGTGCCAGGTTATTACCGGTAAACCAGAACCGGTGATGCTAGAGGTGGCCATTGAAGGCCTTGATGTTAATCCCCGCCACTGCATGATGGTGGGCGATCGCCTTTACACCGATATCGAGATGGCCAAGAAAACCGGGATGTTTTCGGCGATGCCGCTGACCGGAGACTCCACAATGGAAGAGGCACTAGCGCTACCGAAAGAACATCAACCCGATTTCTTACTGGATCGCGTTGACCGCTTGATTCCGGCCGCGGTGTGGGAAGAAAACGGTTGGACCGCGGAGGACGACTAAAGACGATAACTAAATAAAAAAAGGCTTAGTACCCTAAAAACCAGAAAAATGCGCTCACCGCTGCGCGCAAAAGTCGCCGACAATGATGCCGGCGCAAAGTTTAAGGAGAAAACAAATGGTAGCACCGGGTTATGAAGGTCCCTACCTACTGGGAATCGACTACGGCACCGAATCTTGCCGAGCCGCGATTTTTGACTTGCGAGGTACCCCGATCGGCTTTGCCGCCACCGGATACCCCACCTATCACCCCCACCCAGGCTGGGCAGAACAAGATCCCTCCGATTGGTGGGAAGCCCTAGTAGCGTCGGTTCGCAAAGTGCTAGACCAAACCGGCATTCCCGCCCGTCATATTGCGGGTATTAGCTATGATGCCACCACCATGACCGTGGTTCCCATCAACAAGGAAGGTAAAGAAATCCGCCGCGCCATTATGTGGATGGATGTGCGTGCCACCAAACAGATGGAACGGGTAATGGATATGGATCACTGGGCGCGCCTATACAACGGAGGTAAGACCACTCCCCCGACCGCGGAATGGTATCCCTTCAAGGTGGCCTGGCTACAAGAAAACGAGCCCGAAATCTTTAAAGAGGCCTACCGGATTGTTGACGCCCCCGACTGGCTAACCTATCGCCTAACCGGCGAATGGACAATTAATATTAACTCCGCTTCTATGCGGATGAACTATAACCGCGACTACGGCGGGTGGCCGGTAGAATACTACGAGGCAATCGGGGCCGGCGATGCTTTTGAAAAGATGCCGGAACGGGTGGAGGATCTGGGCGTTCCGCTGGGCGGCTTGCTCCCCTCCGTAGCGCAAGAACTAGGGTTGCTACCGGGTACTCCGGTAGCTCAGGGCTGCGCTGATGCCTGGGCAGGACAGATCGGCTTGGGCGCGGTAAAGCCGGGACGAGTATCCCTAACTACCGGATCATCTCACGTTATTGCGGGACAGTCCGATAAGCCCGTTTATGGTAACGGCTTCATGGGCTCCTACACTGACGGAGTTCTTCCCGGTCAATACACTTTGGAAGGCTCACTAGTATCTTCCGGTTCTGTTTTGAAATGGTTTAAAGAAGGTTTTTGTGAGCACCTGGTAAGGAGTGCCGAAACCGTAGGAGTCAACCCCTACGAGATTCTGGATCGTAAATGCGCTGAAATCGCACCGGGCTCAGACGGGCTAATTATTAACGAGTACTTCCAGGGTAACCGTACTCCCTATACCGACTCCAAAGCCCGGGGAATTATGTGGGGACTCTCGCTCTCGCACACTCCGCTGCATGTTTACCATGCAATTATGGAGGCAGTGGCCTTCGGTACCGCCTTTAACTTCAAGAAGATGGAAGACGCCGGATTTAAGTTTGACCAGGTAACCGTGTGTGGTGGGGCTACCAAGTCGCCGCTGTGGATGCAGATGCACGCCGATGTTTCCGGAAAGCCGCTGGTAAAGACGGAAGTTGGCGACGCGGTAGTACTCGGTACCTGTATTTTAGCGGCAGTCGGATCTGGCCAATATGCCAATATCCAAGAGGCTGCCGCCAATATGGTACATGAAACCGAGCGGATCGAACCCGACCCAGAAACCCACGAAGAATATCAATTCTACCTGCAAAAATACATGGAAAGCTATCCGGCGATGCAAGAACTGACCCATGAGCTAGTCGACCATGTGGCCGCCGGTGAATAGTCCGAAAAATTAAAGAAAGAAGTGGCAATGACAAACGAATTGATCGCGAAAGCACTAGAGACTGCTAGCGACACTAAAGATATCGAGTACGGCGTTGGGGTACTGAAGGAAACTGGCCCGCTGTTCGCCCGCCTCTTTCCTGGGAAAACTGCCCTGGTAGTAGCGGATGAGAACACCTTTGGCGCAGCCGGAAAGGGAGTAGTAGATTCCCTGAAGGAAGCTGGGGTCCCGATGCACGAGCCCTATATTTTCCCAGGTAAGCCTACTTTGTACGCCGGTTACGAAAATGTAATTAAAGTTCGGGAAGTACTGCAAGATCTTGATGACACGGTGATCTGTTCCATTGCATCCGGAACTCTAAATGACCTGTGTAAATTGGCCAGCGGAGAACTGGGACGCCCCTATATGAACGTCTGTACCGCTGCCTCGGTAGATGGTTACGCAGCTTTTGGCGCCTCCATCACCAAGGATGGCTTCAAGATTACTCGTGAATGCCCCGCCCCGGTTGGGTTGGTGGCTGATCTAGATGTAATCGCCGCTGCGCCGCAACGCCTAACCGCCACCGGTTATGGGGACTTGATTGAAAAGATTCCTGCTGGAGCCGACTGGCTGCTAGCCGATCGCCTCGGCGTGGAAGCTGTAGATGACTACACCTGGTCTTTGGTGCAAGGACCGCTGCGGGGAGCCCTATCCGATCCGGAAGGTGCTGCCAAGGGTGATCGGGATGCCATCGATGGGCTGGCCGAAGGCAATATTATGTCCGGGCTCGCCATGCAGGCACTATCGTCATCTCGTCCCGCCTCGGGTGCCGGCCACCAGTTCTCCCACACCTGGGAAATGGAAGGACACGGCCTCGACTGGGAACCGCCGCTATCGCACGGTTTCAAAGTGGGAGTCGGCACCGTAGCCTCTCTGGCGATTTGGGAAGAGTTCTTGGCGATGGATATTCCCAACCTGGATATTGACGAAGTAGTAGCCAATGCCCCCAGCGAAGCCGAGATCTTAGCCAAGGTAGAAGAACTAATCATTCCCAGTATCCAGGGTGAAGCGAAGAAACACTCCCTTAACAAGCACTTAGAAGGGGAAGAACTCCGTAAGCGCTTAGAGCTGCTGAAAGAAAAATGGAGCGAGATCAAAGAGATCTGTTCTAAGCAGCTGATCTCTCCGGAGGAAGCGCAAGAAAACTTGCGTAAAGCCGGTGCGCCCTATCACCCCGAAATGATCAAGATCGATTGGGATCGTTTCCGCAAGACCCACCGCCAGGCGCAGATGATTCGTTCGCGCTACACGGTGTTGGATATTCTGATGGATCTCAACGCTCTTGACGAGGTAATCGATCGTTTGTTTAGCCCGGAAGGATTCTGGGGTAAACATCGTCACGCTAACTAGGTAACTAGTTAGCTAATCAAGAATCAAAACTCTCCTAATTTCGCAATGCAATGGAGCCTGCAATGGAAAATAAATATGTAATCGGAATAGATTTCGGTACCCTGTCCGGTCGCGCGGTAGTGGTGCGGGTAAGTGATGGGGAAGTTTTAGCTTCCGCCGTAACCGAGTACGCCCACGGAGTTATGGATACCACTCTTACTGCTGGCGATGGGCAGGCACTGCCTCCTGAATTCGCCCTGGAGGTACCCGCTGATTATATAGCGGTACTGGCCAGTGCAGTTCCTAAGGCGGTTAAGGATTCCGGAGTGGATTCTGAGGACGTGGTGGCTATCGGTCTAGACACTACCTCCGCTTCCCTGGTGGTTACCGACAAAGAAGGTACCCCGCTTTGCGAAAAGGAAGAGTTCAAGAACAACCCGCACGCTTATATGAAGCTGTGGAAACACCACGGCGGCCAAGACCAGGCAGACCGGATCGTAGCGCTGGCAAAAGAGCGCAACGAACCCTGGCTTGGCCGCTATGGCGGGGTGCTTTCTTCGGAACTAGCACTACCGAAGATGCTGGAGCTATACGAAAAAGCCCCGGAGGTCTACCAGGCAGCCGAAGCTATTACCGATGTGATGGATTGGTTAACCTGGAAAATGACCGGGGTACATACCCAAACCGCTGGAGCCAGTGGCTATAAGCGGATGTACCAGGATGGCAAGTATCCCGATAAAGCCTACTTAGAGGCACTAGCTCCCGGATTCGGTGAGGTCTTCGAGCAAAAAATGTCGGCACCGATCGCGCCATTGGGCTCCAAAGTCGGAGAGCTTACCGAAAAGGCCGCCTCTCTAATGGGACTAAAAGCGGGGATCACCGTCTGCTCGGGCAATATTGATGCGCATGTGCATGCGGCCGGCGTGGGAGCTACCGAAAACGGGGTGTTAACCGCAATCGCGGGCACCTCTACTTGTTTCGTGGTTTCTGCCCATGATTACGCGGATGTACCGGGAACTTTCGGGGTAGTCGATGGCGGTATCGTTGATGGTGAGTGGGGCTTTGAGGCTGGTCAAACCGCGGTGGGAGATATTTTCTCTTGGTTTACCACCCAGTGTGTGCCCGCCAGCTATCGCGAGGAAGCCCAGAAACGGGGCATCAATATCCACGATCTGCTGACTGAAAAAGCCACGGAACAAAGAATTGGGGAACACGGCCTCTTAGCCTTGGATTGGTGGAACGGCAACCGTTCCATTCTGGCCGATGCGCGCCTGTCGGGAATGATGCTGGGGATGACCCTCACCACTACTCCCGAGGAAATGTATCGGGCACTGCTGGAATCCACTATTTTCGGGGCGAAGGTCATTATCGACAACTTCATTGAACACGGGGTCGATATTAACGAGATTGTAGTAGCCGGAGGGCTTCTAAAGAATAAGTTGTACATGCAGATGTACGCCGATATCACCGGTCTGCCCATTTCTATTTCCGCCACTGACCAAGCCGGAGCTTTAGGCTCCGCGGTGTTTGCGGCGGTTGCCGATGGACAATATCCAGACATTTTCGCGGCTTCTGCGGCTATGGGCAAGAAGATTTCTCATGCCTACGAACCGATCCCCGAAAACGTGGAAGCCTATCGCGAACTTTACGCAGCCTTCAAAGAAATGCACGACTTCTTCGGTCGGGGCGGGACAGAAGTAATGCGTAACTTGAAAGCGATTCGAGCGCGAGTACACCGCGCAAACTAAAGGAGCAAATATGCCTCATGTAAATGAACTACCCGCCGAAATCCGCAAGCAGGTAGCAGCTACCCGCGAAGTGGTTGCCGCTTTGCACGCGGAACTGCCCGCTAACGACCTGGTAGTTTGGACTGCCGGGAACGTTTCGCAGCGGGTTGAGGGCGCCGATTTATTCGTAATCAAACCTTCAGGGGTACGTTACGATGAGCTCTCGGCCGCTACCATGGTGGTCTGCGATTTAGATGGTAATAAGTTGGATGATGATACCTCCGGGGATCTCCAGCCTTCTTCGGACACTGCTGCTCACGCCTATGTTTATCGGCATATGAGTGAAGTAGGCGGCGTGGTTCATACCCACTCCCCCTACGCCACGGCATTTGCTGCCGTGCAGCAGCCGGTTCCCTGTGTGCTAACCATGATGGGTGACGAGTTCGGTGGCGAGGTGCCGATCGGTCCCTTCGCGATCATCGGGGATGACTCCATTGGACGCGGGATTGTGGAAACCTTGAAAGATTCCCGCTCCCCCGCAGTTTTAATGGCCAACCACGGTCCATTTACTATCGGGAAGGACGCTAAAGCCGCGGTGAAAGCCGCGGTAATGGTAGAAGAAGTAGCCAAGACTGTAGCGATTGCCCGTTCTCTGGGTGAACTATGTCCAATTGAATCGCGTCATATCGATTCTTTGTACGAGCGCTACCAAAACGTCTACGGTCAGCCTCCGGTTAAATAAAACTAAGTTTCGCCGGTGGGCAAAAGAGCACGTTAGCTTTTTTGCCCACCGGCTGAACTGTTACAATAGGGCGGTATTTGCTGAGTTTTTAGTACGGGCATCAAGGAGAGGTTTTTACTATGGCAGAGCGGGCACTACGCGGAACCAGTATCGGGTCAAAAAGCCTGGAGACAGAGGACGGCGTAGTATTCGCGGAAAGGCGTGAAAGCCTCTACGTTTGCCCGCAAGGACACCGTTTCCACATGACTTTTGCTGCTGAGGTGGCTGCTCCCGCCGAATGGGAATGTAAATGCGGGGAAACCGGTGAATTGCAATACGAAGAACCCGCCGAAGAAGAAGATTCTAAGCCTTTACGTCCGCAGCGTACCCACTGGGATATGCTCATGGAACGCCGCAGTGAAGAAGAACTACAGCAGCTGCTAAAAGAACAGCTAGAAGTACTGCATTCGGGGGCGCTAATGGACGGGGTACATTATCGCTAGTCAAAATTCCCTGCTTTAACTAACCTTTGCGGTGCTGAAAGCCTGCACCCGGGAGCGGGCATTGAGAATATTAATACCCGGTTGGAGTAGTCGATTACGCGTTAGCTTCGCGCAGCGGGCGCCTTAAACACATCAGCTAGTCCCCAACGGGTAACTTTTGCCAGGGCTTCCAAGATAATAGCACTGGACATTTTGGAGGCTCCGGCGGCGCGTTCTTGGAAAGTGATCGGTACTTCCACAATATTTCCTCCGGCTTGTACTGCTCGCCGGGTCATATCTATTTGGAAGCAATAACCGCGGGAATCTAGATCCTCTAGTCCCAGGCGACTAAGAAAATCTAGCCGATAAACCCGAAAACCGGCGGTAGCATCCCCGATCCCCAGACGCAGCAGCGCCCCAATATAGGCATTGCCGGCTCGCGAAAGCGCCTCTCTTAGCTTTGACCAGCCCTGTAGGCGACCTCCTCTTATCCAACGCGAACCGATCACCAGATCCGGCTCACTCGGCCATAACCGGCGAGCCAATAGTTTTTTGAGATCACGTACCCGATGAGAACCATCTGCATCCATCTGCACCACCCAGGTGTATCCCGCATCGTGCGCCCAAGAGAAAGCCTCCAAATAGGCCGGGCCTAACCCGGCTTTTTCCCTCCGGTGCAGTACCTTCACTCCCCTATCTTTACTAGCTAGTTCCTCGGCCAGCTGCCCGGTGCCATCTGGAGAATTATCGTCCACAATCACCAGGTCTGCCTGCGGAATTTCCCGGCGTAGTTTTGCCACCTGCCGGGGCAGCGTTTCCAGTTCGTTGTAGGTAGGAATCGCGATTACGGTATCTCTCATTTCTTTCCTGGTCCTTTCGAAAAGTTTTTCCTGCTTCCTGTGCTCTTATTCGCCGCCATTTTGTGTCCGGGGCGAGTGGAAACCTTAGCGCCTTGGAAGCTGCGTTTTTGTATTTTTAAGAAAATCAGAGCTGCTGCCACCAATGCCAGCCCAATTAGAGTTCCGAAACGGAAGATGCTGTTCACCGTGCCCCCAAACCGTGCCTGCCAGGTGAGAGTATCCCGCAAAGGTAGCGTCGCTTTTAAAGTATCTGCCCGAAAGAGCCCAGATTGGGATACTACCTGACCATCCGGATTGATCAGGGCGCTCACTCCCCCCACTGCGATCTGGACAGATGAACGATCATATTCTAGGGCGCGGAACCGGGCAATCTGGAGCTGTTGCCGGGACTGGTAGGAGTATCCAAAAGAAGAATTATTAGTGGGGAAATAAAGTAGATTCGCGCCCGCATGCACCGTATCGCGCACCAGCGCGTCAATCGCCACCTCGAAACAGATATTCGCACCTATTCGCGCATTCCCCACGGGGGTAACTCCCGGAGATTCTCCCGGTACCATATCGCGGGGCAGCATCTTCACCTGTTTGGGGAAAAGCTTAGAGATGATAGGGCGCCCCGGTAAGAACTCCCCAAAAGGCACTGGTTCCCGCTTGGTATAGATCTGCGAAAGTTTACCGTCCTCCAGTTTTAGTACCTGGTTAGAGGTAGTTTTTTCCCCATAAGCTAAGGTGCCAAAGATAACGGGAATTTGCAGGTTTTCCTGCCAAGATCGCAGTTCCTCCGCCCACTGCGCATCAGAGCGTAAATCGATATCTGCCGCCTGTTCCCCCCATAAAACCACCTGGGTGCCGCGCAAATCGCTGGTACGGGCTTGTGCCAAATGACCAGACAAGATGGTGCCGGGATGCGCATAGGTAGGGCCAATCGGCCAAGAGACACCCCCTTGCATGGCCGCCACCTTTATCCGGGGAGAACCTTGTGAATTGGGTAGAGAAGGCAAACCTACCCCCGAAAAAATGACTAGCACCAGCGCCAGGCCGGCAACCGCCAAATTGGGCATCGAGATTTTCCAAGTGACGCTAACTAGCGCCGCCACTATCCCCACCATTAAAAACGCCATCCCGTTTTCGCCCAGGAGCGGAATCCATCCCTTCATAGGGCTATCCACCTGGGAAAATCCCAGCATTCCCCAGGGTATTCCCGTCCAGGGAAAACACGCTCGCCAAGCTTCAATACCGGCAAAAGAAAAAGCCGTCCAAAAAGTCCAAAGCGGGCTGGTCAGTTTGCGGGTAGCCAATACTGATACTGACCACAGGGTGGGAAATAAAGTTTCAAAAAGAGCCAGGGCAATCCAAGGAGTAGTAAAGGTGAGTGAGATCGCCACCCAATGGAATAACACCAAGAAAAATAGCAGGGAGGTCAAAATAGAGATCACTAGGGCGTAGCTGCGGCGCGCCCGGCGCAGAATTAACAGCCATAGTCCCAGAGCTAACCAGGCGCCTAGCCAATGTGATCCCCAGGCAGAAGGGAAAGCTAAAAGTAGACCCGCTGCAATGGCCAGGGCAGCCAGCAAGGCCCAAAAACCATTTACTAAATATCTGACCATGCCACCACTCCGCGTAAAATCAGCTTTTGGGCTTTACGGGCGGTAGCCGAGGTTTCCACGCTAGCCACCATTTCTAATTGCCGCAGCACGTCGAGCAGCTGTTTCATCGCTCGTACAAAATCCCCGGCCTCGACAGAAGCAGCCTCTAAGGCCACCGACAGTGGTTTGCCCTGAGCCCAGGCGTAAGTTGCGGCCACCAACGCCGAAGACGAGCGCGGAAGCTCTGGGGCATGCAGTTCGGTTTGCACCTGGCGCAGATCCGCCGCCAACACTTCGATCTGAGTGACCATCGATTTCAAGGCGCCGGGAACGACAGCACCGGCTTCTTCCCGCCGCGCCTCATAACTAGCCGCCGAACAGGCTGCCGCTAGTTGCGCGGGACTCAGACCCGCAAAAATATTTTTTAGCGCACATTGCGCCAGCAGTAAATCATATTCGCTATATATTCGGCACAGCACCGCCCCGGATTCGGTCACTTGTCCCTGCGGATCCAGATACCCTAACTTGATTAGGACTTTAACTACCCGGTCAAAGGTATCAACCAGCGCGCCCTCCGAAACATCGACTTGGCGTCGCAAGCGAGCAGCCTGTCGTTCTAGGCGCACCCACCGGGAGGCCTTCTTAATATGGCTATCAAGCTGGGGACAACTGGCCGCCCGGTGGCGGGCTAGTATCTCGCTCAGTTCCAGTTCGCTCAGTTCCGTAAGCTCTCTGCCGTTAATATCCGGTACCGGAGAGGAACTTTCCCGGGTTGATACCTCGGGTTTTGTGGAGGTAGCCGCCTCGTCCTCACCCCCTTGAGAGGATTTTGGATCGGTAAAAATCCCCTCACGCACCGCGGTACGGAGCTTGGACGCTAGGCGTTGGCGGTCGCGCGGTTTACGCTCCGAGTAATCTTTAACCCACATCTGCCCCACCAGGGCTAATCCGCCAGCAAAGCCATTACTGGAAAACTCCCGTAGCTTGGCGTTATCAGCCAGGACTGTCAAAGTGGTTTCCCCGGTGCGGGTACCCGATTTTTTCATCACAATCCCGTGACGGGCGCGGCGACCATCTTTATAAGCCAATACATCACCGCGTTTTAGGGAACTAAAAAGTTCACTGCGGCGCCGCGCCTGCTCACGGGCAAGTAGTTGAGCGTGGCGAGCATCGCGCGCCTCGAGCTCGCTCTTAATCTTCACGTATTCGTAAATATCCCCATGGGAGCATTCCAGAGACTTTGCCGCGACGATTTCATCGGCTGCCCGTTGCTTTTCTGCTGCTTGCTGTGCCTTCCCCACTACTGCCCGGTCTGCCTGGAACTGCGCAAAAGAGCGGCGCAAAACATCCCGAGTACCCTCCAGGGTCCCTTGCTCCAGCAGGTTAACCGCCATATTGTAGGTGGGACTAAAAGCTGATTTCAGCGGATAGGTACGTTTTGAAGCGAGCGCGGCGACCGTAGCTGGTTCCATGCCGGGACGAAATATTACGATCCCGTGCCCCAAAGTATCGATCCCGCGCCTGCCGGCTCTCCCAGTTAGCTGGGTATATTGTCCGGCCGAGAGCATCACGAATTCATGGCCATCCCATTTGCGAAGGGATTCGATCACCACTGAACGGGCCGGCATATTGATCCCCAGCGCCAAAGTTTCGGTAGCCAGCACCACTTTCAGTAGTCCGGCAGCGAACATTTTTTCTACGGCTTCCTTAAGTACCGGAAGTAGACCAGCATGGTGCACCGCGATTCCCCGCCTAAGTCCCTCGAAAAGGGTATCCAATCCCAAGGCGAGGACGTCACCGGGAGGAATATTTACCCTGATTTCATCCAGCCGCTCCGAGATTTGACGTTTCTCTGCGGAACTAGTTAGATCTATTCCCGCCGCTACTAGCTGTTTTTGTCCCTCTTGGCAGCGGGCACGAGAAAAAATAAATATGATTGCTGGCAGTAGACCTCTTGCGTTTAACTCCCCTATTGCTGCCGGTAAGGAAGTATGGTGGCCGCGTCGGGACTCTCCCAGGGAGCGACGGGTCACTGCCAGCAAGGCCGGGTTGAGTTTGGTTTTACCACCGGAAGACTTCACTTCCAGGTCGAAAAGTCGCCCTCCTACCAACATATGTTGGTAAAGCGGTACCGGACGTTTCTCCGAAACCACAATTTCGACATCCCCACGCACTTGGCGCAGCCACTGTCCAAACTCTTCGGCATTCGACACCGTGGCCGACAAGGCGATTACTTTCACCTGTGGGTCAAGATGCAAAATGACTTCTTCCCAGACTGGCCCGCGATAACGATCAGCAAGGTAATGCACCTCATCGAGAACTACAAACCCTAAATCATCCAGGCGCCCATCATCTCGGTACAGCATATTGCGTAGTACTTCAGTGGTCATCACCACCAGGGGAGCTGAGGGGTTAACGGAGATATCTCCGGTCAACAACCCCACATTTTCACTGCCGTAGGTAGCGGAAAAATCCCGAAATTTCTGGTTAGAAAGCGCCTTTATCGGGGTGGTATAAAAAGCTCTCACTCCGCGTTTTAACGCCAGGAACAGGGAGAACTCCCCCACTAAAGTTTTACCGGAACCGGTAGGGGCAGCTACTAGTACAGATTTATTAGTCTCGAGGGCACGCAGGGCACGAACTTGGAAATCATCAAAGGGAAAATCAAAACGGGCAGCGAAACTAGCAGCTTCTCCCTTTATCTGGGTACGTTTGAAAGTGGCTAGCTTTTCCGCCGCGCTAAGAGACTCCCAGTCCCCCACACCCGGAGCAGCAGGTTTTTTTCGTTTACGCCGACGCGGCACCTATACCAGCCCCAGTTTCTCCCAGCGCGCCTTGGCAGCAGCTAGGCGGGCGTAGCGACGAGTACGCCGAGTGGCCGCCACTTCCGCGCGTACCTGGCGCGCCTGCGCTAATACCTGGGGATCGCCGCTGGCTCCGGCCGGACGGAGCGCCGGAAGCTCCGAGGCCTCCTCCAAGTTCTCTAGCGGGGAGGTTGCCTGCTGAACTTGTTCCCCGAAGACGTTTAAAGTGGCATTCGCTTTGCGGAACAGCCAGATAAACATGACGATCGGGCAAATTATTGCCGCGAGAATCCCCAGCGTCCACAACGCTACTAAAAACCCATGCATACCCTAAGCCTACCTGTTTCCGACCCTGACGGTCACCCCGACAAAGACCGCTAGAATATAAAACATGATGTTACGGGAAGGACAAGTCGAAACTGTCCGCAACTTTAAAGCCACGCAAGAACTTACAGTAAAGATTTCCGCTCATCCTAGGGGAGCGGAACAGTTTTTAACCGGACAAACTCTACGAGCCTTAAACTATCCGGCCTTAAACGGGGAAGTTAAAGCGGGCGAAACGGTGCGCTGCGATTGTTCTCCCCTCCAGAAAAACTTAGGAACCGGCGGTTTCGCACTGGTAACCGCGCTTTGTGACCGACTACCGCAAGACGTATTGCCTGCCCATGAGGGTCACATTATGAAGGCGCGCTATACCCCCAGCCAGTACATGGTTTCCTCGGTTGAGGAACAAGAATCGCCTTATCACCAGCAGATGCGGCAGGCGGAAAATCTGCAAGGAATGCCGGTAGTAGGGATTGATCTGCATTCCCAGCTTCCCGCAGTCATCGCCGGGGTCAGAGCAGAAAATCCGGCGGCGAAAATCGTTTATGTGTACACCGATGGTGGGGCGCTCCCGGCATTTTTCTCCCGCAACATTACCTCACTGCGCGAAAATGGATGGCTATCGGCGGTGATCACCGCCGGCCAGGCATTCGGGGGTGACTTGGAAGCGATCAATACTTTTTCGGCGCTGCTGGCAGCCCGGCAGGTGTTAGCAGCCGATATCGCGATTGTGGGACAAGGCCCGGGAAATGCGGGTAGCGGAACCCCCTACGGGTACTCCGGTTTTGATCTCTCTTCATTCCTGACCCAGGCGGCTGCGGGAGACGGGAAAGCCATTTGTGCCCTGCGGATGTCAGCAGCTGATCCTCGGCTGCGCCACCGGGGAATCTCGCATCATAGTTTGCGAATTCTGTCCGACTTTACGCCAATCCCCCTTACCGTGGCACTACCGGAGTTCACCGACGAAGGCGAAGGGCAAAAACCTCTCCTAAACAGTGAATTCACTAAATTGGTGGACTCCCAACTAGCACAGATTAGTTCCCGGCACCGGGTGCAAAAATGTCCAACCGCCGGACTCTACCAGGCCTTAAGCAACTGCCCGGTGAAACTGTCAACCATGCGACGAGGCCTGGAGGAAGATGCGGCTCCCTTCCTGGCTGCTGCCGCAGCCGGACGCCTCGCCGCGCAGCTTGCCTAGCCCAAAGTCTCAGGCAAAATCCTTCGGGATTACCTTAGAGGCGAAAAGCTACCGGCTAGGAGTAAGCCTGCCCCTGGCGCAGCTCCAGCTAGATCCGAGCCGATAGCAGCTGGGTAACCAGAATTCCTTCCGCCCCCAGGGCGTGGAGCTGATCAACCACCCCGTGAACTTCGGAGCGTTTACACAGTGCTCGCACCGCTAGCCAGTGGCTATCTTGCAGGGAAGAGATGGTGGGGGAAGAAATTCCCGGAGTGTAATTGACGGCTTTATCCAACAGATCCCGGTGAACGTTGTAGTCCACCAACACATAGTTGCGAGCATTGAGCACCCCCTGGAGGCGCTGCTGAAGAACTTGCAGACCCGCGCTTTCCGCAGCCTGCGGATTAGCGATGAGTACGGCCTCTGATTGCATCAAAGGTTCGCCAAATACTTCTAGCCCGGCTGCCCGCAGAGTATTGCCGGTTTCCACTACGTCCGCGATTGCGTCCGCCACCCCGAGGCGAACCGAGGACTCGACGGCCCCATCTAGGTGTACGGTATCCGCTTTGACCTGCTGCGAAGCCAGATAGTCTTGCACAATCCGGTCAAAGGAAGTGGCAATGCGTTTACCCTCCAGGTCCTGAACCGAGCTCATGGTACCTTGAGGCGCCGCAAAGCGAAAAGTAGAGGAACCAAATCCCAGTGCTAGTACTTCTTCGGCTTTGACTCCCGAATCCGCCAGCAGGTCGCGTCCGGTAATCCCGGCTTGAATAAAACCGGCACCTACGTATTGGGCAATATCGCGCGGACGGAGAAAAAATACTTCCACCTGGTTATTTTGATCGGTGATATGTAGCTCTCGACCCCGGCGCCGGGTACGGTATCCAGCTTCGGAAAGAAGTCTGATGGCCGGATCTGAAAGACCACCTTTATTGGGAACAGCTATTCTTAACATTTGTTTCCTTACAGTTTGCGGTAGACGTCTTCGAGGCTTACCCCTTTAGCGATCATCATCACTTGGGCGTGATAAAGCAGCTGGGAGACCTCTAAACAAAAATCGTCAAGGCTTTCGTATTCGGCGGCCATCCAGGTTTCTGCCGCCTCTTCTACGATTTTCTTCCCGATAGCGTGCACCCCGGCATCTAGCTCTTTCACGGTGCCCGACCCTTCCGGACGTTCGCTGGCTTTCGCCTGCAACTCTGTAAATAACTCTTCAAAACTCTTCATAGCTTTAAGGTTAGTGGGTTTTGAAAAATCTTGCCTTCCCGCTCCAGTTAGCAGGAATCCAGTTAGCAGGAACCTGCAACCTGGGGCGTAGGCACAATATTTACGAGGACGCCAGCTGCTTCCGCACTGAAATCTCGGTGCTTATTAGCAGTGGGACTGGGCGATACGCCGCAGTTCCTCCACCTCCGCGTAGGCATCCTCAGCTTTATAAACCGCCGAACCCGCAACGAATACGTCTGCGCCGGCCTCGGCAGCTACGCTAATAGTTTCGCGGGTGATTCCCCCGTCGACCTGTACCGATACTTGTAGATTGGCAGCAGAAATAGCTTCGCGGGTGCGGCGAACTTTCGCCATCATGGACTCTAGGAATGACTGGCCTCCAAAACCGGGCTCTACCGTCATCACCAACAACATATCGATTTCCGGGAGGATATCAATATAGGGAGTGATATCGGTAGCCGGACGCAGTGCCATTCCCACTTTTGCTCCTTGGCGGTGAATCTCTCGCGCCAGACGAATCGGCGCCGCCGCTGCCTCAGCATGGAATGTAACCGAGGCGCATCCGGCCTCCGCGTAGGTGGGAGCCCACCGGTCAGCGTCCTCGATCATCAAATGAGCGTCTACCGGTAAAATATTTTGGCGGATTACTGCTTCCACCACCGGCAGTCCCCAGGAAAGATTGGGAACAAAATGATTATCCATCACATCCACATGCGCGTAATCTGCATTTTTTATCTTCTCAATTTCGCTAGCTAGATTAGCGATGTCGCAGTTAAGAATAGAAGGAGAAATAGTTACGCCCATGGTTAGTTTCCTTTCTGGTTTTTGCTGATTACTACCGCAAACATAGCGTCACTGGCATGAATATGCGGCCACAGTTGTAAGTATTTATCGGCGCAGCCCAGACCCCCAGGCCAGGCCTCGGCCTCGATTAGCTGGTCGCAGACAGGGGTGAGTTCCCTCAGTTTCCCGTCCCCGCGTTGTTTTAATACCCGCTCTACCAGGAAGGTAGTTTCAGCCGGGTGCGGCGAACAAGTGGCATATATAACTAGGCCACCGGGGCGGCAAACTTCTAAAGCCCGATTTAACAAACGCGCCTGTAAATCAGTGATATCAGGAATAGTTTCATTACGGGCGCGGTAACGGGACTCGGGATGACGGCGCAATGCCCCCAATCCGGTACAGGGAGCATCCACTAATACCCGGTCGTATCCGCCCTCAACAGTTGGAAACTGGGTACCGTCTTTGCACACAACTTGCACATTATCGAGGGCTTTCACCGAATCTTCAAGTAATTTCGCCCGATGGGGGCTGACCTCATTAGCGATCAGCTGGGCGCCGCGTTGCCTACCTAAAGCTGCCATTAACGCCGCTTTCCCCCCGGGACCAGCACATAAATCTAGCCACTTTAGGTCGGAACCTTCTAAGGGATAAGTAGCTGCCAGTCCGGCTACCAGTTGCGATCCTTGATCTTCTACTCCTGCGCGCGCGCTTCCGACCGCTTCCAGATTGGCGGGGTCTCCCCCAGACACAATCAAACCCCAAGGGCTCAGCGTCGAATAGGCAACATCTTGTCCCATATCTTCGACGGCATCGGCAAGTTCTTCCCGATCCACCAAACCGGGTCGCGCCACCAGGTTGATATAGGGCGCGCGATTATTTTCTGCCAGCAAAGCCGCGAGTGAATCATCATCACTGGGAATCTGGGCACCCAGTTTTGCTTGTTCACTTAAAGCCGCACGGTAGGCAGCAATAATCCAAGCGGGATGGGAATATTCAATTGCCAGGCGGCGGGATTTACTCAGTGCTCCCAGCCGGGAAGCTAGTTCCCCGCTGTCTGCCAGGCGCACCGCTTGGCGCAAAACCCCGTTTACCAGCCCCGCGGCTCCCTCGTTAGCTTCCTGTTTGGTGAGATTCACCGATTCGCTGACCGCGGCGTGGGTGGCAACCCGCATATTTAACAGTTGATGCAGGCCCATTCGCAAAATAATCAGCACTTCTTTTTCCAAGGCTGCTACCGGGCGAGTAGAACACTCATCGATTATCCAGTCGTAGTAGCCTTGGCTTCTAAGCGTGCCGTATGTTAGCTCGGTAGCGAAACCAGCATCTCGTCCCCCGATATGGGCGCGGGTAAGCCTGGGTGGTAGCAGGAGGTTCGCATATGCGTCCTTGGTCTCTACTGCTAGGAGCACCTGGAAAACCAGGGTGCGTACCCGATCGGTTTGGGGACGCCATTCCTGCTGTGGGGAACGATTTTCTCCCCGCCTTCTGCTCCGGTTATCCCGGGAAGAGTTACCGGCGGAATATTTTTTCGAGGAACGATCTGGCCGCACTAGGGTTGCTCACTTTCTCCGGGGAGAGAAAAGAAAAATTCTTCTCCATATCGCTGTCCTCTTCCCCAGGCATCGGCGGCCATCTCGCGTTTACCAGCCGGGGTGACAAAGGTTAGCTTCACATCGTTACTACCGGTTCCCACGGTAACTTCGTGTTTAGTAACCCGCACCTGACCGGGCTGCAGCGTATCGTGTTCTTTCATCTCGATTACGGGATAGATGCTGATCCGTTTACCATCAGGCAGCTCGGTCCAAGCTCCCGGCTCAGAGGTAAAGCCACAAATCATATCGGCTACCTGGTGGGCATCTTTTTCCCAAGGTATCTGGGCATCTGCCTTGGTAAGTAGGGGCGCATAGCTGGCGCCTTCGCTAGTTTGGGGGTGAGCTTTAGCATTACCGGACTCCAACGCCGCGAGCACGTGGGGCAACAACCCGATTCCGGTTTCGGTCAAGCGATCAAGCAACAAATCTGCCGTGGTTTGCGGCGCTACCCGGATGGGATCAACCGCGAAAATAGGGCCAGTATCCATTCCTTCGTCGATCCGAAAAATACTGACCCCGGTGATTTCTTCCCCGGCGATGCGCGAATGCTGTACCGGAGAGGCTCCCCGCCATCTAGGCAATAGCGAATAGTGCAGGTTAATCCAGCCGTGGGGGAACACCGCTAACAAATCTTTCGGGATCAGTAATCCGTAGGCAACTACCACTGCGACCTCGGCGTCTAAAGCTTCAAAATCCGGGCGCTGACTGGTGTCCTTTAAAGAAGTGGGGGTAAAAATCGGCAAGCCGGCCTCCTCAGCTACCTGTGCCACCGGAGAGGGAGTAAGTCTGCGACCTCTACCAGAACGAGCAGGGCGGCGAGTTAGCACCCCCACTACTTCATGCTCTGATTCGAGCAGATATTTCAGGACAGGTACCGCCGAGGCGGGGGTACCGGCAAATAAGACACGCATAGAGGAAATCTTATCAGTAAAGTGCCGTCATCTTAGGAAACATTATAGATCTTGCGGATCCACCTGCACCTTAAGCTGACCCCACTTTCTTCGGGAAGCCACCGCTTGCAGACGGCGTAGCTCACTGCGTAGCTGCTCACCCTGGTCCAAACGGGAACGTACTAGCAGGTGGAAATGTTCCCCTTCCTGCACCGGTCCGATAACCTGGGCATCGGGGAAACTGGATTCGGCAAGGAAGCGGTGCAAAGTATCTTCCCGGCCGCGAATAACCGCTAAGGCGGCGGTAGGTGGGATCCCTACTTCCGCTCGTTCGGCTAACTCCTGGTTCGCCCAGCTACTAAAGGTTCGCTGTTTAAAAGTGTCGGCTAGGCGCTGTCCAGGATCACCGGTGAGCATCACCTGCCCGGTCGGGGCGACTTTTGCGGCCGCATTTGCCCAACGCCGTAAGGCCTCTTCGGCTGCCCAAATCCGATCTAGGCTGAGGAGCATGCCTGCATCGAGTAGTAGAGCCGCAGCGTATCCCCCTCTAGCTACCGGTTCCTGTTCCGCCGTTGCCACGATTAGGGCTGGCTTAGCACTGATAAGGTGCAAAGAATTATCGGCGTCGCAGTTAAACACGGGGATTCTGGGAAACGCGGCCGCCAGTTCGGTTCCGATTTGTTGATGTCCGCGCACGCTAGCGCGGGTGGTTTTACCTCCACAACGCGGGCAAGAAAACTGGAAATGATGACCGCAACTATGGCAAATAAAGTTTCCGCGCAGCTGCTCGACGCGCCCTAGGCACTGCGGACAACGCACCGGGGCTAAGCAATTAGCGCAGCTTAGGCCGCCGCGCCCGCCCTTGCGGGGAGCCTGAATTAATACCGGACCTTTGCTTAGTCCCCTTCGCAAAAACTGCAGGGCGGTAGAAGATAGTCCGCTCTGGTCGAGGGAAGGGTCGTCGCGATTTTCGTATTCGGGGGTAAAAATTTTAGGCAGCGGCATTTGCTGTTTTTCCGGAGCCAGTTCGCGGGCCCAGGTGGACATGATTAATGCTTGTGCCTGGGGAGAGCGCGAAAAGCTTCCCAAGATTAAGGAAGCTTTTTCGCGCCGACTGCGCAGCATTGCTACTTGCCGGGTGTGCCAATAGGGTGCAGATTTTTCCTGATAGGTTTCGGCTGCTTCGTCCCAAATCAACAGCAGCGACAATTTTTCCAAGGGAGCAAAAATAGCCGAACGCGTTCCTACCACCAACCGCGGATGGTTAAAACGACACTCTAAGAAGCTGCGGTAACGTGCATTCACCCCCAACTCAGAGTGATATTCCCAGGCCGAGGGCGCCCCGATCGGAGCGTGCTCACTCCAGTAAGCAGCAAAATCCTTCGCTAACTTACTGGTGGGAAAAAGGCATAACACTGAGCCGCTAGTACTGAGCGAATGAGAGATCAACTGGGCGATCTGACTGAAGGGAGCAGGCAGGTCAGCTTCGGGAAGCGATTGCCAGACCACCCGGCTCGGGTGTGCTTGTTCTAGGGACTCTAAAAGGCCTTTCCCGGCGGGATAAGAAGCAATTGGAGGATCAGTAGTGGCAGTTTCCCGCGAGGAGTCTCCTAGCGGTACCGGTGCAGTTTCCACAGATTCAGGGAGAAAAGATTCAAAGAACTCTTTTTCAATATTGACGCGACGCGGAGGAATCGCCTGGCGTAAAACCGCGGATAAATTCCCGGCATAACGCCTCGCTACCTGCTCTGCCAACGCAAAACTGCTCTTCGATACCAAGGCATGGGAGCTGAGGACGCGGCTGATTGGCCGTAAACGCTGACGGGTGGGCTCTGCCTGGCGAACATCCCTTACCCACCCATGTACCAGTTTGCCGGCGATTTTTACGCTCACTAGGCACCCGGGCTGCACCTTTCCTTGTAGGCGCGGAGGAACCGTGTAATCGAGACCATTGGCGAGATGAAAAACGGAAACGTCGGGAATTACGCGGGCAATCGGGTCTTTATTTTCCCATTTGCCGTGAGGTGTCTGCGGGGCAGCCAGTAGTTCTTGCTGGGTTCCTGCTGGGGCATCTGCCTGCACCCGGGATCTGAGGATGGCGAGCGGATCGGTGCCGCTCCATCGCGGCATAATGTCAGTCACTGCAGTTGCTGGCCTACCAGCTTAACTAGCTGGGTAGCTACCTGGGGTTTATTACCCGAAAACTGCCCAATTTCACTGCCCTGGCTGTTAACTGCGCACACTTTGGTAGCGATATCTCCGAATCCGGTTTCCGCTCCCACCTGATTAATAAAAATAATGTCGGCGCCTTTGCGGAGCGCTTTTTCTTTGCCTAGCTGCAGTACCCGTTCCCAGCTGCCGGTTTCCGCCGCGAATCCGGCTACTAGCTGATCGGGACGTTTCTTGCTGGCTAAATCCGCCAAAATATCGGCGGTGGGGCGCAGCCTTAAAGAAAACTCCCTTTGATCAGGATTTTTCTTGATCTTTTCGCTTTGAAAATCTACTGGCTGATAGTCGGCTACCGCGGCGGCCATCACTGCCACTTGCATTTGCGGGAAATATTCCAGTGTCGCCTGGTGCATCTGCCCGGCGCTGGGAGTAGCAACAATTTCTACCCCGGCAGGCAAAGATTCTAGAAGCACCGACTCAATATTGGCAGCCAACAGGGTAACCTGTGCTCCTTGCCAAGCAAATTGCCGGGCGATCTCGACTCCAAAGCGCCCAGAGGAACGATTCCCGAGAAAACGTACGGGATCTAAGGCCTCGCGGGTGCCTCCCGCACTTACCATTACCTTTTTCCCCTGCCAATCTCCAGCGGATAAGGTTGCGATTACTTCGGCGTAGATATCTTCTTCTGCTGCCAGTCGCCCTAACCCTTGATCGCCGCTAGATAATGCACCGGACACCGGACCGATAAAGCGCACTCCCCTAGCTTGCAAGGTTTGTACATTTTTTCTGGTTGCCGGATTTTCCCACATATTGGTGTGCATCGCCGGTGCCACCAGGAGCGGACAGTCGGCCGCCAATATCACGTTGGTTAGCATATCGTTAGCAATGCCATGGGTTATCCGTGCCAATAGATCAGCAGTTGCGGGAATCACCACAATGGCACTGGCCTCTCGGGCGAGTTCTATATGCCCAACTCCACTGGAGGGGGAATCTACCTGCGTATATACCGGATGGCCGGAGATTGCCTGCCAGGTAACTTCCCCGATCATTTTCAACGAGGCCGGAGTGGGAACCACCCAGACGTCAAAGTTGGCTTTAACTAATGCCCGCACCACATGAGTGGCTTTATAGGCGGCGATCCCCGCCCCCACCCCGACAATAATTTGGCGGCGCTGCGACATAGCTTAGTTAGTCCTGGGAAGAATCGTCATGCTCTTTCAGATTCAATACTCCCTGATCAATTTCGCGCAAAGCAATACCTAGAGCTTTGTCTTCAGGGTTGGAATCAATCAGCGGACCGGGGGTGGAAAACATTCCTTCCGCGATCTCCAGATTATAAGTGTTGATCTGTCTTGCCCGTTTGGCCGCATAGACCACTAGGGCATATTTGGAATCTACCTTTTCCAATAGATCATCTATTGGGGGGTTGGTGATCCCCTCCGGGCTAGCAACGGTACCCGACATATTGTCCTCTCATTTCTATTCTCAGTGGCGCAATGCCACCTCTTCACGAAGAATCTTACGCTATTCCCATTAGAGCTGCTAGTTCACTGGCTGCCTGATCAGGATGATTATTGATCACAATGTGCTCAAATTCTCCTGCCGCGGCCATCTCAATTTCGGCGGTTTGCAGGCGGCGTGCTACCTCGGCTTCCCCTTCGGTGCCTCTTCCCCGCAAACGCTCTTGCAAGATCTGCTGACTGGGTGCTTGTAAGAATATAAAACAGGCATCGGGGTTAGTATGCCGCACCTGCCGTGCCCCCGCCAGATCGATCTCTAGAATCACGTCCTCGCCGCGGGCAAGATACTTTGCGATTTCAGAGCGCAAAGTCCCATAGCGTGCCTGGCCGTGAACTACTGCCCACTCTACGAAGCCATCGCTATCCACCAGTTCATCGAACTGGGCTTCACTTAAAAAATGATAGTCGACCCCGTTACGTTCACCGGGACGAGGCGAACGCGTAGTAGCAGAGACCGCTACGTTTACCTGGGGGTGGGCTTTTCGCAAAGCTTTAACCACAGTTCCTTTGCCTACCCCGGAAGGGCCGACTAATACATAAAGGCGCGACATGGGCTAACTTTCACTCCAAATTTTTCCTGAAAATAACAGTATGGGACCCAAATCTTGGGTCCCATACTGCAATAAGTTAGTGAGCTTACTAGCCGAAGCGGCGAACCAGCTCAGCGCGCTGGTGTTCACCTAGACCGCGGATACGACGAGACTTGGCAATGCCAATCTCCTCCATCACCGCAGCGGCAGTGGTGGCGCCTACACGCGGCAGAGCCTCCAGCAGTGCCTGAACCTTCATCTTGCCCAAGTAAGGATCATCCTGCGCGTTCTTGATTACTTCGGACAGGGTCAGTTCCCGGTTCTTCAGCTTCGCCTTAGTTTCAGCCCGAGCCTTGCGAGCCTGCGCGGCTTTTTCCAGAGCCTGTGCGCGCTGTTCGGGAGTCAAAGAAGGAAGTGCCATTTTGTATTACCTCTTCATCTAGATTTACGGGATAACAACACGAAAAACACTAGTTGTTTTTTTCCATTTAAGCCAAACTATTGATTAAGTTTTGCCAGTTCAGTTGCGAAAAATATCACTCATTTGCTCAGTTATTTGCCTTGCGGCCGCTTGTAAAGATGATACTTTCGGGCCAGCGGAAGATATTCCCCGCGATGTTGATGCTAGCACTCGGAAGGCGCTTTTTTCGAAGATATTTTGTATATCCGCTGGTGTAGCCCCTTGAGCACCGATTCCCGGCGATAAAACAGATCCCGAAAATGCCGAAAAATCTATTCCTAAATTTTTTGCCGCATTTCCGGTGGTAGCACCCACGACCAAACCCACATCTCCAATATGACCTTGATCACTGCCAGCTTTATTTGTCTGTTCAGCCTGCGAAATTATGTCGGCTGCCACGCTTTTGCCGCTGGCGCATTGGGCATGCTGCACCTGGAATCCTTCCGGATTGGAAGTAAGGGCTAAGACGTAGATTCCTTTTCCATTGGCCTGTGCTAAGTCTAGAGCCGGCGCCAGCGAACCATATCCCAGGTAGGGCGAGAGCGTAATCGCATCCGCTGCGAGCGGGGAATCTGCGCTCAAATACGCCTGCGCGTAACCGGCCATGGTAGAGCCAATATCCCCGCGTTTAACATCCAGGATGGTGAGCAACCCCGCCTCGCGACAAGCCGCCAGTACTTCCTCTAGTACCTGGATGCCGCGAGAGCCGAAACGCTCAAAAAATGCCGATTGGGGCTTTACTACCGGTACCTGTCCGGCCATGGCTTCCACTAAAGTTAAGGAAAAGGTACGCAGCCCCTGGAGATTATCTTCCAGTCCCCAAGCAGCCAGCTGCGAGGAGTGAGGGTCAATGCCTACACAAACATTGCCCAGCTGCTCCATAGCTTGCTCTAAACGTAACCCGTACCGACGCATATTTCCTCCTTAAAACTGTAGCTGTCCAGCTAAAACTGTTGGTTTTCCACGATAACAAGTGTGCCGCACCTGACCCAGAAATTCCTTGCCCACAAAAGGAGTGTTATCGGAACGAGAAACTTGGGTTTCGCGGTGAACCTGCCAAGCAGTATCAGCAGAAACAAAACAAAGATTTGCCACGGCACCGGCCGCGATTTCCTCTCCCTGATCTTTGGCTTTCCCAATTTTTGCCGGGGTAACCGACATGACTCGCGCCAGGTCGCGCCAACTCATTCTTCCGCTTTGCACCATGGTAGTGGACACTACCGCCAGCGCAGTTTCCAGCCCGATCATCCCAAACGCACCGCATTCAAAATCACAGTCTTTAAGCCGGCGCGGATGCGGGGCATGATCCGTGCCCACCAGGTCAATCGTGCCGTCCGCTAATCCGGCTTGCACTGCCTCCACGTCTTTTTGCGAGCGTAGCGGCGGATTTACTTTAAATAGCGGATCCCGTCCTCTCACTTCTTCCTGAGTGAGGAACAGATGATGGGGCGTGGCCTCGGCGGTGATCCGCGCGCCTTGAGATTTGCCCCAACGTACCAGCTCCACCGCGGTGGCGCTAGAAAGATGGCAGACGTGAACTCGTACATCCAGGTAGAGGGACAGCAAAATATCACGCGCAATGATCATTTCTTCCGCGACGGTCGGCCAACCTTTTAGCCCCAGCTCTTCCGCTAAATAGGACTCATTCATTTGTGAGTCTGCAGTTAGGCGCGGCTCTTGGGAATGTTGGGCGATAACACCGTCAAAATCACGGATAATCTCTAGAGCCTGGCGCATCAGCAGCGGGTCAAAAACACATTTGCCATCATCACTAAATACGTTTACTGCTGCCCGCGACTGATGCATACCTCGCAGATCAGCAAGTTCTTTGCCTGCCAGGTTCTTAGTGACTGCCCCTACTGGATGGACATCTACCCGCCCTGCCTGACGTCCTAAATCGAGAACTTGTTCCACGACCTGCGGGCAATCTTGGGTAGGAGTAGTGTTTGCCATCGCGAAAACACAGGTATATCCGCCTTTGGCCGCCGCTGCGGTACCGGTGTCCACAGTTTCTGCATCACACCCGCCGGGCTCGCGCAAATGCGTATGCAAATCCACCAGTCCTGGCAGAGCCACCAGACCCCGGGCATCAACTTCCCTAACGCCCGTGCCGGCCTCTAGAGCTATCTCCGAGCCGACCTGGCGGATTTCTTCGCCCTCCACCAAAATATCGGCGCGCTCTTCTCCCAAGATATTTGCACCGCGAAAAACTATTGCGCTCATGGCTGCCTCCTAATCTCTGAGTGCAGCCGGGCGGGCGAGGACGCAAGCGCCGGTTTTATGCCTGCGGGCTACTACTCACTTGAATTATTATCAGTGGAGCGCCCAATGGCGTCTAGCACTCCGTTAATAAAGTCTGGAGATTCCGGAGTGGAAATTGCTCGGGCGGTACCTACCGCTTCGTCAACCGCAATTTTCCAGGGAACATCGTCATTGTAAAGAATCTCCCACACGCCGCAGCGTAAAATCGCCAGATCCGGCTTGGGCATGCGATCTAGCGCCCAAGCCCGGGAATACTGGCTGAGCGTCATGTCGATATCGAAAAGATGCTCCGCCACTCCCTCGACGATTTCTGCCGCATAGTCCGGCAAGGTGGTTTGCGCGGTCGTCAATTGTTGGCGCTGCACCACCAGTTCCCGCAAATCCTCCGGATCTTGATCTAGACCTTTGAGATTAGCTTCGTAAAGGGTATCAACTGCCCGTCGACGTGCTTTAGTACGTCGCGATAGCCGATTTTTTGCCACTTTGGGTTATTCCTTAACCCGGGAGATGTAATCACCGGAACGGGTATCAACTTTAATTTTCTCGCCCTCTTCCACAAACAGCGGAACTTGCACCTCATAACCGGTCTCTACCGTAGCCGGTTTGGTTCCCGCCGAAGAACGGTTGCCCTGTAGCCACGGCTCTGTATGGGTAATCTGCATAATTACCGAGGCCGGTAGCTCTAGGAACAGTACTTGTCCATCATGGAAAGCCACTACCGCGCGCTGGTTTTCGATTAGGAAGTTCTTGGCGTCTCCTACGATTTCCGCGGTGATCATCACCTGCTCATAAGTGTCATCATCCATGAACACGAAATCAGCACCATCTTGGTACAGGTAGGTCATATCCCGGCGATCAACTGTCGCGGTCTCTACTTTTACCCCGGCATTGAAGGTACGATCAACGGTTTTACCACTTAAAACATTCTTGATCTTGGTACGCACGAAAGCCGGACCTTTACCTGGCTTTACGTGTTGGAACTCCACAACCTGCCATAGCTGGTTGTCAAGCTTTAGTACCAGACCGTTTTTCAAATCATTTGTTGTCGCCAACTTAATACCCCCAAGTCAAAATCAATCGTCTCTACTTTACTTTAATCAAGCGAAGGTGGAAAATATTGCCTCTAACCTTTGCTTTTAGCTCCTAGCCCCAAGGCCTCCGCCACTTTTTGTAGGGCTTGGGATTTCGTTAAATCCGAAACTTCCACTGTTAGGGGATCTAGTACCTGCCACCGCTGGCGTCGCCGCTGTCCCATCTGCCGCAGCCATGCCCGGGGCATTCCCAATCCCAGAGAACGAGGTCGGTTGAGTCCGGCGCGATCGGCCATAGTCGACAGGTCAATCACCAGTTCTAGCACCTCCACCCCAGGAATACCTTGCAGTTCCCGCAAAGTTTGCGGGTTGTCTAAGGCACCGGAGCCGCAGTCAACTAAGGTGTTTTCGCGGGGTAGATTATGCAAGAGGTCGCGCAATACTTCCCGTTCGACCTCACGATAGCGTTCCTCTCCCACGGTTAACAGGGCAGTATCTGCCGCTACCTGTAATTTGGTGGCCACCTCGCTATCGGTAGAAACCAGGTTCCACCCCAAGTCTTTGGCTAACGCCGCCCCGATAGTAGATTTCCCGCTACCGGGCAGCCCAATCAAGAAAACTATCCTGTTCATGCGGCTACTCCCGCCTCTGGTAGGAGGGAGAATCAGCACCGGATCCGGCAGTGTTTATTGCGGTAAAAGCGCGGTTTAATAGCTGGTAATCCCCGATTGGGGTGACTTGAATCTGTCCGTCACCGGCGGTAAGCACCATGCGGATTACTCCCCCGCGAACTTTCTTATCCGAAGCCATGATTTTCACCAACTGTTCGAAAGAGTACTGCGGGCAAGCGGTCGGTAACCCCAGCGCCGCAATCTGGCGGCGCTGACTTTCCATTTGCGAAGGCGTGAGCAGATCCATTTCCAGCGCTACCTGGGCGGCAAAAACCATCCCCATTGCTACGGCCTCCCCATGGAGCACCCGATAGGAGCTGGCTTTTTCTATCGCGTGGGCGAGAGTATGGCCATAGTTAAGACACTCTCGCATCCCCCCTTCGCGCAAATCCTGGCTAACCACCCCGGCTTTAACATTAATCGCGCGGCTAATCACTTCTTCCAGAACCGCAGGAGATCCCAGCAGCTGCTCGGGAGGCTGCCCGGCCAACAGCTGCAATATTTTCGGGTCCGCAATAAACCCGCATTTAATAACCTCCGCCAAGCCGGCGTGCAGCTGCCGTGGCGGTAAAGTAGACAAATAATCGAGGTCACAGATAACTGAGCTCGGTGGGTAGAAAGACCCCACTAGATTCTTCCCCAGGGAAGTGTTGATGCCAGTTTTCCCTCCGACAGCGGCATCCACCATCGCCAATAGCGACGTTGGCAGGTTAATTACTTCGATTCCCCGTAGCCAAGTAGCGGCTACGAAGCCACCCATATCGGTAGTTGCCCCGCCTCCTAGCGCTACCACCGCGTCCTCGCGAGAAAAATGATTTTCTCCCAGGCAGCGCCAGGCGTCCTCCACAACGCGGATATTTTTGGCTCCTTCCCCATCGGGGTGTTCGAACAGTTTTACCACTTGTCCCGATTGGGTGAGCGTAGTCGCCAAGTGACGGGCAGCGCCAGAAAGTGGCGGCGGATAGATTAGGAATACTTTCCGGGGGCGATCTTGCAGTATTTGGCTAACCCGCACTACAGCTCCCTGCCCCACGGTTACCTGGTACCCGGTACCGGAAGTCACCGGAATCACTCGAGTTTTCTCTCCGCTTTGCGCCGGTAAAGCAGTCAAAGAGCCCAAGTTATAACGGCGAACCGGGAGTACCTCTTTTCTACCTAGTCCCCGCATTACCGCCGAAGAAACTTCGCTAAGACTACCGTCTGCCGGAACGATTAGGGTAGCCGCCGCCAGGTAGCTGTCACGGCGTTCTGCGTCTAACTGCGCTAGCTTGGCGTTGAGATTATCAGAGTGTGCTAAAAGGGGGCGGGTAGCAGCTTTGCCCACGCGCGCCTCCGCCTGGGAAAGTGAAACATCGAGGAAAACGACATCTTTACCGGTTAGCGCTAAGCGGGTTTCCTCCCGGGTGAGCGCGCCGCCGCCCAGGGAGATCACTGCAGTGTCGCCAGCGAGCAGTTCCGCAATAGTTTTAACTTCTAAGTCTCTAAAGCCGTCCTCACCGCGGGTAGCAAAAATCTCGGGGATAGACATTCCTGTCTTTTGGCTAAGCACCTGATCAGCGTCCCGGAAGGAACAACCTAAACGCGCGGCAACTAGCCGCCCTACCGAGGTTTTACCGCTGCCGGGCAAACCAATAAGAACTATTTGTTTTGGGCTAGTCATAGCCTCGCCTCCACGCGCTCTTGGTAGGCCTGCAGGTTTTCACGCACCTGCGCCAGGGAATATCCGCCTATATGCTCTAGCAAAGCATCGGCGAGCACTAATGCTACCTGTGCCTGGGCGATAACTGCACCGGGGACTACCGCGCAGGTGTCGGAGCGCTGATGAATCGCCCGACTTTCTTCCCCGTTAGCCAAATCGATGCTGCGCAAAGCGCGGGGCACGGTAGAGATCGGTTTGAAGGCACAGTTGACCCGAAGGGGCTGCCCGTTCGACATGCCGCCTTCGATCCCGCCCGCATGGTTAGACGCGCGGGTTATATCTCCGTTTTCTGCCCGGACAATCTCGTCATGAGCTTTCGATCCCGGCAGATACGGCTGAGTTCCATCACCGACTTTTACGGTTTTCACCGCGGGAATCGACATTAGCGCTGCGGCCAGGCGGGCATCGAGACGCCGATCTGCGCTCACGTGGCTGCCGAGACCTAGCGGCACCCCATAGGCCGCTACCTCCACACTGCCCCCGATAGTGTCGCCATTTTTCTTGGCGGCATCGATCTGGGAGATCATTTGTTCACTAATATTCTTATCCGGGCACCGTACCGGGTTTTCGGCTAGTTTTTGTTGCTCACTTAGAGCTGGAATCGGGTGACTATCCTCGAGGCAGGCCTGCCCGATTTGGGTTACATAGGAAATCAGTTCGATTCCGGCCGACTGTTTTAAGAACTCTTGGGCAAAGGCTCCCAAGCCGACTCGCATCGCAGTTTCGCGGGCGCTTGCCCGCTCTAGTACCGGGCGAGCCTCTTCTAGATCATAGGCCAGCATTCCCGCCAGATCCGCGTGTCCGGGTCGAGGACGAGTTAACGGTTTATTGCGGGCGACTTCCCGCTGGTCACCTTTGCCAGCATCAACCTTTAACGCCTGCGGATCTACCGGATCGGGGCTCATCACCGTTTCCCATTTCGGCCATTCGCTATTCTCTATCAGCAGCGCTATGGGAGCTCCGGTGGTCTTACCTCTGATTACCCCGCCTACTAGGTGGGCGCGATCCTGCTCAAACTTTTGGCGGGCTCCGCGCCCGTAACCGGCGCGCCGACTGGCTAAATATTCTCCAACTTTCGCAGTGGTGATCTCTATGCCTGCGGGCATTCCTTCCAGGATTCCTACCAGGGCAGGTCCGTGTGATTCACCGGCGCTCATCCATCTCAACATGGCTTCATTGTTTCATGGAACCATTATCGGCGTTTTAGCCTTCCACTTCTAAAAACCTCAGCCCACCGCCAGCGCTAGTTTTGTCTAGCGAGGAACTATCAGCAGGGCGATATAGGTGGCTGCTAGCAACCAGGGACCGAAAGCTAAGCGGGTAGAACCGCTGGCTTTTTTCGCTATCACCAGATAAAGCGCCCAGAGGCCGCTACCTACTACGGAGAGGATTCCCATAGCCAGTAGGCAGTGCCAGGAAGAGCAGGTAGCCAAAGCCATTAAAAGTGGGACTAACCGCAAATCCCCCGCTCCAATACCGTGACGAACAAAAGTGCCCGGGAGCAGCAGGATAAAGCTTCCGATCGCTACGATTAGCGCATATGCCGGTTTTACCCACTGGCCGGTAATGAAACCAGCCAGAATTACCGCGACTACGACTAGGGTCAAGAAAATTGCCGTCATCGAGCGGGGTAGTCGTTGGGTGCCGGCATCAATAACTGTAAGCACCGTCCCCAGGGTGAAGAGCGGGAACAGTAGCAGCAAGTTGATTGAGCCGAAACGCCAGATTACTGCTATCAGCACTACCAGTGCCGAAACTATGCCGATTGCCCACGGCTGATTCCAAAACTCTCTGGCTTTCCCAGACAGACGAAAATATTTTTCCACTTTGGGCAGCCCGTATACTAAGTTGCCAATTCCGGCGAATATTAGCGCAATAACTAGGACTAGCAGTTGCATTTTCATGCCGTTATGCCTCCTTAAGAGCTGTTCGCATAGCTTCTAGGTTGGGAGTGCGGGAAGTAAAAAGTTTTACCTGCATTAAAGCCTGATGCAGCAGCATGGCCTTACCGGGGACGATGGTGGCATGGCTGCGGCGAGCTTGTTTAACCAATTCGCTCGGCCAGGGGTCATAAACAATATCTAATACGGTTTGGCCAGAGTTAAAAGATATAGTTTGATAGAAACCATCCAAGACTTCGCGGGGAACGGTGGAAATAATCAAGTCTGCTGCTTGCAGGGTTTCCCGGGCTTTTTCGCCGGCCGCTAGGGGCACATATCCGGGATCGATTCCCATCCGGGTAGCTGCTTGCACCGCATTGCCTGCCCCCGATACTCGGCGTGCCAACAGATTAATCTGACCGGCCTGAAGTTCCCCTAAGGCTGCTAGCGCCGAGGAGGCAGTAGCTCCCGATCCCACTATGACCGCCTTTTCCGGGCGAAAGTCGCGGCCTTTTGCCTCTTTAATGGCTGCCACCAATCCATAAACATCGGTATTAAATCCGGCGGTAACTCCTCCCGGGAAGGGCACCACGGTATTTACGGCTCCCACTGCTTTTGCTAGCCCATCGACCTGGGATAGCAGGGGAATAATCACCTGTTTTAAAGGCATAGTTACCGACAGCCCCACCAGTCCCTCTGGCCAGCTGGCCAAAAACGAGTCTATCGTCTCCTTGGTGATCTCTATCCGGCGGTAGTCAATATTTAACCCGAGATCCCGATAGGCTGCCAGGTGGAGAACGGGAGATAACGAATGCCCAATCGGCGATCCGATTACCGCTGCCCAGGGGGTTAGCGTTTGCATTTGCCCTGGTTTTGCTGACACCACTGCTTTAGTTCTTCCACATTCTTTTTCTGCTCATCCAAGGTGAGGGCAAACTTAGTTTCCCCACTGTCCAGGTTCACCGTAGTGAAGTAGAGCCATTTACCTTCCGCCGGTTTCACCGCCGCTTGCAGTGCCTTTTGCCCTACCGTCCCGATGGCAGTTGGGGGCAGTCCCTTATGTTTATAGGTGTTATAGGGGGTGTCTTGTTTTAGATCCTCACCACTGGGAATTCCTCCCGAGCGACCAAGCCCATAAACTACTGTGGAATCCATTTGCAAGAACCCGTGCGTATCCGGATTATCTTGGAGACGATTCTCTATAACTCTGGCTACCTGGGCGTAATATTTATCGAGATTGACTTCTTTTTCTAAGATAGAAGCCTTGATGAGGACGCCGGCTCGCTGCTCAGGAGCAACTCCGGCCTCATCTAAGCGCTTAATCTGGGTATCCACCATGGTTTTTACCAGATCTTTCGCGGTCATTTTAGTGGAAACCGTATAGGTATCGGGAGCTAGCCACCCTTCAAAAGATTCTTCGCTTTGCCCGGGAATACCGTATTCGGCGGGATCAGCGAAGGCCTCAGCTACCTGATCAGCACTGAAACCGGCAGTTTCTTCCAGGCGAGACTTAATCTGCTTAATGGTAAATCCGGGGGGAATAGTTACCTTGATATCTGCTTTCGAGGCCGGATCTAGCAGCATAGCCAGAGCCTCCCGGGAAGACATCCGTTTGTGCATTCTAAACCGCCCGGCCTGCACTCCTTGTGCCAAAGAGTTTTTCTTGAAAATATCGGCAAAGACTTCCGCGTCTGCGATTACTCCTTCTTTTTCCAGGATTGCGCCAATCGCTTTACCCGATGCTCCTTCCGGAATCTCAATAATTATTTCCCCGGTACCTTTACCTTCGTAGTCTTCGCCTCCAGAAATTATTCCGCTAATTCCACCGAGCTCTTTAGCCGCGATAACCGAGGCTCCGGTAATCAATCCGATGACCACCAGGATCACCACTGCGGCAATAGTACGTTTTTTACGGCGAGCTTTACGCCGGGCGCTACGTCCCGTAACTGCCACGCGCCGATGGGTAGGCTCTGCTGATTCCTCTTCCCAATAGCTGTCGAGGTTAACGGACTCTTCGTTTTGCGAAGCATCCGCACCGTTTTCTTTATCGGCGCGGCGGGATGGAAAATGCCGCCTAGGCGGGATAGTTTCTTCTTCCCGGCTCATCGGGCTCCCTCGCTTTCAGATCCGTTACCCAGCGGCAATCCCGGAGCTCGCCCAGTTCGCCGCTCTATTTCTAGCGCCTGCTCCAGGATTAGCACTGCCGCCTGTTGGTCTACGACGCCTTTATGCTCACGCCCACCGAGTCCGGCGGAGCGCAATTGTTGATGGGCACTTACCGAGGTAAGCCGCTCATCTACAAGTCTTATGTTACAAGTTGGTAACAGCTGTTCCAATTCGGCACCCCAAGAACGCACATCGGCAGCGTTTTTTCCTTCTTTTCCACTCAGTAAACGCGGCAGACCAATAATGATTTCCTTTGCCTGATACTCAGCTACCAAATCCGCAATGCGAAACAGTTCTTGTCCGCTCTCCCGGTAGACGGTTTCCACCGGCAATGCCAAGATACCTGCCGCATCGGAGCGAGCCACCCCGATTCGTCTGGTACCCAGATCTATCGCGAGTCTGACGCCAGTACGCATCAGCTATTTTTAATCTCTCGTTCGATCGCCTGCAGAGCCTCAGCCAGCTTACCTGCGTCTTTACCGCCACCTTGTGCTAGGTCGGGTCGGCCTCCTCCGCCCCCTCCCATAGTTCGGGCAGCAACTTTAACCAGTTCACCAGCTTTGAGTCCCCCATCGCGGGCTTGCTGTGTAGTTGCCACGATCACCAGCGGGCGATCTTTGGCGACGCCACCGATGCTAATCACTGCGCTAGTGTCTTCGAGTCGCTGCCTGACAGACTGGGCGAGAGTGCGCAGTGAGTCCGCAGAGACTTCTCCCGCGTTAAAAGTGATCACCCGGGCGCCATGAATGTCTTTCGCGGAGGCAGCGATTTCCCCTACTCGAGATAAGAGCGATTCTTCCTGCAGCTTGGCCAGTTTCTTTTGTGCTTGCTTCAAGCGCATCAAAGCATCATCAATCCGCGCCGGAATTTCTTCCGGTTTTGTTCCCATAATGGAAGCTACCTGGGAAACCAAGGCGTGTTCTTTAGCTTGGAATTCGTTGGCTTCGTCAGCTACCAAGGCTTCAATTCGGCGCACCCCGGAACCGATAGAGTTTTCCCCCATCAACACCACTTGTCCCAGGTATCCGGTGGTTGGCATATGGGTGCCTCCGCAAAATTCGCGATCCCAGCCATCACCAATATCGACTACCCGCACCAGGGAGCCATATTTTTCTCCAAACAGGGCGGTAGCACCAGACTTTTTGGCTTCTTCAATCGGCATAACCTCGGTATTTACTTCCAGGTTATCCCGCAGGCGGTCATTGATACGATCTGCAATCGCCGTCATTTGCTCCCCACTCAAGGCGCGAGTGTGGTGGAAATCGAACCGCAAGCGGTTCTCGTTGTTTTCCGAGCCAGCCTGGGTAGCCTGCGCTCCCAAATTTTCTTGCAGGGCTTTATGCAACATATGGGTAGCAGTGTGGGCGCGGGCAATCGCTTTTCGCCGCGCAGTATCGATCGCGGCCACTACCTCGTCGCCCACGGTCAGCTGCCCCTGCTCCAGGGTTCCGCGGTGTACCCGCAGACCGGCAACCGGGCTTTGTACGTCCTCCACTTTAAACTTGGCACCTTGGAAAGAACGGATTACGCCGTGATCAGCGAGCTGTCCGCCCATTTCCGCATAGAACGGCGTGGTATCTAGAACGACTTCCACATTGCTGCCTGCAGCGGCAGTGGGGACTGCCTGACCATCTGCTAGCAGTCCGATCACCTTGGCATTGCAGCTGTCTTCGCTGTAGCCCACAAACTCGACTTCGTGACCGAGTTCAGCTTCCAGTTCATGATAGATACGGGCATCCACGTGCCCGGTCTTCTTAGCCCGGGCATCTTCGCGGGCACGGTTTTTTTGCTCCTGCATCAGCTGGGTAAACTTCTCACGATCAACCTGGATACCGTGTTCGGCGGCCATCTCAATAGTCAGATCAATCGGGAAGCCGTAGGTGTCATGCAAGGCGAAGGCATCTTTACCCGATAACTGGCTTTCGTGACGTTGCTTAAGGCGGCTAACAGCCTGGTCAAAAATCAAGGTTCCTGACTCGAGGGTGCGTCTAAAAGCGTCCTCTTCTTCATAAGCCACCGTAGAAATGGTTTGCCAATCCTTGTCCAGCTCCGGATAGGAATCCGCCATTACCTGCTTGGAGACCGGAAGCAAATCCGGGAACACCGGCTTGGTTACTCCCAGCAGCCGCATAGCGCGTACTACTCGGCGAATCAGGCGGCGCAAGACATATCCGCGCCCATCGTTTCCGGGACGCACCCCGTCCCCAATCAGCATTAGGGCGCTGCGTACATGGTCAGCAACTACCCGCATCCGAATATCATTAGGGTCTTTAGAAGTTTTACCCTGGGTGTACTGTTTACCCGAAAGTTCCTGGGCTTTTTCAATTACCGGGAACACCTGGTCAATCTCGTACATATTGTCCTTGCCCTGCAGCAAGAACGCTAGTCGCTCTAACCCCAAGCCGGTATCGATGCATTTCTTGTCCAGCTCGCCGAGCAGCGGATAGTCTTTGCCCAGGCCTTCTCCCCGCAGGTATTGGTCGAATACCAGGTTCCACAGTTCTAGGTAGCGATCTCCGCCAGTATCTACTTCCGGGCCGCCTTCCGGGCCGTAAGCGCTACCGCGATCAAAGTGAATTTCCGCGCAAGGCCCAGCCGGTCCTGGCTGCCCGGTATCCCAAAAGATTTCTTCTCGTGGCAGCTTTTGGAGATGCATCGGATCGAGGCCGATTTGGTTTAGCCATACGTCCTCGGCCTCGTCGTCTTGTTCCCAAATGGTTACCCACAGTTTGTCGCCGTCCAGGCCGTATTTGCCTTCTTCCACGGAACCGGTGAGCAGATCCCAGGCCATTTTGGAGGCACCCTGCTTGAAGTAGTCACCGAAACTGAAGTTTCCACACATTTGGAAGAACGTGCCGTGCCGAGTAGTTTTACCAACCTCTTCAATATCGTTGGTGCGGATGCACTTTTGTACGCTGGCTACTCGCGGCCAAGGTGCCGGCTCGGTACCTACAATATAGGGAATAAACGGAACCATTCCCGCGATGGTGAACAGAATCGACTTATCGGGAGAAACCAAGGGAACGGAAGGTGCTAGGTGGTGTCCCTGCTTCGCGAAATAGTCGAGCCAACGGGTACGAATTTCAGAAGTTTGCATTATGCCTCTAGGTCTTAGTGAGGAGGAGCTACCTCCTGCTTGAACACGCTTAACTTAAGGGAGTGGTTTCGGGCATTAGCGCCGCCCGCAGTTGTCTTTCTCGAATTTCGAAATCTTTCCGGAAAGAGGCACCGGCAGCCTGTATCCGCTCCCGCACCGGGGGAATCGAGTAGGCAACCGCGCCCGCAATTGCCACCGCGACCCCTAGTTTTACCAGTTTTTTCATCAGTCTTGCCCTTTCCGGTTAAACATTTTACGAGCCGCATAAGAGAAAGCTGAGAGTTTAATTAGGGGGCCGGCCAAGGTGGAAGACACCAAGGTAGAAACCGCAGAGACATCTTGCGCGACTTGTGCAGCGGAAGTGGTGACCGCATCTACTCGCACCAACTGGGCATTGGCGTCCCGAACCGTTTGGGAAACTTCCTTAACAGTATCTCCGGTGTCAGCGGCGACCTGTTCGATTGATCCTTGCAGCTGGTCAAAGACTTTACCTAACTTCCAAAGCGGTATCGCGAGGAACACTACTAACAGCAAAAAAGCTAATGCGGCGATTAATGAAGCAATCTCACCCACGCTCATTGTTCTTCCTTCCTAAAGAATGCTTGTGTGTAGCTGAATTTTACCCTACCGAGCGCTAAGTCCAGAACCAAGCCGGATATGCGTGATGCCTCCCGAAAAATCGGGAGGCATCAGGCGACAAGATTATTTGATTAACGCGAGTAGTGCTCAACCACCATCTGTAGATCGCACACTACCGGGATTTCATCGCGCTCAGGCAGACGCACATAGGTGGCCTGCAGCTGTTCCAGATTCACATCCAGATAGGGGGGCACATCTGGGAGTACATCCCGGTGAGAGCCCGCAGCCGCCACAATAAAGGGATCTTTGGTCTGAGACTTGGGGCAAATCTGGATAACCTGACCCGGCTTTACCCGATAAGAGGGACGATCAACCGGTTTGCCATCTACCAGGACGTGACGGTGAACTACCGTCTGGCGAGCCTGCGGCATGGAGCGAGCAAAGCCAGAGCGCAATACCAGGGCATCTAGACGTGATTCCAGCAGCACAATCAGGTTGTCGCCGGTCATGCCTTTAATTCGCCGCGCCTCTTCGAACAGGCGGTGCATCTGCGCCTCGCGGATATTGTATTGGGCGCGCAGACGCTGCTTTTCCTTTAGACGGATAGCGTAGTCCGATTCGCTGCGGCGGCGAGCCCGCCCATGTTCACCGGGCCCGTAGGGGCGGCGGTCAAAGTAACGCTGTGCCTTGGGGGTTAACGCGATTCCCAAAGCGCGAGATAGACGAACCTGTTTGCGCGAACGCTTATTTCCCATTTAGTTTTCTCCTGTATGTGTTATTCAATTTACATTTCACCGGTCATGCCGGTGGGGTCACCACGCGGGCTAAGACCCCAGGGTTGCTTTAAAACAACAGGTTTTAGACTAACCTATTTTTGTTCGCCTTTGCCATTGGACAAGATGCCACGAATAGTTTGCAGCCGTTTTGAAACCAGCTGCTCGTATCCATTGTCAGTGGGATGGTAATACTGAGATCCCACTAAAGACGCAGGTAGATAAGTTTGTTTCACAATATGGTGCGGAAAGTCATGCGCATATTTATATCCGGACACTCCCTGCTTCTTAGCCCCAGGGTAATGAGAATCACGCAGATGGGTAGGTACCGGGTCACTTTTTCCGGCGCGGACATCTTTGATTGCCGCTTCGATTCCCAAATAGGAGGCATTGGATTTCGGGGCGGTAGCTACTGCCACTGCAGCCTCGGCCAAAATAATCCGTCCCTCGGGCATTCCCACCAGCTGCACTGCTTGTGCGGCGGACACCGCGATTTGTAACGCGGTCGGGTCAGCCATCCCCACATCTTCGCTGGCGCAAATCATGATGCGGCGGGCAATAAAGCGGGGGTCTTCTCCCCCTTCGATCATGCGCGCCAAATAATGCAAGGTGGCATCTACATCGGAGCCGCGCATGGATTTAATAAAGGCACTAATCACGTCATAGTGATCATCGCGATCATATTTCACGATCGCGGTATCGGCAGCGCGGGCAATATCTTCACTGCTGAGGGCGCTGCGTCCCGCCGATAGCGCCCCCTCGGCGGCGGCCTCTAGTAAGGTAAGCGCTTTGCGTCCGTCGGCTCCCCCTAAATCCGCGAGGCGAGTTAGGGCGTCCTCGCCGGCTGTTACCTTGTCTTTCAGGCCGCGTTCATCGGTGAGGGCGCGCCGCAGTACTTCTTTCACGTCCTGCTTAGTTAGCGGGTTCAAAGTAAGGAGTAAAGAGCGCGATAGCAACGGAGATACTACCGAGAAGGAAGGGTTCTCGGTAGTGGCCGCCACCAAAATCACCCACGAGTTTTCTACTGCCGGCAGGAGGGCGTCTTGCTGGGACTTAGAAAAACGATGTACCTCGTCCACAAAAAGTACGGTTTGTTTCCCGGTAGCGCGTAGCCGCTCGCGTGCCTCTTTAATAACTGCTCGTACTTCTTTGACTCCAGCCGAAACCGCACTAACTTCCACGAAGCTTCGCTGCGAGACGGTGGCCACCAGATAGGCAAGGGTAGTTTTCCCGGTTCCCGGCGGACCCCAAAAAATAATGGAGTTAACTGCGCCCGCGCTGCCCTGGGGTTCTAAAAGCCGTCTTAAGGGAGAACCCGGCTCCAGCAAGTGTGCTTGCCCTACCACTTCGTCAATACTGAGTGGTCGCATCCGCACCGCCAAGGGCGCGGTGTCCGAGAACGCGGGGATCCCCTGTTCGTTGAGCGCGGCTTGCTGGAAAAGATCCACTAGAGCATTACATCCGAAAGATCGCCGGCGCCCTGGCGTACTACCTGGGGAACTTCTCCGGTGAGATCAATAACCGTGGTGGGTCGGGCTTCTTCTACCGGCCCTTCAATTACCGCATCTAGCAGGTAACCAATTTCGTCGCGGATTTCCCAACCGTTAGCTTCCGGTACTTCCTTATCCGGCAAAATCAAAGTAGAGGACATCAGGGGCTCTCCCAATTCTTCTACCAGCGCCAAGGTGGTTACGTGATTGGGAATCCGCGCTCCCACGGTCTTTTTCTTGGGGTTGACCATAATTCGCGGCACCGCCTTGTCACCCTTCATAATGAAGGTATAAGGCCCAGGGGTGAGCCGATTTATCAGCTTAAACGCCGAATTATCGACAATTACCAGCTTTCCCAGCTGCTTAAAGTCATGACAGATCAGGGTGAAGTTATGGGTTTTGGGAAGTTTGCGAATAGTTTGGATCCGCTCTAACCCCGCTTTGTTTCCAAGTTTGCATCCCAGGGCATAACCGGAATCAGTGGGATAGGCGATTACGCCCCCGTCCCGAATAATGTCAGCGGCTTTAGTGATTAGCCGTGCTTGCGGATTAACTGGGTGAATATCTATATAGGCAACCATGTATCCCAGTCTAGCAACCCTAGAAAAATCGGTTACTCCTCTTTAGCATTTCGCATTCACACAATCGCGCTTTGCTTTCGACCCGAGGACGGATTTGGGTATTATTGACCCGGATCAGTCGGCCGGGCGATCGCGGCTAGTAATAGTCGAGGAAAGTCCGGGCTCCACAGGACAGGATGATGGCTAACAGCCACCCGGGGTGACCCGCGGGCTAGTGCCGCAGAAAACAAACCGCCACGCGTGCGCGTTGGTAAGGGTGAAAAGGCGGTGTAAGAGACCACCAGTGGTCAAGGTGACTTGGCCAGCTAGGTAAACCCCATCCGGAGCAAGACCAAGCAGCAAGTTGGGTGGTCCGCCTTTAGCTTGCGGGTAGGTTGCTTAAGGCGTGCGGTAACGTACGTCTCAGATAGATGGTCGCCGCTGGCTATGCCAGTACAGAACCCGGCTTATAGGCCGGCTGATCTGCTAAAACTCTTGGCGGATACGCCAGGGAGAGGGCGCGAAAAGAGAACTGACGTTACTGCTTTTCGGTCTTCGCGTAAAGATCCTCGATTTGCTCCCCATAGGCATCCCGAATCCGATTACGCTTAATTTTTAGCGAAGGAGTCAGCATCCCGTTCTCGGTAGTCCAATCGGTAGTAATTATTTTGATCTTCCGGATAGATTCTGCCCGGGACACTGCCCGATTGGTGCGCTGAACTGCCCGCTGCAGAGCCTCCAGCACTCGCGGATCGCGAGCCGCACGGGTAACATCCATCTGCGCCATGCCGTGATTTTTCAGCCAGGTGGGCAACATTTCTTTATCTAGAGTGACTAAGGCCGCTACGAAAGGCTTATTGTCCCCCACCACCATCACTTGCGAGATTAGAGGATGCCCCTTCAGTCGTTCTTCTAGAACCTCGGGGGCAACGTTTTTTCCACCGGCAGTGACGATAATTTCCTTGGCCCGTCCAGTAATTTTAACGTTTCCATCGGCATCGATCTGCGCGATATCCCCGGTTTTTAGCCACCCATCCTCGGTAAAGGCCTCCCGAGTAAGCTGCTCTTCCCCGTGATAGCCGCGCATAATCGAACCTCCGCGTGCCTGCAGCTCGCCGCCCTCACCCAGACGCACTTCGTTACATAGCAACGGATACCCGACATATCCGGTTTTATTACCGATCCGATCAGACATAGTTAAGGGGCCAGTAGTTTCGGTGGCGCCGTAGCCTTGCAAGACTTCGATTCCGCACCCGATAAAGAACCGGCCGAGCCGCTCGGCCATCGGTGCCCCTCCAGATACGATCCCCTCTAGGTTTCCGCCCATCAGTTTGCGAATCTTATTTAGGACTAGCCGCCGAGCCATGCGAATCTTGACTTTTTGTCCGAAAGAAATTTCTGCGCCTGATTCTTGCAGGCGCGCCCACTGCTCGGCAGTGCGGGCTGCCATCCGGAAAATCCGCAGTTTAATCCCGGAACCAGCAGTAGCATCAGCAGCGTTATAAATTTTTTCCAGCACCCGCGGTACCACTAGCAGCGCGTTCGGTTTAAAGGTCTGCATATCTTGCACAATGGTTTTCGGGTTAGGCAAGAATGCGGCGGTACCGTGTCCTACCAGCTGCTGATATCCCAGGAAACGCGCGAGTACGTGGGCTACTGGCAGAAAATAAATAACCCGCGCCCCGGGGTTGTAAATCCAGTCATTCCAGCTGCCCCGCTCGATTACGGCGTTTAAGGGACGCAAAAAGTTGGCGTGGGTAATTTCCACCCCTTTGGGGCGCCCGGTAGTCCCGGAAGTAAAAACGATAGTGCACAGGTCATCAAGTTTTATTTGCTGCAGACGTTCATCTAGTTCTGCGGGAGAAATAGCGCGTCCGTGTTCTAGCAGCCGGGTAAAACCAGAGTCATCTAGAGAAAAAACCACCGAGATTTGCCCAGCGAGTTCGGGTTCTCTATCTAGCTGACGGATCATATTGGCTTGCACCGTAGAATCGGTAATAACCGCTTTTACTTGGGCTTTTTGGGCAATCCACTTTACCTGTTCGTAGGAATCAGTTTCGTAGATAGGTACCGTTACCAGCCCCACTGCCTGCGCCCCTAGATCCATAACCATCCACTCGTAAGAGGTGGATCCTAAAATAGAAACCGCATCTCCCGGTTTGAGTCCCAGTCCGATCCACCCTAAACCGGCTGCCCGGATCGCGTCTCCCAGAGAAGCTGCAGAGATTTTTTCCCACGCTGCCCCCAGTGCGGAAGGGCGTTCCACCGCTACTTGCCGCGGGCGCCTGCGAGCACGATCAAGGACTGCTGCAGACACCGAAGTGAATTGCATTAGATCGATAAGGGGAGCTCCCATTGGCGAATCTCCAATTCAAAATAAGTTTCTCTTTTCCGTAGATTAGCACAGCAGAAAAGACAAAAACGGCTAATCTTTCAGCACCGGCATTACTTGTCTCATTACTCTCTTTACTTAAGAGAACATCACTTCAACATTGCGCGCAGGTACTGTCCGGTGTAGGAAGTTTTCACTTTTGCTACTTGCTCCGGAGTGCCTTGAGCCACTAGCGTGCCTCCGCCGTCTCCGCCCTCGGGGCCTAAATCAATCACCCAATCAGCGCACTTGATTACATCCAGATTGTGTTCGATTACGATTACCGAGTTGCCTTTGTCTACTAAGGACTGCAAGACCAGCATTAGTTTTCGAATATCTTCCAGGTGGAGGCCGGTGGTGGGCTCGTCTAATACATAGATAGTGCGTCCATTGGAGCGGCGCTGCAGTTCACTGGCCAGTTTCACTCGTTGGGCTTCTCCCCCAGACAGGGTGGTAGCACTTTGGCCCAGGCGCAGATACCCTAATCCTACCTCTACCAGGGTGTTGAGATGCCGAGAAATCTTGTTTATGGGAGCAAAGAATTCCGCTGCTTCGCTGATTGGCATATCGAGCACCTCGGCAACCGATTTATCCCGATATTTAATCTCTAAAGTTTCCTGGTTATAGCGAGCGCCCCCACATACTTCGCAGGGCACATACACGTCCGGCAGGAAATTCATTTCGATCTTGAGGGTGCCGTCTCCCTTACAGGATTCGCAACGTCCTCCTTTCACATTGAAAGAAAAACGGCCGGGTCCATATCCGCGCAGCTGCGCCTCCGGAGTTTGGGCAAAGAGGGCGCGCACTGCATCCCAGACCCCGGTATAAGTTGCCGGGTTGGAGCGGGGGTTGCGCCCAATCGGGCTTTGATCTACGTGCACCACTTTGTCCAGATGCTCGACTCCTTCGATAGCTTTATGTCGCCCGGGAACCACTCTTTTTCGCTGTAGCTTGGCGGCTAGCGCCTCGTACATCACCTGATTAATGAGGGTAGATTTACCCGACCCCGACACCCCGGTGACCAGAACCAACTTACCTAGAGGGATCGAAACATCGAGATTTTTAAGGTTGTTTTCTCGCGCCCCAATAATTTTTAGTTGCCGATCTTTCTCGATCTGGCGCCGTTTTTTAGGGACTACTATTTGCTTCTTACCCGACAAATATTGTCCGGTGAGGGAGCGTTTACAGTCTGCGATCCCCGCTACTGGTCCCGAGTAGAGGACTTCTCCCCCATGTTCACCAGCTTGCGGCCCGATATCGACTATCCAGTCGCTGGAGCGGATAGTGTCCTCATCATGTTCCACCACCAGCAAAGTGTTCCCTAAATCGCGCAGCTTCTTGAGGGTTTCTATTAGCTTATGGTTATCCCGTTGATGCAAGCCAATCGAGGGCTCATCGAGTACATAAAGCACCCCGACTAGCCCGGATCCAATCTGGGTGGCCAGACGAATCCGCTGGGCTTCACCCCCGGAAAGCGTGGCCGCTCCCCGCGCTAAGGTTAAATAACCTAGACCTACATCTTGTAAGAACTGCAAGCGTACCTGCACTTCTTTCAAAATAGGTTCCGCGATTTTCTTGGCCGGCCCAGTTAACTCCACTTCCGCCAGGTATTGACAACTGGCGGAAATCGATAGTTTAGTTAGCTCCGCGATATTTAGGTCCCCGATTTTTACCGCCAGTACCTCCGGTTTTAGACGGTCACCGTGACAGGTGGAACAAGGAACCTGGCGCATATAGCCTTCGTAGCGCGCCCGCATCACCTCGGACTCGGTTTCCTCGCGCTTGCGCATAATCCAGGGGATTGCGCCCTCGAATCCGGAGGAATAGGTGCGCATCCGTCCCCAACGATTCCGGAACTTTACTTTCACCCGATAGTCGCGCCCTCGCAACAGAGCTTTCTTTTGGGAGGCCGATAGCTCGCAGAAGGGAGTATCCAGATCGAATCCTAGTTCCTCCCCCAGACCAGCCACCATGTGCATAAGATATTTATTTTTGGTTGACCAGGGGCGAATCGCACCCTCGGAGATAGATAGCTCCGGATTGGGAACCACCAGTTCCGGATCAACCTCTAGATGGGAACCCAGGCCGGAGCAATCAGGACAAGCCCCATAGGGAGCATTGAAGGAAAAAGTGCGCGGCTCGATTTCCTCGAGCTGCAACGGATGATCATTGGGACAGGCGCGATTTTCAGAAAAGTGGCGGGAACGCTCCGGATCAGATTCATCTCGGTCCACAAAATCCACCACTACCAACCCGTCTGCCAGTTTTAGCGCGGTTTCTATCGAGTCGGAGAGCCGGGTGCGCACTCCCTCTTTCATCACTAGACGATCGACGCGCACAAAAATATCGTGTTTAATTTTGCGCTCCAGCTTGGGGGGCTGAGTCAGGCGCACAGTTTCCCCATCCACCACTGCTGCCGAGAAACCTTGGGTTACCAGGTCCGCAAACAGTTCGCTATATTCGCCTTTGCGTCCGCGCACCACCGGAGCCAGAATCTGGAACCGGGTTTTTTCCGGCAGGGTAAGCAGGCGATCCACGATTTGCTGGGCGGTTTGGGCTTGGATTTTTTCCCCACACACCGGGCAGTAAGCCTGCCCGGCGCGGGCATACAGCAACCGCAAGTAGTCGTAGACCTCGGTAATCGTACCTACGGTAGAACGCGGATTCCGGGAGGTAGATTTTTGATCGATAGAAACCGCCGGAGATAGCCCGGCGATGAAATCTACATCTGGTTTATCCAGGCGCCCGAGAAACTGGCGGGCATAAGAGGACAGGGACTCTACATAGCGGCGCTGACCTTCGGCGAAAATGGTATCGAAAGCCAGTGAAGACTTCCCCGATCCCGAAAGTCCGGTAAACACCACCATCTGGTCGCGGGGAATCTCGATGCCCACATTGCGTAGGTTGTGTTCCCGTGCTCCCTTAACTACCAGTTTTTCATCCACACTCCTATCCTACGAACAAACGTTCTATTTTGCATTTTCGCAGGCAGCTAGGCTTCCTTTTCTTTGGTAACGTCCCAGCTCGGATCGGATTTGATCCCTTTTTCGACCAGCTTGGGATCTGCCGAAAGCGGAGTGCGCAGTTTCGGATACCGTTTGTCTTCCTTCCACCAGGGCATCCATCCCACATATCCGTCTACTGGCGGCAGTTTAGATTCCGGTTCGAACCCCAGCCCGGAGGGAGTTTCGGGGATGAAGTCCGTTAAGAAATATTTATCCTTATCGTCCGCGTATAGCTTGACCACTTTCTTAAAGGCTCCTAGTTCGAAGAACAGGCAGTTCGTCCAGGGATTGCGGTGATGTTTCTTCATCTTGTAGAGCCAATAAATAAACAGCGCCACATTAGATAGCAAAGCCAACCAGGCACACACGATATTGGCCCTCGGGTTCATAGTGGCGTAGTTAGTCATGATGGAGGGGCGCACTAGCAGTTCCGGGAAGATGTTGTTGGCCGCAATCCAGAACATCAAAGTGAAACAGCGGAACCAGATCCATTGTCCTTTCGCCCAGGTGAAGGCAGGTACCGTACAAGCTAGCAGTAACGCCAGGGTACAGTACCAGGTGTAGTCGGCGAGCGAGTTGTACAGGAAAGAATGATTCCACAGGTCGTAGGCAATAATCCACGGCCAGGCCATATCCGCCCAAATCAGCCCTTGCGCTTTTCCTTTCTTTGCCGAAGACACAAAAATTTTTCCTAGGCCGGTAATAGTAATAATGTTTAGTACCCCGGCGGCGGCCGAGAGTAGGTTCCAGTAGCCACCGATGGTACGGAATCCGGTGGCAGGGTCGATTCCTACTCCGCTGGTCTTAAAAGCCTCTGCGGCAGCTTGATACCAGGCGACAGAGCCACTAGCTGCGGTGATTCCGCGAGTTTCTGGTAGCCCCTCGATCATAGAAATTGAACGGGCGGAATCGATATCCATTAGGCATTGGAAATTGGTGGCGCAAGCGCGGTAGGTGTCAGCTTCAAAATAGATGGTCAGGTCGCGAATATTAGCTTCCATAATATTTACTGCCAGCCCAATCCAGAGGGCAACCCCAAACCAAATCGCATAACGGCGAGCTTTTAGGGGATTGCGTTTACCCCAGTGCAGCAGGAAGGCCGTCATCGTAGCTGTGGCGAGCATGATGATGAATTTTCCGAAGGGGAACCATCCCACCATGGGCACCCCGTGGATAATGACATAGGGAATCAGTAAAACTCCGCCGACTGTCCAGAGGGCGAAGGCAGTCCACGTCCAACGGCGATGCATTTCGGCTACTAGCATTTGGAGAACAAAAATTAATATCCAAAAAAGGTAGACCCAGATTGGGCCTACTTCCCATAAAAATCCCATCAGAATTCCTTTTTAACCAGGCCACGCTGCCCGATTACTTTGACCTTACGTATTAACTTTTAAAATGACACTACCTGCGGATGCGTCACCATAAAATATCTTTTCAAAAGACCTTAGAATCCGACAGACAGTGATAGGTTAAATGCTAACGCAGGGTTAACAACGGTGTTACCTGTTTAAAAAAAATATCCAAAACATACAACTACGGAGAATCTATATGTCTAGCAAATCTGGCCGGATAAAAAAGGTTTTGCGCCTGGGAGCTTTCGGGGGCAGTGTCGCCCTCGGCGGAATGTTCGGCTTCAGTCAGTTTTCGGGCAAAGCTACTAAAGAAGAAAATGAGTGGCACTATCCTTCCGATGACTTAATCGATCGTTGCTACTCCAATGGTCGCTCCTCTACTTATGCCATTAATATTGATGCTCCCGCCTATGCGGTGTACCGGCACCTAAAACAGTTAGGTTGCGACAAAGCCGGCTCCTATTCCTCCGAATTCCTAGAACGAACCTTTGCGCGGCTGCCTTTCTTTAACTCCTACGAAATCCAGGAACAGTGGCAAGGACCAGAAGCCTTAAAGCCCGGGGACATCGCGGCTTTTGACTTTACCGGTATGTCCATGGAGTGGGCGGATGTAGTCCCCGGTAAGTATCTTTCCCAATGGGTCGACACCAAACACCCGCCGCGGGCACCGGGATCATTCGCGTTCCGCTATCCCGGGATGAAGCACTACGCGGCAGCCTGGTGTTTTTACCTGATTCCCCTCCAGGGCGAAAGGTGCCGGCTGATCAACCATTGGCGGATCGGATTTGAACCCGACACCAAATTCGCGGCCGCGATTAACTGGATCAACATTGAATTAATCGGCGGGTGTATGGCGCATCTGCAGAACCTCTATGTGAAGCGGGTTGCCGAATTCCGCAAGAAACCGCAGTGGCAAGGCCGGATTAAGCGGGCAGTCCTGGGGGGCAAGCTCTTCGGCTATAACACCCCCGCGGGACGCTGGGATGGCACTGAGCTTTACGAAGACACCCACAACCAGTGGCTACGCTACGGCCGGCAAGACCCGGCAGTAAATGAGGTGCGTCCTCCGGTAACCGACAATCCGGCTTGGCCGCCCACCTCTGCTAACTCCCCCTGGGCCGAGGTAGTAGATAGCGACTATTTCACCGATTGGGAAGAACCAGAGTTTTCCTGGGAGGAACAGATCCGCCAAAAGAAAGAGAAAACCTATCTGCCCGGTTGGGGTAAGAAGGCGGCGAAATAGCAAATGACACCGGACTATCCCACTTTATTCTTTTTCGAACTGGGTCAGTGGTATGACTACCTAATGTTAGTGGTGGTCATCGCGGGGCTGGCGGTAATGGCCTGGCTAGCGATCCGTTATAAATGGGTGGCGATCGCGGTATTCATTGTCATCCCCGTGGCCTTGACAATTTTCTGGTGGCCTTATTCACGTGCCGGCACTAACTCGGACGGTTGGTTCCCGATTGTGAAACAATACTCGGCGCTAATCGGGTCATTGTCGCTGGTAGCGTTGCAGTATTTCCCGAAGCTGCGTGATAAACGTTGGTACCTGTGTATCCCGCCTTTTATTTTGGCGATAAACATTATCGAAGCAGTTATTCGCGATTTCCAGTGTTATGGCATTCACGGGGTCGATCCCTCGCAAGGCATGGTTACCTGGGGCGGGCCGTGGAACATTATGAACGGAATCGCGGGAATCCTAAATTTCCTGATGATTTCGGGCTGGATGGGAATCTACGTATCCAAAGGCAAGAATAAGCAAATCATCTGGGGAGATCTGACTGTCGGTTGGATTATTGCCTACGATCTGTGGAATGTTGCCTACGTTTATAACTGTCTAGCTGATCGCGCCTGGTATTCGGGGGTAGCTCTACTGGCCTCTTGTACGATCCCCGCCTTCTTAGCATTCGGGAAGGGAGCCTGGATTCAATACCGGGCCTACACCTTGACCTTCTGGTCCGCGATAGTGCTAACCTTCCCGCACTTTATGCAAGATTCCATGTTTGCCCACCGCAGCGCCCACAACCCCACGGCGATGCTGCTACTTTCGGCAGCCGCGCTAGTGGCCAATGTGGTGGTGTTCGGGTATCACCTCTATAAGGTGCGCTCCACCAGGCGCAATCCCTTTACCCAAGAAGTTTATTGGGATACCCCCTATAATCAGCAGATTGCTCGCGAAAATGGCGGCAAACTAAAAAATAATTAGCACCTCCCGGCTGCGGCGCTGGGTCAGAGCCTGTCACCTAGATTTCCTGAGTTTGACTAAGGTTTCTAAGTGGCAGGCTCTTAGCTTTACCAGCCTTTATAGATATATTTCGAGTCCGAGGACGTCCGCAATATTTTGGGATTGGCCTGAGAAACCGAGTAGTTTAGTAGGGTATGTAAACACTAGTTACTGCGCCTCGTAAGGCAGCAGAGCCGTTAAATAGGGAAAAGATAAAATAGGAGATGGCCGATGAGTAATCCCCACGATCACCGGGATTTAACCGATCTGAACTTACCCGCCCCCCAGGTACCTCAGCGAGTAAGCGTAGACGGCCTTGAAGAACGCTGGGGGCAGACCTGGGAAGAGCAGCAGGTCTATGCGTTTGACCGCGAGGCGCAGCGCGAGCAGGTGTTCTCGATTGATACTCCCCCGCCTACGGCCTCCGGATCTTTGCACGTGGGACACGTGTTTTCCTATACCCATACCGATTGTCTCGCTCGCTACCAGCGAATGCGGGGCAAAGCGGTTTTTTATCCCATGGGCTGGGACGATAATGGCCTGCCTACCGAGCGGCGTGCCCAAAACTATTACGGAGTCCGCTGTGACCCCACCTTGCCCTATGATCCGAATTTTGAGCCGCCTCATCGCGGGGATTCCAAGTCGGTGAAAGCCCGCGATCAGCTGCCGATTTCTCGTAAAAACTTTATTGAACTGTGTGAAGAACTAACTAAAGAGGACGAGAAGTCCTTTGAGGCACTGTGGCGACGGCTGGGACTGAGCGTGGATTGGAAGCATCAGTACCAAACCATTTCTAAGGATTCCCAAAAGGTTGCCCAAACTGCATTTTTGCGGAATTTAAAGCGCGGGGAAGCCTATCAGTCGGCCGCCCCCGGCCTGTGGGACGTAACTTTCCAAACCGCGGTGGCACAAGCCGAACTAGAAGCACGCGACTACCCCGGCTTCTATCATGCGCTCGCTTTTCACCTGCCGGGTGGGGATGACGTAATAATTGAAACTACTCGTCCGGAGTTGCTGGCGGCTTGCTGCTGCCTGGTGGCACACCCGGATGACCAGCGCTACCAGCATCTATTTGGTAAAACCGTAACTAGCCCGGGCTTTAACGTTGAGGTTCCGGTGTTAGCCCACCCGGCAGCCGAAATGGATAAGGGCGCCGGCATCGCCATGTGCTGTACTTTCGGTGATGTTACCGACGTTCAGTGGTGGCGAGACCTCGAACTACCTACCCGAGTGATTTTGGCGAAAGATGGCCGGATTACTCATGAACCGACTGATTGGATTACCGATCCGGCAGGTAAAGAACTAATGGACGCTATCCGCGGGAAGACTACTTTCTCTGCCCGACAAATCGTAGTGGACGCCCTCAAAGAAAGCGGAGAGCTGCAGGGAGAGCCGCAAAAAACTATGCGGCAAACCAATTTCTTTGAAAAAGGTGACCGTCCTCTAGAGATCGTAATGTCCCGGCAATGGTACATCCGCAATGGCGGCAGCGACTACACCCTGCCAGAACACCGCGATAATCTCAATAGTGAGCTGCTAGCGCGCGGAGAGGAACTTAAATTCCACCCCGATTTCATGAAGGTACGCTACTCCAACTGGGTGCATGGCCTGCATAACGACTGGCTGGTTTCCCGGCAACGCTTCTTTGGGGTACCGATTCCGCTGTGGTATCGCATTGACCAGAACGGCGAGGTTGATTATGACCAGGTGCTGATGCCAGCGGAAGAATCCTTGCCGATTGATCCTACTAGCGATGTTCCCGCCGGATTCACCGCGGAGCAACGCGGGAAAGCCGGCGGATTTGCCGCCGAAGTAGATATTTTGGACACTTGGGCGACCTCTTCGCTGACTCCTCAGATAGCTGGCGGTTGGCTGCGCGATGAAGATTTATTCCAACGGGTTTACCCCATGGATGTACGTCCCCAGGGCCAAGATATTATCCGCACCTGGTTGTTCTCGACGGTAGTGCGCGCACACCTGGAGTTTGGCGCCCTTCCCTTTAAGAACGCCGCGATTTCAGGCTGGATTCTGGACCCGGATCGCAAGAAGATGTCCAAGTCTAAGGGCAATGTAGTCACCCCCATGGGGCTGCTAGAAAAACACGGATCAGACTCGGTGCGTTATTGGGCGGCGGCTGCCCGGCTAGGCACCGACACTGCTTTTGAAGAAGCCCAAATGAAGATCGGGCGGCGCCTGGCAATGAAACTGCTCAACGCCTCTAAGTTTGCGCTTTCTATGACCGAGGACGCCGGTTTGTGCCTAGATCCCGCAAAGGTAACTACTCCCTTGGATAAAGCGGTAATCGCCCGCCTAAATGAGGTGATTACCACCGCCACCGAAGCCTTTGAGCGTTATGATCATACTCGCGCCCTGGAGCAAACCGAGTTTTTCTTCTGGGATTTTTGTGACAACTACCTAGAGCTAGTTAAAGATCGCGCCCACAACTTCGTCGGGAACTGGGAGAGAGAGGTGCAGGATTCTGCGCGGACTGCCCTGGCAATTGTGGTGGATAACGTAACCCGCCTGCTGGCACCGTTCCTGCCCTATGCGGCTGAAGAAGTTTGGTCTTGGTATCGCACGGGATCGGTTCATACCGCTCCTTGGCCGCAGGTTACTCCCGCTCTGCAAGCCGCCGCAGGAGATGCACAACTTTTGAAATTGGCTGGCGACACGCTGAGTGTGCTCCGCAAGGTAAAGTCCGAAGCCAAAGTGGGACAGCGCACCCCATTTGAGCAGGTAACTGTGGTTTATGCCGATGATTGGTCAGCGGAGAATCTGCCGGAAGTGCGGGCTGATTTAGACGCGGCTGCCTCCTTAACTGGGACGGTTAAAGTCGAGGTAAACAAAGAAGCCGAGCTGCAAGTCACTACGGAAGATGCGGTGCTGGGCACCCCTCCCCCCAAGAAAGTACGGAAGTAACTTAGGATAAACTAAAGTCATGATTAAACGGTTCAAGGAGAAACCAGTGGAAGCAGACAAAGGATTTACTTTTCCTCCCGGAACAGTTGCGGTGGCCGGGGATACTCCCGGTAAATTAAAAGAGTTTTCCATGCCGGCAACGAAGGTTCGTTCTGAACACGACAATGTTGTTTCCCTGTTTCGCCGTCGCGTTACCCAAAACCCTGACCAAACGGTTATTGAACAAAAAACCATGCTGGGCGAACAATGGCGTAAGGTCTCTGCCGGCGAATTTTGGGACGAAGTTTGTTCCGTATCTCGTGGCCTGCTGGGGATTGGCCTAAAGCCAGGCGACCGTTTAGCCCTACACGGGCCTACTTCCTATGAGTGGACTTTGATCGATATGGCCGCGCTAGCCATTGGGATTATTACGGTTCCGATTTACGAAACCGACTCTGCCGCCCAAATCGAATGGATTCTTAAAGACTCGGATATTCGCTATGCGATAGCGTCCAACCAGTCCTCTCAGGAACTGATTCAGGCGGTAGCCGCGCGTGCAGACCGCAAATGCCGGATATTTTCGCTGGCTGCCGGGGATTTACTCACCATTATTGAGGCGGGGCGGCAAATAGCTCCGGCAGTTATTGACTCCTATAACGCCCAAATCACCGGGGATACTATTGCCACTATTATTTATACTTCCGGAACTACCGGGCATCCCAAAGGCACCATTATCACTCAGCGCAATGCCACCAGTTTGATATTGAACGGGCTGGACTATATGTCAGAAATTGGGATGCAAAAAACCACCCGCTGCCTGCTATTCTTGCCAGTAGCGCATGCACTGGCACGGATGGTTTCCTGGGGCGCCCTCGTAGGGCCAGGAGTGCTCGGACTAGTACCCGATACTAAGAATCTCTTGGCGGATCTCGCCTCTTTTAAACCTTCCTATCTGTTGGCAGTACCCCGCGTTCTCGAAAAAATCTACAATGCCGCCGATGCGTCTGCAGGACACGGGATAAAGCTGCGTTTGTTCCGGATGGCCGCCAAATCCGCTATCGACTATTCCAAGGCGCTAGATACCCCCGAGGGGCCTTCCCGGGCGTTAAAGCTTCGTCGACAGGTGTTTTATCAACTGATTTTGTCGCGCATCACTAATCTTTTAGGCGGCAATGCCAAATATATTATTTCTGGGGGCGGTCCCCTCTCTACCCGTTTAGGACACTTTTTCCGCGGGATTGGAGTCGCGGTTTGCGAAGGCTACGGCCTGACCGAAACTCTAGGACCGGCCGCCGTGAACGTACCAGATCGCGCCAAAATAGGCTCCGTGGGACAGCCAATTCCCGGGATTGCAGTACGTATTTCTGACGAAGGCGAAGTATTGTTCAAGGGCGAGCCGATGTCTCCTGGCTATCGCAATTTGGAGAAAGAAACCGCCGAGCTTTATACCGAAGATGGCTGGCTGCGCACCGAAGATAAGGGCTGGGTTGATGCTGACGGTTTCCTCTACATCACCGGTAGGATGAAAGAAATTATCGTTACTGCCGGGGGCAAAAATGTTTCTCCGGAAATACTAGAAGATGGTCTGCGAGGACACCCGCTGATCTCTAATGTGGTAGCGGTGGGAGATCGTCGCCCCTTCATTGCGGCACTAGTTACTTTGGATCCCGAAATGCTTCCAGGCTGGCTGCGCAACCACAACTTACCGCCGATGGATGTTTCTGATGCCGCTCGCAACCCGGCAGTGCTCAAATCTTTGGAACGGGCAGTGGCGCGCACTAACCAAAAGGTTTCTCGCGCCGAATCTATCCGCAAGATCCGGGTATTAACCACTGATTTTTCTTTGGAGAACGGCACGATGACGCCCTCGCTGAAGGTAAAACGTTCCGTAGTGCTAAAGCGTTTTGAAAACGAGATTAACGCGATCTACGGCGGCCCGTTGCAAGATGATTAGCGCTTAGCAGCTAGTCTATCCCCCGCCATACTTAGTTTTATTGTCTGTAGGACTAGCTGCGCTGTTGCTCAGCAATATCGATATGGTGGCGGATAACTTCTTGCACAATAAAATTTAGGAATTTTTCGGCAAACACCGGATCTAAGCCTGCTTCTTCCGCTAAAGCTCGCAGTCTTGCTACCTGTCGTTGTTCCCGTCCTTTATCCTCCGGATTAAGCCCCAGCTGAGCTTTAAGATACCCTACCTTTTGGGTACATTTAAAGCGCTCCGCCAAAATATGAATCAAAGCGGCATCGATATTGTCGATAGTGGCGCGCGCCTGAGCCAATTCGGGCGGGATCGTAGGGGTGGAATGTTCCTGCTTAATATCCATGGCCTAAGGATAAATGAGAGCAAGCCAGTACGGCCAACACTGTCCAAGCTAACCTGACTAATATCACTATCCGCTAGCAGTACCCGTTAGCCGGCCAGGTTAGCTCTTCCCGGTTCCCTCCGGACCGGCACGCCCCGTTTTTAGGCCGTCTTAGAACGCGGAACAGTCTCTAGCAAAGTGGGTTTAGCCCCCTGGTTCACTACCTCTTCCGTGATAGTCACGGAACGTACATCCGGTTGGGAAGGAACCTCGAACATAGTCTCCTTGAGCACCGCCTCCATAATGGACGAAAGCGCCCTAGCTCCAGTGCCGCGTTCCCTGGCCATCCGCGCCATCGCGTGAATGGCTCCATCGGTGAAATGCAGATCAATTCCGTCTAACTCAAACAGGGAACAGTACTGGGTAACCAAGGAGTTTTCTGGCTCCACCAATACCCGCACCAGATCGGACTCGGTGAGTTCCTTTACCGAAGTTAATACCGGCAGCCGCCCGATAAACTCCGGAATGAGGCCAAACCGATGCAAATCATCCGCGGTGACCTGTGCATAAAGGTCACCATGTTCGGCAGAAGACTTCAAGGAAGAACCAAAACCGGTGGAATGTTGCCCTAGCCGTGACTTCACAATCTCATCTATACCGGCAAATGCTCCAGCCGCTATAAAGAGGATCGAGTTAGTGTCAATCTCTAGATACTCCTGGTGCGGGTGTTTACGTCCACCTTGCGGAGGTACCGAGGCCACGGTTCCCTCAATAATTTTTAGTAACGCCTGCTGCACGCCTTCCCCCGAAACATCCCGGGTAATCGAGGCGTTCTCTGCTTTGCGGGAAATCTTATCAATCTCGTCGATATAAATAATCCCGCGTTCAGCGCGTTTAATATCGCCATCGGCGGCATTAATTAACTTCAGCAAGATATTCTCAACGTCTTCGCCCACGTATCCGGCTTCGGTTAAGGCGGTGGCATCCACGATGGCAAACGGGACGTTAAGCAGCTTAGCCAGGGAGCGCGCCAAATGAGTTTTGCCGCAACCGGTGGGACCGAGCAGCAAAATATTCGACTTCGTCAAAGACATGTCAATGTTTTGTCCTCGCTCTTTAGCCTGCACCCGCTTGTAATGGTTGTAGACCGCGACCGAAAGCGCCCGTTTAGCCTGATCCTGCCCAATAACATAGTGATTTAGGAAGTCGTAGATTTCTTTAGGCTTCGGCAGAGGCTTAGCTTTGGACCCGGAATGCTTCGCGGTGTCCTCTTCCATGATTTCGTTGCACAGGTCAACGCATTCATTACAGATATAGACTGCCGGACCGGCAATTAACTTGCGTACTTGTCGCTGCGTCTTGCCGCAAAACGAGCACTTGAGTAGCTCGGCCTCTTCATCCACTAGGATCCCTCCTAAATCAAATCCTTACCCCCTTAGCCTAGGGGTATTTCTGCGACTGGGCAGCGTCAACACGCTCTCTAGGGGATGCTATTGCTTTATGGGGGTTTTTCGAGACTCTAAAACTTGATCGATCAGTCCGTATTCCTTAGCGGCTTGGGCGGTTAGAATCTTATCGCGCTCGATATCTTTGCGCACTTGCTCCGAAGTTTGTCCCGAGTGCTTAGCAATCGTATCCTCTAGCCAAGTACGCATGCGGTCGATTTCTTCCGCAATAATCTCGATATCAGTCGCCTGCCCCTGCGAACCCTGCATCGAAGGTTGGTGAATCACGATGCGCGCATTGGGCAAAGCCAAACGGCTACCGGCAGAGCCTCCAGCCAGCAGCACTGCCGCCGCCGAAGCCGCCTGTCCTAAGCAAACCGTTTGGATCTGCGGCTTCACATACTGCATGGTGTCATAGATAGCGGTCATGGCGGTAAAAGAACCACCGGGAGAGTTAATGTACATGGTGATGAGGGAATCGGGATCTTGCGATTCCAGCACCAGTAGCTGCGCCATCACGTCATCCGCGGAAGAATCATCTACCTGCACTCCCAGGAAGATAATGCGTTCATCAAACAGCTTGGTATAGGGGTTCTGGCGTTTGAAACCGTAGGAGGTACGTTCCTCAAACTCGGGCAGTACGTAGCGATCAATCGGCATATTAGCAGCTAAACGCGGCGCCCCCGCCGGATATAGAGGTGAAAAAGCCATGGTGATTACAGTTCCTTTCCATCAGCGCCGAGGTTGCGAGCCGACTCAATAACATGGTCAATAAAGCCATATTCCAGTGCCTCTTGAGCGGTAAACCAGTGATCCCGTTCGGAGTCTTCGCGAATCTGATCGACAGATTTACCGGTGCGCTGGGCGTTGATTTCTGCTAGTTCCTGTTTCATCTGCAAAATCAAGTTGGCATTAATGCGGATATCCGAGGCCGTACCGCCTACTCCCCCCGAAGGCTGGTGCATCAGAATCCGGGCATGCGGAGTCGCATAGCGTTTGCCGGGAGTACCAGCAGTAAGTAGCAGCTGTCCCATGGAGGCAGCCATCCCCAGCGCCACGGTTACGACCTCCGGCTGGATATATTGCATGGTGTCATAGATAGCCATTCCGGCAGTCACCGATCCACCCGGGGAATTGATATATAGGAAAATCGGCTTTTCCGGATCTTGCGCCGCCAGTAACATCATCTGCGCACAAATCTGGTTGGCGTTATCCTCGGCTACTTCCGAGCCCAACCAAATAATCCGTTCTTTTAACAGCTTATTAAAAACATGGTCACCTAAAGCTAGGGAGCTAGGCTGATCTCCCTCATTTTTTACTGCCGCAGTTTGCACAGGTTTTTCCTTATCTGTGGGACTAAAATGGTTCACTATCAAAATATCGTCTTTGGAAGCGGTTTTCTTCTTACACATGCCATTTACGCTTTTAGCGCAGGAAATTGTGGGGCGGCAGCCGGCTTTTAGGACTTATGCCCATACCAGCTGATACCTGGCGCCGGGATACCTAACCGCAATAAATAGTGGTGGGGGCAGAAAGATCCTGCTTTCAGCCCCCACCCGATTTAAAAGGTTAACCTACTTCTTAACCGAACTAGTTCTCTTCGGCTTCTTCCTGGGCGGTCTCAGCTTCGCCTTCTCCAGCTTCGGCGGCCTCGGCTGCGGCTTGTGCCGCCTGTTCGGCGCGTGCCTCCGCCGGATCCTTAGTGAACTCCGACAGATCGATTTCGGTGCCGTCCTCGTCTTTGACGGTCACTTCCCGCAAAGTAGCTACCAGAGCCCGGTTACGGCGCAAATCCTGCCCCATAGCGGCCACCTGGTTTTGATCCTGCAGCATTTGCATAGGATCAACTCCGTACATCTGGGCAATCTCAAAAATCGACTGGTACAGCTCGTTAGGATCGATCTCTACCTCACGGTCATTAGCGATGCGATCCACGACGATCTGTTGCTTGGCTTGCTTCTTTACCGACTCGGTGATTTCTTCGCGGTCGGCGTCTTCTTTCCCTTCCGCCAGGCGATCAACTTCGCCGTCAATAAAGGCTTGCGGTAGCGGGAAATCAGTGTTTTCTACCAGGTAGTCCTGCAGTTTCTCGCGAGCTTCCAGAGCCTGCTGCTGGCGACGCATCTTCTCCACATTGCCGCGGAGGTCTCCCCGCAGCTCCCCAATGGTGTCAAATTCGGAGGCCATCTGCGCGAATTCATCATCAGCTTCCGGTAATTCGCGTTCCTTGACCTTATGGAGAGTTAAAGTCACGTCAGCTTCTTCTCCCTCGTGGTCTCCGCCCTTTAAGGTGGACTTGAACTCGGCAGTATCTCCCGCGTTCATCCCGGTTAAAGCCTCGTCCATGCCTTCTAGCATGGAGGCGGAGCCGATCTGGTAAGAGACCCCAGATACGGAGTCAATTTCTTCGTCCTCAATCTTGGCAACCATGTCAATAGAGGTAAAGTCACCATCTTGGGCCGGACGTTCAACGGTCTTTAGTGAGGCAAAGCGATCACGCAGCTGATCAAGTTCCTTTTCTACGTCCTCGTCGCTTACTTCCAGCTTGGCTACTTCTAAAGAAACCCCCTCTAGAGAAGGCAGTTCGAATTCGGGGACGATATCAACTTCCGCAGTGAACTTCAGATCCCCACCGGGTTTGCCTTCAACTGCCGGGGTTTCTACTATCTCGACTTCCGGCTGTCCCAGAGGGGTAAGTTCTGCTTCCCCGAGGGCGCGTCCATAAAAGTCACCTAGACGCTCGTTAATGGCCTGTTCTAGTACGTAGCCACGTCCAATCCGCTGGTCAATAATCTGATTCGGGACGTGTCCAGGGCGGAAGCCAGGAATAGAAACCTGCTTCCCTAGCTGCTTGTACACCTTATCAATCTCGGGTTTGAGATCTTCGTAAGGTACCTGAACGGTTAGCTTCGCCCTGGTTTCTTCCAGCTTTTCCACGTCTGTTTTCACAAATACGCTCCCGTGGCTTGTATGCGGGGTTCTGCCTGCAAGCGGCAAATCTCCCCTGTTCGGATAAATTGCAACGCTGATAATCTTATGGCAATCCGCGACATTCAGGAAATGATGACCCCACAGATGTGAGCTAGCGTACCTAAAAGGGCTACTCTTTGCTTCCCCCCGAAATATTTGCTGCCCCCACGGGTTAAGGGCAGCTAACTGCTTAAGGGTTTAATTTGCGCAGTAGAATCCGCGCTAGGAGGAGCCTTTAACTCTGTCGCTTGTTCCTCGGTGACCTTACGTAGATTATCCAAATAACGAGCGGCCGTGGCTTTACTCAAATTCGTTCCAGCGCCCTCGGGAGTCTCATAAAGGTATCCCGGAACTACCTCTAGGGTAGAGCGATCCATAATCAGGGGCACCCATCCTGCCGCAGACACATAAGGTTTACCGGTAGACGGCAAGGTAATGGTGGGGAAAGCAATCTGGCCAGCCTGGGTACCGACTCCCTGCCCAGGATTCATCGCCGAAAGTAAGTTGCCGACTCCGTAGTAGACCCACAGGCCTTTTCCATCGACTCCGCCCGGAATTTTCCTAATTGGTTGGGGAACATGCACGTGGTGACCCAGGTAGAGGTCAACCTGCCCAGAATCAGCTAGCGTTTTGGCGATGCGATCTTGTTCGGCAGAGGGGGCAGATTGGTATTCCACACCCGAATGAACCGAGGCCACTACAAAATCTGCTCCCGCGCTGCGTGCCTGCCGGGCAATGTCCACAATAATTTGGCCGTCAGTGGTGAGATTAACTAGCCAAGGATTCTGTTTGTACTGCGGGATTTCTCCCTGGTTTAAGCCATAGGCAGTTGAGATATGAGCCAGTTTGAAGGAGCGTCCTTCTTTGGTGATCTCGTACATTTGATAGCGCGGAGCTTCGGAGCTTTCAGCCGATCCCGTTACTCCCAGTCCCACATTTCGCAATGCCTGGATAGTGTGCGCTACCCCATCTCGTCCCTGATCTAAGGTATGGTTCGATGCGGTCGAGCAACCATCATAGCCAAGCTCTTTGCTATCTTGTGCCCATCCTAGCGGCGCTTTGAATACCGGATATCCCTCAGAATCTTTGTCAGATTTACCGAAGGGGATTTCTTGATGGCAAAAAGCAATATCGGCTCCCGCAATCCAGGGACGCAGCTTTTCTACCGCGGGGGTGTAGTGACTTCCATTGCCGTGCTTCCAGCTGTTCTGCACGACAGGGCCATGTGCCAGCACATCCCCGGTTGCTGCCAAAGTTATTTGCACTTCTTTTGGCGGGGGCGGGGTCGAAATCTTAGGGCTTGCGGTTTTAGTCGCCGCTTTGGCAACATTAGTTGCTCCCGGCTGATTAACTTTGCCCGCTTCATACATGGAATACCCCATGACGGTGCCCACCGCCAGCAGGGCTACCAGGCAAACCGCCCCCAAGATCGTGAGAATAATTTTCCACGAAGACTTATTTTCACGCCGATGCGCGGGCGGCCTTTTAGCTTCTTTGCTCATGGGGAAGTCTTTCTGTAGGGGGCTTAACCTCAATTAGTTGTGAAGCTAGGAAAAGATCCGGGGTAACAGACCAAGGACAACCACACTGATAAACCAGATGATAGCGGTTACCACGGTAATGCGGTTCAAGTTACGCATGGCTACTCCGGAGGAGCCAGCGCTTGAGGTAAGACCGCCTCCGAACATATCGGATAGCCCGCCCCCGGAACCTTTATGCATCAAAATAGTGAGAATCAGGAACAAGCTGGATAGCACCAACACTACTTGCGCGATAATCTCGATTACGGTTTCCACTAGTTTCTTCTCCCAAAAATATATGAACTGCCTTTCACTATAGCGTATTGGCGGCGGGTCACAGTAGACCCGCCGCCAATCGTTAGGAACTTCACCGCTTAGGAGCGGAAAATTTAGTAGCTTCCTGGCTAGTCGTCGAACCGAGCGATCTTAGAGAACTCTTCGGCCTTCAGGGAGGCTCCCCCCACGAGGGCGCCATCCACATTCGGCTTCGCCATAATCTCGGCTACATTAGCGGATTTCACCGAACCGCCGTAAAGAACCCGGATGGATTCCGCCACGTCTGCGGAATACAACTCCGCTAATTTTTCCCGGATAGCTCCGCAAACTTCTTCAGCGTCCTCCGGAGTGGCGGTTTCGCCCGTACCAATTGCCCAGATCGGTTCATAAGCAACTACAGTATTAACCGCATCATCAGCGGAAATACCTTTATAAGCGCCTTCGATCTGCTTAACCACATGAGCTACATGCTGACCGGCTTTACGAATATCTAGGCCTTCCCCGCAGCAAATAATCGGGGTCATGCCAGCTTCTAAAGCTACCTCAGCTTTCTGACCGACCAGTTCATCACTCTCGTTGTGGTATTCGCGCCGTTCTGAGTGACCAACTACCACCCAGGAGCATCCCAGTTTAGTAAGCATAGAAGCGGCGATTTCCCCGGTGTAAGCACCAGACTCATGCACCGAAACATCCTGGGCACCATAGGTAATCTTTAGGTTGTCAGACTCTACTACAGTTTGCACCGAGCGAATATCGGTAAACGGGGGAATCACTACGACATCGTTGCGGTAGTCAAAATTGTGATCCTGCAAGTCGAGAGCCAGTTCTTGAACCAGACGAGTTGCTTCCAGATGGTTCATATTCATTTTCCAGTTGCCGGCTAGCAATGGGGTACGCGTCATTTTATTAATCCTCCAATACGGCAATACCCGGCAGGGTCTTACCTTCTAATAGTTCCAAAGAAGCTCCGCCACCCGTAGAAATATGGCTGAACTTGTTTTCATCAAATCCTAGGGTACGAACGGCGGCGGCGGAATCTCCCCCACCAATCACGCTAAAGCATTCCGAGTCGGCTAGAGCCTGGGCTACGGCCTTAGTGCCTCCGCTAAAGGCAGCAAACTCAAATACTCCCATCGGGCCGTTCCAAGCCACCGTCTTGGCAGCTGCAATTTTGTCTGCAAACAGTTTAGCGGTCTTAGGGCCAATATCTAACCCCATCTGTCCGCTAGGCATCTGGTCGCAATCAACCAAAGTTGCCGGGGCATCAGCCGAAAATTCCGGAGCCACCAGGGTATCAACCGGCAGCAACAGGTCTACCCCGCGTTCTTCAGCCTTTTCCATATAGCCTTTCACGGTTTCGATCTGCTCAGTTTCCAGCAGAGAGTTACCTACCTCGTAGCCTTTAGCAGCTAAGAAGGTATAGGCCATGCCGCCCCCGATAGCCAGGAAGTCAGCTTTTTCCAAAAGGTTCTCGATAACGCCCAGTTTGTCAGAAACCTTGGATCCTCCCAGAATAACTCCGTAGGGACGTTCGGGGTTATCGGTTGCCCGGCGTAAGGATTCAATTTCCTTTACTACCAAGAATCCTGCCGCGGAAGGCAACAACTTAGCAATGTCATAAACGGAAGCTTGCTTACGGTGTACTACCCCGAAACCATCGGAGACGAAGAAGTCAGCCAGCTGTGCGTATTCTTTAGCTAATGCTTCCCGCTCCGCGTCATCCTTGGAGTTTTCACGCCCATCAAAACGGACGTTCTCTAGCAGTAGAACCTGTCCGGATTCTAGGGCAGCCGCCTGTTTCTTGGCGTCTTCGCCAACGGTGTCCTTCGCCAAGACTACTTCCTGCCCCAGCAGTTCTCCTAGCCGTTTGGCCACTGGCGCTAGGGAAAATTCGGGATTTACCTGTCCTTTCGGGCGACCGAGGTGCGCCATCACCACCACTTTCGCTTTGGCGTCTACCAGAGCTTTAAGAGTGGGCAATGCGGCACGAATCCGGCCGTCATCCGTGATTTTGCCGTCCTGCAACGGCACATTAAAGTCGGAGCGCACCAGGACTTTACGCCCTGTCAAATCTCCTAAGGACTCAATATCTCTCAGAGCCATTATTTAGTTAACCTTCCTGCCCCGGTGGGCGTAAGAACGAGTAATAAGACTATGCCCGCCTGCCTGAGACAGGCAGGCGGGCATACCTTATGCATCACGTCGCATCAGTTTAGAGCTTTTCCCCTACCAGTTTGGTCAGGTTGACCAAGGAGTTGGAGTAGCCCCACTCGTTGTCGTACCAGGAAACCACTTTCACCTGGCCATCGATTACCTTGGTCAGGCCAGAATCGAAGATCGAGGTGTGCGGATCGGTCACGATATCGGTGGACACTAGCGCCTCGTCATTGGAGTAGGCAAGAACTCCCTTGAGCTCGCCCTCAGCAGCCTTCTTCATCGCCGCATTGATCTCTTCAGCGGTGCAGGGCTTGGAGGGGGTGAAGGTTAGGTCAGTAACCGAGCCGGTAGGTACCGGTACGCGCAGGGCGTAGCCGTCCAGCTTGCCCTTCAGTTCCGGTAGTACCAGGGAAACTGCTTTGGCAGCACCAGTGGTGGTAGGCACAATGTTCAGCGCGGCAGCGCGGGCGCGACGCAGATCCTTGTGCGGAGCATCGTGTATACGCTGATCTCCGGTGTAAGCGTGAATGGTGGTCATCAAACCGCGCTCAATACCGAAGTTATCGTTTAGCACCTTTGCCATCGGAGCTAGGCAGTTGGTGGTGCAGGAAGCATTGGAAATAATGGTGTGCTTTTCAGGATCGTAATCGGTGTGGTTTACACCCATCACGAAAGTAGCATCCACGTTCTTTCCGGGAGCAGAAATAATAACTTTCTTAGCTCCCCCTTCCAGGTGCGCCTTTGCCTTGGTGGCGTCAGTGAAAAAGCCGGTGGACTCGATAACGATATCTGCACCCACTTCGCCCCAGGGCAGGTTAGCAGGATCGCGCTCTTCGAAAGTTACGATTTTGTGATCGCCTACGGTAATAGATTTTTCGTCGTAGCTTACCTCAGCATCAAGGCGCCCGAGAATCGAATCATATTTTAGCAGGTGAGAAAGAGTTTTATTGTCGGTGAGGTCGTTTACAGCCACAACCTCGATATCGGCACCCTGAGCCCGAATGGCCCGGAAAAAGTTACGGCCGATACGGCCAAAGCCATTGATTCCAACACGGATAGTCACTATTATCCTCCTGAACTGCTGGTTTACCAGCGGAGTCTATCTATTAGGTCAAGATCCATGGCCACCGAGTGAAACCAGTGACCCCAATCTTGGGGACGACCATCTTGAGCCGTCCTCTTAGTTTTTAGTTTACACAAAATAGCGGCTTTCCGCTTAGGCCGATAGTCGTTATTTACCAAGACCTTACCCTGAGAAAATTCCCTGCTATCAGAAAGCCGGCATTAATGGTTTTCCTGCCGATCAACTGCTGACTGGGTGGAAGGTATCCCCCGCTCATGGGCTACTTTATCTGCCATTGCTAACAATCGCCGGATCCTGCCGGCAACCGCATCTTTCGTTAGCGGAGGATCGGCCTTGTGTCCCAATTCTTCTAGAGAAGCTTCTTTGTATTGCAGTCGCAGTTGACCAGCTTGTAACAGGTGTTCCGGAATATCATCTCCTAAGATCTCGAAGGCTCGCCGGACGCGGGCAGCCGCCGCTACCGCTGCCCGGGCGCTGCGTCGCAGATTAGCATCATCAAAATTCGCTAAGCGATTAACCGAACCCCGTACCTGATTAGTTTCCCGATTCTTTTCCCAAATTGCTTGTGCCTTAACTGCCCCGATGGCGGTTAGCAGTTTTGATATTTGTTCCCCATCGCGAACTACCACCCGATCCAAGCCGCGAACCTGGCGAGACTTTGCGCTTACTCCGAGACGACGTGCCGCTCCCACCAGCGCTAACGCTGCCTCTGGTCCAGGACAGGTAATTTCTAAGGACCCCGAGCGCCCTGGCTGTGATAACGATCCGCGAGCCATAAAAGCGCCGCTCCAGGTGGCCTTGGACACTCCCAAATCGCCCGAAACTAGCCGCGGAGACAAGCCCCGAACCGGACGCCCAGCTCGATCGAGCAAACCGGTCAATCGCGCTAGCGTCCCGGCATTTTCTACTACTCGCACCACATAACGATCATCGGCACGAATTCCCTTCGCTTCTACTTTCACCACATCGGGATGAGTATCAAAAAGATTTTGCAGACAATCAACCAGATTTTTCATCACCGCTAAATTGTCTACATCGGCCTCCACCACGATATTGCGATTGATTAAATGGATTCCACCGGCAAAGCGCAAGATACTAGCGGTTTGCGCCTGCGCCTCAGACTGCCTAGCTAAGGTTTTCTCCGCTAGTTCATTTTTAATATCTGAGGTCAGAGACATCTGGTTATCCCTTTCGATCCTATAAAGTAAATATTTAGTTGCTATCTAGACTTCATTCTAGCTAGAGCTCAGAAAATCCCACTTCCGATAAATATCCTTCGAAAGCATCACGCAACGCTGCCGCCAGTCGCAAAGGATCGTGCTGCTCCGAGGCGGAACCCGCCCTCACCTGGCGCATAATCAGCTTTGCCCCGATGGATTCGGCGGCACTTTCTAGATCATCATCATCTTCAATAGCGGTGGGATCCACAATCACCACGTCGATTTTAGTATCGGGCGCATAATGCCGAAAGGCCTCTATATGTCCCGACAGGGTTAAATCCTCGGTTTCATCCGTATGGGGCTGCAGATTCATCACCATTACTTTTCCCGCTGCTGACTGCTGCAAAGCCGCGGCAAGTTCGGGAACTAACAGGTGCGGAATCACCGAGGTATACCAAGACCCCGGCCCGAGAACGATCCCCTCGGCGTCTTTAATCGCCTGAATAGTCTCCGGACAAACCCGCGGGTGAGTTGGGCTCAGCCGCACATCAACTACTTTTCCAGGAGCTTTAGCGGCTTTTGCTTGCCCATGCACAGTCCGTTTTTTGCCATCCAGGACTAAATCAGCCTCGATCTCCATAGGATCCGCACACATGGGCAGTACTTTCCCCTTGCAGTTAAGCAGTCTAGCCACCCAATCTAGGCCCTCGACTACATCCCCTAAAAGATCCCACATGGTGACAATTAAGAGATTCCCCAGCGCGTGATTATCCAGCGGCCCCTCGGAACTAAAGCGGTGTTGCATAGCATCTCGCCAGGTCAGCCCCCAATCAGTGTCATCGCATAACGCCGCCAGTGCCATCCGCAAATCCCCGGGAGGTAGTACCCCGAGCTCTTCGCGCAAACGCCCCGAAGAGCCTCCATCATCCGCTACCGTGACTACGGCAGTTAATTGTCGGGTAATATGCCGCAGAGCCCGCAGAGTTGCAGACAAGCCATGTCCCCCGCCAAGTGCCACAATATTGGGCCCCGTCCACCCGCGGGTCATCCAGCCATTTGAATCAAGTAACGTCCTCATTCCAGCCCCAGATCTCGATGAACAGTGCGTACCGGCAAGCCCTGCGCCCGGAATAGCTCACTCATTTTTTCAGCCAGTGCCACCGAACGATGTTGCCCGCCGGTACAACCGACCGCGATAGTTACGAAGGGTTTGAGCTCCGTTAGATATCCGTCGAAAATCGGGGTCAACATATTCACCATGTTTTCCGCAAATTCTTCGGCTCCCGGTTGGTCCAGCACATATTTCGCTACCGGTGTGTCCCGGCCAGTTAAATGCCGCAGTTCGCTCACCCAATAGGGGTTAGCTAAAAAGCGCACGTCACAAACCCAATCAGCGTCTAGGGGTATCCCATTTTTAAACCCAAAGGACATTACGGTGAGTTTCATCGGGCGCTCCCCCTCACCAGCCACCACATCTCGCATATGCCGATTTAAATCATGCACATTCATATTGGTGGTGTCGATTAGGGCATCGGCACGGGCACGAATGGGAGCCAGTATCCGCCGCTCGGAGCGAATTCCGTCGAGAATCCGTCCTCCTCCTTGCAGCGGATGGGGACGCCGATTAGATTCATAGCGACGCACCAAGACCCGTTCGTCCGCGTCTAAGAAAACCAGCTGATAACGGATATGGCGCCGCGATAGTTCATCCAAAGCATGTTGCAGTTTAGAAAACAGTTCCCCGCTGCGTACATCCACAATCGCTGCCAGGCGGTGAATGCCTTCCCCTTCCGGAGTCATCATGTCCGCGAAGGGCAGTAACATTGCGGGCGGCAGATTATCGACTACATACCAGTCCAGATCCTCTAATGCCTGCCCGGCTCGCGAACGTCCCGCCCCCGACATTCCGGTAATAATTATCATCTCGGGAACATTGGCATCCCGAGGTGGCGCGGTTTCGTCAAGAATCGGTACTCCCTCGGGAACAGTGGGCGGGGAAGATTCGTATTGTCGGTGAGCTTCATCCATGTTCTAAGTATGCAACGAAGCGCGCTAACTTACCGGCTATCGGCAAGGGAATCAAAAATCTGCTTCGCCATTACTTCTCCAATACCCTCAACTTCCGCAATTTCACTTACCTCGGCTCCCCGTAGCCGCTTTAAGGAACCAAAATGCTTTAACAAGGCTTTTTGTCGTACCGGACCTAACCCCGGAACCGCATCTAACACCGATTTATGCATGGTTTTTCCGCGTTTTTTCCGATGCGCAGTTATCGCAAAACGGTGGGATTCATCCCGCAAGTATTGCAAGAGATAAAGCGCGGGGGAAGTACGCGGCAAGATAACTGGAAACTCGGCACCCGGTAGCCACACTTCCTCCAGACGCTTGGCTAATCCAATCACACTCACATTGGCGCCTACTGCTTCCAGTGCTTTTTGTGCCGCATTCACCTGGGGCGCTCCCCCATCCACCACGATCAAGTCCGGGGGATAAGAAAAACGCCGCAGGTGACGTTCCCCAGAAGTTTCGGTACTTACTAACTGTTTTTGTGCTTCCGCCTCTTCTTCGCGCAGCCTCGCGAAACGCCGGGTGAGGACTTCGTTCATGGCTTTAGTATCGTCAGCAGAATCCGAAGGGGTGCTTTGGATATTAAAGCTGCGGTAGGCACGTTTTAGGGGAGCACCGTCTTCGAATACCACCATCGAACCCACTTGGTGAGTGCCTTGGGTGTGAGAGATATCGTAACCTTCGATCCTTAAGGGAGCATCCGCTAACTCTAAATATTCCTGTAGCTGGCGTAAGGCTTCGGAGCGTTGAGTTAAGTCCCCTACCCGTTTGGTTTTATGCAGCCGCAAAGCTTGGGCAGCATTTTCCTCCACCGTTTCCATTAAAGAACGTTTCGGCCCTCGCTGCGGCACCCTAATTTCGACTTTCTTTCCGCGAATATCTCCCAGCCAGTCACTCAAGGTGGAGGCACGCGCCGGCATCAGCGGCATCAAAATTTCGGCGGGGATAGCTTGGGTGGGAGTATGCTCCACATCGTCTACGCTTTTGGCGGGGGCTACCGCCTGGTTTAACTGCCGATATTCCCCGTAAGTCTGCTCTAAGAAACTCTCTAACATTTCCGGCAGATCTTTATCTTCCGGGGTGTCCACTACCCACCCGCGCTCGCCGCGTATCCGGCCGGCACGCACATAAAATACCTGCACAATCATTTCTAGATCATCTTTGGCAAAGGCGTAAACATCGGCGTCAACGCTTTCGTCCAGCACTACCGTATTCTTTTCTCTAACTTTTTCGAGGGCGCGCAACTGGTCACGCAGTTTCGCCGCCTGTTCAAAGTCCAGGCGAGAAGCAGCCTCCTCCATTTCCTGGCGAAGGCGGGAAGTAAAAGGCTCGGTTTTCCCATCCAAAAAGGCACTCACCTGGGCGGCAAGCTGCTGATAGTCTTCGCTGGAAATCCTGCCTACACAGGGGGCCGAACATTTATCAATATAGCCTTCTAGGCAGGGACGACCCAGCGCCTGGGAACGATTAAAAACCCCTTTGGTACACGAGCGCAGCGGGAAAACCTTTCGCAGTAAATCCATGGTTTCCCGAATCGCCCACACCTGGGTGTAGGGACCGAAATACCGTGAGTTAGCTCGCCGCCGCTCCCGCGTAATATGGATTCGCGGATATTCTTCCCCCATATTTAGGGCGAGATAGGGATAAGATTTATCGTCCCGATACATTACGTTGAAACGCGGTGCAAACTCTTTTATCCAGGAATATTCAAGGGACAGCGCCTCTAGCTCGTTCCCAACCGTCACCCATTTTACTGCTGCCCCGGTAGTTACCATTTTCCGAGTGCGCGGATGCAGTGAGTCTAAGGGCTGAAAATAGTTAGCCAGGCGGTTACGCAAGTTCACAGCTTTGCCCACGTAGATAACCCGCCCATTTTTATCCAGAAAACGGTAAACCCCGGGACTGGGGGGAATATCTGCCGGAGCCGGCCGGTAGGACGCAGGATCAGCCATATCCCTAGGATACCTGCCTACTGGGGGCTTGGTTATCGATGATTCCCCTTGGTCAGCTAGCAACGACCAGTAACTGAAAGCAAAAACCTGCGCCTTAAGTCCCGTTCTCACCTCCAGCAATTGTGAGAAAGGCAAAAAAGTTAATGGCTTAGTCAAAATGTGGATAGCAGTGGTAAAGTTTCGGCGGAAAATGAAAACTAAAAGGGTAGTGCGCTTCGTTCGATAAGGCGGACGAGACATACCGAAAAAGTTTTAAGGAGGCGCTGATGAGCAGTGTTGTGGAAAAGGTTTACGATGAGGTTCTCGATCGTAACCCTAATGAACCCGAGTTTCACCAGGCAGTAAGGGAAATCCTAGAATCCATTGGCCCCGCGGTAGAAAAGCATCCCGAGTTCGCTGAAACTAAACTTCTAGATCGGCTGGTAGAACCGGAACGCCAGATTCTTTTCCGAGTTCCCTGGGTGGACGATAACGGCGAAGTCCAGGTTAATCGCGGTTACCGCATCGAGTTCAACTCCGCACTCGGCCCTTACAAAGGCGGATTGCGTTTCCACCGTTCGGTGAACCGCTCTATTTTGAAATTCTTGGGTTTCGAACAGATTTTCAAGAATGCCTTAACCGGTCAAGGCATCGGCGGCGGCAAGGGTGGCTCCGATTTTGATCCTCACGGACGCTCCGACACCGAAGTAATGCGTTTTTGCCAGCAGTTCATGACTGAACTTTATCGCCACATTGGGGAATATACCGATATCCCCGCTGGTGACATCGGAGTGGGAGGACGCGAGATTGGTTACCTATTCGGTATGTATAAGCGGCTCACCAACCGTTTTGAATCGGGAGTATTAACCGGCAAGTCTCTTTCTTGGGGTGGATCCCAAGCGCGCACCGAAGCCACTGGTTACGGCGCAGTGCTATTTGCCCAGAGAATGTTACAAACGCGCGGACTCGACCTAGAAGGACAACGGGTAATGATTTCCGGCGCCGGTAACGTGGCGATCTATGCGGCAGAAAAGGCGGAACGACTAGGCGCGAAAGTAGTAACCGTTTCAGATTCTTCTGGCTGGGTTCTTGATGAGGACGGCATTGACGTCCAGCTACTCAAACAGATCAAAGAGGTAGAGCGCGCCCGGCTAACCGAATATGCCAAGCGCAAACCGGGAGTTACCTATCATTCCGGTTCTAAGCCTTGGGCAGTAGGAGGAAGCGTTGCGCTCCCGTGTGCTACCCAAAACGAACTTACTTCTCAGGATGCAAAGCGTTTACTTGATGGTGGGGTGAAAGTAGTTGCCGAGGGCGCAAATATGCCCTGTACCCCCAATGCCACCAGCTTGTTCCAAGATTCCGGGGTGTTGTTCGCCCCCGGTAAAGCGGCAAATGCTGGCGGGGTTGCTACCTCGGCCTTAGAAATGAGCCAAAACGCTTCCCGCGCCTCTTGGAGCTTTGAGAAGGTAGAAAAAGAACTCACCAAGATCATGCACAATATTCACGATGAATGCGCACAAACCGCCGAAGAATATGGGCACGCCGGCGACTATGTGATGGGAGCTAATATCAATAGCTTCCTGAAAGTAGCCCACGCCATGATGGAGCAAGGCATCGTTTAAAACAGTAGCTAAATAAATTAATAGTCACTATTGCGGGCAGCGAATCAGCAGATAGCCTTCATCCTCGGAGGTAATAATTTCTTCTGGTTTGGCTGCCCGCAAGTGTGCAATCTCCGCTACCGAAAAGGCCAAATCATATCCGACCGGCCTCCCGTCAACTACCTTCACGGCACCCACCCCGCCAGTTTGGGCGCGCACCTGCTCGTAAAGAGCTAGCAACTGCGAATCTAGGGGGCTCGCCTTTTGTTCCCGCTCCTTTTCAAGCTGCTGCAACTGGGCAGTGATTTGTGAGTTTTCCGCTCCTACTTCGTCGTGTAGTCGGGAAATCTCTTGGGCGTGTTCCTGTTTAAGCCGGGTGATTTGCTGTTCGGTGTCCGCTAGCTGTTCCATCTCGTCCATTATCGAGAGCATTTGCTCCTCTAAATCAGAGATTCGCTTACCCATCTGTTGGATTTCTTCTTGGAGGCTCACCAACTCTTTAGGGGTTCCCGCTCCCGCATCCAAGCGTTGCTGCTGAGTTTGCAGGCGATTTTGAATTCCTGCCAAGTCATTTTCCAGGCTGGTTATTTCCCGCTGTTTATCGGTTTTAAGCGCCGACAGTTGCGTGTTTTTGTCGTCCAGCTTGCGGTCTGTTTCGCCCAGCTTCGCTAGCTGCGCCAATTGAGGCATTTTCTTAAGCCGAAACCGTAACTTGGTGATTTTGGTGTCCAGCTCCTGCAAATCTAGTAGAACCAGCTGATCTTTCCAAGGTGCTTCCATCGCGTTCTCCTCTAACTATCCTGGGTTCCGGGCGTGATTCGCTTTACCCAGGGATCGGTACAAATCTCAGAGACCTCTACCGTAAGCTCTCCCGCAAAACTTTGTGCTAATTCGCGAGCGCACTGCGGGGTCCAAAGCCATTCACTAGCCCAATGAGTGACACAAATCAGATAGGGCTTGCCGGCCTCTAAATGCTCGGAGGCGGGATGATGGCGCAAGTCAGCACAGATATAGACATCTGCCCCTGCCCTGCGAGCATCCGCTAAGAAAGAATCACCGCTACCGCCACTAACCGCGATAGTCTTCACCTTTGCCTCCAGATCTCCTCCCACTAGGATTCCTGCAGGGCAATCCGGTAGAGCCTGCGCAACCTGTTGCACAAAATCCTTCAGCGGCAAGGCGGCGGGTAAATTGCCAATACGCCCGCTACCCGTATGCTCGCTAAGGGGAATCAACGGACGGGTATTTTCCAATCCCACCGCAGCGGCTAGGCAATCAGCTACCCCACCCTCTGCGGAATCAGCGTTAGTGTGGGCATTGAAGAGGGCGATTCCGTTTTCTATTAGCCGGTGGATTAGGCTCCCTTTCGGATCGGTAGCTGCCACAAAAGAAGTACCCCGCAAATAGAGGGGATGGTGGGTAACAATAAGTTGTGCCCCAACTGCGATCGCTTGGTCAACAACTTTGGCCACCGGATCGACTGCTACCAGGACTTTATCGATTTCAGAATCTGGATGCCCGGTAATCAATCCCACCCGATCCCACTCTTCTGCTAGTTCGGGGGGATACAGCTCTTCTAAACGCTCCACCAGGCGACTTAACTTTACACTCACTATTTGATCCTAATAGAAAAACTGGACGCAAAGAGAACCCGCGCCCCATTTCAACGGAATAGCTATTTTCCCTTGTCTGCGTGGTCGATACCAAACCCCTATTTCCTGCCAGGTTTACCCTGACGTCCGCGCGCACTATTATGGGTAAGGGCGCATGGCTCCCGCCAAGTTGACAAACAGGAAGGGTCCAATGCGGATTGGTTTTGATTCTGAGCGGTATATTTCTTCGCAATCGGAACATATTGATGAACGTCGCCGGCAGATAGGCGGAAAGCTATACCTGGAGATGGGGGGCAAGCTTTTCGACGACTTCCATGCCTCTCGGGTGCTACCGGGATTCACCCCCGATAACAAGATTTCGATGTTGGAACGCCTACGTGACGAAATGGAAATCGTGGTTGCCATCAACGCGAAAGACCTCAACCGGCAAAAAATTCGCGCTGATTTAGGGATTCCCTATGAACAGGATGTTCTCCGCCTGGTGGATGTATTTCGCGAACGCGGCTTCCTGGTGGAAAACGTGGTTTTAACCCAGATGGAAGAAGATAACCACAACGCCAAGCTATTCAAAGAACGCCTAGAGCGTTCCGGACTTAAAGTTGCCCGGCACTATACGATTCCCGGTTATCCCTCCAATACTGACCTGATCGTTTCGGAGGAGGGTTTCGGGCGCAATGAATATGTGGAAACTAGCCGTGATTTGGTGGTAGTAACTGCTCCGGGACCGGGGTCTGGAAAACTCGCTACATGCCTGTCCCAGATTTACCACGAATATCAGCGAGGTATTAAAGCTGGTTACGCCAAGTTTGAAACTTTTCCCATTTGGAATCTCCCTCTCGACCATCCGGTGAATCTCGCCTATGAGGCCGCCACTGCTGACCTGGACGATGTCAATATGATCGATCCTTTCCACCTGCAGGCCTACGAAAAACAGGCGGTTAACTATAACCGGGATGTGGAAGTTTTCCCCTTGCTGCGCTCCCTGCTGCAACAACTAGCGGGCTCTTGTCCCTATCAGTCCCCCACCGATATGGGCGTTAATATGGCGGGCTTTTGTATTAGCGATGATCTTGTTTGCCAGGAAGCTGCCAAACAAGAGGTAGTGCGCCGTTACTATCACGCCTTGGGTAACGAGGCGGCCACTCATGCCGATCCCATCGAGTCGCACCGGATTGCGATGACGATGGCAAAACTGGGAATCACTAAAGAGTATCGTTACGTAGTCCGGCCGGCTTTAAATCTGGAGGCCGAAACCGGGGCTCCGGCGGCAGCGATGCAGTTAAGTGATGGGAGGATTATTACCGGTAAGACTTCTCCCCTACTGGGATGCTGCTCTGCCATGTTACTTAACGCTTTGAAATTATTGGCTGGCATTGATCCGGAGGTACAACTACTGGCGCCTTCGTCAATCAAGCCCATCCAGACCCTAAAAGTTGACCACTTAGGGGCTCGCAACCCCCGTCTACATACTGATGAGGTATTGATTGCGCTATCAGTTTCGGCTGACACCGATGAAAATGCACGCAAAGCCCTTGATGAACTGGTGCATTTGCGTGGTAGCGAAGTGCATACCACCACCATTTTAGGTTCGGTAGACACCGAAATTTTCCGGCAATTAGGGTTGCAGGTAACGTCCGAGCCGGTTTATGCCCGCAAGACTCTATTTAAGAAATAGGGCGACTACAGTCTGGCTTTTAGGTTAAAAGCGCCGCTATGGTCACTACCGCCGGAACAAAAAGGGCGGTAGTGACCATAATGCCTCCCTGGGCAACCTGCTGGCCAGCTTTGGCTCGAGTAGCCGCTACAAAACAGTTTTGCGCCGAAGGCATCGCCGCCATTACGGTGACGGCTAGTAGCGCGTGACCGCTCAAACCTAGCAAGGTACCTGCTCCCCAAGCGAGCAAGGGATGCAGCGCCTCTTTACAGGCCGCAACCAGACTCACGGTTTTCCAGCTAAGTTCTTTAGGGCGCATATCTTTTAGGGAGGCCCCGAAAGCGAGCAGCACCATCGCCGGTGCCGCCGACCCTAACAGGTCGGCTAGCGAAGACACTAGGCGAGGTACCGGCAGCTGCGCGGCATTAATCGCTAACGCTAGCAGTACCGCAATCACCATCGGGTTGGTGAAAACCATTTTCGTTGCCAAACCGATCGAAAGTCTTTGTTTGTTGGCTGCCAGGTCGATCATGACAAAAGAAAACGGGGTTAAGAAGCAGAGTTGGAAAATAATTACCGGTGCCACTGCGGAAGTGTTTCCCAGGACGTAGGCGGCAACTGGAATCCCGATATGGGCAGCATTAGTTACCGAAGAACTCATAGTTGCCACGGCACGTTCAACTCTTTGCATTCGGGAAATCACGGCCAGAATCGAGAAAATCAAGGCCACCGCGCACCCGGATATAGCGGCAACAGCCAGGGGCTTCCCGATTGCTCCTGCTAAAGGTGAAGTTGAAACCGTGTGAAAAATCAGCGCGGGAGTAGCCACCCAGTACACAATTTGAGCTAAGGCATCAATAACCTCGCGGCTCATAATACGGCGGATTCGCAGCAGCCATCCGATGGCTACTACCGCGCAAATTGCCGCCAAACCTTGGATTATTCCCGCCATATTTTTAGGTTACGCGGGTAAGAAACCGGAAGTTAAACTCCGATTGGTATCTGAGAAAATCTCCCGCTTAACCTTCGGGGCTAACTTTCCAGATCTTGTGTTTGGTTTTGGCTTGTACCAGCTGCTTACCGACCCCCATAGTGGTGAGGAACATCGCCATGCGTACCAACACCCCATTATCGGTTTGCTTAAAAATGGAGAGCCCCGGTAGATCATCAACATCGGTCGAGAGGTCAAGAGCGTTGGGGCGGGAATCTCGCGGCAACGGGTGACAGATAACGATGTCATGTGCTCCCGCCTCCTCTAACATCGCCTTATCTAGCAGACACCCCTGCAATTCTTTGGATTTAGCCAGTTCCTCGGTCATCCGTTCGCGCTGCACCCGGGTGGCGTAAACCGTATCTGCGCCCTCCAAAGCCTCAATCTGGTTATCGCAATCGATTACTCGCCCGCCTCGTGAAATCGCATACTCGGCGATTTCTCGGGGCAGCTCCAGTGAAGGCGGAGAAAACAACCGGAAAGTTACTCCCTCATACAGGCTCATAAGTTTCATGAGGGAATGGACGGTGCGTCCATATTTCAGATCCCCCATAATCGCGATGGTGCAGCCGTCGAGAGATTTGCCGCGTTTACCCAGTTCTTTGCGCATAGTAAACACATCTAATAGCGCCTGGGACGGGTGCTCGCCAGAACCATCTCCGGCGTTAAGTACCGGTACCACCGAATGACGGGCGAATTCGGCTACCGAACCAGCATCGGGATGGCGCACGACTAGAACATCCGTGAAGCCGGAAACCACGCGGGAAGTATCGGCGATTGATTCTCCTTTAGCCATAGAAGAGAAAGTAAAACCGGTAGTAGTTTCTACTTCCCCACCCAGCCGCAAGAAGGCGGATTCAAAGGATAGGCGGGTACGGGTGGAGGGCTCGAAAAATAGGGAACACAAGACGGCACCATCTAGCACTGTACAGATTTGTTTCCGCTGGGCAATCGGGCGCAAGAACTCGGCAAGATCGAAGAGTTCCCCCAGGTTTTCGCGATCAAATTGACCAACCGAAATTAGGTGTTGTCCTACCCCGAAACGCGGGAAATCATAGTCTTCCGGCATGCTTTTGCCCTTTCCAACTGAGTGTTTTTGATAAAAAAATACCCCGCCGCAGCGGGGTGGAATTGGAAAAAGAAACCTCAGGTAGTTGCCGCCACCGTCTGGTTCCCATCACGCTCCTAACGTTTTCCTGAAGGAAGAATAGCACATCGTTACCTCCCCTAACGTCTTTAAGTCCGCTGGCGCAGTTTTTGTGTCCTCTTTCTCCTTACGGATTCTTATAAGGTGCCGGAGTACACACTCTCTTAAATGGCTTTGCGCCAGCTAAGCCTCCTAGAATCGAATGACGGTGAAAATCAAAGGGGGCTGATTTGAAGGGACTCAATCGCTACTATCTGCAGTCTCTAGCAGTTTTAGCGCTGATACTGACCACCGCTTTTTGGGGTTCTACCTTTTTCCTGATCAAAGACCTGTTGACTAGTATGACCACCCTATCTTTTCTAGGGGTTAGGTTCGTGATCGCGGGCGCGCTTTCGGCAATGATATTTTATCCGCGCTTAAAAAGAGCTAACCGAAAAGTCTGGCAACACGCTTTTTCTTTAGGAGCAGTCTATTCCGCGGCACAAGTCTTACAAACCAAAGGCCTAGAGACTGCCGATGCCTCGGTGGTGGGTTTCATTACTGGACTGTATGTAGTGATCACTCCCTTGCTAGTGTGGTTGCTTTTCAAAGAAAAGATTAAGCCGGTAAACCTGGCAGCTGCCCTGGTAGCGATGGCCGGGCTAATGGTTTTGAGTCTTGATGGATTCTCCATTGGCTTCGGGGAACTGTTAACTTTGGCAGGAGCAGCTCTTTTTGCCCTCCACATCGTGCTCACCGCTCGCTGGGCTGCCAAAGACGACCCCATAACCTTAGCGGCCATCCAATTAATAGCCATTGGAGTTTTCTGTTTTCTAGCGGCTCTACCCTTTGGAGTGCAATTACCGCAGGACGCTAGGCAATGGACAGTGTTGCTTTACACGGTGGTGTTCGCAGCCATCGGAGCCTTAATCATGCAGACCTGGGCGCAGAAACACCTGCGTCCTACTAAGGCGGCAGTAGTAATGACAATGGAACCGGTGTTCGCGGCAGCCTTTGCAGTCTTTTTCGGGGGCGAGGACGCGACCTTGCGAATGATCATCGGAGGTACCTTAGTAGTTGCCGCTATGCTTGTCACCGAGCTAATCCCCGCTTACCGGGCCCGCGATAAGATCCGAGCCGCTGCATAAACAGCGCTAACCAAGACTACCGGGACAGCTAGTAAAGCTGGGCAGCTTTGAAATGTAAAACAGGCTTCTAGGCAGAAAAGTGCTTTTGAATCTCGGTTTGAGTCTCGAGATATTCTTGTTCATAGCTACCTAGCCCGGCCGGGTAGTGACCAGCGAAAGAATCCATACAGAGGCCTCCGTATTTACCGGGCAGATCCAGACCCACGGAGGCCACCAGTCCCGGTATCGACAGGTACCCTAAGGAATCTGCCCCTAAATGTTCTCGTAGTTCTTCCACATTCATATGAGCGCTGATCAATTCTGCTGAGTTGGAAACATCAATCCCATAAAAACTGGGGAAAATAAACTCGGGAGAAGCGATCCGCACATGTACCTCGCGGGCACCGGCATCTTTTAGCAGCTTGACGATCCGCCGGGAAGTAGTACCTCGGACAATGGAATCATCTACCATCACCACCGATTTGCCTTCCACGATCCCTTTGACCGCGGACAGTTTCATCAGTACCCCTTTTTCCCGCAGCGACTGTTTGGGCTGAATAAAGGTACGAGTCACGTATTGGTTTTTCACTAACCCCATTTCATAGGGCAGGTGCGCGGCCTCTGCATAGCCGGAAGCTGCCGAAAGCGAGGAGTTCGGAACCCCAATGACAATATCTGCACCGGGAGTGGGCTGTTCATGGGCTAAAGTCATCCCGCATTGTTTGCGCACCGCATGGACATTTTTCCCCAAAATATTGGAGTCGGGCCGAGCGAAATAAATATATTCCATAGCGGCTACGCAAGTATCGGCCGGCGGACAGTAGCGTTCAATCTTTAGTCCGTCCTCGTTAATAATCGCGATTTCCCCGCCGCGCAGATCCCGATAAAAATCGGCTCCTATCAAATCCAGGGCGCAGCTTTCACTGGAGATTACCCAACCGCCGCGGGTCTTCATCTTTCCGATCACCAGTGGTCGTAAGCAGTGCGGATCCACAATCCCGTACATGGTATCGTCATTCATAATCAGGTAGCTAAATCCACCTCGCAACCGCTGCAAGGCTGCACAGAGCCGCTCGTAAAAGCTGCCTTGTTCGCGCATAATCAAGTGCATTAGCACTTCTGAATCCGAATTGGAGTTAAATAGCGAACCTTGGCGTTCTAACTCAACTTTTAGATCCGGGGAGTTCACGAGGTTGCCATTATGGGCTAAGGCAATATTCCCGTTATGCATATGAAATACGAAGGGTTGCAGATTGCAGCTCCAGTTATTACCGGAAGTCGAGTAACGCACGTGTCCGATGCCGCGCGATCCCTTTAGCTTAGCGAGACGTATGGGGTCATCAAAAACCTCACTAACCAGCCCTTTCGCTTTTTTAACTCGAATGGTGTCTGCATCGGAGACCGCAATGCCCGCGCCTTCTTGTCCGCGATGTTGCAAAGCATGCAGACCGTAGTAGATCAGGCTGGAGGCGTCGGGAGAACCGTAGACCCCAAAAACTCCGCACTCTTCGCCCAGGTTATTTACGACTTGTGCCTTCAAAATTCGCTCCTAAACCGCGTCTGCGCCAATATCTTTTCGGTAAGTTTTGCCCGCAAAATCTACTTTTTGGGCATTTTCGTAAACCACCTGGCGGGCGGCTTCTAAAGTGTCTGCGCGAGCTACTAGATTCAGTACCCGCCCCCCATTGGTATAGGCTTTCCCCTCCTCGCGCCGTACCCCGGCATCGAGATAATCTACGCCCTCTAGCCCGGTAATCTCTTTGCCTTTTTCATAGCTCCCCGGGTAGCCTCCCGAAGCCAACACCAGACAAATAGCTTTTTGATCGCGGATTTTAATATCGCTAGGTTCTAGGCGCCGTTCCATACAAGCCACCAGCAGCTGGTAAAAATCCCCCTCAACTAAGGGAAGCACCACTTGCGTTTCCGGATCCCCGAAACGCATATTGTATTCCAGCAGGTAAGTACCGTTATCGGTCAGCATCAGCCCAAAGAAGATGCAACCGGCAAACTCGAGACCTTCTGCTTGAATTCCTTTTAAAGTGGGAGCCAAAATATCGCGTTCGAACTCTGCTTGCCGCTGCGCAGTGTAGAAGGGGTTGGGGGCAAAAGTACCCATCCCGCCGGTATTAGGGCCGGTCTCCCCCTCCCCTATTTTCTTGTGGTCTTTGGCGGAAACTAACGGGAAGATCCCCTTTTCGTTGGCGAGACTGAGAATCGAGGCCTCTTTACCCACCAAGAATTCTTCCAGCACCACCTTTTCGCCGGCTTGCCCGAAGCGCTGGTCCACCATGATTTGAGAGATAGCGTCTTGTGCTTCCTCGGTGGTCTGGCAGATAATCACGCCTTTACCGGCGGCTAACCCGGAGGCTTTGACCACAACCGGTAAGTTAAAATCAGCTAGCCCCGCCATCGCGTCCTTCGGATCGGTGAAGGTTTCGTAACGGGCGGTTTTCACCCCGTATTTGTGCATAAAGTCTTTGGCGTAGGCTTTGGATCCTTCCAGGCGAGCCGCCGCTTTACCCGGGCCAAATAGTTTCATACCGGCCTGGCTAAACAGATCCCCAATCCCCGCTACCAGCAGGTCTTCGCTACCCACAATAGTTAGATCCGCGGAGAACTCCTGGGCTGTCCGCAAGATTTCCTGCATATCAGAGGAGGTAGTTTGGGCAATTTCGTGGGCGGAAAGGGCGCGTTTAATCGCATTCTCACGTCCCCCGTTGCCTACTATCAAAATCTTGGCCATTAGTTTTTTCTCTTTTCTAGCTGGCTTGGTTACTTGCGGTTAAAGCAGACAGATTTTATTTTCGGCAGAGCCATCGCATTGCTCTTTGCTAAGGATTTCTCCGATTTTGTAGGCCTCGGGCAGCGCGGCGGTTACTTTCGGTAGTTCTTCAGGGGGAATTACCAAGGTGAAGCCCACCCCCATATTGAAAGTTCCCCACATTTCACTTTCAGGTACTGCCGCGAATTCTTCGCGTTTAAAGATGGCGGGAATCCGAACCTTTTCTTTTTCGATCCGTGCGCAAAGACCCTCGGGAATAATCCGGGGTACGTTTTCTTCCAGCCCGCCCCCGGTAATATTAGCCAGCCCGTGGATCTCGATTTTTTGGTCCAGCAACGAGAGAATTTCGGGAACGTAGATTTTAGTAGGGGTCAACAGTTCCTCGGGAAAATGATCTTTGAAGAGCGCTCTCACCAGTGAGAATCCATTTGAATGCAGTCCGGAGGAAGGTAGGGCTACCACTACATCGCCGGCTTTTATCGTCGAGCCATCAATAATATTGGCCTTTTCTACCACTCCGACGGTAAACCCGGCCATATCGTATTCGCCGCTTTGATAAAAACCGGGCATCTCTGCGGTTTCGCCCCCGATGAGTGCCGCACCCGCCTGCTTGCAACCGGTAACCACTCCCGAAACTAACTGGGAAGATACCTCAGCATCAAGCTCAGAACATGCTAGGTAATCGAGGAAAAACAGTGGCCGCGCCCCATGGCAAAGCACATCGTTAACGCACATCGCCACCAGGTCGATGCCTACGGTGTCGTATTTTTTTAGGGCAAAGGCGATTTTCAGCTTGGTACCTACCCCGTCAGTACCGGAGACTAGGACTGGTTCCTGGTATTTGCCTAGTTCATAGAGGGCAGCAAATGATCCTAGCGACCCCAAAACCTGTTCATTTTGGGTGGAGGCAACCATTTGCTTTAACCGGCGCACATGCTCGTATCCTGCCTCTTTATCAACACCGGCATCTTTATAGCTGACCATAATCTATTTTTTCCTTGCCCTAAATAACGATTGTTCCCTGGGGGCGGAGGGGTTTCCTCCGCCCCCAGGATCCGCCAGTAATAACCTATTTCTTGGTAATGCGGTGCAGGATTTCTTTATAGGCTTCTTCGATTCCGCCCATATCCCGGCGGAAACGGTCCTTATCCAGCTTCTTCTTGGTTTCCGCGTCCCACAGCCGGCAAGTGTCGGGAGTAATTTCGTCTGCTAACAGCAGGTTCCCGTCCTTGTCCCGACCGAACTCAATCTTGAAGTCCACCAGAAGGATACCTTCCTTCTTGAAAGCATCAGATAGGATCTGGTTAATCTTGGCGGTTACCTCCAGGATTTCTGCCACCTCTTCTTCGGTAGCAGCCCCAATGGCTACCGCGTGATCTGAGTTAATCAGGGGATCACCTAGATCGTCGTCCTTGTAGGAGAACTCTTGGATCATTTTCTTCGGCATGGTGCCCTCTTCGAGCCCCAGACGCTTTGCCATAGAACCGGCGATAATATTGCGGGTGATTACCTCTAGCGGAACAATATCGAGTTTCCAGCACAGCTGCTCGCGATCATTAAGTTTCTCAATGAAGTGGGTTTTTACTCCCTGCGAGGCCAGCATTTCAAACAGGTAGCTGGTGAGTTCATTGTTGATAATGCCTTTATCAGCAATAGTGCCTTTCTTTTCACCGTTACCGGCAGTGGCATCATCCTTGTAATAGACAATAACCTTATCGGGGTCATCAGTGGCATAGATTTTCTTGGCTTTTCCTTCGTAGAGGAATTCTTTTTTCTCCATATTTTGCCTTCTTTTTCTCTAAAATTTTCTTTTAAAAACTAACCGGGTCAGCGGTGAACTTCTGCTTCATATTCGCGCGATACTCTTTGAGTTGCGCGGCTACCTTTTCATTACTGGTGCCAATAATCTGCACCGCAGTCATGGCGGCGTTATAGGAATTGTTGATTCCTACCGTAGAAACCGGGATTCCTTTCGGCATCTGCACTATTGAGTAGAGAGCATCCTGACCGCCTAAGGCTGCATCTAAAGGTACCCCGATTACGGGGATCGTCACTTTAGAGGCAATAACTCCGGGCAGGTGCGCCGCCAGGCCGGCCCCGGCGATGATGGCTTTCGCCCCCGAGTCCACGGCGTCTTTTAGGATTTTCTCTAAAAGTTCCGGTACGCGATGAGCCGAAGCGATATAAGCCTGATATTCCAATCCGAACTCGTCTAAGCATTTGGCTGCGCCCGCCATTTTTTCTTTATCGGAGGCGGAACCAAAAATGATTGCTACATCCATCGGAAATAATTAACCCCGTTTCTGAATAGGTTTTGTTCTATTTCGGGACAGTAGTTGAGGTATAAACCGCTACCGCTCCTTTCTGAATGACCCATCTTTCCCAGGATTTGCCCGTGATGAGCCAACAGCCCTTCGATTCCGAAGGAAGATCCATTGGGGTTCTCCCCTAAATATTTGGTAGCGATCTGACCCGAGGCCGAATATTCGCGGTACTGCTCGGGGCTCATAATTACCCGCCCTTCACCATGAGAAATCGGTATGTGGTGGACTTCTCCCACATCAAAGGAACTGAGCCAGGGGGAGGCCACCGAAGACACGGCGGTATGGACGATTTTGGCTACGTGGTGACCACTCTCATTTGCTGCCAGGGTAGGTGAATCCGGATCCAGATCGCGGATCTGTCCATAGGGAAGCAGTCCGGATTTGATCAATGCCTGGAAACCATTACAAATTCCCAGGATCAGACCGCCTTTGCGCAGTAGGGAGTGGACGGCTTCTTTGACCTGCTCTTGGCGCAGCACCGAAACAATAAATTTTGCCGAGCCATCCGGCTCATCTCCCACGGAGAATCCGCCGGGCAGCGCCAAAATATCGGCTTGCTCGATTTGTCGGGCATAGGAGGCGGCATCCCGGTAAACCTCGGTTACCACCTGTGCCCCTTCGCGAGTAAAAGCCCGGGTCATATCGTATTCGCAGTTAGTACCCGGGAAGATGGGGATAAATACCTGCGGATTTTGCTTTCGATAGGGGGCGTGATGTGTCTTGGTCAGGCAGGTTTCGCTGGAACGGGAGGCACTACTGGTGATCCGCTTACCGGCGGTCGGGAAAATCTCTGCTAAAGGTTCTTCCCAGGCTTTTTGCAAAGCAGCCAGGTCTAAGCGCTGCCCGTTAAGGGTACTGTCTGACCAGCTACCGGTGTACCCCAGCAACGGTAAGTCCAAATGTTGATCAGTTTCGATCAGGAAACTGCCATAGCGGGAAGCAAAGAGGTCTTCTTCCGTGTTAATGTCGAAACCGATCCGGTTTCCGAAAGCCATTTTTGGCAGCGCTTCTGCGATCCCTCCATATCCCAGGGCATATGCCGAGAGCGGATTAATCGCTTGCAGCCTATCGAGGGCAGCTTGGAAAGATTCCAGATCAACTGCCCCCAGCTCATCTGTTTGCACTGGTAACAGGTAGAGACGATGATTACGGGCTTTAAATTCGGGAGTGCGCAATTTATCTGCTTGCTGCATTCCGATAGCGAAGCTTACCAAGGTCGGCGGCACATGCATGTCTTCGAAAGTACCGGACATGGAATCTTTGCCCCCGATAGAGGCCAGGTGGAAGTGCCTTAAGACGCGGTTAGCTCCTAGCAGGGCTTCTACCACGGTTCCCCACTTTTCGGGGTCTTCGCCTAGGCGCTGGAAATATTCTTGGAAAGTGAAATACAAGTCGCGGTAATCTACCCCGGCTGCGGCCAGTCGCGACATGGATTGCACTACGGAAACTATGGCGCTGTGATAGGGGCTAAGTTCGGCTAGCGAAGGTTCAAAACCGTAGGCCGCTACTGAGGCTACCTCGGCCTGTCCATCCTCTAGAGATACCAGTTGGGCACTCACCTGCGAGGGGGTGCGCTGAAATTTACCACCGTAAGGCAGGGTCAAAGTGGTGGCACCAATCGAGGAATCAAAGATCTCGTTTAAGCCGCGCTGAGAACAAATATTTAAGTCCGCCAGGTTATTTGCTAATTTTTCCTGCAGGTTTGAACCGGAAACTTCCCGCTCGGGAGCGATTTGTCCACCCGAGGCTGCCTTAAATTTAGCTTGGGAACGTACCCCGTTAGTGTCCAGGAAGTCTCGGGAAATATCGACGATAGTTTCTCCCAAGTAATGCATCACCAGACGCCGCTCAGCAGTCACGGTGGCCACGTGGGTTACTTCTACGTCCTCACTGGCGCAAGCATCATAGAAGAACTGCAGGTCTGCAGGGTCGATGCAGACTGCCATCCGCTCTTGAGATTCCGAGATCGCTAACTCGGTACCATTTAATCCCTGATATTTGACCGGTACCCGGTCAAGTTCTATCTCTAGTCCGGGAGCCAGTTCCCCGATGGCAACGGAGACTCCCCCGGCCCCAAAGTCGTTACATTTCTTTATCCGCTTGGCGACCTCACCGCGGCGGAAGAGCCGCTGGATCTTGCGTTCAATGATCGGGTTGCCTTTTTGTACCTCTGCCCCGCAGGTTTGGGAGGAGTCTCGAGTATGGGTTTTGGAGGATCCGGTGGCTCCCCCGATCCCGTCACGTCCGGTGCGTCCTCCGATCAAGAGGATGAGATCCCCGGGGGCAGGTTCTTCCCTAATAATGTTTTCTGCGGGGGCTGCTCCCACCACAAACCCGAGTTCGAGGCGTTTTGCACGATAACCGGGGTGATAGATTTCTTTTACATAGTTGGTGGTCAGCCCGATTTGGTTGCCGTAGGAGGAATATCCGGCGGCTGCCCGCTGGGTGATTTCCTTACTGGAAAGTTTCCCTTCTATCGGGTCTGCTAGCCGGGGATCGGCGCTGCCAGAAATTCGCATGGCCTGGTAAACGAAGGTACGTCCCGATAGGGGATCTCGAATAGCTCCCCCTATACAAGTAGAAGCCCCACCGAAAGGTTCAATCTCGGTGGGGTGATTGTGAGTTTCGTTCTTAAACTGCAGGATATAGCGCTGCCCGCCCACAGTTACATATACCGAGCAAGCGTTGATCTCGTTGGAAACTTCCTGGTTTTTCACCTTTTCCCGTTTAGCGGCCAAGGTGGCCAAATCCATCAGGGTAATCGGTTTTTCGCTATTGCGCTCCCCTAGGTAGCGATCCCATTCTTCCTGTAGGCGATCCGCGTAAGGACCGCTAAAGGCGGCATCGGTTAGTTCAGTTTCAAAAGTGGTATGGCGACAATGGTCTGACCAGTAGGTATCGATTACTTTGATTTCAGTTTCGGTGGGCAGACGCCCGATGCTATCAAAGTATCCTTTGATAAATAGCAGGTCTTCCTTGGTCATCGCCAAAGAAGCATTTTCATAGTAATCTTCGGTTATTTCAATGGTGGGAGGCAGCTGCCGGTTAGGCACATAGGTCTGGTTTTCCAGAACCGCCATATCTTTTAGGCGCATCTCGATGGGGTTGAACTTAACCTCGCCGGTATGTCCGTATCCGCATTTTACGGTAGCTTCATATCCTTGCAGCTGTAAGCACTTTTCGGCGGCATCGGCACGTTGGTCGAACTGTCCGGGCAAATATTCGAGGACGTAATAGTCTTCGATATCGATTTCGTCCAGCACCAAATCTTGGTTGACCTCTGCAAACACGGTGTATTTGGCTTTTTCCAGTGCAGCCGCGTCGAGGCCGAAAATGTCATAGACATTGAACTGGGTAGTATCGTTCTTTTTCCTTACGAAAATCCGCTTATTCAAAGTCTTCCCTTATATGAAATAGCTGCCCGGTATGAAATTTTGCGCGCGGAATCGGGAAGTCGTCTGAATTCTCACCCACTACCCAACCGCATCCCCCTGACCTCTGGTAAAACCTGCTGCCCGGGGAGCCTGTTAACTGCTTGCCCCGGGCTTCTTGAAGGAACCCCGCAGCAACTAGCTACCCTTTTAGCCTAGCAGGGGCAGCGCCTGGCGTACTAATCAGTAACTAGAAACCAGCAAGCAATTTTTCTCACCTTTTCTCGATTCTCTTAGTACCGAGGAAGAAGTTGAGCTTTACGGGATTACTTTTAAAAAAACGAAAATGAGGCAAGAGGGTTGGGACTTGGATCCGTTAGGCGGTTTCGAGGCCAGAGGGACTAAGGTAAAAATATGTTAGTTGCCTTTTCTATTTCTCCTTCTACCGCCGATGCTGAGGGCGGAGTTCATGATGCAGTTGCTGCCGCGGTAAAAGTTATTCGGGATTCGGGACTACCTAACCGTACGGATTCCATGTTCACCACTATCGAGGGCGAGTGGGATGAATGTATGCAGGTGGTAAAGGATGCGTGTGAGGCAGTCTCCAAGTTTGCTCCGCGGGTATCACTAGTTCTTAAAGCTGATATTCGTCCTGGCCGCACGGGTGAAATGACCGCGAAACTTACCCGTCTAGATGCCGCGTTGGATCGACTGCAGTCCTAGAGTAAGCTGCTTAAAAATCTGGATTAAGGCCAAATATCTGTTTGCGGAAAAGCAAGTGGCGCCGCCCCAAATTCAGGGCGACGCCACTACAGGTTATTTGCTGAAGTTATCCCCTTTAAATAGCCACGGTATTCCAGCTATTTTCTGGAGTAGCTTCTAAAGGATGGGAACTATTTACCCAGCTGCACGGTCCATTCGGGAGGAACATCCTTGCCGGAGTCCTCATCCTTTTCCGCCTGGGCAAAAGTCTCTTGTACGATTCCCTGCGCGTGGTGGGAGGGGGAATAGATTGCATAGACCTTCATCGGTTCATCCCCGATGTTAATAATGTCGTGCCATTTGCCGGCCGGTACCATCACTGCCCAACCATCGCCGACCTCTTGTTCAAAGGTGAGATTATCCTCCGCATCCCCCATTACTACTTTGCCTTTGCCGGCATCTAGGCGCAGGAACTGGTCGTTATCAGGGTGTACTTCCAGGCCAATAGATTCACCTACCGGAATAGACATTAGGGTTACCTGCAGGTATTTCCCGGTCCAGGCGGTGGTGCGATAGTTGGTGTTTTCTTTGGTCTCGGTTTCCAAATCGAAGCTATAAGGCTCCGGTCCATTGTCATGAACTGCCATGAGTGCTTTCCTTTCATTAGCCTTTCAGATTGTCCTCTTCCATGCTATCCAGGGTCAGATCAGGTCGCAGCACTTCGCTAAAAATATCGCTACCAGCGTTGAATTAGTTACCGAATAACCGCTCTAAATCATTCAAATTATTGAGTTCATTTTGAACACTGTCTTGTACGGCAGATTTTGCGCTAGAGTAAAGCGCGTACGATCCGGTAGGAACTGCAAACATTCCGATTACCAATGACGCACACAAAGTCCAGATAACAAAGAAAACCGTATGACGCATTTCGGGGCTTTTATCTTTCGGATATAGGTCTTTTAAGCCTCCGAAAACCAGCAATTCCATCATCAAGAAGGATGCCGAAAGCAGCAATTGCAGCACCAGTATCATTATGGTGGTCAAAACGGGAATTGGGAGCAGGGCGATTAAGAGTATCAATGACAGCACAAAAGTGGGCAATACCAGCCCAGTAGCAACTGTCGAAGCTACCTGGGTAAACGAAACCGAAGTTTGCTTGGTGCGGGCAGCCGCTAAGGCTAATACCGCCCGCAGAATCACAGCCGCGAACGCCACCAGTGTGAACATAACAAAGCAAAGTAACCATTGCGCGAAGTACAAGACACTATAGGTTCCGTATCCGGAAGCCCCCAGTATTCCTCCAGAGAAAATATCTGCACTGCGAGCAAGGAGCACAGGGGAAGACAGTCCAGCTACAAGAGCAAATAGCAGCATCATGACCCACCACCAGTGTTTCAACTGGGAGTTAGCTTTTACCCGGAGTTGTCCTTCAGATTTGTGCATTCCTGTAAAAGTTGGCCAAATAGCTTTCAATGCCAGAGCAAAATCTCCTGCCGGTTTCTTCATTCCAGGATATCCGGCACTATTACCTGGGTAGACTGGATAAACGCCAAATTGATTGAGCGGTTCATATCCTGTCTGCGGATAGGGATTCCGCCCGGCTGACATTGAATTGGCAGCATTGCATACCGGCTGCGTTCCAAATCCAGGTTGCTGAGGGTAGGGTGGATAACCACCTGGCGCACCAGGAGGCGGGAAACCACCAGGAGGAGGTGGAGGAACCATTCCCGCAGGAGGAGGCATTGGAGAATTCATCCCAGTTGCTGGAGCTGGCAGCGGCAATGATGGATTAGGGTTAGTTTACTCACCAGTAGGAATGTTAGGAGTATTGCTTGATTCAGGTTCTAATGATGCAGACCCAGGATTTTAGGAGTCTGGATGGATAGGAGTACTCAACGATTAACCTTTCGACGTAACTACGACATCGAGCATTTTATCATCACCTATCATTAAGCCCCCTGGAGCAGTGCAAACCCTTCTCTACTCCCACTCGGTCCCTGAAACCATAACCTAAACGATTTTGTATAGATGGCTTAGCTTCGATTATCAGGATTACTTAGATTATCCAGGAAATATGATGTATCATAATTCCTGTTGTCATTTTGTTGTCATAGAAGAATCGGTTGCTTTCAAAGACTCTGCAAAACTAATTCCCTGATTTAGCAACTTTCTCTTTGTGCGGTTGTCTTCTTTTTTTGTTTTGAACCACAACTTTTCACGGCTAAAGACACCATTTACCTGATCTTTGGTTGCTGCTTCGCCAAAGATATCTGTTAAAAGGCAAAGGACATCATCGGTTGTAAACCACTCACCCTTCTGCTCTTTTGTGACAATATATAGAACAAGTAGCATCTTTTCTTTGAAATCTTTTAATTCTTTGACAGACGGGTAAGATGTTAGATTCAATTCGTCGCAGTTAATATCGGCATACACCGATTTTTCTTTTGAATGACGTTTGCGGCTTTTTTTCGAAGATGTAGCTTTCTTCTCGGTGGCATTCTTTGGGCTGTAATTACGGATATACTCTATTCCTTCACTGGATACTCTATATGGTTTTGGACTTTTTTGCTCAACATCGGTAGCATCTATTATGAGTCCCTTTTGTGCCAATCGATTCAAGCACATACTTATATTTTGAGGCTTAGCTTTTCGTGCCTCATCATAGTATTTATCTGCATCATCCTTTGTGAAATAGCTAGTTTTATTTTTCAATTCGTCAAAGTACGCCGAAAAAAGCACGAAATCCGATTCGGTCAAAGAGCCATATTTCTTTATAAATGACACAAGTGTAACACGGGATAAATCCGCTTCTGTCTCTAACCCCACTGCTTCTGGTAGTAACTCATTTGTTGAAGCTAATATAGGAGGCTGTTGTGAGGCTGCCGTTTGCATATACACAGAGGATTGTTGTGCCACACTGCGAGTACGCACAATCGCATCAATTGCAGCTGGTAAGAGGGTATTATTGAAAATGCTCCGCTCCCTTTCCACTAATTCAGCAGATCCCTCTGCTTCAAATTTAATTTCTCCAATTTCAAATTGAACCCGAATTTCAGATTTTTCTCCCATTAAAACAGCCCTGCCTTATTATATAATTCTTCGAGCATAACTCGATAGTTGATTTTTATGTCATCAATATCCTTTTTTCCTGCAGTATATGTAATGTTGTGCGCTGAAAAATTTCCAACCATACGGAATGTATCAAACTCGTTTTTTATTCTCGAAAGCTTAAGTGTCGAATTATTCTTAGCATCTTTTACAATTCCTTCAAGCATAATATAGCCTTTTCCTGATGAGTCCTTTATCCGATCATCTATTCCAAAGTGTTGATATGACAGAACAAGCAGCACCTCGAACAACCTGCGCATCAAAACTGCTGCGGCATCATAGCAATTGCTGGCATACGAACAATTTACCTGTCGAATGAGTCGATCCAAGTAGTTCCTTTTTCCAATAAACTTTTTCTCGTCAATTAACTCACTATCAGATTCAATCGTAGTATAATCTTCCCATAATGCTCCTTGCATTTTCTCCATACTTTGCAAGATTGCAGGTACGAACTCTATTGTTGTGGCCTGTCCTTTAGAATTAATGAAAGCTTTTTCTTTTCCTCTTGTCAATTTGCCTTTTAATCTTGAACTATTAGGAGCATTGAATGCACACTGGATAAACAAGTCAGATATTAATGGCATAGAAAAAACAGATTCCCCAGTTTCCTTGTAATGATAGAAGCAAAGGAGTTTGGCTTTTTCGCATTCGCTTTGTTTGGATAAATCGGTTTTTTCTATAAACTCCAGTATTTGCATTTCTCTACTCATTTTATTACGACCTGATGCTTGTGAATGGAATGCGAAAAATCACTTTGCAAACCCCTTATAGCTACCAAATCCGAGCATATAAGCCGCCATTGCTATTGCCAAGTCTTCAGATTCGATGTTTTGTTTTGATGCCAGTTCCCTCAAATCGTCGATAACAGTATCGTGCGGAACGAGCGTGCCATCGAGATCTTTGACCGCCTTTTCGATAACCGAGGGAAGAACCATACACATCTGATAAAATGCATCATCTTGTCCGGTTACAAGAGCATAAAACTGGTCAAGACTGACTCTGCGAATCAGCTTGTGCCCAACTTTACGCTTATCAACTGTAGTTTCCCACTTTATATTCTGTGATCGTTGGGCGATAGCTTCTACCAAGAAGCAGGCACAATCATCGTCATTGAGCAGTTGGTTCTGCATCTTAATAAATGTTTTTCCTGCCGATGCAGAGTTCATTGTGTTATGCTTGTTTTTCATCTCAACATACACTTTGTGGACGCTTCCGGCATCGGGGATTGGAATACCATCTGCATTTTCGTAAATCACATCCCAACCGCCTTCCTCGCCGTTCGGCGGAACGTGACAATTTACTATGTACTGAAAAATACGCTGATGGAAATAACCAATATCATTGTTATTGGATTTGTCACGCTGTCTAAAAATTTCGTTGCTTACGATTTCGTCCCAAGAGGAATGATAAACTGTTTTATCGAAAATCAGCTTGATGGGGTCAATGATATTTTTATTGAATCTCTTAAGATCAAAAGATTCCAGCTTCTCGCCATATTTTTCAATGGTTGCCTTTACGTGATCTGTGAATTCCTGCTCCGAAATAAAGCTTAAATTCCACATTGCTGCAATCCCTCCAATGCTTCTTTTATTTTTTCGCCAATCTCAAATGCTAAATTTACCGGGACGGCATTGCCGACCTGCTTATATTGGGAACCTACGCTGCCACAGAACTGCCAATCATCAGGGAAGCTCTGACAACGGGCATTCTCTCGTATTGTAAAAGGCCTGGCCTCCAAAGGATGGCAGCGATCTGTTTGCTTTTGGCTCGGTGAAGTCAATACCGTAAGAGAAGGTTCATCAAGGCTAAGTCTTCTTAGAATTCCGGTTCTGCCACCTTCCATATACCAGCAACTCTTCATATATTCCTTGGCAATATCTTCGGGGATGTCTCTCCAATATCCGCCCGGTGGAACGAGCTCAAAAATCTTTTTCTTGTAATCTGAATACGGTGTGCCTTCGCTTTTAGGACAGTCAAGAAGGATATCCCGCAGTACAGGCTTATACTTATGAGGTGCAGGAAAATCAAAAGAAATCCTGTCTACCAAGTCGTTGCGGATGCCAATGGTTATTAAGCGCTCACGCTTTTGTGCTACACCATAGTCCCAAGCATTTAGTATCCTTTTTTGAATTGTATATCCAGTGCTCTCAAAGATTTCCTTAATCGTTCCATAGGTACGACCTTTATCGTGTGTGAGAAGACCTCTCACATTCTCAAACAAGAACATTTTAGGCTGCAATTGCTCTAAGAATTTTGCGTAATGGTAAAAAAGCGTGCCTCTTGCATCCTCGAGACCTAATCTCTTTCCTGCATACGAAAAGCTTTGGCAAGGTGCTCCTCCAGATAGCAGGTCAAGTTCTCCTTTTTGCAATCCAAAATACTCTTGCAAATCAAGACAAGAAATATTTGCTATATCATCATTGATAACTCGCCAATTGGGACGGTTGCATTTGAGTGTATCTGCAGCGTCTTTGTCAAACTCCACTAATCCAAGAGTATGAAATCCCGCTTCTTCAATACCAAGAGCAAGTCCACCAGCTCCGGCAAAAAGCTCTATTGTAGTAAACTTCTTCGCTTCAACTGGTGGCTGATCCTCAGAAAATGCCATAATATCGCCAATATTACATTGCAAAGCAACACAAATCTTCTCTATACTTTCAAAAGAAACCGGTTCATTCTTCCCCATACGAGCCATAACATTGAAACTGACTCCCGCTGCCTCTTTTAATTCAGTTTTATTCATATCCCGATCAATAAGTAACTTCCAAAGATTATTGTAACAAACAGCCACTGTGTAGCCTCCTGTCACTTGATTCCAACAACACATAATTGGGTTGTCTTTTTATAGCAGATAATCAGCAAATAAGCAAGTGCGTCTCACGACTTCGTTAGATTTCCTCATGAAAAAACGACGGCGGGTAGAGATCCCTGCCGCCGTTGCGCTTATACTGTGTAAATCAGTTCAGTATTTACGATCTCCATAGCCCTGTTTCGGATGTTATTCATTCTGCCGACCCACTCTATTTGGTTGTCTGCCTTGAGTTGCTCTGTGACACCTTCCATCTCTGCCATCTGTTTTACCAGCCGAAGAAACATTTCCTCCGCCTGACGGTCGATATCGGCAAGGTAGCTGTTCAATTTTCCGCTGGTGAGCAGGGTGCATAGCTTGCCCGGCGATGCTCCTTCAGGTAACGCCAGTGGCGCTGTCCCCACACGCCGATGGGCTGCTGTTCTTCTTCGGGCAGCTTCAGATCGGGGAGAAGATAATCCCCAACCTGCGTGTAAGTACCGCCCATTTCTGCAAAAATCGTCTTTGTCATTGTCTGTTCCTACCTTTCATAATTTGTATTTCTACGCCTTGCGCTGGGTGTGTCGCCGTTGGCGCTGTCGGTGCCGGACATTGACAGCTATCTCGGTCTGATGCCCACCCTGTTTACCTTGGAGGATCGCTACGGCCTGACAATTGAAAGCGGTGAGAACGGTGTTTCCCTGCGTGTTGATCCCCGGAAGGAGAAGGACGCCGCTGAGTTTTCCGAAACACTAAATGCGTGGGCAGAACAGCCTGAAAAGCTCCGCAATGGGGACATTAGCCGTGAGGATTATGACAAGTGGCGTTATAACTATCCGAAATACGATGAAACCTCCGGCTATGTGAAAGTGCCGTCTCAGCAGCTCAGCGATGCAATGGTGGAGGCGTTCAAAGACCGGCTGAATGGGGTTAATACCCAAATGTGTGTCTTTTGCCGGGCGTGTCGGGGTGGTTTAGTGGCCTGCCCAGCCTTTGCGGATGTGTAGGGATCCGTCTTGGTATTTGGGGTCGTAATCGATGGCGTTGTCCCATAGTGAAGCGTACTGGGTTTTGTTCCGCTTCTTATACGGGGGTCAGCGAGCTGACCCGTGTTTGATTATAGCTGGTGATTATCTCGCTGGGGGTTCTGTATCCGAGTGCTTCGTGTAGGCGGTGGTTGTTCCACCAGTACACCCAGTTCAGGGTGATCCGCTCGACCTGGTTACAACAGTGCCAGGTACGAGAGCTGATTAACTCAGTCTTGTATAGACCGTTGACCGCTTCGGCTAGCGCGTTATCGTAGCTATCTCCCACGGTCCCGGTGGAGGGTTTGATTCCCCAGTGAGCGAGTTTGTCGTTATAGGTAATACTCGTGTACTGAGATCCGTGATCTGAGTGGTGGACCAAGCCAGACAGATGTTCTTTAGCGTTCATGATTGCCTGCTCTAACGCTTCCAGCGGCAATGCCTCTGTTTTCATAGTCGATCTGCTTGCCCAGCCCACAATCTTCCTGGAGAACACGTCAGTGACGAATGCTGTATACACGAACCCGGATAGGGTTCGCACATACGTTATATCAGCAACCCACAGTTCGTTGGGCCTACTGGCCGTGAACTGCCGATTCACCAAATCCGGGCGAGAATCTGGTACTTGAGCGGGTCTGGTTGTTATTGCTGTGCGTCCCCGGCGAACACCAGCAATCCCAGCGATCCTCATAATCCTAGCAACCTGGTCACGGCCAATATCCCAGCCCGCGCGCCTGGCTGCATGCCACATCTTACGTATCCCGTAAACCCCGAAATTATGAGCGTGAATAGTTGCCAACTCCCTAGCAAGTATCCGATCACGAATGCTTCTAGCGCTTGCTGGTCTGCTCTTAGCAGCACGGTAGCCGCGAGAGGTAATAAACCCTCCTTCCAGGCTAGCCCCCAGTGTCCGGCAAATCGGCTCGACCCCGAAACGACCCCTATATTCGTCAATATAAGCAATCATCATCGGGCCGGTCGGTCGAGCTCCGCTGCGAAAAAAGCCGAAGCAGTTTTCAAAATCTCATTCGCCCGCCTCAGCTCGGCAACCTCACGCTTAAGTCGTTTGATTTCCTCATGCTCTTCACGGGTCATCCCCTGCCGCCCACCCGTGTTCACAAGATGCTGCTCATACCAGCGGCGCAGTGACTCGTTTGCGATCCCCAGCTTCGGAGCAATCTCACGGACTGCCTGCCACTGCGAACACGAACGATCAGCAGCCAACCGATCAGAAAGCAACCGCACCGCACGATCCTTAAAATCCTGACAATACCTCTTAGACATATCCCTAATCCTCTCAAAAACAACTAGGAACAAAACCCAGGACACTTCTGTACTGAACCCCAATTCTTGGACAGTGTGATTCTATCCGATGGTGGTTAGTGCGTGTTGCCGGTATTCGTT
>NZ_PKHX01000003.1:122316-299363 GCF_002848005.1 Varibaculum cambriense | reverse complement strand
AATACGATAAACCCAGCGAGCGGATCCTCAAACTGCTTGCCTAAAACCACCAACCGTTGCAACCACCCCTAGAATCCACCAAGGCGAGTAGACGCGGGGGGGGCTTCTCGTAACCTTACTGGCGTTGGCGCTGACCGCTATCGGGATTGTGGCCACCGGCCCTAATGCCACAGCTGCCGACGGTGATAGTGGCACTTTTATTGGTCTCCGGTGGAAGACTTATGCGAATGATAGTGGACTAGCCTGCAATCCAGACCAAGCGGGACAGCCGGCGGGGCAGATTGCTTTCTATCTCACCTTCGAAGGGAAAAACAAGGACACTGGGAAAATCGAAAAATTTGATTCCCCCTACTTCACACCGGAAATCAAATACTGTGAAGAGCTGAAGATACCGCTTAAAAAAGAGATGAAGAACGTCTATGGAACCGCCACCTACACGGATATTTCAAAACCCAAGCAGGTTAACTGGTATGTAGATGGCGAGCGCTTCCGGGCTCGGGCTAAGGGGTCTGCAAACCTGTTGAATGATAATAATAATGAAAAAGACACCTATTGGATTTCGCTTGTGCAGCAGGCGAATCAGGACGTAAATAATACCAAGTTGACGGGAATGATTGCGCCTTGGCATGAAGGCAAGCTAAAGGTAGCGGCCAGTTACGATATGCAAAAGAAGGGCGAGGAACGCAAACATTACGGCTCTGGGAATAGAAAGGCGCCTCATTTTGAGGGAGTGTTCGATTTTGAAGCTGGCCAGAGCTTCTCAATGCTCACCCTGCCTAACCGGGATGGAAAGAAAGATCTCCAGCGGTTAACTCCTGGCGGAAACAGGTTCGAGATTTGGAACCAGTATGTGGGCAAGAACCGGGATTACTTCCTGAAAGCACAGTTCCTGGATCCAGAGGTGGCGGCTGCGCCCTACTACAAACTAAATGTCACCGGCGATGATATTAAAGGCTGGGAGATTGAGCTGGTATCCAAGCTGCAGAAAAAGGAATACCAGGCTAAGAAAACTCTCCCCTTTAAGGTAGAACGCCGCGCTAACCCCAAACTAGCTAAAGGGCAAGAGCGGATTGTGCAGCAAGGAGTCATGGGAAGTGAAGTAACCCCCATGCTCAAGTACTTCTACATGGATGACAATAATGCAGAACAGATTGTCAAGGATGAGGCTACCGGGGACACCGTAAAAACCGCGGCCAAGACCCAGATCGTGGAATATGGCACGGCCGAAAAAGCGGCAGTGAAACCTGGCAACAAAGATCAAGCTGCTCCTCGTCTGAAAGATACCGGTGTAAACAGCTGGGGAGTCTTGGCGGCTAGCCTAGCGGCGTTAGTCGGGGGAAGTACCCTGCTGTTGGCGCGGCGACGCACCGTGAAATAACCCCTAATGGTGATAGCTGTGGTTAGCTAATCAGCAGCGAATAGCCACAGATAAAAACATCTCCGCGGGAGGGCGAAAGTCCTCCCGCAGATTTTTATTATCCTCGGCAAGCGGCGGTGTTAACCGCAGCCAAAAACACCGTGGGCTGGAACGCCAGCGCATTCCCTGTAACGGAAAGTCTGAAAAACGATACCCGGGGGATAAAAATAGATTAAAAGCGGCGGAGAAGCGCTGGAGTTTAGTAGACTCATTATTTAGTAAATACTTGCAGGTACGTTCCCCGTCTGCGCGGAAAAGTTTTCGCGGGTTGGCGGCGGAAGATTAAAAGATGAGAAGAGGGCGAGCTGTGGCCAGAGCGGGAAGAAGCAGAGGAGGTCTGCGAGGATCCTCCCGTGCCCGCGGTAGCCGCAGCGACGCCAGCACCCCAGACACCGGCTCCACCGGGTACTCCAGTTTCCGCGCGCGGCGGAAAAAGCGCGCGCAGCTGCAGGCACGGATGCGTAAAGTATCCCTCGCGGTACTGACGACTCTCAGCCTAGTAATCGCCTACCTAGCCTGGCAGCATCCCGGTACCACTCGGGCGCAGGTAGATCTAAATGATGGCGGAATTTGGGTTACTAACCAATCCCAACATCTAGTGGGACACCTTAACTTTCCAGCCCGCACCCTCGATGGAGCAGTCCGCTCCAAAGCCGGACAGTTTGACGTCACTCAGGCGGGGGAGAATGTTAATTTTCAAAACCAAGCAGCCAGCGAAGCCGCCAAAATCGACCCAAAAAAAGTACGCCTCGAAACTTCCTCTTCCCTGGAGAAAGGCCAACAGATAGCCCAGTCGGGGACAAACCTGGCGATCCTGGACCCCGAAGCCGGATTGCTTTGGAGTGGGGAAGACCTGCTTTCTCAAGAGCGCAATCGCGCTAACGCTACCGTGCGGTCCCTGCGGGGAGCCCAGTTAGCGGGAGGGGAAACCGGAGCGTTCTTCCTCGCTTCCCCAACCACCAAAGAACTAGTCACCGTGACCAAAGAGGGCAAACTTTGGAAAGATGAACGGGTAGAAATACCGCAAATACCAGTTAACGCCCAGTTAGAAGTGGCGGGAATCGGAAAACAAGCAGTCGCCCTCGACAGTTCTCAAGGGGTACTTTTCCTGCCCAGCGGCAAGAGAATAAAAGTAACCGGTTCCCAATTGGCTCTGCAAGAATCCGGGCCGGCAAAACCCTACGTGCTACTCGCAGACCAAGACAAACTGATAAAAGTCGATCTAGCCAGCGGATCAACCCGGGAAATTCCTTCCGGAGGGAGCGCCGGCAAACCGGCCAGGCCAGCAGTAAAAGCCCAATGCGTGTATGGAGCCTGGGCCGGGAGCGGAAAATTTGTGCGCGAATGCGCGGGGAAAGTTTATCGCCCCACCCAAGAATTGACGCGGCTGAAAAATGCACAAACCCCGGTGTTTCGCAAGAACCGCGACCTGGTGGTGCTTAATGACACCGCCGATGGGGCAGTATGGTTAGCGGACAAAAACATGGAACTGGTAGATAACTGGGACGAAATCTCCACCATGTTAAAGAAACAAGAGGAACGCGAAGACTCTCCCCAGATAACCGAACAGATAGCACAAAAAGATCGGCAGAAAGAAAACACCCCGCCGGTGGCTCGTGACGATAGTTTTGGGGCGCGGCCAGGTAAAATAACCACCCTCCCGGTGCTGGAGAATGATTCCGATACCGATGGCGATTTACTAACCGCCGAAGTGTTAGGCCCGGTGAGCCAAGGCGAAGTTAAACCAGTACGCGGAGGTGCCGCGCTGCGGATCGAACTGCCCGCCGCCGCCTCCGGAACCGTAAACTTTACCTACCAGGCGAAAGATGGTCGCGGAGGCGTAGATACCGCCAATGTGACCATTAAGATCACCCCGGAGCCGCAAAACTCCGCCCCGGTACAAAAACGGGTACCCACGGTGGTGGTCGAATCTGGAAAACAAATCGAGTACAACGCGCTCCCGGCCTTTTCTGACCCCGATGGAGACCCAGTGTTCTTATCGGGCGCTGCTTCTAACGGCGACAACCAGGTGGAATACCGCCAAGAAGGCACCTTGGTAATCCGTAACCAGGCGAGCGGAGTTGGGAAAAAAGAAGTAAAAGTGCTGGTCTCCGACGGGAGGCAAGAAATCACCGGTCGGGTGATTGTGGATGTGCGCGCCGCCGGAAATGTGCCGCCGGAAGCCAACGGTGATATTGCGTTCGCCCGCGCCGGAACCACTATCACTATTCGCCCCCTGGCAAATGACACCGATGCCAATGGTGATCCCTTGACCCTGGCGGGGGTAAATATTGAACGTGCCGGACCGCAAGTAACCCCGGATTTGGCGGGCGGAACGCTATCCTTCCGTTCGGATCAAGAAGGAATCTACTACTTGACCTATACGGTCTCCGATGGGCCAGCTACCGCCACCGGAGTTATCCGAGTTGACGTCGCCTCCTCTGGAAAACGCGGAAAACCGGTGGTAGAAGATGATATGGCGGTACTGCCGGTAGGCGGGCAGGTATTAACCGATGTGCTCGCCAACGATTCCGATCCAGCGGGAGAAGTACTGGTCACCCAGGCAGTAACCGTGGACGCGTCCTCACCCCTGCGGGCAACCGTGATGGATCATTCGCTGTTAAATATCACGGCGCCCCGCGGAATTACTAAAGCCGAAACCTTGAAATACCAGGTGTCAAATGGGCATGAAAGCGCCGAAGGGGTAGTTACGGTTATTCCGGTAACCACTCAATCGGCAACTACGCCCCCCACCGCGAAACCCGATGAAGCCAAAGGGCGAGTAGGGGATGTCGCTACTGTAGATGTGCTGGCCAATGACCGCTCCCCGGTGGGTTTGACCCTAAAAGTCGATCCGAAATTAACCACCTCCACTCCGCCGGAAGCCGGAAAGTTCTTCGTCACCGGCAATCAAGTGCGTTTCCTGGCGAAAAAACCTGGAAAATATGAAGCCACCTATACGGTGAAAGACACCAACCAAAACCAAGCTAGTGCGCGGGTAAGGGTAGAGATAAAACCGGCAAATCCCTCCGATAACTCTGCTCCCGAACCCCGGGTATTGACCGGGAGGGCGATTTCGGGGCAAGCCACCCGGATACCGGTAGATCTGACCAATATTGACCCCGACGGAGATTCCGTATCCCTGGTGGGAATCGCCGATGCCCCCAAGATGGGAGTAGTAGATATTGGACCCAGTTGGCTCAACTACCAGCCAATATCTGGGAAAATTGGGACTGACACTTTCAGCTATATCGTGGAAGATCGTTTCGGGAAACAAGGAACCGCCCGGGTACAGGTGGGGGTGGCTCCCGCGGCCGCCCTGAACCAAAACCCGCAGGCCAACCCAGATGAGGTGCGGGTGCGGCCAAGCCGCCCCCTCGCAGTAGCAGTGACCGCTAACGATACTGACCCCGACGGCGACGGGGTCAGCCTGATCGCAGAATCACTACAAAGTCCCGGAGACAGTTTGAAAGTGGCTGCCCGCGAAAATGCGGTAGTGCTTACTACCCCCAAGAAAGCTGACTCCTACGGGATCCAATACTCCATCACCGATGGGCGCGGCGGACAGGACACCTCTATTGCAACCGTACAGGTAGATCCCTTTGCCCCCTTGCAAGCCCCCGAGGCCGCCGATGACCTGGTGACTGCGAAAGAGGGGGGACGGAAAGTGGGGGACCCCATCGAAGTGGACGTCCTCGCCAATGATATTGACCCCGACGGGGATGGCGCCGCGCTCACGGTTAGCTGTGAGCAAAAAGGAGTAAGCGTAAAAGGGCAAAAGCTGGTGATTCCCGCGCCTTCCCAGCGTCAATTGGTGCTCTATACCGTTACCGACCAGGACGGGTTAAGTGCCAATGCCATAGTTAACGTCCCGGGGGTTTCCGATCAAAAGCCCTATATCGACCCCGACGCTATCCCTATAAAAGCCAAATCTGGCGAGACCTTAACTGTCGATTTGGCTTCCTATGTGATTACCCGCAAGGCACGTACCCCGCATATTAATTCCGCGAAAGCGATCACCTTGGGTGCTGGATTTACCGGCGGAGTCAAAATGTCGGGGGACGATTCCTTCCAAGTAAGTATCAATCCTGATTTCTTTGGGAAAACTTCCCTAGTAATGCAGGTTAGCGATGGGAAAGCGAATGATTCTTCCGCCCTCAGCGCCTCTTTAACCCTGCCCATTGAGGTGAAACCCACTAGCAATCGCCCGCCAATTTTCACCCCCACGCGCATAGAAGTAGCTGCTGGTGAAGATGCAGTTAACGTTAACTTGGCCGATATGGTTAGCGACGAAGATGGGGACGATCCCGCGAAAATGCGTTACCGCCTCGGAGGGGTTCCGGCAGGTATTAAAGCTTCACTCAGTGGCAGCCGGCTTTCAGTTTCAGCAGAAGCCGGTAAAGCTAAAGGAGATGCCGGTTATATCGAAGTCACGGTGGAGGACAGTGCCGGGCCTACTATCGGGAAAATTCCGGTGCGAGTGGTCAGCTCCACTCGTCCTTTGATCCAGGTAACTGCGATTGATTTAGAGGGCGAATCCGGAAAGACTCTCAGTATTGATTTAAGTCGCTACGCTACCAACCCCTATCCCGGAAAATCCTTGAAAACCGTGGGGTCACCGAGCATAGTCCAAGGAGCCGGACAGGCTTCGGCCTCCGGAACCCACCTGGAAGTTACCCCGGCAGCAAGTTTTAAAGGTGACCTGGTGGTCTCCTACACTTTGCAAGATGCCAGTAATGATCCAGATCGCCAAGTAACCGGTACTGCCCGGATCCGGGTTTTGTCCGTGCCCGATGCTCCTACCGCAGTAACCGCTAAAGTCAGCGAATCCACTACCGCCACCATCAGCTGGATTGCCCCCGCCGCTAACGGTGCTCCCATCACTAGTTATAAAGTCACCGATTCGGTTTCCGGGAAAACGGTTACCTCCCGGGCAACGCTGGTAGATTTCCCGGGATTGGAACCGGGGAAATCACATAGCTTTACGGTGGTGGCCACTAACCGAGTGGGAGATTCTAAGCCTTCGGGGGCTTCCCCGTCGATAGAGGTAGAGGTTACTCCTGGTGCCCCCGGCAATCCGAGAGGCACCATCGGTAGTGCAGCTGGAACCGCGACCCTTACTTGGGAGGCACCCAGTACAAACGGGGGTTCTCCTATAGACCACTATGTGGTGACTATAGATGGTGGCGGTGCTCGGGAAGTTAAAGGTACCACTTATTCAGCTAAAGATCTTCCTGGCGGCCCCCACACTTTCAGTGTTTACGCGGTCAATACTAAGTCGGGTCCGGCGGCTAGTGGCAACTTCCAAACTTTTGGTCCCTTTGATAAAAACAAAGTTAGCGCCAGTTTAAAGCGGGCAGGATCCAAACTAGCCGAGGTGAGTCTGAACGGAGCAAACGCCCCCGCCGGAGATAGCGGGTCCTGTTGGGCCACCAGTGTAGCGGGAAACCCGGTAGCTAGCGATGGAACTTTCCAGTACACGGATCCGCGGGCAAAAACTGGCCTGGAAGTCAAATACACCTGTGATTTTCAGCGAAATAAGGTAGCGCCGGGATCGACAAAAGCGGATCTAGCTGCCCAGCAAAATCCCGCCCTAACTTCGATGGAGCTAACGAACCCAGATGAAACTCCTGCGGTTATTAATGTGGAGGTGCAGGGAGCAGATGTTTGGAGTATTGATTCTGACATTGTGTTGGTAGTTTCCGGGAAAGAACAAAAAAGTGGAAAATCGCTGGGGAACAACTACCAGCTGAGTCCCATTGCTGAGCGCGGTTGGGTTATAACCCTCACTAATCTGAACCCTGGCGAGACCTGGAAGGTTACTGCGCAGCTGGCCTTCCGAGGTGGTAAGAAGCTAAATAGCAAGGACCTAGTGGTTTCGATACCAGATGCTACCGTCCTCGACTATTACTCGCGCGGGCAGGGAAATACCGCTACCACTCCTGTTTACCTGCGAAATTACCTGGAATTTACTCCTTTGCTTCCGCGATCTAAACCGCTGTGGCCGCACCTGACCCCCCTGATAGAACTGCCGGTGACCACCCCGGCAACCGGAACCTGCTGCCGGTACTCGGATTTCCCGTTGCCGCTACGCGCCCTCAGGGGTAATAAATACCTAAACTCCCATCTTAGCGGGCAAGATTTACTTGCCCGGCAAACCGAAAAGGAGATCGCAATATGATCCTGAAACAGGCCGAAGCCGCTGAGTTCGCCACCCGTTTCGCGCAGATAGCCGAAAATGTTGATCAGGCGATACTTGGGAAAGGACACCAGGTGCGCCTGGTGCTAGCGGCTTTCCTCGCAGGTGGACACGTCCTACTAGAGGATGCGCCCGGAACTGGGAAAACCGCCCTGGCGCGGGCGCTAGCTGCCTCGGTGGATGCTTCCCATAGCCGGATTCAGTTCACGCCGGACATGTTGCCCACCGACATTACCGGGGTGACCGTCTATGACCAGAAAACTAAAGAATGGGATTTTCACGCCGGACCGATTTTCGCCAATATCGTATTGGCGGACGAAATTAACCGGGCCAGCCCCAAAACCCAGTCTGCCCTGCTAGAGGTGATGGAAGAGCGGCAAGTCAGTGTAGATGGAGTGGTGCACCCGGTGGAATCTCCGTTCCTGGTGATCGCCACCCAGAACCCAGTAGAGCAGGCAGGCACCTATAAACTTCCCGAAGCGCAGCTAGACCGCTTCCTGATTAAGATTTCCCTCGGGTATCCCGATCAGGAAACCGCTATTAAGATTCTTTCCGGTGCCGCCCAACCCGATCTATCGAAAGATCTGAAACCGGTGGTTGAATCCGATGAAATCGCTACCTGGGAACAGCTAGGACTGCGAAACTACGTAGATGAGCAGATTACCCGGTATGTGCAGCAACTCGCGGAAGCTACCCGCTTGGATGATGCGGTTAACCTGGGAGTTTCAACCCGAGCGACTATCGGGATGATGCGGATGGCCAAAGTGTGGGCGGCTTCCCAAGGGCGCCACTATGTGTTGCCGGATGATATCAAGACGCTGGCAGTACCGGTTTGGGCGCATCGGATTATTATGGATGCCGATGCCCTCTTCGAAGGAGCTACCGCGCAAAGCGTAGTTGAGCGGGCACTAAACGAGGTACCTCCGCCAGTGGATTCGCAGGCCTAAAATAATGAAAGTTTCCGAAACCACCACTACTGCGCTAAAAACCGCGCTGAAAAGCGGCAATAAAGCCTGGAAACAGGCGCGCTCGAGTACCTACCTTACTGCTCTGCGCAAAATTCCGCTCACCGGTTTGGGGTGGTTAGTGCTGTTGGGGGGATTGGCTAGCCTGGGTGCCTACCTGGCATGGGACTGGGCGGAAGCTGCGGCCATTATGTTTGCTGCGTTATTGGCGCTGCTGGCGGCGGTAGCGCAGACCTGGGGTGGGGGCGAGCTGGCGCTGCGGGTAACGGTAGAGCAAGATCGGCTCCGCAAAGGGCAAGAGCTGATAGGGCGCGCAGTGGCTACCAACAATGGGCGCCGCGCGGTGCGGGCGCTGAAAATAGAGTTGCCGCTGGGAACAGAACAAGCCGATATCGCGGTACCTACTTTGCGTTCCGGCAAGAGTTTCACTCGGGAATTTCAATTGCAAACCAGACGGCGAGAAAAGATTGTGGTGGGGCCGCCTCGCACGGTGCGGGAAGATATTTTGGGATTGATCCGCCGCGTGCGGCCTTGGCCGGAATCGCAAGACGTATATGTGTATCCCAACTTCACTTCTGCCCTGGGGACTTTAAGTGGCTATTCCCGAGATATGGAGGGGGCGACCTCACAGGTCATAACCAGTTCAGATGCGGCTTTTCACGCCTTGCGTCCCTATGAAAGCGGGGATGATCGCCGGCATATTCATTGGAAAATGTCTGCCCATACTGGCCAGTTAATGATGCGGCAATACCTCGAGACCCGCCGCTCTCACCATCTGATTGTGTTGGATTTGAAACGAGAAAACTACCGGGAAGCGGACTTCGAATTAGCGGTAGAGGCAGCGGCCTCCCTGGCAGTATCCTCCCTGTCCAGTGGGCAGCCCCTGACGCTTTATGCGGGGAAAACCGTATTGAAAGCCGCCACTGCCCGGGCAGTCCTGGACTTTTTAACCGAAGTGCAACCGGCGGAGGATGTTCCAGACTATCGCCACCTGGTGCGCTGGGCGCTAGCCCATGAAGCGCAGGCCTCGGTGTGTTCCCTAATCTGCGGGCCGGGAGTAACTATGCGCCGACTGCAACAAATCTGTTTGCTGCCGGCAGCCGATATGGCTACTACCGGTATTCGATCTGATGCCGGCGCTACCTTAACCCGTCGGGGAGCCGCCTCCCGCAAGCTGCTAAATATTGGGGAACTCTCGCAGCTACCGCCGGCGTTAAGCGGGGTGAGTCTAGCGTGAAAAGATCCGAGATAGTGGGCCTGAGCTCCCTGCTGCTCCTAATCGTTCCCTGTTACCTGTTTTCTTTGCCATTTGTCGGTTTCACCGGGGAAATAGCGGCCAGCAGCGGAGCGCTTTTAGGCTGCCTAGTAGCCCTGGTTAGCCGCCGCTGGCACCTGGGAATACTTTCCACTTTAACCTTGTTATTAGGGGTGTTTTTACTCTTTGGCCCCACTCTAGCCGCTACGGATCCCTTGGGGCGGAAGTTTTACCCCACTCTATCCGGTTTACAAGTGCTAGTGACTTCCGCGGTGACCTGCTGGCGGGATACTCTCACGGCACCCTTGCCGTTGAGCGCAGCCGGAGGAGCAGCGGTGCTGCCTTTCCTCACCTGTATTATTGCCGCGCTACTAGCGGGATTAGCCGCGACTTCCCGCCGGCCTTGGGTGGCGCTAGTCCCCGCCACTATTAGCCTGGTGGCAGCAATTGCCTGGGGATCCCAGCTAGTCCCAGTAGCGCGCTGGGCAGGAGGTGCCTATTTCTTCCTCGCGTTGCTGTGGAGCGGGCTGGTCAGCGAGGCGGCAGCGAAGGCACGAACCCGCGCAGTTAACCTAGCGGGAGCAAAGAAGAAAAACCGTTTTATCCGCCCGCTGGCGATGGTGGTGGTTACCCTAGTCATTTGCCTGGCTTCGGCATCTTTGGCGGGGATTACCGAGCGAGACAACCGGGAAGTGCTGCGCACTCATGTGCTCCCACCGGTGGAGTTGGAAGATTTTATTTCCCCGTTAGCCTCTTTTAGGCATCTTTCCCGCGACTGGAAAGACAAAACTATTGCGGAAGTAAAAAACTATCCGGCGGGTGCCCGGATGCGTTTTGCCACTATGAATGCCTATGACGGCACCGTTTTCAAAATCGATCCCCAGTTAAATGCGCAGTTCGTGCAGGTGGATTCGATTCTAGATAAAGGGGTGTCCGCTGACAGTAAAGCCCAAGTTAAACTGGTCAACTATGACCAACCTTGGCTTCCGCTGCTCGGTAACGCGCAATCTCTAAAATTTGCAAGCCAGCCAAAACCGACTGTTTATTATTCGGCCTCCCTACGATCGGCCTTTACCGCTAACCCTGCAGATCTGTCCTATCAGGTAGGTTTTGCCAAAGAACGTATTCCTAGTGATTCTCGGATCTCGGGCTTAGAGTTCGATCCCATACCGCAAGGTAAAGATGAAGCGGTGCCGGTAGAAATTACCGAGCTCAATAACCAGTTAACTGCGCGGGCTACCAGCCCCTTGCAAAAGGTGCGCAATGTGGAGTCCTATCTATCGGGGCAAGGTTTCTTCTCCGATGGCTCCGATGGACTTTCTCGTCCCGGGCATCGTGCCGCCCGGATGAGCCAGTTTTTCCAAGGGAAAGAACTAATCGGAGATGATGAACAATACGCGGTAGCGATGGCGCTAATGGTTAGAGCGTTCGGGGCTCCGGCGCGAGTGGTGCTCGGTGCCTATCCGGGCGATAAAAAAGCGGGCGGGAACCTGAAACTTAAAGGGGATAACGTTCACGCCTGGGTGGAAGTTAAGTTTAAAGAAGTCGGGTGGATCCCCTTTGACCCCACGCCTCCGCGCGATCGCGTACCTCGTACCGATCAGCCGCAACCCAAATCGGTTCCCAAACCCCAGGTGTTGCAGCCCCCGCCACCACCGGCTACTCCACCGGTGTTACCGCATGTGGAAAAGCAAGCGCATGCCGATAATCATTCCACGGGAATGCAAATTTTGGCAGCGCTGGCGCAAGTCGCCAAATATGGTGGTTGGCTGCTGCTATTGCTTTCTCCGATCTTGTTGACTCTCTTAGCTAAGTGGTATCGCTCCCGGAGGAGGCGGCGCGCCAAAGAACCCCAAGATCGTCTCAAGGGGGCTTGGGAAGAAATAGTTGATCGTTTCCGAGATCGCGGAATCCGGCTCCCGGCGGGGGCTACGCGCCAAGAGGCCGCCTGGATAATCGATAGCTATTTGGGGACTATAGGCCAGGCGAAGCCGCAGTCAGGAGCGCGGGAACTGGCCGGGATCGCTGATTACTTGGATTACAGTCCCAGCAGCGATAGCGAGATTGATTCCGATTGGGCGTGGCAGCTAGTTAAAACCCTTACCGACAGCTGGAAAGCGGCAGCTGGAAAAGCTAAAGCACTGGTGGCAGCAATTCGGCCGTCCTCGCTTTATAACCGGTTTGTTCGCAGTAGTTTTGCTAAAAAGCTAGAGAAAATTCCCGGGGTAGAGAAAGTTTTAACTCCTCGTAAAGAGCTGTCGCTTCCGAGCCTATCTTTGGGACTTACTGAACAGGAATATCAGCAGTTGCGTACTCCTTTAGCGCCCGGCAGTAGCGAAGAAACTACCCCAGCTCCGGCGGGAGGAGACGCATTTTCGGAAGCCACCCGCCTAGGACAAGTAGGACTGCCGCAGGTGGGAGGAGAGTTTAGCGACGGTACCCGCCTGGCGGTAAGCCCCGATGTTCGAAGTGAGGAAGTAGCTCCGGAGGCAACGCGACGAGGAAACCTGGCCTGGAAGCTAGGGGAGGAAGAGCGCCCCGAACGCTATCTAGCTAACCGAGCCGAAGCGGCGGAAGCTACCCGCCTGAAGAATCCGCCAAGCCTGCCGCCAGCTACGCAGCCGGCCGAATTACCGCCGCCTCCCCGGCCGCCGGTAAACGAAGCAACTGCGGTAGCCAAGGAACCGAAACGTGGGGCAAATTCCGCTGCTAAACCGCAACCACCGGCTCCCCCGAGGCCCCCGGAGCCTCCAGATTTACCCCCGGAGCCGCTAGACTATACGCGCCGGGCGCCCTCGCCCCAAAATACGGATGAAACGCGGTTACGGAAAGGGGATGATGATGAGCCAAACACCCCCTAAAATCCCGGGATTTAGCGTGCAATCGCTGCTAGGCAGAGGCGGATTTGCCGACGTTTATCTCTATAAACAAAAACGTCCCGAACGTAAAGTAGCAGTCAAAGTCCTGCGAGAACTAGGCAGTAGGGAAGGGCGGCAAGTTTTCACTACCGAGGCCGACGCACTAGCTGCCACCTGTGCTCACCCGGCGATCCTATCTTTATTTCAAACCGGAAAACTACCGGATGGGCGTCCCTATTTGGTATTGCAATACTGTCCGGTGGCGAATTTGTCGCAGCGCGTCCGCCGCCAGCCGCTTTCACTGGCAGAATCCTTAGATACCACTATTCGCTTGGCAGGAGCCTTAGAAACGGTGCATCGAGCCGGGCTAGCGCACCGGGACGTGAAACCGGCAAACGTGCTGTTCTCGGAGTTTTCCACCCCGGTGTTATCGGATTTTGGTTTAGCTTTGCCATTGGGTAAGCCCCTGGCCCACCGCGATGTTTTAGGGTTATCGGTGCCGTGGGCGCCTCCCGAACAACACGATGAGAACTCTTTGGCCGAAGCCACCAGTGATATTTATTCCCTGGCGGCAACTATGCATTCGCTAGTTACCGGGTGTAGTCCCTTCGAGATTCCGGGCGGTGATAACTCGGTATCAGAGCTGACCCAGCGGGTTTTGCATTCTGTACCCCGCCTGGATGCGCCCCAATTGATCTCCCCTTTGCGCGAGATTCTGGCCTGGGCATTGCAACATGATCCGGCGGAGCGTCCCGAAAGTGCCGCGCAATTTGGGGCCACCCTACAAGAAGTGCAGCGCCGACTCTCTCTTCCGCTGACCAGCATGGATATCGCCAGTGATAATCCGACTTTGGCGCAGGTGGTTACCGATCCGGATGCCACCCGCCTTAAGGATGCCTCCGGTTCCCAAGGCTCTGTGCCGGATCAAGAAGGCGGGCGGGTCGATAGTCCCTTAATCGTGGGGAGCCACTCTAGCGCGGCACTTTCGCGTTCCCTATTGCCCACCTCTCGGCTGGGATGGCGGCGAATCCTCCTAGCCGTTATTGGTGCGTTGGTGCTGATAGCGGGAACTGCTGCCGGGGTCTCCTACTATTTCAAAACGGATACCAGCGGGGTTAAAACTGCGCCGAGTTCCACTGAGCCTCTGATTACTGCCTCGGCGGATGACGGAATTATCGCCGAAATCTCCCCGGTTACCACCCTGGAAGGAAAATCCACTGCGGATGGCCAAATCACCCTTACCTGGAAAGCGGGTGCCGGAGATTCCCCGGCGTCCTACGAGGTGCAGGTAATCCAAGATGGCAAGGACGCGGGCAGTCATACGGTTACGGAACCGAAAATAACGCTCCAGCCCCAGGGGGGTAAATGGTGCGTAAAAGTTTTTGCGGTTAGCTTAGATGGAAAAACCTCGCCTGGGGTAGACTGGTGCCAATAAGAGAGTGCAAAATTGCCGGTTGGTAATGGAGGTAAATCAATGGATAACGATCCCTACCAGTACTACCCGAACCAGTCGGGTGCAGCGAATGCAGGATATGTACCGCCCAGCGGGATTTATGGATCCCCCCAGGCGGAATCCGGTGTACCGGCGCCGGGCAACCCCAACCCCTATGGTCAGCAGGCTAATGCCGCCTACCCTAATCCCTATGGCGAGCAGCCTGCGGTACCCCAATATCCGGGATATTCCCCCCAGGGCGTTCCCGCCTATCAAGAGGGCGCATATAACCAACCTGGCTATCAGCAACCCGGTTATGAAGAGCCGCAGTACCAACAACCCGGCTACGAACAGCCGCAATATCAGCAACCCCATGGGCAAGCCGACTACGGGCAGGGGCAATATGGGGCAGTGCCCGAATATCAGCCAGCTCCCCGCTATACGGTTACTTCCGGGCAGGGGCAGTCCATGATTTTAGAGGACGCGATTGTGGTGGGGCGCCGCCCCGATGCTGCCACTTCTTCCTATCCGCAAGCTCAAACTATGAGCGTGCCCAGCCCGGCTAAACAGATTTCCCGCACTCACTGTTTGCTGTATATCGACGAGGGAGGCAACCCCTCGCTGAAGGATCTGGAATCAGTAAATGGCACCCGTTTACGTCGCGGCGGGCAAGTCTACCCGATTGATCCGGCGCAGCCGGTGCAGTTGCAGACGGGCGATATTGTCGACCTAGGGGAGGGGCAATATCTTTCGATTGGCACTGCTCCCGCCGGATACTAAAACTGCCTATAAATGGGGCAGTAAATAATTTAAAAAGTAAATACCTGCTACTCGCGCCCAGCTAAAAGATCTGGGCGCGAGTTTTTTACCCAATCCCGAGGGCGCTGCGAGCCTTGTTCCGGGCGTCTCCGCTGTCAACTGCTTCTAAAACGGAATGAGCAGCAGTTTCACACTGTTTGACAGTGACCTGTCCCAGTTGGGCGCCTACCCCGCAAATCGCCGAGGCCGCCATCGACAGGGAAGTGACCCCCATACCGATAAGTACACACGCCAAAATGGGGTCAGCCGCTGCCTCCCCGCATACCCCTACCGGTTTACCTAAGCGCACTCCGGCTCCGGCTACCCGGGAAATCAAAGATAAAACTGCCGGTTGCCACGGATCCGTATAGGTTGCCAGATTAGCGTTCATCCGATCGGCAGCCATTACATACTGGGTGAGGTCATTAGTGCCGATAGAAACGAAATCAACCTCCGCTAAGAACTGGTCAATCATAATCGCCACTGCCGGAACTTCCACCATAATTCCGGCAGAAAGGCCTCGCTGACGGATCAGCTGCGCTACCCACTTTGCCTCGGACAGGGTGGATACCATCGGTACCATCACCCAGTTTTGCCCCTGATGCCCCTTGGCGGCTTGCGCAATGGCATCTAACTGCCGCGTGAATAAATCTTCGTCAATCCCGGTAGTACGCAGCCCCCGCACCCCTAGAGCAGGGTTAGGTTCTTCCTCTAAAGTGGCCCAAGAAATCGGTTTATCCGAGCCGGCATCCAAGGTACGAGTAACCACTTTCTTATCCGGGAAAGCTGCAAACACTCGCGAATATTTCTCTGCCTGCTCGGCGCAAGTAGGCTCTTTCATGGAGTCTAAGAAACAAAGTTCGGTGCGGAAAAGCCCTACTCCCTGCGCATACCCGGCAGCTGCTTTCTTGGCACCTTGGCCATCTTGCACATTGACGAGTAGTTCTACCTGCTCGCCACTAGCCAGGCGCGCCGGGCCTTGCCAGTCGTGGATAGCTGCGCGTGAGCGCAGGTCAGCTGCAACTTTGGCGCGGGATTCATCCGGGTCGGCTCCAGTGGTTATTGACCCTAGGGAGGCGTCTACAAATACCGGTTCTCCCTGGGAAATCTGGTGGAGTTTACGCACCGCCACGATACAGGGGATACCCAGTTGGCGAGCGATAATCGCAGTATGTGAGGTGGGGCCGCCCTGTTCGGTAACCAAAGCCAAGACTTCTTCCGGATTAAGTCCGGCGGTATCGGCGGGGGCGAGGTCATCGGCAAAAAGCACCGCAGGCTCGCTAAGGTGCGGCAGTCCCGGCTCTGCTTCCCCTAGGAGTTCGGCTACCACCCGCAAGCACAGATCGTTCAGGTCGATGGTGCGCTCTGCCATCAACCGGCCAGCTTGCTCGAACATCCTGCAAAATGTGTCGGTGGTGGTCATCACCGCGCTGGTTGCCGGGGTGCCTTTGTTGATCGCCTGCACTACCATCTTCTTGAACCCGGGGTCGCGGGAGAGTTCTGCTTGCGCAGCTAAGATGTCCGAGGCGGTGCCGATAGTATCTTTGGCGCGTGTCAGCAGGCGTTCGGATACTGTTTGGGATGCTTGCAGATAGCGCTCGACCTCAGCCTTCCGCTCGGTCAGCGGGATTTTAGTGGCAGGTAGTTCGGGGATCTCAAAACGGCTCACCCAGGCGACCGGTCCGTAAGCTAGGCCATTTACTACCGGAGTTCCATAAATTGTTTCTACTGCGGACAACTTCTCTCCTCGCCCAGGCCCCATAATGATCACAGTGTTACACGTCTCGATGCGTTTAACAAGATAACCCCAGAAACTCCCACATTGAGGTGGTCAGCAGCTAGTAATGACCCTAAAAGACTTGACGAACCCGCAAACATTTTTGAACTGTTGCGGAGCTAATAAATAGCATAACCGCAAGCGAGCGGCAGTGCCGGGGGAAACTTGTCGAGAAAGAGATGGCTGTGGGAAGGCAAAGATACCGGTAGAGTGATAATAAAACTAGCGGAGAAAGTGTTCTTGGCATGATTATTACCCTGTCTGCGAACTCGAGTTTGGATAAGACCGTGAACTTGGCGCAGACCCTGGTGCCGGGCAGTGTCCACCGCATCACCTCCGCTCACACTGACCCGGGTGGTAAAGGAATTAATGTGGCACGAGTAGCCCAGGAAGCCGGATTCCCGGTTCGCTGCCTGCTGCCAGCCAAACCGCAAGATCCGATCCTGAGACTATTAGGCCAGGTAGAGCTGCCTTATATCTGCACCGAAATCCCAGAAGCAGTGCGCACTAACCTCACGGTTGTAGATGCCAGCGGGGAAACCACCAAAATTAATGAACCCGGTCCCACCCTCAATCAGGAGCATGAAAAAGTGCTCTTATCAGTGCTTAAAGAACAGACGGAAGATCTTAGAGACGGCGACTGGGTAGTGCTTGCCGGTTCATTACCCCCGGGATTGCCCAATGATTTTTACGTCAACTGTTTAAAGCAGCTGGCTCCCTGCTGCGCACGCTTTGCGGTCGATACTTCCGGGCAGCCGCTACGCGCCCTCGGCAAAGCGCTCGGGGAAGTAAGAGTCGACCTCATGAAACCAAACTCTTTTGAACTTGCCGAGCTGTTGGGAGGAGACGGAGCTCAGCTGGAACGCGCTGCTCTCAGCGGAGATTGGTATCCAGTGGCGCGCAAAGCCCAAGAGCTCTTTGAGCGAGGGGTAGGAGCGGTACTCGCCACCCTGGGGCCGGCCGGTGCTATTTTGATTACTGAGGAGGGCGCCTGGCATGGAACTAGTCCCCAGGTTACGGTGCGTTCCACGGTGGGAGCGGGAGATGCTTCCCTGGCCGGATACGTCCTGGCGCAAAGCTCTGGAAAGAGCTGCGAAGAATGCCTGGCTGTTGCGCTCGCCTATGGGGCGGCGGCCTGCGCAAAATCGGGAACCCAGCCGCCTACCCCGGACAATATTCATCCCGAACAAGTTAAAATAACCAAGCTTAGCTTTTAAAGTTACCCCATTAAAGAGGAGAAGCATGGCAGATCAGATGCTGATAATCCCGATGCTGGCGAGTTTAGACGAGCCTCTGGGAACCGATAAAGACAGCGTGATTAAAGCGCTAGCAGCTAAAATTGCTGCTAGTGGGCGCGCTGACGAAAATGGGTTGGTCAGCGACCTCTTGGCGCGGGAAGCTAAATCTGCGACTGGAATGCCTGGCGGGATCGCGATTCCGCACTGCCGTTCCCAAGCGGTGAATACTGCTGCTCTCGCCTTTGCGCGTTTAAAAGAACCAGTAGCTTTCGGCGCCCCGGATGGCCCGGCCGATTTGATTTTCATGATTGCCGCTGCCGAAGGGCAAGGCCAAGAACATTTGCAACTGCTGAAGAAGCTGGCGCAAAATCTGGTGGATAAAAATTTCCTAGCGGCTTTACGGTCTGTAGATTCTGCCGAAAAGGCAGCGCAAATCATTATGGGGGCAGTGTCCCCGGCCGTACCCCCGGTACCTACGCCTGCCCCGGTTGAAAAGCAGGAAGCTGCACCTAGAGTTATGCCGGAGCCGGCTGTCTCCCCTTCGCAAGCTCCAGTAAAATCAGCAAAGCGGAGGAGGATAGACCAGAAAACCCCCGATGGTCAGGGTGAATATTTAGTGGCGGTGACTTCTTGTCCCACCGGGATTGCCCATACTTATATGGCGGCAGATGCCCTGCTCAATAAAGGTAAAGAATTGGGAATCCCGGTGCATGTAGAAGCTCAAGGATCTGGACACCTGGAGCCGCTAGATCCCAACCTTATCGCGGGAGCGGCGGGAGCTATTTTCGCCCACGATATTAGCGTGCAGGATCCGGAACGTTTTTCCCAGCTTTCCCTAGTAGATGTGGGGGTAAAAGCGGCCATTAATGATCCCGAGAAACTAATTCGGGAAGCGATAGCGAAATCTAAAAACCCGCAGCCGGCTTCCGCATCCGCTGTTAAGCCGGACGGGAAAGCCAAAATCTCCAGGTGGGGAGGACTAATCCCAAAGGCAGTAATGGCGGGGGTTTCCTATATGATTCCCTTCGTAGCCGCGGGCGGTCTGTTAATCGCTTTGGGATTCCTATTGGGAGGCTACGATGTAGCCGACCCGGCACAAGATATCTCTTTGAATTTCTCGCTGTGGAAGTTGCCAGATGCGGGCCCCTTCGGGGAAGGAAAAATCCTTACCAATCGTTCCGGATTGCCACTGTACCTGGGAGCTTTGCTAGTCTTTTTGGGGCAAACCGGGATGAGTCTGCTGGTACCGGCGCTTTCGGGGTATATCTCCTATGGCTTGGCCGGCCGGCCTGGTATTGCTCCCGGTTTTATTGGCGGGGCGATTTCCTCAATAGTAGGAGCCGGTTTTATCGGGGGGATAGTCACCGGAATCCTGGCCGGAATCATCGCTAACTGGCTGTCTACTTTGAAATGTCCGCGTTGGTTAGCGGGGATGATGCCGGTGGCGATCATCCCGTTAATTACCACCCTGCTCATGGGGTTGTTAATGCTCTTGCTGCTGGGACGCCCGCTGGCGGCTTTGATGAGCGGATTGCAAAATTTGTTGAACTCTCTGGCCGGCTCTTCGGCGATCCTGCTCGGAATGGTCATCGGTCTAATGATGTGTTTCGACCTCGGGGGGCCGGTCAATAAAGCCGCCTACCTGGTAGCAAGCGCCGGATTGTCGCAAGCTACCGATGGGGCGTATGAGTTTATGGCGGCAGCTATGCTAGCCGGAATGGTGCCGCCCTTAGCTATGGCTCTCTCCTCTACCTTGCGGCCGAAACTATATTCGCGGGCAGAACAACAAAGTGGTAAAGCCGCCTGGCTGCTGGGTTTATCTTTTATTTCCGAGGGCGCGATCCCCTTTGCTGCTACCGATCCGCTGCGGGTAATCCCCTCCATGATGGCAGGCGGGGCAGTAACTGGTGCCCTAGTGATGGCGCTAGGAGTAGGCTGTCGCGCCCCCCATGGGGGAATCTTTGTGCTATTTGCCTACTCCAATATTTTTGGAGCGCTTATCGCCCTGCTAGCGGGGGTAGCAGTGGGAGCAGCGGCAGTTACCTTCGCCAAGATGAATCGTAAAAAATCGGTAGCAGTCAAAGCCTCAGTTTAAGCGGCAGATAGATAAGGAAAACAGAAATAATGGCTTCAAAAACAGTGAAAGTAGGATCCGCGGTGGGATTACATGTTCGTCCGGCTGCGATTATCGCCGACAAAGCCGCTGAGTTCGCGGAAGAAATCACTCTTGCAACCGCTGGGGAAACCCCCGTAGCCGCCACTTCGATGATGCTAATCATGACCTTGGGAGCCGAATGCGGTACCGAGGTCACCGTGGAGAGCGAAAACCCGGAGGCAGTCGCGGCGATCGCCGAGCTAGTCGCCAAAGATTTAGACGCCGCCTAATAAGGTTTAAGTCGTACCCAGCCGCGCGATAACCTAGAGGAGACATCTGTACCTGGGAGGAAATACCATGCGTCCGCAAACCGCCTTTATTATTGTTTCGCAGTCGCAGACCTTGGCACGCGGGGTATGCGAAGTGGTAGCCACGCTAGCTCCGGAAGTTATTGTCGAGCCCTGCGGGTGCCACGATGAAGGCTTAGGCACCGCCTCGCAAAAAGTGACTGACCAGGTATCGGCGGTAATGGAAAAAATGTCAGAGCAGGGTGCAATCGTCTTGATGGCAGATTTTGGGGCCGCCCGCCTAGCCTGCCAACAGGTAATCACCGACTTAGGGGAGCGCTCGCTGCGCCTGGGACGCGGTCCGCTGATAGAAGGAACCGCCGCGGGGGCAGTAGCCGCTGCGCAAGGTGCCGATCTGGCAGAAGTCTTGCGCTCTATTAGGGCGGCTGCCCAATTTTTCCCGGAAGAGGACGCGGCCGATATTTTGCCGCCTGCTCCCGCTGCAGACCCGCTTGCTCCGCGGACGGTGGTGTACGGCGGCAGCGAGCCACTGTCGGCGCGCCCGGCGGCGCGACTAGCGAGGATCGCTACCGGATTTGATGCTCAGGTGACCATTAATGATGTCGATGCGGGCAGTGTGTTGGCGCTGATGGGATTAAAAGTACAGCCGGGGCAGGAATTACGGATTGCTGCCGAGGGCGGGGAGTCTCGCCGAGCTCTCGATGCGGTAGAAGCAGAACTCACTGACGCTAACGCGCCTTGGCCAGAGGAAATAGCTACTGACCAGATGCCAGAACCGGAAGCCGTGACGCAGTTACGCGAAGCTGCCGCGCAAACCCCGGAACTGTCCCCGAAAGCCGCTACCGAAGAAAGCAATGCGACCTCGGAAAATATTCTGCCGCCGCCTCCTGATCCCCATAGTCCGCTGGATTCGGCCACAAGCAGTAAATTCCCGCAGGCACCGGCAGCCTCGGATACCCCGGCACCCGCAGCAGAATCAGCCGAGTTAATAAAACGAATTGGGGTCGGACCTTTGCCGGTATCCTTAGAAAAGTAAATCCCGGGGAAAAGAACGGGAAAAGAAGAAAGGTTGCGGCAATGAGCGAACTGAAACTGGATCCGAATAAGGAATACACCTTGATGCTGGTCAAACCCGATGGATATCACCGCGGACTGGTCGGAAAAATTTTGGCCCGCGTCGAGAAAAAAGGTTACGCAATCGTGGCACTGCGAGTGGCAGAAGCTACCGATGATGAACTGCAGGAACACTATGAAGAGCATCGGGGTAAGCACTTCTTTGAATCCATGGTTGATTTCATGCAGAGCGGAAAGATAGTGGCCGCGGTTATCGAAGGTACCCGGGTAGTGGACGGGGTGCGTTCCCTGGTGGGAAGCACTAACCCCACCGAAGCCGCCCCCGGGACTATTCGCGGAGATTTCGGACGTGACTATGACAGTGGGCATATCCAGAACCTGGTGCACGCCTCGGATTCCACCGCCTCAGCTGCCCGCGAGATTAAGATTTGGTTCCCGGAAGTATCCGCATAACGGGAGCCGATAGATGTATGTAAAGTCACTGACGCTGCGGGGATTTAAATCTTTCGCCAGCGCCACCACTTTGCAGTTCACTCCGGGAATCATCTGTGTAGTCGGTCCCAACGGTTCCGGAAAATCTAATATTGTTGATGCCCTCGCCTGGGTGATGGGGGAACAGGGTGCCAAGAATCTGCGTGGCGGATCCATGGCGGATGTTATTTTTGCGGGTACCAGCTCCCGTGCTTCCCTCGGGCGCGCCGAAGTAGCGCTTACCATTGATAACACCAATGGAGAACTGCCGATCGACTATTCGGAAGTTACTATTTCCCGGACCCTATTTCGGCAAGGCGGCTCCGAATATGCGATTAACGGTACTCCCTGCCGGCTGTTAGATATCCAAGAGCTGCTGTCGGATACCGGTATGGGACGCAATATGCACGTAATTATCGGGCAGGGCAAACTCGATCAGGTGCTATCGGCGGACCCCTCCCAGCGGCGGGCTTTGATTGAAGAGGCCGCGGGGGTACTAAAACACCAGCGGCGTAAAGAACGGGCGTTGCGTAAACTTGAGGGCTTAGAAGACAAGCTTTCTCGGCTTTCCGATCTGACCCAAGAGATTCAAAAACAACTGGGGCCATTAGCACGCCAAGCTAAAACTGCCAGGCGAGCGGCAGTTTTGCAGGCGCAGGCGCGTGACGCCGGCTGTCGGATCCTGGCCGATGACCTGCAGCAGCTCCGCTTGCAGCTTGCCCGCTATCAGGAAAGTGAACAAACTCTGTCGCTTAGACGCGAAGAATTAGCGGCGCAGCTGACTAAACAGCGTGAAAAACTAGAAAAATTAAATGCTGATGCACAGCAAGGTGATTTAGCGGGGAGAGCCGCTAACCTTTGGCAACAACTGACCACCCTCACCGAGCGTTTGCGGGCTTTGGGGGCTCTGGCAGGAGAACGAGCTGCTTCCCTGTCGAAACCGGAACCGGTGCCATCTGGTCCTAGCGTTGCAGAACGGCAAAAGCATTTAGCGCGGTTGCAAAGCGAACTGGCAGCTAAGGACGAGGAGGCTTTGGCACGGCGCAAACAGTGCGATGCGGCGCAAGCTGCTCGGGAAGAAAGCACTCGGAAGGTTGGGGAACTAACGCGTCAAGCCCAGGAGTTACGGGAGGAAGTACAGCAGAAAACCCAAAAGAGTGCCCGCCTGGAACGAGAATTAGAAACCGCAAAAGCACGTTTAGAGGCGGCGCGCTCTCGGCTTAAAAGAGCGGAAAACTCGGCTGAGACGGCGCGGGAAAAACTGTCGGTGGCGCGGGCAGAACAAGCGGCTCATCAAGAGGAGACCGTGGAAGCGGGAACCGATGCGGCTACTCGCTACCGAGAGCTGTCAGAGGTTGAGAATGAGGCACGCAGCCAACTAGAAAAAGCTCGTGACCAGCTGCGGGAAAGCGAAGCTAAAGCGGTGGCGGCTGCCGAAAGCGAAACTAGTCTCCGCCAAGTCTTGGCAGCCTCTTCTAACCAAGCGCAAAATGCTTTCACCCAGGCGGCTCAGCCAGACGGGGAACTGGCTTCTTTGATTAGTGTTTCTGATCGGTGGGAAAAAGCGATTGCGGCTTTGCTGGGTTCCAGCGGCGCCGCCCTAGTAGTAGAAGCTTCCCAGGTAGACGCGGGATTAGGAGCGGTTAAAGACAACACCGGGATTGTTAGCTGGGTGGTAAGCGAGGGGGTGCAGGAACAGCGAATCCCCCTTGGCGAAGTGCAAATTACCGAAAAAGAGGGCGTGCTCCCAGCCGCGGCAGCAGTCCAGGCACCGCGCGCCCTGCATACGGTATTAATAGCATTACTGGATAAGAGTTATTTGGCGCCAGATTTAGCGGCTGCGCGTGCCCTGGTGGCAAAGATTCCCCAGGCACGAGTAGGGGTAGTAGATGGCACCGTTATCAGTAAATATTTAGGGAGTACCGGCAGCGGCGGAGTTAACCGTATCCAGGTGGAGCGCCAGCTCCGTTTAGCGCGCCAGGCCGCGGTACAAGCCCAGGAACAGACGCAGAAAGCCCGCTCTCAGGTAGAGACGAACACCCAGGAGCTTTCGCAGGCAGCAGCAGCCAGCGCGCAGGCATTGAAAACCCTACGGGCGGCTGATGCACAGGCGGCTGCGCAAGCCCAAAAACGAGCACTTCGCGAAGCGGCAGTTCAGGGAGCCGAGAGCGAAGCCCAACGGGCAGCAAGCGAGGTAGCACAAGCACAGAAAGATGTGGACTCCTGCAGTCAGCAGGTTACCGCTGCCGACAAAGCCTACAGTGAGTTCGCCGGCAGTGAGGATTTAGCTCCTTTGCAGGCCGCCGAGCAGGCTTTAGAACAGGCACGCGCCACGGATTTGGCGGCGCGGGAAAAAGAAGCGGAAACCCATCTGGCTTTAGCGGCCGCCACCCAGATCACCACTAATTTGCGGGACCGCTTCCAAGGAGAAGTTAAATCTTTGGAGCGTTTCCAGTTGCGCTTGGCAGCCAGCAAACAGCGGGAAATCAAACATGCTCAAGACGCTCAAAGAATGTTGCAGGTAGCCTCCTGGTGTGAGGTGTTTGCGCGTCAGGGAGCACAGGTGGCGCAAGTAGCAAAAACTTGGCGGGAAAGCGCCGATGCTGCTCGCGAGGCATCTTCGCAGGCAGCGCAACAGTTGCGTAAAGAAATTGATCGGTTAAACAAAGAGTTAGCCGAGTTAAACGATCTTTCTCGCCGCGATGAGGTGGCAGCTGCCGAATATAGAGTGCGCGCGGAGCAGCTAACCCAGCAAGCCCAAGAGCGTTATGCCCTGTCCGAGGAAGAGCTGATCGCGAGTTTTGGTCCGCAGCAGCTGGCTCCCGATCCTGATTTACTGGCGCGCAAAGCAGCCAATGCGCAAGAAGTAGCCACCACTGCCTCACAAGCAGAGGAATCGGATAGGGGTGAAAAGGAGGGCGAGGAGGGGCCCAGCATCGACAAGGAGCAGGTGGAGGCAGAAACTAACGGCCATGAAACTCCTGCAGAGCAAGAAAAAGGACTCTGGCGTCCCTATGATCGGGTCGAACAGAGCGCGCTGCTAGAAAAAGCTAATCGCGCCATCTCGCGGCTGGGGAAAGTAAACCCGCTGGCATTGGAGGAACATAGCGCCCTCGAAAAACGCTTTGAGTTCTTAATGGGGCAGCTAAAGGATTTGCGCACCTCCAAAGCCGATCTGCTAGTAGTAGTGCGGGAAGTCGATAACCGGGTAAAAGAAGCCTTTGAGCAGGCGTTCACCGATATTTCCCGAGAATTTACGGAGGTATTTGCGCGGCTGTTCCCCGGGGGAACCGGTTCGCTAAAACTAACTGATAGTAGCGATATGCTCACTACCGGGGTGGAAGTAAATGCCCGACCGGCCGGAAAAAACGTACAGCGCCTGTCCCTGCTTTCCGGCGGGGAACGTTCCTTAGCGGCGCTGGCTTTTTTAATCGCGATTTTCAAAGCGCGTCCTTCGCCCTTCTATATTTTGGATGAGGTAGAAGCCGCCCTCGATGATTTGAATCTTTCCCGGATGCTGGAGCTGTTCAAACAGCTGCGGGAAGTTAGCCAAATGATCATAATTACCCACCAAAAACGGACGATGGAAGTGGCGGATGTGCTCTACGGGGTTACTATGCGCGATGGGGTTTCTCGGGTGATTTCCCAGCGAGTGGAACCGGTAGATAGCTAAGATCACACTCAAATCTGGTAACAGTTTGGTATCGGTCAAGATCCGAGATCGGTAATTTCCTTAACTCTAGGCATAATAGAAACGTGACTGAACCGTTAATCTTGCTATTCGTAGGCATTGGCATCACTGTGTTGATAGGGGTGTTGGTGGTAGCGGTAATGGTTCGTACCCGCCGTCCCGGTGGAGGGATTCGCGAATGGATCCGCCAGTCCGCAGACTCTTGGCAAGACAACGACTATCGCTCCCGTGGCGAACATAACGGGGAACGGGTGCGTCTGGATACTTTGCTAGCCGAGGCTTCCCCTGGCGATTCCGCTAACCCACTTGCAGAAGTGGAGAACCTACGCACTGCCGCCGAGCAGATGTGGGGAGAAGAAGTGGGAGCGATTCGCTCCCGCCGCGCCGAAAAGGAAGCTTCCCGGGCAAAAAAAGCAGCGGCTACGCCGGCGGAGGGTAACCAGGTTGCCACCGGGCAGCTACCTCCTACCTTTGCTCCCGCGCGGCAGCGTCGCCTCCCAAAAAATGTAGAGGTCTCGGTTAAGAAAGACCCCGAAGACGCCACCAGTTATCTGCCGGTAGTCTCTAGCGAAGAAACCGCAGCGTCGTCCCTGTCTGCTGGCCGGAAAACAGAGCTAGCTGCAGATAATAACTCTTTAGAGACCACAAAATCGGAGTCGAAAGACTCCGAGCCGAAAAACTCCGCGTCGGCTAAACCGATTCGTCGCTGGGCACGCAAGTTCACTCCGGACTCACCGGAAAATCAGACCCTTGAGGACGAAAATGATCTGCCCCCAGAAGAAACCTTCCAGGTAGATAAAGTTTCTTGGCAGCGAGTGCACGCAGAATAACTATTAATCTACCTGCCTAAATAGCAAGTTTAGATTTTCGGGTTCTGGCTAATATGACCTGAGCGCGCCAATAGGTGACAATAGAGGCATGGATTTTCTATTTTCACCCCTCGGGATCGTGGTTGTAGTTCTAGTTGTGGCGTTAGTGGGAACTGGTGGCGCGCTGGCGGCGCGCTCGGCGAAAGCTAAGAAGCAGCTAGAGGCCTCCAAAGCAAAGCAACTGGAAGCTACGGCCGGTGAAACCAATGGGGAAGAAACAGCTTCCGCAGCTGCAGAGCCGGAGACTGAAGTAGCTGACCAGGTTAAAGAAGCTGAAGTTGCCGCTGAAGAGAGCGCGGACGCGGTAGCTGAAGAGGACGCGGTTGCAGAGCCTAAAGCTACGGAGCCGGAATCACCAGCTGCGGAAGTAAGCGAAACTCCCGCGCAGGAAGAGGAAGTACCACCGGCTGCCCCGGAGCCGGAAAGCTCCCCGGACGCCCTCGAAACCCCCGAACCTGCCCAAGGGCGGATGCAACGCCTGCGTTCCCGCCTGGCTAAATCAGGCTCCTTCGGCAAAATGCTACTCGGGGTGCTCGGTCGCGGGGATCTTAGCGCCGAGGATTGGGAAGAAATAGAAGATACTTTGCTGCTGGCAGACCTGGGGATTGCTGCCACCGATGAGCTGATGGAGGAACTGCGTACCCAGGCTAAAGTGCTGGGGACTTCCGATCCGGAGAAAATCCGGGAGATTCTGCGCGCAAAACTAATCGAACTGGTAAATCCGGATCTAGATCGCAGCTTGCACCTAGAGCAGGCCGACGGCAAAAAACCGGGGATCGTCCTCGCCGTAGGAGTAAACGGCACCGGGAAAACCACTACCGTCGGCAAGATTGCCCGGATTCTGGTGGCAGAAAACCAGTCGGTAGTGCTGGGAGCAGCCGACACTTTCCGGGCGGCCGCCGCTGACCAGCTTGAGACCTGGGGAAACCGGGTAGGAGTGGAAGTGGTGCGCTCCGATAAAGAGGGCGCCGACCCGGCTTCGGTAGCTTTTGATGCGGTTAAATATGCCAAAGATAAAGACTTGGATGTGGTGCTGGTAGATACCGCCGGGCGTCTGCAGAATAAAGCCGGTTTGATGGATGAGCTAGGAAAGGTCAAACGGGTAATCGAAAAGAGCACCCCAGTGACCGAGACCCTGCTAGTCCTAGATGCCACTACCGGGCAAAACGGGATGCAACAGGCAAAAGTTTTTTCCGAAGTAGTAGATATCAGCGGCATTGTGCTCACCAAGCTCGATGGTACGGCTCGGGGCGGAATCGTAGTAAGCGTACAACGTGAACTATCCGTGCCGGTCAAGCTGGTAGGACTAGGGGAAGGGCCAGACGATTTAGCGCCTTTCGTACCCGAAGACTTTGTAGACGCGCTGCTGAAGTAAACTAGACGGCGAAACTATTTCCAGGAGGAAACACTTTGTTCAATAGCCTGTCTGATCGCCTAGCCGATTCCTTTAAGCGTTTGCGCTCTAAAGGCTTGCTGACCGAGGCCGATGTTGATACTACCGTCTCCGAGATTCGGCGCGCGCTGCTAGAGGCCGACGTCGCGCTACCGGTAGTCCGCCAGTTCACCAAAGCGGTGCGGCAAAAAGCCTACGGGGCGGCGCGTTCAAAAGCGCTTAATCCCGGCCAACAGGTAGTCAAAATTGTTCATGACGAACTGGTGGAGGTCTTGGGGGGCGAGACCCGGGAACTGAACTACGCTAAGCGCGGGCCTTCCGTGTTCATGTTGGCCGGTCTGCAAGGTGCTGGTAAAACCACTTTGGCTGGGAAACTCGGCAAGTGGCTGCGGGAAGAAGAAGGCAAACGCGTCCTCCTGGCTGCCTGTGACCTGCAGCGTCCCGGCGCGGTTACCCAGCTAAAAATTGTGGCTGAAAAGGCGGGGGTAGATATCCATGCCCCCGCATCCGGGGACGGACAGGGCGATCCGGTAGAGGTGGCGCGTTCGGGGCTGAACCTGGCGATTACCGAAGGCTATGACGTAATCATTGTCGATACCGCTGGTCGTCTGGGCGTCGATGAAGAAATGATGCGCCAAGCACGCGATATTCGCGACGCGGTTAACCCCCATGAAATCCTGTTTGTCCTGGACGCCATGGTGGGCCAGGACGCAGTGCAAACCTCGATTGCCTTCCGAGACGGGGTGGGCTTTACCGGGGTAGTGCTCTCTAAACTCGATGGTGACGCTCGGGGCGGCGCCGCGCTTTCGGTGCGCGGGGTAACCGGACAACCGATTCTATTTGCCTCTACCGGTGAAAACTTAGGTGATTTTGAGCGTTTCCATGCCGAACGGATGGCCGGACGCATCCTCGATATGGGCGATATGCTCACCCTGATCGAGCAGGCGCAAAAGACCTATGACCAAAAAGAGGCCGAGGCGCTGGCCCGCAAGATGCAAAAAGGCCAGTTCACCCTGACTGACTTTATGGCGCAGTTGCAGCAGCTGCGCAAGATGGGGTCGATGAAGAAACTGATGGGAATGCTGCCCGGCATGAATCAGTACCGCGACCAATTAGATGCCTTTGATGAAAAGAGTATCGACCGGATTGAAGCCATTGTAAATTCTATGACCCCGGCAGAACGCGACGATCTATCTCTGCTGAATGGTTCGCGGCGTGCCCGGATTGCGCGCGGTTCCGGCACCACCGTAACCGAGATAAATGGGCTGGTAGAGCGGTTTACGCAGGCTTCAAAAATGATGAAACGCATGTCCAATGGGGGAGGGATCCCCGGAATGCCTACTATGCCGGGGATGCCGGGCGGGCGCGGTGGCGCCACCAAGAAACAGCGAAAATCGGGGAAGAAGAATCGCCGCAAATTCGGCAACCCGGCAAAGCAAAAACAGTGGGAGGCTCAGCAAGCCGCCAAGAGCGAGGAAACGGCTCCGGCGCCCGCTGCTGGCAGCGCTTTTGGGATGGGAGCTGCCCAACCCGCAGCCCCGGCCGCTGCTCCCACTTTGGATGACTTGCCCGATGACTTGAAACGGATGTTGGGGCAGCGATGAAGCTGCTGAGCGGAAATTTTTATTACCGTAAGCAAGCTAGGCAGGCTCCCCGCTGGGTACGGGGGCAGTTATCGATTACCGAGGACGGACACTTCGGGGCGTTTAGGGAAGATAACAGCACTGGTGGCGACTATTTTCTGCCCGGATTTTGCGATGTGCATTGCCATATTGGGTTCGCGGCGGTAGGACAGATAGCTACCCCACAAGAAGCGTTAGCGCAGGCTGAGGCAGATCGAGGCTGCGGAATTTTAGCGATTCGCGACTGCGGAAACCTGGAATATGCCCCCGGGATTTTGGGGAATCCCGCCCTGCCGCCGATTATTCGCTGCGGACGCCATATTGCTCGTCCTAAACGTTATATGCGCTTGCTGCCGATAGAGGTAGAGAATCTGAGCGATTTACCGCAGGTGATGGCTAAGCAAGCAGAACACAGTGACGGCTGGGTAAAAATTGTGGCCGATTGGATTGACCGCTCGAAGGGAGCGGATTCAGATTTGGATCCCCTTTGGCCCACCGAAATCTTGAAAGAGGGGATCGCGGCCGCGCACCAAGAGGGAGCGCGGGTAACGGCACACGCATTTTCCCATAAGGCGATTGCGGGACTGCTAGACGCCGGGATTGACTGTATCGAACATGGCAGTGGGATCGATGAAGAGCAGGCGCAAGAATGTGTCCGCCGCGGGATTCCAGTTACCCCCACTTTGCTGCAGGTAGAGCTGTTTAACCAGTTCGCAGCGCAGGCGGGTAAGAAATATCCAGTCTATGCGGCGACTATGCAGCAAATGTGGGAGCAGCGGCGCGAACATTTTGCGATGCTCCACGACGCGGGAGTGCAGCTGCTGCCCGGTACCGATTCCGGTGGTTATCAGCCGCATGGAGAACTGGGGCGAGAACTATCCCTGTGGGAACGCGGCGGGGTTTCCTCCCGCGAGATTATTGATTTTGCGACCTGGCGCGCCCGCGACTATCTGGGGATTGGTGCCATTGAACCGGGGGCGCGTGCCGACTACCTACGTTATTCCTTAGAGCCGAGTGGCGACCTAGCGCGGGCAACTAAACCCGAAAAAGTGGCGTTACTCGGGAAAGAGTTTTCCCCCAAAGCTGCAGTTAACTAGGACTAATAGCCTAAAAAGGGTAATAATGGAAGCTATGAACACTTCGGGAATGAGCCTTGACCACGCATTGATGATAATCGCGGGGGAGGCCGCACAGCAGGTAGGGGTTTATCTACGCAAAGCCTTTCGCGCACCCCTAGAAGTGTTCTTAAAAGCCGGCATTCACGATCCGGTCACTATCCACGACCGTTACGTAGAAGCTAGGTTGCAATATCTGCTAGGCAGCGCGGTTTTGGGATCCCGGATTTTGGGGGAGGAAACCGGGGAGCACGTCCTCGAGAAAGAAAAAGTGGCTGCCGCCGGGGCGTTAACCTTGGAGCAAGTTCAACGCGCCAGTTGGGAAGGGTCGCCGCGCCCCGGGGTAGAGCCGATTTTGATCGACGAATTCGCTTGGGAACAAGCCCAGCCCGACCGGCGGCAAGACGCAGTGGGAGTCCCAGAAATCCCGGCGGCACAAGCAACCGTGAAAAACCTGGGATCCCGGGTGCGTTGGATAGTGGATCCCATTGATGGCACCGCCAACTTCGCCTCCGGAGTAGCCTATTTCAACACCTCTATCGGGGTAGAACTAGACGGGAAACCGGTGGCCGGGGCGATTTATGTGCCCTATACTCGTGAGCTTTTTATCGCGGACGCCCAGCAAGCAACCCTGTACGAAGGGGAACGAGCCACCCCGATGCGTGCCGCTAGTGCCCGGGTGGAACAGGAAGGAATCATTACCGGGTATTTCCCTTTCCGGGATAAAGATCCCCAGCGGGTAGAAAATTCTTGGAAACTAGCCGGCGAGCTAGCTAATGCCTACGCTACGGTGCACTCTCCCGGTGCCGGTGCCTTGGATTTGGCGCAGGTAGCGGCGGGACATACCGCGGTGGCGTTTGGAACCGCGATGCGTCCCTGGGATGTGGCTGCCGGAATTCACCTGGTACGGGTAGCCGGGGGACAGGTACATACCTATGAGACTTCCCGTAACCGGGAAGATCCGGAACATTTGCGGGGCGCCTTTGTGGCTAGCTCCCGCGATTTAGATCCGGTTACGGCTCGCGCGGCGGTGGAACAGTTCCTACGTTCTTTCGGGTAGGACTATTGCGGCTGTAACCAGGACGCGGCGCGGAAAAAATAGAATTCCCCGGTGTTTTCGCGGAGATTTTCTGCCTCCCGGATTAAAACCGGTGTGAAACTGCTCAAAGATGCCTAATCGCAGGCTTTTAAAGTGGAAACTATCCGCTAAGTTCTGGCAGAATAACTAGTTGTACCGGGCCAAGACACCCCCTCTCTGTGTGGCGGCCTTGTCTCGAGAGCTTGATCCAGGCCGAATCCCACCGGCTAGGGCGGGCACTCAGCAGTCAATAGAACAGGAGAAACCACAAAAGTGGCAGTTCGTATTCGTTTAAAGCGTATTGGTAAGATTCACTACCCGGTGTACCGGGTGGTAGTGGTAGACAGCCGCAAGAAGCGCGACGGCCGGGTAATCGAAGAGGTTGGACAGTACAACCCCAACGAAGAGCCGTCCTTTATTCAGGTCAAGTCTGACCGTATCCAGTACTGGCTCGGCGTAGGGGCACAGCCCTCGGACGCAGTTCGCCGGTTACTGGTACTCTCAGGCGATATTGCCCGTTTCAACGGTAAAGAAAACGTTGAAAGCTGGATTAAGACCAAAGAAACTCTCACCGCCGACCAGGCTCGCGAAAAGAACGTGAAGGCCGCCGCGGACGAAGCGCAAAAGCGTAAAGCTAAGGTCAGCGAAGAAAAAGCTAAGGCCGAGGCAGAAGCGGCAGCTAAAGAAGCCGAGGAAGCAAAAGCCAAGGAAGCGGCAGAATCCGCGGAAGCTGAAGAAGCTGCTCCCGAGAGTGAGGAAGCCTAAACATGTTGGCGGATGCGCTAGAACATCTAGTTAGTGGAATTGTCGATCACCCGGACGATGTACGGGTGGATGAACGCAATATGCGGCGCGGCAAACTGCTAGAGGTGCGGGTCAATCCGCAGGATCTCGGACGCGTAATCGGCCGGGGAGGTCGCACCGCGCGGGCACTGCGCAAAGTTATGGGTGCGCTATCTACTCGCGGACCGGTTCGGGTTGATGTAGTCGACACGGATCGCCGTTCGCGCCGTTAGAGACAGTTTTTAAAGGCGAGCCCCATGAGGATTCATGGGGCTCGCGCTTTATCTGCAGGTAGATCCTGAGGATAAATCTGGGGGAGAAAAATGGATTTAGTAAAAGTTGGGCAGGTAGGTCCGGCGCGCGGCCTTAAAGGAGAGGTACTCGTACGTCCCTTTACCGACTATCCCGCCGAACGTTTCCAAGCGGGGGCAACTCTTACTACCGCCGTCGGGGAAGAATGGACAGTGGCATCCTACCGGGAAATAAAAAATCGTTGCTGCTTAACTTTTTCCCATATCACTACCCGGGAGGGCGCCGAGGATATCCGAGGTACCGAACTGTTTGCTCCCGAAATCTCGCGCGAAGGGGAATACTCGCCGGCGCAGCTATCCGGGCTAACGGTTATCAGTGCCGAGGGCGAACCCCTGGGGGAGTGCACCGGGCTAGAGATCGGGGGATTCCAAGATCGCCTGCAGGTAACTACCGTGGCCGGCCAGCTAGTGGAAGTGCCTTTTGTGAAAGCCTTAGTTACCGGGATTGACCTGGAAAATGGGTTAATCACCGTGGATGCCCCCGAGGGTCTGTTCTAAGAGAGCGGAAAGACAGCCAGATGCGGATAGATATTATTTCGATTTTCCCCCAGTTCTTTGACTGCTTAGATGTTTCCCTCATGGGTAAAGCCCGTGATAGCGGGATTTTACAGACCCATATCTGGGATTTGCGGGACTGGACCCAAGATGTACATCGGACTGTGGATCGCGCCCCCGCGGGCGGGGGCGCGGGGATGGTGATGAAACCCGACGTTTGGGGCAAAGCCATTGATCAGGTGATTGCCCAGGCAGGTGCCCCTAAAACGGTGCTGGCGATTCCTACTCCTGCGGGCATTCCGCTCACTCAAAGCCAGGTGCGCGATTTAGCAGCAAACACCGGGCATCTGGTGGTGGCCTGCGGGCGCTATGAAGGTATAGACCAGCGAGTCAGCCAGTACTATCAGCAGTTGCCCGGCGTAAAGGTGCTGCCTTTTTCTCTGGGTGACTATGTGCTTAATGGTGGGGAAGTCGCTGCCGTTGCCCTGGTAGAAGCTACCTGTCGCCTCCTGGATGGCTTTGTGGGTAACCCCAATTCCTTAGTGGAAGAATCCTATGAACTATCCGGACTGTTAGAGTATCCCGCCTATACCCAGCCGGCTACTTGGCGCGGCCTGGATATTCCTGCGGTGCTGCTCAGCGGGGATCACCAGAAGGTTAAAAGTTGGCGCCGTCAGCAATCCCTAATGTTAACTGCCAAGCGGCGTCCCGATTTGATCTGGGAAATAGAGCCCGGCGCCCTCGAAAAATCTGATCGCGAAATCCTGGCTGCTCAAGGCTTTCTGCCCACTCCCTATAACCAGCGGGTACGCTTTCGCCGGGCGCAGCCGGGAGAGGCTGCCGCCTGTTCAGCCATAGCCTCCCGCTTATTCCCGCAGGCCTGTCCGGATTATTTACCCGCAGATGCCATTAAACGCTTCGTAGAAGAAGAACTCAGTGAGCCGGCTTTTAAAGCCTATCTAGCTGATCCAGGAACTTTAATCATCCTGGCAGAAGTGGCTCCCGGCGCTCCCGGGCAAGAGGAAACCACTTGGGAAACTGCCGGCTACACCCTGACCCACGTGGGCGATCCCGGCTTTTTACCCCCCGAAGAAAACCTGGTGAAAGCAGCGGGAGAAAACTGCGCCTATCTGTCTAAATGCTATCTGGACCAGCGTTTACAAGGCTCGGGGCTGGCAGGCGCCATGATCGAAGTAACCCACGCCTACCTGCAAGAGCGCTTCCCGCATCTCACTAAGATTGGTTTAGGGACTAACCAGGCAAACCGGCGGGCATTAAAGTTCTACCGCCACCACGGCTACCGCAAATGCGGACGCCGCACCTTCCTAGTAGGGGGAATCGAAAACCAAGATCTAATCGCGGTTAGGGATTTCACAGCCCACCAAGTTCCGTCTTGGGCGCAAAACGTGGCACAATAAGCAAGGTTGCATAAGTAGGCTGCGAAACCTGCCGCAGGGGGCCGCAAATGCCGCTTAGCAATGCTAGATACGCCGGCTAGACCGGCCCGATAGCTGACGTTACCTGCGGAACGAAAGCAATATGAGGAAACTACATTGAACATCATCGATGAGATTAACCAGAAGAGCCAGCGCTCGGATCTACCTGATTTCCGCGCCGGAGACACCGTAAAAGTAAACGTACGGGTCACCGAAGGTGGAAACACTCGTATCCAGGTATTCCAGGGGGTCGTAATCGCCCGCCACGGCAAGAAACAGCCGAATGCTACTTTCACCGTACGTAAAGTTAGCTTCGGAATCGGGGTAGAACGTACCTTCCCGGTAAACTCGCCGACTATCGAATCTTTAGAGGTAGTAACCCGCGGCGATGTGCGGCGCGCTAAACTCTACTACCTGCGTGAACGTCACGGGAAAGCCGCTCGCATTAAAGAGCGTCGCGACTCCTAATAACGCTATTTTGTTAATCGGCTCTGCCTGTAGGCAGAGCCGATTTGCTATATGTGGCATGATGGGAATGTTGATTGATGGTGGGAGATAAACGTATGAAAGATGCGCGAGAGGCAAACGATTTAGGGTTGTCGGGGACAGGTTCCCCCGCCCCTAGTGGTCGGCGCGCGCGTAAGGCTCCCTCCAAAGGGTGGCTGATGATTCGCGAAACCCTAATGATGGTGGTAGTGGCGCTAGCTATCTCCGCGATTATCAAAGCTTTCTTACTGCAAGCCTTCCAAATTCCGTCCTCTTCGATGGAACAAACTCTGCAAATCAATGACCGTATTATCGTTTCCAAACTAGTCCCCGAATACCGCCAACTTAACCGCGGGGACGTAATCGTTTTCCAAGATGACGATAACTGGCTAAAACGCAATGCGGACACCCCGCGCCCCTCCCTGCTAGGGAAGTTACTAATTTGGGTAGGTCTGCGTCCCGACGACTCCCAAAATCACCTGGTGAAACGGATCGTAGGTCTGCCCGGGGATCGGGTGCAATGCTGCGATACCAACGGCAGGCTGAAAGTTAACGGAGTTAGCGTAGACGAAAGCGGGTATATAAACCCCGGCAGCGCTCCCTCGTTAATCAAATTCGATGTGACGGTGCCGGCCGGCAAACTTTGGGTGATGGGCGATAACCGCTCCAACTCCGAGGATTCGCGTTTCCATATGAAAGAACCCTCCCAAGGATTCGTTTCCCTGGATCAAGTTACCGGACGGGCCTTCGCCATTATGTGGCCGCTAAACCACCTATCGACAATTAAGAACACCGACGCCTTCGCAGCGGTTCCGCCCGCTCCCTAAAATGGCAACTGTACCTTCCCGCGACCTGGAATTATCTCTCCTAAAAGCTGCCGGGGACCGTTATGGGGCAGGTGGGACTCTGTCAGCATCGGCAGCTAAACTCCCGGCCACCCAAATGCGGTGCGTCGGCGGCATTGACGAGGTCGGCCGGGGGGCAATTGCCGGTCCTCTCGCCGTGGGGGTAGCAGTAATCGATGGCACCGAGGGGGCGCCCCCAGCCGGTTTAACCGACTCAAAACAATTAACGCCCAGGCGGCGCGAAGCCATGTTTGACGAGCTTTCCGCCTGGCCTGCAGCCTGGGCAGTCGGAATGGCCAGTGCCGAGGAAATCGATCAAGAAGGGCTAACCCCGGCCTTACGGCTCGCTGCCTTCCGCGCCCTCGAAGCATTGGAAGAAATGGGAGTTTCTCCGCGATTACTGCTCCTAGATGGCAGTTTTGACTATCTATCCGCCCCCACCGATTTATTCGCGGCCGCTAACGCGGATCAGCTGGCACCCGCGGCGAGCACGTCCTCAGCAACAGAAATCCCCCGGGAAGTCACTACCGTGGTAAAGGGAGACGGCAAATCGGTAGTTATCGCCGCCGCCTCCGTGCTAGCAAAAGTGACTCGAGATAGACTGATGAGCGACCTATCCGATCCCGGATATGGTTGGGCAAAAAACAAGGGATATGCGTCCGCGCAGCATCTGCAGGCAATCGCGCAAATGGGACTAGATTCGGATCACCGTCTCAGTTGGCATTTGCAGGGGGTATCCTCGGCAAACTTAGCGAAAGCCTGGCGTACTCGCCGCGAAAACCGGGCGCAGCCTCCGCTAGTTTTCAGTAGTCAGAAGGGATGACATTGGGCATTGAAGATCTAGAGGCGTACGAGAATCATCAGGAACTTGCCCTCTTTCGTGAATACCGCGACGTGGTTTCCATCTTCAAATACGTAGTGGAAACCGATCGCCGTTTCTACCTGGCGAACCAGGTAGATGTGCAAATGCACAATAATGGTGGGGACGTTTTCTTTGAAGTAACTTTGCAAGATGCCTGGGTATGGGACATTTATCGGCCTTCCCGCTTTGTTAATCGGGTAAAGGTTTACTCTTTCAAAGATATTAACGTCGAAAAGCTGCCCGAATCGGAAATAACTATCTAAAATACCCGTCCGCTTTAGGCATTTACCTAACCGGGGTAGCAGGCGGCTGTTACCATATAAGAGAACTACTAGACAGCTAACGATGGTTAAAGGCGAAAGAGGCTGACAGTGTCCAAAATTAATACTGTAGCTCCGGACTGGTCCGGGATAGCGTTCTACAATGACTCCTTTGTCGATGTATCCAGTGAAGATTACCGCGATAAATGGGCGATTGTTTTCTTCTACCCGGCAGATTTTTCCTATGTTTGTCCTACCGAACTAGAGGATCTGGCTGACAATTACGCCCAGTTGCAGCGAATGGGAGTGGAGGTCTACTCGGTTTCTACCGATAAGCATCATTCCCATAAGGCCTGGCACAACAGCTCGAAACGGATTCAAAAGATCTCTTTCCCCATGGTGGCTGATCCTACCGGTAAAATCTCGCGTGCCTTCGGATCTTTGGATGAAGAGTCGGGGTGCGCCTATCGCTGCACTTTCCTGATCGACCCCAGTGGGATTATTCAATACGTAGAAACCACTTCCGATGCAGTCGGACGCAGCGCGGGAGAACTGCTGCGCAAGGTGCGGGCTGCCCAGTATATTTACGATCACCCCGATGAAGTCTGCCCCGCGAATTGGGATTTGGGCGAAAGCACTATTACCCCGACTTTTGATCTCTCCGGGAAGCTATAAATATGTTAGAAGAAAAGATACTTGACCAGGTAAAACAAGTTATTGGGTTGATTAAATACCCGATTGAACTGGCCACTTCGCTTGACTACAGTGAACATTCCAAGCAGACTTCCGAGATTTTGCACCAGATTGCGGGATTGTCGGACTTGATCCAGGTCAAGTGGGAAGAAAATCCTCGCAAACCTTCCTTTGCGATCCGGCGCGTTGATTCCGATATCAGCGTACGTTTCGCGGGGGTACCGACCGGAACCGAGTTCAACAGTTTCGTCTTGGCGTTGCTGCAGGTAGGAGGGCATCCGGTAAAAGCAGATGCCGATATTATTGCCGCGATTAAAGAGATTGACGAGCCCGCCGAGTTCACCACCTATGTTTCGCTTTCCTGTATGAACTGTCCGGATGTGGTGCAGGCCTTAAATGCGATGGCGGTGCTGAATCCCCTGATTAAACACACCACCGTAGATGGGGGGACTTTCTGGGAAGAATTCGAGCATCACCATCTGCAGTCAGTCCCCACAGTGATTAAAGATGGGGAAGTATTCCTGCAGGGCAGAGTAACTCTTGAGCAAATCGTCTCCAAGATCGGTCGGGGAATGACCGGGCTGCGACTCAAGCGATTGAATGCCCTGGAACCCTTCGATGTGCTAGTAGTCGGGGGCGGCCCCGGGGGGACTGCCGCGGCAGTTTATGCGGCGCGCAAACAGTTGCGGGTCGGGATGGTGGCTGACCGGATTGGCGGGCAAGTCCTGGAGAGCGGACAGATTGAGAACCTGATTACTCTCGAGCGGGTTCAACCGGAAGAGCTAACCAAGACTTTCCAAGCTAACCTGCGTGATTACGCGGTGGAGCAGATTAGTGGAATTCGGATAGAAAAAATCGGGGAGCGTGGCGAGGACGGCCTGTTCCCGGTCATTACCGAGGGCGGGGCTCTGCTGCGGGCACGCACGATAGTGATCAGCGTAGGAACCAATTTCAGACGCCTAGACATCCCCGGAGAAGAACAATACTTAAACCGAGGAGTCACCTTCTGTCCGCACTGTGATGGCCCACTATTTGCCGATCGGAAAGTTGCCGTCATGGGCGGGGGAAACTCGGCGCTCGAAGCGGCAATCGACTTAGCGGCTCTGGCCCGGGAAGTTACCGTGATTGACCTAGCAGACCAGCTGAAAGCCGATAAAGTGCTGGTCGACCGCTTGCAGGCACTCCCTAATACTAAAGTCATTAATTCTGCCAATGCCACCAGGGTGCTGGGGGATGGCCATCGCGTTACCGGTCTGGAATATCGTGACGCCGCCGGCCAGACGCAGAAATTGCAATTGGACGGGATCTTTGTGCAGATCGGCTCGATTCCCAACACTGATTGGTTACAGGGAACTGTTCAATTGGAAGACGGCTACATCAAGGTAGATAACTGCGGCGCCACCTCGGTTCCGGGAATTTTTGCGGCTGGGGATTGCACCAATACTCCCCATAAGCAGATTGTGATTGCCTTGGGAGCTGGCGCTAATGCGGCGCTGGGGGCTTTTGACTACCTGATCCGCAGTCCGGAACAAGCAGACTAGCTTTATTAGATCTGTTTTTTACGGACGAGTATCCGCGCTCCTTCCTGGGGTTTACAGGCTGACCTGGCGGGTTTGCTTGTCCCCAGGGAAGCTAGTTTCCTATTTTCCTTAACCGAAAAATAAAAAGTTTAGTTCCCGGTGGCGGCGGGTAACCCTTAAGGAATGGGAACAAAAAACCGCGAAATCGGTGTGGCCGGGGAAGACCTGGCTGCCCGCATGCTTACAGAGAGCGGATATCAAATAATCGAGCGCAACTGGCGGTGTCGCTTTGGGGAACTCGATATTATCTGTCGGGATCCCGCTTCGGCTCGGCTAGTTTTCGCGGAAGTAAAAACCCGAACAACCCCGCAATATGGGGGAGCGAAGCGGGGAATAGGGCGCGGAAAGTATAGCCGTCTGCGTCAGCTAGTAAGCCTGTGGCTCAGCAGTCATCCCCAGGCGCGGGCAGGCAGTGGAGTGCGCATCGATATGATTGCGATCGACGCTTCCCCGGGAAAAGTGCCGGTGATTACCCACTGCCGGGGGATTTAAAATGCCCCAAATCGGAACTTGTTTTGCCCTCGGAATGGTGGGGTTAAGTGGCCACCTAATTAAAGTCGAAGCCCACCACACCCAAGGATTACCAGCATTTGCACTGGTGGGGCTACCGGATGCTTCACTTAGAGAATCCCGGTCTCGGGTGGAAGCGGCGATTGCTTCTACGGGTCTGCGCTTCGAGCCCACTCGGTTGACAGTTAATCTTTCGCCGGCGGAATTGCCTAAGACGGGATCGGGTTTCGATTTGCCGATTGCGCTGGCAGTAGTGGCTTCGCGGTATGCCGGGGTGCAAAAACGGGCAGCCGGAATGGTGTTTTGCGGGGAGCTGGGTTTAGACGGACGGGTGTACCGGGTCAAAGGAATCCTGCCCCAGGTTTTGGCGGCGCGGCGTGCCGGTTTCAAGAAAGTGATGGTGGCCTCCGAGGCAGTTGCCGAGGCCTCGCTGATTGAGGGAATAGAAATTATCGGGGTATCGCACCTGGTAGAAGCATTGCTGTATTTGGGGATGCGAAAAATGAAAACGCGGGTAGCAGAACTAAAAGCCAAAGAAGCGCCCGTTTCACCAGAGTTACTGCCAGAAGCTGTCCCAGATGATCCCCCCGACTTACAGGAGGTACGGGGCGCGTTTCTGGCGCGGCAAGCATTAGAAATTGCGGCCGCCGGGGGACACCACCTGAGTTTTATTGGGGTTCCGGGAGCGGGAAAAACCATGTTGGCGCGCTGCCTGCCGGGGATTTTGCCGCCCTTAAATGATGAAGAAGCCCTAGAAGTAACTTCTATTCACTCCTTGGCAGGTACCTTTCTGCCTGCTAACGGCTTAATGCGCTATCCGCCCTTTATCGCCCCGCATCATTCTGCCACCTTGCCAGCGCTAATCGGCGGAGGCAGCGGGATCGCCACGCCGGGCGCGATTTCCTTAGCACACCACGGCGTCCTCTTTCTGGATGAAGCCCCCGAGTTTCAAACCCGTAGTTTGGATGCTTTAAGGCAACCTTTAGAAACCTCAAAAATCACGGTGCATCGCTCCCGAGCGGTAACCAGTTTTCCGGCTGCTTTCCAGCTGGTGATTGCGGCTAATCCTTGTCCTTGCGGAATGTGGGGGCAGCTGGGAGGGGAATGTAAATGTACCCCTTATCAGCGGGTACGCTATTTAGCTAAACTGTCTGGTCCCCTTATGGATCGGATCGATCTGCAGTGCCAGGTAGGGCGTCCCAAAATCGCCGATTTAACCACTATCGAGGTTCCAGAAAACAGCAACACCGTCCGCGAGCGCGTATTAGCGGCCCGCCAACGTGCCAGGTGGCGCTGGAAAGACCAGGGTGTCGCCCTCAATGCGCGGATCCCGAGCCGGGTGTTGAAGCACACACTGGATGCGGCTAGCAAAGAGCGCCTAGACCATCTGGTGGGGGCGGGACGAATTTCCATGCGGGGAGCTGACCGGATTTGCCGGGTAGCTTGGACGGTTGCTGATCTGCACGGTCGGGACAAACCCAGCCGAGAAGACTTTGGTTTGGCATATTCGCTTAGAAATTCGCAACGTCCCCATTAGGAGGTTAGAACCGTGGAAAGAGAGACAAGTATGGATGAAAATTACCAGTATCGGTTGGCCTGTGCCAGTTGGTCTCAGCTAACTGAGGCGGGTGATCCGGCAGCGAATCTACTGCTTAATGAACTCGGGCCGGTTGCTGCGTTAAAAATTGCTCGGCGTGCTGCGGGAGATGATTTCCAGCGCTGGCACACCTATCTGCCGGTAGAACTATTGCGGCGCACCGGCGCCGATAAATGGGATCAGAGTTTTGCTCGCTGGCGGAGCCGTCTGGAAACACTCGACCTACCCGCACTAGAAAAGCTACTGGCAAAGGGACGTTTCAAGTTAGTTACTCGCCGTGATCCCGATTGGCCAACAGCGTTTAATAACCTTAGTGATGCTCCCTGGGCACTGTGGGCGATTGGGGACACCTCGTTGCTCAACGACAACAGTGGTAAAACCGTGGCGATGGTGGGGGCGCGCGCAGTTTCCGCCCTCGGACACGATATTGCTACCGAACTTGCTTGGCGCTGTGCCGGAGAGGGGATGACCCTAGTTTCTGGGGGTGCCTACGGAGTGGACTGCCTGGTTCACCAGGCCTGTTTGCGAGCCCAAACGCCTACCATCAGCCTGCTGGCCGGGGGACTGGATCGTCCCTATCCGGCGGCAAACAGTGACATGTTTAAACAGATCTGCCGCCTCGGCCTATTGCTCAGTCAATACCCTCCCGGGGCGCGTCCTACGCGGTGGCGTTTCTTAGATCGCAATCGTCTTATTGCGGCGCTAGCAGGTGCAACCGTAGTGGTTCAGGCGGGTTTTCGTTCCGGGGCGTTAAATACTGCCCGGAACGCGATAGAGCTAGGACGGCAGGTAGGGGCAGTTCCCGGGCCAATTAATCAACCTGAATGGGCAGGTTCCAACCAGCTAATCAGAGACGGCGCTACTTTAATTAGCGGTGCCCAGGACATCCTGGAAATGATTGCGCCCCTGGGAACGGTAAATAATGAAAGAGGCCGAGTAAAAAGCGGATACCTCGATGGTTTGGATCCTTTGAGCGGGCGGATTCTGGATGCTACTCCGCTGCGTAGTCCCGCGAGCGTAGAGGCAATTGCGCGTGCTAGCGGGGCAGCTATCGAGGAAGTAGCCGCGGTAATGGGTAACCTGGAAATGGAGGGGCGGGTAAAGCAGATAGCCGGTAAATGGAAAAAGACGGGGGTCTAAGAATGCGAGCAGCGAAGCGGGGGGAAGTACTCGAAGATTATCGCCACTACCTAAAATATGCGAAATCATTTTCTCCGGCCTCGATTAAAGCTTATCTGGCAGATCTGCGCGGCTGGCTGGATCATTGCCAGATCAAAGAAGAGCAATCGATTCTGTCGGCCTGCACGGTGCTGGCGGCGCGCAATTGGTTAGCGCAGCTGCGCGAGGAAGGGCAATCCAATCCCACGATTGCGCGCAAAATAGCTGCGCTGCGTGCCTTCTCGAAATGGGCTAAACAAAATCAAGTGGTGGAAACCGATTTTGCGAAGCAACTGCGTACCCCGAAAACTGCGAAGAATCTGCCGCATCTGCTATCGGTTGACCAAGCAAAACAACTGCTTTCCTGGTGTGAAATCCAGGCGGAATCTGATGCGGTCATGGCGCGGGATTGGGCGATCTTCGAATTGATTTATGCGACTGGGGCGCGGGTGGGAGAAATATGTGCCCTACTTCCGGCGGATATTGATTTCGAATCCCGTACTGTGCGCCTGTGGGGCAAAGGTTCAAAAGAGCGAATAGTCCCTTTCAGTCCTAAGGCCGCTAAAGCCCTCCGCTTTTACTTGCAGCGGGCGCGGGGTGATCTCCAAAAGTCGCCGCCTGCTGACGCCCTCTTTTTAGGAGCCCAAGGGGGAGCAGTTTCGGAAAGAATCGTGCGGGCACGCCTGCACCGCGCCTGTGCCTTGGCGGGAGTACCCGACTTAGGCCCCCACGGCCTGCGCCACTCGATGGCTTCCCATATGTTGGAGGGCGGAGCAGACCTGCGAGTAATCCAGGAAATGTTAGGACACTCGGCGCTGTCTACTACTCAGCGCTATACCCATGTGGATGCGCAGCGAATAATTGGCGCCTACCAGCAGGCTTTCCCCCGCGCCTAGACTGTTTAAAAGGATTCGTTAACTGTAAAAGTAGGGTTGCCGCTGCTGCGCACGCGGGAGAGTCCGCGAACAGGTAGCTGTAGGTAGCGCCTGGTAGCTGCAGCTACCAGCACAGCTAGACCCGGAAAGCCGCGTCATAAACCCGCCGCGGCTTAGGGATCAGGGAGCAAGCGAATCGGTCCCAGGATTAGCAGCAGGGGATTTAGGTAGTGATAATCATCGATTTTTGCTCCAAAATGCAGACCCGGGTGCCCCGCCTGGAGCGTTCCAATCTTTTGGCCGGCTGCCACCGTCGTCCCCACCGCTAAATCACTTTTCACCGGGGTGTAGGTGGTGCGAATCAACTCCGAATGTTTAATCGAGATGCTGGGGCTGCCCGCAATGGTTCCCACGAAAAATACCGTTCCCTCTCGCGCACTATAAACCTCGCTGCCTGCTGAAATCTCTAAATCCACTCCCCGGTGGCCGCTGCCCCAGGGGGACGCCGGCGGGTTGAAGGGACGCAATATCCTGACGGGAGCGCGACTGGGCCAATGATAGAACCCGATTTCGCCAGAAAGTTGCCGCAGATCTACCAGCTGAGCGTTACTTGCGGGGCGAACAGTAGCCGGAACTGGCGGAGCAGGACAAGAGGCCAGTAAACAAATAGCGGATAACGCCACCAAGAGCAGCAGCGGCGGAGGAGAAGAACGCTTCACAGCTTCTAGCCTGGACGCAGAAAGTGCTGGCGGAAACTCCTAAATAAGTTAGTAAGGAAAACCGGTAACCATCCGCCGGTGGGGATAGCTCGGAAAAGTAGAAATACCAGTACAATCCGAGAAACTGTCAGCAGATTAACACTGTTCAGTGAACCTTTCAGCTTGGGGTAGGCCGCTATTTCCCGCTAAGCTAGCTCTTAGCACCTGGCTTGCCAGGTGACTTCGCGTACGACTACCAGCCTAGCTGGGTCACGCTGGCTTCGGTCCTGTTTTTAGGGGGATTACCTGGGGGCAACCCGAAAGTGATCTCTACCTGATGAAACGGGTGTCAGCGGACGTCGTGCCAGGAACCGAATGGAAACCGTAAGCGGGGCGATAGCCCCAAAACGCGTGCGCCTTAGCGCACTGAAAGGAAGTCATGGCGGTAGTAACCATGTCTGAGCTGCTGAAGAGCGGCGTACACTTTGGACATCAAACTCGGCGTTGGAACCCCAAGATGAAACCCTTCATCTTGACTGATCGCAACGGTATTTATGTAATCGATTTGGCGCAGTCTCTCGATGGAATTAATCGCGCCTACGATTTCGTGCGGCAAACCGTGCTGCGCGGGGGAAACATCCTCTTTGTCGGCACCAAGAAGCAAGCTCAAGACTCCATTGCCGAGCAAGCCGAGCGGGTAGGGATGCCCTATGTTAACCAGCGCTGGTTGGGCGGTATGCTGACCAACTTCGGTACGGTACACAAGCGCTTGCAGCGTCTGCGCGAACTAGAACAAATCGACTTCGATGATGTTGCCGGTTCCGGACGCACCAAGAAAGAACTGTTGATGATGAGTCGCGAGAAAGACAAACTTTCCCGCACTCTGGGTGGCATCCGCGATATGGCGCGTATCCCCTCCGCTGTCTGGATCGTTGACACCAATAAAGAACACTTGGCCGTAGCCGAAGCCAATAAACTAAATATCCCGATCGTGGCGATCTTGGACACCAACTGTGATCCGGATGAGATCGAGTTCGGGATTCCCGGCAATGATGACGCTATCCGCTCGGTAGCCTTGCTTACCCGGATTATTGCCGATGCCTGCGCCGATGGCTTGATTGCGCGCTCGCAAAAAGCGGCCGCTAAGAAAGAATCTAGCGAAGAAGGGGCTTCCTCCAGCGAAGAAGCCACTGCAGCCAGCGAAGAACCTTTGGCTGATTGGGAACGGGAACTGCTAGAAGGCACCGCAAAGAGCGAAGAGGGCGAAGAAAAGAAAGCCGAAGAACCTGCGGCTCCCGCGGAAGAGGAAGCAGCCCCCGCCGAAGCAGAAAAGTCTGAATAATCCGCTAAGGATCGTTAACGAGAGGAACATACTTATGGCTATTTCGATGCAAGACATTAAGGAACTGCGCGAACTGACCGGCGCAGGTCTGATGGAAGTAAAGAAGGCACTGGAAGAAGCAAACGGCGACAAGGAAGCAGCCGTGAAAGCGATCCGGTTAGCAGGTAAGAAATCCCTGGCTAAGCGGGAAGATCGTTCTACTGCCAACGGTCTAGTGATGGCGAAAGTTCTGGACACTGCGGACGGACAGGCCGGCGTGATGGTAGAGCTGAACTCCGAAACTGACTTTGTGGGCAAGTCCCCCAAGTTCGTGGAGGCCGCCGAAGAAATCATGCAGGCGCTGGTCGACAGCGGAGTAAGCACTCGCGAAGAGCTGCTAGCTGCTAAATGCGGCGAAGGCACCGTTAAAGAAAAGGTCGAGGAAATCGGCGCCCTCTTCTCTGAAAACATTGTTTTGGGGAAGGTAACCCGGATTGAGGGCGAGGCCGTAACCAGCTACCTGCACTATTCCTCCGCGGATCTGCCCGCGCAGGTCGGAGTGTTGGTGGCCACCGATAAGGCGGGCGCAGACGTGGCGCACGATATCGCGCTGCACATCGCCGCTTATGACCCCCGTTTCATTGACCGCGAGGAAGTTCCCCAGGCTGAACTGGATAAGGAACGCGAAACCCTGCGGGAAATGACCCTAAAAGAGGGCAAGCCGGAAAAGATCGTTGACAAGATCGTGGAAGGCCGGATGGGCTCGTTCTACAAAGACAACTGCCTACTAGACCAGGATTTTGCGAAAGATCCCAAGAAGTCGGTAGGACAGATCGTGAAAGCTTCGGGTGGGAAAGTTACTGCTTTCGCCCGCTTCCACGTAGGTTCTTAAGCAAATAAAGAGGTGGCCTCAGGAAAATCCTGAGGCCACCTCTTTATGTCCGGTCAGTAAAAAATAGTTTCGTTCCAATAACACTAGATCTCGGGGAGAAGCACCCCAGGTTCAATGCTTCGGGTTAAGGTAGTAACAGGCGTGCTGCCCGCAAGGAAACAACGATATTTAAGGGGATAAGGGTGAACCAAAAAGTCGGAAATAAACAACGCAGAGTGATGCTGAAAGTATCCGGCGAAGTCTTTGGGGGCGGACAAGTCGGCATGGATCTAGACGTAATAAACTCGGTAGCTCACCAGATTGGGGCGGCAGTCGAGCAAGGAGTCCAGGTCGCAGTGGTAGTAGGCGGCGGAAACTTTTTCCGGGGCGCGGAACTTTCCCAGCGCGGCCTCGATCGGGCGCGCGCCGACTATATGGGAATGCTCGGAACGGTAATGAACTCCCTGGCCTTGCAGGATCTGCTAGAACAGGCAGGCGTAACCACTCGGGTACAGACTGCCATCACTATGGGGCAAATCGCTGAACCCTATATCCCCTTAAAGGCAGTGCGCCATATGGAGAAAGGTCGGGTAGTGATCTTCGGTGCCGGATCGGGATTACCGTTCTTTTCTACCGACACCGTGAGCGCCCAGCGCGCCCTCGAAACCCATTGCCAAGAGCTTTTGGTAGGTAAAAACGGGGTTGATGGGGTTTATAGTGCAGATCCCAATAGCGACCCCAGTGCCACCCGGTTTGACCACCTTACCTACCAAGAAGCCCTACAGAAGGAACTGAAGGTTATGGATGCCACTGCTTTCAGCCTCTGTATGGATAACCACCTAAATACTCGGGTATTTGGAATGTCTGAGCCCGGCAACGTTACTTCGGCGCTGCTAGGTGAGACAATCGGTACATTAGTTTCTGCTGACAAGGAGTAACCAAGTGATTGACGATATTCTGCTCGAAGCCGAGGACAAGATGGAAAAAGCCATCGAGTTTTCCCGGGAAGAGTTCACCGCGATTCGCACCGGGCGAGCCAATGCCGCCATGTTCAACCCGATTTTGGTGGAGTACTATGGGGCACCTACGCCCTTGCAGCAACTGGCTACTATTAATATCCCGGAGCCGCGCACCGTGCTGATCGCCCCTTATGATAAGTCCTCTACCAACGACGTTATCAAGGCAGTTCGGGACAGCGACCTGGGAGTTTACCCCACCGATGAAGGTAATCATATCCGGGTGACTCTTCCGGAACTGACTGAGGAGCGCCGCCGGGACTACGTAAAACTAGCGGGACAAAAGGCCGAGGAAGGCCGGGTTACCATTCGCGGTATTCGCCGTAAAGCTATGGATCAGCTGGGTAAGCTAAAGAAAGATGGCGATGCCGGCGAGGACGAAGTAGCACGGGCAGAAAAAGAAATCGAGGCTTTGACGAAAAAGCAGGTAGACGCTATGGATGCCCTGTTAGAGGCCAAAGAAAAAGAACTAATGGAGATGTAGTTGAGTCACCGCCCTCACGCCTTAAGCGAGGGATCTGCGTCTGCGATGACCGCAGAACCTACTAAGAACCCGCCTGCGAAACCGAAAAAGTCGCGGGCAGGACGTAACCTACCCGCCTCAATTGCGGTAGGGGTAAGCCTTGGCGCCTTGGCGTTAGCGATGCTGCTGGCACCACCGGTATTTTTCTTGGTGTTCATTATGGTGGTGGCAGTGATGGCGGAAGTGGAGATGGCTACCGCCGTATCCCGGATTAAAGTCAAACTGTGTTTGCCGCCCCTAGTGGTAGGCAGTATCGGGATGTTGCTATGCGCCTACCTGCTCGGACCCGAGGGGGTATGGGCGGCGCTACTAGCTACTTTGATCGCCTGTGCTATCTGGCGTCTGAGCAGTGGTCCTTCCAAGCATGCCACCCGTGACCTGTTGGTGACTAGTTTTGTTGCCATTTATCTGCCATTCTTGGCCTCGTTCGTGGTGATTATGCTGCATAATCCGCATCATCCCGCCCCGATTATCGTGTGGATCGTGATCACCATCTGTAACGATATTGGGGGCTACGCGGCGGGGGTGCTTAAAGGCAAGCACCCGATGGCTCCAGCGGTGTCTCCTGCCAAATCTTGGGAAGGATTCGCCGGTTCGGTAGTGATGTGTACGGTCGCCGCCGCAATTGCGGTTTGGGTGACCGGAACTCCGCTTTGGGCAATCGGGGTGCTGGGGATCCTGACTCCCATCATTGCCACCTGTGGTGATTTAGGAGAATCCCTGATTAAACGAGATTTGCAGTTAAAAGACATGGGTAACTTACTACCTGGTCATGGGGGAGTAATGGATCGTTTAGACTCGCTGCTAATCACCGTGCCTCTGTTTTTCCTAGTGTCCCTGTGGATCTTTTAGGGGCGCGAAAATATAAATGGCAAAGCTAAAGCAAACCGGATCGGGTGAGAAGCGGAAACCCGGCAGAGGGCGCACATCTTTTAATGGCGCTGGCTCTGCCGGTCAGGCTAGCGGCTCCGCTGGCGATAAAGAGTTGATGCGTCGCGCTAAGCCCCGGCGCGATCCCGCTCAAGTAATGCCCACCGATCAAGCCCCCGAGGGTGCTAGCAGCCCGGATGCGCGTCCGGTGCTACGTTTTCAAGCAACGAGACGAGCCAAACCGCAGGCGCATCTGGCCGATTTTGACCTGGCGGGACGCAAACAGTTGCTAAAAGAGGCCGGTTTTCCGGCTTTTCGCGCCGACCAGTTATCGCGTCACTATTTTACCCACCTGACAACTGATCCGCAGGTAATGTCGGATCTGCCCGCTAAAGGACGAGAAGAACTTACTGACCTGGCTTTTCCGCCGCTAGTTGAACAAGTAGTGGTGCGCAGCGGTGACCAAGGGATGACCCGCAAATACCTCTGGCGGCTTTTTGACGGCGCCGAAGTCGAATCAGTGCTAATGCGCTATCCCTCCCGCGCTACCCTCTGTATTTCTTGCGAAGTGGGATGCGGAATGGCCTGCCCATTTTGTGCTACCGGACAGATGGGGCTGACCCGCAATCTTTCTACCGCCGAAATCGTGGAACAGGTACGCCTGGCACGTAAAGCCTGTGAAGAGGGCGAACTGGGCGGGGATCCCTGCCACCTCTCCAATGTGGTGTTTATGGGGATGGGGGAGCCGATGGTGAACTATCGGGCAGTACTGGGCGCGGTGCGCCGCCTGATAGCTGATCCGCCGGAAGGATTCGGGATGGCGGCGCGGGGAATCACGGTTTCCACGGTGGGACTAGTGCCGGGGATTAAGAAGCTGACGGCAGAAAAAATTCCGGTCACCTTGGCGATTTCACTACATGCCCCCGATGATGAACTGCGTGACCAACTGATTCCTTTGAACTCGCGCTTTAAAGTCAGTGAACTGCTAGATGCGGCTTACGAATATTTTCAAGCTACTGGCAGGCGGGTCTCGATCGAATACGCCCTGATTAAGAATATGAATGATCAAGCCTGGAGGGCGGGGCTGCTGGCAGATTTGCTGAATGCGCGTGGGCGCGGCTGGGCGCATGTGAACCCAATTCCGCTAAATCCCACTCCCGGATCGATCTGGACGGCGAGTGAATCCCGCGTCCAAGCAGAATTTGTGGATACTCTGGAAAGTAAAGGTATCACTACCACTATCCGTGATACCCGCGGACAGGATATTGACGGAGCATGTGGCCAATTGGCAACTAAATCTATGAAGGAGAGGCTGGGAAGTGAGTGAAACCAATTTCCCGCGAGCCGGTTTTTTTACCCGCGGATATGACCCGTCCCAAGTAGACGAGTTCTTTGCTGATGCCCGCAAGGCCTATGAGGGCGGGGTGCCGGCAGAAAAGTTTTCGGCTGCCCAGGTACGAGGTGCCCATTTTGACCTGGTACGTCGCGGTTATCAAACTAGCGCGATCGACCAGGCGATGGATCGCCTAGAGGCGGCGTTCGTGCGCCGTGACCGCGCCGATAACGTGGCAGTTAACGGTTCCCAAGCCTGGATGGAGCGGGTTGCGCAGCGGGCAACCACCCTTTATCCGAGGATGCTACGTCCGCGGGGCAAACGCTTCGCCCATCCGGACGGAAAAGGCTATGACGCGGTGCAGGTAGATGAGTTGCTTGACCGGCTGGCACAGTATTTCGATTCGGACGAGGGGATTACCTCCTCCGAGATTCGCAAAGCCACTTTCAAAACCGCTAAGAATGAAAAAGCTTATAAAGAGGGCGTAGTTGACGCCTATCTCTCGCGCGCAGTAGAAGTACTGCTCGCGGTGGAATAAGCATTTAAGTTCTGCTACCAGCCAGCAAAATATTTTTCCAATCGGGGAGGGGCAGTGCGCGACGTTTTCATCTTGGGATCCACCGGATCCATTGGTACTCAAGCGCTGGAGGTAATCGCTCAGAACTCTAAACGGTTTTGTGTCCGGGCTCTCAGCGCCGGCGGGGCTAATCTCTCTTTACTGGCCAGCCAAGCCGCCCGGTTCCGCCCCGAGATAGTAGCGATTTCCCAAGATAGGGGTGAGGAATTCGCCAGGGCGCTAGCTGCAGAACTTCCTGGAGGCGAAAACTATCAACCCGAGATCCTGACCGGGGAAGACGCGAGTGCGCGAGTGGCAGGGAAAGCTAGCCGCGAAGCGGTAGTACTCAATGGAATTACTGGCGGAGTGGGCTTGGCGCCGACTTTAGCGGCCTTGGAAAGCGGAGCTACCTTAGCACTGGCAAATAAAGAATCTTTGATTGTAGGCGGCGCCTTAGTGAAGGCTGCCTGTCAGCGCCCCGGGCAGATCGTACCGGTAGACTCCGAACATTCGGCGATTGCACAGGCTTTAGCGAGCGGGGTTCACCATAAGGGGCTAACCAGTGAAAACCAGGATGGATGCAGTGAGGTCAGCCAGATTATCCTCACCGCCTCTGGCGGGCCGTTCCGAGGTAAGAAACGTGCGGATTTAGCTCAGGTTAGCGCGCAGCAAGCCCTTAATCACCCCACTTGGTCGATGGGACCGGTGGTGACTATCAACTCTTCTACCCTGGTAAATAAGGGTTTGGAACTGATTGAAGCGCACTTGCTATTTGATGTTGCGCCCGAGAATATTGTGCCGGTGATTCACCCCCAGTCGATTATTCACTCCGGGGTGACTTGGCGCGATGGAGCCACTATTTTGCAGGCTTCCCCGCCCGATATGCGCCTGCCGATTGCTCTGGGACTAGATTGGCCGACCCGCCTCGAAAAAACCGTCACCCCCCTGGATTTCACCCGCGCTCAGCAATGGACATTTGAACCGGTGGATCATGAAACTTTCCCCGCGATACAACTGGCGCGCCAGGCAGTGGCTACCTCAGCCTCCCATCCGGCGGTCTATAACGCTGCCAATGAAGTATTCGTCGATGCCTTCCTGGACGGAGACTTGCCCTACCTGCAAATAGTGGATTCGCTAGCGCAAGTATTAGGCGAACATACCGGTATTGATAATCCAGATTTAACCCAAATTATGGAAGCCCAAACCTGGGCGAAGGGTAAGGCTCAGCAAATTGTCATGAACGCTAGGTAGGGTATCCCTATGGCGTTTTTGCTGGGAATAATAATTCTAGTTATCGGGCTGATTATCTCTATTGGCCTGCATGAATGTGGGCATCTGCTGCCCGCTAAGAAGTTCGGGGCGTTAGTTCCCCAATTCATGATTGGTTTTGGCCCCACCTTGTTTTCCCGCAAACACGGGGAAACCGAGTACGGAGTAAAAGCCTTCCTCTTAGGAGGATATTGTCGCATCCTGGGAATGTACGGTCCCGGCGACCCGGATCAATTTGGTTACAAGCTGGACGGCAAGAAACTTTCGGTACGCCAGGCACGCGCCCTCGACCCGGAGGAAGCCGAAAAGTTGGTTCCTACCTGGTCACAGGAAGCCCGCGACGCCTCGCTGTCTGAGATTCCCTTATCTCAGCGCCAACGTGCCTTTTACAACCTGCCGGTTTCCCGCCGCCTAGTGGTTATGTTTGGCGGACCGGTCATGAACCTATTCCTGGCGTTTGTACTGATGGGGATAGCGATGCTGGGGATCGGGATTGCTACCCCCACCACCACCGTCGATAAAGCCGTCTGCTTAAAAGCCGGTCAAGTAGTCGAATGCTCCCAGGAGGGCGCCCAGCCTTCCCCGGGAGCCAAAGCCGGGATTAAACCGGGAGACAAATTACTCGCTTGGGATGGCAAAAAAATTAACACCTGGGAAGACCTGCGAAAATACGCTAAAGCTACCCATGGGGACGCCACTGTGTCAGTCCAGCGTGGCGGGGAAGTTCTTGACCTGCAGCTTTCCGGGGTAGAGGGGAAAGCCGGGCTTTATGCGCGTTCGGTGCGGCAAAGCACCGGGCTGGCCACCTATGGGCAAACCATGTGGCAAATGTTTTATCAAACCGGAGCAGTGGTCTTAAAACTCCCGGTAGCTGTCTGGGAGGTGGGAGTTGCGGTATTTACCGACACCCCGCGCGATAGCTCCGGAATCATGTCGGTTTTGGGGGTAGGGCGCATCGCCGGAGAAATCGGAGCGGCTCCTGCCACCCAGATTACTTTCGCTGACCGCGCCGGAGGAATGCTGTCTCTGCTGGCTTCGCTAAATATGGCGCTGTTTGTATTTAATCTGATTCCGCTGCCGCCCTTAGATGGGGGACATATTGCCGGCGCTTGTTGGCAAGGAATCAAGAACAGTTATGCGCGGCTGCGTTCGCGTCCGGCTCCCGGCCCGATTGATGCTGCGAAAGCCGTGCCCTTAACCTATGTGGTGGCGGGGCTGCTGATTGCGATGACGGTGCTGCTGATGGTGGCCGATATTGTGGATCCGATTCGTCTGCCGTAGCCTCTGGCGATATTACTAATGGTCTAACTCTCGATATCAGCCTCGAGGTGTCCGCAATACAGCGAGTAACGGTGCAGGTAGAGGGGAAGGCTTGGGGAAAGTAGGGGTTTAACGCTCTAAAGCGTCATAATAGGAACGTGAGTGTTGAACTAGGAATGCCGGAAGTAAAGCCGATGGGTTTTCCGCGGAAGAAAACTCGCAAGATTCATTGCGGAAGCGTAGACATTGGGGGGGATGCCCCCATCAGCGTGCAATCCATGTGCACCACCAAAACCACCGATATTGGGGCTACCCTGCAGCAGATCGCGGAACTAACCGCTGCCGGCTGCGATATTGTGCGGGTCGCGTGTCCCAGCGCCGATGATGCGGAGGCGCTACCGGTAATTGCGCAAAAATCTACTATTCCGGTGGTAGCTGATATTCACTTCCAACCTAAATATGTGTTCGCCGCGATTGAAGGCGGGTGCGCAGGGGTGCGGGTTAACCCCGGAAATATCCGCAAATTCGATGACCAGGTAGAAGAAATTACCAAATGCGCCCGCCAGCACGGCACCGCTTTGCGAATCGGGATCAATGCCGGCTCCCTGGATCCCAGGGTAATGGCGCGCCACGGCAAAGCCACTCCGGAAGCACTGGCAGAATCGGCGGTTAATGAGGCGCGGCTCTTTGAGCAATACGATTTTCACGACTTCGCAATCTCGGTTAAACACCATGACCCGGTAACCATGATTCGCGCCTACGAGCTGCTGAGTGAAATGGGGGATTGGCCGCTGCACTTGGGAGTAACCGAGGCGGGACCGGCTTTCCAAGGCACTATTAAATCCGCGACCGCTTTCGGAGCGCTGCTGCGTCAAGGCATCGGGGATACTATCCGAGTGTCGCTATCTGCTGATCCGGTAGAAGAAATCAAAGTCGGCATTGAAATCCTGCAGTCGATGGGGCTAAAAGAACGCACCCTAGAGATTGTTTCCTGCCCGTCTTGCGGGCGCGCCCAAGTTGATGTTTACAAGTTGGCAAACGCCGTTACTGATGCCTTGAAAGACGAAATTAAAGTGCCGCTGCGAGTAGCGGTAATGGGGTGCGTTGTAAACGGGCCTGGCGAGGCGCGCGAGGCCGACTTGGGTGTAGCCAGCGGTAACGGCAAAGGCAAGATCTTTATCAAAGGCAAAGTGATTAAGACGGTTCCCGAGGAGGAAATCGTGCCTACCTTGATTGCGGAGGCGCACCGCCAAGCTGAGCTGCTAGGCCTAGAAGAAGGCTCCGGCGAAGTCGAGGTAATCGCCTAGTCTTAGGGCAGGAGCGGGAAAAGCGCTCGGGGGACCCCGGTGAGCCTTGTAAAAACGACAAGGGCGTATTTGGAACTTTCTAATTGGGGACGTATCCGATTCTGAAGGTAATGGTTAATAACGTGTCCCTCTCGCATCTTTTCCCACTCCTGCAAAAAGCCCAACAGTTTAGCAACTTTTCTCGCGAGGAGGATTGGTTTTTCCTCCTGCCCAAGAATTCGGAAAACGTAGCGACGTTTTCCGAATTCTTATGCCCACCGCGCCTGCTCGGATAAAACCAATCCTCCCCGCTTAAGTCCAGCCAACAGGCGCATCTTTTCCCACTCCTGCCAGAACGGCGCGGTTTAGCTTCCTTTGGATCATCTACTAAACTGGCGAACGTGGCTTACAATATGTCGACTTATTTTGTCAGGACTTTGCGGGAAGACCCGGTAGATGCTGAGGTGGATTCCCATAAACTGCTGGTGCGCGCCGGTTATATTCGCCGCGCCGCGCCCGGGATCTACACTTGGACACCTCTGGGGCTGCGTACGATTCGCCGCGTAGAGCAGGTGGTACGCGAAGAAATGGATCGGATTGGGGCGCTCGAGGTGGCTTTCCCAGCGCTGCTGCCGCGCGAACCCTATGAAGCGACCAACCGTTGGGAAGAGTTCGGTCCTTCTCTGTTTAAGCTGCAGGATCGCAAGGGCGCTGACTATCTGTTGGCGCCCACTCACGAAGAAATGTTCACTCTGCTGGTGAAAGACTTTTATTCTTCCTACAAGGATTTGCCAGTCGTCCTCTACCAGATTAAGGAAAAGTATCGGGACGAGGCGCGCCCGCGGGCAGGCCTGATTCGCGGACGCGAATTCATTATGAAGGACGCCTACTCCTTCAATATCGATGATGAAGGCTTAGAAGCCTCCTACCAAGAGCAGCGCCGCGCCTATCAGCGGATTTACTCGCGGCTGGGGCTAGATTTCGTGATTTGTTCCGCGATGGCAGGCGCTATGGGAGGCTCCCGCTCGGAAGAGTTTATTTTCCCCTGCGCTATCGGGGAAGATACTTTCGTACGCTCTGAGGGCGGTTATGCGGCCAACGTAGAAGCGGTAACTACCATTGCGCCGGAGCCGCAAGATTATTCGCAGGTTCCGGCGGCAATTGAACGTAAGACTCCTGGTGCACACACTATTGAAGCGCTGGTGGATTACTCCAATGAGCATTTCCCGCGCGAAGATGGTCGGTCGTGGAATAAAGCTGACACTTTGAAAGCCTTTATGGTGGCCGCCACCTATGCGGATGGCAAACGGGAAGTGCTGCTGCTGGGAGTACCTGGGGATCGCGAGATTGATATGCGCCGCCTAGAAGCTTCGCTAGGGGCAGATGTAGAGATGGCCACCCCGGAAGATATGGCCGCTTATCCCAATATCGTACCGGGCTTTACCGGTCCCACCTGCGCTGGGCCTGACCATCCGGATCGGAAAGTAGACGAGGACGGGAATATCTCCGGCAGTCCCCGCTGTCTCCTAGACCCGCGAGTAGTGGAAGGTACCGAATGGATCGCCGGTGCCGGCAAAGAAGACACTCACATTTATCACCTGGTGGCCGGAAGAGATTTCCGCGCGGACGGCTTTATTGAAGCCGCCGAAGTGCGGGACGGGGATCCGGCGCCTGATGGTTCCGGAGCCTTGCAGACCGCTCGCGGGATCGAAATCGGGCACATATTCGCCCTCGGAACGAAGTATTCCGAAGCGCTGGGACTAAACGTGCTAGATCAAAACGGAAAATCCCAGGTAGTAACCATGGGCTCCTACGGGATCGGGGTTTCCCGGGTAATGGCTGCTATTGCCGAGGAATATCACGATGAGGTGGGGCTCAAATGGCCCACTAATGTGGCGCCCTTCCAAGTGCACGTGTTGGTTACTGGTAAGGGGGCAGAACTTTTCGAGGCCGCGCAAAAGCTGGGAGATCAGCTCACCGCCGCCGGGATCGATACTTTGATTGATGACCGCAAGAAAGTATCTGCCGGGGTGAAGTTCAAGGACGCGGAACTGCTAGGCATGCCCTGGCTGATAGTAATCGGGCGCGGGCTCAAAGATGGAACCGTGGAGGTGCGTTGCCGTGCCACTGGTGAGCGGCGCGAAATCCCAGTTGCTGATGCCTTCCAGTATGTAAGTGACCAGGTGCGCAAGGATCTTGCGGAAGCGTATGCGCGGGCAGAAAAAATCGTTCCGGCAGCTGCGGCGGTAGCGGGCGGCGAGGAGGAATAACCATGGCTTTTCGAGAAATCAGAGTAATCGGGGATCCCGTATTACGTACCCCCTGTGAACCGGTGGGCGAAATCGATGAACATATTAAACAGCTGGTAGAAGACCTGCTGGAAACGGTAGATGCCGACGGGCGGGCCGGACTGGCCGCCAACCAGATTGGTGTGGGGCTGCGGGCTTTTTCCTGGAATATTGATGGGGAAGTTGACTATATTCTTAATCCTCGGCTGGTAGAAGTTTCTGAAGACGAATACCAAGACGGCGATGAAGGGTGCCTTTCGGTGCCGGGACTGTTCTTCCCCTGTCAGCGCGCCTGGTATGCGCGCGCCGAAGGGATTGACCTGGATGGTAAGCCGAAAGTGGTTGAAGGCGAAGAGCTGATGGGGCGTTGTATCCAGCATGAATGTGACCACTTGGATGGGCATCTGTACCTAGATCGTCTGGATCGCTTAACGCGCCGCAAAGCCTTCAAAGAGATTCGCGAAAAAGGTCTGTAGCTGAGCCTGGGCGCTTGTAGGGCGCGGCCGGGGAAAGCGCTCGGGGGACCCCGGTGAGCCTTGCTGCGCTCGGCTCAAGCCCCCTCTCGCATCTTTCCCCGTCCAGGCCCCGTGCTAAGCGCCTGGTCGGATCAAACCTAGCTCCCGCGCGTCTACCCAAGTCCCCTCTCGCTTTTTTCCCGGCCTCGACCGTTTAAGAGCCTGGTGTTGTAAGGTAGCGCGAGGGCTGTGTTTGTCCTCCTGCCCAAGTATTCGGAAAACGTAGCGGATTCATCGTCGTTTTATGCCCAGACCCGGCGAGTTTCATATTTTCAGCTAGGTATCCGAAGTGGAGCTTTCGATGGAGAGTCTGCCAAACCCAGCCTCGCGCGTTTACCTAGTTCCCTTTCGTATCTTTCCTCGCGCGTAAAACCACAGGTGCCACATTAGCCTCAGTGGTCACAAAATTGGTGGTCAGAGGCTTTTGGGCTTGTTGAAAGTCGCTATGGAGGGCAAAATAGAAAGTGAGACACCGCGTGTTATCACTCTTGTAGTGCGTACAGGCCGTTGGGGAAGACGAACCTTGCGAACACTAAAGGAGAAGCGATGAACAAGGATTACACCCGCGGTGTACTTTTCGTACACTCATGCCCGCGTGCGCTTTCTAGTCACGTGGAATGGGCGGTTGGCGCAGTTCTAGATCAACGCGTCAACTTAGAGTGGACGGAACAGCCTGCTCAACCGGGAATGTTTCGCTCGGAACTGTCCTGGGTAGGGCAGATTGGTACCGGCGCTAAACTGGCCTCCGCCTTGCGTGGCTGGGAACATCTACGTTTCGAGGTAACCGAGGACGCCTCCGTAAATAACAATGGGGGACGCTGGTCATATACCCCCGATTTGGGAATCTTCCATGCCCAGACCGATGTGGTGGGCAACGTAGTGGTGCCGGAGGATCGGGTGCGCTCTGCGCTCGCGCAAGGCAGTCAAGAGGAGTTGCGGCGCCTGCTGGACTTGGCGCTGGGAACCGCTTGGGATGAGGAACTCGAGCCGTTCCGTTACGCCGGAGCCGGAGCGCCGGTGCGCTGGTTGCACCGAGTGGGCTGAGATGGCGCTAGATGCTGATGCCCTAGCGGCACTTGCTGATTTTGGTAAGAATCTGCCCGGCGGCTCGGAGAATGAAAGCGGGGGAGAGGGCGAATCCGCGCCTGCTGATGTCCTGGAATCTGAGGCGGTTTCTGGGGAAAATAGCGGTAGTGACCCAGACGCCTCCTTGGAAAATATTCACCCTGCCTGGGAAAACTTTAGTGGTGATCCGGCGGTTATCACCTTTCTGTTGGAAGCCGTTGCTGCAGAAACTGGCTGTGAGCAAACGGAGCTATTGCCAGATACTAGCCTGAGAACCCAGTTAGATTTCGATGATCTTTCGCTATATGCGGTGGTAGCGCGGATTGAGGGGGAGCTGGGCGAAAAACGCTCCGATACTCAGATTATGGAGTGTAAAACGCTAGGGGAGCTGGCACGTCTTTATCAAAGTCAATAAAACAAAACTATTAAACAGGTTCCCGAAAGTCTTAGTCGTATTTAATATAAACAAATCGCGATATGTGGGCGTGTCGGGACTAAATACCAAAAATCCTGAGCTAGCTTTAAAAGCACAATAACCTAACATTCCATCCGGCGAGAGGAAATATTTCCTCTCGCCGGATTCTTTTGGTTCCCGCTTTGATCTAGTATTTAGCTCTTTCGATCTAGCTTGAACATGGATAAGGCGTTTCTGATTATTTTGATTCGCTTTGGAGTCATGTGTATCTATGAGACCGCTAATGAAGAAGATTATCACGGGTTAACACCCGAAAATAGGAGTGTGCATTATTATTTTGGGGGCTGATAGATTTGGGGGATGCGGACGCTCAAGCTTGCCCAGCCCGTAGCTATACGGTCTACGGGTGGAATTCACCAGCCACTTCCTCTGCTTTTTTGCCCTAATCGCGGTGGTAAGCCGTGGATAGGTGTCGATTTGGGTGAGTGGAAAGAACACTTTGGGGTTACCGATTATGAATTGATTACGGTAGCTGCCGAAATCCGTGGTTACCTAAATCGTGCTACGGAAGGCGGGCTCACATATGATGAGGACTCGTCTTTGCCAGGGACGGTAGCGCAAATAATGTGCGTTACGGCGGTGTTGGAGATTCGAGCACACACCAGGTCTTATCTGCGAGATAAGAAAGAGCATGATATCCATATCCGAATCTTCTTTTCGGAACCTAAAAATCGAGAATGCATTTTGGCGCTAGGTGTTTTGGCTAAGGATGATTACCCCTTGGGCAAGCAGCAGCAAAATGAGTTCGCTTCTATTTGTCAATATCGCGGTGATTGTTGGTATAGCGAAAACTCCTAAGATTATCGTATAGTAGATATATTAGGTTCATCATTGAGCGACAACTATCTCGATAGCGCTATAGGGGGTGTTTCATTTTGGCCGATTTTGATGCGTTTGACTTTGGTGGGTCACCGCTTTTTGAAGCTGCCTCTCGGATGGTGGATTCTGAGCGGAATGCTAGAGAAAATTTGTGCCGGATTCGCAAAGACAACAGGTTAAGTCAGCAGGATGTGGCAGATAGGATTGGCACTACCCAATCTGCGGTGTCACGTATTGAGAGTTTTGATCCTGGTCTTAGGTTGTCTACTCTGCGCCGTTATGCTCTCGCTTGTGGCGGAGAGATTGAGTTCAATGTAAAGGAAATAAAGTCTGAAGAGTCCGAGACATCTGAGGATATGTTTTTTGGTCAACCTATAAGTTTTAAGGCTCGTGTAAATAACAGTAGTAAGTTGGTGTCAGTATGAGCGAGTCAAAAATAGTTTCTTATAGTTTTAAGGATTTATGCGCCCTCGCCAAGGAGTTTAAAACCCAGATCAGCGAAGTATCAATCGTCAGGAATAATAGCGACACCGATTTCGGTGATAACGACACTTTTACTGTCGCAATGAGCGGTAAAGTTTATGTGAATGGGCTTGCTTTGTTAATGACACTTGACCTAGATGGCGAGGTTGCGGTTTCAAAAGTTTCAGGTTCATTGCAGATTCCTCTTAGTGAGGGCTGGCGCATTATGAAGGAGGATTTTGATAGGTGTTGTCAGCTTTTAGTGGCGCCTGCTCTTTTTCCCCTTATACGGTCAGCAGCTGCTAGCGTTCTCTATAGCGTTGGGCTACCTTATTCGGCTATTCCAAACCAAATTTCACCGTTTAGCTCTGCTGGTATTCAGCTAAATGCGGATTTTATTGAATTTAATCAACACGTCTAGCATTCTCGGGTGAAATACCCGTGCCTTATTAATAAGATGTGGCAGGTCAAAAGGATAGAGCTAAAGATCTTGACTTTAGGGGATAGCTGACTATTTTATTTTGAGATATCAGCAGGATGGAGTCGGACTTAAGTAGTAGATGCTGCACTAGCTGATGTATTTGGGACAGGCGAGTTTTCTTCACTGTTTCAATGCCAGATTGTTTGCATCTGATATTTTGGCTTTTCACTGCGGACATATGAGCGCACCAGCTAGGCGATATTAACCCTCACACTAGGAACTGGCTTAAGGGCGTTAAGCAGTGTCCAGCAGCCACTCCTAACGCGTTTTCCGTCTTGGAAAATCGTTAAACTAGATCTGACCAGCAGGTAAGGGACGCTTTTTGCATCAAAAATAACCCCGTGATAATTGTCATATATTTTGCTTGAAATTAGCGATTTATTAGCATTCTCAAACATGGTATAACCAGCGGATAAGGGATGCTATCCAGGCGAAATAGTATACTGAAAATTTCTCCCCAAATCAGGGTATTTCTGCATCTTAATCCATACTCGCGCCTGCATGCTATTGCCGAGAGTAGCAACTGGCGATGGAAGTGCTCTAAATACCTTTTTACCTGCGGATAAGGCTTGTCTTGTGCCTTAAAAAATTGCTTATTCTTCTCCAATAGCTGTGCGGAAAAGAGGTAACTGCCCGATCTTGCTCTATTGAAAACTACCATTGTGGGGTCGTTATCAGGCTCCTCAACCCCCCGGTTTTTGCCAGGGGAAAAGTTTGTCTGAATGTGCGCCCTACATAGGGAGTATGGAAGAAAATCAAAATCTTGTGAACGACCTTGAGTCCAGGTTGGTTGCTGATTATTTCGTTTCTCGCGATAGTGACGAACTTACTACTACTTGCGAGGTCGGAGTTACCCGCTCCCCGCCAGTGTTGCATGCATCTTTTAGTGCGATAGAAGAGCCGGAAAAGAAGAGGTGCTTTGTAACTAGGCGGAACATTTGCCACCACAAACACCTTTTACCTGGAGTGTTCGTTTTATTGGGTACAGCGAATCCCTTAATACGCATAGCAACAGGTGGAACCCAAAAAGTACAAGGGAGGTGTTTTCAAATGGTGAAAAAATTAATTAAAAATATTATTGCGCTCCTGGTAATCACCAGTCTGGCTTTGACCGGCGGTGTTTCGCAGAGTCTAGGCGATGAAAGTCCAGAGCTCTACCCGGTAGTTGAGACCTGGCGGTAACCTTCAGCCGGGGAGATGGTGTTTTTCGCACACTCGGCTAATCCGCGCCATGGGGTATTGTCGTAAACGGGAGTCGCTTTTTCCGTGTTTGAGAATAATCCCTCTCGGCGGAAGCGGTCTAGAACAGGTTTTGGATCCGTTAAAGCTAACGGGCATATCCGAAAATGTTTTTCATTGCTGCTGGCAATAAACCCCCGGTTTGCGCTTTTCGCAGCGCAGTTGCGGAAACGCAATAAAACTGTCTTAGTTGCGCACGTGCAGCTAGAGCTGGGTAAAGTGTTCAATATCCTTTTCGGATTAGCTTAGGGTGTTTTGCTGCGCTGATTGCGCGATTTCTTGTAGGCGCTGGCGGAGGGCTTCGGCGTCTCCGAGGGCATCGTAGACGGCGTCTTCGGAAAGTACTCCGCGAGGTAAATCCTCGGGTAAAAGTCCCTGGTTGTCGGCCTCTAGATCCTCCCACCAGGCTTTCCCGGAATAATACTTATCCAAGGCGCGATAATCGTCCCACATTTGCTCGTATGTATCCAGCGCGCCCTCAACAGTTGCAATCGCGTCATTTAGGCGCACCAGCGCCGCCTCCATCTGCGAAACCCGCCCGATTATCTCCGCGGAAACTTGAGTTTTTTCCATAGCGCTATCCTCCCACACCTTACCCCTTACTGCTTATCTGAAAACTGCATCTGGAGGGCGCATCTGCCGCTGCCCACAAGTCCGGCAGTTAATCCCGGAGTAGGAAAAGCTAAGTTAGTGTGAAGGCTATTGACCATCTCCCAAGCCTGTAGTACCTTGTACTACAAGAGGAGGGAAGAGATGGCATTTTCTATCCGGATGAGTGCAGAGGAAAAAGCGCTAGCCACCAGCTATGCGAACCTGCATTCTGTTACCTTGGCAGAAGCCTTTCGGCAGGCACTTTTTGAAAAGATTGAAGACGAGTTCGACCTGGCAGTAGCCGATGAGGCTCACCGCGAATGGGTGGAGGACGGAAAGAAGTCCTACTCCTGGGATGAGTTCAAGAAAGAGCTGGAGCTGTGAAATACCAGTTCCGGGTAACCGCCAGGTTCAAAAGACAGTTTCGTAAACTCGATCGCTACACCCAGCTAATGATTAGTAACTGGATTGATAAAAACCTGGTGGGAACTCCCGATCCCCGCAGTCACGGTAAACCGCTGCGCGGAAACCACGCGGGGCAGTGGCGTTACCGCATCGGAAACTATCGCCTAATCTGCGAAATTGACGATGATTGCTTCTATATTCAAGCCTTAGCTATTGGACATCGCAAAGAAATTTATCGGTAGTTGTAGCGGCGGCAAATATAGGGGAAACCGGGAAAGCCGGGGATCCGTGTACGCAAAGTAGCAAATAATAAAGGGGGGCGCCCATCTTTTGATGGGCGCCCCCCTGATGCTATTGCTATCAGCTATTACTGTTCGCCAGAAGAACCAGCATTCGGATTTAGCAGGTCATAGCGATTTAATGCCTGGGTAACTACCGAGCGATCCTGTAGAACCCCATTCTCATTCAAAGCCTCCAAGGCCTGAACTACCAGGGATTCCGCGTCAATCAAGAAGTGGCGGCGCGCGGCAGCTCGGGTATCGGAATACCCGAAGTCAGAAGCGCCCAATACCTTATAGCGTCCTGGCACCCAGGGGCGAATCATATCGGGAACCAGATGATCATAATCTGAAGTCGCAATCACCGGCCCGGTGGCATTACGCAGCCGTTGAGTAACATACGGCAGGCGGTATTCTTCATCGGCGTGAATCAGGTTATGGCGATCGCTCTCCATACCGTCCCGGCGCAGCTCATGCCAGCTGGTCACCGACCAAACGGCAGCGTCCACCCCCCAATCCTGCATCAAAAGTTTTTGTGCCTGTAGCGCCCAAGGAACCGAAATTCCCGAGGCCAGGAGTTCCACCTTCGGTCCGCCATTTTCATAGTGACCGGTTAAGGCATACATACCACGCAGAATCCCCTCAACATCTACCCCTTCGGGCTCTGCCGGTTGCTGAATCGCCTCGTTATAAACCGTCAAATAGTACATGACGTTCTGGTCCCGCCCATCGGAGCCGTCCCCATACATCCGCTGCATACCGTCACGAATAATATGCCGCAGCTCGTAGGCATAGGCCGGGTCATACTGCACGAACGCCGGGTTAGTAGCGGCAATAATCGGGGAGTGCCCATCAGCGTGCTGCAGACCCTCACCGGTCAAAGTAGTACGCCCCGCGGTTCCGCCAATCACGAAACCTCGTGCCAGCTGGTCCCCGGCCGCCCAGAACTGGTCGCCCGTCCTCTGGAAACCAAACATCGAATAGAACAGGTAGAACGGGATCGTGGGTGCCCCATTAGACATATAAGAAGTGCCCGCCACTTGGAAAGCGGCCGCCGCTCCCGCCTCATTAATCCCGGGGTGTAGAATCTGTCCGTCTTTACCCTCGGAATAATGCAGCATCAAATCCTTGTCCACCGCCGTGTAATTCATACCCAGGGTGTTATAGATCTTCGCCGAGGGGAACATGGAATCCATCCCGAAAGTACGCGCCTCATCGGGCACAATCGGTACGATTCGCTTGCCAAACTCTTCGTCTTTCAAGAACTCTTTCATCAGGCGCACCAGCGCCATCGTAGTGGCAACTTTCTGCTTACCGGAACCACCCTTGAGGACGTCATAGACGGAATCATCGGGCAGGGAAAGCTGCATCTGATTGCGTTCCTTAGGACGCGAAGGCAAGAATCCGCCCAGCTTTTCGCGCCGCTCAAACATATATTGCAGCGAAGGATGATCCTGCGGGGGACGGTAGTAGGGAGGCAATTGCGGATCTTTCTCCAGCTCCTCATCCGTAATCGGAATATGGAGCCGGTCGCGCAGCGCCTTCAAATCTTTCAAGGTCAGCTTCTTCATTTGGTGAGTAGAGTTGCGTCCCGCGAAAGTCTCCCCCAGCACATATCCCTTAATAGTGTGCGCCAAGATAACGGTCGGCTGTCCCTTATGTGCCATGGCTGCGTGATAAGCGGCGTAAACCTTGCGGTAATCGTGACCGCCGCGGCGCAAATCCCAAATCTCCTCGTCGGTCCAGTCCTCCACCATCTTTGCAGTGCGCGGATCCCGGCCAAAGAAATGCTTGCGCACATAAGCGCCATCATTGGCTTTGAATGTCTGGTAGTCACCATCCAGGCATTCGGTCATCACCTTCAGTAGCGCATGGTCATGATCTTTCGCCAGTAAACGATCCCAGCCGCGACCCCAGATCACCTTGATAACGTTCCACCCGGCGCCTCGGAAGAAAGACTCTAGTTCCTGAATAATCTGTCCGTTGCCGCGCACCGGGCCATCCAGACGCTGCAGGTTGCAGTTCACCACAAAAGTGAGGTTATCGAGCTTTTGCTGTCCTGCCAGCTGCAACAAACCCCGCGATTCCGGTTCATCCATTTCTCCATCACCCAGGAAAGCCCAAGTGTGCTGGTCAGAGCAGTCTTTAATTCCCCGGTTAGTTAGATAAGTATCAAACCAAGCTTGAGTGATCGCCTCGGCGGGTCCTAGACCCATCGAAACGGTGGGGTATTCCCAAAACTCGGGCAGATGCCGCGGATGCGGGTAAGAGGGCAGGCCATGGGGCGCTTGAGAAATTTCCTGGCGGAAACCATCCATATCCTCCTCAGATAGCCGCCCCTCTAGGAAAGCCCGCGCGTAAATACCGGGGGAGGCGTGCCCTTGGAAAAACACATGATCCCCGCCGCTGGGGTGCGATTTACCCCGGAAGAAATGGTTGAAACCCACCTCGTAAAGAGTAGAAATCGAGGCGTAGGAAGAAATATGCCCCCCCACGTGTACCCCTTGACGTTGCGCACGGGTAACCTGCACCGCCGCATTCCAGCGCATCCAGCGACGATAGTCACGTTCGATACGTTCATCGCCGGGGAAAGCCGGTTCATCATGCGGCTTAATCGTGTTAGTGAAAGGCGTATTCAGGTTAGCCGGCACCGCCACGTTCTGTTCACCTGCCGCTGAAAGCATCCGCAACAAAAGATCGCGAGTACGCTCCGGGCCACGCTCTTTAATCAAATCATCCAAAGAATCCAGCCATTCGCGGGTTTCTTGGGGATCCGGATCCGGTAGGGCAGTAGCTAACTCGTGTACAGAATCCAGGGACGCCTTATTTTCACTCATAGGTTTCGTTGCTCCTCCAACAGAAAAGACCATACGCATCCAATTGTTAACTATTTTTCTCGCTTTGGCTACTGGGGGCAGTCAAGGAACAGCAACTAGGGATTTCCAGGAATACTCAAGTCATTAAGATCCGGTGCGACTTAGTTCCCCCCCGTAGCGCTAAACCCTAACAACCGAGGGTAGGGGTATGGCGAGGGCGAAAGAGCCTAAAAATAACTGAAATCTAGGAAAAAGGGGGCGGTTTTCTATATATTGGCGTCCGCGTTTTCCCCTTACGCTCTAATCATGTAACTTAGAGAGCGTGGAAACCACACGCGAAAGGCATGAAAGTTCCCTATCCGTATCGGAGATGGGTTTTAAGAAAGAACAAGTCATTCAGGAATTTGGTTGGGACGAGGACGTCGATGAAGATCTTCGCCAAGCCATAATGGATCAAATAGAAGACGATCTCCAAGATGAAGATTTCACCGCGATGACCGATGGCGCCCTGATCTGGTGGCGCGATGACGATGGCGGCGTCGATGATCTCTCCGATGCGTTAATGGACGCGATGGGCAATATGGATGAAGGGGGATTGATTTGGGTACTCAGCCCGATCGCCTCCGACCCCGGTGCCGTTGACCCGCGTTTAATTGAAGAGGCCGCAAAAACGGCGGGCATGAATCCCACCACCTCGGATGTGGTTTCCCCCCAATGGGCGGGTACCCAAATAGTTTCCCGCGGTCGATAAGTAGCGAAATATTTATTTTTGCCGAGAACCATCCCGGTAAAGGTAACCCGCGGCTAGATTCGCGACTATTAAGCCTGCTGTAACTGCTATAAACCCAAAAATGTTTATCGTTGTAGGCTGGGAAAATAAATAAAAGGACGCGAATCCCGCAAGGAAAAGCGTCATCCCGGTCAGGTAAGTAGTTTTTGCGCCCTTGGAAGCGGTAGTTTTGCTCGCCCAGGCCATCCCAATAGTTGCAATCAGGAATGCGAGAACTAGCACGCTAGCCAGCACCCAAATCGGAGCGGGGGCGGTGGACTCCCAGGCATACCCCCACAACCCTCCGGTCAACCCGGTGAGCGCCAGCGAAGAAAATAACGGTATCCACCTGTAATACATAAAGTGAATATTAATCCCCTTGGTGGAACTACGGTAGTGTTAGTAATCCCTGGGCGGGATTACGCCTACGTAGTGGGCCCAGAGGGACTCGAACCCCCGACATCCACGGTGTAAACGTGACGCTCTAACCAACTGAGCTATAGGCCCTAGACCTGTTAAAGAATACCTAATCGCGCGGAAGAAACAAACTTCTCGGACTGTGAGATGCGTCGAACCTGGTCAGCTGACTCTTCGAAAAATTTCGCTCCGTGACACCTCCCGCGCGTCTTTTTGCAGCTAACGCGGGGTCATGCGAAAATGAAATAAGCCAAGAACACCAAGGGAGGCGGCGCAAATACCTGCGGAAACGGAAGTCAGTAAACAAGACCTGGACAGAGCCTATGATCTGGTACGCCGCGTGCGTAACCGGAGTCTAAACCGGCGCGAAACTGATTCCGACCTCGGATCCGCCCTCGACAATCGCTCCGGAAAATTCTCGCGTTACTATCCGGACGCTGATACTCCCAAAGAAGGGTTAGAGCTACTGGATTGGACCAGTACCGCCCTGACGCAACAAAGTTCTCATGGCGGAGATTTCTCGCGGCAACTACGCGAAGAATTTCAACGCACGAATGCCTCTGACCTGGATATTTCGGAGGTCGAATATCGGCGGGTGCAGCTGGAAAGAGTTTTCCTGGTAGGTATTTATGATTCCGATCGTCGCCGGGCGCAACAATCCTTATCGGAGCTGGCGGCGCTCGCCCAAACCGCGGGAGCTGAGCTGGTAGGCGCCGCCCTACAGCGACGCAGTGCGCCCGATGCCGCAACTTTCGTAGGGCGCGGGAAAGCCAAACAGTTAGCTGAGCAGGTGGCGGCACTGGAAGCCGATACCGTGATTGTAAATGCGCAGTTGCAGCCCTCGCAGCGACGGGGACTCGAAGACCAAGTCAAAGTGAAAGTGATTGACCGCACGGCGGTAATCCTGGATATTTTCGCCCAACATGCCTCCTCCCGGGAAGGTAAAGCCCAAGTGGAACTGGCACAGCTGCAATATTTACTGCCGCGTCTACGCGGCTGGGGACAATCAATGTCGCGCCAAGCCGGAGGGCGCGTATCCGGGGGTGCGGGTATCGGGGCGCGCGGCCCGGGCGAAACCAAACTGGAAACCGACCGGCGTCGGATTACCAAGCGAATCGCAAAATTGCGGCGCGAAATCAAACAGATGAAAAAAGCCCGGGACACTAAACGCGAAGGCCGCCTTAACAGTTCGCTAGGCTCGGTAGTGATCGTGGGATACACAAACGCCGGGAAATCCTCCCTGTTAAACGTACTGGTAGATGCGGATGTGATGGTGCAAGACGCCCTATTCGCCACCCTGGATCCCACGGTGCGGCAAGCAGAAACTCCCGATGGACGCGCCTACACTTTGTCCGACACTGTAGGTTTTATTGACGAACTGCCCCACGAACTGGTGGAGGCCTTCCGCTCTACCCTGGAAGAAGTCGAATACGCCGATGTAATCGTGCACGTGGTGGACGCCAGTCACCACAACCCCGTGCAACAGGTAGAAACCGTACATGAAGTGCTCGCGGATCTGCCCAATGTTTCCCGCATCCCCGAGATTATCATCCTCAATAAAGCCGATCTGGTAGATGCTCTGCACATTCGAGCACTACAATCTGCGATTGGGGGAGGGATCCCGCTATCTACTCGTACCGGACAGGGGCTGGATCAGCTACGGGAAGCAATCGCGAACGCATTACCCTCTCCGGCAAAACCTATCGATTATGTGATCCCCTATGACCAGTCGGCACTGGTGGCTCGGCTCCACGAGGAAGGTATCGTAGACAAAGTGGAATACTTAGAAAACGGTACTCACGTGGTAGGACGCGCCGGGCCTGCGCTTGCCCAAGCCATCTTAGAGGCGGCGAATTAGATGGAGAATCCCGCAGCCTCCCCGTTAGTAGCCACCGCCGATAGAGGCAAAGGTGGGGGCGGTAAAGACGCCCAGATGGCACGGAAAATCCTCAGTACCTGCATCAGTCAGATTGGAGGCAGTGAACGCGCCGAACAGGTGCAAATGTGCAACCTGGTTGCCCGCTCGTTTTCCCTGCCCGGCAGTCAATTGGTGGGGGCAGGAACCGGTACCGGAAAATCTCTTGCCTACCTGGCAGCGGCCTTCCAAAGGGCAATCGAACATGGGGACAGAGTAGTAATCTCCACTGCCACCTTGGCTCTGCAACGTCAGTTGCTTACCTGTGATATCCCCACAGTCGTGAGTGCCTGCCGCGAACTCGGTTATCCGCCCCCTACGGTGGCGGTATTAAAGGGCTGGTCAAACTATATTTGTCGCTGGAAATTAGCGGCTCCCGAAGAAATCGAGGGATTGTTCCCCAGCTATGAGGCAGCCGAATATTCCCCCAGCAATATCGGTAAACAGCTGCAGCGCCTGCGAGACTGGGCAGAAGAAACCGACAGCGGTGACCGGGATGAACTTCAGCGGGGGGTATCCTTAACGGCCTGGCAGCAAGCCTCGATTTCGCCTAACCAATGTCAAGGTAAAACCTGCCGGTTTTTCACCGATTGTTTCCCGCGCGATGCCCGCCTGAAAGCCCAAGACGCCGATATCATCATCACCAACCACGCATTGCTGTCTATAGAGGCGCTCACCAGCGCGGAATTACTGCCAGAGTTTGACCTCTTGATCGTAGATGAAGCCCACGAGCTTCCCTCCCGCGCCCGCTCCCAAGCCTGCGTAAGCCTCTCAGGTGGTGCCATAGAAAAAGTAGCGCGCGGGGTGAGCAAACATTGCAACCTGCCAGTTACTGCCCTGGAAAAAGCGGGTAAAGATTTTACGAAAATCCTAGAGGAATTGGACGAGGGCGAACTGACTGAACTGCCAAAGAAACTAGAAATTACCTTAACCACGCTGCAAATAGAACTCTCCGATATTTCCGGGGAAGTCACCAGCAGCGCCGATGAGGACGAACAACGGGTAAAACAGCGCATTGTCCTCGCCCAGATTGAAGAGGCCTTAGATGCGTGCGAGATAATCGCGGCCTTTGACCCGGAAAAATCAGCCGCCTGGATCACGGAAGAAAAATCTGGGAGCCGTCGCCTGTATAGCGGTCCTCTGGACGTGGGCGGGGATCTTTATGCCCATCTATTTAAGGGACATTCCTGTGTGCTCACTTCGGCAACTATGCAGCTGGGGGGATCTTTTGAGGCGATCGCAACACGTCTCGGGTTGCGGGACAAGAATGTTTGGCAAGGAAGCGATCTGGGCAGTCCCTTTAACTATCGGCAGCAAGGAATTTTATATCTGGCAACAGATTTGCCGCGACCAGGGCGCTCCGGGATCAGCGAATCGGCACTGGAAAGAGCCCTAGAGTTAGCGGAGGCCGCTGGTGGTGGGGTTTTAGGGCTGTTCTCTTCACTTAAAGCTGCCGAACAAGCCGCCGAATATTTCGCAGCAGAAAGCGACTTACAGGTATTCCTGCAAGGGGAGGCACCGATAAATCAACTGATAGCGGACTTTGCCGCCAGTAAAAACTCTTGTCTGTTTGGCACGCTTTCCCTGTGGCAGGGGGTAGATTTACCGGGCGATAAATGCCGCCTCGTCCTCATCGATCGCATCCCCTTCCCACGTCCTAATGACCCCTATATTTCTGCCCGCACCCGGGCAGCTGAGGCCGCTGGGCGCAGCGGATTTGCCGAGGTATCTCTGTCTCACGCGGCCTTACTTTTGGCGCAGGGAGCCGGCAGATTAATCCGTACTCGCAGCGATAAAGGCGTGGTAGCCGTGCTAGATCAACGTCTAACTAGTGCCCGCTATGCGGGCTATCTACTAAAATCTCTGCCCCCATTTTGGCGCACCACTGATCATCGCACAGTTATCGGGGCGCTAAAGCGCCTGTCAGAAAAGGAATAGCAGAGCTATCGATAACAGACCTGGCAACAGAAATGAATCCAATATCACCTCGTTGCTAGGTAGTTGTATAGAGACACCAGCGGTGTAGTGACGATAAAGTAAGAGGTGAGAGTTAATTTTCCCCAAGGAGAAAAAATGTCCAAAGAACGTGCCAATTCCCTCTATCCTGCGTCAATGCTCAATCGCCGCTCGAAAGTTGGGATTGTAGGTGCCGGATTCGTAGGAACCGCTCTAGCTTACGCTTGCCAAATCAAGGGCGCGGCGCGCGAAATCGCCCTCTTTGATATTAATAAAGCCAAAGTAGAGGCAGAGGCGCTAGACCTGGCGCACGGGATTCAATTCACTCCCGCGGCTTCAATCTCCGGATCCGATGATGTGGAAGTACTACGCGATGCAGACGTGATTGTGATAACTGCTGGCCCCCAGCAGAAACCCGGACAGTCCCGCCTAGATATGGTGCAGGCGATGGCCAACATCATGCATTCGATTTTGCCGAAAGTGCTGAACGTGGCGCCCGATGCCATCTATATTCTGGTTTCCAACCCGGTAGACATCGCCACCTATATGGCCTTAAAGATGAGCGGACTACCCTCGCACCAGGTATTTGGCTCCGGTACCGTGCTCGATACTTCCCGGATGCGTTACCTGATCTCCCAAGAGACCGGGGTGGCAGTCCAAAATATTCACGCCTATATCGCCGGGGAACACGGCGACTCCGAGGTTCCTTTGTGGTCCAGCGCCGAGATTGGAAACGTGCCGCTTTCACGTTGGGGAGCCACGGTCAACGGCGGTATCTTCGACGACAAGCTACGTAAACGCATCTCCAAAGATGTCGTGGAATCGGCCTACCGGATTATTGAGGGTAAAGGGGTAACCAACTTCGCGATCGGGCTTTCGGTCACCAATATTATTTCGGCAGTTATGCGCGATGAAGACCGGGTGTTGACGGTATCGTCACTGCTAGATAACTGGAATGGGATTTCCGGAGTATGTATGGCAGCTCCCACCCTGGTGGGGCGTTCCGGGGTAGGGCGCGTATTAGATCCGCCCATCACCCTAGACGAGCGCGATGCGCTAACCCGCAGCGCCGAAAAACTCGCCGAGGTCTCGAAAACGGTAGGGCTCTAAAAGTAATCAGCTGCCGGGAAGTATCCCTAACCCAGGGGCACTTCCCAGATTACTTGCAGGCCATGCGGGGAAGCTGGCTGCGTGAAACAGATGCCACCATGACGGCGGGCACGGCTTTTCAGATTATCAAGACCAGATCGTCTGGTAACCGTCGGATCGAGACCATGCCCATCATCGGTCACTACCACCCGCACAGAACCATTGGTGCCCATCCCGCTGATACTCACCACTACTTGTGCCGAGGACGCGCCCGCATGGCGGGCGGTATTAGATAAAGTTTCGCGGACTACCGCGACCACATCATCAGAAATATCGTGTCCTACCCGCTGATCGGCCTCGGCAATCAGGATTTCTTCATGGGAAGGATCAGAGGCAGAGAGGGCTTCGCCATCAATATCTAAAACGAACGAGGGGGCGAACCCCAGGAGGCGACGTGCCAAGGAAGCTTCCCGACGTAACCGTTCCACTAGATCAACTGCCGCATCCGGTTCTCGCAGGTTGTGTACAATGGCGCGGATCTGTTTAACCGAGTCATCGACGCTAGCTAAGGCATCTTGCATCAAAGATTCAGCCCGGGCCGAATCCAGAGCAGCTCCACTAGCGAAGGCCGCGCGGATGCGTTCCAATTGCATCCCCGTGGCAAAAAGTTGCTGAATTGCCAGGTCGTGGAGGTCTTCACCAATCTTGGCGCGTTCATCTAACAAAGCGGCAATATCGGCCGCGTGCTTGGCGCCAGCAATCTCTAAAGCCAAAGCTGCCTGGGTCGCAACCTGCTCCGCCATTTCTAGTACTGCCGGATCGAACTCGGGTTTTTCGGGCAAACGCAGCAGCAACAAAATGCCAATAGCGTGGGAACCCGCCAATAGGGGAGCATACAGTGCCGCCCCAAATCGAGATAACTCCTTTACCCGCAGGGTGGTTGCTCGCGCTAAGGAATCGACAATCAGTCCCTGACCTTCTTCCAATACCGTGCGCGCCCGCCCGTGGGGAGGAAAAGTCACTCCGATTAGGTCAGAGGCAGCATATCCAGATGCAATCTCGCACACCCAGGTATCTCCCACTGAAGGGAGGATGAGTAGGGAAGTATCGGCGTCAGCCACTTCCCGTACGGATTTCGCAATGAACTGCAGCGCGTCCTCTTCTTCAGTTCCCTCTAATAAGATCGTGGTGAGCTGCTGAGAAACCCGCGTCCAACGTTCGCGGGATCGCGAAACCTCGTAGAGGCGCGAATTCTCTACTGCTACCGCCGCTAAAATCGCTAATCCCGAAACATAAGCTAGGTCCTGATCACTATAGCCCCCGGGACGGTTACACAGATACAGGCGTCCATAAACCTGTTCATGGATCCGCAGTGGTACTCCCAAAAAATTGGTCATCTCCGGGTGCGTGGGCGGGTATCCGGTGAAACGAGGATCGGAGTGTAAATCATTAGAGATAATGCCATTATCTAGGGGGATATCACCGATTATCCCGCGACCTACCGGGGGATTCCCCAGAGAATTTCGCAGCTCGTCGCTGACCCCGTGGATATAGAAAGCGCTAGTTTCCCCCCGAGAACCCAGAATCGACAATGCCCCGTAAGGAGAGGAGGTAACTTCACAAGCTTGATCTACAAAAGCCTGTAAAACTTTATCCTGCTCTAGGTTTCCCATAAGTTGCAGTACGGAGGATATTAGGCGCGTGCTATCTGCCGGCAAGGGAGAACGATGCGCTGAGTCCAGGTTTTTCTCTACAGAAAGAGCTGACGGTGAGGATAAGACTGCCTCATTTGTTTCCGGCTCTAAGTGGGGGAGCGGGAAAGGTTGTTGGTTAGAAGACATCTACTTGCTCCTGACGTAGGCTCCAAGCATATCCGGGATGGTTTTCAGCCAACTCTCGGTGCGTTCCCTGAGCTACGAAAGTTGCCGGTTCCTCCAGGTTCCCATGTGGCTTATCCATGATAAAAACCTGATCCGCTTGGTCGAGCGGGGTGAGGCGGTGGGTTACCAGGATTACGCCCCGTTTATGCTCCTCACTGCCGGCAGTAAGTAAGTCTCGCAGCAAAGCATCAGCGGTTTCGGGATCTAAATGTTCTCCGGGCTCATCAAGTGCCAATAGCGGTGCTTTCGCTGCTAAGGCGCGAGCCAAGAGAATGCGGCGACGTTCCCCACCCGAAATAGTGGTCGCTCCCGAACCTAACTCGGTTTCTATCCCCTCCGGCAGAGAAGCCAGCCATTCACCTAAACCGGCTTCTTTGAGTAGTTCTTCGCCCTCGGAAACAGACAGCTGCCCATTAGCCACCCGCAAGTTTTCTAGAATAGTGGTCTCGAAAATGTGGGCATCCTCGGGGGTAATCACGAAACTCGCGGCTGCTTGCAGACGCGGCAGCGAGAAAATATCAACCCCATCAATTTTTACGCTGCCAGAAACCGGTTTTAGCAGGCCAGCTAAGGTATAAAGCAGCGTGGTTTTCCCAATGCCAGACTGGCCCACTATTGCCAAGTGATCCCCGGGAGCCAAACGCAGATTAATCCCGTCAGCCACCACCGGGCCGCCCGGCCAGCCAATAGCGAGATCCTTGGCTTCTAAAATACTGGCCGCACTAGGATCGAGGGTGGTATTGGCGTTTTCTTCTTCCGCTTTCTCCGCCTTTATTTCTGCTTCTGCCGGCAGCATATTCATGATTCTCACCGCTGAAGTTGCGGAGATAACTAGCTGCTGAGCGGCGGGACCCAACTGCGCGGTTCCCTCGAAAGCAGAAAGCGGAGTCAGCGCCAACACTGCCAACATTACCTCGGGGATCGCTTGCTCATTGACCGCAAAAATCCCGAAATAGGCGGCCATGATCACTGCCATGAGCATCCCAAACACATCGATAGCCGCCGCCCAGGCTGCGGGTTTTGCAGAGGCATCTTTAGCGTCATAAAGCTGATCTTCTAACTCGGATAATCCCGAAAGCACCTGCTGGGTTTGCCCATCAACCGTGATTTGAGCGGCGCCATCAACAATAGTCATTGCCACTTCGGAAATGTGGGCGCGGCTTTCGGTTTCCCGGCGCTGGGCAATCCGGGTAGAGCGAATAGTAAAGAGCGGCCCCACCACTCCCGAGAGCAACAGCCCCAGCGCCAAAAAGAGGCCGGCGCGCCAATCTACTAGCGAAATTCCCACTACCGTAATTACCCCCACGATAGTGGCTACCATTGCCGGCAGCAGGCTTTTGACCACGAAATCGCCGATATTATCAACATCGGTTCCCATCCGGTCGAGAATATCTCCGCGCCGCAAACTGGCAATCCGCGCAGTATCGGAATGCGAAAGGGTCTTATACAGATTAGTGCGCAGGGTGGTCATCCCCGATACCCCCAACTGGTGGGATGCTAGGCGCTCTAAATAGCGGAAGACTGCTTTCGAAATCCCGAAGAAACGCACCGATACCACTGCGACCTCTAGGTAGAGGACGGGAGGCATTTGCGAGGCGCGCGCAATCAACCAGGCGGCAGTCGCCCCCAGAGCAATTGAAGCGCCCAATCCGGCGGCACCCAAAAAACAGGCGAGGAACAAAGTTCCCGGTTTTAGTTCCAAAAGTTTTATCGCCCGCTTAAGTGCCTGGCGTTCTTCAGCAGTAATAAACCAAGTCTTCATTTATTCCAACCCCCGGGTCGAACCTAAGAATTCAGGAATCTCCGCCTCACTGGCTATGGCTGCCTGCGGCTCGCTATCGCGATATTCCTCGGCCTCCTCAGCGGTAAAGGGCACCGAGGAAATCCGCACTACCTGGTCTGCGATCTGGGCAAGTTCTTTGCGGTGAGCAATTAAAACTAAGGTTTTTCCCGCATCCTTTAGCTGCTGGACAACTTGGGCGACCTGGGCAACCAAATGCGCATCTAGGTGGGCAGAAGGTTCATCGAGAGCAATTAATTGTTTTGTAGACAGCAGGGCGCGTACCAGAGCCAGACGTTGGCGTTGGCCAACTGAAAGACCTTCCCCGCCTGCGCGTAAGAAAGTATTCCAGCCTTCTGGTAGTTTCGCGACTACCTCGGCAAAACCGGCGAGATTAGCAGCTTGTTCCACCTGCTCGCCAGGTTCTCCATGCGGAAATAATTCCTTCAGATGGGCGGGGCTCTCCGCAACATTTTGGGCTAAAGTTCCCGGCAAAAGTAGTGGCATCTGGGGAAGCCAAGAAGTTTGCTGCCACCAAGAATCCGGAGAAACCTCCGCTAAATCCACGGTTTTACCGGAGGTATCGGTAAGGGTAATCTTTCCGCGATCACCAGAGAGCTGTTTTAATAACGCCATCACGGTAGTGGTTTTACCTTCGCCCGATTTGCCCACTAAGGCGGTAATCGTAGCTGGTTTAATCACCATATTTACGGCATTGGGCGCCCAAGCGCCCCGCGAACGCATCCCCAGATCCGTGATAGTAATAGTGGTTTCTTTTAAGTTAGGAGCCGGCTGCTCGCCCCCAGTAGCCGGGGGAGTTTCCAAAATTTCAAAAGCCGATTGCGAAGCCGCAAGTCCATCAGCGGAAGCGTGGAAGAATTTACCAACCTCGCGTACCGGTGCATATACCTCGGGAGCCAGCATAATCGCTATTAATCCGGTGTAGAGATCGAGGCCTCCAGCCACCATCCGCAAGCCCACGGTAACCGCCACGATGGCTACCGAAAGAATCGAGATGAACTCCAAGACAGCACCCGATAGGAACGCGATCCGTAAAGTCGCCATCGTGGTTTGGGTATAGGTTTTGCCGATGGAAGAAATCTGTTTTTCGGGGCCACGGTGCCTGCCTAGGCTCTTCAAAGTGGCAAGACCGGCAATAAGATCCAGTAGCTGCCGCCCTAAATGCTGCATTGTGGCCAGGCGGCGATCCGAAGCAGTTTGGGTCATTAGCCCGATGATCACCATAAATATCGGTATCAAGGGAATAGTAATTATCGCCACCAGTGCTGACCAAAAATCCAGCACCGCCATGACCACTAAAACCAGGGGAGTGACCGTAACTGCCAAGATCAGCTGCGGGATATAGTCCACGAAATAGGGGCCAAGCTTTTCCAAGCCGCGGGTAGCTAAGGTGACCGTGTCGGTACCTTTACGTGCCAGCCAGCGCGGCCCCAGTTTCAGACAGTGAGCAAGCACTTGGGAACGCAGTTCGCGAATCGCCTTCTTAGCCGCCTTATGCTGGTGGTTGGAACGGAAATAGGTCAGACCTACCCGCGCCAGCGACACGATGGCCAACCAAAAAGCGTAGTGAGCTACCTGATCCCAGGACTGGCGCAAAGAGATAACCGGAGAAATCAAGGCAGCAATCAGAAAGCATTGGGCGATAACTAATCCTGCTTGCATAATGCCGGTGACTGCGGTGATGGCGATGGCTAGACGCGCTGACCGGGCATATTTCAGCAGTTTCGGATCAAGTGGTTTCAAAGCAAGTATCCTCCGTGCAATTAATGGGACTATTTTCCCACACGAACCTGAAAACTCTAAACCATGTTCATCGATTAGCCGCCGCTTACGCGCGGGGACTGGGGTAGAAAAAGTACTCGGGGGACCCCGGTGAGCCTTGCTTCGCTCGGCTCAAGCCCCCTCTCGCATCTTTTTCTACCCCAGCCCGGTTACCCCGCACCCACTCGGATGAAATCCCTCTCCCGCGCTCATTCCAGACCGGTTACCCCAGGGCGGGAGGAAAAACCTAGCCCTCACACCCTCATTCCGACCACTTTCCACCCAGACCTTCTATGAGGTCAATAGTCTCGGGGGTAAAAATAGTGCTGGTCTTGGCTAAATAGCCAAGACCAGCACTATTTATTCAGTTTTGATTAATCGACAGTTGGCAGGAAGTTATCTGTCAAGTGCCGACTATTTGCCTAGCTTTCCGCGAGGAAAGAAGCACCCTGACGAATCTTGTCCCAAGGCAAGCCCGGGTTATCATCGAGTTCCTCAAGGGTAACTTTCAGCGGCATCCGCGTGTAGCTCCAGTAGGTGTAACCCAAAACGATGGGTACTACTACCAGGGCGATCACTAGCATAATCGCCAGAGTGGACTGCGAGGAGGAAGCATCCCAGATAGTCAGAGAGAACTCTGGCTTAATGGAAGACTTCATCGCATTGGGTGCCATCGCGGTAAAGATCCACGCTACTGCTCCCGCGATCCCGACGGAGTGGGCGAGCAAAGTACCCCATTCGGAGCCGCGAAGCGCCATCATAACCGTGGCGATGAAGGCCAGAGCTGCAATGATCAGCGGGATCCAAGCCATAGCCTGGGAGGCGTACAGGAACTGTCCCCACAGCGCAGCAACCGCCACCAAAATGGTGTCCGCAATCGCGAACTTACCGAGCAGATTCTTAGCGCGGTTCTGAACTTCACCGGTGGTGCGCAGCGCCAAGAAAGCCAAGCCCTGAGTAGCGAACACCAACGCTAGCATGACCCCACCCGCAATGGTGTAGGGGGTAAGCAGCGAGAGGAATACGCTACCGGCAGGAGCGCCCTGAGAAGTGAAGTTGTGTACGTGCTTGCTGAGGTCAGGTGCGCCGGCCAACGCATCGCCCGGGGTGTTGTACTGGGTAATCGCAATGTTCATACCCTGTACCAAGTTAGCAAATGCCACCCCGAACAGAATCGGAACTAGCCAGGCTACAACGGACTGCCAGCTATCCCAGCGGCCACGCCAGGCAGCGGAGGACACCTTAGTGCGCCACTCAATCGCACAAATACGGACGATCAAGCAGAACAGAATCAGGAACAGCGCCAGATACATTCCGGAGAACATAGTGGCGTACCATTCCGGGAAGGCCGCGAAAGTTGCGCCTCCGGCGGTCAGCAACCAAACCTCGTTACCGTCCCAAACTGGGCCGAAGGTTTTTTGAACCTGAGTGCGTTCCCGGTCGGTCTTGGCCACCATCGGCGTTACCATACCGGCGCCTACACCGAACCCTTCCAATACCAGATAGCCAGTCCACAGGACGGCGATCAGGATGAACCAAATAACTTGAAGAATAGCCATCTCTTTGATCTCCTATCTGAATTAGTAAGCGAAGCTGAGGTTCTTGCCGGCGTCCTCGCCATGTACTGCTTTTTCGTTGGCAGTGACGTGGACACCTTCCTTTACATAACGCTTAATCAACAGGAACCAGACGATGCCCAGTGCCAGGTAGATAAGCGTGAAGCCCAGCATGGTAACCAGTACCTGCCATGCGGGGACTGCGAACGACAGCCCGTGCTCGGTGAGCATAAATACCGAAGAACCATCCACTTCCATATCGACTGGATGCACGATGAAGGGCTGACGACCCCATTCGGTAAATAGCCAGCCGAAGGAGCAGGCTAGGAAAGGCATCGGCAAACACCAGATAGCGAACTTGCCCAGTCCGGTGGACTTGGAAATCTTGCCATCTTTAGTAGCGATTAGACCCCAGATTGCCAGGATTGCGGAGAAGATGCCGAATAGCATCATCAAGCGGAAGCTCCAGAAACTGAAGATGATGTTCGGGCTGAAATCAACCGGTTGCGACTGCATATCGTAGCCGCGCTGGCTGAGGATCTCAGAGAATACGGAGCCGTACTTTTGGTTCAAAGTATCCAGACCCTCTACTTTGCCGGTGAAGCTATTGGTCGCCATGAAGGAGTAGACCCCAGGAACCTCACCAATCTTCGAGATTTCGTCGCACTTAGCGTTTAGCGGGCCAAATGCAGCAATAGTGAAGGGTGCGCCCTCTCCGGCGTTCGGAGTCTCGCAGAGAGCCTCGGCGGCAGCCATCTTCGCGGGCTGATCCTTGGCAACTAGCTGGCCTTGGATGTGTCCGGTGACTGCGGTTAGCAGACCACCAACAATCACGACTACCATGCCGAAGCGAGCAATCGGACGCCAAATATCACGAGCCTCGGTTTCGGCGCCGGCATTAGCCGAGCGAACCATCCACCAGATAGCAATGCCGGCTACGAAGGTGCCAACTAGCAGCCACGAGGTTGATAGCACGTGAGTGTAGGCCGCCCATAGTACCGGGTTAAGCAGTACCTGGAAGAAGCCAGATAGGCCGTCCAACTGTGCACGGCCGGTTTCTGGATCGAAAGTTGCCCCTACCGGGTGCTGCATCCAGGAGTTCGCCCCGATGATCCACAGAGCAGAAGTATTAACCCCTACGAATACTAGCCAAACGCAGGTGAGGTGGGCTTTCTTTGATAGTCGACCCCAACCGAAGATCCACAGTCCTAGGAAGGTGGACTCCATAAAGAAGGAGATTAGAGCTTCACACGCTAGTGGCGCACCAAAGATGTCGCCTACGAAGCGGGAGTACTCGGACCAGTTCATACCGAACTGGAATTCTTGCACGATACCGGTGGCTACACCGAGTGCAAAGTTAATTAGGAACAGTTTCCCAAAGAACCGTGTCGCCTTCAGCCAATATTCCTCACCGGTTTTGTGCCATTTAGTTTGCATAATGGCAACGAGGAGGGACATGCCGATGGTGAACGGAACCAGGATGAAATGGTAGACGGTAGTAATACCGAACTGCCATCGCGCCAACATAGTGGCATCTAATGCTGTTGAAGCAATAGTCATTCTGCTCGCCTTTCCGTTTCTAGTCGGTTTAGAAGTCGTTGCCAGATAGGAGCTTGCTCATTCCAAGCCTCATGGTGACAACGTTGTCACTTAGATTAGCTCGTTTTTTAGGCGGTCGCTAAGCAATTCCCAGGATTCCCTAAGAATTGGCGTAGTTTTACGACAGAATTCAGAAATATGGAATAATGATCTTGGTTGGTTTTTGTCGTCGCATCGCGAGGAAAACCACCCCGGGGGGACTATTTTCCTAGGAAAACTCTCTGGCGTGGGGAAAATGTCCTCACGTAAACAAGGGCTTCCGTCCTAGAGGACGGCGTAATATAGGGGACTCGTCGGTGCGGGCGCGTCCAGGTGAGATCAGTGGTGAAAAACCCCAATAATAACGAAACAGAATTTAATCAAAATAGCGGTGCTGCGCTTTTTTCCGGGCCTACTTTTTCCGCCCCGAAGAAAATCGAGTCTTCTCCGGTAGCTCCCGCTCAGCTCCCGGCGGCACCGGCTTTTGGAGCTCCCATGTTCGCGGCCGCGCCCATTATTGAGCCAAGCGCCCCAGAAGAGGCAGACATAGAAAAGGATGCTAAGCCGAAACGGCAGAGCAAGAAAAAGACCGAGAACCAAGGGGAGAAAAACGGTCAGTCGAACAATGCTAAGGCTGACAAGAAAACGCGGGGGACGAAAAAGTCTCGTAAAAATGAAACTTCCGAAGGTGACAACCCGACCTCGGAAAAAGGCAAGGATAGCCGCGCAGATAAAACCCAGTCCCAGTTGGAGGGCAACGATTCAAACCGCTCCAATGGCGCCCGAAACGGATCAGATGAGGAAGATAACGGAGGTAGTCGGCGTCGTCGTCGGCGCCGCAGCCGGGGAACAGCAGAGGCTAGTGACCAGATCGAGCAGGTAAAAGGTTCTACCCGTTTAGAGGCCAAGAAACAGCGGCGCCGGGAGGGGCGTAAGGAGGGACGTCGACCCAAGGTAATCACCGAATCTGAGTATCTGGCGCGGCGAGAAGCAGTAGATCGCACCATGCTGATCCGCTCCAAGGATGGGTTAAACCAAATAGCCGTGCTAGAAGATAACGTGCTGGTGGAACACTATGTATCCCGGCATACCCAAACCACTATGGTGGGCTCGGTTTATCGCGGCAAGGTGCAAAACGTATTGCCGTCCATGGAGGCAGCTTTCGTTGATTTAGGGCGCGGACGTAATGCGGTGCTTTACGCCGGGGAAGTCAATTGGGACGTCGCCGGGATGAAGGGTCGGCCACGCCGGATTGAAGAAGCCTTAAAATCTGGCGATTCGATTACCGTGCAAGTAACTAAAGATCCGATTGGACACAAGGGTGCGCGACTTACTTCCCAAGTAACCCTGCCAGGACGTTTCTTGGTGCTGGTGCCGGGGGGATCAATGACCGGAATTTCCCGGAAACTTCCCGAGGGGGAGCGGCGCCGCCTCAAGAAATTATTGAAAGTGATTGTACCCAAGGACTTCGGGGTAATCATTAGGACGGCCGCCGAAGGCGCCAGTGAAGAGCAGCTGCGCCAAGATGTGCAGCGTCTGCAAAGACAGTGGGAAAAAATCGAAAAGAACGCCGCGTCCTCCAAATCGGCACCCTACCTATTGCATGGAGAGCCGGAACTTGCCTTGCGGGTGGTACGTGACGTGTTCAATGAAGATTTCCAAAAGCTGATTGTGCAGGGCAAAGAAACATTCGGGCAGGTTGATTCTTATGTAAAAGAGTTTGCGCCTGATTTACGGGATCGAGTTGAACAATGGATGGGTGCGGACGATATTTTCGCGGCGCACCGCGTTGATGAACAACTTGCGAAGGGGATGGATCGCAAGGTGTGGCTGCCTTCGGGGGGCTACCTGATTATTGACCGTACCGAAGCGATGACGGTTATTGACGTTAACACCGGTAAATACACTGGTTCCGGGGGAACTTTAGAAGAAACCGTTACCCGCAACAACTTAGAATCTGCCGAGGAAATCGTGCGGCAGCTGCGGCTGCGCGATATCGGGGGAATCGTGGTTATCGACTTTGTCGATATGGTGCTCGAATCCAACCGGGATCTGGTGCTGCGGCGGCTAGTGGAATGTCTGGGGCGAGATCGCACCCGCCACCAGGTCACCGAAGTTACCTCCCTGGGACTGGTACAAATGACCCGCAAACGAGTAGGAGAAGGGCTGGTAGAAGCCTTTTCTACTCCCTGTGAACATTGCGAGGGACGCGGGTTTATCGTGCACACTGACCCGGTAGAAAACGGGGAAAATAGCGATGAAAATCTGCGTGCTGAAGCTAAGCGCGAGAACAAAGACGGGAAACGTTCGAAAACAGAATCAAAAAATCGCGCCTCTATGGCCAAAGTAGCGGCGGCTGCCAGTAAAGCTCACCAAGAGCAACCCGACTTAGCGCGCCCGGAGAATCAAGAACAGGCGGCCTCGCCAGCAGACAATAATGACTCCCGGGAACGGGGAAGGAACGGTGCTAAAGGGCGCTCTAACCAAGAGGAACCGGCTAAAGCCTCACCAGGAGCCGTTAAGAGGAACGCTCCAGCAGAAGAGGAGCCGGCAGCTGAAACTCCCTCAAAGGCCGCTAGGACTAAAAAGATAGTCAAGAAAGCCGAGCAGGGAGTTAACGGGCAAGCTCGAGCGGCTGCCACTTCCGGTACGGTTACTCCTGCTTCTGAGGGGGCGGTGATGACTATTCAAAACACTGGCGCCGCCAAGAGCGTGAGTTTGGAACAGTTAGGGGCGAGTAGCCCCACCTGGGAAAAGAAAATGGAAGCGGATGAGGAACAGGACGAGCAGGCACCTAGACGTCACGCCGCGGTAACTGCCTAATAACCTTTAATATCGAGATTTTTCTCCCGCTGACCTGTGCGGTTAGCGGGAGAAAAATATTTTTTACGCAGATTTCCCTCTAGAGACAGTCTCACCATGTGAATGTTTTCGTCCGAAAGTTGGCGGATGGGATTACTTTGGCTCTAAGCAATTGATTTGACAATTGTTTGTCCCGTATATAAGGAGTTGAGATGTCTGAAGAGGTTTCGCAGCCTACTGCGTCTAGTAAGACCAGCCGACAGTCATGGGGGACACAATACGGATTCCTGATTGCGGCGATTGGTTCTGCGATCGGGCTGGGAAATATTTGGCGTTTCCCTGGTGTTGCCTATCAAAATGGCGGCGGTGCGTTCATAGTTCCCTATCTGATTGCCCTCCTAGCTATTGGGCTGCCCATGCTGATGCTGGACTACGCCATCGGACACAAGTTCCGGGGCTCACCGCCACTGGTGCTAGCCAGGGTAAACCGGCGTACCGAAGCAGTAGGTTGGTGGCAGGTCGGCGTATGTTTCTTCATCGTCGTCTACTATGCAGCCATTATCGCCTGGGCGCTGCGGTATACCGTGTTTTCCTTTACCTGTGCTTGGGGAAATGATCCGGCAGGATTCTTTTCCGACAAGTTCTTGCAGGCTCAAGACACTACCTCTATTTCGCTTACTCCCGTGTGGGGTATTGCCCTGCCTTTGATTTTGGTTTGGGTGGTTACCATCATCCTCATCGCTCTCGGGGTTTCCCGCGGCATCGAATGGATCACCAAAATCTGTATTCCCCTGCTGGTAGTGCTATTTATAGCCATGGTAATCAAGGCGCTAACCTTACCGGGCGCAACCGATGGCTTGAATAAATTCTTTACCCCAGATTGGAGCGCCCTCTGGAATGGGAAAGTGTGGATCGCGGCAGTTGCCCAAATCTTCTACTCCCTGTCGGTAGGGTTCGGGATTATGATGACCTACGCCTCTTACCTCAAGAAGCGTTCCAACTTGACCGGTACCGGTTTAGTCGCAGGCTTCGCTAACTCCTCCTTTGAGGTATTGGCCGGGATCGGAGTGTTCGCCACTTTGGGTTATATGGCGCATCTACAGGGAACTTCAGTTGACAAGCTGGAAAATATCACCGGAGTCTCGCTGTCTTTTATTACTTTCCCGCAAATCATCAATGAAATGCCCGGCGGCGGTATTTTCGGGGCGCTATTCTTTGCCTCGCTGGTGCTGGCCGGGATCACCTCGATGGTTTCCCTAGTGCAGGTGGTCGCCGGGGCTTTCCAAGACAAGATCGGGTGGACCTCTAAACGCGCCTCGTTGATTATCGGCGTTGTCCTCGCGGTGGTTTCGGTATTCTTCTTTGGAACTACTACCGGGCTGGCTGCCCTGGATACGGTGGATAACTACATCAACACCATCGGGGTGGTGGGAGCGGCGCTCTCGCTATGCGTGATCGTAACGGTAATTACTCCTTCGCTGCGCACCCTGCGGATTCACCTGAACGTTACCTCCGCGGTGAAAGCCGGTAAATGGTGGGAGGGGCTCATCGGATTCGTAATCCCGGTGCTCCTAGTATTTATGCTGGTGCCTAATGTGGTGGATCTGATTTTCCACGGTTACGGTGATTATCCGCGTTGGTGGACTAATACCTTCGGTTGGGGAATGTTGGCGATCCTCTTAGTGTTCTCACTAATAATGCCCCGTTTGAAGTGGCATAAGAGCGCCGAGATATCGCCTTCGTTTGATTTAGAAAATGTGGATTGGAACAAGGAGGAAGACTAGCTATGACCGGGGAAGCAATATTGATGATGCTGGTCGCCATCTTGGTTATCTGGGGCGGCCTAGTGGGGTCAGTGGTGGCACTACGCCGTATGGATCCGCCCTTTCAAAAAGGAGAAGACTACTCGGGAACTGACTTTCATCCCCATCCGGGTCTTACTGAGTCTGACTTTGTAGAAAAGGAAGCGAAAGAGGCCGCGGACGCCGGTAAAGCCAGCGAAGGGTAGTAAACACTAATTCACTTGGGTTTATTGCCCTGTCGGGCGCAGGTGAGATAGTCTCACCTGCGCCCTTTGTGTTTCTTGAGCGCTATGGCGTTCTAACTTTGGTGCCGGAAGCACGGATCATGGCACCCGCGCGGGAATATGGTCAGCGAATTGGCTAGCCTGCTGGGAGCTTAAGATCATCCAGTTTTTACCGCTAAGGCCTGGCTGACGGCGTAACAGGCAACTGCTCCCGCGGCAGCTACATTCAAAGAATCCACTCCATGACTTAGCGGGATTTTCACTAGCTGGTCACACTGAGAAAGGGCCTGCTTGCTCATGCCTGGCCCTTCTGTACCCAGCACTAACGCCACTTTTGGTTCCCGTCCTTGCACGACCTCGGATTGTAATGCAATACAAAAATCTGGCAGAGAAATCGCTTGGTCAGATAATGCTAGCCCCGCTACCGTAAATCCGCGCGCTTTCAGAGCGGAAGTATCAGGCCATTCATCAATCCGGGTCCAAGGTAGCGAAAAAACAGTACCCATTGAAACCCGAACTGCCCGTCGATAGAGCGGGTCAGCGCAATGCGGACTGGTCAAAATGGCATCGAAACCCATCGCGGCGGCTGAGCGAATCGCGGCACCCACATTGGTGTGATCGACCAGATCTTCCAATATCAACACTGCCCGCGCCGCGGCCAGTATTTCGTCTAAGTCCGGCAGAGCAGGACGCTCCATCGCGGCAATCGCCCCGCGATGCATGCTAAATCCGGTAAGCTGGATCAACTGTTTTTCTTCAGCCACAAAAATGGGGATGTCGCCGGCGCGTTTGCCCAAGGTTTCCTGCAAACGCCCTAACCAATGTTCACTGGTTAAAACGGAACGAGGCTGATGTCCAGCAGCGAGGGCTCGGGAAATTACGGAAAAACTCTCTGCTAAATATAGGCCGTGCTCAGCTTCAAAACTTTTGCGCAGGTTCACGTCTTTTAGCTGGGTAAAATCATTTACCCGCGGATCTGATAAATCTGCCAGCGGAATCAACACGCTACTAGTTTAGAGCCTTGCATCTGTCATAAAGATTTCCACATTTTTTGGGTCCGAAAAGTTTTCCCGGTCTGGTTATTTCCTCATTCCTTCCGCGATAACTGGCGTGCAAGAGTGAGTTTCAGTAACCAACCAGCAAGGAGCAACCATGACTACCACCTCGTCACCTACCTGTAAATCCCCAAAATCTGCCTTGGGGGAACGCCTGAAAGGTTCCGATTTTTTCGCCCTATCTACCCCAGAGTTCCTGGGGGAGGACGGCGATAAGATTCTCCTAGACATGCTAGAGGACGACCCGGATCTGCCCTCTGGTCTCTACGGCCCGCTCGGTTGGTTAGCCGAAACCAAAATTCCAGAAATTTTAAAAAACTATTTAGCTACCGGACAGGGAATCGGAGACTACCAGCGTTTCCACGGTCTAGATGCCGAGGGAGCAAGTAAGTTGCGAGCAGCGCTTCCTCGAGTCGCCTTAGCAGATCGGCAAAACGATGCCCCCACTTTGCTAGCGTTTTTAAACGCCTGTATTGCTAATCCGGGACGGGTCCATCTTTCGGGATATATAATCGGATCTTCGCGCTGGGACGAGCGCGTCAGTGTAGACACCATGTTTGTAGTTGAATCTTCTGCCGAAGGAGCAAGCGAGCCTACAACCCGGCAGGCGCGAAAAATCTGGCAAACCTACCAGGAAAAATTAGCCTTGGGGCAGGCTGGTGCGCCTGATGAACTCTATAGCGCCGATCCGCGCTGGGCTTGTCCGGGTTGGTGCCTGTGGTGGGACTAGCCTAAAAATCGTCAAACTCTGAACGGGAAAAAGTAACTAACCCGACTGCCGGTAAGTAGCGGCGTCGCCTTTTCAGTACAATTGAGGCCGTGCTGTACCGATTCTTATACAAACACTTGATTTCGCGTTTTGATGCCGAAAAATGTCACGACGCCACTATGAAAGCCATGTATCTAATTTCTCGGGTTCCCGGGTTAACCGGGTTGATCCGGATATTTTTCTCCGGGCAAGTAGGAACTTTGAAAGGCGGATGGGTAGGCGATGAGCAGGGATTGAAATCCCTGGCCAGGCCAGTTCCTGGATATGTGGGTTTGGCGGCCGGGATGGACAAAGATGCTGTAGCTCCACTGCAGTTCGGAGCTTTCGGATTTGCATTCGTTGAGGTGGGAACGGTAACTCCGCGTCCCCAACCCGGAAATGAGCAGCCGCGCCTGTGGCGGATATTGCCGCTGCGGGCAGTACGTAATCGGATGGGTTTTAATAATCAGGGTGCCGATGAGATGGTCTCTCGCCTGCAGAAGCTGCGAAGCAGCGCGGCAGGCAGATCCCTAATCCTGGGGGTAAATTTAGGGAAGAATAAGACTACCGATCTGGCGGCGGCAGCCGATGATTACCGCACCAGCGCGCGGCTACTCGCAAAATATGCCGACTATCTAGTGATCAACGTGTCTTCTCCTAATACGCCGGGGCTTCGCAGCCTGCAGGCCAGTGAGCAGCTGCGTCAGATCGGGAAAGCAGTAATTGCTGCCGGAAGGCAAAGCGCTGGCAGACAAGTCCCGGTACTGGTAAAACTGGCTCCCGATTTACAGGATGAGCAGCTAAAAGAACTAGCGCAGATCGTTAAAGAAGTGGGATTGGCGGGAGTAATCGCCACCAATACCACCATTAACCACGATTTTGGCGAGGGCGGACTCTCAGGTCCTCCCCTAAAAGAACGTGCTCTGGAAGTAGTGCGCTTGCTGCGTCAGGAACTAGGCGATGACTACTTGATTATCGGGTGCGGCGGAATTGAGGACGAGGCCAGTGCCCGTCAGTTCCTGGACGCGGGAGCTGACTTACTAGAGGCGTTGACCGCCATGATCTATCAGGGGCCTCGGTTTGCGGGAAAGCTCAATAAACAGCTTGCTGGTGAGCTTCCCGCATTGCCGTTGCGTAAAACCCGTTAGGGACGAGAACGCATATAGGAGCGAATATCGCCAGCGTACTCACTAATATCGGGTCGCGGCCCGCGCGGGCCGGAAGGTCGAGGACGGCGCATTCTCCGCGGACTCGCCAGGCGCATCAGAATGTAACGTCCGTTTCCTTTCTTTACTCGTTTATCCCCATTCGTAACCGTAAGGAGCGCCCGATTAATAATCATGGTGGTTACCACGGCTTCGATAATCGCCAGTAACAGCAGAGCCCACATTGAAAACAGCAAAATCGAGTTCAACTGTTGGTTGCGAGAAAACGCAATCGAAAGGATCAGGAAGGCTAGCACTATCGGCATGAACAACTCGCCAATAGCGAAGCGGGAATCTACAAAATCCCGAATATAGCGGCGTACCGGGCCTTGGTCATTATAGGGAAGATAACGTTCGTCCCCCTTGCCGTCCAAGGCGGCTTGCTGTTTCTTATAGAGCTTATCGCGTTGCTCGCGGCGACGCTTGCGGGCTTCTTTTTTGTCTACTATCAGGGGACGACGATTTTTTGCCTCCGCGACTTTGCGTTTCGGGGTAGGGCGACCTTTGCCTTCGCCCTTATCAAGCGGGGTCTCGACATCTTCATCTTTGCTACGTCCAAAAAGTTTCACCCGTCCAGGTTATCGGGGGGAGGCCGGGCAGGGGAAATCTGTCCTGCCTTGCGACTTAAGTTTGTCGGTTCTAGCTATCCTTTCCCTCTTGAGGGCGTATCGGGGTAACCTGGCAAACATGAGTGATATTTCGGAATATAAAGCGGCTACTAACCGTATTTTTGATGATGTGAAAAATGAGCTAACCAAACTGGTAGCGATTCCTTCAGTTTCTTCTGCTTCCCGCCCGGAAGTAGAAAAATCTGCCGGACACCTGGCGCAATTATTCTCAAACCTGGGGATGGAAACGGAAGTAAAAACTGCGCCTACACCCACTGGTGAAGAAGGGATGCCGGCAGTTATTGCCCGCAAGATTGTAGATCCGCAGGCCAAAACGGTATTGCTTTACGCTCATCATGATGTACAACCGGCCGGCCCTGTCGAGCGCTGGAATACCGAGCCTTTTGTTGCTACCGAAAAGAATGGTCGCCTCTATGGGCGAGGTACCTCCGATGATGGGGCGGGGGTAATGGTGCACTACGGCACGCTCCTAGCATTGGCAGATAAATGTCCGGTTAACGTAACTTGCTTTATTGAGGGCGAAGAAGAGATCGGCTCGCCCTCGTTCCGGAATTTTATTGAAAAATATCGGGAAGACTTAGCCGCTGATGCCATCATTGTTTGCGACTCCGATAACTGGCGGGTAGGAGAACCGGCTCTGACCGCAACTTTGCGGGGAGTGGCCAGTATGGATGTGAAAGTTAAAGTAATGGAAACTGCCCTGCATTCGGGAGCTTTTGGAGGGCCGGTGCTCGATGCAGTCACGGTTGCCAGCCTGTTGCTCGCGAAATGCTTTAATCCCGATGGTAGCTTGGCAGTACCCGGTCTAGGGGGATCTACCAGCGCTGATGTTCACTATCCGGAAGAACTGTTTAAGGCAGATGCCCAGGTAGTAGAGAGCTTTGAGCTGGCCGGAAAGGGAGATGTGGCAGCGCGTCTTTGGAACCAGCCGGCACTTTGTGTTATCGGTTGGGATCAACGTTCTCGCGCCGAAAGCGCCAATGCGCTAGTGCCGGAAACCTGTCTGCGGCTGTCCTTGCGCACTGCTCCCGGAACCGATAGTGCCGAATGTGCCCAAGCATTGAGCACCTTCTTGAAAGAAAATGCTCCCTTCGGAGCGGAGGTAGAAATCGAGATCCTCGAATGCGGTCCCTCGTACCAAGCCCAATCTTCCGAAGCGGAAAAAGATATGAAATGGGCGCTATCTGCCGCTTGGGATAAGGACGCGGTAGATATTGGGTGTGGGGGAGCGATCCCCATGACCGCTGATCTGGCACAAGTATTCCCGCAGGCCGATATTTTAATCACCGGGGTGGAAGATCCGGCCACTAATGCTCATTCAGAAAATGAATCCCAGGATTTAGGCGACCTGAAAAATGCCATTACGGCCGAGGTGCTATTCCTGGCTCGTCTAGGCGGCCAGATTTAAGTGCAGGTAGTTCTGGCGGCGGCCAGCACTAAAGAGGGTAATGCCCGTGAGCTAGGGGAAGCCTTCAAAGCGGGCTGGTTAAAGCAACAAGACCGCGATCAGCTGCAGGTTGTACCCTATTCTTGGGCATATCGGGAAGTAGCAGCTAACCATCCGCTAGCGGATCTATTTTCGAGGACGAGCGATCCCCTTAAGGTAGGCAAGCGTTTGCCGGAGCTACTTACAGCCGGAAAAGGTCTGTATCTGCCCGCCGTCTGCGGGAAGCAAAACCTGCAAAGTGAATATTTGCCACCGGGAGCGTTGCCTCCGGCAAATCTTGGGGAGTTACCGGATTTTCCCCGGCGCTTCTTAGCGGGAGTGGCCGCTGCTTACGGCGCGCGGGAAATGAGCCCGCAGGTTTGGGAATCTTTAGCGCGGGATCTGGTCGGGGCGTTGATAGTTACCGGTAGTCAGAAACCGTTGTTATCAACTTCTGGGGTGCTAGCTCAGATCGCGAAAACTAGCCCCCAGATTGCGCAACTAACTAAAGAAAACTGGGAGGACGTACTGCGAGGAGCCGAAAAATACGGACACCGCCGCTACCTTAAGGTTTCAGATTTAACCACTGATAAAACTGTTTCGGGCACCCACATGGGAACTTTGCCCGGAGGAGGGTGCGGCTGGGGAGTGGGGGAACTGCTGGGAAGGCTGGGGGCGCGCCTGGACTTTGCAGCAGACTTCCTTGATGAGCAAACCCGTATGCCGCAGATTTTAGAAACCACAGATTTGCTGGTGGCGAATACCGAGGAGCTTTCCCCCTGGAATCTTCCCGATTCCCCGTTAGAACATTTATGTGATCTCGCCGGCCAGTTAGGATTGCCAATAGTGGTAGTTACCAGCGAAAATAATCTAAGTAGGGGAGAGATCGCGGAGCGGGGAATCGATGGTGTTTACCAATTTTCCCCTGATAAAGTGGGTATGAGTGAGGCCGGACTTCGCTTAGCGCGTACCTGGTCGCAATAGCTACTAGCGCCACCTTGGACTAGGCTAAGGACTAACTTAGTTCATCTAGAAAAATTTGAGGAACAGATATGAGTGAACAACAGGCTGAAAAGAAAGCTACCCACAAGGTTACTTTGACCGATGCGGCTACTGAAAAAGTAAAATCACTGCTAGAGCAGGAAGGTCGCGATGACTTGAGGCTGCGGATAGCAGTCCAGCCGGGGGGATGCTCGGGGCTTATTTATCAGCTTTATTTCGATGAGCGTCTGCTAGATGGAGACGCAGTGGTCGAGTTCGCCCCTGGCGTAGAGGTAGTGGTCGATAAAATGTCCAACCCCTACCTAGAGGGTGCCTCCATTGATTTCTCCGACACCATTGAACGCCAAGGCTTCACCATTGATAATCCGAATGCGGTAGGTTCTTGCGCCTGCGGGCAATCGTTCCACTAAAAACAGTTAGGATCTTGCCGTGAAACGTAAACTTTCTGCTTCTGTCGCTGCTATTGCCCTGCTGACCGCGTCATTAGGTGCGGGTCTGGCCGCTTGCAGTAGCGATGGTTCCTTCTCAGATTTCGGAGTAAAAGTAGAGGGCGAATACGGAAAAGCCCCCAAAGTTAGTGCGGGAGAGGGAACCGCGCCTAAAGATTTGAAAGTTGGCACCGTTAAAAAAGGTACCGGCGATAGCTGTGGCGCGGACGCAGTACTGAAAGTTAACTATCACGGGCAGCTTTGGAATGGGAAAAAATTTGATTCCAGTTTTGACCGGGGCAAACCCGCCATCTTTTCTTTAAAGCAGGTGGTACCCGGATGGGGACAGGGTCTTAAAGATGCGAAACCGGGATCGCGTACCCTCTTGGTGATTCCTCCCGAATTAGGATATGGGGATCAGGCAACTGGCGATATTCCCGCGGGATCCACCCTGGTATTCGTGGTGGACACTTTGAAATGCTTCTCTGGTACTCAGATGAAGAAGGGTGAAGAGCAGCTGGCGCAGGCCAAAGCTACCGGAAAAAATCTTCCGGGACTGGAAGTTAACGGAAAATTGGGGGAGAAACCGGTATTGAAGGTTAACGCGGGCCAGCTCGCCAAAGAGCGTACCCTGACCGTGCTCGCTGCCGGAAAGGGAGCCCCGCTAAAAGCTAATGACGTGGTAATTGTGCATCAAAGCTGGGTAGACCAGGAAGGGAAGACGGTCTCTACCTGGGACAGTAAAACCCCGATGCCGCTGCAAGGAGAAAAAACCCTGGCAGAGTTAGGGCTGGACAAAGAGTTAGTCGGTAAAAACGTCGGCTCCCGTTTGGCCTTAAGCTCGATGGAAAACGGGCAGGCGGTAGCGTTTGTAATGGATATCGTGGGCACCCTTTAAAATCAGGATAGGCGCGGCCATGCACACTCATAGCATTTCTTCCCTACCCATACGGTTGCGGTCAGCTCGGGTAATAGTCCTTACGGTGGTAGCTGCCTTGGGGCTATCTCTACTTTCCGGGTGTTCGTCTGCCGCTTCCGATGCCTCCGCTCCGGAAGTAAAAGGAAAATTCCCGGCAGTAACGGGGGAGCTAGGGGAAACTCCCCAGATGCAGGCCGGATCGGGCAAAGCACCAACCAGTTTGCAGGTACGGGTACTTCACGAGGGCGACGGACGCCCGGTTACCGTTAAAGACCAAGTGCTCATGGATACTCTTGGGAACCTGTGGGACGGGAAAACTGTGATGAGTACCTTCCGAATCGGTGACTCTGCACAAGGGTATGCGATGAGTGAAGTTATCCCCGGCTGGAAACAGGCGTTAATCGGTAAGAAACTGCGATCGCGGGTGCAGATCACGGTGCCTCCGCAGCTGGGATTCCAAGGAGAAGCCGCGAAAAGAATTCCCGCCAACTCCACTATGGTGTTCGTGATTGACCTGATTAGCGCCATGGATTTAAGTGATGTTTCCGCGCTGAAACAGGCCAAGAAAATAGACAAATCTTTCGACAAATTACCTAAGGGGCTAAAGATTAGCGGAGCCCCCGGCATCCAGCCACAGATAAGTATTGATCCGGCGCTGCCTGCCCCGAAAACTAAGCAGGTAATAATGCTTTACCAAGGCAAAGGGCCGAAACTGGAGCCGGATGATTTTCCCGGGGTGCATTTGACCGCCGCCAGCTATGAAGACGGAACCTGGTCAAAGGTGTCTAGTTCTTGGCCTAGCGGAAAAATGGTTTCTACCCCCTCTACTGTGCAGACCACCTCGCAGTTCTTAGGGGTTCCGGTCGGTTCGCGAATGGTGATGATAGATCCCGCCGAGGGCGCGCGCCAAGGGGCAAAAGCGCATCCGGCACGCATCGCTATTTATGACATTGGTGCCAAGCAAACCAGCACCCGCCTCGGGTAACAGGTTAAATCCAATTGTAGAATCCGGGTCTGGCTCGGTAAAAGCACTCCGGGCTCCGCTTTCCTCGCATTAGGTGTTGCGCGGGGGATATATTTTTCCTCCCGCCTAAGGATTTGGAAAACGTAGCGACGTTTTCCAAATCCTTAGACCCACCGCGCCCACTCGGATAAAATCTATCCCCCGCGCTTGCTACAAAAGATGCAACAAGACAAGCAGAGCGTGCGGACGGATTTATACCGAGGGGTAGGCTTCGGGCACTAAATCCGTGAAAAGGCCAGAGCATTTTCCGGATTTCGGGGCGCGAGGTAAAATCCGTCCGCACGCTCGATCTGGCGTGTCTTTTATTAGCTACGCGGAGCGGCTGCTAGGCCAGGTTGATTAGGGACTTAAAGTTCTTTTCAGCGTTTTCGAAACGAGCAGCAACGTTTTCCCAGTTAACTACGTTCCACCAGGCCTTTACATAGTCGGCTTTCACGTTCTGGTAGTCCAGGTAGAAAGCGTGTTCCCACATATCCAGCATCAGCAGAGGAGTTACCCCGACAGGTACGTTGCCCTGCTGATCGAAGAGCTGGAAAATGATGAGGCGGGAAGAAATGGAATCCCAGGCTAGGACTGCCCAGCCGGAGCCTTGTAGACCGGTGGCTGCGGCCGTGAAATGCTTCTTGAAAGCCTCAAAGGAACCGAAGTTTTCGGTGATAGCGGCAGCAAGTTCCCCTTCGGGTTCCCCACCACAATCCGGCCCCATATTGGTCCAGAAAACCGAGTGGTTGGTGTGTCCGCCCAAGTTGAAAGCTAGGTCTTTCGAGAACTGGTTGACCGCCGCCAGGTCGCCGGCTTCACGAGCGGCTGCTAGTTTTTCTAGGGCGGCGTTTGCCCCGTTTACATAGGTGTTGTGGTGCTTGTCATGGTGTAGTTCCATGATCTTGGCAGAAATGTGCGGCTCTAAAGCGGCATAGTCGTAGGGCAGTTCCGGAAGCGTATATTTCTCCATGTAAATGGATCTCCTTTGTAGTTTTCGAGTCCGCCCAGCCTCCCTCCGGCTGGGTGCTGTCCCCACCTAGTTTAGGTGCTAAGTCCTATAATTGCAGCCCCAGGAAATAAGCTGGCAGCTTAAAACAAATTTTCAGGTGGTGCATTGCTGGGGATTTCCCCCAAATGGCGTCCTATTCGCGCTCAAAGTCCGCAAGAGCGTAATAGTCGGTTACAATGAGAGCCAAAGCACTTGCAAGCGTTTACTTAAGGAAGAAGAACATGGCGGAAGCGGAAAAGAGTCTGCAGATTTTGTTGTACAGCGATGACCGTGAGGTGCGTCGGCAAGTAATCAATTCCGTGGGAATTAAGCCTGCCGCCGATCTGCCTAAAATAACTTGGGATGAGACCGCTACCGCTACTATTACGCGGGACAAGGTACATAATAATCGCTATGATCTGCTGATCCTTGACGGAGAAGCAACCAAGATTTCCGGTATTTCGGTAGCGAAAACCCTGCATGATGAAGAAGAAAATCTTCCTCCTATCCTGGTTTTGACTGCCCGGCAGCAAGATGAATGGCTCGTCGGTTGGGCGGGAGCCAAATCGGTAGAGCGCCCGCTGACCCCTCTCAAACTACAAGAGGCTGTCGCGGGGGCGCTGCGTTAACCGAAAAGGTACCGCTGGGGCAGCTAGTAGGAACTAGTACCCTAGACTCCGCTAGTGCCTGAAAGAAAACGGTTTTTGGGCTTCCGCCAGCTTTTGCCGCAGCCGGGTGCGGGATAGCATTCCCGGCACTGGGCATGCCAGCGCCGTCGAATCTGCTATTTGCACAACCCGGGTTCCGGGCTGGTAAAGCTGCTGTGCCAAAATATGCAGCTGTTCCCATAAGATTCCTTCGGCGAGAAAGCGCGGGGCAGTAACCGGGAAAACTTCTGCTAAAGTCGCAACAGTTTTCTCTATCGCAATTTTTGGAGCGTTGGCGCCGGTAAATGCGGTTCCTACTATTTTTCCATAGGCGAGGGCGAGATAAACCCAGCCTCCCCGGGGCGCTGGCAGGGCAAAAATAAGTTTTTCCGCCGCCAGTAGCGGGGATAATAGTTCTCGCTCGCATCCTGCCCGCAACAGGGCGGCAAGTTGTTCGCGAATCACGGCGGCCTGCTCGTATTCTTGCCTGTCCGCCAAGTCTTCAACTTTTTCTAGCAAGCTAGTTACCGCCTTTTGCTCAGCTTCGGCTCTATTGGCGGCAATCAGCTGGCAGTGTCGGCGGTAGCTTTCTTGTTTTCGCAGCTGGCAGGGAGCGCGGCAGGTTCCCAACTGTTCTAAATAGCAGGAAGTCGCGGTTTCACCCGGAGAAATCACCTGGGTACAGGTGCGCAGATTCCACTGCTGTGACAGTACCCGGCGGACTCTTTCGGCACTTTTTCGGGTAGCAAAAGGACCGAGGAAGCGGGAGCTATTTTTTCGCTCAACCCGTTTGGAAAGTTTCAGACGCGGAAAATCTTCATTAGTTAGTTCCAGTAACCAGTACTTATCCGGGCGGGTACTGGCGCGGTTGAAAGGAGGGTTAAGACGAGCGATCAGCTCTAGCTCTTTCAGGCGCGCCAAGAGGACGTGGGGAAAACAAGTATGCTGAATTCGGCGGGCGGCAGCTAGCATCTCCCGCATCTGCCGGCGTTTTTCACTTAAAGTGGTGTAACTGCCTACTCTCGTTCGCAGGTTGGAAGCCGACCCCACGTAGAGCGGTTTTCCCTCTGCGTCCTCAAAAATATAGACTCCCGGGCGCTCGGGCAGATCGGCTCCCAGCACCCGTTTTGCCCTAATCTGCCGGGGAACCTTTTGTAAAACCCGAAAATCTTGCGTGTGGGTTAGCCCCGCTCCTTGTCCCAGGTCTAGTAGCCCCTGCAAGACGGTCACCGTAGCGAGCACATCATCTAGGGCACGGTGGGTGGGTTTTTCGGCGCCAAAATAACCCGCGAGGGTAGCTAGGCGGTGATTGGCAACGAAAGGGCGCGGTAGAAGCAGGCGGGCAATCGCTAAGGTGTCGACGGTGAGCGCAGGCGGGAGCGGAGAACCCAGTTGTTCGGAGGCGCGGCGCAAGAATCCGGTATCGAAACTCGCGTTGTGGGCTACCAGGGCATTTACCGGGGGAGAGTCGGGGTGATCCGCCCTCCAAAATTCAAGAAACCGCGAAAAAACCTCTTCTAGCGGGTCTGCGCTAAGCACCATTGAGTTGGTGATCCCGGTCAGCGCCACGATTCGGGGAGGAATCGGACGGCGGGTTTGCACTAGCGAACGAAAAGTACCGCATAGGCGCCGCTGATAGTAACGCGCCGCAGCTATTTCAGTGATTTCAGCTCCCGGACCCATGCCGGTGGTTTCTAAGTCAACCACCAGGAAGCAACAGTCCGATAACACCGTTCCTAGCTCGGAAAACTCTCCTTGGGGACCGATTTCATTTGCGGACGGTAGCAGGGTGTTTAGGTGGGCGCGTAAAGCGCGGGAGGGCGGACCAAAGAACTGGGCGTTCACACCCTCGCCCCATCATCGTCATCCCATTTATTGGTTAGAGCGCTACGTCCCTTGGGGCGCAGATAGATCAGCAGGGCGCAAAATAACGCTAGATCTAAAAATCCGAGGGCGTGGAGCCATCCCGGTAGGTCAACTCCGGCGATATAGCTGGCTACCCAGGCTATCAGCACTATGATGGTGATCACTAAGATCCGCAGTGCTCCGTGGGGGCGGGGACTGGCAGGCAATTCTGGGGGTTGAAACTGTTCATCCGGCTCGGATAATTCGTAATCTCGCGGCCCAGGGGCAAAAATACCGCTATCATTTAACCTAGAGGTAATATCCAAAAATTCATCATCTACGCGACGTTGACTTGGGTTGCGGCGGCGATGCGCCCCCCACTTCTTGGGGAGTTTCATAGTCGTTAGTCTAGCCGGTCTTTAGGGATCGGTCAGCTAACCCGGGCGGGAAGGAAGCTTACGTGTTTTACCGGATGTTGAAAATATTCTTAGGACCGATTCTAAAGGTCCTTTACCGACCCTGGATCAAAGGAGCCGAGAAGATTCCCGGTACCGGGCCGGCGATTCTGGCTTCGAACCATCTAGCAGTGATTGATTCTTTCTTCTTGCCGCTGATGATCGATCGGGAAGTAGTTTTCGTGGGTAAAGCTGACTATTTCACCGGTAAAGGCCTAAAAGGTGCTTTCGTGAAGTGGTTTATGACCCAGGTGGGCACGATCCCGATTGATCGCTCCGGGGGGAAGAAATCCCAGGCCGCCCTGCAAAAAGGATTAGCGCGCTTGCAATCCGGGGAACTGTTCGGGATCTATCCGGAGGGTACCCGCAGCCCCGATGGCCGGCTTTATCGCGGTAAAACCGGGGTAGCACGGCTATCGCTACGCTCGGGCGCACCGGTGATTCCGGTGGCCATGATTGGCACCAATATCGCCCAGCCGATCGGTACTCGGATTCCGCGTCTACACCGCATCGGAGTGGTTATTGGCGATCCTTTGGACTTTTCTCGCTATCAGGGGATGGAAGATGACCGCTATGTGTTGCGGGCAATCACCGACGAGATCATGTATTCCTTGATGAGCTTATCGGGGCAAGAGTACGTAGATCTGTATGCCGCTGACGTGAAAAATGCGCTCGCTGCTAAGAAAAATAACGAGGACGCTGTGGCCACCGAGCCCAAAGTGGAGGCTCCCGGGGGAAGGCAGGCTCCGCAAACCGAGGTTCCAGAGCCGCCAGAAGATGACGCGTCAGCAGAGGATAATACCGATTCTGCCCCCTCGCAGGAGCAGTAAACAGTTTCGACTCTCAAAAGCAGCAGTTTTAACTAAGCGTATTTAGTTGCGTCTCCAGGCGGAGAACTACTAGCGGTTTACGGGTACCGCCTAGTCTGGCGCGCGCCCGGCCTCTTTCCTTGCTCATATGCGCGAAGCTCTTCGCGTTCTTCAACCTGCTGTGCCTTATCGACTAGACTATTAGCTGACGGAGCCGATAATGGCAAACAACCCTTTTGGAGGAAATATGACGATTAAACGTGTGGCACTGCTAACTGCGGGCGGATTCGCCCCCTGTCTATCATCAGCGGTTGGTGGCTTGATCGAACGTTATACTGAGCTGGCCCCGGAAATTGAAATTATTGCCTACAAGTACGGCTATCACGGGTTGCTGTCTAAGAACTATATTGTGGTGGACGAAGAAGCCCGCAAAAATGCTGGTCTATTGCACAAATTTGGGGGTTCCCCGATTGGTAACTCCCGGGTAAAGCTCACTAACACTAAGGATCTGGTCAAGCGTGGCCTAGTTAAAGAGGGCGCTAACCCGCTAGAGGTAGCGGCAAACCGGCTGGTAGAGGACGGGGTAAATGTGCTGCACACTATCGGTGGCGACGACACTAACACCACCGCGGCAGATTTGGCGCATTACCTGCATGAACACGGCTACGAATTGACCGTGGTGGGGCTACCCAAGACTATTGATAACGACGTTATTCCGGTGCGGCAGTCTCTGGGCGCTTGGACCGCGGCTGATAACGGTGCGCTTTACGCTGAACATGTGATCGCCGAATGCCAGTCCAACCCGCGGGAACTGATTATTCACGAAGTAATGGGACGTAACTGTGGTTATTTGACGGCTGCCACTGCCCGTTCTTACCGCAAACTTTTGGACAAGAAAGAATGGCTGCCCTCGATGGGGCTCACTCGCGAATCTCGCGATATTCACGCCATTTTTGTGCCGGAGGCACATATCGATATCGAGGGCGAGGCTGCTCGCCTGCGCAAGGTAATGGACGAGGTCGGGAACGTTAATATTTTCCTGTCCGAGGGCGCTGGGGTCAGCGAAATCGTGGAGCAGATGGAACAGGCAGGAGAGACGGTTCCGCGCGATCCCTTCGGTCACGTGCAGCTAGACAAGATTAATCCCGGTCAGTGGTTTGCGCGCCAATTTGCCGAGCGGATCGGAGCGGAAAAGGTGATGGTGCAAAAATCCGGTTACTTCTCGCGTGCTTCTGCGGCGGGCGTTGAGGATCTGCGGCTGATCAAGTCGATGACCGATTATGCGGTGCAGTGTGCCCTGGAAGGCAAACCGGGCTTGATCGGGCATGATGAAGAAAACGGCGATGTTTTGAGCTCGATTGCCTTCTCACGGATCAAGGGCGGTAAAGCCTTTGATATTAATACTCCCTGGTTCCAGGACATGATGAAGGAAATCGGGCAGGAAGTAGAGCCTGCCTAAGGTTTAGTTAGTGCTTTTTGCTCGCTCTAGCTGTCGAGTGAATAAGCGCTGATATTCCTGGTGTTTTAAGTTCTTTGGCTCTCGCTGTTAGTCGCAGCGAGAGCCAAAGAAATTTTTGCTGGCAGATCCAGCTGGTGGGTAAGCAACTATTTGCTCCGCATCAACTGCCATAAGAAACAGAAAACATAGACAAGTGGGGAAGACGCTTTCCCCGGGGAATAAGTTCGTTTTGCGGACTTATTCGTCTTAAAATCCAAAACTTACTAGGGTGGGTTTCGTGGACGAGAAAACAACTAGAGCGCTGAACTCGTGGCGGGGTTGCCCGGCAAACCAGCAGCCCAACTACCCAGACCAGGAACAGCTACAAGAAAAGTTAGCTGACCTGCGCACTCGTCCTCCTTTGGTGTTTGCGGGCGAAGTAGATGCCCTGAAAGAACTGTTAGGACAAGCCAGCCAGGGCAAAGCCTTCGTACTCACCGGCGGGGACTGTGCGGAAACTTTCGCCGAGTCAACCGCGAATCGGGTTCGGCTGAAAATTCAAACTATCTTGCAAATGGCGATTGTGCTTACCTATGGCGCATCTTTGCCGATTGTGAAAATGGGGAGAATGGCTGGTCAATACGCCAAACCTCGCTCCAGTGACACCGAAACCCGGGACGGAGTTACCCTGCCGTCCTACCGCGGGGATGCGGTTAACTCCTTCGAGTTCACCCCCGAGGCGCGCCGCCCAGACCCGGCACGCCTGTTAGATACCTACACGCGGTCGGGAACTACTTTGAACTTGATTAGGGCATTTACCCAAGGTGGTTATGCCGACTTGCATCGGGTTCATGAATGGAACCGGGGCTTCATCTCTAACCCGGCCTACAAACGCTTTGACGCGCTAGCCTCTGATATTGACCGCGCAATTTCCTTTATGGACGCCGCGGGAGTCAGCGCCGATGAGCTGCGTACCGTAGATTTTTATAGCGCCCACGAATCTCTACTTTTAGAATACGAACAGGCAATGACCCGGGTAGATTCGCGTACGGGCGAACTGTATGACACTTCGGCGCATTTCCTGTGGATCGGGGAGCGTACCCGGCAGGTAGATGGCGCCCATGTGGAGCAACTATCGCAAGTCGCCAATCCGATCGGGGTAAAAATCGGCCCGAACGCCACCGGAGATGATTTAGCGCGCTTGCAAGATAAACTCAATCCTGAGGCCGAGCCGGGACGTCTTTCCTTCATTACCCGCATGGGTTCACAGGAATTAGAGGCTACCTTACCCGCACTTTTGGAGGCACAACTGCGTGACGGACGCCCGGTTACCTGGATGTGTGATCCCATGCATGGCAACACTATTAGCTCCGCATCTGGCTATAAAACTCGCAGCTTTGAATGCATCCTGCAAGAGGTAGCTAATTTCTTTACCGCGCATCAGGAAACGGGGACGATTCCCGGCGGAATCCATGTGGAACTGACCGGAGATGACGTTACCGAAGTGATCGGGGGCAGCGAACATCTGACCGAAGATTCTTTGAAGAATCGCTATGAAACTCTGGTAGACCCCCGGCTTAATCACCAGCAATCTCTAGAACTGGCATTCCAAGTGGCAGAGATGCTGCAAAAGCGGCACGACACTTTGGGGAACCCTCTGCGCGCACCCTTAGAGCCCTGGGGATACACGGTCTAAGACCTCCTGGTTCGCACTCGCAGGCCGTCCCAAAGATCTTTGAGCAGCTAAGTCGCCCTCGGGAAAAACCGGCTTAAACGTAGGTCAAAGTGACTGTGGAGCCGCTCTTTAGCTTGGTGCCCCCAGCCGGGGATTGGGAATAAACTCGGTTGGGAGCAATCCCCAGCAGTTGTTTTTGCACCTGTACCTGGAAGCCGAGATCGGTTAATTTCTTTTTTGCTTGTCCCATGGACAGGGCAGTCACATTAGGTACCTCAATCATTTCTGGCCCTTGGGAAACCCGGACTTTTATCTGATCGTGATGGTAAACCGTAGTTCCCGCTGCCGGTTCTTGCCCGATGATTTGGCCGCGGGGAACCGAATCCGAAAACTCGGTAGTTTTAGCCATCTCCAATTTGAGGTCACTTAAGGTTTTCGCGACTTCTTCTTCGCTCTTGCCCGCGAAATCCGGGAGCGTGATCGGCTCTTTACCTTTCGAAACAGTTACCTTCACCCCGCTATGGTGGCGTAAGGTGGTTCCCCCTTCCGGATCGGTAGCGATAATTTTCCCTTTTTCTACCTCATCGGAATATTCTTCACTGCTCTCAGTGAGCTTCAGCTTTGCCGCTTTGAGAAGCTTCCCGGCTTCAGCGCCCTCCTTACCCTTAAGATCCGGCACTTTCACATATTCAATACCCCGAGAAATATACAGCTCTACCTGCGAATTCTTTTTAGCTTTTTGCCCGGCCTTAGGGTTAGTGCGCGTAGCTTTACCGACAGCTATAGTGTCGGAATATTCCCGCTTAGTCTCTACCTTAAACTGGGCGTTTATCAGCATTTCCCGCGCTTGTGCCACAGTTTTACCTTCCACGTTAGGCACCGCTACGCGCCCTCCCGGTCCCAAAGTGAAATACCAGCCTGCTAGCGCCGCCACTATCACTAAAATCCCGGTGATAACTGCTGCTATCCAGCGTTTTTTCTTTCCCCGCTTGGCAGGAGCCTCCGGGGGTGCGACCGCATCCGCGGTTTCGACCACGGTTAAGGATTTTTCGGGGTGAGCGGGAGTCGAGGCGGAAGGATTATCTGCGGGCAAGTCCGGGTTATGAGGACGAATCGGAGCTGCAGGCACCTGCGGAGAGGCCACCGGCAAGACAGGTAGCCGGGCAGTGCCCCCTTTGCCTAGCAGGGTACGTTCAGTTTCTTTTTCTAAAGTCTCACTCGCGGGGCGCTGCGCGCGGCGCTGAAGCAGCTCGGGGCTAAGGCAATCTATAACCGCCTTAACCAATTGCAGAGCAGCTCCGGCATCTACCGGACGATCCTGGGCGCTGCGCGCGGTAAGCGCCGCTACCAGATCATCGACTTCACTAGGAATCCACGGAACCTTCGCTGAAAGCGGTGGTACGTCCTCGCTGACGTGTTGCCAGGCAGTACGAATCGCGGTATCCCCTTGGAAGGGTGGCAGCCCGCTAATCAGTTCATAGGCCATGATTCCCACGGAATACACGTCGCAGCGGGCATCTGAAGTAGTTTCGGAGATAAGCTCGGGTGCCAGATAGGTAACCGTTCCCATCACCGATCCGGTAGTGGTGCCGGTAGCTTGGTTAACCGCGTGGGCAAGTCCAAAATCTGCCACTTTGACCTGACCGGAAGGAGTGAGCAGAATATTTTCCGGTTTAATATCCCGATGAATAATCTGCATTTCATGGGCAGCCTGCAGAGCCTGTAATACCTGTTCCGTAATTTCTAGGGCGCGCCCTAAAGGTAAAGTGCCCTCTTGAGAAAGGAGCTGTCGCAGATTCGGGCCGTTGATAAACTCCATCACCAGGTAGGGGCGGCGCCGCCAAGTTCCCTGATCAAAAATCTGCACAATTGCTGGATGCATGAGGCGAGCCGCCGACCGAGCCTCCGCCTCAAACCGCTCCACCAAGGAGGTGGTATTCGCCAAGTGCGGGTGCATCATTTTTAGCGCTACATCTCGCCCTAAGCGTTCATCATGAGCCCGGTAAACGCTGGCCATCCCGCCGGTATCAATAATCTTCACTATCCGGTAACGCCCATCGATCAGGCGTTTTAACATCTGGTCTTCGTCAGCGGCGCTGTGGCCTATTTCCGGAATCTGACTAGTAGCTTCGTCCTCTGCACGCGAGATAGACGAATCCTGTGGGGTCTCGTTAGCGTGGCTGCTAGCTTCCGGATCGTTTCTCATAAGGCAATCCTAGCGGGAGGCGGCGGTATTGGTGGTAGGCGGCGCGGATAGGAGTCGGCTTGCCCTCTTCGATAGGCTAATAGCATGGATATGATCAGTTTCGCGCAAGCCGCCGAGCGCCTGGGGGTAAAAGTTACTCGTGCGCATCGGCTCCTTAATGAGCACCGTTTGTTAGCCCTCCCGGATGAGCAAGGGAAACTACAGGTAGTAGCGGAATCGCTCCTGGAGACCCCCGAGGGCTGGACTCTCGTGGAACGCCTCCCAGGAACTATGCTCACCTTGCTAGATGGCGGTTTTACTGTTCAAGAGGCAACCGAGTGGGTACTGGCCGCCCAGCCCCTATTGGATGGGCAGCGTCCTATCGATCTATTGCGAGTCGGCAGCCACAGCAAAGTGAATTCGGTAGCTGCTATGCAGGCAATTTAGGCTCCTAACTCTAGGATTCCCGTTCCACTAGGGCGCGTCCCAGCCGTAGCAGAGCCTCGCGACCCGCATTACCAAACTCGCCACTAGCTACCAGGGCGTCACCTTTAGCGGCATATTCGGTGATTAGCTGGCGGTGCTGGTCTCTGACCCCTTGGCTATGTAGGGCGTCAGTGACTGCCAAAATTTGGTCTTCACTGGCGGCGCGGTTACCGAAAACCTGATGCAAGTTGGCGCGCGCATCCTCGCCCAGGAGCTGTTCCGCTAGGGACCACAGGACCGTCTTTTTCCCTTCGGTTAGATCGCCACCTGCAGGTTTACCGGTTTGGCTGGGATCGCCAAAAACGCCGAGTTCATCGTCGCAAAGTTGAAAAGCGATTCCCCAATATTCCCCGATCGTGAAGAGGGTTTTTAGCTGCTCGGGGCTAGCTCCGGCTAGGCGGGCTCCGAGAGTGAGCGGGTGGGCGACCGAGTAGCGTCCGGACTTGTGACGAATAACCGTTAAAATCTGTTCGCGCGCATGGGCGGGGTCAAGCTCATCAGTTTCGAGACGTAGATCCAGATACTGTCCGGCGGCAACCTCGCGGGTCATTTCCGTCCAGTTAGCGAAGAATGCGTCCGGATCATTGGCGGTGGCGGCGACCTCGAAAGCGCACTGGTCGGCCACTGCGAGCAGTAGATCTCCTAAGAGGATTGCCGCTAGCCGTCCATACTCTTGGTGATCCCCGCGGCGTTGCTCCGCTAAATGCCTTTTCGCGAAACTGATGTGGGCGGCATCTTTACCGCGGCGCAGGGGAGAGTTATCAATAATGTCGTCATGGACGAGGGCGCTGGCCTGGTAAATCTCCAGGGCTACTCCCAGGTCAAGCACGGGTTTTGGTGGGGTATCATTGCCGGCAGTTATCGCTTTCCAACCGGTGTAGGCCAGGCGCGCCCGGGTACGTTTTCCACCTTTAAGAGCTGCCAGACCTACTTCAAATAACTCTGCTATTCCCTCTAGCTCTTGCCAGCGGGATACCCCGGCTTGCCATGCCTGCGGTAATAGTTCATCGATTTGAGGGGAAAACTCTGGGGCACTGGGCATCGCTGGTTACTCTCTTTCCTTATCGGTTCTCCTCTAGCCGCGAAAAATCCTCTAGATTTGTGCTAGAAAGTGTGGTATTGAATTATAATTATTGAGCATTCTCTATGAAATCGTTTAGAAATCAGGAAAGGTCGCTGTGACTCCTCAACCTGCTCAATCTGAATCTAGCGCGAAAACTCCCTCGAAGGCTACTACCGCCGGGAAATCTGCTACTAAGAAGACCGCTAAAAGTACTGCCAAGAAAACTGCTACCACGACGAAGACCGCGGTAGCCAGCAAGACTGCTGCCGCTAAGAAGACGGCTACCAGTAAAGCTAGCGGCGCCAAGAAGACGACAGCGGCAAAAAAGACTACTTCCGCCAAGGCCCCAGCCAAAAAAGCTACCGCTAGTAAGACCACTACTGCGGCGAAGAAGGCTGCCACCAGCAAGACCAGTGCGGCGAAGAAAACTACTGCTGCCAGTAAGACTGCTGCCGCTAAGAAGGCGGCTACCAGTAAAGCTAGCGGCGCCAAGAAGACGACAGCGGCCAAAAAGGCGGCACCCGCAAAGAGCGCGTCCACCAAGACTGCTACCAAGAAGACAGCAGGCACTAAAGCTAGTGCGGCGAAGAAAACTACCGCCGCCAGCAAGACTGCTACCGCAAAGCAGACTGCCGCGGGTAAGACTGCCGCGGCGAAAAAAACCACTAAGAAAGCGAGCACCGCTAGCAAAACCAGTGCGGCCAAAAAGACGGGGACGGCGAAATCTGCTGCGAAAAAGAGCGCAGCCACCAAGACAGCCGCACCCGCGGCAACAGCTAAGAAGACCACCACGGCAGCGAAGAAAACCGCAGCAAAGAAGACTAGCGCGAAGAAAACTACCGCTAAGAAAACCGCTGCGGCCAGCAAAACCAGTGCAGCGAAGAAGACTGCCCCGAAAAAAACCGCTGCGCGCGGTAAAAAAGCTGAGGTGGAGGCGCTAGAAGAAGACCAAGAGCTGCTAGAAAATGCCACCGAGGTTGACGAAGTTGACGAAGTTGACGAGGACACGGTCGAACCGGGTGATGAAGATCTAAACGATGAAGAAGAAATCGACCTCGAATCGGAGCTTGATGACGGCGACGAGGACGATGAAGATGACGAAAAACACGGTGAGGATCGCGAACCCGAAGAAGATGACGACGAAGAAGAGGACGAGGAGGAAGCTGCTCCCGCCAATGCCATCGAAGGCTTAAATAAGGCGATTGCCCAGGCAAAAGCCAATGCCAAAGGGAAGAAAAAAGGCAATTCCTTCACCGTTTCTGATTCTGATGAAACTGATGAACCGGCGCAACGAGTCACGGTCGCGGGTGCGACTGCAGATCCGGTAAAGGACTATCTAAAACAGATCGGTAAAGTCGCGCTGCTAAACGCGGCGGAGGAAGTTGATTTAGCGCGGCGGATTGAGGCGGGTCTGTATGCCCAGCATCAGTTAGAAACCGAATCGGAAAATCTGACTTCTAAGATGCGCCGCGACTTGCACTCCTTGGCGATAGATGGCCAGCACGCCAAAAATCACCTGCTAGAAGCCAACTTGCGGCTAGTGGTGTCGCTGGCGAAACGCTACACCGGCCGGGGAATGTTGTTCTTGGATCTGATTCAAGAAGGCAACCTAGGTTTGATTCGCGCAGTTGAAAAATTCGATTACACCAAGGGATATAAGTTCTCTACCTATGCGACTTGGTGGATTCGCCAGGCGATCACCCGCGCGATGGCCGATCAGGCGCGCACTATCCGTATCCCGGTCCACATGGTCGAGGTAATCAACAAGCTGGCACGAGTACAGCGGCAGATGCTGCAGGATTTAGGGCGCGAGCCTACTCCCGAAGAGCTCGCTAAAGAGCTGGATATGACGCCTGAAAAAGTGGTGGAAGTCCAAAAGTACGGGCGGGAACCGATTTCTTTGCATACGCCCTTGGGTGAGGACGGAGATAGCGAATTCGGGGATCTGATTGAGGACTCGGAGGCAGTAGTACCTGCCGATGCGGTCAGCTTCACCTTGCTGCAAGAACAGTTGCGCCACGTCCTCGACACGCTTTCTGAACGCGAAGCTGGGGTAGTGTCGATGCGTTTTGGTCTCGGTGACGGCCAGGCGAAAACCTTGGATGAGATCGGCAAAGTTTACGGGGTTACTCGTGAACGTATCCGCCAGATTGAATCGAAAACTATGTCGAAGTTGCGTCACCCCTCCCGTAGCCAGGTGCTTCGCGACTACCTCGACTAGCTGCCTGCTGCGCTAACCTCACCGCGACTAGCCTCCCGGTTAGGGGCGGAAGCTGCAAAAATGGGAGTTACGGAGAGTAAGTGAGCTTATTTTTCGGGAATCCAGCAGTTTTACCAGGCCGCCGATAGCTTTTGGTAATCGGTAACTATCGGTTTTCCGTCTTGGGTGCCGATGGTCATTTCAACTTCGGTTTTCCCTTCGGGCGGCTGGTAGAGAGAAATTTTCCCGTTACCGGAATAGTCGAGATCGTAGGGAGCGGCGCCTCCCACAATATGCGCGCAGTAGGGGTGACCAGAATCTTCCGGGTCAAAGATGCAAAGCACCTTTTGCCACCCCATCCCCACATTGTCATAGATTAAGGCGTCGAGATACCCGTCCTGATTTACGTCCGCATAAGAGAATCTGCCGTGATTCGGATCGGGGGTGAAGCCTTTATCGTCTTGAGGAGCGCTGTTATTAGAAATATCAACTAAAGGATCGGTAGTGCCTTGCTCCATCCCTTGCGTTCTCTCAATTGAGAGGCCATCTCTAAGCTCTAACCAGCAATCTTCCGGGCCATCTGGCATTTTTTGGAACTGGGGAGCTCCTTGGTCATCCTGCCAGTAGGATTTAGCGCATTTTTCGCTAGGGATATAACCAAAATTACCGTTAGGGAAGTACAGGTTTTCAAAGTCAATGTCTTTGATGGCATCTGGTTTTGCTACCTGAGGGATATCGGAGTCTGCAATCGGAGATTTACTGGGGTTATCACTTGGAATATAGAAGTATGTCTTGTTAAGTACTCCGCCCTCTTCAGGGGAGGTAACGTTAGTGTAAACCCCATATTTATCAGCATAAACACTTGGCTTATCCGGCAGTTTTTCCATCCACAGGGGTTTATTAGTTTTGGGGCTGTAGGCAACGATAATGCTTGCCTGATCGGCGCTGGGCGCCGCCCCGATAATAACGTTTTCATCTTTATAGATTTGGTGAGTGAAACGGTATTTATCGTTTTTATTTTCCGTTACCTGATCTGTTTTAGCGCAGATAATCTTGGAATCTTTGACTAGGTAGGGACGGACTAAATTGTTGTTACAAGCCGGGAGATCTTTGATAGTGCCTTGGGCTTTACCATCCTTAGTCGACAGGTATTGCACTTTTCCAGCTTGATTTTGATTCAGCATTATCAACGCAATCTGTTTATCACTGAGTGACATGGCGTAGGTGCTGGTGATTTCGCCGGTTCCTGCTGCCAGGTTGGTGGCTTCCTTATCCCAAGATTTGCTGATGCCTTGGTCTAAAGTATCCTGGTCTACAGTATTTTCGGGAGAAGACACCGTTTTCTTAAAAACCAATATTCCCAGAATAGTTAAGGCCACAATTAGCAACACCGCTATGGCGAGGAATAACCATAGTTTGGTTCTTTTGGTTTTCTTACCCGTGTTGTTGAATCTGTTTTGAACTGCAGCGTTATTTGGATAAACGGGCATTGTTTCCTTGATATCACCAGTCACGTCTTTGTAATCTGGCGATTGATTATTATCGCGATCAGCGGGAGAAAAACTATTCACGTTTAAAGAATATCCATCGCCATTAGGGCACTGTCTCTCTTTTCAAGTAAAAGTCCTAATATTCAGACTAGCCGCTTAGAGATTTTGCCAGACGCGAAAGGAAGCGCGCTGGGCGTGACTTCCTTAGGTGGGCAGTGGACAATGAAAGCATGAGTGAGCAAACCTATGTTTTTGACGCGACTGATCGTTGCGATACCTGCGGAGCGCAGGCGTGGGTTCTTGCCCGCCTAGAGGCCGGCAATCTGTTTTTCTGCGCCCATCATGCCCACGCCCTAGTGCCGGCGTTGCGGGAAAGTGGAGCTGAAATCATAGATAACACTTCGCAGCTGCATTTAGAGGAAGCTGAAAACGCGCCTCTGACTTCGCTTTCTCGCGCCCGTTAGGGTGCGGATACTTAACTAGCTCTTAGCCTCTAAACTGCGCTAATCCGGAAGTTTTAACTTTTCCCGCTTAGTTTTCCTGTCCCGGTTGCTCAGCTTGCTTGGCTGGATTTGAATGCTGGGGCGTTATTGCTTCGGAAGGATCTGTCTTTAGAACTGTCAGGTCAGCTTGTGCTGGCTCGACTGCGTGCTTGGGCTGGTGAGAATCGCTAGCTTGATTTGATCCATCCGGATTCCCCGTTCCGTCCTCTTCTTCCGATTGAGTAGATGCAAGCGATTTTGCGGGTTTCCCAGACTGTCCAGGCTGCGGCGAGTTTGCCACCTGTTTTCCGCTGTGAGATTCGGTAGCCGGTTCAGATTTTTCCGATCCCTCTGCTGGTGCGGGTTGTACGGGAGGTGAAAAAGGTAGGAATCCCGAGGTAGGCGTTCCGTAGGACTGAGGTGGCATCGGGTGTCCAGCTGGCGAGCCTTGGGGATTGGCTGGCGGGTAAGGATACGGATAGGGGTAGTATCCTCCGGGCGTGGGCGCAGCTGGCTGTGCTGGTGGAGTAACGTTCGGCGGATAAGGCACCGCACCTGGTTGTCCTGGCGGAGGAACATTCGGGGGATACGGCGCTGCTCCCGGCATACCAGGAGCCCCAGGAGCTGCCGGATATCCCGGTACCTGTGGCTGGGAGGGATTTGCGGAGTTTCCGGGCATAAAGGGCGGCGGGTAGGTACCGTATCCTGCAGGGTAGGGAGGGAAGGGCTGCTGTTTTTTCTTGCGATTGCTTCTAACGATCAGCAGCACGATCACTGCCACAATAATCAATGCCGCCGGGATGGTAATCCCCAAAATCAACCCCAAATTGGAACTTTGACGTTCAGCGGTAATAGTAATCATATCGTCGGTATTCCCTAATTTGTCCCGCTCCGCAGCGGTCAAATGTCGGTCTTGGATCCAGGTATTGCCAGAGACTTGTCCGACATCGGGGTTGATACTTTTGATTCTTCCAGGGAATGTTAACCTCCGAATCCCGATATTATCGTCTTTCCCTAAAAATTCCTCGCTGTCCCATGAAACTAGATCTACTTTCATTACAATTTCATTCTGGCCAGTCACCCTAAGCCAGTCCTCGGCAGTAGCCTTCATTAGTAAGTTTTCGTCGTACTTACCGCTGTAGTCAACAAAAATATGTGAGCCTGAAATATGGCAGTCTTTCACCTGTTGATTCGATATGGCATATTTTTCTTGAAACTCTTCTGCCCTATTTCTAAAGAATTCATCTCCAACTGATTCCACTTTTTCGCATATTTCTTTTGAATCTTCAGTTTCAATTTCCTCGGAAACTTCGTCTTTTTCACCTATGTACATGGATGATTCGAAGCTAAGATCTTCGTGAATAGAAGTATCATCGAAATATTCACCTGCTGCCTGGGCGGACGGGGCAGGTAGAACCACCGAGGAAGCCACCAGCAGCGCAGTCAGCACGAGAGCCATCAAAAAATGCGGAAGTCTTTGGGCAAGTATTGCGCGTTTCATGAGGATCCCTCTATTAGTCCAGCAGCTGGCCTCGGTAGTGTTTACCCCGATTATATTCGCTACTCCTATCCAAATTAGGGTTACGAGATAGCAGGGGGATACTGCGCCTATTACCCCGCAACCCGCGGGGAGTGCCTCACAATCACTCGCCCTCGGAAAGCCGCTCGCCACCCCAAAAGTGGCAACCCTTAAACTAGGGGGGTGGCTACTAATACGAAATCGGATTACACCGCCCGGCACCTGTCGGTATTAGAAGGACTTGACGCAGTTCGCAAGCGTCCCGGTATGTATATCGGCTCCACCGATCACCGCGGGCTGATGCACTGCCTGTGGGAAATCATCGACAACTCGGTAGATGAAGCCCTGGAAGGGTACTGTGACCAGATCGAGGTCACTATCGGTGACGACCATTCGGTTTCAGTAGCAGACAATGGCCGCGGTATCCCCGTGGACGAAGTCCCCGGGGTGGGACTATCCGGGGTGGAGGTCGTCTACACCAAGCTGCATGCGGGCGGAAAGTTCGGCACCGGCTCCTACGGGGCGGCGGGCGGCCTGCACGGGGTGGGTGCCTCGGTAGTGAACGCTCTTTCTGCCCGCCTAGATGTGCAGGTAGACCGGGGCGGGAAAACCTATCAAATGTCTTTCCTGCGCGGGGAACCCGGGGAGTTTGACGACACTGAGTCCCGCACTCCTTCCTCGCCGTTTAAGCCATTTACTAAAGAATCGAAACTGAAAGTAGTGGGGAAAGCCCCCAAGAAAAAGACCGGGACCCGGGTGCGTTTTTGGGCAGATTTCCAGATCTTCCCCAAAACTGCGTCCACTGGTTTTTCTTGGGAACACCTGCTGGAACGCGCGCGCCAAACCGCTTTCCTAGTGCCGGGACTAACCATTGTCTGCCGCGATGAACGCCCCGAAGAACCCTTAGAAGAATCTTTTAAAGCCGAGGGAGGAACCGAAGACTTCGTCGATTTCCTCGCCCCCGATCAGGCAATCGTAGATACCTGGTGTATTCGTGACCAGCGCACCTACAGCGAAACTGTGCAACAGTTAGACCAAAAAAGCGGGCATTTGCGCCCGGTCGAAGTCGAACGCACCTGCGATATTGATATTGCGATGCGTTGGGGCAACGGCTACGACACTGTAGAGCGGTCTTTCGTGAACATCGTAGCCACCCCCATGGGCGGCACCCACATAATGGGGTTCGAAAACGCCCTGGTGCGGGTATTGCGCAGCCAGATCGATAAGAATAAGAAATCGAAGCGCCTGAAACTGACCCAAAAAGAAGCCAAGATCCGAATCGAAAAAGAGGACGTAATGGCGGGACTGACCGCGGTAGTAACCGTGCGGCTGCCCGAACCCCAGTTCGAGGGGCAAACCAAAGAAGTTTTAGGTACTCCCCAAGTGCGGCAGGCGGTCTCTAGTGCAGTTAGCTCCTGGCTGGAAAAGAAGTTCTCCTCCACTAAACGCGATGACAAACAGCAAGTATTTGCCCTGATGGAAAAGGTAGTAGGGGAGATGCGGGCGCGGGTTAGTGCGCGGCATCAAAAAGAGATTTCGCGGCGCAAGAATGCCTTGGAAACCTCCTCGCTACCAGCCAAACTCGCGGATTGCCGCTCCAATAAAGTCGAGGACTGCGAACTATTTATCGTAGAGGGCGACTCGGCGCTAGGCACCGCCAAACAGGCACGATCCGCGGATTTCCAAGCGCTACTGCCGATTCGCGGAAAAATCCTCAACACCCAAAAAGCCTCGACCTCCGATATGCTTTCCAATGCCGAATGCGCAGCGATTATTCAAGTAATCGGGGCCGGCTCCGGGCGTAGCTTCGACCTGGACTCGGCCAGGTACGGCAAAGTCATTATGATGACCGACGCCGATGTGGACGGTGCTCATATTCGCACGCTGCTGCTCACCCTCTTCTTCCGCTATATGCGCCCTCTGATTGCTGCCGGGAGGGTCTATGCGGCAGTACCCCCCTTGCATCGGATTGAAATTCCAGCTCAGGGCCGGAAGAAAAAAGAAATTATTTATACCTATTCCGAGGACGAGCTACACCAGCGGCTTCGCTCCCTCGCCAAGAGCGGACGCAAATATAAGGAACCTATCCAGCGCTATAAAGGTCTGGGCGAAATGGATGCTTCGCAGCTCGCGGAAACTACGATGCAACGCGGCAAACGCATGCTGCGGCAAATAACTTTTGCCGATGAAGCCGCGCTGCAACAAGCCGAAAATATTTTCGAGTTACTCATGGGATCGACAGTAGCGCCGCGGCGGGAGTTTATCGTGGCCGGCGCCGATGAGCTAGCGGCAGAACAGATTGATGCGTAAAAGTTTCGGTTTGCCGCTGGCCCCCCGTTAAGATAAAAACATGTCAACTTTGCGCGAAAGGCTAGGGAGCCTGCCAGCTGCCCCGGTACCCCCGGCACACCTGGGATTATATTGGCGACCCTCGCGCGAAACTGACTCTTGGAAGATCCGGGAACTGATCCACCTAACCGAACAGCATTCCCATCCCGCGCGTCCTACTTCCGAAGGCGAGATTACCCGCTTAACTCAGGCGCTTAGCCACCCGGAACTGCAAGACTGTCTGATCGGCCTAGATTCCCGCGGCAACCTGGCGGCTTTTGGGTCAGTCACCCTGCAGCCAGATGAAAAAACCTATGCCCGTGCCGACCTGTTCGCGGTCACTGCTGAGCATTGGCGAGGACGCGGAATCGGCAGAGCCCTATTGGCCTGGCAAGATGTGCGGGCTCGGGAACTGATGCTGGGTTACTATGGCGAAGACTATGAACGCCCCGCCCAAATCCGAAACGTGGTCGATGAGCGCGCCGGAGATCGCCGCATGCTCTATGCAGCCGCCGGCTTCTCGGCGCAGCGTACGATTAAAGTTTTTTCTCATCGTTTAGATCGACTCACTCTCACGGAGCTGCCCGGTAAGTTCCCTATTAAAGACGTGCGGATAATTTCTGCCCGGCGCCTCTCGCCCGATCAATGGGAAGAAATAAAAGCTCTACATGTAGCAAATTCTGCCCGGCTATATGCTGCCAAAGGAGATGCTTCCCGCTGGTGGGGACGGGTAGTAGCGAACCTGGCTCCCGATCTTTCTTTTGTAGCTATCTCTATGAGCTCCGGGCGGGTGCTGGCCTATTGCCTGGTAGTTTACCGGAATCTGTGCCAAAGCAGCTGCCGAGAATCCGAGGGGGCATCGAACCAAATAATTCCGGCAGTAGCCGTCGATATTTTTGGCGATGACCGGCGAAATGCCGATAGTCACGGCGCCGAATATGCAGTGCTGAAACAAGTGCTTTCCCAAGTACTTATAGCGTGCGCGGATTCCGGCTATAAACAAGTCTTCGCCGAGGATAACTATCCAAAACTAGGTGATCTATCCCGGGTATGTACCGCTTGTGATTTTCAGCTGGCCGGGGCACGCATGATCTATACGGTGGAGCTGTAATGGAAGTACCCGCATGGTCATTGCCGGCAGGCAGCGGAAACTTTTCCTGGCGCAAGCTCGGTCCCGATAACGTGGCGGAAATGGGTAGCCTGATCCACCGGATCGAAGAGTTCGACAATCCTCCCTTTAGAACCGCGATTTCTGAAGTAGAAGAGTTTTTTGCTGCGCCCTCTAGCTGGCGCACCATCGGTGCCTTCGGCTCAGAAAACAACCTGGTTGCCTATGCGCAGGTGCGTCCGCGGTTACTGTTAAACGAAGTGGTTTGTGAGGGCGGGGTAGATCCGCGCTACCGCGGTCAAGGACTTGGACGTGCCTCCATATCCTGGCAACGAGATCAGGCACGAGCCTTGTTAGACCATTCCCGTCCCGGACGCGCCCTATTTTATGTGGAAGATATTGCCCCGGAACTGTCACAATTACTGGTAGATGCCGGTTATACGCAAACCGATTCCTTCGTGGATGTCTCTCGGGATCTGTCCCGCTCAATCGAAGTGCCCGCCCTTTCCTATCCGTTCCAGATCGTTACCTGGGACAAAGAACTCGATGACCTGTTACGGCAAGCTGTCAACCGGATCTTGGAAAAGCGGAAAGCCGGGGCGGGGTACACTTCCGAGGATTGGACTACCCGCCGCGGAGCATTCACCCCGGATTGTTCTTTCGTGGCGCTAGATAAAACCACGGATCGCTCCGAGATTGCTGGCTTTGTGTTGTCTTCTATCTATCGGCAAGATTGGACCGCGGTAGGGAATCGACAAGGCTATATCGATTTATTGGGACTCCTTCCGGGGTGGGAAAACGAAGCGATTCTAAAATCGCTAATCGCGGCGGTGCTGACGGCTTTTAAAAAACAAGGATTCGCCACCGTGGGAGCGTTACTGCCCGAGACTGCCGACCCCGCCACCCGGCACCTATTTTTAGAGGCAGGGTTTAAAGTTATCGGCACCTCCACCCAATACGCGATCGAGACTCCGGCCTCGAAAGAGGATGCTAACTCCAGTAGCTAGCTTTTAAGGATCACCCGGCGCTCGAGAGAGATGCCCCAGCCTTACCCCAAGAAGTAGATTTGCCGCTTTAATCCGCTCCCGGAAGCATCTCGCTTATCAGTTTGCGCCGGTAAAGAAAGAGGGGAGCCATCTTTGCTGAGGGCGCGCGGGGGAGTGGCAGTAATCGCCGCCAATGCCAAGCGGCTTTCACCCTTTAGGAAACGTTGACACCGCACCCCCTGTCCGGCGCGTCCCTTCTGGGGATACTGCAGCAGGGGGGTGACTTTGGCGCTGGTTTGTCCGCTGCCTGCCTCGGAAGTAGCAATCCCCGCGACTGTTACCACCAGGGAAGACTCTAAGGCATCGGTACTGGTCAAAGCGGCGGCGATTACTTGGTCGCCCTCGGAAAGTTTCATCCCGGAAATACCTTGGCCGGTGCGTCCTTGAGGACGTACTTTATCTGCCGGGGTACGCAGCAGTTGCGCTGCCGAAGAAATCAGTACAAAGGCGCCATCATCGCTGCCACTGCCCGCGGCCACTACCTGATCGCCGGAGTCCAGCGTGATTATGGAATAAGAATCCTGGGTAGCCAACACCTGGGGACGGATCCGTTTAATCACCCCGCCAGCCGTGGCGGCCCACCAAGTCGGTCCGTCTTCATCCAGAGGCACCAGCCCCACTACTTCCTCGCCGTCCTCTAAATTCAGCAGCCGCGAAATCGGAGGCGTACCGCGCAGGGAAGGCGCCGCTGCCGAACGTACCAAAGCGGGCACTTCCAGGGCAGTCAGCTTATACAAAGTGCCATGAGAAGTCACCGCTCCCACCTGGCCGCGGGCAGTGGTCAGGGCAGTGGAAATAATGGTATCCCAAGGTTCGCGCCCCTGGTCAGTAGATAAAGCTTCATGCCCGGGGAAGCGCGCCACTAGGCCGCCTGCCCCTAAGACCACGGTTGCCGGCTCATCCGGGATCTCCAAGGGAGTATCTTGGTCGGCTGTTAACTCCGCCGCGCCCTCTTCTTCCAGCAGCACTGTCCGCCGAGGATCAGAGCGCTTTTGGGCTACTTCCCGCAGCTCGCTGGCCACCAGCTCTTGGCGTTTTTCTCGCGAGGCAATCAGAGCTTCCAGCTCCGCAATTTCTGCGGTTAAGCGATCACGCTCTGCCTCTAACTCTAGACGAGAAAACTTTGTTAACCTGCGCAGTTGCAGGGACAGGATATGTTCAGCTTGTACCTCATCTAAGTCAAAAGCCTCCATTAAGCGGGATTTTGCCTGGGCGGAGTCCTCGGAGGCGCGAATAATCTGAATAACATCATCGATATCGAGGACTGCGATTAGCAGGCCGCGTACCAAATGCAGCCGTTCTTGCCGTTTACGCAGGCGATACTGGCTGCGGCGCATCACGATCTCCATCCGGTGATCTAAGAACACCTGCAGCATTTCTTTTAGACCCAAGGTGCGCGGCTGCCCATCGACCAGCGCTACCGCGTTAATCCCGAAAGAATCTTCCATGGGAGTGTGTTTGAACAGGGAAGCGCGCACTGCCTCCGGGTTAAACCCGGATTTTACTTCGATAACTAGGCGTAGATCATGTTCGCGGTCAGTTAAGTTAGTGACTGCGGAAATTCCCTTTAACCGGCCTTTTTGTACCCCGTCCTTGATTTTTTCAATCACTTTTTCCGAGCCCACCATATAGGGCAGTTCGGTGACCACAATCCCCATCTTCCGGGCGCTAACTCGCTCAATCGAGGTCTTAGCGCGGGTGCGGAAGATTCCCCTCCCGGTCTCATAGGCTTGGCGGATACCGTCCAGCCCCACGATAATGCCTCCGCCTGGCAGATCCGGGCCGGGGATAAAACGCATCAAATCTTCGGTAGTGGCCTCCGGATTTTCTAGCAGATGAATCGCGCCGGCCACGGTTTCTCCCAGGTTGTGGGGAGCTATATAGGTGGCCATTCCCACGGCAATTCCGTTGGCGCCGTTAACCAATAGATTCGGAAACGCCGCGGGCAGCACTGCTGGCTGCAGGAACTGATTATCGTAGTTGGGCACAAAATCTACGACGTCCTCATCCAGATTGGCCACCATATCTTGGGCGGTCGGAGCCATCCGCACTTCCGTGTAGCGCGCCGCGGCCGGACCGTCATCTAGAGAACCGAAGTTCCCATGCCCATCTACCAGCGGCATCCGCAGGTTAAAGTCTTGTGCCAGGCGCACAATCGCGTCATAGATGGCGCTGTCCCCGTGAGGGTGGAGCTTACCCATAACTTCCCCCACCACGCGGGAGCTTTTCACGTGCCCTTTATTAGGCCAGAGCCCCATTTCGCTCATCATATAAACGATGCGTCGCTGCACCGGCTTTAAACCATCCCGGGCATCTGGCAGGGCACGCGCATAAATCACCGAATAGGCGTACTCCAGGAAGGAAGTGCGCATCTCCTCGGAAACATCAATATGAGTAATTTTTTCCGCTACCGGTTCGGGGGAGGAGGGCGCGGCTTTTTTCCGTGGCGGACGGGCAGTCACAGTTTTCGAGGGCGAGCTTGCCCGTTTTTCTTTTAGGTCTGGCTGGTCGAGGGCATCCGCTGCAGGCATGGCTGCAGAAAACAGATCAGGCTGACGGGGTTCATTCGACTTTTCGCTCACCCTAATATCAAAACAAAAAACGGGGCACTAGTCAGATTCGGCTCGCGGATATGAGAAGATAAGAGGTATGGGTCACCGTGAGAAAACCACTACTGGAATGCGAATATGGGATATTTTACCCACGCTGTTCGGGGCGCTTAACTGGCGGGAAGAAACCAAGTTTTCGGCGGAGTTGCGGCCACTAATCGGGGAAAATAAACGCCGGTTATGCCTCGTAGTCATTGATGGCATGGGACAGCAGCTGCTCTTGTCGCGGCGCGGACATCTACCCTTTATGCGCCCGTATCTCACGCAGGCCTCAGACACCCTGGGGCAAGCGTTGCGAACCTGCGTCCCGTCCACTACGGTAGCTGCTCTCACCAGCCTCCATACCGGTCTTTCGCCTGCCCAAACCGGGATGCTGGGGTATCAGTGTTGGGATCCGGTTGCTAGACGCGTCCTCAACCTAATAACTTTTGAAGGCTATGGGCGCTCGGCTCAATCCTGGTGCGACCAGCCGACCCATTTTACCTATGCCCGTAATGCCGCTCTGGAATCGGTAGCATTAGTTCCGCCCGACTTTGTGGGATCTAAGCTTAGTGAAATCACTTTGCGTGACGCGAACTTAAAAGTTTCTACGAAGCTTTCCGAGCGTTGCGCCCAGGCGGCGACCGCCTTTAAACAGGGGGCTGACTACGTATATCTTTACTGGTCGCATCTTGATCATTGGGGGCATAATCTGGGATGGTCTCATCCCCGTTGGTTGCAAGAGCTGGAGGCGATTGACCGGACTCTTTCCGAATTGCGTGCGCAGTTACCCGATGACGTACTCATGGCGATAACCGCAGATCATGGCATGGTAAATGTTAATGACGCTTCCACGGTTGATATAGCAGATTCAGAGCTTGCCTCCCAGGTGGCAGCGATCTCTGGGGAGCCGCGCGCCCTCCATATTCACCTTAAGGAAAAATATTTAGGTGAGGATCCCGCCGGTAATCGCACCCGGAAGGCTCCGAACGCACTGGTGCTGGTGCAGTGGCAAAAATTAGTTGCTGGGCGTGGTCAGATAATAGCTGATTACCGCCAGGCATACGGTGATATTAGCGAACCAGATCGCATCGGGGACTTCACCATTTTTGCGAAGGAAAACTATCAATTCGTAGATTCCCGTTTCCATAGCCGGGGAGTTCTACAAATGGTGGGAGTACATGGGTCATTAACCCCGGCAGAGATGGAGATCCCCCTTATCCTGGTATAACCAGCAGTACGCTATCTAGATACCGGCTTTACTCGCTTTTACCGTGGCTTGGTGCCAAAGACAATATCGTCCCAGCTGGGAATGGATTTACGGTGAGAACGACGATGTTTACCTTTGCTTTTAGCGGTGTTTTCCCCGGAGGCAAGGATAGTTTTATCGTTTTCCTCTACATTTTCCATCCCCGGAAGGACGAGAGCTTCCTGTCCGGGATCAGCGCTGGGGGGAGGAGGCGCCGGGCGAGAAGGTACCTCAGCTTCGTTTTTTCCTAAATCTGCGGGGGCGCGTCTCGTCAAATCCAGATTAAGAGCCTCGGCTTCGGAAAGATTCCCTACAAAAGTAGGTTCGCTGCTATCCCATACTTCGTCGGAGCGGCGTTTATCTGGTGGTAGCTGCGCGTCTGACTCCGCCTGCGGGATCGTCGATTTTTCTCCCAGTGTAGACTTCCCGGCGGGACTGAAATCGCTTTGCGGCTGCGCGGAGGAGGTCGTAGCCGGGTTGTCGTTCGCGGCTGGCGATTCTTGGCGCTTACCGGAAAGGGAAACTATTTCTGCCGGGGTGCTGTGCTCCGTATCGGTCGGTTCTTCCTCTAAACCGGAGGACGCCTCTACGTCAGCTTCTTCGGGCAGATCCAGCTGCGGGGAGGTATCACGTTTTCCGCGCGCTGCCGCTAGTGCTTCTAAGAGTGCCTCCGTGCCGGTATCAGGTTTTTGAGGGGCGGTAGCCTCCGGGGAAGACATGGGGAAAAATTCTTCGAAACTCGATACTTTCGAAGCCGGCTGCGAGGCCTCGGTTAACCAGGTAGCTTCCTGGTCAAGAGCGCTAACGGTGGAAGAGCCGGGCTCCATATGCCAACGGGCAGTTAAATCGCGGGCATCTTGGGTGAAAGTCAAAATGATTTCCCACGGTCCTTTACCGCCGCGAACTGCATCCCAACGCAGGGAAGCTGCAGAAACCCCCCGTGCCGCGAGACGATCTACGACTAGCTCTCCCAGACGAGGAGAATCTGATTCCCCTCCTATCTGACAAGATTGCGCCAGATTCGCAATGTGGCGACGCTCCGCCAAAATCGGGGTAGCGTAACGTTGCACTTTTGCCAACGGAAGCTCAAATTTATCTGCGATTTCATTGGTGGTACTGCCGGCGCGAATCAGGGATTGGATTTTACGCGGGGGCACCGTTTTCTTCGGGTTTTGCGGCACTGCCTCCAGATTGGGGCGCTCCGGACGGAGCTTGTCGCGTAGCTCCTGGGTGATGGCCAAAGCATAGCGGGTTCCGTCCTCGTCATTGAGAATCAGCTGATTACCATCTGGGTGCAATCCCAACAGCTCTAGGTCTTTCATATTCCTCCGTTCCCTTGCTTAGAGATTGCCACGTTCAGGGGCGTTTTTTGCCTATTAGGCGCGGTGTGTCTGTCGTATCTAGCATTTTAGGGCTTGAAGTGTTAATATCCCCGCGTCTATTGTTTATTTAACTGTAGACCCAAGCACCACTTTAAGAAGGGACGAACCGTGGCAACAGATTATGACGCCCCCCGCAAAAATGAAGAGGAAGTCGAGCAGGACTCCCTAGAAGAACTGAAGGCTCGCCGCGCGGAGGCCAGCGGTTCTTCCGAAGTCGATGAAGACGAAAACGCAGCTGCAGAAGATTTTGAACTGCCTGGCGCTGATCTATCTGGCGAAGAACTCTCCGTGCAGGTCATTCCGGCGCAAGATGACGAGTTTACCTGCTCGGTTTGCTTCTTAGTACAGCACCGTTCCCGCCTGGCGGGAGCGGTAGACGGCAAACCGGTTTGCCTCGACTGCGCTGAATAAACTGGCTTTATGAGATTATTTCCTTCTCGACGTAAACGCACAGCTCCAGACGAATCTTCGCCGAGAGCTGCAGATATTGTTACCCCCGGCCAGTCGGGGGAAGTCGCTAATGCTGCAGAGCCCGCCGCGGGGGAGCTTGCCCCAGCTCCCGGTGAGGACGAGGCTGCCAGTAACGCGCAACTCCCTAAGCCGCAAGGCCCGTACAACGAGGGCGAGTCTCCGGAGGGCAGCGAATTTTTGGATCTGGGAGTTTTGCGGATCCCCATGATCGCGGGATTACAAATCCTTCCAGTTCAAGACGGCAATGGCAATATCTTGGCACTAGAGGTCGTGTCGGGAGCTGCGCAGATGCAGCTAGCTGCTTTCGCGATGCAACGTTCCGGGGGACTGTGGGATGAAATTCTCCAAGAGCTCGCTGACCAGCTTAAAGCTGAGGAATACCAGATTTTCCCGCTTCCCGGTCCTTTCGGAGAAGCAGTGCTGGCACGTCCTATCCCGGAAGGTAAATCTGCGGGTGAAGGGGCAATGCCCCTTCTGTTGTGGGGGATTGAGGGCGATCGTTGGCTGCTGCGAGTAATCGTCAGGGGACAGGCGGCCGAGGAAGAAAGCGCCCGTGAAGGCCTGCTAGCCGTCTTACACGGTATGGAGGTAGTGCGCGGGAATGAAGCCTACGTACCGGGAGAAGCATTACCAATCGAGTTAGCTGCAGATCTAATTGAGCAGTTAGGGATGGGTCAGTAGTGGATACCCCCGAAAACGCTCCCACTGCTGAGGAAGATCCACAATCGCGTATTGTCTCCCAGGTATGTGAGGTAGCTGAGCGACAAAAAGCCTCTCTATTTGGGGTTTTACGTTCGGTTACTTTTCCGGCTCCCACTGGTGCCGGTTCCTTTACCGCCACCCTTTTTGATGGTACTGGCTCCATCGATGTGGTGTGGTTAGGGCGGAAAAGCGTTCCCGGGATTAAAGCCGGAATTCGTCTAGCGGTGCAAGGAATGGTTATTGCTCGCTCCAATGGGCTTTGTGTTATCAACCCTACTTTTCAGATTGAGCCGGTTCGCGGTAATGAACAGTAGCTTAGAATCAAGTGATAGCCGCGGTGAAAAGCCGGAATCCCCGCACTTTTCTACGGACGCTGAAAGGCGACGAGAACCCCAGTTGACGGGACAGTTTGGCGGCCTGGGTTCTCAATTAGGATCGCAGCAGTTTTCTATGCGGGAAGCCATCGGCGGGCCTTTAGGAGCCCTAGAGGCTACTTTGCCCACCATTTTGGTAGTGGCGATCTATCCTTTTACCCATTCTCTGCGACTGCCGGTTATTTTGGCGCTGACAGTGACCGTTATTTTCGGGGCGATTCGGATCCTACGCCATCAAAGTTTGCGCCAGGTGGTAGCCGGACTTGCCGGCACCCTAATCAGCGTATTTTGGGCCTGGCGCAGCGGTCAGGTGGAAAACTTTTTTGCCTTCGGTTTTTGGATAAACGGGGTTTACGCAGCGGTATTACTGCTAACTATCCTGGCTCGTCGACCGGCTATCGGCTGGCTGGTAGCCGGGGCAATCGGCAAACTAGACAGTTGGCGCCAGGGCGATGCCCGCAAATTTTATGAACTTTCCCGGCTCTGCACCTGGCTGTGGATAGGGCTTTTCACTTTGCGACTAGCGGTGGAGCTACCCCTGTATTACGCGAACCTCTTGGTACCCCTGGGAGCGGCGCGGCTGATCTTAGGGTTGCCCGCATTCGCCCTGGTAGGTTATTTCAACTGGGCGTTACTGCGCCGCGAAACCTCGAGGTTGCGCGGCAATGACCACTAATCTTCTTGCGCCGGATCAGCTACTTCTTCAGGCGGAGGCGCAAACAGAGCAGCTATTTGCTCTAAATCGTCTTCGGCTGTGGAACTAAATAGCATCAACAGTTCGTCCAGGCCCTGCAGCAAAGTATCCGGGCGGGGAGCGAGGGGGCGCGAATCGCGTAAAACTGCTGCCAATACTACCGAAGGGGGCAGGTCGAGGGCGGAGAGGGGCTGCCCGGTTAAATCAGAATCTTCGGGTACGGTTAGGGAATACATATTGGTGTCAGAAGTGTGGAAGCGGAACAGATGCACCGGAATTCCCACAGACACTACTTCTTCCACTAGAGCAGTCATCACTCGCGGGGTAGAGACCGCCACATCTACTCCCCAAGCATCATCGAAAAGCCACTCGTTCTTGGGATTATTTACCCGCGCCACTGTCTTAGGCACCCCGAACTCGGTTCTTGCCAATAGGCACACCACCAGATTCACTTTGTCGTTCCCGGTAGCGCAAACTACTACGTCGGCCTCGCCAATCTCGGCTTTAGAAAGTGTATCAAGGGAGCAGGCGTCCCCTAACACCCAGTCTGCCTGGGGAATTGAGGCTATTTCCATGCGGGAAGGATTATTATCAATCAAGGTAACTTCATAACCATTAGCGACCAGCTCGCGGGCAATCGAGCGTCCTACCGAGCCGGCTCCAGCAATCACAATCCGCATATTATTCCTCCTGCGCTGGGGGCCGTTTGAAAGCCCGCTCTATCTGCTCTGCTCGCCCCGATGGCACTGTACAAATCAGTTCGTCACCTTCTTGGATTACCAGGGTAGACAGGTTGAAATAGGGTTCCCCATCGCGCCCAATATAGGCAACTTTGATATCCAGAAGTTTTTGGGTTTGCTGTAAAGAAACCCCCACCCAGTCTTCACAGGGGAAAATGCGCAGCATTTTCACCTGATAGACCGAGTCCGAATACGCCAGCTGGGTATCGTCCGGCAGCATTAGGCGCAGCATTTCCGAAGCGGTCCACGATACGGGAGAAGTGGTGTTTATCCCCAGCTTGCGATAGATTTCCGCGCGACGAATATCGTAAATCCGGGCTACTACCCGGTCAATCCCGAAGGTTTCTCGCGCAATCCGAGCCGCCAAAATATTGGTGTTGTCCCCGTTAGAGATGGCGGCGAAAGCATAAGCTTCCTCGATATTGGCTCGCTCTAGCACTTCTCGGTCGAACCCAATCCCGGATACTTTTTGCCCCGAAAAATCAGTGGGAAGTTTACGGAAAGCATCGGGGTTGGAATCGATGATAGCAACCGAATGCCCCTGTTCGTCCAAGGTCTGTGCGACTCTGGCTCCTACTCGTCCCGAGCCTAAAACTACGAAGTGCATGCAAGTAGCGTAAACCTTTTCTGGGCTATTTTCAGCTTTCAAACCAGCAGAAACTGTTAGTTTTGGCTAGATAGTGGGATGATCGGGTTGTGAAAGACGACAAAGAACGCTGGGAAACCCCAGCCCTGCGTAAACCGCAGCTGATGCGGGAAGGGCTATCAAAACGCTATGCCCTCCCAGTTTTTGCTTCTAATGCGCTGTCTTCAGTTTCCTATGCTCCGGATCAAATCCTCTTGACCCTAGGGGTAGGAGGAATCGTAGCCTCTGGTATTTCCCTCTGGGTAGGGGTGGCGGTTTTCGCGGTCATGGCGGTGGTGATTATTTCCTACCGCCAAGTAGTATTGGCTTACCCGCGCGGAGGCGGAGACTACGAGGTGACGCGGCAAAACCTGGGGAAATCTGCCGCTCTGGTCACGGTCAGTGCACTGTTAGTTGATTATTCTTTGACGATCGCGGTTTCTACCACGGTGGCTGGACGTTACCTATCATCTTTATTCCCTTCTCTTAGCGTGCACCCTATTTGGTTGGCACTGGGAATAATAGTGACCTTGACGGGACTGAATCTTTCGGGGATGCGCGAGTCCGGAAAGCTCTTTGCCGTCCCCGCCTATCTATTTATGGCCGCCATTGCGCTGTTAGCTATCTTTGGGCTTTTACAAGAAGCCTTGGGGTCGTTAGGGCTCGCAGAGACAGCGCAGATGGAGATCTCACCGGCTAACCCCTACCAAGCAGGGCTTACCGGCATGGGAGGATTGTTACTGTTTTTAAGGGCATTTTCGGGCGGCTGTGTAGCCTTGACCGGGGTTGAGGGAATCAGCAATGGGGTGCCTGCTTTTAAAAAGCCGCGTCCTAAAAACGCGCGGATCACCCTGGCGATTTTTGCGCTGATCAGCGCGGCAATGATGTTCTCCGTGCTGCACCTGGCGAAAGTGACGGGAGTGAAAGTTCCTGCGTTTGACTCCCAACTGCTCAGCGCGAATGGCCCGCTGAATGCTAGAGAAGTACCTCCGGTGATAGCGCAACTGGCGGCTACTATCTTTTCCGGCTATCCCCTAATGGCTTCCCTGGTCATTGTGATTACCGCGGTGATCTTGATCTTTGCAGCTCACAGTGCCTTTAACTGGTTTTCGCAACTTACCCAAGTGCTCTCCCGCGATGGGTATTTGCCGCCCCAGATTTTTCGGCGAGCAGATCGAAGTTCTCTCTCCCCAGTTATTTGCGTTCCGGGTTTGATAGCCGCAATTCTGATTGTGGTCACCGGAGGGCAATCCCCCAAGTTAATCCAGATGTACATTATCGGGGTTTTTATTTCTTTCACCCTTTCACAACTGGGGATGCTCAGACACTGGAACTCCAAACTGCGTTTGCGGACTTTTCAAAAGAACCGGAAAATATTGCGGCGCCGTTGGATGGTAAACGCGTTCGGTTTTATATGTACCGCCACGGTGTTGGTGTTAGTAACTGCTTCTCGGATTACTCGCGGTGCCTGGGTGGCTCTAGCCATGATGGCAATCGTGTTTGTACTCTTGTGGAGGATTGGGAACTACTATCAGCGCACTAGCCGGGAAACTGAAGTGGCTGATTTCGCTACTGCTCGTTCCTTGCCTTCTCGGGTACAAAGCCTGGTGCTGGTTTCTAACCTAGACAAACCCACTATGCGAGCCATCTCTTATGCTCGCGCCTGTCACCCGTCCTCACTGTCTTTAGTTCACGTCGAGATTGAACCCGATGATTTTGCTCGCCTTAAAGAAAGTTGGATGCAAAGCGGGGTAGAAGTGCCGCTGACGGTACTGGCTTCACCTTTCCGCGATATTACCGGTCCGCTGCTGCAACACGTGCGCTCCTTGCGCAACCGCTCTCCTCGCGATTTGGTGGTTATCTATATTCCCTGCTACCAGGTGAAATATCCCTGGCAAAAGTTTTTACATAACCGTTCTGTGGATCGCATCCGTCAGCAGCTGCGGGATTTGCCAGGGGTATTAGTGGTGATGGTGCCGTGGAGCTTCTCCCGAACCCGCAAGCAAGCTGATCAGCAAGATGGGGCATCCGCGTTGCTTCCTCCGGAAGAGTACCGCCAGTCTTCCCCGGTCTTTGGAAGGAGAGCCCAAGATATTACCCGGGGAGCATTTGTGGGCGAGAATGATCATCTTCCCTGGATCAACGGTGTCCACGGCGGCTGGGGGATAGAACAGTCATCCTCGGGTCGTAAATCTTCTGCCCCTGAGGATGTCCAGCCCGACTTTTCCGCCGATTTTTAGGTATTGAGCATTAACTTATGAACGAAGTTTTCTTGCAGCTGCTGCGTCCCGTCCACGGCGGTTACTGCCTGGCGCACAGGGACGGTCAAACCTATATGGTGCGTTTCGGGTTGCCGGGGGAGCAGGTAAAAGCGGTCCCGGTCGCTAAAAAAGGCAAAGTTATTTTTGCCGAGGTGAGCGAAGTGTTGGAGGCGTCGGAGCAACGGCAAGTGCCGGTGTGGGAGTTAGGCGGCTCGGAAGGAACCGGCGGGGCCGATCTTTGCCACGTAAAACTGCCGTTCCAGCGCATCTGGAAAGCGCAGGTGCTGGCGGATTGCCTGCGACGCCTGGGGGGAGAGGAAGTATTCGCGCAAGCGTTGGCTGCCAGTGGGGGAGAGCTAAGCTGCCAGGGCGTAAGTAGCGGACACGCTGGCGGCGAGGACGGTTTAGGGTATCGTCTGCGCGCTGATTTTGAGGTCAGTCCTGCTGGGCGATTGGCGATGACTAAATTCCGCGGAGAAGAACTGGTAGAGATTGATAGTTTCCCCCTGGCAGATCCGCTGATCAGTGGCTCGTCTTTATTTAGCGATCCCGACAGCTGGAGCGAGGTTTTAAAGCCGGGAGGGCGCGTCCGGGCATGGGCGAGCGCGAACGGGCTGCGAGTGTGGAACGGACGCTCCCTGTTTGATGAATCGGCTCATCCGGTTACAGAAAAGAATGTGCGTTTAACGGTTCCCGGCTTCGGGGACTACCTGGTGGCGCCGAGCGGTTTCTGGCAGGCGCACCGCCAGGCGGCACGGATTCTATGCGAGCAGGTAATGGAGGCTTGTACTAGCGATTTTGGGCTAGGTAGCGGAGTATCTACTGCTCAGGGTGAGGGACTAGGAGACCCAGTCACTGGCGCGGAAGGCGGGAGCGCTGAGGCGCGCGAGCGTGGCGAGGCAGACGCGACTAGCGACCGCCCGCCTGCTTTTGGGAATAGAAAATGGGAAGCAATCCTGGAACTCTACTCGGGTGCGGGTCTGTTTTCGCGTCCCCTGGCTAGCATTCTGAGCAGGGGAGGCCACCTGAATACTTTGGAGGGATCAAAGCCGGCGGTGAAAATGGCGCGCAAGAATCTTTCTGGAGTGCCTGGAAGCTTGCAGATTCGTGCCGGACGAGTAGATGCCCGGGCGCTCGCGGACTATGCCGACAAGATAAAGGCGCCGCCCCTGGTGGTAATGGATCCCCCGCGTAGCGGTGCCGGAAGGCAGGTAATGGCTGCGCTGGCAAGCCTAGAGCCGGAGCGGATTATTTACGTGGCCTGTGACCCGGCTGCGCTTGCCCGCGACCTGAAAGTCGCCGTATCCCGCGGCTACCAGATAGCGTCTTTACAAACCTTCGACCTCTTCCCCCACACGCACCACGTCGAGACTGTCGTATTGATGTCACGGGCTTAATAGGTGGGTGCATTTTTGCCCTTGTGTAGCAGTGTTTAGCGAGGGCTATCGTTAAAAGGTTTAATGCGTGGCGGTTTTAGGCTGGCTTGGCGTGGTTTTTGAGCGCAGTTTGGCTGTATGAGGGAAGATATCAACGCTCTAGGGTTGAGTGCACAGGATGTTAACGTTAAAAGGTGCACCCACTTTGCACCCAGCTGGTGAAGTGGGAAAATATAGCTCAAAAGGTAAAATGAAACCTGATTATTAGTATGTGTACGAGGAGGTGTTTAAGGATAATGGACAAGCTCGTTCGTTTTTGCCGTGAAGTAGCGATATTCAGCTTGACGGTTGCCTTAATCGCGATGCTGATTGCCTTAATATGGGATGGCACACTTGCTATTAGAATTGGTTTTACCTCTTTTTGTTATTGGTGTCACAGTGATCTCGCTTAAGACTGTCCTTCGAAAGACTGATTGAATTTTGTTTGGTTCAAGTCAATAGTTGAATATCTCACGTTGGGTGACTATTACTGATCTCTGTCAGTAATAGTCACTTCTTTTTATGAATCTTAAAGTCAGGCTCAATGTCCGTCCTGTTTAGCCGGTGATTAGTTAGGGTAATCGGCCAAAAAGTGTGTCTATTGGTCGGCGTGTCGTTAACGCATAGTCCCTTTTCTGATTGAAATATCTGGATGATAGTCAGCTTTATATAAGTCAAATTCAGTGTCTAAATGTGCTGGTTCAATTGGATTATGATCAATAATAATTTTTTAGTTTTTGGTTTAAAACATTCAGAATGTTATAAATTGTTTAGGATTTGAAGGATTTTCACTATTGAAGTAACACCATCATTCTATAGCTCTACGCATGTGATCTTCAGATAATCCTTTATGAACACTTACCAATTTCTTTATCTGTGAATTTATGCAACCTTCTAAAACATTCGTAGTACTAGGAATAGGAACACTCGTTTTCTCTAATAGTAAAGGATCAAGAAAAGTAAACAGAGTACCATTTTTAACTTGTCTAGCAAGCAGATTATAAGCTTTTCTTGCAGTCTGATGCGTATACCACCATTGTTGATTACTTCTTACCCAAGAAGGAATATTTTCTTCAGAAACATTCCTACGGAACGTTTTTTGGTTAAGCCAATCTTTCCACTGGTTGTAAGATTTCTGTAGTAAATTAACCCATAAATCAGATTCTTTCAACGTTCTGATTTTGACTAACTTTTTAGCTAAACCCCACAAAGCCTTATGTGATTGCAGCCTAGGTTTGCTTGTAGTTAATACGCGTATATTACGTTTAATATGTACTAAACAGCGTTGTACTCGAGTCTCTGGCCAAACTTGTTTAATAGCGCTCAACGCGCCAGCGTTCCCGTAAGTAATAACAACAGTAGGAGGTAATAAATTATTAAGTAAACTCTTATATGCTTCAGTATTTTCTCTATTGCACCATTGCAAAGCAATAACTTTACCCTTGCTTACAGCGGTTAATAAACACCACCCACGTCGAGCCTATAGTATTGATGTCAAAGCTGGATTAGCAGCTGTTGTTGCGCGCTTGGATCCTTGCGCTTGTCGATTCTGATATGCGCTTGGCAACAAACGTATGTTTCTGTTGCCTTATCCCGTACGTTCGTTGTTGGGGATTGGGATGAATGAGAGCAGAGCAATGAGGTGGATATCGGTCTTCGGTGCGTTGTGTTGTATGGCTCGTGCACCTTGGATTTTGTACGTTGTCTGTTAGTTTTATATAAAATTCTTTTGAAATAGCTATTTTCACATAATTATGTGCGCGTGTGCTAAGAAAACGCCATGTTACGATTCGTAACGCTTGTGTTCTCGTTCGTTCCTTTTCTATTCATATGTTGCTCGTTAGCCTGTAATTACGCAGTGCGATTATTAATTGCATTACGAGCAAAACAAATAATCGTTAAGAACGAAAACTCATGGCCAATGAAAGGAGTTATACGATGTTGTTAGGAGAAAAAATCAGAAATGCGCGCATGGAAGCGGGTTTAACTCAGGAAGAACTTGCTGAAATGATTATGGTTTCTCGTTCTGCGGTAGCGAAGTGGGAAGGTGGTCGCGGTCTGCCAGATGTTGCAAATTTGAAGGTGATTGCGGATGCGCTGGGTGTTACTGTCGACTATTTGTTGGATAAAGACAATGCTATTGATTTGTCAATCATTAAGAAGCCTATTGATTTAGCGAAGTATGGTCTTAATGCAAAATTGGGTGTCCGTAAGAAAATCAAGATTAAGGAACGAATTATTCGCGATGAATATGCAGACGCTGAAATTATTATGCTCACGGTGACGAAGTTTATTCCAAATTCGTCTGAAAAGTTTATGGATAATTTTATCGGGTGGATTACTACTTTGTTTGGTGGTATTCCTTTCTTTGATACGTTTGCATTCGGTAAAGCGGTAGAGAGTATTGGCAGTGAACAGTATTACTTGGTGAATAAAAAAGAAAAGCAATTTTTTGTGCTGATAACGGATGAGCATATTATTAGCAGAATGATGCGAGTAAAGTTCACTGATAAGAAGATGCGTGTTGGGGATAAGGAATTTACGCAAGTTGGTAAGTTGCGTGATAAGTAGGAACCGGTAGTTGGTTGGGAATTGGTCAGAAGAATGTGGTTTTCAGTTTTGATTTCCACATTCTCCTGATTTTTATTTTCCGCGTTTTGTACATGCTTTTACCTGAGTCATGCAACTTTAGTGACCCAGTACGCTTCAGAGGTTAGGGGATACATGTGCTTTTAATCGAAATAGTCATTTTGTGTGCGGCATTTTTTGGGGTCTGCTACTTAGGGACTGGCACAGATCAGAGAAATTTAAAAAACTACAGTTCCTATCCTGTCAAAGTTCAAAACCGCATCCAAGAGATTGCCGAGTACCGCGGAAAGTTTAAGGAAACGGGGAAAGCCGGTATCTGGGTAGCAAATTTTCTCGTATTTACTGTCCTGTTTTTGCTTATGGGAATCCCTATTCGCCAGGAAAACTTCTCTCATAACTTTAGATGTTTGCTGATTCTGGGGCAGACTTTAAATGTTTTCGACCTGTTCATCGTTGATCTGCTGTGGTGGCGAAATACTAAGCGGATAAGATTATCGAAAATACCACAAAAAGAGCTTTATCAAGATCCGAAAAAGCATGTAGAAGCATTTTTAGGAGCACTGGTTCTCTACTTTTTCGTGGCGCTAGTTGACGGATATCTACTAACTTTAGTTTGACGAATAACTGCCAGAGGTGCTTTCTCTGGATGCGGGGTGAAAGTTGCTCGCGCACTCGCAATCACGCCGATCTCGTTCCCCTCAAAAAGGAAAGGTAACAACTTTAGTGGTGCAGGAATAAGCCAAAAAATTTTAAAGGACGCGGGAGCGGGCGGGGTGTTTGTGCCAAAGAGAATTTCATTAGCGGTTTCTACCGGAGCTCTTTAGAGTATGCTAGATACTGAACAATGTTCGAAAGTGCCGCCAGGGGAGGGGAATAAGCGTGGCTACCAGAGAAAACATTCTGACAAAATGTAGAAAGCTGGTATCTGAGCAGGGCCTAGCGGCGGTAAATATGCGTACGGTTGCCAAGGAGTGTGACCTGGCGTTGGGGTCGGTATATTACTATTTCTCTTCCAAGGATGATCTACTGATCGCCATCATCGAGAGCGTTTGGGAAGATATCTTCAGCTTAGGGAAAGGTGAGGGCAAGGAGACTGATTTCCTGGTCTTCATCGAAAACTTCTTCCAAGATATTAAGCAAGGAATCCGCTGCTACCCTAACTTTTTCAGCATCCATTCCTTAGCTGTTTCCGCCCAAGGTCAGCAGAAAGCAAGCAACGCTATGCAGCGCCATCTCTCTTCAGTTAGGGAAAGGATGTTGTCTGTCCTAAGTAGAGACCCGAATGTAAAGGCGGAGGTCTTCACTGGCAGCTTCACCCCGGAAGCGTTTTGTGAATTTATTTTGATGAGCCTAGTCGCCCTCCTAGTGCAAAGAAAGGATGATTGCGCAGTATTACTAGAACTAATCAGAAGAACCCTTTACTAGGGGGTGGATCTTCCGGTAAAGCGGAAGATTTTTATTTTCACCATCTTGAACAATGTTCAAAACAACTACAAGAGGTTTTAAAATGAAGAAGAAATATCTAAATCTGGCGTTGATCTACGCGCTAGTCGCGATGGTAGGGGGAATTTTCTTCCGCGAGTTTACGAAAATCAACGACTTTACGGGCGCTACCGCTCTAGGCAAAGTCCATACCCATCTTTTTGTCTTAGGGATGTTTGTATTCCTACTAGTTTTCTTGTTTTCCCAGACCCTGCAGCTTGAAAAACAGAAAACATTCCGGGTCTTTATGAAGCTCTACAACGTAGGTTTACCGCTCTTTATTGTCACCCTGCTGCTGCGAGGAATCCTACAAGTATCTGGAGCGGAGGTTTCAACGGGAGCGGACGCCGCGCTTTCGGGGGTTGCCGGAATCACTCACTTCTTAGTAGCCACCGGTCTGGTGCTCTTATTGCTAGCCTTTCGGAAAGCTGAAAAGCGGTAGTTCAGGCCAGAATCTAGTCGTTAATAGCGGACTGGCGCTTTAAGGAGCGTCGGTCCGCTTTCCTATACCCAAAGCCAAAAGGGGAAGTAATTTAACTCAATTTGATAACCGTTCTCATTACTGTTAAGTTTTCTGAGCGAAATAAATATTTTGCTGAGAAGAACTCAAAACGGTTAGGAAAATGGTGCCCAAAAATAGCTTCAAAACTCTTCTGGCCTTGCTGATTGCCGCCCTCTTGGTGTTTTCTGCAGCAGGCTGCAGTACTCGCGCACAAGGGGAAGCAGGCGCGGAAAACACTGGAGAAAAAGATAAACCCCTGGTCTATGCCACTTTCTTCCCGGTAGCCGATCTGACCAGCCGGATCGTCGGCGACAAGATGGAAGTCAAAACGGTTATTAAAGGCAGTCAAGAACCTCACGACTTTGAACTGCAAACCAGCGATCGTGCTGAACTCTCAAAAGCCGATCTGATTGTTTACAACGGTGCCGGAATGGAAGGCTTTATTGGAGATCTCCGCGAGAGCCTGGGGAGTGAAGAAAAATTCCTCGATCTATCGCAAGGGCTAACCCTACTAAGAAATAAAGATGCGGCCCGCACCGATACCACTGCGGTTAACCCCCACACTTGGCTCAGCGTTAAAAACGCGCAGGCAGAGCTAAAAACCATTTGCGAAAAAGTAAGTGCTATAGATCCTGATAACGCTAGCTACTACCGCGAAAATCTGGAAAAAGCCCAGCAAGAATTCCAGGAGCTAGATAAAAAATTTGCTCGAGAAATCGCTAAAGTTCCCGCTGAGAAACGCTACTTTGTTGCCTCCCATGCGGCTTTTAACTATCTGGCAGACGACTACGGGCTCAAACAGGTAGCAGTCACCGGGATTTCACCCGAGGACGAGCCCTCGGCTAACCAATTGGCTACCATTGCTGATTTCGTGAAAAAGCATCAGATCAGCACCATTTTTTTCGAAGGGAAAGCCACTCCGAAAGTCGCAGAAACTCTAGCACGCACTACCGGAGCTAAAACCGGCACTCTCTACACCATGGAGCACCTAACTAGGGAGGAAGAGGCACTCGGATACCTGGGGCTAATGGAGAAAAACCTAGCCAACTTGAGGGAATCCTTCGGTGAATAAGATCCTGGAAATAAATAAAGTCGCTTTTGCTTACGGGGATATTCCGGTGCTGCAGTCAGTGGATTTATCCCTCACCGCCGGACAATTTGTGGCGGTAAGTGGCGATAATGGGGCAGGAAAATCCACCTTAATGAAACTACTTCTGGGAGATTTACGTCCCTCGCAAGGGCAAATCCGACTTTTTGGAGACCTGAGTAGCGAAGACAACCACTATCGCGACCTCGCCTATCTTTCCCAAAACGCGGTGAGCGGCTACCGCAATTTTCCGACCACCGTGGCGGAGTTAGTGCGGGTCTATCTAACGCAACTGAAAAGGAAAAGTGAGCCTACCGCCCTGCTAGATACCGTGGGGTTAGGCGGGATGCGCACCCATCGTCTGCGCGAGCTATCTGGGGGGCAACTGCAGCGAGTAGGAGTCTTACTGGCGCTCCTAAAACAGGCGCGTCTGATTCTCTTGGATGAACCTACCGGCGGTATTGATCAAAAGTTTTCGCTTGATCTCTACCGCCTGCTGCGGGAGCAATGCGACCAGGGAAAAACAGTTTTGATGGTTACCCATCATTTGGCAGAAGTTGCTCCTTTCTTAGATGCTGCCTATCGCTTGTCGGCAGGAAGGTTCACTCCTGTCGAACTGGAAGCAATCGGGGTCAGCAGATGAGCCTGTTTGCTTATGACTTCATGCAACGCGCCTTCCTGGTAGGAACGGTACTGGCGGTAATCTTGCCGCTAATCGGCTTGCCGATTGTACTCAAACGCCTATCGATGATGGGGGATACCCTCTCACATTCTTCGCTGACGGGAGTGGCCGCGGGACTAGCTTTCGGTTTTAACCCCCTAGTGGGATCGGTTATCGCCTGCGTAATCGCTGCCCTGTGTGTAGAGGCAGTGCGAGTACGTTTGCGCGCCTACCAAGAAATTTCTACGGTTATGGTGCTGGCGGCTTCGATTGGCCTCGCCGGGATTTTTACCAGTTTTTCCGGTGGATCTAGCGCCATCACCACCTATCTATTTGGTTCTATCGTTACCCTAAGTGACCTGGAGTTATATCTGGTACTCGGGGTGGGGGTAGCTGTGGCAGTGGTCTATAGCGCCCTGTATCGCCGCCTATTTTTGACAATATTCGATCCTCCGGCCGCTCGGCTATTAGGGATAAATATTCGCATCCTCAATTTTGTGTTCGCGCTGTTGGTGGCATTGGCAGTGTCGGTAGCGGCAAAAACTATCGGATCTCTGATAGTCTCCTCGATTCTGGTAATCCCCGCGATCGGGGCGATGCAGTTCGCGCGTACCTATCGCGGCACCTTGCTGCTGTCAGTGATCATCTCTTTGTTCTGTGTGTATGCGGGGCTAGTGCTTTCGTTTTATCAAAACCTGCGCCCCGGCGCGGTAATCGTCCTCATATCGGTATTTGGGCTGCTTACGGCCTTAGTCTTTAGAAAAAAGTAAGGAGAAAACATGGCTAAAACTAAACTAATAGTAGGGGCGGGGGTAGCCGCTGCTCTGCTGGTGACTTCCAGTGCGCTGGCATTTGGGGGCGCTTTCAATAATGGTGAGGGCGGCCTCGGTGTCTCCGGGAAAACTCCCTCCGCTGCCGGGAAAATAGCCCCTCGTCCTCAAGATCCCAAGTTCAAACTAGATGAAACCACCCAAGTGTTAGTGGATGGGGAAGTAGCTAGCGATGAAATCGTCAAAGTAATAAAACACGGTGACCACTGGCATGTGTTTACCAAAGATGGACGTGAAATCATTACCTACACCGATCCGGCCAAAGCTAAGAGTGCGGGGCAGCTACATAGCACCGCGAAAGTACTATCTGCGGGACAATTGGGGCAGGTGGCGTCGCAGGGAGTAGTAAAAATCCTAAAACATGGCGACCACTACCATATTTACACCGCGGATGGCCAAGAGTTTGTCACCTACACTAATCCCAGCGGCCTATATCCCGGGATTGCTATCGGAACTTATACTGGCAGCCATGGGGGCGCAAAGGCGGTAAATCCCAGCTATCATCCGTGGCGGCCACAGGTAGTTCCGGCGGGTGGTAAAACTAATCCTTCCGGAGTGCCGGGTAGAACAGTTAAACCCCATCCGAGTGGGAAACCATTTCCCGGAGGAGGGTTGCCGCTGGTGCGGGTAGTTTCTCTGCAACAACTGGCAAAGTTGCCGATTGTGAAAATTTTGCAGCATGCAGATCACTATCACGCCTATACCAAGGCGGGGGAAGAGTACATAACCTATGAAAATCCCGCGAAAGTCTTTCCGCAAATACAGATAGGGCAGTATTCCGGCTCGCATGGTGGGAATGGGGAAGCGCCGAAGCCGAATGGAGGCGATAAGCCTAACCAGCCTGGTCAAGCACAACCACCAACTGAGCAGCGACCGAAACCCGGTGACCACTCTGGTCAAAATCAAATTGGTGATTCTGAACGGGTCATAAAAATTCAACGCCACGGAGACCATTGGCATCTGCATTTCGCTGATGGGCATGAAGGAATCAGCTATACCGATCCTTCGGGACTGTATCCCGATATTGAAATCACCGAATATGAGGAAGAAAAACCACAGGATACTACCGAAGTTAACGAAGACGAAAAGTTTACCTATGACCAGGTAGAAGCGAAATTGATAGTCCCCTTGGAGTACATCACTTACGGCAATGTCACCCATGCCACCCGCTTTGACCAGGAAAATCAGCGTTTTGTGATTCCGCATTACGATCATTACCACTACATGACCTTGGATACGATTATCCAGTTCGCCCGCGGGGGAAAAGATAATATGTTCCACGGTTACAGCGCGCGGCAGGTGGTAGCCACTTTGAAGTATCTGGTTTTGCACCCCGAAGCGCGACCTAAAGGAGAAAACGGTTGGGGAAGCGCCGCGGAGGTCACTCCCTAGAAAGTTCTAGGAATGCTTGGCGGAAAGTAAGGTAAAAGAAAATTAGGTAAGGAAATTCTTTTAAAAATCCCTGGATTTTAGAGAAGGTATCTTATCCGCGGGCTGAGGAAGAGTGCTGCTCTTCCTTCAGCCCGCGTAATCATCCGTGCAAGTGAAAAGGGTTTTTAAGTCTCCGGTATGCCACTTTCTGTCTGCCGTAGGTGGCTAAAAGTTCGCAGCACTGGCATTCGCTCGCTTCGCAAAGTATCTTGATATCAAGAGAAAATATTTTGATTCCCTGCGGGAGGTTGCAATGAGTTTGAACAGCTTTGGCGCCGCGACCCAGCTAAGTGTCGGTGATAAGAGCTATAAAATCTATGATCTAAAAGCGGTGCCCGGCACCGAAAAATTACCCTATTCCTTGAAAATCCTGGCAGAAAACCTGCTGCGTAACGAGGACGGGGAAAATATCACCAAGGAGCAGATCACCCAGATTGCCAACTGGGATCCCGAAGCGGCACCCAGCCAGGAAATCCAGTACAGCCCGGCGCGGGTCTTGATGCAAGATTTCACCGGCGTTCCCTGCATCGTTGACCTGGCGACTATGCGCGACGCGGTGGTGAACCTGGGCAAAAACCCGGACCTGATTAACCCGCAGGTACCAGCGGAAATGGTCATTGATCACTCGGTGCAAATCGATGTGTTTGGCTCTAAAGATGCCGTGGAAAAGAATATGGATATCGAGTACCAGCGCAACCAGGAACGCTACCAGTTCCTACGCTGGGGACAGGGCGCCTTCGAAAACTTCCGGGTAGTACCCCCGGGGACCGGCATTGTCCACCAGGTAAATATCGAATACCTGGCGCGGGTAGTTTTCGCCGATAAGGACGAGGACGGCGCGCTGGCTTACCCCGACACTTTGGTAGGAACCGACTCCCACACCACCATGGTTAACGGCCTAGGCGTCCTCGGCTGGGGTGTCGGCGGAATCGAGGCCGAAGCGGCTATGCTCGGTCAGCCGGTATCGATGCTGATTCCGCGGGTAGTGGGCTTCAAGCTGACCGGCGAAATCGCTCCCGGAGCTACCGCCACCGATGTGGTACTCACCATCACCCAAATGCTGCGTGACCACGGAGTAGTCGGCAAATTTGTAGAATTCTATGGCGAGGGCGTGGGAGCAGTACCTCTGGCCAACCGCGCCACTATCGGCAATATGTCGCCCGAGTTTGGCTCGACCGCCGCCATCTTCCCGATCGATGACGTCACCATTGACTACCTGCACCTGACCGGACGCAGCGAAGACGCCTGCGCCCTCGTGCGGGAATACGCCAAGCGGCAAGGACTGTGGCATGACCCCGCTCACGAGGCACGTTACAGCGAATATTTGGAACTGGATCTGTCCACCGTAGTGCCTTCGATTGCCGGACCGAAGCGTCCGCAAGACCGCATCGAGCTGGCAATGGCCAAAGATTCCTTCAAGAAGATCCTGCCTGACTATGTTGCCGGCGATAAGACCATCGATCCGAAACTGATGCGTCCTACCCGCCCCACCCAGGTGAAACTATCTGGTGGGGAAGAAGTATTAATGGATCATGGCGACGTGGTGATCGCCTCCATTACTTCTTGCACTAACACTTCTAACCCCTCGGTGATGATGGCGGCTGGTTTGCTGGCCAAGAATGCCACTGAAAAGGGACTAAAGCCCAAGCCCTGGGTGAAAACCTCACTGGCGCCTGGCTCCCAAGTGGTGCGAGACTACTACGAAAAAGCTGGTCTGATGCCCTATCTGTCACAGCTGGGCTTCGATATTGTCGGTTATGGCTGCACCACCTGTATCGGTAACTCCGGCCCGCTGCCCGAGGAAGTACACAATACGGTAGAGGACGCAGATCTGACCGTGGTGTCGGTGCTGTCTGGTAACCGCAACTTTGAGGGGCGGATTAACCCGGATGTAAAAATGAACTATCTAGCATCCCCGCCGCTGGTAATTTCCTACGCACTAGCTGGGACGATGGATTTTGATTTTGAAACCGAGGCGCTGGGTACAGATAACCGCGGGAATCCCGTCTATCTGCGCGATATTTGGCCAGCTGCCGAAGAAGTAGAAAAAGTAATCGGAAAAGCTATTGACCGCGATATGTATCTGCAGGATTACCAGAGCGTATTCGAAGGCGATCACCGCTGGCAGTCTTTGCAAGTTCCCGATTCGTCCACTTTCGCGTGGGACGACGGATCCACCTATGTGCGCCGGGCACCCTTCTTTGAAGGAATGCCGGAAACCCCGAACCCGGTGAAAGATATTTCCGGTGCCCGGGTGCTGCTGAAACTGGGCGATTCGGTAACTACCGACCATATTTCGCCCGCAGGTGCGTTTGCCGCCAAGACCCCGGCAGGTCAATACCTAAGCTCCCACGGAGTGGAACGGCGCAACTTCAACTCCTACGGTTCGCGGCGCGGTAACCACGAAGTGATGATGCGCGGCACCTTCGCTAACATCCGCATCCGTAACCAGCTACTTGACAACGTTGAGGGCGGTTTCACCAAGGACTTCACCAAAGCGGATGCTCCGGTAGTGCCGGTTTACGATGCTTCGGTTTCCTACGCCCAGGCCGGCGTACCCCTGGTGGTGCTTGGTGGTAAAGAATACGGAACCGGATCCTCGCGTGACTGGGCCGCTAAAGGAACTTTGCTGCTGGGGGTGAAAGCGGTTATCGCTCGGTCTTTCGAACGTATTCACCGCTCCAACCTGATCGGGATGGGGATTCTCCCGCTGCAGTTCCCCGAGGGCGAAAGCGCCGATTCTCTCGGTCTGGACGGGACTGAAACCTTCGATATTAACGGGATTACCCAGCTTAATGAGGGGATAACTCCGCAGGTTATGAAGGTGACCGCGACCAAGACGGATGGCTCCACCGTAGAGTTCGACGCTGACGTGCGGATCGACACCCCCGGTGAAGCTCAGTACTACCGCCACGGTGGCATCCTGCAGTACGTACTGCGCAACCTAGTTGCCTAGTTAATCGCACGAGTTTAATGCTCTGGGCACGGTAAAAGCGCTCGGGGGACCCCGGTGATTCTTGCTTCGCTCGAATCAAGCCCCCTCTCGCATCTTTTACCGTGCCCAGAATTTTGCTGCTATAGCGGATTTCATCAAAACGAATAATATGCAAATCGCTAGAAAATCCAGGTTGCTCGCATAGTATTCGGGGCAGCAAAAGCGCTCGGGGGACCCCGGTGAGCCTTGCTTCGCTCGGCTCAAGCCCCCTCTCGCATCTTTTGCTGCCCCGGATTTTCGTTTGACGCCGTATTTCTGAGAGTTACTTCGTTAGCGGTGGCGGTGCTGTTTCCAGCGTTTGCGAATGCGTTTACCCAGAGAATCGCCTAGATCGCGCTGGTTAAGCGCGCGGGTTTGCTGACGATACAGTTTGACAATCAGGTCGCGTCCTCGCACATAACCCAAGACTTCTTGGGAGCGACCTATCACCGGCAGGTTTGAAAGTGAGGACTCTGCCAGCTCCTTGAGAATCTGACTAGGGAGCTCTTTGGGGGTGCAGAATGCTGCGGACAAAGGGATCTTCGTCAAGGGCGTATCTGCGCCGCGTTTGTCGATTTCTTGGCCGAGCAGCAGGGCGCTCACGGAGCCTTGGAATTCTCCCTGAGAATCGACTACCGCCAAAGAGTTCTCACCGCAAGTTTCCAGGGCATTTTCGGCCTGAGCGAGGGTGATATCTTGACTTAAAACTTGCGGGGGCTGATGCATTAAATCTGCTGCCGTGCTGGTTCCCAATAGAGTAGCCGAGACCGGGTCTGACAGTCGATCACCGCGCCGGTGTAGTTTTTGGGTATAAATAGTCGACCGGGTCATAAATAGGGAAATCCCGGTGGCAATCGCTACCGCCAGCATCATCGGGAGAATCAGAGAATACTGCCTGGTCATCTCGATAATGATGAAAACCGCGGTTAGGGGCGCACGAGAGGCCGCCGCGAAAGCCGCCCCCATCCCGATTACTCCATAAATCGCGGTCGAAGAGGCCGACCAAGGCTGAATTAGCTGCCCCACCGCCATCCCCGCACAAGCGCCTACAAATAAGGTGGGACCGAAGACTCCGCCGGCTCCCCCCATAGAAATAGTGAAAGCGGCACTCACAGCGCGTCCTAAAAGTAACGCTAGAATCATCCAGACTGGAAAATCGCCGGAGAGTACCCGCAACTGTACGCTTTCCCCGGTGCCATACAGAAGAGGAAAAAAGTAGAGAAATACTCCCAGCAGCAGGGAACCAGCAACCGGGCGAAACCAAGCATTCCAGTGATAAACCAGGTCGATTCCATCCCAAACCAGGTAGATAAGTTTAGAAAACCCGATTCCCACCAGGGTCGCTACCAAAGCCGCCACTGCCACTAGCAGGTAATCGCTCTGAGAAAACAGATCTAAAGATTGGCTGAGGGGCACGCTGGCACGGTCAGGAAGAAACTGTTGGGAAACCAGGGAGGCAGATACCGAGGCAAACACGATGAAGACAAAGTCCTCGGCGCTGAGGGTGCCGAGTATTACTTCGAGCGCGAAACAAGCCCCAGCCAGGGGAGCATTAAAGGTAGCGGCAATCCCGGCAGCAGCTCCGCAAGCACACAGGAACATCAGCCGTTGTTTACTTAATCCCAGGCGGGTTCCTACCCAAGAAGAAATCGCGGCACCAATCATCACAATCGGGCCTTCTCTGCCCGCATTTCCCCCTCCTCCCAAGGTCAGAGAAGCGGCAAAAAGTTTCACCAGGGCGTTGCGCCCAGGAATCCTCCCGCCTTTGCGGCGCACGGCGAACATTACTTCCGGGACAGCATGTCCGCGGCTGCCGGGGGTGAAATATTCCACTACCGGCCCATATAGCAGGGCAGAAAGCACGGGAACCGCAATGATAAACGCCGGTGCTAACCCGAGGAATCCGTGGGGGGCGCCTGCGTGGACAGGGTAATCGGTATAACCGGTGACCAGGTAACTCCAACCTGCTATTAGGTAATAAAAACCTACTGCCACCAGCCCTACTATCGCTCCGATGATGATTGCCAGGGCAGTTAATCCCGCGCGAGAGGTCGCAAAAGAATTAGCATGTCCGAAAGGCTTTTTACCCATGGTTTCAGTTTGGCGCGCCGAGCGGGGTTGGCGCAAGTAACTAGCCGATAAATCCATCTTCGCCCTTATAGATCTGAAATGCGGCTAAACTGGCTGGGTGGCAAAAATACTCGATCGGATAAATAACCCGGCAGATTTGCAGAAGCTCTCTAGTCTGGAGCTGGCGGATCTGGCCGGTGAGATCCGGTCATTCCTGGTCGAGAACGTGGCGAAAACCGGGGGGCATATGGGGCCCAACCTGGGGGTAGTGGAACTTACTATCGCCGTCCACCGCATGTTTTCTTCCCCTACTGACACCATTATTTTTGATACTGGGCATCAGGCCTATGTTCATAAGATCCTGACGGGACGTAAAAATTTTGCGAATCTTCGCACGGCGCAGGGGCTCTCTGGTTATCCTTCGCGGGCGGAATCAGTACACGACGTGGTAGAAAACTCCCATGCTTCGACCGCATTATCTTGGGCGCAGGGAGTAGCGGAAGCAAAGGCTTTAAGAGGAGATCGTTCCTATACGGTAGCAGTCATCGGAGATGGCGCCATGACCGGGGGAATGACTTGGGAAGCTTTGAATAACATTTCTGAACGTCCCGATCTCCGCCTGATTATTGTGGTTAACGACAACGGGCGTTCCTATGAACCCACAATCGGGGGATTAGCTCATCACCTGGATGCACTACGTACTTCTCCCACCTATGAACGGGCATTACGTTGGGGAAAACAGCATCTGAAGTCTCGCGGCAAGCCCGGTGAACTCACCTATGATGCGCTGCACGGAATCAAACGGGGGATGGCCGACATAGTTTCTCCTGAACAAGTGATGTTTTCCGACCTCGGGATTAAATATACCGGCCCAGTCGACGGGCATGACATTGTAGCCACCGAGTTTCAGCTTGCCCGGGCGAAAGAATTTACCGGTCCCATCATTGTGCATGTCATTACGGAGAAGGGACGCGGATATACGCCTGCGGAAGAAAATGATGCGGATCATTTCCATACCGTAGGTCCGATTCATCCCGAAACTGGTTTGCCGGTAAAAAAGGAACGCTTCGGGTGGACATCCGTATTTGCGGAAGAAATTGTGCAACTGGCAAAGCGCAACCCCAAGATTGTGGGGATATCGGCGGCAATGATGGAGCCGGTAGGGCTAAAACCGCTGCGAGCTCAGTTCCCGCAGCGAGTATTTGATGTGGGAATCGCGGAACAACACGCGATGACTATGGCTGCCGGTCTTTCCTATGCCGGGTGCCACCCAGTCATTGCTCTTTACGCTACCTTTTTAAACCGCGCTTTTGACCAGCTGTTAATGGATGCTGCCCTACATAAACAGGGGATAACCGTGGTTCTTGATCGCGCCGGTATCACCGGAGCTGATGGAGCCAGTCATAACGGGATGTGGGATCTGGCGATCGCGGCTATGATCCCCGGAATTAGAGTGGCCGCGCCGCGGGACGCCAGCACCTTGCGCAAGCTATTAGGGCAGGCAGTTTCGATCGAAGATGGTCCCACTATTGTGCGCTATCCCAAAGGCAGCGTGCCCCCCGATATTAGAGCAGAAGAAACCGCAGACGGCCTCGAGGTTTTATTCCACAGTTCCGGGAAGGGGAAAAATATTCTGGTGGTGGCGGTGGGCGCTATGGCCGGGCAGGCGATCGCCCTTTCTAAAGAACTTGCCGCGCGCGGGCAGGCGGTCAAGTGTGTAGATCCCGGGTGGGTAATACCCATTCCTCCCGCGCTTTTAAAGCAGGTGGCTGCCGCCGATTTAGTGGTCACTATCGAGGACGGGGAAGTAACCAATGGGGTAGGAGCTTTGCTGCGTACCACTTGTGCGGCTAAAAATTGTTTCACCCCGATTAAGTCTTTTGGAATTCCCCAGATGTTCTTACCTACAGATTCGCGCGATAACTTGCTGGAAAGCTCGCAGATGACGCCCTCGGAGATGTTAAAGGAACTAGCGGAGCTGCTAGACTAAGTGCTCGCACTTTTGAGCACGGTTTTTCGCCCATACAACTCGAGGCTCCATCCGGCGTGCACTTTTGTGGCAAAAATATTCTTTTTCTAAATCTTCGCAGGAGAACAGCTTAGGCTGAAAATAGCGAGGAATAGAAAAGGGGGAACATGAGCGGCGAAGATTACCGAGTAGATTTGCTGGCGGAAGCAGCGCGCATGTATTACGAAAATTCCCTGACTCATTCCCAGATTGGTAAAAAGCTTGGCTTTAGCCGCTGGACAGCCTCGCGCTTGATTCAAGAAGCACGGGATCGGGGAATAGTGCGGATAACTATCGAAGCTCCCCGAGCCGAACACTACCAGCTAGAGCAGGCACTAAAAGAATATTTTGATATCGACAAAGTGATAGTGGTTCCGCAAGAAACCGGGGAAAACGCTACCTTTCGCGCAGTGGCGAGAGCTGCAGCTCGGCATTTGCAGTCCCTGCGTCCTCAGCCGCGTACCCTAGGGGTTTCCTGGGGAAAGACGATTGCGCGGGTAGCACGGGAACTTCCTGACCAGTGGTCCAGTGGTACTACCGTGATTCAAACCAACGGCGGACCTAGTTACACCCAGGACAACTTTGTTGCCGAATCTATACGCACTATCGCAGAAAAAGCCGGAGGTTTTGGGCGGGTACTACCAGCGCCAGCTCTGGTAGGAGACAGCCGCATTGCCGCCGCGTTGCGACGGGATTTTTCTATCAAGGCCACTTTGGAAGCTGCCGCAAACGCGGATGTGATCTGTTTTTCACCGGGAAAATTAGAAGCAGATTCAGTTTTGGTGCGCTCCGGCTATGTTTCTGAGGCCGGCCTACAAAAACTTTTTGCCCGGGGAGTGGTCGGGGATTTGCTATGCCGATTTGTAAACGAGGAAGGTCAGCCGGCAGATACCGAACTAGATAAGTGCACTATTGGTATTAGCCTAAAATCCCTGCGGGAGGCGCGAATGAAAGTGGCAGTTTCCTCCGGCAGTGGGAAAACTGCTACCACGATGGCGGCTCTTAGAGGCGGATATGTAGACACCCTAATAGTGGATTCTGGCCTGGCACAGTCACTATTGAAACCAGCTGAAATATTAACCGAAAAATAACACAGTAACGCATTCAAAGAAGAAAGCAGAGGAAACAATGAGCGGCGAACTAATGATTGGGATTGATGTCGGAACCTCGGGGGTACGCGCCGGGGTAGTTGACACCCAAGGGAAAATACTAAAAACCGTAGCCACCGAGTGGGGAACTGACTATCCTGCTCCCGGGCGTGCCCAGCAAGACCCCCAGGACTGGTGGAAGGGGGTTTGCGAAGTAACCAGCGCAGTCATGTCAGACTTTGATCCCGACGCTATCTGCGGGGTGAGTATCGATACCACCTCGGCAACGGTAGTGCCTTGTACCAAAGATGGTAAAGCTCTGCGCCCGGCAATTATGTGGATGGATGTGCGGGCTATTAAAGAGGCACAGGACTTATCCAATACCGGTGATCCCGCCCTGAAATATGCCGGACACGATATCGTTAGCGCCGAGTGGGGAACCCCCAAACTAATGTGGCTCAAGCGCAATGAGCCGGAAATCTGGGAGAAAACCGAGGTCATTGCCGATTGTCTGGACTACTTGATTTTCCAGATGAGCGGACAGTGGACCGCATCGGTATGTAACTGTTCTTGTAAATTCTTCTATGACTCCAACTGGGGAGGCTGGCCAACCACCCTGTACGAAGCGGCAGGCATCCCCGAAGCCTTAGATAAATTCCCCGAGCGCATCCTCAAAATGGGAGAAGTTGCCGGATCTTTGACTGCGGAAGCGGCTGCACTTTTGGGGCTCAAAGCGGGAATCCCGGTTATCGAGGGCGGTATCGATGCCCATGTGGGAGCTATCGGATTAGGGGTAGTCGAGCCCGGTTCTCTGGCGCTGATCACCGGATCTTCGCACGTAATGTTGGGGCAAACCGATAAAGCGGTTTACTCCATGGGAATCTGGGGTGCCTATTACGACGCCATTATCCCCGGGCAATACACTCTGGAAGCGGGACAGGTTTCCACCGGATCTATGCTCAGCTGGTTTGTGCGCAACTACTGCGTGAAAGCGCTGGAAAATGAACGTTTAACCGGGGAAGATCCCTATGTTTACCTGGATAAACTCGCCAGTGAAGTGCCGATCGGAGCTAACGGAATAGTCGCCCTCGACCATTTCCAAGGAAACCGTACCCCCTTCGTAGATGCGCGTTCGCGTGGTCTATTCGCGGGGCTCTCCCTATCGCATACCGAAGCTGACATGTATCGAGCGGTACTAGAAAGCGTTTGCTACGGAACCGGTGCCATCTTCGATACTTTCCGGCAAAAAGGTTTCGCCCCGAAACGAGTGATGGCCTCCGGTGCGCCTACTAAGTCGAAACTTTGGATGCAGATGCACGCGGATGTAACCGGGGTGCCGATTATTATTCCCGAAAATGTGCAAGGCCCACTGTTTGGGTCGGCGATGCTGGCGGCTTGTGGAGCCGGGGTCTTCTCCTCGGTTGAGGAGGCGGCTGCGCAGATGGTACGGGTGGATAAGACCTATGAACCCGACCAAGCGGCTCATGAGGAATACCGCTTCTACCTGGAGCGTTACTTAGAGCTATATGAGGCAGTATCTCCGATTGTGGCCAAGATCGGAAAGCATCAGCAACAGTAGACAGTTACCACGAATTTTAGAAAATTTTTAGCTAAAACACCTTGAGGAGAAAACAAAATGGCAAAAATTGTAATGCTGGGATCAGGAATCATGGCAACCGCTCTTTCCTTTCCCTCCAGCGAAAACGGTCATGAGGTACGCCTGGTAGGCACCCATTTGGATCGGGATATTATCGACTCGATTAAAAGCAAGGGTATCCATCCTGACCTGGGGTTAAAGGTTAACGATGGGGTTAAGGCGTATCAGTTAGAGGATGCAGAAGAAGCCTTCGCAGATGCAGACGTGGTTATGTGCGGGGTTAACAGCTTTGGGATCGAGTGGGCCGGTGAGCAGCTGGCCGGATTGCTGAAACCGGGGCAAGACGTGCTGTGTATTACCAAAGGGATGCGCGCCGACGAAGATGGCACCATGCATGTATTGCCGGAGGTGCTAAAGAAAGCGGTAGGCCCGGAGCTCGCCTCGCAAGTTTCCTGGTCAGCCATCGTTGGGCCTTCTATCGCCGGAGAACTCGCGGTGCATCACGACACCTGCGTGGTCTTTTGCGGAGAAGATCAAGAAGTATTAACCAAACTGGCTGAAATGTTCCGCACTGATTATTACCATGTATGGACTTCCACCGACTTCATCGGGCATGAAACTGGAGCGGCAACCAAGAATATTTATGCGTTTGCTGCCGGATTCGGTGACGGCTTGCTGGATAAAGAAGGTAAAACCGATGCCAAATATGTGCGCTACAACTATGGAGCTGCCGTATTTGCACAAGGCCAAAAGGAACTACGCCAATTTGTGCAGCTACTTGGGGGCGAGGCGGTAACCGCTGACGGCCTGGGCGGGGTTGGCGATATGTTCGTAACCTCTATGGGGGGTCGCAACGTAAAAGCCGGCCGCTACGTCGGCTCGGGAGTGCCCTTCTCCGAAGTACGCGATTCCCTAATGAAAGGGGTAACTCTGGAGGGCGTGGCCGCGATCCAGGTAATCGGGGCAGCCCTAAAACCGTTGACCGAGCGGGGAGTGATCAAGGAAGATGACTTCCCTCTGTGCCGCTACCTGTACTCGGTAGTAGCTGAGGATGCACCCCTAGAAATGCCCTGGTCTCTCTTCTTTGGAGGAGAACGCTAAGGGAAATCCTTAACTAGTTTTCTGGCTGGTGAAGACGGCTTTAGGCAGTTTTCACCAGCCAAAACTATTTAGTAAAGATTAGCCGGTTAAATGACAAATTCTGCCCTTAGCCCCTAGCGAGAGCGGAGGAAATAGTGAGGATAGACAACCTTTTAGATGCAGCTTTGCGACCCTGTTTACGCTTAGAATAGAAGGAAGTCGACTAAGGAAATAGTAAAAGATAAGGATCTAGAGTTGAGTAATTTTAATCAGCAAAGTGGCGGACGCGAACCCCAATGGCGGAAGCGGCGTTCACAAGCGGGCGGCGGGCAAGGATCCGGTAAGCAACGCAACTACTCAGATTCTTCAGGTGAGCGGCAAGGTGATCGTGACGGTTACCGCCGGCGCTCAAACTCCGCGGGCGGCTACCGCAAGGACAACCGTCGGGGCGGAAAGTGGCAGGATCGGCGCGGGGGTAATTCCCGTAATGATCGTAATGATCGTCGCGGCTCCTACCGGGGCGAGGACGGCTCCTACCGGGGTGACCGGGAAGATAACCGGGGAGAACGCCGCAACTATCGTGATGACCGCGGGGAATCTCGCGGGTTCGGCGAGCGTTCTGGGCGGTCCTCCTATCGTCGGGGGGAGAAAAATGAGGCAGGTTCCCGCCGTGGCTTCAACCGGGGTGGCAAGCGCTTTGATCGTGATAACCGCCGGGACAATCGCCGAGATGATCGGTGGGAGGAACGCCGGGAGCGGGAAGCGCAGGCACCTCGCTCCGGAAAGCATTCTTTCGGGGTGCGTGATTCCCGCTACCGCGCCAAAGAATGGCGCCATGATAACGAACCGCAGATCCCTCCGGCAGTAAAAGCTTCTGACCTTGATAGAGAATCTCGAGCAGCCTTATCTTCGCTAGATCCGGACAATGCCGAAAAAGTGGCGCGTCATCTGGTGATGGCAGGGTCACTGCTGGATGTCGATGCTGAAGAAGCCTATTTGCATGCCAAAGCGGCAGTTAGCCGCGCGGGTCGGATTGGAACGGTGCGGGAAGCCTGCGCGCTCGCGGCCTATGCCAGTGGCAAATACAGTGAAGCGCTACGGGAAGTACGGGCTGCGCGCCGCTTGGACGGAACTGACAGTTTGCGGGCGATTGAAGCGGATTGTGAACGCGGGTTGGGCAAACCCGAGAAAGCTCTAGAGATTATTTCCGAAACCGACACTTCGGCCTATAGTCTTTCTGATCTGGTAGAACTAGTGATAGTGCAGGCGGGAGCGCGCCATGACCTAGGGGAGTCCGAGGCAGCCCTCTTGGTGCTAAACCAGTTCTTAGAAAAACAACAACTAGAAGAACCAGTACTCCTGGCTCGGATTCTTTCCTACAAGGCCGACCTCTTGCGCGAACTGGGCAGGCAGGGAGAAGCCGAGGAAGTTGCCGACCAAACCCCAGAGGTTCCCGATACGGTGGCCATTGTTGATCTGGAAGAAGTTCTCGAAGCCGATAACCCCTATGTGCCCTCTGACCTGCACGGAAGTCGTAAACCTCTAGTGGAGACCGCCGATGTACTCCTCATTGATTTAGATGGGGTCTGCTACGCCGGCACCCGCGATATTCCCAATGCGGCTGCCGGTTTGGCAGCCGCCCGGGAAGCGGGTATAAAGTTCCAGTTCGTAACCAATAACGCCTCCCGTACCCCGCAGCAGGTGGCTGAAAAGCTTCAGGGGCATCAGATTGCTGCCGCTCCGGAAGAGATCATGACGGCGGCGATGGATGCGGTAGAGATCCTCACCCAGAAAATTGAGCCAGCCTCCAAAGTGTTGGTGATTGGCACGCAGGCACTGCGCGATACCGTGGCTGAAGCCGGGTTTGAGGTAGTTAGCGAAGCCAGTGAACAGCCGGTAGCGGTGATCCAAGGCTATGGAGCTGAGGTGGGCTGGGTCGAGCTTTCCGAAGCTGCCTACGCGATCAACGCGGGAGCTCTGTTTATGGCTACCAACCTGGATGCCACTTTGCCCACCGAAAAGGGTTTCGCGCTAGGAAACGGTTCTCTAGTCGCAGCAGTAGAACATGCCACGGGACAAAAACCGTTCGCCGGAGGAAAACCTTTTGCCGGGATTTATCGGAAAGCGGCATCTCATGCAGGCGCCAGTAAACCACTGGTGGTAGGAGATCGTCTCGATACTGATATTGCGGGAGCAGTTGCCGCCGATATGCTCAGTTTCCACGTGCTTACCGGGGTTTCTGATGCCAAAGCCGTGGCATTAGCCCACCCCGATCGGCGTCCCTCCTATCTAGGCTTGGATCTTACTGACCTAAACCGAGTGCATCCCGGGCCGGTGCATCAGCCCACCGGAGCTTGGACTAGTGGGGAATCTGCCGGTTTTATGGTGGCCGAAGACGGGCGGGTAATGCGAGAAGAGGAACCGGTTGATAACGGCGCCGTCCTCAGCTTGGAGGATTATCGGGCATTAGTGGCTGCCGTGTGGGATGCGCGTGACCGGGGAGTTTTCGTCCATCTACCCGATATCGAGGTAGTGCGTGAGGTCGAAACCTCAGAGCCTAATTCCCCCGAAGAGGACGAATCTTCGGTAGCGGAAGAACCAGCAACTTCCCCCGAAACGGACACCGAAAATTCGGATTCCTTCTCAGCGGAAGCTGAGGATAATCCGCAGGAAGAGGAAGCAAAAGAATCTGCGGAGCAAGCAACGGAAGCGGACAAAGCTGCGAGCGAACCAGAACCGGCAGCGAAGGAAACCGCGGAAGTAGCTGAGGCAGCAGAGGGAGCCAGTAGTGATGAGGAAGCGGACGAGGAAGACCAACAGCTAGAGCTACTGCTGCCTGGTGAGGTTAACAGTGAGCAAGAACAGTAACATTTCTAACGCTCCCGAGGATCTGGAGCTGGCAGCTCGCAAATCGGATATCGACCAACTTTTAAACAGCTGGCCGACCGAGGGAGCCAGCATCTATCCGCAGGTTACTTTAAGTGATCTGGAGACGGTGGCTAATAAGTTATCTGCCGCTTTGGATTCTCTAAACGCCCAGGTAGAAAGAAAATAATCGTGGGGAGGCTGCGGCGACTAGATCGCGAATTGGTACGGCGAAATTTAGCGACTTCCCGTGCGCACGCAGCGCGGCTCATCACCGCTGGCCGCGTGAGCGTTGATGGGCGGGTAATGCCTAAGCCGGCTTCCCAGATTGATCCTGCCCAAGCGGTAGTAGTAACTGACAGCCCAGATGAGGAATATGCTTCTCGCGGTGGCTACAAGCTGGCCGGCGCCCTCGATATTTTGGGGGAGGACGCCCCGGTTATTAAAGGTAAACGCTGTCTGGATGCCGGGGCTTCTACCGGCGGGTTCACCGATGTGTTATTGCGGCGGGGAGCGCAAAGCGTAATCGCGGTAGATGTGGGTTATGGGCAGCTGCGTTGGAGCCTGCAGCAAGACCCGCGGGTGGAAGTGCATGATCGTACCAATATTCGTTACCTGGATCCGCAAGAAATCGGGGAACCTGCCCAGTTAATAGTGGGAGATTTGTCTTTTATCTCCCTAAAACTAGTGATACCTGCCCTGGTTGGAGCCTCTAGTTTAGATGCGGAATATCTGTTGATGGTCAAACCCCAATTCGAAATCGGTCGCGAAGATTTGGGAGCCGGGGGAGTGGTTCGTGACCCCGAGGATCATTTCCACACAGTCCTCGCAGTAATCGCGGCCGCAAAGGAAAACGGGCTAGGATTAAAACAGGTGGCGGCTTCGCCGTTACCCGGACCGGCAGGAAACGTAGAGTACTTTGTATACCTGGGACGGGGAGCAGCTATGCCTCCCGACGAAGAAGTGCGGGGGCTGGTACGCTACGCAATTGCGAATGGTCCCGCAGGGCAAGAAAAAACGGAAAACTAAACCAAAAAAGAGGAGAAGCACATGGGCGAGCGGCACGTGATGGTAATCCGGCACCTTTCGCGCCCTGATCTGGAAAAAACCGCTGATAATATTGCCCAAGAGCTGCGCAGCCACGGGATAACCCCGGTAGATGAAACCTATTGCGGCGCAGTCGAGATTGTAATTGCCCTGGGCGGAGACGGCACCTTGTTAGGAGCCGCTCGCTACGCACGTGCGCAAGCAGTGCCGCTAATCGGAATCAATCTAGGTCATACCGGGTTTTTAACCGAGGTAGAACCCGATCGAATCTCCGAAGTTATTGACCATATCGTGGCCGGTTCCTACACGGTGCAGTCCCGGATGACTGTGGATGTGACAGTCACTTTGCCAGACGGCAGCGAAATAACCGATTGGGCGCTTAACGAAGCAGCGATTTTATCTACTGATCGCGCCCACCCCTCTCACCTGGGATTAGGGATTGATCAACGAGGCATTACCACCTATGGTGCCGATGGTTTGATAGTGGCTACCCCTTCCGGTTCTACCGCCTACAACTTTTCCGCTGGCGGCCCCATTGTTTGGCCAGATGTGGAGGCAGTGGTGGTATCTCCCCTAGGGGCGCATGGTCTATTTACCCGTCCGCTGGTAGTATCCCCTGAATCTACTATGGAAATCTCCGTATTGCCGGATCAGCGCACCCCCATGCAACTGTGGCTGGATGGCTTGCGTTGTCATAAAGTACCGCCAGCATCCTCCATGCGAGCCACCAAAGGAAAAGCACCAGTAATGCTAGCCCAGATTCTAGACACTCCTTTCTCTGGACGTCTGGTTCATAAATTCCAATTGCCGGTTAAAGGCTGGCGTTCTCTGGGATAAATAATGATTGACCAGCTCACTATCAATAATTTGGGGGTAATTCCGCAAGCAGAACTTAATTTTTCCCCCGGTTTTACGGCGCTTACCGGAGAAACCGGAGCGGGTAAGACTATGGTTTTGTCTTCTATTGGTTTGCTGCTCGGCCAAAAGGCTGACCCCGCCCTGGTGCGTTATGGAGAAAAAGAACTGGCGGTAGAGGGAATTTTTATCTCCGATAGCTCTTCGACGGCAGCGCTGGTACTTACCGAGGCCGGCGGGCTAGTGGAGGACGGGGAGATCATTTTAGCCCGCACGGTTCCCGCCCAGGGGCGTTCCCGCTGTCACGGTGGCGGACGCACTATTCCCAGCGGGGTACTATCCCAGATCGGAAGGGAACTGGTTACGGTACATGGACAGTCCGAGCAGCTCAGATTACGTAGCGGGGCGCGTCAGCTGGCTTTACTGGATTCTTATGGGGGTGCGGCACACCAAGAATTGGTCACCGAATTTGGCGCCACCTATGCGGCTTGGCGGGATTTACAAACCCAGCTAGAACAGTGGGAAAACCAGCGACAAGCACGAGAAATAGAGGTGTCTCGCCTAAAAGAAGGGGTGGAACTGCAGGAAAAACTGCAACCGCAGCCGGGAGAAGAAGACGAGCTGCTCCGTAAAATTGAGCGACTGGGGAATGTAGAAGACCTCCGGGAAGCGGCTCAGGCTGCCTATAACTATCTCGGTGGGCAGAGCGATGACGCTACTGGCGGGGCAGCCTCCCTGGTGAGTGCGGCTATCCAGGCTCTGGAAAAGGGCGCCCAAAGCGATGAAGAACTTTCCGAGTTGGCGCGCGGCCTCCGGGATGCCTCCGCAATCATTTTAGATATCTTCGCCGAGGCTGGAGCCTATCTTTCTAATCTGGAGGCGGATCCCGCGCAGTTAGATGAGTCCCAGGCTCGTCTGGCAGAGTTGCGGCATGCCTATCGGCCTTGGGCTAAGGATTTAGATGGCTGGTTAACCTGGGCAGATATAGCGCGAGAAAAAATTATCCAGTTATCTGGTCCGCAAAATCAGGGTGCCGTTATACAAGAGAAACTGACGAAGACCGGTTCACAGCTAGAAAAGTTAGGAAAGAAATTAACCCAGGCGCGCCTCGCCCTCGCAAAAAGTTTGCAGAAGGAAGTCGCGGGAGAGCTCACTGGCTTACAGATGCCGGATGCCGGATTCGATATTGAGCTAACACCGCTAGCTCAACCCAACTCTCATGGCTTCGACCAGGTGACTTTTGGCTTGCGGACGGGTAGTAAAGCGAAAATTCGCCCCTTGGGTCAAGGAGCCTCCGGGGGTGAACTCTCCCGGATCATGCTGGCTTTGGAGGTCACCCTGGCCGCAAAGTCTCTAGCTAAAGGGACTCCGACATTTATTTTTGATGAAGTTGACGCCGGGATTGGAGGGGCGACTGCGCTCGCGGTGGGGCAACGCCTGGCTAGGTTGGCAAAACATGCGCAAGTGATAGTGGTAACGCATCTTCCACAAGTAGCGGCTTGGGCAGATAAACAACTGGTAGTGTCGAAAAACAACGATACTGCCCAGGTCAGAGAAGTCGCAGGTAGCGAGCGAGAACGCGAAATTGCGCGGATGCTAGCCGGCAAAGCGGACTCTAAATCTGCCCTTGACCACGCTCGGGAACTGATTAACGCTTGTAGCGTGGGGTAATGTTGACCTGTGGGACTTTTTAGACGGAGCAAAACGAAAGCAGCAGAACCAGCCTCCAGCTGCCGGGTGCGGGTAGATAAGAAAACTAAGCATCTGACCCAGCGGCTCCAAGCCGGTGAAATCGCGGTGATCAATCATGCGGACATTGACCGGATTGCAGCAGAAACCTTAGTGGCGGCGGCACCAAGCGCGGTGCTCAATGCGGCTAAATCAACTACCGGACGCTACCCCAATATGGGGCCTTCTATCATTGTCGATGCTGGTATTACCTTGATCGATGATCTGGGTAGCGGGATTATGAACCTGAAAGAAGGTAGCACCGTCACTATAGAAGGCAACGCGGTCTACCAAAAGGGCGAGTTGCTGGCCGAGGGAGTGTTACAGACTCCGGGAACTATCGCTACTGACCTAGAAGAGGCACGCAAAGGAGTCTCCACTCAGATAGAAGCCTTCGCCGCTAATACCATGGAGTATTTGCGCCGGGAACGCGATCTTCTCCTCGATGGGGTAGGGGTTCCTAAAGTTGAAACGAAGTTCGCAGGTAAACATGCCTTGATCGTGGTGCGTGGCTACCATTATCAAGAAGACTTACGTTCCTTGCGACCCTATATTCGTGAATATAAACCGGTGCTAGTGGGGGTCGATGGGGGAGCCGACGCCATCCTGGAACAGGGATATACCCCCGATATGATTATTGGAGATATGGATTCTGTCTCTGACCAAGCGCTGCGTTGTGGAGCGGAAATCGTAGTGCATGCCTATCGCAATGGTAAAGCTCCCGGCACGGAACGGTTGAAACGAGAGGGAATCCCCCACGTGCTATTCCCTGCGACTGGTACTTCCGAGGATGTCGCCATGTTGCTGGCCGACGATAAAGGCGCGGAAATGATCGTGGCGCTGGGAACCCACGCAACTTTGGTGGAGTTCTTGGATAAAGGACGCTCCGGAATGGCCTCTACTTTCCTAACCCGCCTGCGAGTGGGATCAAAGCTGGTAGATGCAAAAGGAGTATCGCAGCTTTACCAGCCGCGGGTATCTACTTGGCAGACTCTGCTACTCGCCCTAGTGGGGGTGGGGGCAGTAGCAATTTCGCTTGCAGTTACCCCCGTGGGGCAGACTTTCTACGGGATTGCCGGTATTTATTTGAATGATCTGATTGACTTTTTCCGTCAACTATTCGGGGTTGCTCCCTCACTAAAGGGCTAACCAAGGCAGGAGAGAAATGATTGATTTTCGCTATCACTTAGTATCGTTGATGGCCGTGCTGGTCGCGCTCACTATGGGGGTGGTGCTGGGGGCAGGACCCTTACAGGGCAAAATCTCCGATACCCTATCTGGACAAGTCACGGCACTATCTAAGCAGCAAGCTGAGCTGCGCGAAGCCAATGAAGATTTGGTGAAGCAGGCAAATAGCTCCAATGAATATATCGGGGTTTTAGGTCGCAAGGTAACTCCGGGCACTATGACTGGCAAGAAGGTAGCGATAGTGAAAATGCCCGGGGTAACTGATGAGTCCGTAAGCGGGATAAGCGCGCAGTTAAAGATCGCGGGTGCCGCTATCACTAACTCGGTTACCTTGAAGGATTCTTGGTTTAATGAAGATTCTCAATCCTATCGGGATACTTTAGCCTCAACTCTAGCCAGCAAGCTGGGAGATAAAGCTGATGCCAAAGTTTCTAGCCAACAAGTATTGGCAACCGCCTTGGGGACTGGTCTGACCAGTACTGATAAAGAAATGCAGTCGCTGGTAACTAATCTTTCGGCGGGAGATACCCCGTTGATTTCCGCATCTGCAGTTACTGATCCGGCGCAATTGATAGTGGTCGTTACTCCGGCCAGTAATGAAAAAGAAGGGCAGGCTCCGGCGTTCAAACCGGATTTAGAGTTTGTAAAAGGGGTCAATCTGGCTCTGCCTAAAGGGACGGTTGTGGTTGGCAGCGCCAAGAACGAAGGTGACTATTTAGCGCAGATTCGCACCGAAAAACTTGAGGTAACCACCGTTGATGCCGTCGGATCGGTGATGAGTAATGTTTCTACTCCCTTTGCCTTGTTAGCTGATGAAGCCGGGAATAACCAGGCATACGGCACCGAGCATTATGCTACCCAGCTTATTCCCGCGATTCCTTCACCGGCTGAAGCGGAGGCAAAGTAGTGGCACGCACAATTGGGGGTGCTCTAACTGCCGGAGCCGGGTTTTTCTTAGCTAGAAAATACTTGCTGCACCACCTGTCTCCCCAGGTTTCCCGGCGCTATCAGCGGCAAAATTTTCATGGGCAAACGGTCTCGCTTACGGGAGGAATTAAAGTTGCGGCTGCCTGCTTGGCAAGTGGAGCTTCGCTAACGGGTGATCGCGCCGCGCGGGTAGGCACCATGCTACCGGTGGCTGCCGGAGCTGCCCTGGGGTATTTGGATGATACTCGCGCTGAACTGCCCGTTCAGGACACGGACACTCCGGCTGCGTCGCAGTCAACCGTTTCGGATTCTTCCCCCGAAACCACGGAAGCAAAAAAGGAAAAACCGGCGGTACCCAAGGGTTTCCATGGCCATTTACAGGCGCTTTCGCAGGGAAAAGTTACTACCGGAGCCCTGAAAATAGTGGGGATCGGAACCGGTGCCGCCCTGGGGTCTTTGGGAATCGGGCGTTCTCGAGGAACCGGGCTCGGAACCTGGGTGCTGGACACTATGCTGATTGCTGGCAGCGCGAACTTGGCGAATCTATTCGATCTGCGCCCGGGACGCTGCTTGAAAGTGGGGGCCTTGGCAGCTTTACCATTGATTCCTGAGAAAGGAACGGCTGCTTCTTTAGCGGGCGGAGCCCTAGCCACCAGCGCGCTAGCTTTACCTGCCGACTTAGGAGAGCGAGAAATGCTGGGAGATACCGGCGCCAATGCCCTGGGAGCGCTACTGGGGTCAGCTTGGGCACAAAAGACTGGCACCGGCGGGAAGATTCTCGGCGTCCTCGGGATAGTAGCCCTTACTGCCGCCAGCGAAAAAATTTCATTTTCGCAGGTAATTGCGAAAACTCCGGGATTGCGTACTATTGACCAACTAGGACGTCGGCGGTGAACAACCCCAGGGTAAAGAAGAAGCTGCCCGCGCTCGCTTCAGCGGTGGGGCTGATCTCCGTTCTCACCTTACTGTCGCGAATTTTTGGCTTTGGTCGCTGGCTTACCCAGTCAGCTTGGGTAGGCACCGGAGCCTTCGCGAACGCCTATTCCACCGCCAACCAATTACCGACCGTTTTGTTCGAGGTGGTTGCCGGGGGAGCGCTCGCGGGAGTCACGATCCCCATCTTGGCTGGCCCCATCGCAGACCGGATGCAAGCAGATGTACAGCGAGTATCATCTGCCCTGATTACCTGGGCGTTACTATTGCTTACTCCGGTAGGGCTGGCGGTGTTTTTGTTGGCACCTTGGATAGGGCAGGTAATGCCTTCTCCTGAAGGGGTCGATCCTCACCTGCAAGCCCACCTGATCAGCGTGTTTTTGCAAATGTTCGCGCTGCAAGTCCCGCTTTATGGATTGTGTGTAGTGGGTACGGGTATTTTGCAGGCGCACGAAAAGTTTTTGCTGCCCGCCTTAGGGCCGCTGCTTAACTCTCTGGTAGTTATCAGTACCTATGCAGTTTTTGGTTACCTGACTCCCTCCGTTTCTGATCCCGCGAAAGTAGCTCATAACGCTATCTTGATCCTGGGGTGGGGAACTACTGCCGGGGTAGCGGCGATGAGCCTGCCCCTGTTCATCCCTATCTACCGTCTGGGGATTCGCTGGCATCCCACTTTGCATTTAGGGCAGGGACGAGGACGAAAAGCGATGCGACTAGCGGGCGCGGGAGTGGGTTCGCTTATCGCCCAACAGATCTCCGTGCTGGTGATTATTTTGGTGACTCGTACCTATGGTGCGGAAGGATCTTTGCCGATCTATCAATATTCACAATCGGTCTATATGCTTCCTTACGCGGTACTAGCAGTACCGATCGCGACCGCTATGTTCCCGCGGCTATCTTCACTTTTGCACCAGGGCGGGAAAGCGGCTTTCAATCCCGAATGTGCTGCGTCTACCCGTTTAGTAACCATCGTGGGACTGTTCGGATCGGCGTTGCTGGTTACCCTGGCACGCCCGGTGACCGACATTTTCACTCGGATCAATCCGGTGCCGGGGATGATATGGGCGCTAGTAGCGATGGCGCCGGGAATCGTGGGATACGGGCTGGTCTATCACGTTTCCCGGGTACTTTATGCCCTGGGAGGAGCGCGTCAAGCGGTGGTGGCCTCCTCTACCGGTTGGTTGACGGTGGCGATACTTTCCTGGGGATTGGGAGCCACCCTCCCCGAAATAATTTCTAACCGGGCAAACGGGATCTTGCTAGCTCTGGGGCTGGCTCAATCGGTTGGTATGACTGTAGGTGCTGTAGGTTTGTTAAGCGGTTTGCGTCAGTTAGCAGGCAGGCAAGCAGTTAGCGGCGTCGGAGCTGCAGCTTTGAAAGCCTTCCTAATGGCGCTGCTCGCGGCGGCTGCCGGTTGGTGGCTGTCCGGATGGTTAATGGGGCTATGGCCGGGGGTAATCGGAACGTTTGTGGCTGCCGCGATTGCGGCGCTGAGTAGCGCGCTAATAATGAGCCCGCTGCTAATTCCGCAGCTACGAAAACGAAAGCGAGAATCTACACCGGGGATGGGATCGGTGGATTTTAAGGACGGAGCTAACTCGGAAAAACAGAGCGAGGAATAGTTAGGATCTAGATTGTGAGCAAGGGAAACGGCATAGAATTGCGCGATGAGGCTTTTAACTACCCAGTAGGAGATCATCAACTGATCTACCAGGGAAATGTGTTTGATTTTGTAACCGATAAGGTACAGCTGCACGCCGATGAGCCCGCTGCCAAGCGTGACTATCTCGCTCATCCCGGAGCAGTGGCGATTGCGGCGGTACGCCCGGTAGTCGGGGCGGATCCCTCCTCAAGAGAGATCACAGATTGGGAAATTTTATTGGTGCGCCAATACCGGCATCCGGTGCGCGCTTTCCTCTGGGAAGTTCCGGCGGGACTGTTGGACCATGCCGGGGAAGATCGGGTGAGCGCAGCTAAGCGAGAACTATGGGAAGAGGCCAATCTTAAGGCAGAAAATTGGCAGGTACTAGTAGATTTCTTTACTTCTCCGGGGGGAAGTAGCGAGCATTTGCGGGTGTTCCTGGCACGAGGGATTTCTGAGGCCACCGGTAAGCGTTTCGAAGCCTGCGAGGAAGAACGGGATATGGAAACTGCCTGGTTCTCTTTGGAACAGGCACGGGAAGCCCTATTTTCCGGCAGTTTGCATAACCCGTCTGCGATGGCCTCCATCTTGGCGGCGATCACTGCTTTACATCAGGGGTGGGCAGGCTTGCGAGAAGCAGACGCGCCCTTCAACCCGGATCCCCTAAATATCCCCGGCTAACCGGAAAAATCCGCTAAACGCGAACAAGCGGAAAACTGCTAACCTTCCTGGGGAAGGCGCATTAATTCTTGCGTTTGCACCTAGCGGGCTTGTTGCCCATACCACACTTGTCTAACACGAGTTATTTTTGCAAGACACGTGTTTCTAAAATGCGTTAGACTGTTTAAAGTCTATTGGCAAGGAGGGAAGCGTGAGTGAAACGGAACCGACCCGGCAAACAGTTTTAGACTTAATTGTCGAAAAAGGGCCGGTCACCGCCGCCCATCTGGCAAAAATTTTAAGTCTGACAACTGCAGCGGTGCGGCGTCATATCACCGCTCTAGAATCCGCGCAGATGATCGCAGTCTATGAGACCTGTGGCCACGCCAAACGGGGGCGGGGCAGGCCGGCTCGGCACTATGTGGCGACCGGCAAAGGACGCGAAGGACTCAGTGAGGATTACTCCAAACTTGCCAGTCGCGCCCTAGGGTTCATAGAACAGTTGGCGGGGCCAGATGGGATTGATACCTTCGCCGCGGCTCATTCTCGCGATATTGAAAGGCGCTACGCTCCCTTGATTAAAGAGGCCGGGCCAGATCCGCGGGCGCGGGCGCGCGCCCTCGCCGACGCTTTAACTGCCGATGGTTATGCCGCTACTGTGCGGGAAGTTGGTAATGGCGGTTTCGCAGTACAGCTTTGTCAAGGTAATTGCCCGGTACAGGAAGTAGCCGGTGAATTCCCGCAACTATGCGAAGCGGAAACCCAAGCTTTTTCGCGTCTTTTAGACGTGCATGTGCAACGATTAGCGACTTTGGCGGATGGGGAGCATGTGTGCACCACCTCGGTGCCGATAGTGTTACCTTCCCCCAAAATTCTCCGTAAATCGGTGAACATGACAGACTAGGGCAGGAAGAAACGACAAAAAAGGAATAAAAACACAAATGACATCATCACCGCCGGTGATTGCCACAAAAGAGCAAAAAGAGGCTGCTGACCAGCAGGTTATTGACTCGATTGGCACTCAATATGAGTACGGATGGCACGACTCGGATGTAGCAGGGCAAAGTGCTCGCCGTGGCCTCGATGAGGACGTGGTGCGGTTTATCTCTGCAGAGAAGAATGAGCCCGAATGGATGCTCAAGCGCCGCCTCAAAGCACTGAAGGTCTTTGAACGCAAACCCATGCCCAACTGGGGGCCGGATCTTTCGGATCTGGATATGGATCAGATCAAATACTTTGTGCGTTCTACCGATAAGGTGGCTAATTCCTGGGAAGACCTGCCCGAGGACATTAAGAAAACCTATGACCGTCTCGGAATTCCTGAGGCCGAACGGGAAAGTCTGGTTTCCGGGGTCGCCGCCCAGTACGAATCGGAAGTGGTTTACAACCAGATCCGCGGTGACCTGGAAAAACAGGGGGTAGTGTTTTTAGATACCGACACGGCCCTGCGTGAACACGAAGACCTCTTCAAACGATTTTTCGGTAAAGCAGTGCCTGCTGGCGACAACAAGTTCGCTGCCCTGAACACTGCGGTGTGGTCGGGGGGATCTTTCATCTATGTGCCTAAAGGGGTACATGTGGAAATCCCGCTGCAAGCCTATTTCCGGATAAACACCGAAAACATGGGGCAGTTCGAACGCACCCTAATTATCGCTGACGAGGGCTCTTACGTTCACTACGTAGAAGGTTGTACTGCCCCGATCTATAAATCAGATTCGCTGCACTCCGCGATTGTAGAGATTTTCTGTCTCAAAGATGCCCGGGTGCGTTACACCACCATTCAAAACTGGTCGACCAACGTTTATAACCTGGTGACTCAGCGCGCGATCTGTGAAGAGGGCGCCACTATGGAATGGGTAGATGGCAACATGGGGTCGAAAACTAATATGAAGTACCCCTCGGTTTATTTGACCGGTAAGAATGCGCGAGGAGAGGCGCTGTCCGTAGCTTTCTCGGGAGAAGGACAAAACCAGGATACCGGGGCGAAAATGCTGCACCTGGCGCCTAATACCTCCTCCTCGATCGTGTCTAAGTCTATTTCGCGTAATGGCGGGCGTTCCTCCTACCGCGGTCTGGTACAAATCGCTCCCGAGGCTAAACACTCCAAAGCTTCGGTAGTTTGTGATGCGTTGCTGGTGGACCAGATTTCTCGCACGGATACCTATCCGTACGTGGATATTCAAACCGATGACGTAGAGATGGGGCACGAGGCTACGGTTTCTAAAGTTAGTGCCGACCAGCTCTTTTATTTGATGAGTCGGGGGCTTAGCGAAACGGAAGCGATGGCGATGATTGTGCGTGGTTTTATCGAGCCGATCGCGCGGGAACTGCCCATGGAATACGCTCTGGAGCTTAATCGCCTGATTGAACTACAAATGGAAGGATCGGTGGGGTAATGGCCGAAATGGTAAAGCAGACAGGCCATAAAGTAGTCGCGGCTCCCTCGAGGGCGGATCGTCCCACCTCGTTTAACCTCGCTGATATCCCGATGCCGGGTGGACGCGAGGAGGATTGGCGATTCACCCCCCTCGAGCGGATAAAAGTGCTGCTCACGGACACTTTAGAGGGGGAGGCTCCTCGAGTTGAGGTTGGCGGGCAGGATTTAAATGAAAATAACCGGATAAATCTGGGCTCGTCCTCCTATGTGGAAATCGCTACTGACAGTGATATTCACGGGAAAATTGGAGCGCCGGGAGATCGCGCTGCCGTTGTCGAATGGAATAATCACCGCGACCTGGTAAACGTAGTAATCGCCGAGCAGCTCCGCGAACCGGTACGCATTAAGGTGATCGGGGAAAGCCGCCAACCGGCAGCTCAGCATATCTGCATCGATGTGAAGCCGGATGCGAAAGCCTTGGTTATCCTGGAGCACACCGGTGATGCCCAGCTGAACCAGGGGGTAGAGATCGATGTGGAATCCGGCGCGCAGCTAGAGTTCGTTTCTATTCAAGAATGGGATAGAGCGGCAGTTCACGCCAGTAATCACCGGATGAGCGTCGAAAAAGATGCCAAGCTAAAGCATATTGCGATTACTTTAGGCGGCGACCTAGTGCGGATTTGTCCTGATATTGAACTGGATAAGCCGGGCGGGGAAGTTGAACTATTTGGTGTCTATTTCACCGATACTGATCAGCATCAAGAACATCGTCTGTTCGTCAACCACAGCGCCGAAAACTGCCGCTCTGATGTGCACTATAAAGGGGCACTGCAAGGCCAACAGGCACACGCAGTCTGGATTGGGGACGTGCTGATTGGTAAGAAGGCCTTCAACACCGATTCCTATGAACAAAACCGCAACCTGGTGTTAAACCAGGGGGCGAAAGCCGATTCGGTACCTAACCTAGAAATCGAAAACGGCGAGATTGCGGGAGCCGGACATGCTTCGGCAACCGGACGTTTCGACGAAGAACAACTGTTCTATCTGCTATCTCGGGGGATTCCGGAAGATATTGCCCGCAAAATGGTAGTGCATGGTTTCTTCGCGGAAGTCATTCGCCAAATCGGGATTGAGGAGATTGAAGAACGTCTGCTCCACGCCGTTGATGCCCGGCTAGAAAAGGGACCGGATCCGCTATGAGTCTCGAAAAAGTTTGTGACCTCAGCGCCCTCGGCCCCGCCGAGGCGCTGCGCGCCGAAGTAACCGGCGAGCGGGGAAACAAGATCCCGATCGCAGTGGTGCGCGATGAAGCGGGTGGTTGGCATGCGATCGACGCCCTCTGCACTCACGGAGACGTAGCTTTAGATGAGGGCGACGTAGAAGGATGCGCGATCGAATGCTGGGGTCACGGTGCCCAATTCGATCTCAACACCGGACAGCCGACGATGCCGGCCACCGAACCAGTTAACTGTTATCAGCTTGAAATTAAAGGACAGGCGGTTTATGTTGACGCCTGCAGCCGCAGTAAAGGAAAAGAATAAATGGGGAAACTAGAAGTTAAAGACCTGAAAGTTTCGGTAGAAACTCCCGAAGGGATAAAACATATTCTTAAGGGCACCTCCCTAACGGTGAATTCGGGGGAAAAACACGCGATTATGGGGCCGAATGGTTCGGGTAAATCTACTCTGGCCTATTCGATTGCCGGTCACCCCGGTTACCACATCGAGGGTGGCGAAGTGCTGCTGGACGGGGTAAATATCCTAGAGTCTTCCCCGGATGATCGCGCCCGTGCCGGCTTGTTCCTAGCGATGCAGTACCCGGTGGAGGTTCCCGGAGTCACCGTCTCTAACTTCTTGCGCACTGCCCGCACCGCGGTTGATGGTCAAGCTCCGCCCGTGCGTACCTGGGTAAAAGAACTTAAAGAAGCTATGGAAGACCTGCGGGTAGACCCCCAGTTTGCTAACCGCGACCTCAACGCGGGATTTTCGGGTGGGGAAAAGAAACGGTTAGAAATCCTGCAAATGCAGATTCTGCACCCCAAGTTCGCCATTCTGGATGAAACTGACTCTGGACTGGATATTGATGCTTTGCGCACCGTGTCTGCCGGGGTTAACCACGCTCACGAAAAACTAGGTTGTGGCCTGCTGGTAATCACCCACTACTCGCGGATCTTGAACTACATTAAACCGGACTTCGTGCACGTATTTGCCAATGGGCGGATCGTGGATTCCGGGGGTAGCGAGCTGGCTGACAAACTGGAAACCAGCGGGTACGACTCCTACCTGTAAGCCGCAGTTTAGTGGCCTGGTAAGTTGCTGGTTTTTGAGAGGACAAAACTAATGGATTCTCCATTTTCCGATACGGAACTAGCGCGCCTACGCGCTGATTTTCCGATTCTTTCCCGCATCGGGCGGGGAGGAAAACCGATTGTCTATTTAGATGCGGCGGCGACCTCTCAAAAACCGCGTTCCGTTATCGAGGCCGAAAACGCTTTTTACGAAAACTCGAACGGGGCGGTGCATCGCGGCACCCATCTGCTGGCCGATGAATCCAGTCAATATTTCGAGGACGCGCGCTTAAAACTGGCTGGTTTTGTGGGGGCATCCCCGGACGAAATCGTGTGGACCAAGAACGCGACCGAAGCGCTAAATCTGGTGGCCTACGCCCTGTCTAATCCCGGGATCACCGGCGGGGCGCCCCTGGTAGGTAAAGAGGATCGGGTAGTCACTACTCGGGCGGAACATCACGCCAACCTGGTGCCCTGGCAATTGCTTAGCCAGCGCACCGGCTGTGAGTTCGCCTATCTGGATTTAGATCCGCAGGGGCGGATTGATCTTAAAACCCTGGACGCGATCACTGCCAATACCAAGGTAGTGGCGGTAACTCACGCCTCTAATGTTTCGGGGGCAATCACCGATATTGTCCCTATTATCCAGGCGGCTCACGCGGTGGGGGCGTGGGTGGTTTTAGATACCTGTCAGTCCAGCGCCCATATGTCACTAGATGTTAAGGCTCTAGACGTGGATTTCGCTTGCTTTTCCGGGCATAAAATGGCGGGGCCTACCGGTATCGGCGCCCTCTATGGTCGCCGGGAATTGCTAGAACAATTGCCGCCTTTCTTGGCAGGCGGTTCCATGATCGCCGACGTCACTATGGACAAAGCTACTTTCCAACCTGTGCCGGAGCGTTTTGAGGCTGGTTCGCAACCGGTAGCCCAGATTCACGCCTGGGCGGTGGCGCTCGAGTACCTACAGGAAGTGGGAATGGAGCGGATTCGTAGCCACGAATTGGCTTTGACCCAGTACCTGCTGGAAGGATTGGCGACTGTAAAAGGTCTGCGGCTTTTAGGGCCGGCTGACTACCGGGAAAGGGTCGGTCTGGCGGCTTTTGATTTCGCGGGGATTCATCCCCATGACGTCGGTCAAGTACTAGATGCTGAGGACGTAGCAATTCGGGTGGGTCATCATTGCGCCCTGCCACTGCACGCCCACTATGGTTTGCGAGCCTCCTGCCGAGCCTCGCTATCCCTGACTTCTTCCCGCGAAGATATTGACCGCTTAATCGCGGGTCTAGAGGTAGTGCGTAGTTTCTTTTTAAGGGGGAAGTAATGGTTTCGGCTCTTGACCAGCTTTATCAACAGGTGATTATGGATCACGCCGCCGAAAAACACGGCAGCGCTCAGGTAGAACCTTCGGATACCTCCTCCCATCAAGTTAATCCAACTTGCGGGGATGAGGTAACTTTAGAGGTGGCCTTAGAGGGGGATACTCTAGCCGGTCTGGCCTGGCAGGGGCAGGGTTGTTCCATTTCCCAGGCTTCCTTGTCAATGATGAACGACCTAGTGGCAGGGAAATCTCTGGCGGAAATCGAGCAGCTTTGGAAAGACTTTGACCAAATGATGCATTCTCGAGGGCAAGAAGTGTCTGACGAAATACTAGATCCCCTAGAAGATGCGGCCAGCCTGCAGGGAACTTCAAAATTCCCCAACCGGGTCAAATGCGCCCTCTTAGGGTGGATGGCACTGAGAGAATCAATCGCAAAAACGCAAGCGAGGCAAGAAAATGAGTGAAGAACGTCCCTGGGAAAACACCGCTGAGGTGCCGCAGCGCTTTCAAGAAGTGGCAGCCGGTAATGAAAATGCCGGTCCCTATCAGCCTTCTAAAGTACACCAACATGCCGGAAATGAGGGCACCGACAACTTGCCAGCAGCTAAGCGGGCAGACCAGTCCGCAGAATCCGCTTCTGCTAATCCAGGTGAAAATCCGGCGTCTGCCGGAGAACCTACCGCGCTTCCTCCGGCGGGGGCGCTGCCCACTGAAGAGGACGTCCTAGAGGCTCTAAAGGATGTAATCGACCCGGAACTCGGGATTAATATCGTAGATTTGGGATTGATTTACGGGGTAGATATTCAAGCCGATGGGGCGGTAATTGTCGAGATGACGCTCACTTCCGCGGCTTGCCCGCTTACCGATATGTTGGAAGAACAAACTCAATGGGTTTTGGGCTCAATGGCTAGCCGCGTACAAATTAACTGGGTGTGGATGCCCCCGTGGGGACCGGATCGGATTACCGAGGAAGGACGCGAGCAGCTGCGCGCTCTCGGCTTTAACGTCTAATGGGATAACATAGGCTTGCAGATAATCTAGCAAGGGGAAATCCATGGTGCGTGGAGTCTGGTCTGAGGTCGGAAAACTAGAAAAAGTATTGGTACACCGCCCCGGGGGCGAAATTGACCGACTGACTCCCTCTAATCGCGAGGAACTACTCTTTGACGATATTTTGTGGCTGGAGAAGGCTCACGAAGATCACGATACCTTTAGCACTACGCTTGCTTCCCAAGGTGCACAAGTTGTGTATTTACAGGATCTCTTAGCCGAGACTTTAGATTTAGCGCCGGGCCGAACATGGCTGCTGGAACAGACTATTGATGATCGGCATTTTGGGGTGGCGCTAAGCGAGCCGCTCAGAGAATACCTGGCGGCGCAAGCAAGCAAGCAGCTTGCTCAGATTCTGATTAGCGGGCTTACGCGCGCAGAAATCGAGGCCGAGCTAGGGGCAGTAGCCTCCGCTGTCTTGGCACGCGCGGACAGGGAAGATTTTATTTTGGGACCGCTCCCTAATCACCTGTTCACTCGGGATACTTCTGCCTGGATTGGCCAGGGAGTCATGCTTTCGGCAATGAAAAAGACTGCCCGTCGCCGCGAAACCCTAAACCTACAGGCCATTTACCGTTTCCACCCAGATTTTAGCGACAATCTTACCCAGTATGGTGCTGGGGTAGCCGATAGTCCAGCCTCCAGCGAAGGAGGGGATGTAGAAATCCTGTCTCCCACTTCGGTGCTGGTCGGAATGTCAGAACGCACCAGTCCCGCGGGCTTCGAGCGTTTAGCTTCCCGGCTGTTGCTGGATCCGTCCTCATCAATCGAAATGGTTACTGGCCTGCTAATGCCAATGGAACGCGCGCAAATGCACCTGGATACGGTGCTAACTATGATCAACCGGGATACTTTTTACAAATACAAGAAACTGGGGATGCTGCCGAGCATTATTGCTCGGAGCGGACAGGGCGGGAAAATCTCGTGGCGGGAATATCCCGCAGAGGAGATGCATCAGGTCTTAGCCCAGGCCAGTGGAGTATCCTCAGTAAATATTTTGCAGACTCCCCAATCTGATAGTGGAGCCGAACGCGGGCAATGGAACGATGCCTGTAATTTGCTGGCATTGAGCGAAAATGTGGTCACTTCCTATGATCGCAACTGGCAAACTATAGAGTATTTGCGTTCGCAAGGGATAAAAGTATTGGAAGTTCCCAGCGCAGAGCTCGGACGCGGACGCGGGGGGCCGCGCTGTATGACCTGTCCTCTCGAGCGTCAAGCCATTGATAATTAGCTTTAACCCTCCCAGCAAGGCAGGGATAAGAAATAAACAGAAAGGTTAAACTGTGGCATTACTATCTGGTCGCCATTTTCTAAAAGAACTTGATTTTACCGCCGAGGAGTGGCGGTATCTACTGGATTTGGCGGCGCAGCTCAAAGCAGCCAAACGCGCAGGAACCGAACAGCCTTATCTAAAAGGGAAAAATATCGCCCTGATTTTTGAAAAAACTTCTACCCGCACGCGTTGTTCTTTTGAAGTAGCTGCTTACGATCAGGGAGCGCACGTAACCTTCCTAGACCCGGCGGCCTCCCAGATTGGGCATAAGGAATCTATGGCGGACACCGCGCAAGTGCTGGGGCGTTTTTATGACGGGATCGAGTTTCGAGGGCGCCGCCAGGAGGACGTAGAGACTTTGGCGCGCCTGTCGGGAGTCCCCGTTTGGAATGGACTGACCGATGAATGGCATCCTACTCAAATGCTCTGTGACCAGCTAACTATGATGGAGCATTCCGGGCGGGACTTGCGCGATATTTCTTTTGCCTACCTGGGGGATGCTCGCAATAATATGTCGAATTCGCTACTGATTTCCGGGGCGATGATGGGTATGGATGTGCGGATTATTGGGCCGCGGAAGCTGTGGAATGAACAGTGCTGGATAGATAAAGCCCATGAAATTGCGGCTCAGACCGGCGCGAAAATCACCCACACCGATGACCCAGCTGCTGGGGTTAAAGACGCCGACTTCTTGTATACCGATGTTTGGGTTTCGATGGGAGAGCCGAAAGAAGTCTGGGATGAGCGGATTAAGCTGCTATTGCCCTATCAGGTGAATGCGCAGCTAATGGAGGCGGCGGGGCCACAGGCAAAATTCTTGCACTGCCTACCCGCTTTCCATGACCGCGCCACCACCGTGGGGGAGGATATTTACCAAAAAACGGGGCTAGAAGCGTTAGAAGTAACCGACGAAGTCTTCTCCGGGGAACGTTCTGTAGTGTTTGACCAGGCAGAAAACCGGATGCACACCATTAAAGCAGTGATGGTAGCTACTTTGGGAACACTGACTGCTTAGGACTGTAACCTGCTGAATAGCAGGAGGCTCCCTGCCGCTGGCAGGGAGCCTCTCAGAAAATATAGTCCGAAATCTCGGTGCGATACCTGCTATTAGAGTAGGGGCAGTAAATCCCCGATCCCGTCGAAAACAGCTTTCGGCCTAAATGGGAACTTCTTGATATCTTCCCGGTCAGTCGAACCTGAAAGCACCAAATAAGAATCCATTCCGCTTTCTACCCCGGCATGAATATCGGTGTCCATACGGTCACCTACCATGGCGGCGTGTTCGGAGTGGGCTCCTAGTTTATTAAGCCCGGCTCGGAACATTATCGGGTTTGGTTTACCCACGAAATAGGGTTTACGCCCGGTAGCCTTGGTGATCATCGCAGCCACTGATCCCACTGCCGGCAAAGTTCCGTCTTCGGAAGGACCAGTAGTGTCGGGGTTCGTGCAAATAAACTTGGCGCCCTTTTCGATCAGGCGGATGGCTTTAGTGATACTTACGAAATCGTAGAAGCGGGTTTCTCCCAACACCACAAACTCGGGATTACTTTCGGTCATCACATAACCGGCTTCATGGATCGCGGTGGTCAGTCCCGCCTCTCCAATCACGTAAGCCCGAGAGTTAGGGGACTGACTGTTTAAGAACTCAGCGGTAGCGTTCGCAGAGGTCCAGATATGGTCTTCGGGAACTTCTAGCCCCGAAGCTTCCAAACGTGCCGAGAGGTCGCGGTTGGTAAAGATAGAGTTATTGGTCAGTACCAAGAAGGGAATATTCTTTTCTTTTAGAGTTTCGATAAACTCATTTGCGCCCGGCAAAGCCAGCGATTCGTGCACCAGCACGCCATCCATGTCGCTCATCCAAGCTTTGGGTTTACGCAGTTTACTAATATCGTTCATGCCCTCATCCTAATGGCGTTTCCCTCGATTGCTAAGCTTTAAAGCGCTGATAGCCGCGCATTTCACACTGTAGAGACCTACCTCGCTTAAACGTAATAAAGGGTTTGAAACACGTTAAAAACTCGGTAACTTCCCGGTTAGGTACGGGAAGGGAGAGAGCCTGATGGTACCCGATGATCGTTATTCGAGTGCCTAGCTAGTTCACGCGCATATCTAACACTTGCGCGGCAGTAGCCGCGTCAATCACTAGGCGATTAGCGTAACCGTGTTCCAGGGCGACCCTGATAATCGCTACTTTCGCGCCCCCGCCAGCAACCATAATTTTTTCGGGAATCCGCCGCAGCTGTGCCAAAGATATCGCCATAGTGCGGTCATTTAGTTCCGGCAAACACACCCTGCCGTGGGTATCGATGAAGCGGGAACAAATATCGCCGACTGCTTTTTTCTCTAAAATCAGTTTCACATCGCGTGAGAGGGTGGGCAGGGACAAAAGATAGGAACTTTTGGCCGCATCTCCCACGGTAAAAACGGCTACCTGCGAGTCGCGTCCGCGTTTCAAGACTGCCGCCACCTGTTTTTCTTTCATCATCGCCTGTTTAGCTTCCGCGCTTTGAAATACGGTGGGCGCTCCCAAGAGGTGTGCCTCAGCGTTAAAAGCCTCAGCAAAACGATTGACCGCCTCGATTTCGCTTTGTCCGCGCGCAAACCCGCCTACCCCTCCGCGCAGCTGCACGACCTCTACCTTCTTGCGTTGCTGGGGGGAAAGATTTTTAGAGATTTCTTCGACGGTGCGCGACCAGGAAACCCCCACGGTATCACCATCTTTAATCACCTTTTCCACCATTCGGGCCCCGGCTTCTCCCAGCGCTTTGCGGACTTCAATATCTGCGGGAGCGCTGGGATAAACTACCACCGCCTCCTCTAAACCGAAACGTGAAATCAGAGCCTTCGCAGTCGACGAGTCTGCTAGTCGGGGATCATTAACCGTGATTTTCACGTATCCTTTGGCGCGTGCATAGCGCAGCAGTTTAGAAACCGTGGGACGGGAGATTCCCAGGCGTGCCGCCACTTCATTTTGGGGGAGACCCCCATAGTAGGCTTTGGCGGCATCAATAGCTTGAATGTCTTTGCGGCTCAGATTTACGGGCATGACTTTTCCCTTTGTTACGGCACCTTTGCTAAAGCACTATTGTAAATCCCCAAGTTAGACTAGGGAAGTATCTACATCGCGATGGCATTATGTTTACTGCATTGTAGTGATTGCAATGGAAATAACGCGCTGTTGAGACCGGTAAAGTGGCAGGACTTTCCGCACTGGCAGGGTACTAGGAATCAGCTAAGATTCAGCACCGGAGGATAAGGGAGCTAGCCCAATGGAAATAGTAAGGTTTTCCCGGATTTTCGGGGCATAGCTGGCAACTAGCGCCGCCAAAAACCAAGAAACACTGATGGAATCCCACCCCGGAATAAGTGCCCGGTAACGGTCCTCAGGTATTTTCGCGCTGCTGTTTTTAGGGAGGACGGAACCGCGCGAGGTATCAGCGGTTACGGAAATTCCGCAGGAGTTAATGAAAGCTATCGTTTCTCTAGCAACTTCCTCGGGTAACCGGGTATCTGCGGTGACGTACAAAATAGCGGTGGTGGTCGCAGGAATGAATTCGGAATCCATCCATTGAGCAGCTGCCTGATAGCTACTAAAGTCCGGAGCTAGCTGGGAAAAATCTGCGCTGGTAGTGGGGTCAAACTGAAAAATAACTTCTGAAATCTGGAGCTGGTACAGCTTTTCAGTAGCTTTCCAGAATGCCTCAAACATCTGAGCTATAGCAGCTGGTGAATCCGTAAAGCTGGGAGCAATAAAATATGCGGTCGCTTCAATATGCTGCTGCCTGGGTTTTACAGTAGCTTCTGCAACGTGCCAGATTTCTCCATGGTCATATCGCTGGGGAAAGTCCGCGATGAAAGTGTGCTGCCAGGCAAAGATAGCATTAACCAGCGGTTCGCTGCCCTCTTCTACTTCCGGTAGGGGGCTACCTGGTTTTCCAAGTAGGGAAATATAGAAGCCACAAAACATAGTTATTCTTCACCTCCACCTGCTCTGCCGGGGATGCTGCTCGCTCCGACCTACTCCTATCCTCGAAAATACGGGAAAGTAGCGGGGCAAGCAATAGTCGTATCAGTTTTAACTACTGGCAGCACCTGGGTAGAATCCACACCGTGATTAATGCGCAAGATATGGAAGTGCGGATCGGGCAGCGGCTCTTGGTCTCCCGCACCAATTTGCGGATTGATAAAGGAATGCGCATCGGCCTAGTCGGGCGCAATGGTGCTGGTAAAACCACTACTATGCGTTTAATCGCGGCGCTAGTGGCGCTAGGTAAACACCGCTCCAGCGGCTCCCTCAGTGAAGAAGAAGCCCAAGACTTAATCGACAATATCGATTTTCAAGGCAAAGTTACTTCCTCGGGGTCGGTAGGGTATCTGTCACAAGACCCAGCAGTCGGGGTGAAACAAAAAGACGGGATTTCCCGGATAATGGCGGTGCGGGATTTGGATCGCACTTTGTGGGCAATCGAGAACGCTCAAGAAAAAATGTCCACTACCAGTGGGGAAACCCAAGCGAAGGCGATAGAAAGATACGCCCGCCTAGATGAAGAGTTCACTCGGCTAGGCGGGTATGCTGCCCGCTCGGAAGCTATGCAGATCGCCCATAACTTGGGGCTTGACCAAGCCGCGCTCACGCAACCACTGGCGACCCTTTCGGGAGGGCAGCGCCGCCGGGTAGAACTGGCGCGGGTACTGTTTTCCCAGCCGGACGTACTGCTTCTAGACGAACCCACCAACCACTTAGACCATGACTCCATCATTTGGCTTCGCGATTTCCTGCGCACCTATGCCGGCGGCTTCGTAATGGTCACCCACTCCACCGCGCTGCTAAAAGACACGGTAAACCAGGTTTGGTACTTGGATGCCTCCCGGGCGGTGATCGATCAATACAAACTGGGGTGGGACGCCTACCTGAAGCAACGTGCCCAAGATGAGGCGCGGCGGCGCCGGGAGCGCCAAAATGCCTTAGCGAAAGCACAGGCATTGCGCGAGCAAGGCGAAAAAATGCGAGCCAAAGCCACTAAGGCAGTCGCGGCGCAACAAATGCTGCGTCGAGCCGAGGAACTGGTTAAAGAGGCCGGAAGTGAAACCAAAGCCGAAAAAGTCGCCCGCCTGCGTTTTCCTACTCCGCTAGCTTGCGGCAAAGTACCGCTGAATGCGCGCGGCCTCGCGAAATCTTATGGCAGCCTAGAGGTATTTTCCGGCCTAGATTTATCAATTGACCGCGGTAGCAAAGTAGTGGTTTTGGGGGAAAACGGGGCCGGTAAAACCACGCTGCTGCGACTACTAAACGGGATCGAGGAGGCAGACGCGGGGGAAGTTGTTCCCGGGCACGGCCTCAAACTGGGCTATTACGCCCAAGAACACGAAACCTTGGATCCGGCTCGCACGGTTTACGAAAATATGACCGCGGCGGCTCCCGACCTGGATGAAACCCATGTGCGTAATATTTTGGGACAGTTCTTATTTTCGGGTGAGGACGCTTTTAAGCCGGCCATCGTGCTGTCGGGGGGAGAAAAAACCCGTCTCGCTTTAGCCACCCTGGTAGTAAGTGGCGCCAATGTGCTGCTGCTAGATGAACCTACCAATAACTTGGATCCGGCGTCTCGGGAAGAAATCTTGCACGCCCTCGACCAATACGAGGGGGCAGTGGTGCTGGTGACCCACGATCCGGGTGCCGTTGAGGCGCTCAATCCGCAGCGGGTGTTGCTGCTGCCCGATGGGGATGAAGATTTATGGAGTGATGATTACCTGGATCTGGTGGAGCTTACCTAGAAAACCAGGAATAGCCAACAGGGGCTGCCGGACGACTCAGGTTTCATCCAAAGTTGCCGTATCGACCTCGCTAAAAGGAACCACTTTAGTGGGAAAAGAGCGATATGCCAGATATTGCCGCAAAAAATCGGTATGTTCATCGCAAGTCAGCCAGGTTTTATGTACCCGGCGGGGAATCTTGGGATTACGCCATAGCACCGCTTTGGTTGCCGGGTTTTCACATCCTCGCGCCGAACAGATATTGTCTTCTGGTCCCTTAGCTAAAGCCATACCTCTCCTTGTCCTTAGTTTTCATTCTAGAGGCTTAGCTAGGATAGAGCTATGAGCTACGAATTAACGCTGGTGCGGCATGCTCAGGCTGGTTATGGCCGAGGTGACCACTCCCGCCCTTTGACCCCGGCGGGGGTGCGGCAGGCGCGGGAATTGGGGGCGCTTCTGGTTAAAGAGGGGGTCGAGGTAGAGCTGATTTTGCATTCTACGGCGGCTCGCGCCACCCAAACTGCCCAGCAGGTCGGTCTAGCTTACCCGAGCGCACAGCTACTGGCAGAGGACGAGCTTTATCATTGCTCTCCGGAGCGGCTGCTGCGGCTAGTAAGCGAGTATGCACCGGCAGGGGGTAAAGCCATTTTGGTAGTAGGGCATGAGCCCATTATTTCCATGACTGCCCAGCTTTTAGCACCGGAAAACGCCGGCGTACCTTACGGAGTGTCCACCGCTACCGCTATTGCTTTTAGAGTTGCCGATTTTACTCATCTTGTCCCAGGTGACGGGGAACTGACTGGAGTTTTTCACGCCCCGCTGCGTCAATAGCCGCGGGCTACACTTAGACGCTTTTGTGTTGCTGGTACCGTTCAAGACGCTGCTAGATATAGCTCGGGGAGCACTTCAAAGGAAGTGCTCCCCGGTAATTTAGCCAGCGATAGCTTAATGATCGACGATGGTTCCCTTGGGTACTACGGTAATCCCGCCCTCGGAAACCGTGAATCCGCGTTCGCGGTCTTTGTCGTGATCAACACCGATTTGTACGCCCTCGGCAACCCGTACATTCTTATCCAAGATCGCGTTGTGGATGACTGCAGAGCGTTCCACATCAGCTCCGTGCATCAATACCGAGCCGTCAACAGAGGAGAATGAATGCAGATGCACCATAGGGGAAAGCATAGAACGCTCCACATGCGCACCCGAAATAATGACTCCCGGCGAGACGATTGAATCTAAGGCTGCGCCGCGGCGAGTCTCGTCGTTAAAGGTGCTCTTGGCGGGGGGTAGCCAAGCGTCTAGCTTCGTGTAGGTTGGCCAGTCAAAGTTATAGAGGTTGAACACCGGAGACACCGACAGCAAGTCCAGGTGAGCCTCGTAGAAGGCGTCGATAGTACCGACATCGCGCCAGTAGTCACGGTCGCGATCGGTAGCGCCTGGAACTTCGTTTTCAATGAAGTCATAGCAGTTCACCCCGCCATGCTCTACAAAGTAGGGCACCAGATCCCCGCCCATATCGTGCTTTGACTCTTCGTTCTTGGCATCTTCTTCCAAAGCAGCTACCAAGTCTTTAGTAGTGAAAACGTAGTTACCCATCGACGCCAAGAACTTAGTGGGATCATCAGGCAGACCCTCGCAGGTATCGGGTTTTTCGATGAAGCGATTGATCGTTCCGTTGGTTTGGTCAATGACCCCAAAAGCACTGGAAAGCTCAATCGGTTGGCGAATCCCTGCCACGGTACAGGGCAGGCCGGACTTAATATGGTCGTCGACCATTTGAGAAAAGTCCATGCGATAGATATTGTCTGCCCCGATAATCAGGACGTAGTCGGGATTCTCATCGCGCACAATGTTTAGCGACTGGTAGACCGCATCTGCGCTGCCCAAATACCAATGCTTTCCGCGCCGCTGCTGGGCAGGCACTGGTGCTACATAGTTGCTCAGCAAATCTGACATCCGCCAGGTGGTAGCTAAGTGACGGTCCAGAGAGTGCGATTTATATTGGGTGAGGACTACCGAACGCAGATACCCGGAGTTCACCACGTTGGAAAGCGCGAAATCGATCAAACGATAAGTACCCCCAAAGGGAACTGCCGGTTTCGCTCTATCTAAAGTAAGGGGCATCAGGCGCTTGCCTTCGCCGCCAGCCAGAATCATTGCTAAAACATTTTTTTTACCCATGACGTCAGCATATGCCAACCCCTAGTGCTCGCGCGGGGATTTGAGCTCGATTAATTAAACGGTAATAGTCCGCTTACGAAGAATTTAAAAAATAATAGTTTCCCCCTGGCCGTTTTCTCTGAGTCCAGGGCAGAGGTATTCCTTAGGCGGGAATTTTCTGCAAGGAGGCACGAAGGTTTCCCGTTTCTGCCCCGCGCCTTCACGATTCTACTAACCTGGTAAATAGCAGCAAATTTAAAGGTCACCTAGGAAAGGATCCCCAAAATGCGTGTCGATTTGTTAAGCCGCGAGTACCCACCCCATGTTTATGGCGGAGCTGGCGTACACGTCACTGAGCTGGCAAAGGTGTTAGCGGAAAGAATTGAGGTGGGAGTGCATTGCTTCGACGGTCCGCGCCCCGATAACGGCGGAAAAATTCGGGTGCAAGGATACGACTATTGCCACAAACAGGATGGGGATAATGCCGCCCTGCGTACCTTGGGAATCGACTTACAGATGGCGCAGCATTGTGACCAGGCTGATCTGGTACATTCTCACACTTGGTATGCGAATATGGCCGGTCACTGGGCGAAGAAACTCTACGAAGTCCCGCATGTGGTGACCGCTCACTCCCTAGAGCCGCTGCGTCCTTGGAAACGCGAACAGTTGGGAGGCGGCTATAACCTCTCATCCTGGGCAGAAAAAACCGCTTACTTGGCAGCCGATGCGGTGGTGGGGGTCTCCCACGGGATGAAGGAAGATATTTTACGGGCTTACCCGCAGATAGATCCGGATAAAGTCCACGTTATCCATAATGGTTTGGATCTAACCGATTGGGCGCTGCCCACAGACCAGGAAGCGGTTGCCCAAACCCTAGCTAAATACGGGATTAACCCCGAGATACCGACTGTGGCTTTCGTAGGTCGGATAACCCGGCAAAAAGGACTGCCGCACTTCTTGCAGGCAATCAAACAGATTCCGGCAGATTCTCAGGTAGTACTCTGTGCGGGGGCACCGGATACCCCAGAGATTGAAAAAGAAGTTCGCAAGTTAGTCGACGAATTATCGGCAGAGCGTAGCGGAATTATCTGGATTGAAGAGATGCTCCCGCACGACCAGCTAGTAAACATCTTGTCGGCAGCGCATGTTTTTGTTACCCCCTCGATTTATGAACCGATGGGGATTGTGAACCTCGAGGCCGCCGCGATGGAGCTGCCGGTAGTGGGTACCGCTACCGGTGGGATTCCCGATTGCATTGCCGAGGGCGAAACCGGATATCTAGTGCCGATCGAACAGTTAACTGACGGCAGCGGTACCCCCACGAATCCTGAGAAATTCCATCGGGATATGGCCGAGCGGATCACT